>CAVQAX010000020.1:0-174251 GCA_963710515.1 uncultured Alphaproteobacteria bacterium
TCCAAAAAACGTCGTCGGTTCCGCTGGACCTGAGCGTCGATCGGTTGGCAGAGACGCTGGGGTCGCATGGCATCGACGACGCCCTCGTTGGCATCGACGGCGAGTTGCGCGCGCGGGCTTCAAACCGACGGGGAGGCCTGGACCATCGCGGTCGAGGCCCCAGACGCGGATCGCCGAGTGCCCCATTTCATCTTGACGCTTCAGAACTCCGCTGTGGCGACCTCGGGCGACTACCGCCACTGGGTCGATGTCCAGCGACGCCGCCTGTCGCACACGATGGACCCGAGGCGCGGCACGCCCCTGATCGCGTCACAGGCCTCCGTCACCGTTGTCGCCCGCAGCCGTGCGGACGCCGACACCTGGGCAACGGCGCTCATGGTTCACGGCGTCGACGGTGGCGCGGCTTTGGCAAGAAGACGCGGGCCCGACGCCTTTTTCTTCCTGAAAGATGACGGCAGCGCTAGGAACGTCGGCGTTGGGCGGCTGTCCTCCGAACAGTAGGGACACTCGCGTCAACTCCGAACAGTGAGCCGCATGGAACAAGCCGGCCGAGCGTCGTGCAACACGATCGCGACGCATATCCAAATTCGCCGGCAATGTGACGACATTGATGCTCGCCGGACATTGGACCGCAGGCGCTTCAGGCCCAACAAATTTGGAGCTATGCAAATCACTTACGTCCCGATGGCACGGGGTTTTTCTACCTCGCAGCGGTCTTGGAGAGTTGGTTCAAGGAATTCGGAGGTATCCGATGCTCCACGGTTCCATTCACGCGCTCGTCACCCAGTCTTGCGACGGCACCGTGGACGAGCTGTCCCTGCAAGCATTGGCCGGGACCTTCGGCGGCCAACTCCTCGGACTCTTGCACGTCTTCAAAACAGCCCGTCGCCGGCGAGTCCCATGGACGATCCCGCTGAGGCCGTTATCGACTCGGGTTCGACCAGAGCCCGACGGACCTCGCCGTCGAGGATCAGGTCTCAGGCGTTCCCGCTTCGCGCCTCGAGCGACATGGCGATCTGGTCTGCGAAGCGCGCGGCGGCTACCGGAAGGATCCTGCCGCGCAGCTGGCCGAGATAGAGCGTTCCGGCAGGAACATCGCGCGGATCGATCGGTCTGATGGCCAGTCCGTCCAACGTCTTGCGGGATGGCAGACCGATCGGGATCTGGAAGGAGACGATGGGTTCGGTGCGGGGGTAGTTTCGGAGGAATTCGAAACTGTCGGACTCGATGGCTGGCGTGAGGCGCACCATGCTGCCGACCATCGCCGTGTCGATGAGGTGCCGCACGCCGTATTCCGCACTGGGCAGCGCCACCGGATATTCGACGCAGTCGCTGAGGCGGATTTTCTCGCGGACGGCCAGAGGATGGTCTGCGCCCATCACGGCATGAACCGTCTGGCGGACAGCGATCAGTGTATGGAATTCGCTGAAGCGCACCGGTTCGAAGACGATGGCGAGATCGGCGGAATGATCGGCCAGTGCCGCTTCGGCGGCGGCGCGATCGCGTTTGTTGACGCTGAAGGTGACCGCCGGGTGTTCGCGCCGGTAGAGAGCGATCTGTTCGGGCAGGAAATAGGGCAGGAGAGCCTGGCTGCAGGCGATCGCCACATGGCCGCGCCGCTCGCCGCTGAGATCGGCGATCTGGGACTTGACCCTTTCGAGGTCGGAGATCTGGGTTCGGATGTGATGGAGCAGGATCTCGCCCGCCGTCGAGAGCCGCACGCCGCGGGGCAGCCGCTCGAAGATCTGCACACCCAACTCGTCCTCGACAGCGAGGATCCGGCGATTGAGCGCCGTCGAGGTGATCGACAGCATGTCGGCGGCCTTGCGGATCGACCCCGCCCGGGCCACCGCGTCGATGTAGCGTAGCTGCAGCAAGTGACGCATGACACCTCTCTCGGGTGGTGCAGGATTCGCAGCACTCTGGTGCAAAACTAACAGACGACAGCATCGGTGGCATAGCTCATCCTCTCCCCAATCATGCCGCATCGGTCCCGCGGACCGGTCCGGGATCACCCAGCCGAAAAGAAACGGAGCGACCCATGCCCCTGCATATCAAGCCGTCCCGCCGCCAGTTCATGCAAACCACTGCCGGCTTCGCCAGTGCCACCGCGCTCGGCATTCTACCGGCGAGCCGCGCGCGCGCTGCCGACATGACAGTCGGGTTCATCTATGTCGGCCCGAAGGACGATTTCGGCTACAATCAGGCCCACGCCGAAGGCGCGGCTGCGGTCGCCGCGATGGAGGGTGTGACAGTCATCGAGGAGGAGAACGTCGCCGAGACCGTCGATGTCCAGAAGTCGATGGAATCGATGATCAATTTCGACGGCGCCTCGCTGATCTTTCCGACCTCGTTCGGCTATTTCGACCCGCATATCCTCGAGATCGCTCCGAAGTATCCGGATGTTCGTTTCGAGCACGCCGGCGGGCTCTGGACCGAGGGCGTGCATCCGGCCAATGTCGGATCGTATTTCGGCTATATCGGCATGGGGCAGTATCTGAGCGGCATCGTCGCGGGCCACATGACCACCTCGAAGAAGCTCGGATTCGTGGCCGCCAAGCCGATCCCGCAGGTGCTCCTCAACGTCAATTCCTTCCTGCTGGGCGCGCGTTCTGTCGATCCGGAGATCACGCTGCAGGTGATCTTCACCGGCGAATGGTCGCTGGCGGTCAAGGAAGCCGAGGCCACCAACGCGCTGATCGACCAGGGCGCGGATGTGATCACCTGCCATGTGGATGGCCCCAAGGTTGTCATGGAGACGGCGGCCGGTCGCGGAGCCTATGTCTGCGGCTATCACGCCGACCAGAGTCCGCTCGCCCCCGATCTCTACCTCACCGGCGCGGAATGGAACTGGGCGCAGGTCTATACCGAGATGGTCGCCACCATGCAGAACGGTGGTACGATCCCGAACTTCTCCCGCGGCGGTCTGGCCGAGGGCTACATCAAGATGAGCCCGCTGGGCCCGGCCGTGACTGACGCTGCGCGCGCTCAATTCGAGGCGACGCGCGACGAGATCATGCTCGGGGGCTTTGCGGCCCTGCGCGGCCCGCTCAACGACAATACCGGGGCCGAGATCGTTCCGGCTGGCGCGGCGCTGGTCGAGACCGACCCGGCGCTCGAGAGCATGAACTATCTTGTCGAGGGCGTGCTGGGCTCGACATCCTGAGGAGAGGGCGGGGCGGGTAGGCCATGGTCGACCAGACCGCTCCTGGAGCCCGCCTCGGACTCACCCAGGGCTGGCTCGCCGCCGTCGCGCGGCGGTCGGAAGCTGTGGTCATCCCGATCGCCGCTTTGCTGGTCGGGTTTCTTGCCTTCGCACTGTTCCTGCTGGCACTCGGCAAGTCGCCGCTGCAATTCTACCAGATCGTCTATCAGGCCGGCTTCGGGACGGCGTTCTCCTGGCAGAACACCCTGTCGCGAGTCTCGCCGCTCCTGTTTGCAGCACTCTGCGTGGCGCTGCCCGCGCGGCTCGGCCTCGTGGTGATCGGCGGAGAGGGCGCGATCGTGCTCGGTGGCATCGCCACGGGTGCCGTCGGCGTCATGCTCTTCGGGGCGCCGTCTCCGGTCGCACTTTTTGCGATGGTTCTTGCGGCGATGCTGGCCGGGGCGCTCTGGATCGGCGCGGTCGGCGCGCTGCGACACTACCGCGGGGTGAACGAGACCATCGCGAGTTTGCTGATGGCCTATATCGCCATCGCGCTGATGAACCATCTGATCGAGGGTCCGTTGCGTGATCCGGCGAGCCTCAACAAGCCCTCGACTGCGCCGCTGCCGGAGGCGCTTCGGGTCGGATCCATGCCGGGGCTCGATGTGCATTGGGGGCTCGCTGTCGGCGTCTTGTGTTGTGTTCTCGCCTGGGTGCTGATCGACCGCACGACCTGGGGCTTCGCTGCGCGGATCGCCGGCGGCAATGTGCGGGCGGCGCAGATCCAGGGCCTGCCCGTCGGATTGCTGATCGTGGGCTTCAGCGCACTGGGCGGGCTCTTCGCCGGCCTGGCGGGGTTCTTCGAGGTCGCCGCGGTGCACGGCTCGGCCAATGCCTCGCTCGCCGCCGGCTACGGCTTCACCGGAATTCTGGTGGCCTTCCTCGCGCGGCACAATCCGCTGGCGATCATTCCGGTGGCGATCCTGTTCGCCGGCATCGAGGCCTCGTCGGGGCTCTTGCAGCGCCGCATGGACCTGCCGGATGCGACGACACTGGTGCTGCAGGGCTTCGTCTTCATCGTGATCCTGATGTCGGACACGCTTTATGGCCGGCTGCGCATCTTCCGACCCGAAGAATGGAGCAGGCGATGAGCGAGACCGATCTCGGCCTCTGGGGCGTTCCCCTCGCGATGCTCGGCGGCGCGATCCGGGTCTCCACGCCGTTCCTGTTCGTGAGCCTCGGGGAGTGCCTGACCGAGCGCTCGGGGCGGATCAATCTCGGGCTCGAAGGCACGTTGGTTTTCGGCGCGATGTCGGGCTACGCCGCAGCCTATCTGACCGGCGATCCCTGGGCCGGCGTCGCCGCGGCGGCATTCTTCGGAGCGCTATTCGGGCTGATGCACGGGTTGCTCTGCTCGCTGCCGCGGGTCAACGACATCGCCATCGGCATCGCGATGATGCTGCTGGGCATGGGACTCGCCTTCTTCTTCGGCAAGCCGTTCATCCAGCCCGTGGCGCCGGACCTGCCGTCGATCCAGCTCGGCTGGTGGTCGGACATCCCGCAGGTGCGCGCGGCGTTGCAGGTGAACGTGCTGTTCCTGATCGGGGCTGTTTTCGCGATCCTGCTCTGGTGGATGTTCCGGGCAACAAGGCTCGGGCTGATCATCCGGGTGGTCGGCGACAGCACCGATGCCGCCCGCGCCATGGGGCTGCGGCCCAACCGGGTGCGCATCCTGTCGACGGCTGCAGGTGGCGCGCTCGCCGGCATTGGCGGGGCCTATCTGTCGCTGTTCTATCCGGGAAGCTGGAACGAGGGCGTCTCGTCGGGGCAGGGCCTGATGGCGGTGGCGCTGGTGATCTTCGCGCGCTGGAATCCGCTGGCCTGCTTCTGGGCAGCGCTGCTCTTCGGCGGCGCCGGAGCTCTCGGCCCGGCCCTGCAATCGGTCGGGATCAGCGAGGGCTACTACCTGTTCTACGCAGCGCCCTACGTGCTCACGCTGGGGCTCCTGATCGCCACGTCGTCGCCGAACCGCGCCATGACCGGTGCGCCGGGCGAACTCAGCATCACCAAATAGGAGGGCCGGCGATGAACGGACTGGGCGGGTTGAACAAGTCTCCGGAGGGCGTTGTGATCGGCCTCGTGCAGTTGCAACTGCCGGTCGTCGCGACACGAGACCAGCTCGCGGCCCAGACCGACCGGATCGTCGCCATGGTCGGCAAGGCGCGGCGCAACATGGGCACAATGGATCTGGTGGTCTTTCCGGAATACGCGCTGCACGGCCTGTCGATGGACATGAGCGACGAGATCCTCTGCGATATCGACGGCCCCGAAGTCGCGGCCTTCCGCGCCGCCTGCGCCGAACACCGGATCTGGGGCTGCTTCTCGATCATGGAGCGCAATCCGGGCGGCAATCCCTGGAACGCCGGGATCATCATCGACGCTGCGGGCGAAGTCCAACTCTACTACCGAAAGATGCACCCCTGGGTTCCGGTCGAGCCCTGGGAGCCGGGCGACATGGGCATTCCGGTGATCAACGGGCCGAAGGGCTGCAAGCTCGCGCTCATCATCTGCCACGACGGCATGTTTCCCGAGATGGCGCGCGAATGCGCCTACAAGGGGGCGGAGATCATGCTGCGCACCGCCGGCTACACCGCGCCGATCCGCGACAGCTGGCGCTTCACCAACCAGTCGAACGCCTTCTGCAATCTCATGGTCACCGCCAATGTCTGCATGTGCGGCTCGGACGGCACCTTCGATTCGATGGGCGAGGCGATGGTGGTCAATTTCGACGGCGCGATCATCGCGCATGGAACCAGCGGCCGGGTGGACGAGATCGTCACCGCCGAGGTGCGGCCCGATCTGGTGCGGGAGGCGCGCCGCTACTGGGGCGTGGAGAACAACATCTACCAGTTCGGCCACCGCGGAAACGTCGCGGTGAAGGGCGGCGCGCAGGACTGCCCCTACACCTACATGACCGACCTCGCTGAAGGACGCTACCGCCTGCCCTGGGAGGACGAGGTGCGCGTCACCGACGGCACCTCCTGCGGCTTTCCCGCGCCGACACGGAGCTTCGCGCCGGCGCGCCGGGAGGCCGCCGAATGACGACGATCGCCTCGGATCCCTATCCCTGGCCCTGGAACGGCGACCTGCGGCCCGAGAACACCGCGCTGATCATCATCGACATGCAGACCGATTTCTGCGGGCCGGGCGGCTATGTGGACAAGATGGGGTACGACTTGTCGCTGACCCGCGCGCCGATCGAGCCGATCAAGGCGGTGCTGGGCGCGATGCGGGACAAGGGTTATCACGTCATCCACACCCGGGAAGGCCACCGCCCGGACCTCGCCGACCTGCCCGCCAACAAGCGCTGGCGCTCACAACAGATCGGCGCTGGGATCGGCGATCCGGGCCCGTGCGGGCGCATCCTGGTGCGTGGCGAGCCGGGCTGGGACATCATCGAGGAGCTCTATCCGCGAGACGGCGAGCCGATCATCGACAAGCCGGGCAAGGGCTCGTTCTGCGCGACGGATCTGGAGCTGATGCTGCGGGTCCGCGGCATCGACAACATCGTGCTGACCGGCATCACGACGGATGTCTGCGTCTCCACCACGATGCGCGAGGCCAACGACCGCGGATTCGAATGCCTTATCCTCGAGGATTGCTGCGGCGCCACCGATCCCGGCAACCATGCCGCGGCGATCCACATGGTCCGGATGCAGGGCGGCGTTTTTGGCGCGGTCTCCGACAGCGCCACCTTCACGGGCCAGTTGCCATGACGGTCGCATCGCGCAGCGACCAGGGCGCGCTTGGCGTCGAGACCGTCGGCATGACGATGCGCTTCGGCGGCTTCACCGCGCTCGACAATGTCTCCATCGGCATCGCACCCGGCTCGTTCCACGCGCTGCTCGGTGAGAACGGCGCCGGCAAGTCGACGCTGGTGAAGTGCATGATGGGGTTCTACCACGCGACTTCGGGGCAGATGATGGTCGGCGGTCGCGAGGTCGAGGTGCCTGATCCGCGCACCGCCCACGCGCTCGGCCTCGGCATGGTCTACCAGCACTTCACGCTGGTGCCCTCGCTGACCGCCGCCGAGAATCTGGTGATCAGCCGCCCTGACGCGCCGGCGGTCCTGAACTGGCGGACAGAGCGCGCCGCGCTCACCGCCTTCATGGACCGCATGCCGTTCCGGGTGCCCCTCGACCAGCCGGTCGCGAGGCTCGCGGCCGGCGAGAAGCAGAAGCTCGAGATCCTCAAGCAGCTCTATCTCGGCCGGCGCTTCCTGATCCTCGACGAGCCCACATCCGTGCTGACACCCGCCGAGGCGGATGAGGTTCTCGGCCATGTCCGTGATCTTTGCTCGGCGGGTGAGATCTCGGTCCTGATGATCAGCCACAAATTCCGCGAGGTCACCACCTTCGCCGACGAGGTGTCGGTTCTTCGGCGCGGCAAGTTCGCCGGGGGTGGCCGGACCGCCGATCTCGACCATTCCGACATGGCGGCGATGATGGTCGGGACGGAAACCATTGCCGCCCCGGCCGCGCGGAGCGGCACGATGGGCGCTCCGGTGCTCAGCCTCGAGGGCATTCGCGCGACTGATCGCTCGGGCCTGAAACCGATCGAGATCGACCGCCTCGACGTGCATGCCGGCGAGATCGTCGGCATCGCCGGCATTTCCGGCAACGGTCAGATGGAACTGATGGAGATCCTCGCCGGCCAGCGGCCCACCTCCCAGGGCATCATTCGCGTCAAGGAAGCGCCCTTCGCGGCCAGCCGCGTCGAAGCCCGCGCCAACGCTGTGCGCTACCTGCCCGAGGAGCCGCTGCGCAACGCCTGCGCACCACGGATGTCGGTGGCCGAGAACATCGGGTTTCGCAGCTTCGATACCAACGGAACCGGCCAGCGCTTCTGGCTTCGCCCCGGAGAGATGGCGCGTCTGGCGTCGACCCTTGTCGCCTCGTTCAAGGTCAAGACGACCTCGATCGACGCGCCCATAGCGGCCCTGTCGGGCGGCAATGTGCAACGTGCGGTGCTCGCGCGTGAACTCAGCGGCGATGTGGACCTGCTGCTCGTCTCCAACCCTTGTTTCGGCCTCGATTTCTCGGCAGTGGCCGAGATCCGCGCCCGGATCATGGCTGCCCGCAACGCCGGAACGGCCGTTCTGCTGATCAGCGAGGATCTCGACGAAGTGCTTGAACTGTCGGACCGGATCATCGTGATGTCCGAGGGCCGCATCGCCTACGAGACACCCGCCGCCACCGCCAGCATCGCCGAGATCGGACGTCACATGGCGGGCCATGCCTGATGGCCCGCATTGCCGCCGAGCCCTTTGCCCTCGACTTCGATCCGGCTGCCACCGCCCTGATCGTCATCGACATGCAGCGCGACTTCATCGAGCCGGGCGGCTTCGGGGCAGCCTTGGGCAATGACGTGACGCCGTTGCAGGCGATCATCCCGACCGTCGCGCGCCTGATCGCCGGGTTTCGCGCGGCTGGCCTTCCGGTGATCCATACCCGCGAATGTCATCGTCCGGACATGTCCGACTGCCCGCCCTTGAAGCGCGACCGCGGTGCGCCGTCGCTCAGGATCGGCGATGCCGGTCCGATGGGACGGGTTCTGGTGGCAGGCGAGCCGGGTGCGGACATCGTCCCCGAACTTGCCCCGCTCCCCGGTGAGACGGTTCTCGACAAGCCCGGAAAAGGGGCGTTCTACGCCACGTCGCTCGACGGCATCCTTGCCGAGAAAGGCGTGGCGACTCTCGTTTTCGCTGGGGTCACGACCGAGGTCTGCGTCCAGACCACGATGCGCGAGGCCAATGACCGCGGCTTTGCCTGCCTGCTCGCCGAGGACGCGACCGAGAGCTATTTTCCGGCGTTCAAGATCGCGACACTCGAGATGATCCGTGCGCAGGGCGCGATCGTCGGCTGGACCGCGTCTACAGATGACATCCTCGGCGCGCTTGATGGGTGAGTGGGTGCACATCGCGGGCCTGCTCGCCAACGGTTGGGAGGATCTCGCCTTCGCCCCATTTCACCCCGGCGTCGATATCTTCAGCCTCGTCGAGGGCGAGCCCGCGGTGGCGCTCCTGCGCTACGCGCCCGGAGCCGGCGTGCCGCGGCATCGCCATGACGGGCTGGAGACGATCCTTGTGCTCGAGGGCGTGCAGAGCGATGAACGCGGCGACTATTCTGCCGGGTCACTGGTGCTCAATCCCGAAGGCAGCGCGCATTCGGTATGGTCGGAGTCCGGCTGCGTCGTGCTGATCCAGTGGGACCGGCCCGTCGTCTTCACCGATGCGCCCTGAAAGGAACGCCATGCAGACGCTGAGCTTCGACATCGCCACATTGCACGGGGCATACCGGTCGGGCATGGACCCGGCGACCGTCATCGAGGAAGTGTTTCGCCGGATCGCAGCGGCGGATGACCCGGGCATCTTCATCCATCTCAGGGATCCCGACGCAGTGATCGCCGAAGCGGCGCTCCTCGGCCCGTTCGATCCCGAGACCCGCCCGCTCTGGGGCCTGCCCTTCGCGATCAAGGACAATATCGATCTCGTGGACTCGCTGACCACAGCCGCTTGTCCAGCATATGCCTATCAGCCCGACCGCGATGCCTTCGTCGTCGCGGCCCTGCGCCAAGCGGGGGCTATCCCGATCGGCAAGACCAATCTTGACCAGTTCGCCACCGGCCTCGTCGGCGTGCGCACACCCTATCCGGTTCCGCGCAACGCGCTCGACCCGGAGATCGTGCCGGGCGGGTCCAGTTCCGGCTCCGCCGTCGCCGTGGCCCGCGATCTGGTGACGTTCGCGCTCGGCACCGATACCGCCGGATCGGGTCGGGTGCCGGCGGCGCTGAACGGCGTCGTCGGCCTCAAGCCTTCGCTGGGCGCGTTGTCCTGCACCGGCGTGGTCCCGGCCTGCCGCACCCTCGACTGCGTGTCGATCTTCGCCCGCCGCATTGATGATGCATACACCGTGCTCCGCGCCGCTGCGGTCTACGATCCGCACGACCCATATGCCCGCGCCCTGAAGGCGCCAGCGATCGGGTTGCCCCCGCCACATTTGCGCATTGGTGTGCCCGATACGCGGAGTCGCAGGTTCTTTGGCGACGCACTTCAGGAGGCTGCCTTCGACGCAGCCCTTGCCGGCCTGGAAGGTATCGATGGTGTGGGCGTCCAGATCGTGGAGACCGATTTTTCGCTCCTCTACGAGGTGGCAGACCTGCTCTACGAAGGGGCTTGGGTCGCCGAGCGGCTCAGCGTCGTCTCAGACCTTCTGGCGACCGATCCGCATGCGATTCATCCAACGACGCGGCGCATCGTGGAGGGAGGCCGGGCGCTGACCGCCGTCGACGCGTTTCGCGGCTTCTATCGCCTGGCGGAACTCCGCCGCGCGGCCGCGCCGCTGTTCGAGTCATGCGACATGCTCTGCGTCCCTTCGATCCCGACGTTCTATTCTATGGCGGACCTGGCAGCCGATCCGATCACACCGAACAGCCGGCTCGGCACCTATACGAATTTCGTCAACCTGCTCGATCTCTGTGCGATCGCCTTTCCGACGGAACCGCGGAGCGATGGCCGGCCCGGAAGCGTCACGCTGATCGCCCAAGCCGGACGGGACGCCGCCATCGCCTCGCTGGCGGCGATGTTTGCGCCGGACGGCATGCAGATTGGACCCGCCGGGCCCAACCCCGACGAGATCGCCATAGCCGTCGTCGGTGCGCATATGTCCGGTCTTCCTCTGAACCACGAGCTCACCGATCGGGGCGCCCGCTTCCTGCGAAAGGCCGCGACTTCCGCAGAATACCGGCTTTACGCGCTTCCCGGAGGCCCGCCGGCGCGCCCGGGGCTGGTCTCGGTCGGCGCCGGGACAAGCATCTCGCTGGAGGTCTGGGCGCTGCCACGGGAGACATTCGCTGATTTCGTCGAGACCATACCGGCCCCGCTCTGCATCGGAACCCTGACCCTGGACAATTCCAGCCGCGTTCTCGGATTCCTGTGCGAACAGACCGCCACGTCCGAAGCCACCGACATATCCGCGCATGGCGGATGGCGAAGCTATCTGGCGAAGGCGAGGCAGCCTGGAGACAGGGGCCACGCATGAGACGAAACCCGTCATCACCCCCCTTTCTCCCAAAGCGCCAGCCCGGAGAACAACCTCCTTCGAAGTCAACTTGCTGCCCCGGTCGCCCCTTTTCGCCTTGATCTGGCCGTCCTGTGTGACGGCAGCTGCGAGGAAGTCGACTACGTCCCTGGAGGTAGCCAAGCGGCAAACTCGCATCACAGGCCAGACCCGGCTCCCGGTGCCGATCACGGTCGGTACCCGGAGCCTCCCTCCGTCCATCCGAAAGAACTTCGACGCCAGCGTTCCCACCGGTGGCGACGGCCACACGGCGTAGCGCCCTCGACGACAGGCCTGCCCCGTTGACAGCACCGGACTGAATGCCTGATGCGGCAGCAAGTCATGAGGGCGCGGCCGACGCCCCACAGGAAGCCGAGGGACGATGGTGAGCTTCCGATCGTAGCCGACACCATCTTCGAGCGGGACTTCGAGGCTAACTGGCCGAACCGGAAATCACTCGCGGACTCCGGCGAAATCTCGACCTCATAGGGCTGGTTCTACGTCGCGATTGCCCCAGACCTCTCACCCAGGCGTCCAGTCGGCTTTTCAATTCAGGCGGCCCGGAAGCCTCGCTGGTCGCGGACGCCCTGACGATCGCCTTGTGGCGCCGCGTCACGGCTGACGCGGAGTGTCTCGCCACTCGATATCCGTGGCAAGTTAAGCAAACCTTGGGACCTTGCCCCATAGATTGCCGCTCCATCAATTGGAGACGTCCCGACATGATGCTGCATATCAGAGCTTTCTGCCTGTCCCTGGGACTCCTGGCCGCGATGTTCGGAACGGCCGGAGCGGCCGACTGGGTCGTCTCCAAGGTGAACCCTCCCGCGCAATACTCCGTGGACAGCGCGACCTGGCATGCGCTGTCCGTGGGCACGGCCGTTCCCGACGGCAGTTGGGTGCGCACCGGCGAGCGGGGCATCCTCCTTCTCGAAAAGGACGCCGGATCGATCCTGTTCAAGCCCGGCTCGCTCGCCGAAATCGCGAATGAGTTCGAAGGCCGCCCGGGCACGTCCATCCGGCAGCGCTCCGGGGCGTTGCTTCTGGACGTCCGGACGCGCGATCGCGCCCACACGGAGGTGCAAACGCCGTTCCTCGCGGCCGTCGTCAAGGGCACCAAGTTCGAATCGCGGGTCGGACGGTGGGATGCCGAATTGGAGGTGCAGCACGGAATCGTCGAAGTGACGCATATCAGGCGCGGCGAGCGGATCGACCTGGTGGCAGGGCAGACAGCGCGGATCGGCGAATCCGCCGCTCTGCCGATCGCGTTTTTCGGATCCTCTGCGAAGCCCCGTACAGATTGGGTCAACGCCGGAGAGCCCGTCGTGCTTCCGCTGAGCAGCCGCGAGGCAGCGCGCGGATGGGACTCCAACACTTCCGAACAGGCGCTGCGGTGGCTGGGTGGCATATCGAAGTCGGCCATCGGGATCGCGATGGCGACTCTGGGTGCCCTCGTTCTCGGCATGTTGATGATGCGGCGGAAACTGGCCGCGTTGCGCGGTGTGACGGGTCAGCTCGAAGCCTCCTCCTCGGATGCACCGAAGGAGAGCCGAGTCTTGTCGCTGGCCGATAACGGAAGGTCCTTCACCAACATACTGGTCGCAGTCTTCTCCGCCTGCATCGTCGGATTGGTCGCCATGGCGATGCCGCGGTTCAGTCTCGCGGCAGTCGTCGCGGCGATGGCCCTGACGCTCTTCGTGCTGCTGCTGATCTTCTGGCGAATGCCGTCCGGAAAGGGCTCCTGAAACGGTGACGGGTTTTTCGGGCGTGGCGTAGGGCATGGCCTCGCCGGATCGGTAGACAGTCTCTCACATCCGGCAGATCGGTGTCTCGAGGCGCCTCTTTCCGCCGGGCTCAGTGGCGCGTGGAGGCCTTGGAACGGCAGGGCAGTCGCGGAAACGGATCGCCGTACCGCGGCAGGTTCGGAGAAACAGTGATGAAGCCGAAGTTCAAACGCCTAGTTCTGATTGCGGCGGTCGCCTGCGTCGCGATGGCGATCCAGCTCAGTGGCCTGCTGCGTCCGATCGACGCTTTGCTCTCCGATCGGCGCATGGCCTTTTCCGAGCGCGATGCCGGTGGGGAGATCGTCTTCCTCGGCATCGACAAGAGAAGTCTGGACGCGGTCGGCACCTGGCCTTGGCCCCGCGACATCCATGCGCGGATCATCCGCGAACTCGGTGATCTGGGCGCGTCGGAGATCCATCTCGATGTCGAATTCAGCGTTCCCTCGAACCCGGAGTCGGACGCGGCTCTCGCCCGGGCCATCGAAACCTCGCCGGTCGCCGTGGTCCTGCCGGTTCTTCTGCAGGAGGCCGGACTGAGCGCCGAGGGTCGGCGTATCGAGGCCAGCATGCCCTTGCCCATGTTCGGCGAGCACGCGTGGCTGGCGACGGTGAACGTCGTTCCCGACCCTGATGGCGTTATCCGGCGTTTTCCTTACGGTCAGATCGTGAACGGACAAGATCTGCCATCGATCCCGGCCATGCTGTCAGGCGTGCTCGGCCCATCGGACACGGAATTCGGGATCGATTTTTCCATCTCGCCGGCCAGCATCCCGGCTTACTCTGTCGCCGATCTGCTGGCCGGAAAGCTGGGAGCGGCAGCCTTTCGCGGGAAAAGGGTCGTCGTGGGCGCCCACGCGATCGAACTGCGGGACAATTTCGCGGTGCCTGTCCACGGGATCATCTCCGGCCCATTGCTCCAGATCCTCGCCGCGGAGACGCTTTCGCAGAACCGGGCCTTGGTGGAAATCAGCCCGTTCGTTCCGGCCGCTGCGCTGACAATCCTTCTGGCGTGCATCGCGCTTCTTCCCTTTCCGAGGTCGCTGCGCAATGCTCTTCTCGCGATCACCTCCGTATCGGGATTGCTCGAAGCGGCGGCCTATTTCGCGCAGGCCGAAACCGGACACGTCGTACCCACAGCGACCCTGCATCTCATCATCGCGAGTCTCGCCCTCGGAATGATCTTTCAGCAACTGCGCGTCCTGAGCTGGTTGCTCGACTTCGCCCAGCTCGAGAAGAGCTTCAGCCAGAAAATGCTGCGCCAGGTGTTCGAGGACAGCACGGACGCCATTCTGCTCATCGACGAGGACTATCGGATCGTGAACGCGAGCCGGCGGGCCATTCAGCTCTTCGGGGGCCCGCCGGAGGCAAGCTCCGACGATGGTGGTGATCTGGAGCTTCCGCCCGCTCTGCTCACGGATATCCGGCGCAACATGTCGGATGCGCGGTCTGGTCATTGGGTGGACCCAGGACACGCGGACCTGACCATCGAACTCTGCGGCGAGATCCGGATCGTGGAATACCACATCGTCCCCTCGATACTTCCGCTTCCCGCACGGTCGACGGGCGGCAAGGTCGATGAAGGCTGCATCATCTGCGTCACAGCCAGGGACGTGACGGACCGAAGGGAGCGGGAGGCGTCACTAGTCCAGGTCTCGAAATACGACGAACTGACCGGCGCATTGCGGCGCGCCGAGTTCCTGAGAAGTCTTGACGCCTGCCGGCCGGACGACAGCGGAAAGGCCGTGGTCGTCTTCGCCCTGAAGCTGCGCGGCTTCAAGACGGTGAACCTCACGCTCGGCCGCGACGCCGGCGACGCCGTCCTGCAGTGCATTGTCCAGCGCATCAACGGTTGCGACGACCGCTTCGGCTCCGTGGCGCGCCTCGGCAGCGACGTCTTCGCTGTCCATTCCGCGCGTCCGGTAGATCTGAACGAGGCTGCGGAGATCGGGCGCATCCTGGTCGCCGCCATCTGCGAACCCTACGAGTCCGAAAGGTCGACGGCGCGGGTCGGAGTCCATGTCGGCCTCTCCTTCCATGAACAGTCTTTGGGTCGGGGAACGGAAATCACCCTGAATAACGCCGAGCAGGCGCTCGACGAGGCGCGGAAGGTCTTCGGTGACGCCGTCAGATCATTCGATCCCGGCTCGTCCATTCGCCAGGAGAAGGCGCGGCGCATCGAGCGGTCTCTTTGGTCCGCGCTCAGAAACGACCAGTTCTTCGTGGCCTATCAACCCCAGGTCCGCCTGTCCGACCTGAAGATCATCGGCGCCGAGGCGTTGGTACGCTGGCGTCATCCCACGATGGGCATGGTCTCGCCCGGAGATTTCATCGAGATCGCCGAGACCAGTGGCTTCATCGAAGAACTCGGCCGCTGGGTCCTGAACAAGGCGTGCGAAGACGCCGTCCAGTGGCCGGAGGAGATGACGGTCGCCGTCAACGTCTCGCCGGTCCAGTTCCAGAGGGGCGACGTCATCGCCGAGGCGAAGAAGGCGTTGGAGTCAGCGGGACTGCCGGCGAAACGTCTCCACCTCGAGATCACCGAATCCCTGTTCGTGGAAGGGTCCGGCGAAATTCGGGAGACATTGCACGACCTGCGCGCCATGGGCATATCGCTGGCGCTGGACGATTTCGGGTCCGGTTTCTCGTCGTTCGGCTATCTGGCCAACTTCCCGCTCGACAAGATCAAGGCCGACCAGATGTTCGTCCGCAAGCTCCAACCTGGTGACAAGAACCAGGCGATCCTGAAATCGATCATGATGCTCGCCCGGGAGCTGGACCTGCCATTGATCTGCGAAGGAATCGAGACGAAGCAACAATGTGACTTCCTTCGGTCCATCGGGTGCGAGCAGGGCCAAGGATACCTCTTCGGAAAGCCGCAGTCCCATTTGGATCTGCTGGAGGCGACCATGAAGAACGCCTGCTAACTGCCGGAAAAGCCCCAAAGCCGGAAGATATCTCCTAAATTATTGAGGCAATCTGTCTCGAAGGTCAATTCAAGGATCCGATACCCCTTGTGCAGACCTATGGCCTTTCGCGTGAACGCCGCGCGTCGCATTGATGACAACGCGCAAGCTGAACGCCGTATCATTCGGCCATATTGCGAATTACAACCGGAGCCCTACCCGCCGGTCCGGAACGCCTCCGCCCGTATCTCGACAGCCTCCACGACTGCCAATGCGTTCCTGCATGGAGCCGGGGGAGTTCAGGTCGCGCTACACCCCCTCACGCATCCAGGTTCTCGACGTTCAGCGCATTGCTCTGGATGAATTCCCGCCGCGGCTCGACCTCGTCGCCCATCAGCCGCGTGAAGACCTGGTCGGCCTCGTCGAACTGGTCGACGCGGACCTGCAGGAGCGTGCGCGCCTCCGGATCGAGGGTCGTCTCCCAGAGCTGCTCGGGGTTCATCTCGCCGAGCCCCTTGTAGCGCTGCAGGCTCAGCCCCTTCTCGCCCTCCGCGATCACCGCATCGAGGAGATCGCTCGGCCCGTGCACCGCCAGCTCGCGCTCGCGCCGCACCAGCACGGCATCATCGGAATAGATCTCCTGCAGCGCATCCGTCAGCGCGCCGAGTCGCCGCGCCTCGCCCGAGCGCAGGATCGGCCCGTCGAGCACGCGAACCTCCTCCACCCCGCGCAGCGTGCGCCAGAGCCTGAGCCCCCGATCCTGGGTCGTGCGCCCCTGCCAGCCGCGCTCGTATTCCGCCGCGATCCGGTCGAGCCGCACCGCGACCTGATCGGCGGTACCCTGCGGGTCACCGTCGAGCTGGCCCGCCACCAAGGCACCTGCGATCGCCGCCTGTTCGAGAATGGGCCGCGGATAGAGCGTCGGAAACGCCGCCAGCGCCGCCCGCGCCTGCCGCGCCTCGACGACCACCCGCGCGAGATCGGCCCCCGACAGCACCTCGCCCGAGCCGAGCCGCAGCGACGCCCCGTCGAGCCCCTGCTCGATCAGGTAATCGTCGAGCGCCGGCTGGTCCTTGAGGTAGACTTCCGACTTGCCCCGCGCGACCTTGAAGAGCGGCGGCTGCGCGATGTAGAGATGCCCCTCCTCGATCAGCTGCGGCATCTGCCGGAAGAAGAACGTCAGCAGCAGCGTGCGGATATGCGCGCCGTCCACATCCGCGTCGGTCATGATGACGACCTTGTGGTAGCGCAGCTTCGACAGATCGAACTCGTCGCGCCCGATCCCGGTCCCGAGTGCTGTGATCAGCGTGCCGATCTCGTTCGAGGTCAGCATCCGGTCGAAGCGCGCCCGCTCGACGTTGAGGATCTTGCCCCGGAGCGGCAGCACGGCCTGGTTCTGCCGGCTGCGCCCCTGCTTGGCGGAGCCGCCCGCGCTGTCGCCCTCCACGAGGAAGATCTCCGATTTCGACGGATCCTTCTCCTGGCAATCGGCGAGCTTGCCGGGCAGGTTCGCCACGTCCATCGCCGTCTTGCGCCGGGTCAGGTCGCGGGCCTTGCGCGCCGCCTCCCGGGCGATTGCGGCTTCCACGATCTTGCCCACGACGATCCGCGCCTCGGCCGGATTCTCCTCGAACCATTCCGAGAGCTTCTCGTTCAACAGCCCCTCGACCGCCGGACGCACCTCCGAGGACACCAGCTTGTCCTTGGTCTGGCTCGAGAATTTCGGATCGGGCACCTTGACCGACAACACGCAGGTCAGGCCCTCGCGGGCATCGTCCCCCGACAGCGTCACCTTCTCCTTCCGCGCGATCCCGCTCGAGCCGGCATAGCTGTTGATGGTCCGGGTCAGTGCGCCGCGAAAGCCCGCCATATGGGTGCCGCCGTCGCGCTGCGGGATGTTGTTGGTGAAGGGCAGCACGTTCTCGTGGTAGCTGTCGTTCCACCACATCGCGACCTCGATACTGATGCCGTCGCGTTCGCCGGTGATGAAGATCGGATCGGGGATCAGCGACGCCTTCGAGCGGTCGAGATAGCGCACGAATTCGCGCACCCCGCCCTCATAGGCCAGCGCGACCTCCAGCGGTTCCACGGGTCGCTCGTCGCGCAGGGTGATCCGCACGCCGGAATTGAGGAACGCGAGTTCGCGCAGCCGGTGCTCGAGCGTCTTGAACACGTAATCGAGGTTCGAGAACGTGTCCGTCGAGGCGAGAAACCGCACCTCGGTGCCCTTGCGCCCCTCCGCCGGCCCGACGACCCGCAGATGCTCGACGGTGTCGCCATGCTCGAAACGGGCGAAATGCTCCTTGCCATCGCGCCAGACCCGCAGCTCCAGCCAGTCCGACAGCGCGTTCACCACCGAGACCCCGACCCCGTGCAGGCCGCCCGAGACCTTGTAGGAATTCTGGTCGAACTTACCCGCCGGCATGAAGCTGGGTCATGATGACCTCGGCGGCCGAAACCCCTTCCTCCTCGTGGATGCCCACCGGGATCCCGCGGCCGTTGTCCGATACGCTCACCGAATGATCGGCGTGGATCGTGACCGTCACGGTATCCGCATGTCCGGCCAGCGCCTCGTCGATGCCGTTGTCGACGACCTCGTAGACCATATGGTGCAGGCCCGAGCCGTCATCGGTATCACCGATATACATCCCCGGCCGCTTGCGCACGGCCTCCAGTCCCCTGAGAACCTTGATGGAATCGGCGCCATATTCTTCGGGAATGCGGGCGGGATCGGCCATGCGGAAAGCGTCCTTTTTGCGTGTCCCGCATCCTATCCGGTCAGGGTCGGATTGTCACGCTTTCGAATCACCCTTTCCGCAAGAGAAATCCATTTCAATTCAGAGTGTTAATGCCTTGCGTCAAATTACGTCGCCGCGCACTGCGGATGCCATCGGCGCCGCGCCGACCGAACCTGCGCAAGCCCTGATTTCGCCCTCCGACGGAACGCCTTTTCCGCCACCGCTTCAGTCTGTTGAAGGCGCCTCGTCCCCGGACGGCCCCACCCCGCCCCGGATCTGCGACCCCGCTTCGGCTTCCGCCACCTCGAGCCGCGCACCGCGCGCGCCCAGCGCATCGAACAGACCCGCATCGGTCCCGGTCAGGAAGGCCTGCGCGCCCAGCCCGCAAACCGCATCGATCAGCGCCGCCCGCCGCCCCGCGTCGAGATGCGCGGCGACCTCGTCGAGCAAGAGGAGCGGCGGCGCGCCGAAATCCTCCGAGACCGCCCGCGCATTGGCGAGCACCAGGCTCACCAGCAGCGCCTTCTGCTCGCCCGTCGAGCAGAGGGCCGCCGGCATCGCCTTCGCCGCATAGACCGCCTCGAGATCGTCACGATGCGGTCCCGAGAGGCTCCTCCCCGCCGCCCGGTCCCGCGACCGCCCGGCCCGCAACTCCGCCTCCAGCCCCGCCGCATCGCGCGGCCCCTCGGAGGCCAGAGTGAGATCGGCGCGCGGAAACGCCTCCGGCGGCATGGCCCCTGCCAGTCGCGCCACGGCGGCCGCCCGCCCGGCATGAAGCTGCGCCCCCGCCTCGGCCATCTGCCGTTCCAGCGCCGAAAGCCAGCCCGCATCCGCGATGCCGTCGCGCAGCAGCCGGTTGCGCTCGCGCAGCGGCCGCTCGTAGCCCAGCGCCGCCTCGGCATGGCCGGGGTCGAGGCTGAGCGCGATCCGGTCGAGAAACCGCCGCCGCTCGCCGGGTCCCTCCATCCAGAGCCGGTCCATCGCCGGCGTGAGCCACAGAAGCCGCATCACGCGCCCCAGCGCCGTCTGCGAAGCGGCCTTGCCGTCGATCCGCACCTGACGCGAGGCGCCCTCGCTTCGGGTCTCGATCTCGTGCAGCCCGTCAGGAGCCGCGACCTCCGCGGCCACCTTCCAGCCGATGCCCTCGGGCTGGCGCGCCATCTCCGGCGCCGCCGCCCGGCGCAGCCCCCGGCCTGGCGAGAGCAACGAGATCGCCTCGATCAGGTTGGTCTTGCCCGCCCCGTTCGGCCCGAACACCGCCACCGGCCGCCCGTCGAACTCCAGATCGGCGCTGCGATGCGAGCGGAAATGCGACAGCCGCAGCCGGGTGACGCGCAGCCCGCTCATCGCGCCCGCCCGCCCATGCTCCCCACGGTCGATCCGCAGGCCGCGCCGCAGCAACCTCGCGCGGGCCTTCCCGGAGCCGCGCCTCCAGCGCTCCTGCCCCTGATAGTCCTGCACCGGAGGCAGACACGCCTGTCCGGGCTACGCCCTCTTCGAGCAACCCCGACCGTTCGGGGCACGCCCGACGCCGTGCAATGCGGGCACATCGAGCCGGATGGGCGCACCGCGCGCACACAAAATCGATTCGCGGGCGCTTTTGAAATCAAGGACTTGATAGATGTATCACGTCGCAAAAACCCTGCGCGCACGGTCCGCGAACGAGGGATCAGACCCGCATCGGCATCACGACATAGACCGCCGTCTCGTCGTTGCCCTCGCGCATCAGCGTCGGTTCCGCCGGCGAATTGAACAGGAAGACCGCGTTCTCCCGGTCCACCTGCCCGGCGATCTCGAGCAGGTACTTCGCGTTGAACCCGATCTCCAGGGGCTCGTCGGAATAGGCTACCGCCAGCTCCTCGTCCGCCGCCCCGCTATCGGGCGCGTTGACCGACAGGATCAGCCGGTCCTCGTCGAGCGAGAGCTTCACCGCCCGCGACCGCTCCGAAGATACCGTCGCGACCCGGTCCACCGCCTGCGCGAATTCCACCGCATCGACCTCGAGCCGGCGCGTATTGCCGGTCGGGATCACCCGGGCATAATCCGGGAAGGTCCCGTCGATCACCTTCGAGGTCAGCGTCACCTCCGGCGTCGCGAAGCGGATCTTGGTCTCGGAAACCGACACCGCGATCGTCATGTCGTCGTCGTCCAGAAGCTTGCGAAGTTCCCCCACGGTCTTGCGCGGCACGATCACCCCGGGCAGCCCCGCCGCATCCTTCGGCAGCTCCGCATCGATCTGCGCCAGTCGATGCCCGTCCGTCGCCACGCAGCGCAGCACCGCCCCGTTCGCCGTCTTGGCCTCGTGCATGTAGACGCCGTTGAGATAGTAGCGCGTCTCCTCGGTCGAGATCGCGAACTTCGCCTTGTCGAACAGCCGCCGCAATACCGGCGCCCCGCAGCCGAAATTCGCGCTGTATTCCGACGTGGCCATGATCGGGAAATCCTCTCGCGGCAGCGTCGCGAGGCTGAAATGCGACCGCCCGGCCCGCACCTCGAGCCGCCCGTTCAGCCCGTCATCGTCGAGCTCGACCATCGCCCCGTCCGGCAGCTTGCGGACGATCTCGTGCAGCGTGTGCGCCGACACCGTGCTCGCCCCCGCCCGCGACACCATCGCCCGCGAGCGGTCCACCACCTCGATGTCGAGATCGGTCGCCCGGAACGAGACCGTTTCGCCCTCCGCCTCCATCAGCACATTGCCGAGGATCGGGATCGTGTTGCGCCGCTCGACCACGGATTGCGCCCGTCCCATGGCCCGAAGAAGGGCGCTGCGCTCCATGCTGAGTTTCATGATGTTATCCGTCTCGTTGCATCGCCCGCAACGTGCTGACAACGCGCGGAGGGAGACGTTAGCGATTTGCCGGGAAAGGGCAAGACGCAACCGAAGCGAGACTTGCCGATCGCCGGTGCCGCTCAGCAGGAACATGCCGGCACGCCCGTTTCCCCCGATCCCGACCCGGAAAAAGCGCGGAAAACCTTTCGATTGCGCCATGGTCTGCCCGCCGATGCCACGCCCGCGATCCGAAGGACGCGGATCTTGCCTGCCACCGCGTCCGGGCCACCGCATTCCTCGCCTCACGCCGAGGCCCGCACCTCCTCCTCCCGCGCCAGCCAGTCCGCCACCCGGCGCAGATCGCCGGTCAGTGCCGCCCGCGCCCCGGCCCGGGCCGCCGGATCGGGGATCCGCAGCACATGCGCCGGATGCAGCGTGATCAGCACCGGCGTTCCCCCCGCCCGTTCCACTCTGCCGCGACGCGCCAGAATGCCCGAGCCGTCGCCCGTCACCGACAACGCCGCCGTCGCCCCCATCGCGACGATCAGCGCGGGCCGCACCGTCTTCAGCTCAAGTTCGAGCCACCACCGGCAGGCCTCGACCTCGCCGGCATCGGGGCGCTGGTGCAGCCGCCGCTTGCCGCGGATCCGGAACTTGAAATGCTTCACGGCATTGGTCAGGTAGCAGGCCGACCGCGCGAGTCCGGCTTCCCGCGCGCAGGCATCGAAGATCTCGCCCGCCGGTCCGACAAAGGGGCGGCCCGCAAGATCCTCCCGCTCGCCGGGCTGCTCGCCGACGATCATCACGCGCGCATCCCGTGGACCCTCGCCCGCCACACCTTGCGTCGCACAGGTTCCGATCGGGCAGCGGCGGCAGGCATCGAGCGCCGCCTTGAGATCGTGCGAACCGATCCGGGGCTCTTGCGCGCGGTGCCGGCACAAGGCGCGCCAGATGCGCCGGGGGGTGCGAGGGGAGAGCCGCCTGCATCGCCCGCGCCCGGTCGGGTGCGGAGCGGATCAACTCCGGCACCAGCCGGGCCTCCGGCAGGTTCTTCCAGTATTTGCGCGGCATTTCCGACGTCATCGCCGAGACCATCAGACGGGCCGGGTTGAAGATGCTGGCGAAATAGGTCCGCCAGAGGTCCTCGGTCGCATCCTGCGGCGGCGGCACCACGTCACCGGTCACGTCATGGGTCAGCCGACCGTCGATGAACCGCGCCGTGACATGCGGCGTCGCGATCGCCCAGTCCATGTCGCCGAAGCGCCGCGCGAAGAACGGGCTCGCGGCCTCCGTGATGAAATGATCCGGTTCGAACCAGGCCGCGAAGGCCCGCCGCCCCGTGCCCGGCCCGGGACGGGGCAGCTCGCGAAAGCGGACGAAGGCATGCATCTTGTGGATGTCCCGCCGCACCGCCTTTTCCTGGCGGAGAAGCCGGTGCAGCGCCGGGTCCGACCGGTCCCCCCAGCGCAACTGCCCGTTGCCGAGACGCAGGAGCACGGCATAGGCCCGCGAAAACCGCTCCGGATCATTGTGACAAAGCGCCGTTTCCAGCGCCGTCACGGCCTCCCGCGGAACCCGCAGGGGCGATGGACCCGTGCCCGTGATCTGCGCGCCGCCGTCGAACAGATCGGGCGCGGCGTCCCCCACACTCCAGGACACCGCATCCGCCGGCACGCCAGCCAGCGCGAGCTTGCGCGCCTCGACGCGCCAGGCCGCAACTGTCCCGATCATCGGCAGGCAGATCCGCCGCATCAGAACAGGCTCAGCTGCTCTGGCGGAGGCGCGAAGCGCTGACGCAACCGCACGTCGTCTGGCAGCGCGCGCGGTGTCCAGCCGGGGAGCGAGATGAAGGGCTGCGCATTGCGCAGGTTGCAGCCGATCCGCACCAGATCCTCGTAGCGCACCGTCCGGTGCCGCCGTGCGGCGAGGATCCGCCCGACCGAACGGGTTCCGAACCCCGGCACCCGCAAGAGCAGCTCCCGGTCCGCCCGGTTCACATCGACCGGAAACATCGCGCGATGCGCCAGCGCCCAGGCCAGCTTCGGATCGACGTCGAGATCGAGCATCCCCGATTTCGGCGTCAGCTCGCTCGCATCGAAGCCGTAGAACCGCATCAGCCAGTCCGCCTGATAGAGCCGGTGCTCGCGCTGCAGCGGCGGTGCGATCAGCGGAAGCCGCGCCGACGAATCCGGGATCGGCGAGAATCCGGAATAATAGACCCGGCCGAGCCGGTAGGCCGCGTAGAGCCGGGATGCATTGGCAAGGATCTGCGTGTCGTCCGCCCCGTCCGCTCCGACGATCATCTGCGTCGATTGTCCCGCCGGCGCGAACCGCCGCGCGCGCTTCCCGCGATAGCTCGTTTCGGCGGAAGCCTCGCGCCGCACCCGCACATCCGCCATCGTCTGCCGGATCGCCCGGGCGGATTTCTGCGGCGCCAGCTCCGCGAGCCCCCGCTCCGTCGGCAATTCCACATTGATCGACAGCCGATCCGCCCAGCGCCCGGCCGCCTCGATCAGTTCCGGTGCGGCATCAGGAATGGTCTTGAGATGGATGTAGCCCCGGAAATTCTCCTGCTCGCGCAGCGTCTGCGCGATCCGCACCATGTCCGCCATCGTGTCGTCCGGCGAGCGGATGATGCCCGAGGACAGGAACAGCCCCTCGATATAGTTCCGCCGATAGAACTCGATGGTCAGCCGCACGACTTCCTCGACCGAGAACCGCGCCCGCTCGACCCGGCTCGACGCCCGGTTCACGCAATAGACGCAGTCATAGATGCAGAAATTCGTCATCAGGATCTTCAGGAGCGAGATGCAGCGCCCGTCCGGCGCGTAGGAATGGCAGATCCCGCTGCCCCCCGACGATCCCAGCCCCTTGCCGTCCCGCGAATTGCGCCGCTCGCCACCCGACGACGCGCAGGACGCATCGTATTTCGCGGCATCCGCCAGAATCGCCAGTTTCTCGGTGAGGGTCTTGCGGGCCATATGTTCCTTATATGTTCTCAATCCCGCCACGGGAAGAGGCAGTTCGCCGCAGCGCCCGGAACCTCCCGGCGCGCCGGCCACCCCTGCCCGGCCGCCGGTGTTGTACCGGGGCCGGTGTACGTACGGGTTCCGTACGGGATGCAGACAGGATGAATACGGCCGTTTCCGACGTTCGGGCCCGGCAAGTCCCGGCGGACCGCCCCCGACCTGCCTTGATCAACATCAAGGCGATACCCCGTGATTCTGCCGCAGTCTCCCCCGACCAAGGGGAGAGAGGCAACCGATCATGTTCCAGGTGCGCATCCATGGACGTGGCGGGCAGGGGGTCGTCACGGCGGCGGAAATGCTGTCCATCGCGGCCTTCGAGCAGGGCCGTCACGCCCAGGCGGTTCCGAGCTTCGGCTCCGAGCGCACCGGAGCGCCGGTCGTCTCGTTCTGCCGCATCGACGACCGGCCGATCCGGTCGCGCGAGCCGGTGATGGCCCCGGATCTGCTGATCATCCAGGACCCGACGCTCCTGCACCAGGTGGATGTGTTTCAGGGGCTGGAGCCGCACGGGCACGTGCTGATCAACAGCGCCCGGAGCCCGGAGGACCTCGGTATCATTGATGTTATGCAGCGATTGCCCCACGCGCATTTCGCCTCGCTCCCGGCGACGGAGATCGCCAAGCGACATCTCGGACGACCACTTCCCAACGCGGTTCTGCTCGGCGGCGCGGCGGCCCTGACCGGCATCGTCACGCTCGACGCGGTGGTCCACGCCATCGGCGACAAGTTCGGCGGCGACATCGCGCAAGCGCAACATCGACGCGGCGACCGAGGCGTTCGAGCATGTGGCCGCCTCGGTGCGGGTCACGCCGACGCAGGACGCGCCCGGCGCGCAGGAGGTCAGACCATGAGGATGCAGATCGAAGGCTCGCAGGCGGTCGCCCAGGCCGTGGCGCTCTGCCGCCCCGAAGTGATCTGCGCCTACCCCATCTCGCCGCAGACCCATATCGTCGAGGGGCTCGGCGCGCTGGTGAAATCCGAGGCCCTCGCGCCCTGCGAGTTCATCAACGTCGAGAGCGAGTTCGCGGCGATGAGCGTGGCGATCGGAAGCTCGGCCACCGGCGCGCGGACCTATACGGCGACGGCGAGCCAGGGGCTGCTGTTCATGGCGGAGGCGGTCTACAACGCCTCGGGCCTCGGTCTGCCGATCGTCATGACGGTGGCCAACCGGGCCATCGGCGCGCCGATCAACATCTGGAACGACCACAGCGATTCGATGAGCCAGCGCGATTGCGGCTGGATCCAGCTTTTCGCCGAGAGCAACCAGGAGGCGCTCGACCTGCACATCCAGGCCTTCAAGCTCGCCGAGGAGCTGTCGATGCCGGTGATGGTCTGCATGGACGGCTTCATCCTGACGCATGCCTACGAGCAGGTCGACATGCCCGACCAGGCGCAGGTCGACGCGTTCCTGCCGCCCTACGAGCCGCGCCAGGTGCTCGATCCGGCGGAGCCGGTCTCCATCGGCGCGATGGTGGGGCCGGAGGCGTTCATGGAGGTGCGCTATCTGGCGCATGCCAAGCAGAATATGGCGCTCGACCTGATCCCGCAGATCGCCGGCGAGTTCGAGGCGGGCTTCGGTCGCGCGGCGGGCGGGCTGGTGCGCGGCTACCGCATCGAGGACGCGGAGACCATCGTCGTGGCGCTCGGCTCGGTCGTCGGCACGCTGGAGGAGGCCGTGGACGCGCTGCGCGACGCGGGCGAGAAGATCGGCGTGCTCTCGATCCGGTCGTTCCGGCCGTTCCCGCTCGCGGCGGTGCGCGCGGCGCTGGAGGGCGCGAAACGGGTCGTGGTGCTGGAGAAGAGCTTCTCCGTGGGGTTGGGCGGCGTGGTGTCCACCGACGTGCGGCTCGCGCTGTCGGGCATCCAGTTGCAGGGCTACACCGTGATCGCCGGCCTCGGGGGGCGCGCGATCACCGAAGGCTCGCTGGTGAGGATGCTGCGCGAGGCGATCCGCGACGCGCTGGAGCCGCTGACCTTCCTCGATCTCGACCATGACATCGTCAACCGGCACCTCGCCCGCGAAGCATCGACCCGGCGCAGCGGACCGATCGCCGAGAACCTTCTGCGGGATGTCGGCACCGTCGCCGCGAAAGTGAGCTGAGGAGCGCCGCATGACCCAGGAAGTCAAATTCTACCAGACCGGCACCTTCACGGTCGGCAATCGGCTTCTCCCCGAGAGCGAGCGGAGCGTGCAGGCCTCGACCGCGCGCGACAACGCGATCAATTCCGGACACCGCGCCTGTCAGGGCTGCGGCGAGGCGCTCGGCGCGCGATATGCCGTGGACGCGGCGCTGCGGGCGACCGACGGGCAGCTGATCGCGGCGAACGCCACGGGCTGTCTCGAAGTGTTCTCGACGCCCTATCCGGAGACGTCGTGGCAGCTTCCCTGGCTGCATTCGCTCTTCGGCAACGCCGCCGCCGTCGGGACGGGAATGGCCGCCGCGCTCAAGGTGAAGGCGCAGAAGGCGGGCCTCGCGCAGAGCGTGACGCGCGTGATCGCCCAGGGCGGCGACGGCGGGACGACCGATATCGGCTTCGGCTGTCTCTCGGGCATGTTCGACCGCAACGACGACGTGCTCTACATCTGCTACGACAACGAAGGCTACATGAACACCGGCGTGCAGCGCAGTTCCGCCACGCCGCCGGCCGCGCGCACCGCGACGACCATGCCGCTCGGGCCGGAGCCCGGCGCCGAGTTCGGCAAGGGCAAGAACGTGCCGCTGATCGCGATGGCGCACGAGATCCCGTATGTCGCGACCGCCACGGTGGCGGACCTGCACGATCTCGAGGCCAAGGTCGTGAAGGCCATGTCGATGCACGGCGCGCGGTATCTGCACGTCTTCGTGCCCTGCCCGCTCGGCTGGGGCTCGGCGAGCCATGACACGATCCGTCTGGCGCGGCTGGCGCGCGAGACCGGCATCTTTCCGATCTTCGAGGCGGAGGACGGCGCGATCACCGAGGTCACCAAGATCCGCCACCGCGTCCCGGTCGAGGAGTATCTCAGGCCGCAGAAACGCTTCGCGCATCTGTTCTCGGGCGAGGGCCGCCCCGACATCGTCGCGCGAATTCAGGCCGGTGCCGACCGGAACATCAAGCGCTTCGGGCTGCTCGACGAGGAGGTCACGGCATGACCATGAAAAAGCCCTTCGCGATCACGCTCGATCCCGGCTCGTCGCTCGCGAACAAGACCGGAACGTGGCGGACGGAGCGCCCCGTCTATGTCGACCGGCTTCCGCCCTGCAACAAGGAATGCCCGGCCGGCGAGGACATCCAGGGCTGGCTGTTCCACGCCGAGAGCGGCGATTACGAGGCCGCCTGGCGGCACCTGACGCGGGACAATCCGCTGCCCGCGATCATGGGGCGCGTCTGCTATCACACCTGCGAAAGCGTCTGTAACCGCGCGAAGCTCGACTCGGCGGTCGGCATCAACTCGGTGGAGCGGTTCCTCGGCGACGAGGCGCTGAAGCGCGGCTGGGCGTTCGAGGCGCCGGCGGAGGAGACCGGGAAGCACGTCCTGATCGTCGGCGCCGGACCCTCGGGCCTCTCGGCCGCCTACCATCTGCGCCGGATGGGGCATGCGGTCACCGTGCTCGAAGCGGGCGACGCGCCCGGCGGCATGATGCGCTACGGCATCCCGAAATACCGCATGCCGCGCGACGTGCTGGACGCCGAGGTCGCGCGCATCGCGGACATGGGGGTGACGTTCCGCTACGGCGAACGGGTCGACGACATCGCGGCGAGCATGAAGGCCGAAAAGGCGGACGCGGCGTTCCTCGCGGTCGGCGCGCATATCGCCAAACGCGCCTACATCCCGGCCAAGGACAGCGCGCGCATTCTCGACGCGGTCTCGGTGCTGCGCTCGATGGAGGGCGCGGACAAGCCGCTGCTCGGGCGCCGCGTCGCGGTCTATGGCGGCGGCAACACGGCGATCGACGTGGCGCGCACGGCGCGGCGGCTGGGCGCGACGGACGCGATCATCGTCTACCGCCGCAACCGCGAGCGCATGCCCGCGCATGATTTCGAGCTGGAGGAGGCGCTGGAGGAGGGCGTCACCGTCAAGTGGCTGAGCACGATCACGGAAGCCGCGGGCCAGACGCTCACCATCGAGAAGATGGAACTCGACGCCGAAGGCCGGCCGCAGCCGACCGGCGAATTCGAGACGCTGGAGGCGGATTCGCTGGTTCTGGCGCTCGGTCAGGAGGTCGATCTCTCGCTTCTGGGCAGCGTCGAGGACATCGTCGTGCAGGACGGCGTCGTGATGACCGATCCCGAGACCCAGATGACGGCCCATCCCGGCCTCTTCTGCGGCGGCGACATGTCGCCGGGCGAGCGGAACGTGACGGTGGCCATCGGCCAGGCGAAGCGCGCGGCGCGGCACATCGACGCCTGGCTGCGCGGCGAGACGCTCGGCCCGCGGCCGGAGAAGCAGGTGGCCGAATTCGACCGCCTCAACACGTGGTACTACACCGACGCGCCGAAATCGGTCCAAACCCAACTCGACCTCGCGCGCCGCGTGTCGAGCTTCGACGAGGTGCAGGCCGGGCTCGCGGAGGATACGGCGCTCTTCGAGGCGCGGCGCTGCCTCAGTTGCGGCAACTGCTTCGAATGCGACAATTGCTACGGCGTCTGCCCGGACAACGCCGTAATCAAGCTCGGCCCCGGCAACCGCTTCGAGTTCAATCTCGACTATTGCAAGGGCTGCGGCATCTGCGCGGCCGAATGCCCCTGCGGCGCGATCGACATGGTGCCCGAGGAGGTCTGATCCGAAAGGCCTCAAGCGATCCGGAGGCGCATGTGCGCTGCCGTTTGGGGCCTTTCCGAGAGCACTCGAGACCTACGCCCGGTCCTTCGCCTCCAGCCAGGCGCGGATGATCTGCCTGTGCCGCGCGCCGTCGTAACTCGGGAAATGCCCGCCATGCACCGTGCTGACGGGAAGTTCGAGCAGCCGCTCCATCGAGCGCAGGTAATCCGTGGCGTCCGAGTGGTAGGTGTCTTCGATCAGCGGCCCGTCATAGACGATATCGCCCGAGAACAGGGTGCCCGTCGCCGCCTCCCAGAGCGCGATGCCGCCGGGAGAATGGCCGGGGGTGTGGATCACCTCGAAATGGCGGTCCCCGAGATCGATGACATCTCCGTCCTCCAGAAGCCGCGTCGCCGGTGCCGGACGGACAGTGTAGGCGCGCGAGACGAAAGGCTCCGGCGGCAGGAGATCGAAAATCTCGTCCGCCACGTATCCTGCAAGGATCGCATCGCGCGTCGGGGCCGCGAGGATCGCCGCCTCGGCGCGGTGCACGGCCCGATCATCGAATTCGTGGTGGCAGCCGATGTGATCGAAATGGGTGTGGCTCGCCACGGCGGTCAGCTCCCGTTCGGTGACCAGCGGCACCCAATCACGCAGCGACACCACGCCCATGCCGCTGTCCACCAGCATGTCGCGGTCGCGGCCCCGGACATGCCAGCAATTGCAGCGGTAGAATTCGTGGATGAAGGGCTCCGAGATCAGGGTGACGCCGTCGCCCACCCGTTGCGTCGCATACCAGTCTTCGGGCTTCGCGTGCTTCATCGCGAGTCTCCTGCCGGAAACACCCGGATCGCGTCGGGCTCGACGGAAAGGATCAGCGTTTCGCCGGGCGCAGGCAAGCGGTCGGGCGGAAGATGCGCCGTCAGCACGACGCCCGGCGCTGCCTCGGGGATTAGATGCGCCCGGACATGGGTCCCGAAGAAGGCCGCATCCCGAACCCGGGCGCTCCCGAGCCCAACGGCGCCGGGCCCTTCATGCAGTGCTTCGGGCCGGATGCAGATCACGAGCTTTCCCGGCCATGCGGCGGGAAGCGGCAGGCGGCCCAGCGGCGTGCTGGCGAACGAGCCGTCGCCTTCGGCCGGAATATGGTTCATCTCGCCCATGAAATCGGCCGCGAAGAGCGTGGCCGGTTCGCGGTAGATCCGGGCCGGCGGGCCCTGATCCTCGATCCGCCCGGCGTTCATCACCACGATGCGGTCGGCGATCGCCATCGCCTCTTCCTGATCATGGGTGACGTGGATGAAGGTGGTGCCGACCTGCTGCTGGATCGCCTTCAATTCGTCCTGCATGGATCGGCGGAGCTTGAGGTCGAGCGCGCCGAGAGGCTCGTCCAGGAGAAGGACATCGGGCTCGATCGCCAGGGCCCGGGCAAGGGCGACCCGCTGTCGCTGCCCGCCGGAGATCTCGTGCGGTCGCTTGTGCGCGGCTCCGGCAAGCCCGACCATCGCCAGCTGCGCCTCCGCCCTTGCATGCCGGTCGCTCCGCCGCATCCCCGCCATGCGCAAACCGAAGGCCACGTTGTCGCGCAGCGTCATGTGCGGAAAGAGGGCATAGTCCTGAAACATCGTCGTCGTCGGTCGCCGGGCCGGCGGAACACGGGTCATGTCACGCCCGCCGATCAGAACCTGTCCCGCGCTCGGCGTGATGAACCCGCCGAGCACCGACAGCAGCGTGGTCTTGCCGCAGCCGGACGGGCCCAGAAGCGCGACGTATTCGCCCGCCTCGATCTCGAGATCGACGCCCTTGAGGGCATGGAAGTCGCCGAACCGGTGATCGAGCCCGATCAGGGTGACGGGAGCCGTCATGGCCTGCGCTTGCGAAAGACGACGAGCTCGAGGATCAGGACCACGGCCACGGAGACGAGAAAGACGAGGCTGCCCACGGCGTTGAGCCGCGGCGAGAGCCCCGATCGCAGCATCGACCAGATCTCGACGGGCAGCGTCACATCGAAGCGTGTCAGCAGGAAGGCAATGATGAACTCGTCCCAGCTCAGCGTCACCGACAGGAAGAACGCCGCGGCGATGGAGGGCGCCAGCATCGGCACCGTGACCAGCAGGATCACCCGCGCCTCGGTCGCACCGAGATCGCGGGCCGCGCGCTCGGCGCTCTGCTGCTGCGCGCCCATCGACGCATAGATGATCGCAAAGGCGAGCGGCAGGTTGATGACCACATGGCCGATCCCCGCCGTGACCAGCGACAGGCCCAGCCCGGTCCGCTGGATCACCACCAGCAGGCCCAGTCCGATGACAAGATAGCTCACCGTCAGGGGCGCGATCAGCAGCCCGCGCAACAGCGCCGATCCCGGAAGCACGTGCCGCGCGAGCCCGTAGGCCGCGAGAAAGCCCAGGATCACCGCGAGGCCAGCCGAAACCACGGCAACCGAGAGCGAGTTACCGAGCGCGGTCATCACATCGCCGTCGTTCAGGATGTCGGCATACCACCGGAGCGAGAGCCCCTCGAAAGGCGGCACCGGCAGCCCGCCATCCTGGAACGAGAACAGGATCAGCGTCCCGACCGGCAGATAGATGAAGCCGAAGGCAGCCGCGAGATAGAGCCAGGACAGCGGACGCATCACAGCCGGTCGAGCCTCAGCCAGCGGGCGCAGGCGAGATAGGCCAGTGCGACGATGCCCATCAGCACGATCGCGAGTGCTGCGGCCAGCGGGAAATCCGCCCGGCGCCCGAGTTGCACCATGATCACCTGCGGCACCGTCAGCTCGGTATTGCCGCCGAGGATCTGCGGCGTGACGTAATCGCCGATGCAGAGCACGAAGGTCAGGAAGGCCCCGGTCACCACACCCGGAAGCGTCAGGGGCAGGATCACATGGCGGAAGGTCTGGAAGGCGCTGGCCCCGAGATCCATCGCCGCGCGCCGGTAGTTCGGCGACAGCTGGATCAGGTTGGCGTAGATGGTCAGCGTCAGCAGCATCACGAAGAAATGGACGAAGCCGGTCACGGTCGCGAAGCGCGTATTGGCGAGCGTGACCGGGTCGGCGATCAGACCCAGACCCGTCAGCGTCTGGTTCACCACACCTTCGCGCGAGAGCACCAGCAGCCAAGCGTAGGAGCGCACCACATAGGAGGTCCAGAACGGCAGGATCGCGAGCACCAGCACCAGCCGCTGCCAGCGCGGCGGCACGCGAAAGGCGATGATCCAGGCCAGCGGATAGGCCAGGACGATCGAGACGACAGTCACCGTCAGCGTGATCTCGAGCGACACCACCACGGCCCGCCAGAGATAGGGCTTCTGGACCAGCTCGGCATAATTCGCGAGCGACAGCCCCCAGACCAGTGTGCGCCCCTCGAGCGTGGCGAGGCTCATCGCGCCCATCACCACGAAGGGCACCACGAAGAACACGACGGTCCAGAGCAGAGCCGGGGCGACGAAGCCCCAGCCCGCAGGAGAGCCGCGCGCCGGCATCACTGCTGCAGCGTTTCCAGCCACAGATCCTGCATCGCCGCGTCGAGGTCGCTGTCAGGCGCGGGGTAGAGCTGGGTTCGCGCCAGGTAGTCGGCCTGATCGTCCCAGCGCAGGACCTCCTTCTGCGCGTCGGTCAGATGCTCGCCCGCCTTCGCGTTCGCCGGCATCCCCCAGAAGCACGACGAGGTCGCGAGCCGGGCCTGGCCTTCGGGGCTGGTGATGTATTTCACGAATTCGAGTGCGAGCTCCGGCTTCTCGCTGTCCGCGAGCACAGCGATCGACTGGGCCCACCGGACAGCGCCCTGCTCGGGAATGGTCCAGGTCAGTTCGGGCTGCTCTTCCGCGAGAACCGCCGTCAGCCATTCGCCGCCACCGACCACGATATCGACCTCCCCGGTGGCCAGCGCCGTCTGCGCCGCCACCACCCCGGCGACCGAAGCGGCGTTCGCGCGCATCGTCGACAGAGTCGCACCGACGGTCTCGAGATCGCCGGCGCCGATCGCCGCCGTGTCGATCCCGCCGGCAATCGCCGCGAGCCCGATCACCGGAAGGTAGTAGTCGTAGATGCTGATGCGGCCGGCATACTTGTCCGACCAGACCGTCGCCAGATCGTTCATGTCGGCGGCATCGACCTTCTCGGAATTGAACGAGATGGTGTTGTAGCCGAATTTCTCGGTCACCGCGTAAGTCACCCCATCGACCGTGTTGTTGTCGGCCATCACGACTTCGGGGAAGAAATCGGCGACCGGCAGCTGATCCTCGGGCAAGGGCGCCAGAAGCCCGGCCTCGACCGCCCGGAAGACGTCGATCCCGTCGATCACGAGCACGTCCCAGTCGCCGGGGCGGGACTGCTCGAGCATCGCGAAGGCGGCTCCGGTCCCCTCGTATTCGCGCAGGTTCACCGTCACGTCGTTGGCGATCTCGAAAGGTTCGATCAGGGCGGGGTCGGTATGGTCGCACCAGACCAGCGCATTGAGTTCCTCCTGCGCCAGCGCGGGAAAGGAAGCCGCCACGAAGGCGGCGGTGCCGAGAAGCAGTCGGTTCATGTCGGATCTCCTGGTTGGCGTCGATCGGCCGTGCCTTGCGCGACACTTCCCGAAAAAAGTTGAAGTCATTCAAGTTTGCAGTCAACACTAATTCTCGAGCCCCGCCAATTCCTTCGAAGGCCCCCCATGTCCGGACTGCGCGAAAAACAGAAGGCGGACCGCGAAAAGCGCATTCTCGGCGCCGCTGTGACGCAATTTCGGGCAGAAGGATATCGATCGGTCCGGATCGAGGATCTCGCCGAGATGGCCGAGGTCTCGGTGGGCACGATCTACAACTACTACCGGACCAAGGGCGACATCCTGATCGCGACGGTCGCGATGGAAGTGCAGGAAGTGCTCGAGGCCGGTGCCGCGATCGTGGCCGACCCGCCTGCCGGTGTCGATACCGCCCTCCTCGCCCTGATCAGCCAGTACTACGACCACTCGCTGGAATATCTCTCCAAGGAGATGTGGCGGATGGCGATGGCCCTGTCGATCGAGGCACCCGGGACGCCGAACGGGCGTCGCTACAGCGAGCTCGATGCCTTGCTGGTCGCGCAGGTCACCGATCTGATCGCAGCCCTCCAGAGGCGCGGCGAGATAAGGCCCGACCTCGCCGCTCCCGTCCTCGGCGAGGTCCTGTTCAACAACCTCAACCAGATGTTCGTCGAGTTCGTGAAGAGCGAGGACATGACGCTCGATACCCTGAAGGCCCGCGTCGCCGCCCAGACCCGGCCGATCGCGATGCTGATCTCCACCGACCGCTGAGCCTGTCAGCCCGGGCGGAAACGACTACCCTTGGCTTTGTCCGCAAACCCGGGTCGTCTCGACGTATTGCCAACCCTTTGGCCGATATCGCCCAAAGGGCCTATGCAGAGCACTTCAGACGGCTAGACTGCCGGGTACCACATCCCGGCCAACCGGGAAGCCCGCTGACAGGCCGGGTCCGCATCGGGAGAATGCCGGCCATGCAGGACATGATTGCGAACCCGTTTCGCGGCACCGGATTGCCCGACATGCATCGGTATCCGCTCGCCGAAGCCCATGAGGTCGGGCGGCTTCTGGCGCTGTGTCCGGCGCATGCGCCGACGCCGTTGGTGGAGCTTGCCGGTCTCGCGGATCGGATCGGTGTCGCCCGCCTTCATGTGAAGGACGAACGCGCCCGCATGGGCCTCGGCAGCTTCAAGGCCCTGGGCGCCGCCTACGTGATCGCAAGGCAGGCGCGGAAAAGCGTGAAGAACGACGACTGGTCGCACGCGCTTGTCGGCCGGAGTTTCGTGGCCGCCAGCGCCGGCAACCACGGGCTCTCGGTCGCCGCCGGCGCCCGGCTGTTCGGGGCACGCGCGGTGATCTATCTGGCGGAGACGGTGCCCGAGGCCTTCGCCGCCCGGCTGCGCGAGAAAGGTGCCGATGTCGTCCGGGCCGGTGCGACCTACGAAGACAGCATGGAAGCGGCGCAGGCCGCCGCCGATGCCGGAGGCGGCACCCTGCTCTCGGACAGCTCCTGGCCCGGTTACGAGGAGCTCCCGGTCCGGGTCATGGAGGGCTATCTGCAGCTTGCAGCCGAGGCCGTCGCCCAACTCGACAGACCTCCCGACGCACATCCTGCTGCAAGCCGGTGTCGGGGGCCTTGCCGCTGCCGTCGCGGCGCATGCCCGCGCGGCCTGGGGAGACGCTCCGACGATTTTCGTGGTCGAGCCGCAAGCGGCGCCAGCCCTCATCGAGAGCATCAGGGCGGGGCGATCGGTGACGACGGAAGGCCCTGTCTCGTCCATGGGCCGGCTCGACTGCAAGACCCCGTCGATGATCGCCCTGGCCGGTCTCGCGCGCGACGCGGATGTCTTCGTGACCATCTCCGAGGAGGAGGCCGCATTGGCCGTGACGGAACTGGCCGGATGCGGTCTCGCGACCACGCCGTCAGGCGCGGCGGGCATTGCCGCACTTCTCGCCGGGATCCCCGCGCCGGACCCCGAAGCCCGCATTCTCGCGATCCTGAGCGAGGGCGTCGAAGATGCCTGAGGGCTCCCTGATCTTTCCGGCAGCGGAATACCGCGCGCGTGTCACACGCCTTCAGGCCGAAATGGTGAAGGCGGAACAGGACGCGCTCCTTCTGACGATGCCGGCGGATGTCTTCTACGTGACCGGCTTTCTCACCCGCTTCTGGGAAAGCCCGGCGCGGCCCTGGTTCGTGGTCGTCCCCGCCAAGGGCGCGCCTGTCGCCATCATCCCGTCCATCGGCGCGGACCTGATGCAGCGCAGCTGGATCGCGGATATCCGGACCTGGGAGGCACCCGATCCGGACGATGACGGCATGAGCCTGCTCGTCGACGCGCTCTCGGACATGGTTCCGGAGTCCGGCATCGTCGGAATCCCGATGGGGCTCGAGACCCATCTGCGCATGCCGCTGGCAGATTTCACCCGGATGGCCGAGGGCATCGCGCCGCGCCGGATCCGAGACGCGACGGCAACCGTCCAGCGCACCCGCGAGATCAAGTCCGAGCCGGAGATCGACAAGATCCGCGTCACCTGCGCCGTCGCCGATCGCGCCTTCGCGCGGGTTCCGCAATTCGCGCGGGAAGGCTGCCCGCTCTCCGAGGTATTCCGCCGCTTTCAGATGGCCCTTCTCGAGGAAGGGGCCGACTGGGTCAGCTACGTCGCGGGCGCCGCCGGCCCCGGCGGCTACGGCGACGTGATCTCGCCGGCGGACGAACGTCCCCTGGCAGCGGGAGATGTCCTGATGCTCGACACCGGCGCCGTGCGCGACGGCTATTTCTGTGACTTCGACCGCAACTACGCGATCGGCCGTGCCGACGACGCTGCACGCCGGACGCACGCCGCCCTCTTCGCCGCGACGGAAGAGGCGCTGGCGACCCTCCGACCGGGCATGACGGCCTCGGACCTGCACCGCACCCTGACGGACGCGCTGCGGGCCCAGGGCGCAACGCCCGGCGGCGGGCGGCTGGGCCATGGACTGGGCCTGACCCTCACCGAATGGCCCTCCGTGACCGCAAAGGACCAGACCGTCCTGCGTGAGGGAATGGTCCTGACCCTCGAACCCGGGGCCCGGATCGCGCCGGGCAGGATCATGGTTCACGAAGAGAACATCGTCCTGCGCGCGGACGGCCCCGAGCTCCTCTCGACCCGCACCCCGCCCGACCTGCCGGAAATCCCCTGATGCCCGCCCATCCCTATCGTCTGACCGGTCCGATCGGCACACGCGGCACCCTCGGCCTGATCGTGCTTCAGGTCGACGAGACGATCGAGCAGGACTTCCGCAGGCTGTTCCCCGATCCGGCGGTGGCCATCCACGTCAGCCGGATCCCGTCCGGCGCCGAGCTGACACCCGACACGATCGCCACAATGACCTCCGAATTGCCGCGCGCGGCCGGACTTCTGCCTCCGGCCGCGGCTTTCGACGCGATCGGCTACGCCTGCACCTCCGGCGCCACCCTGATCGGGCCGGACAGGGTGGCCGCCCTCGTCGCGAGCCATGCAACCACACGCAGGGTGACCGATCCGTTGACGGCCTCGATCGCGGCGCTGAAGGCACTCGATGTCGCGTCCCTGGCCATCGTCTCGCCCTATATCGAAACCGTGGCGGAGCCGATCCGCGCCGCATTCCGGCAGGCGGGCTTCGACGTCCCCGCCACGGTTTCCTTCGGCGAGGAGGTTGAGGCGCGGGTCGCGCGAATCGATCCCGTCTCCGTCCGCGATGCGGCGCTTGAGGTCGGCAGATCCGGCGGAGTGCAGGCCGTCTTTCTCTCCTGCACCAATCTGCGCACGCTCGACATCATCAACGACGTTGAAAACCGCCTCGGGCTGCCGGTCATCTCCAGCAACCAGGCGCTTGCCTGGCATATGGCCCAGGCGTCAGGAGCCGCTGTTGCTCCCGACGCGCCGGGACGGTTGTTTCGGCTGTGACAGCCCCCCGGAGCGGCAATCCCCGAAGCTGGCACCCGAAGTCGCGGCCGCACCGCCCTTAAGCGTTGGTGGTTCGACGCCGCGACCCCGAAAACCTCGGGCCGAGTTCCGGTCAGATCACGCCGCACCCTTTCGCACGATCAGATGCTCCGGCCCGTAGGGAAACCCGGTGATATTGCGGTTGCCCGCCTCCTCGATCACGAGGATATCGTGCTCGCGGTAGCCACCTGCACCGGGCAGGTGGTCCGGGATCGTGATCATCGGCTCCATCGACACCACCATCCCCGGCTCGAGCACGGTGTCGCAATCCTCGCGCAGCTCGAGGCCGGCTTCCCGCCCGTAATAATGGCAGAGCACCCCGAAGGAATGGCCGTAGCCGAACGAGCGATACTGCAGCAGGTTCTCCGCCGCATACATCTCGTTGAGTTCCTTCGCGATGTCCGAACACCGCGCCCCGGGCACCAGCAGCGCCTTGCCGCGATCATGCACCGCGCAGTTCACCTCCCAGAGCCGGACATGCGCATCGCTGGCCTCCTCGGCGAAGAGCGTCCGCTCGAGCGCCACGTAATACCCCGCCACCATCGGGAAGCAGTTCAGCGACAGGATGTCGCCGCGCGCGATCCGCCGGCTGGTCACCGGGTTGTGCGCGCCATCGGTGTTGAGGCCCGACTGGAACCAGGTCCAGGTGTCGAGAAGCTCGCCACCCGGCCAGACCTTCGCGATCTCCCGCACCATCGTCGCGGTCGCGTGCAGCGCCACCTCATGCTCCGGCACGCCCACGCCCATCGCCTCCACGCAGGCGGCACCCCCGAGATCGGCGATCCGCGTCATCTTCTCGATATGCGCGATCTCCTCGGCCGACTTGATCATCCGAAGCCGCATCGACGGGCCGGCAATATCGACGAATTCCATGTCGGGAAACGCGGCCTTCAGCAGCGCGAGCGTGTCGATCGTGATGTGGTCGAACTCGATCCCCAGCCGCGTCACGCCACCGGTCAGCTTGCGGATCGCCTCGAAGTAATTGTCCTTCTGCCAGTCCGTGTAGGTGATGTTCCGGCCACCGAAGGTCCGCCGCCAGGGCTGGCCACCATCGATGCCCGCACTGATCGACGTGGCGACCTCGTGATCGACCAGAAACCCGTAACGGCGCCCGAACTGGCAGAACAGGAAGTCGGAATAATAGTTGATGCAGTGATACGAGGTGAACAGCGCCGCATCGATGGCATTCTGCGCCATGTGGACCCGGATCGCATCGAGCCGCCGCTGCATCTCCGCAGCCGGGAAGGTCGGCGTGACGGGCGTGCCGTTGCCGGTGTAGTCCTGAAATCTCTCACGCTTCAATCTGATCCCCTGTCCGTTTCTAGACCACGCCCACCATGCCCCGCACGAACACTCTGGTCGTGAGCGGCGTCGTCGGAAAGTTGTCCCCGGCTCAGCATTCCGGCAGGTTGACCGCCAGCCCGCCCTGCGAGGTTTCCTTGTACTTCGTGCTCATGTCGAGGCCGGTCTGGCGCATGGTCTCGATGCAATTGTCGAGCGGCATGAAATGCGTGCCGTCGCCCCGCAGCGCCAGCGAGGCCGCCGACACCGCCTTGATCGCCCCGAGCCCGTTGCGCTCGATGCAGGGCACCTGCACCAGACCCGCCACCGGATCGCAGGTCATGCCCAGATGATGCTCGAGCGCGATCTCGGCGGCATTCTCGATCTGCGCGTTGCTGCCGCCCAGCGCCGCACAGAGCCCCGCCGCCGCCATCGCCGAAGCACTGCCCACCTCGCCCTGACAGCCCACCTCCGCCCCCGAGATCGAGGCATTGTGCTTGATGAGCCCGCCGATGGCCGCCGCGGTCAGCAGCAGATCCCGCACCCCCGCCGTGCTGGCCCCGATGCAGTGATCCCGGTAATAGCGCATCACCGCCGGCACCACGCCCGCCGCGCCGTTCGTCGGCGAGGTCACCACGCGCCCGCCGGCGGCGTTCTCCTCGTTCACCGCCATCGCGTAGACGCTGAGCCAGTCGTTCACCACATGCGGCTGGCTCCGGTTCAGACCGCGCTCCGCGAGCAGCTGCTCGTGGATCGCCTTCGCCCGGCGCTTGACCTTGAGCCCGCCCGGCAGGATGCCGTCCTGCCGCAGCCCCCGATCGATGCAGCCATCCATCGCTTCGCGAACCCGGTCGAGCCGCGCGTCCAGATCGCCCCCGGAATCCGCGATCTCGTTCGCCCGTTTCATCTCGGCGATCGTCTTGCCCGAGGCCGCCCCCATCTCCAGCATCTCGCGCGCCGAGCCGAACGGATAGGGATAGCCGCGCTGCGCCTTCTCCGCATGCAGGTCGCCCGGACTACCGGCCGCCGCACGCGCCAGTTCCTGCTCGGAGACCACGAATCCGCCGCCGATCGAATAGTAGGTCCGGCTCAGCCAGAGATTGCCGGCCGCATCCCAGGCATTCAGCACCAGCCCGTTGGCATGCCCCGGCAATGGCGGGCCATAATCGAACACCAGATCGGCCTCCGCGTCGAAGTCGAGCTCCCCGAGCTCCGGCGGGCTGATCCGCTTCGTCGCGCGCACCTCGGCCTCGAGCGCCTCCGCCGCATCCGGGTCGAGCGTCTCCGGCAGGAAGCCGATCAGGCCGAGGATCACCGCCCGGTCGGTCGCATGGCCGCGCCCGGTGAAGGCGAGGCTGCCGTGCAGCCGCGCCCCGAGACGCGCGAGCTTCCCGGCCCCGGGGACCTTGTCGGCCCCGCTCCGCAGGTCGTCGAGAAACCGCGCCGCCGCACTCATCGGCCCCATCGTGTGCGACGAGGACGGTCCGATCCCGATCTTGAAGATGTCGAAAACCGACAGAAACATGGTCAGACGTCCTCGCCAAAGCAGCCCCGACAGTCAGCGCAGAGCCGACCCGCCTTCGCAACCCTTGCCGCCGGCCCGCTTCGCGCGAGGCGAGCGTCAGAACCCGCTGGCAAGCTCGGCATTGGCGATCTGCAGCAGCTCGTGCACATGCGGAAAGAACGACCGCCAGACCTCGATGCGAAACCGCTCCGGCGCATCGCGCAGCAGCACGATCTGCGCCGTGTCGAACAGCGTGCGCTTGGCACTCCCCGGCGCCATGCGCCGCAGGTCGAGCGGACAGGCCACCGACAGCAATTCCTCCACCCGGTCGCCGGAGATGCCGATGGTGATCTCGCGGTCGCTGATCACCGTCAGGCTGTGCGGGCTTCCGGCGCGGATCGCCGCGAAAGCGTCGACAACCTCCACCTCCTGCGCGGCATCCGCATGAAGCAGCCATTCATCCGGCCCCAGGCACCAGGCCCGCTTGCTTCCCGCCTCCGCACCCTGCCCGACCCGTTCGGGCAGCGCGACCCCGAAGGCCTCCGCCGCGGCGGCCCGCTCGGCCGGCCAGACCCGGAGGTTGAACCGCGCGACCGGCGCCAGCACCTCGATCGCGACCGGCCCCGCGCCGAGGCTCCTTGCATGTGCGTTCATGATCTCGCTCCTTCTCTTGTCCGCGACCGGTTCCCGACGCCCTCGAAACCCTGCAAAATGGCAAGCCACTTTCCAGCCACTTTCCAGCCGGAATCCAGCCTCCGGAAACGACGCCTTTTCAGCGACTTGCACCGCATCTGCCGCGCCCCGGCCTTTTCGCGCCTTGTCTCCCCGAAAAGGCCATCCCGGCCCCGGACAAGAACCATTCGTTCAGACCTTCAACCGCTCGCCGTCCGGATCGTAGAACACCGTCCCCGTCACCTTCGCGGACAGCGTGCCCTCGGCCATCGGCACATGCAGCGTCTCGCCCATCCGCCCGCTGCCCGCCCTCGACCACCGCCATGGCGATCGACCGGCCCAGCGTCTCGGACCAATACGACGACGTCACATGCCCGATCATCGTCATCGGCAGCGGCTGGCTCGGATCCGCGACGATCTGCGCCCCTTCGGTCAGCACCACCTTGGGATCGTCCGTCAGCAGCCCGACCAGCTGCTTGCGCCCCTCCGCCACGATGTCCGGCCGCGCCAGCGAGCGCTTGCCGACGAAATCCGGCTTCGCCTTGCCGATCGCCCAGCCGAGCCCGGCATCCTCGGGCGTCACCGTGCCATCGGTATCCTGCCCGATGATGATGTAGCCCTTCTCGGCGCGCAGGACATGCATCGTCTCGGTGCCGTAAACGCAGATATCGTACTGTTTTCCGGCCTCTATGAGCGTTTCCCAAAGCGCCCGCCCGTGCCGCGCCGGCACGTTGACCTCGAAGCCGAGCTCCCCGGTGAAGCTGATCCGGAACAGCCGCGACGGGAAGCCCGCGACGTTGCATTCCGCCACCGACATGTGCGGGAATGCCGCGTCCGACAGGTCCTGCCCCTCGACCAGCGGCTCGAGCAGCTTGCGCGCATTCGGCCCGTTGAGCGCGATCGTCGCCCATTCCTCGGTGGTGGAGGTCAGCCAGACCCGCAGCTCCGGCCATTCGGTCTGGAGATAATCCTCCATCATGTTGAGCACCCGCGCCGCCCCGCCGGTCGTCGTGGTCACATGGAACAGATCGTCCCGCAGCCGCCCGATCACCCCGTCGTCGCGGATGAAACCGTCCTCGCCCAGCAACAGCCCGTAGCGGCACCGCCCCGGCGCGAGCTTGGTCCAGGGGTTGGTGTACATGCGGTTCATGAACTCGACCGCATCGGGTCCCGCGACCTCGATCTTGCCCAGCGTCGAGGCATCGAACATGTCCAAGGCGTTTCCGCGTTTCACGGCATTCACGTTGCACGGCCTGCGTGCATATCCTCCCCGGCCTGCGGGAAATACCAGGCCCGCCGCCACAGCGCCACCGGCTCGAACACCGCGCCGTTCTCCTCGGCCCAGGCGTCGATCGGCGTCTTGCGCGTCACCTCGAAATGCCCGTCCTTGTGATAGCCGGCAAAGGCCCCGAAGGTCGTCGGCGTGTAGGGCGGCCGGAACGTCGTCAGCCCGACCTGCGGCGCCGCCTTGCCCAGCGCATCCGAGGCGATGGTCAGCCCGTTCATGTTCGACATCTTGCCCTGATCGGTCGCCATGCCGTTGGTGGTGTAGCGCTTGACATGCTCGATCGAGCGCATGCCCTCGCGCACCGCGAGCCGGATGTCCTTGGCGGTCACATCGTTCTGGAAGTCGATGAACGCCTTCGCCCGGCCCGGGCTCCGGTCGGTCGGCAGCTCCTTGTGAAACACGCCCGTCCCGGTCCGGTCCGCCGTCACCGCGAAGGTGCCGACACCCGCATTGCGCCCCAGTTCGCGCGCCGCCTCCGCCCCGGCCTTGGCCCCGTCCTCGAGCGCCCGCGCAATGCCCCAGAGCCCGCGTCCCGCACCGGCGATGTGGCAGGCCTCGCTCCGCTCTCCCGGCAGATAGACCTCCGCCTCGGCATCCCAGTGCAGCGTGCCCTTGGTGTGCGAGAACAGATGCAGCGACGGCGTCCAGCCCCCCGACATCAGCAGCGCATCGCACGGAATGATCCGCGCAGCCCCCGGCTTGCCGCTCTGCATCGGGTTGACCCGGACCGACTTCACCCGCAGCCGACCCTCGGTCGCCGTCGCCGTGTATCCCGCAAGAACCTCGATGCCCCGCGAGCGCGCGCCCTCCAGCAGCACCGGATCGATCTCGCCCCGCGTATCGATGATCGCGGCAACCTTCGCGCCGGATTCCGCCAGATCGAACGCCGCGAAATAGGCGCTGTCATGGCTCGTCAGCACCGCCGGCCGGTCCCCGACCCGCACGCCGTAGCGGTTGAGATAGGTCTGCGCCGCTCCGGCCAGCATCACCCCCGGCCGGTCGTTGCCGTCAAACACCAGCGGCCGCTCGATGGCACCCTGCGCCAGCACGACCTCGCCGGCCCGCACCCGCCACATCCGCTCGCGCGGCGCACCCGCCGGCGGGTTCGCCAGATGGTCGGTCAGCTTCTGGCAGAGCCCCACCATGTTCTGGTGATAATAGCCGATCGCCGTGGTGCGGGTCAGCACCCGCACATTCGGCATGCCCTCGAGCTCCGCCAGCGTCGCCGCCAGCCAGTCCCAGGCCCCGGCCCCGTCGATCTGCACCGCGGGCTCCGACAGCAGCGTGCCGCCAACTTCCGGGTTCTCGTCGACCAGCACCACATCCGCGCCGCTCCGCCCCGCGGTCAGCGCCGCCGCAAGCCCCGCAGGCCCGGCGCCGACGATCAGCACCTCGCAATGCAGGTAGCGGCTGGCATAATGGTCCGGATCGATCTCGTCGGGCGCCCGGCCAAGCCCGGCGGCATTGCGGATGAACGGCTCGTAGACCTTGTCCCAGAACGACTTCGGCCACATGAAGGTCTTGTAGTAGAACCCGGCCGAGAACAGCATGTAGAGCCGGTCGTTGATCGCACCCACATCGAACTTCAGCGACGGCCACTTGTTCTGGCTCTCGGCGGTGAGCCCGGCATGGATCTCCTGCACCGTCGCCCGCGTATTCGGCTCGAACCGCCCCGGCCCGCGGCTCGTGCCGATCAGCGCATTCGGCTCCTCCGAGCCCGCCGTCAGCGGCCCGCGCGGCCGGTGATACTTGAAGCCGCGCCCCATCAGATGCACGCCGTTCGCCAGCAGCGCCGAGGCGACGGTGTCGCCCTCAAGGCCCTCATAGGTCACGCCGTCGAAGCTGAAGCGGACGGGCCGGTCGGCCCTGATGCGGCCGCGCCCCTGAACCCGATAGGTCGTAGTCATTCGGCGGCCTCCGCGATCTGCGGCTCGGGACGCGGCTCGCCCGCCTTGTAGGTCACCAGAAACCGGTCGCTCACCGTCTCGCGCAGCGCGTTGAAGAACCGCCCGCAGCCGTGGATATGCCGCCAGCGCTCGGCATGAACTCCGCGCGCATTGGACCGGATGAACAGGAAATCGCGCCATTCCTCGTCCGAAAGCGCCATCGGATCGGCCGGCCGGGCGATATGCGCCTCGCCGGCATAGGCGAATTCGAGTTCCGGCAAGGTCTCGTCGCAATAGGGGCAATGGATCAAGAGCATGTCTGGTCTCCCTAATGCGCGACAGCCGCCGCGGCGGCTTCGTCGATCAGCCGCCCGGTGGTGAAGCGCTCCAGCGTGAAGGGCGCGTTGATCGGATGCGGCTCGTCCTTCGCCACCGTCCAGGCCAGCGTATGCGCCGCCCCCGGCGTCGCCTTGAACCCGCCGGTGCCCCAGCCGCAATTGACGTAGAGCCCCTTCACAGGCGTCTTGCCGACAATCGCCGAGCGGTCCGGCGTCACATCGACGATGCCGCCCCATTTGCGCAGCATCCGCATGCGCCGGAACACCGGGAACACCTCGCAGATCGCCGCGACCGTATGCTCGATCAGCGGCAGGCCGCCGCGCTGCGAATAGCTCACATACTGGTCCGTTCCCGAGCCGATCACCAACTCGCCCTTGTCCGACTGGCTGATATAGGCGTGGACCGTGTTCGACATCACCACGCAGGGAAAGCACGGCTTCACCGGCTCGCTCACCAGCGCCTGCAGCGGATAGCTCTCGAGCGGCATCCGCACGCCGGCCGACTGCATCACCACCGAGGTATGCCCCGCAGCCGAGACCGCGACCTTCTTCGCCCGGATGAAGCCCTTCGCGGTATCCACCCCCTCGACCGAGCCGTCCGCCCCGCGCCGGATCGCGATCACCGGGCAGTTCTGGATGATGTCCACGCCGCGCGCCGCCGCCGCCCGCGCATAGCCCCAGGCCACCGCATCGTGCCGCGCCGTCCCCGCGCGCATCTGCAGCGCCGCGCCCATCACCGGATAGCGCGCATCGGGCGCGATGTTGAGCGGCGGACAGAACTTCTTCGCCTCCGCCGCCGACAGCCAGCGGTTGTCGACGCCGTTCAGCCGGTTGGCATGGATATGCCGCTGGAAGCTCTGCACGTCATGGACATTGTGCGCGAGCATCATCACGCCGCGCCGCGAGAACATCACGTTGTAGTTCAGCTCGGTCGAGAGGTTCTCCCACAGATCGAGCGCATGGTCGTAGAGCCGCGCGCTTTCGTCATAGAGATAGTTCGACCGGATGATCGTCGTGTTGCGCCCGGTATTGCCGCCGCCCAGCCAGCCCTTCTCGATCACCGCGACATTGGTGATGCCGTGCTCCTTGGCGAGGTAATACGCCGCCCCCAGCCCGTGCCCGCCGGCGCCGACAATGATCACGTCATATTCCCGCTTCGGCTGCGCATCGGGCCATTGCGCCTCCCAGTCCTTGTTGCCGGTCAGCGCGTTCTTCAGCAGCGAAAAGGCGGAAAAATGGGTCATGGGCGGACCTCCGGGACGACGGATCGGGGCGAGACACGCAATCTTGCCCGAATCACGAGATTTTCACTGTATGAATGCGTCAGAGCTGCGGTATGTTTGCGTCACACCCGGATCAGGACCCGCGCCCGTGACCACGACCCGCCCGCGCCTGCGCATCGGCTTCATCCTCGCCCGGCGCTTCACCCTGTCGGCCTTCGCCAATTTCGTCGACGTGCTCCGCCTCGCCGCCGACGAGGGCGACCGCTCCCGGCCGATCCTGTGCAGCTGGCGCGTGCTGTCGGCGAGCATGGACCCGGTCACCTCGAGCTGCGGCATCGCCGTGAAACCCGACGAGCGCCTCGGCGACCCGTCGCGCTTCGACTACATCGTCGTGGTGGGCGGCCTGATGGAAGAACTCGAACGCCTCGACCCGGATTGCGTGCGTTTCCTGCACCGAGCTTCCGACGCCGGCATCCCCCTCGTCGGTGTGTGCACCGGCGCCTTCATCCTGCACCGCGCCGGCCTGATGGAGGGCTACCGCTGCTGCGTGAGCTGGTTCCACCATGACGATTTCCTCGAGCAGTTCGACGGCCTCCAGCCGGTCTCCGACCGGATCTTCGTCACCGACCGCGACCGCCTCACCTGCTCCGGCGGCGTCAGTTCCGCCCATCTCGCCGCCCATCTCGTCGACCGCCATGTCGGCCGCGCTGCCTCCGCCAAGAGCCTCTCGATCATGATCATTGACGAGGCCCTCACCGGCGAGCGTCCGCAACCGGGCCTGCCGCTCGCCCTCACCACCCGCGACCCGCTGGTCAAGCGCGCCCTCCTGACGATGCAGCAGAGCCTCGGCGCGCCCCTCGCCGTCGCCGATCTGGCCCGGCATCTCGGCGTCGGCCGCCGCAAGCTCGAACGCCACTTCGCCGACGCCCTCGGCCTCTCCCCGTCCGAGGCCTCGCGGATGATCCGCCTCGCCCAGGCCCGCCTCCTGCTCGAACGCAGCGACCGCTCCGTCACCGAAATCGCCAACGACACCGGCTTTGCCGACGTCTCGCACCTGATCCGGGTCTTCCGAACCACCGAAGGCGTCACGCCGGATGCCTGGCGCCACGCGCGCCGCGCCGACGCCTGACAGCGCCCGCTTGCGGCGCTCCCCGAACCGCTCCATGCTCCCGCCATGACCAAGCCGCCCGCCTATCCGCAGACCCGCATCCGGGTCCATTTCGGCCCCGACGACATGATGGGCCCGGGCAAGGCCGAACTCCTCGAACGCATCGCCGCCACCGGCTCCATCGCCGCGGCGGGCCGCGAGATGGGCATGAGCTACAAGCGCGCCTGGCAGCTGGTCGAGACGCTGAACGCGATGTTCCGCGACCCGCTGGTCGAGAGCACCCGGGGCGGCCCGAAGGGCGGCGGTGCCGTCGTCACCGAGACCGGCCGCGCGGCCCTCAGGGAGTTCCGCGCGCTCGAGGCAGCCGCCCTTGAAGCGGGCGCCGGCCCGCGCGACCGGCTCTGCGCGCTCCTGAGGGATATTCCCGACGGAAAATAACGCTTGCGACCGGCCTCCGGCCTCTGCGATATTTCCCGGTGACACCATCGCCCGATCGGTCCGTCCATGCGCCTGCCGCTCCTCCGCATTCTTGCCTGCGCCTTCGGCCTCGCGCTGACAGGGCCTGCGCCTGCGCATGCCGCCGATCTCACGGTCTTCGCCGCCGCCAGCCTCAAGACCGCGCTCGACGCGGCCAGTGCCGGCTTCACCGCCGAAACCGGCCACAGCGTCGCCACCGCCTATGCCGGCTCGTCGGTGCTCGCCCGTCAGATCACCCAGGGCGCGCCGGCCGATGTCTTCATCTCGGCCAGCCCCGACTGGATGGACGTGCTCGAAGCCGACGGCCTGCTCGTGCCAGGCTCGCGCTTCGACCTCCTGGGCAACCGTCTCGTCCTCGTCGCCCCCGGCCCCGACGCGCCGCAGGCCACCATCGGCCCCGACCTCGACCTCGCCGGCCTCCTCGGCGACGGTCACCTCGCCATGGCCTTCGTCGCGGCGGTCCCCGCCGGCATCTACGGCAAGGCCGCCCTCGAGAACCTCGGCCTCTGGGAGCAGGTCGCGGACCGCGTCGTGCAGACCGACAACGTGCGCGCAGCCCTCGCTCTCGTTGCGCTCGGAGAGGCCCCGCTCGGCATCGTCTACGCCACCGATGCCGCCGCCGAGGACGCGGTCTCGGTCGTCGGCAGCTTCCCCGAGGACAGTCACCCGCCCATCATCTATCCCGCCGCCGCCATCGCCGCCGGCCGCACCAATGAGGCCACCGCCTTCCTCGCCTATCTGCGCGGCAAACCCGCACGCGACATCTTCGCCGACGCCGGCTTCGCTCTCCTGCCCGAACCGACGCCCTGAATGGACTGGCTCGGCCCGGAAGAATGGCAGGCGGTCGCCCTCTCGCTGCGCGTCTCGTTCTGGGCCACGCTCCTCAGCCTGCCGCCCGGCATCCTCGTCGCCTACGCCCTCGCCCGCTGGGAATTTCCCGGCAAGCAGATCCTCAACGGCGCGGTGCACCTCCCGCTCATCCTGCCCCCGGTCGTCACCGGCTATCTCCTGCTGCTCACCTTCGGCACCCAGGGCCCGGTCGGCCGCCTCCTCGAGAGCTTCGGCATCGTGCTCGCCTTCCGCTGGACCGGTGCGGCGCTGGCCGCCGCCGTCATGGCCTTCCCGCTCATGGTCCGCGCCATCCGGCTCTCCATCGAGGCCGTCGATCCCCGCCTCGAAGAAGCCAGCGCCACCCTCGGCGCCCCGAAGCCCCTCGTCTTCGCCACGATCACCCTGCCGCTGATCCTGCCCGGCATCCTCGCCGGCACGGCGCTGGCCTTCGCCAAGGCGATGGGCGAATTCGGCGCGACCATCACCTTCGTCTCCGCCATCCCCGGCCAGACCCAGACCATCCCCACCGCCATTCACGCCCTTCTCCAGGTGCCGGGCGGCGAATCCGGCGCGCTGCCGCTGGTGCTGATCTCGATCTTCGTCGCCGTCGCGGCCCTCGTGCTCTCCGAGGTGCTGGCCCGCCGCGCCACCCGCCGGATCACCGGCGCATGACGCTCTCGGTCCGCCTTTCGCACCGTCTCGGCGGCTTCGATCTCGACGCCGCCTTCGAGGCCCCGCCCGGTCTCACCGTGCTCTTCGGCCGCTCCGGATCGGGCAAGACCTCGATCGTCAACGCCGTCGCCGGGCTTCTGGCCCCGCATGCGGGCCGCATCACCGTCGAGGGCCGCGTCCTCCTCGACACCGAGGCAGGCATCGCCCTGCCCACCCATCGCCGGCGGCTGGGCTACATCTTCCAGGAGGGCCGGCTCTTCCCGCATCTCACCGTACGCCAGAACCTGCTCTACGGCCGCTGGTTCGCGCGGACCCGCGCGCCGCAGACCGAAATCGACCGGATCGTCGCGATGCTCGGCCTCGGCCCGCTGCTCGAGCGCCGCCCCGCCACGCTCTCGGGCGGCGAGAAGCAACGCGCCGCCATCGGGCGCGCCCTGCTCTCCAGCCCGCAGATCCTGCTGGCCGACGAGCCGCTCGCCGCCCTCGACGAGGCCCGCAAGGCCGAGATCATGCCCTATTTCGAGCGCCTGCGCGACGAGGTGGCCGTGCCGATCCTCTATGTCAGCCACTCCCCCGCCGAGGTCGCGCGCCTCGCCACCACCGTGATCGCGCTTCAGGACGGCCGCGTCGTCGGGCAGGGCAGCGCCGCGGCGGTGCTCGGCGACCCGATGCTCACCCCGGCCGGGGTGCGCGCGGCCGGCGCCGTGTTCGAGGCCGTGGTGGCACACCACCACGATGCCGATGACCTGACCGAACTCGACGCCGGCGGCATCCCGCTCTTCGTGCCGCGGGTGCCGCATGCCCCCGGCCGGCGCCTCCGCATCCGCATCGCGGCGCAGGATGTGATCCTCTCGCGCACCCGCCCCGAAGGCCTCTCGGCCCTCAACATCCTGCCCGGCACCATCGAGCGGATCCGACCCGGCGACGGCCCCGGCGCCATCGTCTCGCTTGGCACACCTGCCGGGCGCATCCTCGCCCGCATCACCCGGCGCTCCGCGACAGCCCTCGGCCTGGCCGAAGGGGATGCCTGCCACGCGGTCATCAAGACCGTCGCGATCGCCCCCGAAGATGTCGGCTTCCCGACCCGCCACGCCTCCGACGCCAGCCCCGCCGCCCGCTAGACCCCCGCCGGAGCCGCGCTACTCCGCGGGTGCCGCAGCCCCGCCGCGCCGACCGGCACGCCACCGGGCGAAAGCCGCCCCGGACCGCTCGCCCAGCATCAGCATCGCCGGCGTGACGATCAGCGTAAGCAGCGTGGCCACCACCAGCCCGCCGGCGATCGCGCTGGAAAGCTCGGTCCACCACTGGGTCGAGGGCGCCCCGAACACCATCCGCCGCTCGAAGAAATCGAGGCTCAAGCCCAAGACCATCGGCATCAGCCCCAGCGCCGTGGTGAGCGAGGTGAGCACCACCGGCCTCAAGCGCTGCGCCCCGGTCCGCAGCGCCGCCGCCCGCGGCTCCATCCCCTCGCGCCGGAGCGCGTTGTAGGTGTCGATCAGCACGATGTTGTTGTTCACCACGATGCCCGCCAGCGCGATCACCCCGATCCCGCCCATCACCACCCCGAAGGGCCGCCCGGTCACCAGGAGGCCCAGAAGAACCCCCGCGACCGAAAAGACGATCGCCGACATCACCACCACCGCCTGATAGAAGCGGTTGAACTGGATCAGCAGGATCGTGAACATCAGCCCGATCGCCGCGGCGAAGGCCCCGATCAGGAAGGTCGCCGCCTCCGCCTGATCCTCCGCCTCCCCGGCGAATTCGGTCTCGATCCCCGCGGGCATGTCCAGCCGGGCCAGCCCCTCCTGCAGGGCCGCGACCTGATCACTGGCCAGCACCCCGCTCGCCACATCCGCCTCGATCTCCACCACCCGGCGCTGGTCGAAGCGCTGGATCACCCCGGTCCGCGGCGCCGGCGTGAAGGTCACGAAATTCGAGATCGGCACCAGCCCCGCCCCGGTCGGCACCCGCAGCGTCTCGAGCTCGCCCAGCGTGCGGTCGGTCGCGGGAAACCGCACCCGGATCGACACCGTGCCCTCGGCATCGTCGGGCCGGAACTCGGCCACCTCGACCCCGCGGGTCAGAAGCTGCACCGATTGCCCGAGCAGCGCCACGTCGGCGCCGAACCGCGCCGCCTCCGCCCGGTCGACCTGAAGCTGCCACTCCACGCCCGGCAGCGGCAGCGTGTCGGTCACGTCGGTGAAACCGCCGATCCGCGCCATCTCGGCCCGGACCATCGCGACCGCTTGTGCCCGCTCCGCCGCATCGGCCCCGATCACCCGCAGCGCGATCGGCTTGCCGCCCGACGGCCCCTGGGCCTGCGCCTGCACCTGCACGTCGATGCCGGCGATATCGGCGGTATCGGCCCGGATGCGATCGGCGATCTCGGCCGCATTCGGCCGCCGGTCCCAGTCGACAAGCTCGAGCTGGACGGTCCCGATCACGTCGTTGCCCAGACTGCGCGCCTGGCTCTCGCTCATCGAGCGGGCATAGACGCTCCTGATCTCGGGATAGTCGAGCAGCCGGGCCTCCACCTCGCGCACCAGCGCGTCGCGCTCATGGATCGAGAGATTGTCGCGCGACCGGACCTGGACCTGCGCGAAATCGGGCTCCACCGAGGGAAAGAAGTTCACGCCGACGCCGAACTCGGCATAGGCCGCGAAGGAGCCGATCAACAGCAGAAGTGCCAGGATCACCGTCCGCCCGGGCCGCAGGATCGCCCGCTCCAGAAGCCGCGCATAGGCCCCCGCAAGCCCGGTCATCTTGCGCGGATCGCCGGTCTCCGCGGCTTCCAGCTGTGCGGCCTGCCGCGCCGTCATCGGCTGGCGCTTCCCGATCAGCCCGCCCAGCACCGGAATGAAGATCAGCGCCATCGCGAGGGAGGCGCTCAGCGTCAGGAGCACGGTGATCGGCAGGTATTTCATGAACTCGCCCACCATGCCCGACCAGAACAGGAGCGGCAGGAACACGCTGAGCGTGGTCGCCGTCGAGGCGATGATCGGCCAGGCCATGCGCTTGGCGGCGTGGGAATAGGCTTCGCGCGGCGTGTCCCCGGCATGGAGCCGCCGGTCGGCAAGCTCCGTCGTCACGATCGCCCCGTCCACCAGCATGCCGACCACGAGGATGAGCGAGAAGAGCACGACGATATTCATCGTGTAGCCCATCAGCCAGAGCGCCGCGACACCGGCGAGGAACGCCCCCGGGATCGACAGCCCCACCAGAAACGCCCCGCGCGGCCCGAGCGCGAAGACCACCACGATCATCACGAGGATCACCGCGGCGATCACGTTGCTCTCGAGATCGTCGAGCATCGTCACCACCTGCTCGCTCTCGTCCTGCATGAAGCGCACGTCGAGGGTCGCCGGCCAGTCGGCCGAGGCCGCCTCCACCACCGCGCGCACCGCCGCCACCGTCTCGATGATGTTGGCACCCGCCCGCTTCTTGACCTCGAGGGCCAGCGCCGGCTGCCCGTCGATCCGCGCGAAGCCCTCGGGATCCTCGAAGGTCCGCCGCACGGTCGCCACGTCCGCGAAGGCCACCACCGTGTCGCCCCGCACCTTCACGGGCATCCGCATCACGTCCTCGAGGTTCTCGATCAGCCCCGGCACCTTCAGCACCACCCGCCCGGCCCCGGTATCGATCGCCCCGGCCGCGATCAGCTGGTTGTTGCGGGTGATCTGGCTGACAAGCTCCTCGAAACTGATGTTGTAGGTCTCGAACACCGTCGGGTCGATCAGCACCTCGAGAAGCTGCTCGCGCTCCCCGCCGATATCCACTTCGAGCACGCCGCGCGCCGCCTCGATGTCGTCGCGCAGCGCCTCGGCGATCGCATTGAGCGTCCGCTCGGGAACCGGCCCCGACAACGTCACCGTCAGGATCGGAAAGAGGGCCGTGTTGATCTCCTGCACTTCCGTGCGCGCCGCATCCGGCAGGTCCGGCCCCGCCCGGTCCACCGCCTCGCGCACCCGGTCGACCGCCGCATCCACATCCGAGCCCGCATCGAATTCGAGGGTCACCGAGGCATAGCCCTCCCCGGAATTCGAACTCATCTTGCGCAGCTCGGTCAGCGCCGCGAGCTCGGTCTCCAGCGGCTCGACGAGGAGCCGCTCCGCATCCTCGGGCGTGATCCCGTCGAGCGTGGCCTGAACATAGACCACCGGGATCGGGATCTCCGGCACGCTCTCCTTGGGGATCGCCACATAGGCGATCGAGCCCAGCGCCAGCATCAGCGCCAGCACGAGCACCACCACCCGTTCGCGCGAGAACGCCGCGTCGATGATGCCGTTGATCACGGCGCGCCCTCCCCGCCGGGCGCCTCGGCTTGCGGATCGACGGTCTCGCCGGCCGAGACGAAGCCCTGCCCCACGGTGATGATCCGCGCTTCATCGGGCAGACCCGAGATCCAGACCCCGTCGGTCTGGGCGCGCACGATCTCGACCGGGTAGAAGCGCACCACCGCCTCCGCATCCACGAGCTTCACCCCGAGCGCGCCCTCCGCATCGAGCGACAGCAGCGCGGGCGAGATGAAATGCGCGATTTCCTCGCCCACCGGAATGCGCAGCTGCGCCGAGATGCCCGCGGGGATCTCCCCATCGGGGTTCGCCACCTCGATCTCGCCGCGAAACGTCCGCGTCTCGGGATCGGCGGCGCTCGAGACGAAGCGCACCACGCCCTCGCGGGTCTCGCCGGTGATGAAGCGGACCTCCGCGCTCTGGCCCGGCGCGATCCGGCGCACCGCCTGCTGCGGGATCTGCACCGCCACGGTCAGCGGATCGGTGTCGAGCATGCGCCCGATCTCGGTGCCGGTGGAGACGAACTCGCCCGGATCGATCACCAGATCGTCCAAGAGCCCGTCGAAGGGCGCGCGCAGCACGATATTGGAGAACTCCTCCTCCGCCGAGGACAGCGCCGCTTCGGCCGCCGCCACATCGGCACGGGCATCGGCGACCCGGTCGGCCGTCGCGACCCCGCGTTCCAGAAGCGCGCTGGCATTCGCGAAATCCCGCTCCGCGCGTTCGAGCCCGGCGCGCGCGCTCGCAAGCTGCGCGTCCCGTCCCTCGACCTCGAACCGGGCGATCTCCGCCCCGCGCGCCAGCCGCTCGCCCTTCTGCACCAGCACCTCCGCGATGCGCCCGGAGGTCTCGGCGCGGATCATGGTCTCGCGATCGGGCCGCGTCTGCCCCTCGGCGATGTGGAAGCGCGTCACCGGCTCGGCGGCCGAATCGCGCACCGCCACCGTCACCAGCCGGGCTTCGGCCTCCCCGACCGCCTCGGGCGCCTCGCCGCCGGGAAACAGCATGCCGCTGCCCATCCAGAGCACGAGCGCCGCCACCAGACCGAGCCCGATCCAGACCGCGCGTCCCGAACCGGGCTCGTCGGTGAAATCCAGCTCCCGCACCGGATCCTGCGGACCGGTCTCGCCCATGCCCGTGCTGCCTCCGCTTTCGTTCGCGCCGCCGCGCACGCCGCCACCGGGGCCCTTGTCGCGCGCCCCATTCCGCTTGGCAAGCGCTGCCCCGGAGCCGGCCCGGCCCGGCGCCGCCCGACCGTGCCCGGTTGACGCGGCACCCACGATCCTGTCCGCTCCCCCGCGCAGCCCCCTTCCGGAGACCTCCCGCCATGTCGCAGGCAGAGCCGATCAGCACCCATGATGCCGAGGAGGACGCGCGCAACCGCGACATCCTGATCTGGGTCAACGGCCGGCTGGTGCCGCGCGCCGAAGCCACGGTCTCGGTCTACGATTCGGGCTTCATGCTCGGCGACGGCATGTGGGAGGGCATGCGGCTCCACGACGGCATCTGGGCCTTCTTCGACGACCACATGGACCGGCTCTACGAGAGCTGCCGCGCCGTCTCCCTCGACATCGGCATGGACCGCGCGAGCCTCCGCGCCGCCCTCGATGCCACCGCCGAAGCCAACGGCATGACTTCGGACGCCCATTGCCGCCTGATGGTGACCCGCGGCGTCAAGATCCGCCCGTTCCAGCACCCGCGCCTGTCGCGCTCGGGGCCCACCATCGTCATCATCGCCGAGCATTCCCGCCCCCGCGACGCGCTCAAGGCCCGCGGCATCCGCCTCGCCACCGTGCCGCAGGTCCGCGGCCTGCCGATGAGCCAGGACCCGAAATACAACTCCCATTCCAAGCTCAACTGCGTGATCGCCTGCCTGCAGGCCGAACAGGCCGGCGCCGACGAGGCGCTGATGCTCGATCCGCTGGGCTTCGTGAACACCACCAATGCCTGCAACTTCTTCATCGTGCGCCGCGGCGAGGTTTGGACCTCCACCGGCGACTACTGCATGAACGGAGTCACGCGCCGGAAGGTGATCGAGCTCTGCCGCGCCAACGCCATTCCGGTCTTCGAGAAGAACTTCTCGCTCGTCGAGACCTACGGCGCCGAGGAGGCCTTCCTGACCGGAACCTTCGGCGCCCAGACCCAGGTGGCGGAAATCGACGGCCGCCGTATCGGCCCCGAGGGAGGCGCCGGTCCCGTCACCCGCCGCATCCGCGACCTCTATGCGACCCTGATCCACGATCACGTCGCCGAAATGCGGCAGCGCACCGGCTGACGCCGCGTCGTTTCGTGTAAAAAGCGTTAACGGAACACTGGACCGCGCGGCCGCAATGGTCGCAGTATGGTGGCCATGTCAGATACAGGGAGTTGAGACATGAAATTCCGTTCACTGATGGCAGCGGGGACTGCAACACTCACGATCACCGCCGGGGCGGCCTCCGCCCAATCGACTCTGGTTTATTGCTCCGAGGGCTCGCCGGAAGGTTTTGATGCGGCCCTGTTTTCCGCCGGAACAACCTTCGACGCGTCCGAGCACACGATCTTTGACAAGCTCGCACTTTTCGAGACCGGGACGACAAACGTAATCCCCGGTCTCGCCGAGAGTTGGGAAGTCTCCGAGGATGGTCTGGAATACACCTTCAATCTGCGGCAGGGCGTGAAGTTCCACTCGAACGACATGTTCACACCCACCCGCGACTTCAACGCCGACGACGTGATCTTCACTTTCGAGCGCCAGTGGAAGGAGGACAATCCATTCCACGCAGCGTCAGGCGGGACTTGGGAGTATTTCGACTACATGTCGATGCCCGATCTGCTCAAGGAAATCGTCCGGGTCGATGACTACACCGTCAAATTCGTGCTCAACCGGCCCGAAGCACCGTTCATTGCGAACATGGCCATGGGGTTCGCCTCTATCCAGTCGGCGGAATACGCCGAGGCGATGCTCGCGGCCGGGACGCCCGAGATGCTTAACCAGGCTCCCATTGGGACCGGCCCGTATAAACTGGTGGCCTATCAAAAAGATGCGGTCATCCGCTACGTGCGGAATGACGAATACTGGCGTGAGCCTGCGGCCATCGAGAACCTCGTCTTTGCAATCACACCGGACGCCTCGGTGCGCTACCAGAAGCTCCTGGCCGGTGAATGCCATGTCATGCCCTATCCGAACCCGGCAGACATCGAGGCCATGAAGTCCAATCCAGACATCAACGTTCTGGAGCAGGAAGGCCTCAACGTGGGCTATCTGGCGTATAACAGCACCATGCCGCCATTCGACAACGCCAATGTGCGCAAGGCGCTCAACATGGCGATCGACAAGCAGGCCATCATCGATGTGGTTTTCCAGGGCTCGGGCCAGATCGCAAAGAACCCGATCCCGCCGACCATCTGGTCCTACAATGACGCCATCGAGGACGATCCCTACGATCCGGAAGCGGCCAAGGCGATGCTGGAAGCAGAAGGCGTCACGGACCTGTCGATGAAGGTCTGGGCGATGCCGGTTCAGCGCCCCTACAACCCCAATGCCCGGCGCATGGCGGAACTGATGCAGGAAGACTTCGCCCAGATCGGCGTGGATGTGGAGATCGTGTCCTACGAATGGGGTGAATATCTCGAGCGTTCCGGCGACGTTGACCGTGACGGTGCCGTACTGCTCGGTTGGACTGGCGACAACGGCGATCCGGACAACTTCCTGGCCTTGCTCGGTTGCGACGGCGTCGGCGGCCAGAACCGCGCGCAATGGTGCCACGAACCCTTCGAGGCTCTCCTTCAGGAAGCCAAGACGATCAGTGACCAAGCTGAACGTACCAAGCTCTACGAGGAAGCGCAGGTCATCTTCAAGGAACAGGCTCCGTGGGCCACGATTGCCCATTCGACTGTCTTCATGCCGATCCGGCCCGAAGTGCAGGGCTACAAGGTGCACCCGCTCGGCGGGCACATCTTCTACGGCGTGAGCCTCGCCGAATGATCCCTCCCGGCCGGGGCCCCGCGTCCCGGCCGGACTTCCTCTCCCGGACGGATGGATGCCGATGAGCGATCGCTACACGCCCTTCCGCCAGATCGCGCGCGACCTCGGCGTCGACGCGGTCGCCCTCGTGCCGGGCCCGAATTTCGTCCGCCTGTTCGGACAGGACTTTCCGAGCCACGAACGCCCGCTCGTCGTGCTCATCCCGCAGGACGGCCCGCCCGCCGCCATCGTGCCCAATCTCGAATTGCGCTCCTTCGACCTGATCGGCTTCGAGGGCGCGGTCTTCGACTGGCGCGACCAGGACGGCTATTCCGCCGCCTTCGCCGCCCTCGCCGCGCATCTCCCCCTCGCCAGCCTCGCCGTCGAGGGCCAGATCATGCGGGTCTTCGTCCATCACGCCCTCACCGAGGCGCTGCCGGGCCTGCGCGTCATCGACGCCGAGCGCGAAATCTCCGGCCTGCGCATCCGCAAGAGCCCCGCCGAGATCGCCGCCCTCGAGGACGCCATCCACATCTCCGAACGCGCGCTCGACCACCTGCTCGCGGATGTGCGCGCCGGCATGACCGAAACCGAGGTCGAGGGGCTCCTGACCCGCGCGCTCTTCGCCAACGGCGCCGAGGCCCACGCCTTCGGCCCCATCGTCGCGGCGGCCGACAATTCCGCCCGCCCCCACGCCCATGCGCGGTCCGACTACGCGATCCGCCCCGGCGACGCCCTCCTGATCGATTTCGGCGCCCGCAAGGCCGGCTTCTGCGCCGACATCACCCGCACGGTTTTCGTCGGACCGCCCTCCGGCGAGGCGGCCGAGGTCTACGACACCGTGCTGCGCGCCAATCTCCGCGGCCTCGAGGTCGCCCGCCCCGGCGCCACCGCCCACGACGTCGACGACGCGGTCACCGCATTGCTCGAAGCCTCGCCCTTCGCCGACCGCATCCGCACCAAGACCGGCCACGGGCTCGGGCGCGACGTCCACGAGGCGCCCTACATCATGCGCGGAAACGCGCAGAAACTGGAGCCCGGCATGGTCTTCACCGTCGAGCCCGGCCTCTACCGCATCGGCGCCTTCGGCGTGCGCATCGAGGACGACGTGCTCGTCACCGAGGACGGCTGCCGGTCGCTCACCTCCTTCCCCAAAACCCTCATGGTGGTCGGCTGATGTTCCGCTATCTCCTCTCGCGCCTCGCCACCTTCGTGCCGACCTTCATCGGCGTCACCCTCATCTCCTTCGCCTTCATCCGCCTGCTGCCCGGCGACCCGATCGTCGTGATGGCCGGCGAACGCGGCCTGAGCGAGGAGCGCTACAACGAACTGTTGCAGCAATTCGGCTTCGACCAGCCCATCCTCGTCCAGTACTGGGACTACCTCACCGGCGTGCTGCAGGGCGATCTCGGCCAGTCCTTCGTCACCAAGCGCCCGGTCTGGGACGAGTTCTTCACGCTCTTCCCCGCCACCCTCGAACTCTCGCTCTGCGCCATGATCTTCGCCATCGCCCTCGGCCTCCCCGCCGGCGTCATCGCCGCCGTCAACCGCGGCAAGTTCTTCGACCGCGCGCTGATGTCCACCGCCCTCATCGGCTACTCGATGCCGATCTTCTGGTGGGCGCTCCTGCTGATCATCGTCTTCTCCGGCAATCTCGCCTGGACCCCGGTCTCGGGCCGCATCGATCTTCTCTACTTCTTCCCGCCGGTCACCGGCTTCATGCTGATCGACAGCCTGCTGTCGGGCCAGCCCGGCGCCTTCCGCTCGGCGGTCAGCCACCTCATCCTGCCCACCATCGTGCTCGGCACCATCCCGCTCGCGGTGATCGCGCGGCAGACCCGCTCGGCGATGCTCGAGGTGCTGGGCGAGGACTACATCCGCACCGCCCGCGCCAAGGGCCTGCCACCCCAGCGCATCAACGGCCTCCATGCGCTCCGAAACGCCCTCATCCCGGTCATCACCGTGATCGGCCTCTCGGTCGGCACGCTCCTGGCCGGCGCCATCCTCACCGAGACGATCTTCTCCTGGCCCGGCATCGGCAAGTGGATGGTCGACAGCATCTTCCGCCGCGACTACCCGGTGGTGCAGGGCGGGCTCCTGCTGATCGCGGTGATGGTGATGATCGTGAACCTCACCGTGGACGTGCTCTACGGCCTCATCAACCCCAAGATCAGGAAGCGCTGATGGCCGACGTGACCGCCGCCCCCGCCGATGCCAGCCCCGCCCGCCCGGGCCGCCTGCGCGAATTCTGGTACTATTTCCGCGAGAACCGCGGCGCCGTCTTCGGGCTCTACGCCTTCCTCGTCTTCGCCTTCGTCGCCGCCTTCGCCCCCTTCATCGCCCCCTACGACCCGACCGAGCAGTTCCGCGACCACATCCTCCAGCCCCCGGCATGGCAGGAGGGCGGCTCCTGGGCCTTCCCGCTCGGCACCGACCCGCTCGGGCGCGACATGCTCTCGCGGCTGATCACCGGCGCGCGCTTCTCGTTCTTCGTCGGCATCGTCGTGGTCTCGATCTCGGCGACGGGCGGCATCATCATCGGCCTGCTCGCCGGCTTCGCGCCGCGCTGGCTCGACACCATCATCATGCGGGTGATGGACATCATCCTCGCCTTCCCCTCGCTGCTGCTCGCGCTCGTGCTGGTGGCGATCCTCGGCCCCTCGCTCACCAACGCGATGATCGCCATCGCCATCGTGCTCCAGCCGCATTACGTCCGCCTCACCCGCGCCTCGGTCCTGAACGAGCTCTCCAAGGACTACGTCACCTCCGCCCGCGTCGCCGGCGCGAAGCTGCCGCGCCTGATGTTCGTCACCGTGCTGCCGAACTGCCTCGCCCCGATCATCGTCCAGGCCGCGCTCTCGTTCTCCACCGCCATCCTCGATGCCGCCGCCCTCGGCTTCCTCGGCATGGGCGCGCAGCCGCCCACCCCCGAATGGGGCACCATGCTGGCCGAGGCCCGCGAATTCATCCTGCGCGCCTGGTGGGTGGTCACCTTCCCCGGCCTCGCCATCCTCGTCACCGTGCTCGCGATCAACCTGATGGGCGACGGGCTGCGCGACGCGCTCGACCCCAAGCTGAAGCGGAGCTGAGCCCATGAGCCTGTTGCGCATCCGCGATCTCACCGTCGAATTCACCACCGCCTCGGGGCCGTTCCGCGCCGTCGACAGCGTCGACCTCGACGTGGGTACCGGCGACGTGGTCGCCATCGTCGGCGAGAGCGGCTCGGGCAAGTCGGTCTCGATGCTGGCGCTGATGGGCCTGCTGCCCTGGACCGCCACCATCACCGCCGACGAGCTCAGCTTCGAGGGCCGCGACCTGCGCCGCATCTCGCCGACCGAGCGGCGCCGGATCATCGGCAAGGACATGGCGATGATCTTCCAGGAGCCGATGTCCTCGCTCAACCCCTGCTTCACCGTCGGCTTCCAGATCAAGGAGGCGCTGCGCCAGCATCTGAACCTCGACCGCAGGCAGCGCCACGCCCGCGCCGTCGAGCTCTTCGAGCAGGTCGGCATCCCCGACCCCGAACGGCGGCTCGGCACCTTCCCGCACCAGATGTCGGGCGGCATGAACCAGCGGGTGATGATCGCCATGGCCATCGCCTGCAACCCCAAGCTCCTGATCGCCGACGAGCCCACCACCGCGCTCGACGTCACCATCCAGGCCCAGATCCTCGATCTCCTGGTGCAGCTGCGCGAGGAGACCGGCATGGCGCTGGTGCTCATCACCCACGACATGGGCGTGGTGGCCGAAACCGCCGAGCGCGTGTCGGTGCATTACGCCGGACAGAAGGTCGAGGAACAGCCGGTGGGCGATCTCTTCAACCGCCCGCACCATCCCTATACCGCCGCCCTGCTCGACGCCCTGCCCGAGCGCGCCACGTCGCGCATCCTGCCCACCATCCCCGGCGTCGTGCCGGGCCAGTTCGACCGCCCGGCCGGCTGCCTCTTCTCGCCGCGCTGCCGCTTCGCCGACGCCCGCTGCAAGGCCGAACCGCCCGAGCCGCGCCCCGCCGCCCTCGGCCATGCCCGCTGCCACTATCCGCTGAACGCCGATGCCGAGGTGATGTCGTGACCGCCCCGATCCTCACCGCCGACGGGCTCACCCGGCACTATCCGGTCAAGGACGGCATGTTCGCCCCCATGAAGCTCGTGCGCGCCCTCACCGATGTCAGCTTCGAGCTCAGCCCCGGCAAGACCCTCGCCGTGGTGGGCGAGAGCGGCTGCGGCAAGTCCACCCTCGCCCGGCTCATCACCCTGATCGAACCCGCCACATCGGGGCATTTCGAGATCGAGGGCACCAAGGCCATCCCCGAGAACTGGGCCGGCCTGCGCACCTCGGTGCAGATCGTCTTCCAGGACCCCTACGGCTCGCTCAATCCGCGCCAGCGCATCGGCGCCATCCTCGAAGAGCCGCTCAAGATCAACCGCCCCGACCTCTCGGCCACCGACCGCACCGCCAAGGCCCGCGACATGCTCAAGCTCGTCGGCCTGCGCCCCGAGCATTTCGACCGCTACCCGCACATGTTCTCCGGCGGCCAGCGCCAGCGCATCGCGGTCGCCCGCGCGCTGATGCTCGACCCCAAGGTGCTGGTGCTCGACGAGCCGGTCTCCGCCCTCGACGTCTCGATCCAGAGCCAGATCCTCAACCTGCTGGTCGAGCTTCAGGACCGCCTCGGCCTCGCCTACCTCTTCATCAGCCACGATCTCTCGGTGGTCCGCCACGTCGCCAACGACATCATCGTGATGTATCTCGGCCGCGCGGTCGAGACCGGCTCCTGCGACGAGGTCTTCGCCGCCCCGCGCCACCCCTACACCAAGGCGCTCCTCTCCGCGACGCCGCGCGCCGATCCCGGTGCCGCCAAGGAGCGCATCAAGCTCGAAGGCGAGCTTCCCTCGCCCCTCGACGACCTGCCCGGCTGCGCCTTCGCACCGCGCTGCTGGCTGGCGCAGGACAAATGCCGCGCCGAACGCCCCCGCCTCGAAGGCGCCACCCACAAGGCCGCCTGCTTCTTCCCGCTGACGGATTGATCCCGACAAATCCGGCGCCCGACCCCGAACATCCGCACCGTTGCCTCGGAACTCGGAATTCTGGCTCCAACGACCGGCCGGAGACCTTTGGGTGTCAAGCAAAAGGGACCACATGCCCCCAGGCTGTTAACACTTTTATGTAATATTATCAGCGGCTTGAAAAATGTCCTAGCTAGGACACACCCGAACGGGCCATGATAGCCCTCCCCGGGGAGGGCTATCAAACCTGCCTCAAACCCGCGTTCAGGCCGGAACCGACCGTGCCTCCCGGAACGACAGGAGCCGCCGCGAGCCCTCGTCCCAGAGATGCAGCCGCGCGCTCTCGAGGCTCTCGCGGACCGTCAGCCGCTTCACCTCGGCCAGCTGCGGATGATCGCGCAGCACCTCCGGCAGCCGATAGAACGGAATCCGGCTCTGCAGATGATGCACGTGATGCACCCCGATATACCCGCTCAGCCACGGCAGCGGCCCCGGCAGCACGTAATGCGAGCTTCCGTGCAGCGCCGCATCATGGATCTGCCACTCCGGATCGTGGTCCCAATGGGCCTCCTCGAACTGGTGCTGCACATAGAACAGCCACACGCCCGAAGCCCCGGCCACCAGCGCCGTCGGCACGAAGACCGCGAGGATCGGCGCCCAGCCCCCGAAATACCAGATCGCACCCAGCAGCGCGAAGATCGCCACATTCGTGCCCATCGCACTCATCCAGTACTGCCGTCCGGCATCCATCAGCCCCATCGGCAGGCGGTTGGTCAGCCCGAAAAGCCAGATCGGCCCGATGATGAACATCACCAGCGGATTGCGGTAGAGCCGGTAGCCGAGCCGCCCGAGCGGCGTGAGCGCGCGATATTCCGCGAGCGTCAGCGTCCGGATATCGCCGACGCCGCGATGGTCGAGATTGCCGGCATGGGAATGGTGGATCGCATGGTTGCGCCGCCAGACATCGTAGGGCGTGAGGGTCAGCACCCCGAGGATGCGCCCGGTCAGGTCGTTCACCCAGCGGCTTGAAAAGAAGGCGCCATGCCCGCAATCATGCTGGATGATGAAGAGCCGCAGCAAGAACCCGGCATTCACCACCGAGATCGCCACCGCGAGCCAGACCGAGACCGAGAGCGCGGCCCAGGCCAGCGCCCAGAGCCCGAAGAACGGCCCGAGCGTCACCACCAACTCGAACACGCTGCGCCGATCGTCGGGCGTGCGGTAGCGCGACAGCACCCGCACCCAGTCGCGAGCGGGATCGGCACCGGCTTCCGGCCGGCCGGACGTTTCGTGACGCATGAATTCTCCCGGACATATCGCAAAAGGTTGCCGATGATGTCACCGGGCCTCTCTCATGCCCGGTTTTTCCGGCCTTGTCGCGGGAAAAAAGCAGGCGTCGGTCACGACCCCGCGAACGACAGGCCGAGCACCAGCGCCTTGCGCATCACCGTCGGCAGCGCCGCGGCGAGCGCCGGCCCGCCCGGATGGAACGTGCCGCGGTCGGCCACCGCATCGGCCCCGACCCGCGCCACCTCGATCCCGAGCCGCAGGTGAAAATGCGTGAAGGTGTGCCGCACTTCGGCCCCGGCATCGTCCCACTCCGCCGCGATCGGCGGTGCCGGCACGATCTCCCGGCCTTCGGTCCAGTCGGTCCCCGGCAGCCCGAGCATGCCGCCGAGCAGCCCCTTCGCCGGCCGGCGCTCCAAGAGCACCGCCCCGTCCGGCCGCAGCGCCAGATAGGCGATCCCGAACCGCACCGGCTTCGCCGCCTTCGGGCTCTTGCGCGGCAGATCGGCCGCGATCCCCGCAACCCGGCCCCGACAGGCGCCGGACCACGGACAGAGCCCGCAGGCCGGATTGCGCGGCGTGCAGATCGTCGCCCCCAGATCCATCACCGCCTGGGCGTAATCCCCCGGCCGCTCCACCGGCGTCAGCGCCGCCGCAAGCCCCCGCAGCGTCTCCTTCGATCCCGGCAGCGGCGCCTCGACCGCATGGAGCCGCGCCATCACCCGTTCCACATTGCCGTCGAGCACCGTCGCCGGCCGGTCGAAGGCGATCGCCGCGATCGCCGCCGCCGTATAGGGCCCGATCCCCGGCAGCGCCCGAAGCCCCTCTTCGGTATCGGGAAACACCCCGCCATGATCCTTCGCGACGGCGCGCGCACAGGCCAGCAGGTTCCGGGCCCGCGCGTAATACCCAAGGCCGGCCCAGGCCGCCATCACGTCGCCATCCGCCGCCGCGGCCAGATCCTCCACCCGCGGCCAGCGCTGCAGGAAGGCCTCGAAATAGGGTTTCACCGCGACCACCGTGGTCTGCTGCAGCATCACCTCCGAGAGCCACACCCGATAGGGATCGGCGCGGTGCCCCGCCCCCGGCGGCACCCGCCACGGCAGGCGCCGCGCATGGCGATCGTACCAGTCGAGCAGATCGTGGGGCCGTGCCGCGGCAAGGCTTGCGCTCGCGCCCGTCATGCTGTCTCCCTTCGCCTGGCCCGGATGACACCGGCCGCGCAGCCCGCTAGCGTCACCACCGGTTGGGGAGACTGGCATGAGCGACAGCGAAGACAAGAGCCCCGGGAAGAAACCCGGATCCGGCGGCCGCGGCAAGCCGGGCTCGCCCGACCGTCGCGCCCGCGGCTTCCAGCGCGCCGGCGGCCTGATCGACGCCCAGCTTCGCACCAACTCCGCCAAACGCGGCTTCGCGCAGGCCCGCCTCGCCTCGCTCTGGGCCGACGTGATCGGCCCCGACCTCGCGCCGCTCTGCACACCGGTCAAGCTCACGACGGCCCGCGGCCCGGCCGGCGGCACGCTCACCGTCGCCGTCGCCGGCGCGCTGGCCCCTCAGGTTCAGATGATGGTGCCGGTGCTGCGCGAGCGCATCAACCGCGCGATGGGGCCCGGCACGGTCGGGCGCATCGTGCTCACCCATGCGGTCCGACCCGAAATCCCGTCCCGGCGCGCCACCCCGGCCCCGCCCAAGCCCGCACCGAAGCCCGACCCGGATCTCGCCGCCGAACTCTCAAGTATTGGTGATCCGGATTTGCGCGCCGCCTTGGAGACATTCGCGCGCAATGTGTTATCGAAGACCGCGAAACCGAAACAGACGGAAAGCTGACCCATGCCGCTCGCCCTGACCCGCCGCACCGCCCTCGCCCTCGCTTTCGCCGCCGGCACCCTGCCCGGCCTCGCCTTCGCGCAGGACGAACGCGGCCCGCGCGAAAACGCGATCGGCAGCGCCGACGCCCCGGTGACCATGATCGAATACGCCTCCTTCACCTGCCCGCATTGCGCGACCTTCCACACCCAGGTGCTGCCGGAGATCAAGAAGAACTACGTCGATACCGGCCAGGTCCGGGTGATCTACCGCGAGGTCTATTTCGACCGTCCCGGCCTCTGGGCCGGCATGATCGCCAATTGCGCCCCGCAGGACCGCTATTTCGGCGTCGTGGACATGCTCTACGCCAAGCAGTCCGAATGGAGCCGCGAGGAGACCGCCGAGGACATGATGGCCGCACTCTACAGCATCGGCCGGCAGGCCGGCATGACCGATGCGGAGATGCAGGAATGCATGGCCGACCGCGACTTCGCCGAAGCCCTCGTGGCGGATTTCCAGGCCAATGCCGAAGCCGACGGCGTCGACGCGACCCCCTCCTTCGTGATCAACGGCGAGAAGGTCTCGAACATGGGCTACGAGGGCTTCGCGGAAAAGCTGGACGCCATGCTCGCCGAGTGAGGCTCGCCCTCGACCACATCGCCATCGCCGCCCCCGACCTCGCCTCGGGGGCGCAGCACGTCCGCACCGCCCTCGGGATCGACGTGCCCGCCGGCGGCGCCCATCCGCAGATGGGCACCCATAACCGCCTGATGCGGCTCGGGCAGGACGAATTCCTCGAGATCATCGCCATCGACCCGGCAGCCCCGCCGCCGCCGCGCCCGCGCTGGTTCGGCCTCGACACGCCCCCGTCCGCGCCACGCCTCGCCACATGGATCCTGCGCACCGACGATCTCGCCGCAGCCCGCGCCGCCCTCGGCCCCGCCATCGGCGAGATCCGCGCGGTGAGCCGTGGCAGCCTCGCCTGGACGATCCTGATCCCCGAGGACGGCAGCCTGCCGATGGCCGGCGTGATGCCCGCGATCATCGCCTGGCCGGAAGGCCCGCTTCCCGGCACGCGCATGGCCGATTTCGGCTGCAGCCTGACCGCCCTGCACCTCCGCCACCCGGAGGCCGACCGCCTCGCCGCGCTTCTGGCCCCCCATCTCTCCGACGACCGGATCAGCTTCGAGACCGCCGCCGAGCCCCGCCTCGAGGCAACGCTCTCGACCCGGGCCGGCCCGCGCCGGCTCGCCTGACCCTCAGCCCCCCAGCCCGAGCGCATCCAGCGCCGCGTCGAGCGGTTCCGCCGCCTCGAAGCTCAGCCGCACCGGCACGACCAGCACCTGCCGCCGGAAGGCGGGCGGCAGGCGCACCGCGTCCTTCTCCGTGGTGACGAGCTGCGCCCCGGCCGCCCGCGCCTCGGCCTCCAACCGGGCCAGCACGCGGCCGTCATAGGGCGCATGATCGCCGAAGGCACGGGTCGCGACGACCTCCGCCCCGAGATCGCGCAGGGTCCGGAAGAACTTCTCCGGCCGCCCGATGCCGGCGAAGGCCAGCGCACGCAGGCCCGACCAGTCCATCCCGGTCGCGAGCGGCGCCAGAACCCCGCCGATCCCCGGCCGATCCCCGAGCCCGGGCCAGGCGGCGTGCAAGGCCTCCCGCGCCGCCGGCGTCCCGATCGCGAGCACCAGGTCTGCCCGCGCGAGCCCCGCCGCGACCGGCTCGCGCAGCGGGCCCGCCGGCATCACCCGGCCATTGCCGAACCCGGCCTCGGCATCGACGACGACGAGGGAGAGGTCCTTCGCGAGATCGGGGTTCTGGAACCCGTCATCCATGATCACCGCCGGCGCGCCGCCGGCCACCGCCGCGCAGCCCGGTCGCCGCCCGGTCGCGCCCCACCCAGACCGGCGCGATCGCCGCGAGCAGAAGCGGCTCGTCGCCGACCTCCGCCGCCGAATGTCGCGCCGCATCGACCCGGACCGGCCCTTCGAGCGAGCCGCCATGACCCCGCGAGATCACATGCGCAGCCACACCCCGGCCGGCGAGCCGCTCGACCAGCGCCGCCACGGTCGGCGTCTTGCCGGTGCCGCCCGCGGAGAGGTTGCCGACACAGATCACCGGGACAGGCAGGCGTGTCTTCGGCGCACGGGCAACCCGGCGCCGGGTCACCGCGGCCCAGATCAGCGCGAGAGGCGCCAGCAGCCGGGCCAGCAGACCCGGCGCGTCCGGCGGCCGGCTCCAGAATCGCGGCGCCTGCATCTCAGAGCGGACCTTCGCGATCGAGCGCCACCCCGATCGCGTCGAGCACCACATCGGTGACCTCGGCCCCGTCGCTGCAACTCTCCCAGCCGGCCGCCGCCATCCGCGCCGCCCGGTCGGGCTCGAGCGTTGCCGTCAGCGCGCGCCCGAGCGATGCCGCATCGCGCACCTCGATCGCCGCCCCGGCATCGGAGAGCCGCTCGTAGGCCTCCGCGAAGTTCCGGACATGCGGCCCGTGCAGGATCGCGCTGCCCAGAAGCGCCGGCTCGAACGGATTGTGCCCGCCGACCTCGACGAGCGAGCCTCCCACGAAACTCACCGGCGCCACCCGGTACCACAGCCCCATCTCGCCCAGCGTGTCGGCGAGATAGACATCCGTATCCGCATCGGGCTCCTCGCCGACGGAGCGCTGCGCGACGCTGACGCCATGCGCCCGCATCTCGGCCGCCAGCGCATCACCCCGGTCAGGATGGCGCGGGGCGAGGATCATCCCGAGCCGCGGCATCCGGCGCCGCGCCACGTCATGGGCCGCGAGGGCCGCCTCCTCCTCGCCGGGATGGGTCGAGGCCGCGAGCCAGAGCGGCCGCCCGGCGAAGAGCCGCCCGAGCCGCGCCCGCTCGGCCTCGTCGCAGGGCAGCGGCGCCGAACCCTCCTTCAGCGATCCGGACACCTCCAGCCGCTCCGGATCGGCGCCCAGCGCCACCAGATGCTCGGCGGCGAGGTTGTCCTGCGCGAGAATGCGTTCGAAGCGCCGCAGCAGGCCGCGCGCCGCCCCCGGCATCATGCGCCACCGCCGGTAGCTCTGATGCGAGATGCGCGCATTGATCAGCAGCATCGGAATGCCCCGCCGATGCGTCTCGACCAGCATCGCCGGCCAGAGCTCGCTTTCGGTCCAGACCGCGAGATCGGGTTGCCAGTGATCGAGGAACCGTTTCACCCAAGGGCCCACGTCGAGCGGGACATACTGGTGGATGCAGCCGGGCGGCATCCGGTCCGCGACCAGCCGTGCCGACGTCACGGTGCCGGTGGTGACCAGGCAGGTGAGCGCCGGCCGGCTCTCGCGCAGGCGCCGCAGCAGCTCGAGGAGCGACACCGCCTCGCCGACCGACGCCGCATGAAACCAGGCGAGCCGCCCCACCGGGCGCGCGATGCCGGCCACGCCGCGCCGCTCGCCGAGCCGGTCCGGGTCTTCCTTGTTCGCGGCGAGCCGCCGGTCGAGCAGCCGCCCGGCCTGGCCCGCCGCCCTTCGCGACACGGCGAGATAGAGCCCCAGCAGGACCGAGCGTGGCGGACGGCGCGTCATCGGCGACGGCACATCGCCCAACCGCCTCGCCTCAGGTCAGCTCCGCGGTCGGACTGGCCGCTTCGCCCTCGTCCACCAGCCGGTGAATATGGGCGATGAAATAGCGCACCTCCGCATGGTCGACCGTCGATTGCGCCTTCGCCTTCCAGGCATCGTGGGCGCTGGCATAGTTCGGGAAGATCCCCACCATGTCGATCTTCGCCGGATCGACGAATTCGGTACCTTGCGGATCGGTGAGTTCGCCGCCGAACACGAAATGCAGGCGCTGGGTCATCTGGGAGCCTCCGGACAGGGACAATCGGGCAGGGGTGACGCGCGCACCATAGCCACGCCGGCCACGAGTTCAATGGCTTCCGACCGCCTCAGGCCGCCGGCAGTCGTGCCATGAGCCCGGCATGAAGCTCCGGCCCCGCGACGATGATGCCCGCAAGCTGCGGCACCGGATTGTTGAACACCGGCGGCCGCCCCAGCCGGTCGGTCACCACCGCGCCGGCCTCGCGGGCGATCAGCGCCCCGGCGGCGATGTCCCATTCCCAGGCATCCCGGAAGGTGAGCATCGCATCGAACCGCCCCGCGGCGGCGAGGCACATCCGGTAGGCGATCGACGGCCGGAAATGCCGCCGCAGATCCGGCACGCCTCCCGGCCAGAAGGCCGGCTCCATCTGCGTGCGATTGGCCAGCACCTCCGCCCCGTCGGGATCGCTCCGGCGCGAGGCCTCGATCCGCGCGCCGTTGCAGGTCGCACCCTGCCCGGAGGCGGCCGCATAGGTCCGCTCGAGCTTCGGCATGTGCACCACGCCCGCGATCACCCGCCCGCGCTCGGCGATCGCCAGCGAATGCCCCCAGGCATGGCGCCCCGCCACGAAGGCGCGGGTTCCGTCGATCGGATCGACGATGAAGGCCCGCTCCGCCGCGAGCCGCGCCGGCCCGTCCGGGCTCTCCTCCGAGAGCCAGCCGTAATCCGGCCGCGCCGCGATCAGGATCTCCCGCAGCGCCGCATCCACCTCGAGATCGGCCTCCGTCACCGGACCCTGCCCGTCGGGCTTGTCGCGCGCATCCCGGCTCCCGGCGAAGTGGCGCAGCGCGATCCTGCCGGCCTCCTGCGCCGCCGCCTCGAGCAGCGCCAGATCGGCGTCAGCTTCCGGCAATGACGAGCCCCTCGACCAGCAGGCTCGGCACCACCCGGCTCAGATGCGCCCGCGCGTCGTTCGCCGGCCGGAGGCTCGCGAGCATCTCGCGCAGATTGCCGGCGATGGTGCATTCGTTGACCGGCCGCACGATCTCGCCGTTCTCGATCCAGAAACCGCTGGCCCCCCGCGAATAATCCCCCGTCGTCGGGTTGATCGTAGCCCCGATCAGCGAGGTGACCAGAAGCCCGGTTCCCATCTCGTCGAGCAGATCGTCCTGGCTCACATCGCCCTGGGTCAGCGCGAGGTTGCCCTCCGAAGGATGCGGCGGCGACGAGGCCCCCCGTTCGGCGTTCGCCGTGCTCTGCAGGCCGAGCTTGCGCGCGGTCGCGAGATCGAGCGTCCAGCTGCACAGACGGCCGTCGCGCACCAGATGCCGCCGCGCGGTCGGCAGCCCCTCGGCATCGAAGCGCCGCGAGCCCGAAACCCGCGGCCGGTCCGGATCGGCCACCAGATCGATGCCCGCAGGCAGGACCGCCTCGCCCATCGCATCCTTCAGCCAGCTTGCGCCGCGCGCCACGGCCGAGCCGTTCACCGCCTGCACCAGATGCCCGATCAGGCTCGAGGCGATGCGCTCGTCGAACAGCACCGGAAAGGCCCCCGTCGGCGGCCGGCTCGCCCCGGCCCGCGCGATGGTCCGCTCGCCGGCCCGCCGCCCGACCTCCGCCGGATCCGGCAGATCGGCGGCATGAACCCGCATCTCGGCGGCGTAGTCGCGCTCCATCTCCAGCCCGTCGCCGCAGATCGCCACCGCCTGCAGCCAGTGCCCGGTCCGTCCGGACCCGCCGGAAAACCCGTTGGTGGCCGCGAGATGGAACCGGCGGGACGACCAGCCGGCCCCGGCCCCGTCCATCCGGGTGATGCCCGCCACCCCGCAGGCGGCGGCCTCCGCCGACAGCGCCGCATCCTGCAGCGCCTCGGGGTCGGGCATCTCCTCGGGATCGACCAGGTCGAGCCCCGCGGCATCCCGAATCGACGAAAGCTCGCCGGGTGCCGCCAGCCCGCACCAGGGATCCTCGGGCGCCTCGCGGGCCATCGCCACGGCCCGCTCCGCCATCGTCGAGATCGTGTCGGGCGAGGTATCACTGGCCGAGACGGTCGCCTGCCGCTTGCCGATCAGCACCCTCAGCCCGATATCGATGCCCTCGGAGCGCTCCGCCTGTTCGAGCGCGCCGTCGCGCACCTCGATCGACAGGCTGTCGCCGGCCACCGCATAGGCATCCGCCGCCTCCGCGCCCGCCTTCCGCGCCGCATCGAGCAGGCGCGCGGCCAGCCCCTCGAGATCCTGCGCCATGCTCAAGAGCCTCCCCGACCGGGAGGCCAGGATGCGGGCGGATCGAATGGACGGGGGAGCGCTTCGGCCAGCATCGTCAGGGTATCCCGGATGATCTCGTACTGCCCCGCTACCTAGGCGCAACGCCTGCCGGAGACAACCACGCGCCACCGCCCTTGCTTTCCGGGCCCGCGGAACCTCAGATGAAGCGGTACGGAAAACGGCGAAGAGGTTCGGAAAATGGCTGTTCTGACGGGCAGGGTCGCGATCATCACCGGGGCGAGCCGCGGCATCGGTGCCGCGACCGCGCGCGCCATGGCGGCGGAAGGGGCATCCCTCCTCCTGCTCGCGCGGACCCGACCGGACCTCGAGGCCCTCGCGGAGGACCTGCGCGCCTCGGGTGCTGCGGCAGAGGCGATGGAATGCGACATTTCCGACTACGCCCAGCTCGCCGCCGCCGTCGACCATGCGAAGACCCGCTTCGGATCCGTCGACATCATGGTCAACAACGCCGCCGTCATCGATCCGATCGGCCCCCTGGCGAGTTCGGACCCCGCAGCCTGGGCCCGCGGCGCCGAGATCAGCTTCACCGGCATGTATTTCGGCATCCGCGCCGTGCTCCCGGTGATGCGCGCCCAGGGCTCCGGCGTGATCCTCAACATCGGCTCGGGGGCCGCGCACAACCCGCTCGAAGGCTGGAGCCAGTATTGCGCCTCCAAGGCCGGCGCCCACATGCTGATGCGCTGCGCCCATCTCGAGAACAAGGGCCAGGGCATCCGGATCATCAGCCTGTCGCCGGGCACCGTCGCCACCGACATGCAGCGCAGGATCCGCGCCTCGGGCATCAATCCGGTCAGCCAGATGGCCTTCTCCGACCACGCGCCCCCCGAACACCCGGCCCGCGCGCTGGTCTGGCTCGCCACCGACGACGCCGCCGACCTCGCCGGCACCGAAGTCAGCCTGCGCGACCCGGCGATGCGCGCCCGCATCGGCCTCGACTGACCGCCCCGGCGCTCACCGCCGCTTGCGTCGCCCACCCGCCGAGCGCCGGTGAAATCCCGGCGGCTTCGTCGCCACCCAGTCGATGAACCCCGCCAGCCGCGGATGCGCGCGCAGCGCCTCGACGCTGGCATAGTCCCGCGCAAGCTCCGCCTCGCTCAGCGTCGCGTGGATCTCGTTGTGGCAGATCTGGTGCAGCCGGACCACCGGCCCGCCCTTGCCGCCCTTCAGCTTCGGCACGAGATGATGCACGCTCTGGCGCACATCCGAAGGGATCGCACGACCGCAGAGCGGACAGACCGGATCGTCACCCCCCTCCGCCACGACACCCCTCCCACCCTCTTCCGCACAGACCCGGCCCGCGACGCGCCTTGATGCCGCCCCCCGCTTCGGCGAAGAGGGCGCGATGGACGCCAATCTCTCCCCCGATGCCCTGGTGATCGGCGCCGGCCCCGCCGGGCTGATGGCCGCCGAGATGCTCGCCGCCGCATCCTACGGCGTGCTCGTCGCCGAGGCCAAGCCGTCGATCGGTCGCAAGTTCCTGATGGCCGGCAAGTCCGGCCTCAACCTGACCAAGGCCGCCCCCCGCACCGACTTCATCGCCGCCTACCCCGAAGGCTCCGACTGGCTCGCGCCGATGCTCGCGGAATTCGGCCCCGAAGAGGTCACGGCCTGGGCCACATCCCTCGGCCAGCCCTGTTTCACCGGCTCCTCGGGCCGCGTCTTTCCCGAGGCGATGAAGGCCTCGCCGCTGCTGCGGGCCTGGCGCGACCGGCTCGAGGCCAGCGGTGTGGCCTTCCGCACCCGCTGGCGCTGGCAGGGCTTCGACGGCGCGGCGCTCCGCTTCCAGACCCCCGACGGCCCGGTCGCGATCCGCCCCCGCGCCACGGTGCTCGCACTTGGCGGCGGCTCCTGGGCGCGTCTCGGATCGGACGGCGCCTGGACCGGCCTCCTCGCCGAAGCCGGCGTGGACATCGCGCCCTTCCGCGGCTCGAATACCGGCTTCCGGGTCGCCTGGTCGGACCACATGGCCCGCCACGCCGGCGCCGCGGTCAAGCCGCTGGCGCTCTGCGCCGCCGGCCGGACCCTGCGCGGCGAGATCGTCGTCACCCGGGACGGCCTCGAGGGCGGCGGCATCTACGCCCTCGCGCCCCAGCTGCGCGACGGCGCCGCCCTGACCCTCGACCTCCTGCCCGACCGCTCCCGCGCGGCGGTCGCGGACTCCCTCGCGCAGCCCCGCGGCAAGGCCACGCTCTCCAATCACCTGCGCAAGCGCCTCGGCCTCTCCCCGGTCAAGATCGCCCTCCTGCGCGACTGCGCCCCCGAAGCCCTCGCCACGCCCGAGGCCCTCGCCGCAGCCCTCAAGGCCCTGCCGATCCCGCTCCTCGGCCCGCAACCGCTCGACGAGGCGATCTCCACCGCCGGCGGCGTCACCCGCACAGCCGTCGATGCCGACCTCATGCTCCGCGCGCGCCCCGGCACCTTCTGCGCCGGCGAGATGCTCGACTGGGACGCCCCCACGGGCGGCTACCTGATCACCGCCTGCCTCGCCACCGGCCGCCATGCCGGCCGCGCCGCATCCCGCTTCCTCGCCGCGACCCCGACGGGTTGAAGCCCGCCGGCCGGGTTGCTAGAGGGGGCCCCTCCCCCGAAACAACAGGCCGGCCCCATGCTCTTCATCCTGCGCTTCCGACTCCTCCTCGCCGCATCACTGGTGATCCTCTTCGCCGGATTGGCCGGGATCGCCGTCGCGCAGGAGGCCGAGCCTGCCGCCGAGGGCGAGGTGGCCCCCGCGCAAGCCGCACCGGTCGAGACCGCCGAGGAAGCCGCCGCCGAAGAAGGCCCCGTCCTCGCCCCCCGGCTCACCGATCCCTCGGTGCCGATGGAGGAATTCGTCCTCCAGCTCATCCCGCTGACCGGCGACGAGCTGGCCGCCCTCGCCGATGAATGGCTCGCCATCACGAAGGCCGCGACCACCGACCTCATCCAGCTTCAGATCGGCGCGATCTCGCCCGACGAGGCCGTCGCCGAAGCCGCCCGCGCGGAGCTTCCCGAAGCCACCGAGGCGCGCAACGATCTCTTCGCGCGTTATTCCGCGGTGATCGACAACTGGGAGAAGAAGGGCGGCGATCCGGCCGTTCTCGCGAGCTACCGCGCCTACCGCAACGCCATCATCGTCGAGGAGAAGCGCAACGCCGACTGGCGCACCCTGCTCAACGAGGCCATCGCCTGGGGCACCTCGCCCGATGGCGGCATCAAGCTCGCGCTCAACATCGCGGTGATCCTCGGCTCCTTCCTCGGCCTGCTGATCGTCGCGCGCATCGTGCGCCGCTTCGCCCGCCGCGCCCTCGAACGGGTGCCGAACCTCTCGAAACTGCTGCAATCCTTCATGGTCTTCGTGGTCTACTGGCTCACGGTCGCCTTCGGCCTGATGATCGTGGCCTCGATGCTCGGCTTCGACATCACCCCGCTCTTCGCGCTTGTCGGCGGTGCCTCCTTCATCCTCGCCTTCGCCATGCAGGACACGCTGGGCAATCTCGCCGCCGGCCTGATGATCATGCTCAACCGCCCCTTCGACGAGGGCGATTACGTCGATATCGGCGGCGTCGGCGGCACGGTGAAGTCGGTCTCCATCGTCTCGACCACGGTCGTCACCCCCGACAACCAGGTGATCGTGGTGCCGAACTCCAAGGTCTGGGGCAATGTCATCACCAATGTCACGGCGAGCACCACCCGCCGCGTCGACCTGACCTTCGGCATCGGCTACGACGACTCGATCGAGAAGGCCCAGCAGGTGCTCGAGGCGACGGTCACCGCCCACCCGCTGGTCCTCGAGGATCCCGCCCCGGTGATCCGCGTGAACACCCTCGGCGCGAGCTCGGTCGATTTCGTCGTCCGGCCCTGGGTCAACAGCGCCGATTACTGGACCGTCTACTGGGACCTGCAGCGCCAGGTGAAGGAAGCCTTCGACGCCGCCGGCATCTCGATCCCGTTCCCGCAGACCGACATGCACGTCCATGTCTCCGACGCGAACCAGAAATCCCTGCCCTTCGCCCCGGCCGCAACCGCCGGCAAGTCCGAGACCGCCCCGGGTGGCATGGCGAAGAACGAAGAGGGCTATTCCGGCGACAGCGACGATCGCTGAGCGCCCCGACCGGAGCCCGTCACCGCCGCGATCGCGGCTGCGCCAGCGCCGCGATCCGCACCAGCAGCCGTTCGACCAGCGCGCTCGCCGGAACCGGACGGCCCGAGCGCAGCTGCATCTCGGCCTCGAACACCAGCCCCAGCACCGTCTCGGCCCGGTCCGGCCCGAAGCGGCGGGCCTGCGCCGCGAGCCGCGTGCGCCGCGGCCCGAAGACCGGCGGCCGCGCCCGCGACAGCGCCGCCTCCGCGCCGTCCTTCGAGATCGCCGCCGCATGCAGGAGCCGGAAATGCCGCGCCGCCGCGATGGTGATCCGCGTCGGCGCCCCCGATTGCGCGCCGATCCGCGCCAGCGCCGCGGCAAGATCCGCCGGCCGGCCCTCCGCCGCGAGGTCGATCAGCGTGTCGAGATCGGCCCCCGGCGCCACCGGCGCGCAGGCGGCCACATCCTCCGGCGACAGCTCGGTGTCGTCCCCGAGCTTGTAGAGCGCGAGCTTTTCGAGGAAGCGCGCGAAATCCCCCGGATCGAGGCTCCGCCCCAGCGCCTCGAGGTCCTCCAGCGCCGCCGCCGGCACCCGGCCCAGCCCCGCAGCCTCGAGATCGGCGGCGATCTCGGCCCGGTCGGGCGGATCGTCGTAGATCGCGATCGAGGCGGCGTTGCGCGCCCCCTCGAAGAGCTTGCGCAGCGACGAGCGCGCCTTCAGCGCCCCGGCGGTGACCACGATCCGCGCATCGCCTTCGCGCCAGTCCGCAAGCACCGACTTCAGCGCCGCACTCGCCCCGTCGCCGGCCTCCTCGACCAGAACCGCCCGCGCGCCCGGAAAGAAGCCGCTCGCCCGCACCGCCGCATCGAGCGCCGCCGGATCGCGGGCGATCTCGGCCCCGGACATCCGCGCGAGCCGCATCTCCGCCGCCCCCTCCGGTCCGATCAGCGCCTTCACCAGCGTCTCGCGCCCCATCGCGATCCGCACCGGATCGCCGCCATGGAGCAGCATCGCCGCGTGATCGTTGCCCGGCCGGGCGAAGAAACCCCGCGCCTGCCGGCCGCCGATCTTCACTGGAGCGGCACCACGTCGACCAGCGCGACCTCGGCCGTGCCGTCCGCCAGCCGCTCGGCACTCAGCGCGATCCGCGTGGCGATCCGGTCAGCCATGGTGCGCGCGACGCGCAATTCGGCATTGCTCTCGGCCACGCGCGACGCGAAGGCCGAGACCGACTGCGAGGCCGGCGCGCTGTAGCTCGCCACCGCCTGGACGACGTCGCCGAGCACCGGCTCGCCGCCGTCGATCGGCACCAGCAGGAATTCCGCCGTGCCCACGACCTGGAAACCGGGTGGTGACGTTGTCGGTGGTGAGCGCGATCCCCGTCGTGTCGAGCGCGAGGTCGACCTCCAGCACATAGGCCGGATCGACCGCCCGCCCGAGCCGGTTCTCGAGCTGCTCGCGCATCACGAAGCCCGCCTCCCCCGAAATGACCGAGACATCGATCCGCCCCTGCAGCTCCCGCGCCTCGGTGCCCGGATCGTAGAGCGGGGTGAACCCGCAGGCCCCGAGCCCCAGCGCCAGAACGAGTGCCGCCGCAGGCCGCGTGCGGGGCTCAGACCACCACATTCACGATCCGGCCCGGCACGACGATCAGCTTCTTCGGCGCGGCCCCGCCCAGCGCCTTGATCACCGCGGGGTCCTCCATCACCAGCGCCTCGACCGCCCCGCGATCCGCATCGACCGGCACCGAGATCTCGCCGCGCTTCCTGCCGTTGATCTGGATCGGCAGCGAAATGCTCGCCTCCACCAGCAGCGCCGGATCGGGATCGGGCCAGTCCGCCTTCACCACCAGCCCCGCCCCGCCCATGAGCGCCCAGACCTCCTCGGCCAGATGCGGCACCATCGGCGCCATCAGCTGCGCCATGGTCCGCATCGCGAAGACCCGCGCCCCGGCCATGCCACCAGCCTCCGGATCCGCCTTCGCGATCGCATTGGTGAACTCGTAGAGCCGCGCCACCGCCTTGTTGAACGCGAAGCCCTCGATATCCGCCGTCACGTCGCGCATCGCCCGATGCGTCGCCTTGCGCAGGTCCAGCGCCTCCGCGCTCTCGTCCCCCGCCGCCCCCGGCGCCTCGGCGATCTGCGCCGCCAGCCGCCAGACCCGCTGCAAGTGCCTGTAGGCCGCCTCGGCCCCCGCGGCCGTCCATTCCACGTCGCGCTCCGGCGGGCTGTCGGACATCACGAACCAGCGCGCGGTATCCGCGCCGTATTGCGCGATGATCGCCTCCGGATCGACGACGTTCTTCTTCGACTTCGACATCTTGATGCAGGGCCCGATCTCGACCGGGCTCCCGTCGGGAAGCCGCGCCCCCTCGGCATCGCGCTCGATCTCCTCGGGCGCATACCAGGTCACCCGCCCGCCGGGATGCGTCCGCGAATAGGTCTCGTGCGTCACCATGCCTTGCGTGAAGAGCGCATCGAAAGGCTCGATGGCCTTCTCCGGCAGATGCCCCGTCCGCTGCATCGCCCGCGCGAAGAACCGCGAATAGAGCAAGTGCAGGATCGCATGCTCCACCCCGCCGATATACTGGTCGACATTCATCCAGTACGCCGCTTCCACCGGATCCGTCGGCGTCTCCGCCCGCGGCGCGGTGAAGCGCGCGTAATACCAGCTCGAATCGACGAAGGTATCCATCGTGTCGGTCTCGCGCCGCGCCGCGCCGCCGCATGTCGGACAGGTCGCCGCCAGAAACGCCGCATGGCGCTCCAGCGGATTGCCGGGCGTCTCGAAGCTCACATCATCGGGCAGCCGCACCGGCAGGTTCGCCTTCGCCTCCGGCACGATCCCGCAATTCGGGCAATGCACCACCGGAATCGGACAGCCCCAGTAGCGCTGCCGGCTGATCCCCCAGTCCCGCAGCCGGTACTTGGTGACACCCTGGCCGATGCCCCGCGCCTCGCATTCGGCGATCGCCGCGGCCACCGCGTCCTCGCCGGTCATCACCGCCGCGCCGGCGAATCCGCGCACGAAGGTCACAGGCTGCGCCTTTTGTGGCACATATGCCACATCTGTCACATCCGGGGCGTCCTCCGCCGCCTTGAACACGTCGATCACCGCCAGATCGTACTTCCGCGCGAAGTCCAGATCGCGCTGATCATGCGCCGGACAGCCGAAAATCGCCCCGGTGCCGTACTCCATCAGGATGAAATTCGCGATCCAGACCGGCAGCTCCTGCTCCGGATGCAGCGGATGGCGCACCCGGATCCCGGTATCGATCCCGATCTTCTCGGCGGTCTCCAGCTCCTCCTCCGAGGTGCCCGTGCGCCGGCATTCGGCGACGAAAGCGGCGATCGCGGGATTGTCGCGTTCCAGCTCTTTCGCCAGCGGATGATCCGGCGAAATCGCGGCGAAGCTCGCGCCTTCGAGCGTGTCCGGCCGGGTCGTGTAGACCTCGAGCGCCGCGAAGCCCGAAGGTGCGCCGACCGTCTCGAACGCGAACTGCAATCCCTGGCTCTTGCCGATCCAGTTGCGCTGCATCGTGCGCACCTTCTCGGGCCAGGCCTCGAGCCCGTCGATGGCCTCCAGAAGCTCCTCGGCCATGTCCGAGATCCGGAAGAACCACTGGGTCAGCTCCCGCCGCTCCACCGGGGCCCCCGACCGCCAGCCCTTGCCGTCGATCACCTGCTCGTTGGCGAGCACCGTGAGGTCCACCGGATCCCAGTTCACCACCGCCGCGCGCCGGTACACCAGCCCCGCTTCGAGCATGTCGAGAAACAGCGCCTGCTGCTGCGCGTAGTATTCCGGATCGCAGGTGGCGAAGGCCCGGCTCCAGTCGATCGAGAAGCCCATCGGCTCCATCTGGGCGCGCATCGTGTCGATGTTCGCATAGGTCCAGGCGCCCGGATGCACGCCCTTCTCCATCGCCGCATTCTCGGCCGGCATCCCGAAAGCATCGAAGCCCATCGGGTGCAACACATTGAAACCACGCGCAATACGGTAACGCGCGATCACATCGCCCATCGTGTAGTTGCGGGTGTGGCCGATATGGATGCGCCCCGACGGATAGGGAAACATCTCGAGCACGTAGTATTTCGGCCGGTCGGGGTCGGGCGCGGCGCGGAACACGCCGGCTTCCTCCCAGGCTTGCTGCCATTTGGGTTCGACGGCGCGGGCATCGTAGCGGGACATCTTTGCTCTCTTCTTCTGCCGGCGCGCCGGATGGCCCGACGACCGCCGGCCTCAGCGCGGCCTTTCCGCGGCCGCGATCCGCAACTGCCGGGCCCGGGTCAGGATCGCATCCTCGAGCTGCCGCGCCTCGGCCTGCGCCACCGGCACCGCCCGCCCGCCGGATTGCCGGAACGCCGCGACCTTGAGCGACATCGCATCGAGCGCGGGATCGGAGATATAGACGGTCACCCGGTACGCCCCGCCATTGACGATCCCCCAATCGGTGACGATCAGCCCCGAGAACGGGTCGGCACTCTCGAGCGGCAGGAACGACAGCGTGTCGAGCGAGGCGAGCCAGAGATACCGGTTCACGACGATGCCCAGGTCCGGATCGCCGGTGGTGCGGAAGAGATCGAAGATCAATTCCGGGCTCTGCTCGAAGTCCCGCATGGTGCGCTGCTCGCGCAAATCGTTCTGCATCGCGGCGTCACCGTTGCAGGCGGCGAGAACACCGATCAGCGGCAGGGAGACGAGAAGGGCGGAAAATCTGGTCACGAAACGGCCGGTTATCCTGGGTCACGGGCTCCGGAAACCTCTAAAGTCTCGCCGCAAGCCCGGCAAGCCCCAAACCGGAACCGCTCCGCCCGGCCCCACTGTGGCAAAGCTGCATCAACTTGCCCCGCAAAACACGAACCAACTCGGGGAAACCTTGCCCGACGATGCCGGTTGCGAGATGAAGGCTTCATCCGATCCGGAATGAACCGGGTTTGAGATAGGTTTCGAACAAGAACTCGAGGAAATCCAGATGAAGAAAATTCTCTTCACCTCCACCGCCCTCGCCGCTCTGGCGATCGGTGGCGTTGCCTCGGCTCAGGGCATCACCCTCTTCGGTGACGCGCGCTTGGGTCTCGGCTACAACATCAACAACGACGGCTCCGTCCAGGGTGACGAAGACCTCCGCGCCGTCTCGCGCGTCCGGATGGGCTTCAATGCCATCGGCGAGACCGACACCGGCATCACCTTCGGTGCCACCATCCGCGCCGACAACGCCGTTGGCGGCCAGGGCGGTTCGCTGGGTCAGACCGCGGGCGAAGTCTTCGTCTCCGGCAGCTGGGGCACGCTGACCTTCGGCGACACCTCCGCGGCTGACGAGAACTGGGTTGGCGACATCCCGGGCAACCTCTCGCTCACCGGTCTCGGCGATCTGAACGAAACGTTCTTCATCTCCAACGGCGGCAGCTTCGGCACCGACGTGTCGAACGACTTCGCCTCCAACCCGACCGCGCGTCCGACGATCCGGTACGACTTCGACATCGCCGGCTTCGGCCTCTCGCTGTCGTCCAACCGGGACCTCTCGGACATCGGCGTCGGCGCCGGCTACAACGGCACCTTCGGCGCCTTCGACTTCGGCATCGGCCTCGGCTACTACGACTTTGCCGCGTTCGAGACCATCGAGGAAGCCGGCTTTGCGGCAGGCACCTTCATCGACGGTGACGGCGACGAGCACGACCGTGGCCGTTCCGGTCGCCGAGATCAGCACAGAGATCCAGGGCGGCGAGCAGTACTCGGCAGCCGTAACCGGTGGCTGGGAAAGCCTCTCGGGCGGCGTGGTCTACACCAAGGCAAGCTCGGCTTCAGCCAACTTCGACACGATCGGCGTGGGCGCCACCTACGGCTTCGACGCTTTCGCAGTCGGCGCCTACTACGTGAAGGTCCTCAACGCCGAAGGCGACAACGACAGGCCTCGACGCCTTCGACGGCGAGCAGACCTACGGCTTCACCGCGTCCTACGATCTCGGCGGCGGCGCACAGGTCGCCGGCGGTATCGCCTCGACCTTCGGTCGCGGCTCGGTCTTCGGAAACCGCGATCTCGGCGACGCGGAAACCGTCGCCGACTTCGGTATCAAGATGGCCTTCTGATCCATCCGGATCTCGAAGACCGAAAGGCGGGCCTCCGGGCCCGCCTTTTTCTTTTCGGCCCGCCCCTTCCCGCCGGTTGCCCCGCCCACTAGGTTCCACACCTGCAGCAATCACCCGGAACCGATCCCCATGGGCCTCTCCGACATCCAGGCGCGCATCGCCACGGCGCTCGAAGCCGCCGGCCGCAGCGACGACGTCACCCTGATCGCCGTCTCCAAGGTCCAGCCCGAGGCCCGCATCCGCGCCGTGCTCGACGAAGGCCACCGCACGTTCGGCGAGAACCGCGTGCAGGAAGCCGAGGGCCGCTGGCCCGCCCTGCGCGAGAGCTACGGCGCCATCGACCTCCACCTGATCGGCCCGTTGCAGACCAACAAGCTCGCCCGCGCGCTCGAGCTCTTCGACGCCATCCACAGCCTCGACCGCGACAGCCTCGCCCGCAAGCTCGGCACCGCGGTGCAGGCGCGCGGCGCCTGTCCCACCCTCTTCGTCCAGGTCAATACCGGCCGCGAGCCGCAGAAGGCCGGCATCGACCCCGACGCCCTCGACGCCTTCCTCGACACCTGCCGCACCACCTACGACCTCCCCCTCGCCGGCCTGATGGCCATCCCGCCCGCCGAGGAAGACCCCGAGCCGCATTTCCGCATGCTCGGCCAGATGGCCGCCCGCAACGGCCTCACCGGCCTCTCCATGGGCATGTCCGGCGATTTCGAGACCGCCATCGCCTGCGGCGCCACCCATATCCGCGTCGGCTCGGCGATCTTCGGTGAACGCGTCGCCGGCTGATCCACCATGACCGACAGCCGCTTTCTCACCCGCGTCATCGCCCTCACCCTCGCCGCCATGGCGCTCCTCCTGCTCTGGCAGGCGCTCCCGGCGCTGCGCTTCGCGCTCTTCGCCCCCTCCGGTGAGCCCCGCGCCATCGCAGCGCGCGGCGACCTCGCCGCCGACGAGGCCGCGACCATCGCCCTCTTCGAGGCCGCCCAACCCAGCGTCGTCTTCATCTCCACCGCCGAGCGCGTGCGCGATCCCTTCTCGCGCAACGTCTTCGACGTGCCGCGCGGCACCGGCTCGGGCTTCGTCTGGGACGCGGCCGGCCACATCGTCACCAACGCCCATGTGCTCGAGGGCGCCACCTCCGCCACCGTGCGCCGCGCCGATGGCGAGCCGGTGCGCGCCAGCCTCGTCGGCCTCTATCCCGACAGCGATCTCGCCGTCCTGCGCATCCCCCTCGACCGCACGCCGCTCACACCGATCCCGATCGGCACCAGCACCGACCTGCGCGTCGGCCAGAAGGTCTTCGCCATCGGCAACCCCTTCGGCCTCGACTGGTCGCTCACCACCGGCATCGTCTCGGCCCTCGAGCGCTCGCTCCCCGGCGAACGCGGCCGCCCGCTGCGCGGCCTGATCCAGACCGATGCCGCGATCAATCCCGGCAATTCCGGCGGCCCGCTGCTCGACAGCGCCGGCCGGCTCATCGGCGTGAACACCGCGATCTACAGCCCCTCGGGCGGCTCTGCCGGCATCGGCTTCGCCGTCCCGGTCGAGGAAGTGAACCGCGTCGTGCCGCGCCTGATCGCCACCGGCCGCTTCGCCCCCCCGACCCTCGGCATCGAGGTCGACCCGCAGATCAACGCGCTCGCCGCCCGCGAGGGCATCCCCGGCGTCGTGGTGCTGAGCGTCATCCCCGGCTCCGGCGCCGCCCGCGCGGGCCTGCGCCCGGCCCGGATGAACGCCGACGGCTCGCTCAGCCTCGGCGACGTGATCGTCGGCATCGACGACAGCGAAATCACCGATGTCGCGAGCTACCGCGAGGCGATGGCCGCGCGGAACCCCGGCGAGGTCGTCGAGCTCGCCCTCCTGCGCGACGGCCAGCCGCTGACCCTCACCGCCACCCTCGACCCCTGACCGTCTCTCACCAGCCCATCGCCGCGAAATAGCCGCCGTAGAACACCACCCAGAACACCCCCAGCACCAGCGCCCGGCCGCGATCCGACAGCCGCGCGAAGACCGTCCGCGACAGGAGCACCACCGCCCCGATCGCCAGCAGGAACCGCAGGAGCCGGGCCGGCAGGCTCGCCAGCGCGAAAGCCAGCGCCCCGGTGCCGTTCGCCGCCGCCTCGACCGCGAAGATCTTGTAGGGAATGCCCGACACCGACCCCCGGATCATGCCCAGGAGCAGCCCCTGCTCCGCCATGAGCCCCTGCGCCCGCGCCATCAGCGGCTCGGAGATCGCCGGCACCGCCAGCACCGCCGCCCGCGCCGCCTCCGGATCGATCCGCGCTCCCCAGAACATCACCAAGCCCGCCCACGACCGCCCCGGCCAGAGCCACAAGGCTCGCCAGCACCGCCCCGCGCGGAGACCTCAGCGCGATCGCGGTCAGGAGCACATCGGGCACGATGAAGAACAGGGTCGCTTCCGCCAGCCCCCAGAAAAACGCCGCGATCCTGAGCGCCGATCCTGTCATCAACTGGTCTCGTGACAGCCTCGCGGCACTCTGTCAAACAAGGTCCCGACTGGCAGACCGAGAGAGGAGACCCGCCATGGATGACGAGACGAAAGCCGACACCGGCATGGACTGGCTCGAAGCCGAACTCGCCGACACGCTCGACGAGGATTACGAGCTCGAGATCTCCGAACCGGCCCTGTCGATGGAAATCCGCAAGATCTACAAGCAGAACCATCCGCCCTCGATCCCCCGCGCGCAGTATTTCCGCCAGCTCCTCGCGCTGCAATCCGAACTCATCAAGCTCTCCGACTGGGTCCAGCACAGCGGCGAGAAGATCGTCGTGATCTTCGAGGGCCGCGATTCCGCCGGCAAGGGCGGCGTCATCAAGCGCATCACCCAGCGCCTCAACCCCCGCGTCTGCCGCGTCGTCGCCCTGCCGGCACCTTCCGAGCGCGAGAAGTCCCAGTGGTACTTCCAGCGCTACGTCCCGCACCTGCCGGCCGCCGGCGAGATCGTGCTCTTCGACCGCTCCTGGTACAACCGCTCCGGTGTCGAGCGGGTGATGGGCTTCGCCTCCGAGGACCAGGTCGAGCAGTTCTTCAACGACGTGCCCGAATTCGAGCGCATGCTGGTCCGCTCGGGCATCCGGCTGGTGAAATACTGGTTCTCGATCACCGACGAGGAGCAGCAGATGCGCTTCCTGATGCGCATCCACGACCCCCTGAAGCAGTGGAAGCTCTCGCCGATGGACCTCCAGAGCCGGGTGCGCTGGGAGCAATACACCAAGGCCAAGGAAGAGGCGCTCCTGCGCACCAACATCCCCGAGGCGCCCTGGTACATCGTCGAGGGCAACGACAAGAAGCGCGCGCGGCTCAACTGCATCGACCACCTGCTGTCGCTCATCCCCTACGAGCCGGTCGAGCACGAGGAGGTCAGCCTGCCCGAACGGGTCTTCAACCCCGAATACGAGCGCGCCATCCTCCCCCGCGAGCTTTACGTGCCCTCGAAACACTGACCCGGCCCCGGCGCGGGGCGACCCGCCGCCGCTACACACCCAGCCCGGAATCAAGCCGCAGGCGCCGGGCAAGCGCCTGCCCGTCCCGTCGCACCGAAGGTGCGCCACCAATGGTCGGCACGCCTCCGGCGTGACGGGCTGGCGCTTCGTCACCGCAAGCGCATCGCTCAAGCGGTGGATGCCCCCGCCACCATAAAGCGCATCGCTCAACCGTCGCAGCGCCACCCCACGTGCAGGCGCTTGCCCGGCGCACCGACCGCTCCGCAAGCCCGCTTGAGCACCCCGCCCGGAGCCCTCTCAAAGCACCTCACGCCCCGACCACCACCCCGTCCCGCCGCGCATCCCCCGCACCCGAAAGCGTCCCGTCCGCCGCCCGCCGCACCGCATGCACCCCGCCGAAGAACATGTTCGGCTCCGCCCAGCCCCGGTGATCGGGAAACGCCGCCACGAGCTCCGCCCGCGCCTCCGCCGCGAAACCTTCCTCGAAATCGAGATGCCCGCCCTCCGGATGCAGCCGCGGCGCCGCGATCGCCTCGCCGAGCGCCACCCCCGGCCGGCAGAGCCGCAGCACCGCCTGCAGGATCGCCGAGCGGATCCGGTTCGACCCGCCCGACCCGAGCACCGTGAGCGCCCCGTCCGCCGTCTCGACCAGTGCGGGGCACATCATCGAGGCGAGCCGCGCATCCAGCGGCCAGTCGCGCCCCGCCGGGTTCACGTCCTCCTCGCCGAGCATGTTGTTGAGCATGAAGCCGAAGCCCCCCACCAGCGTCCCGTTGCCCTCGCCGTTCGACACCGTCACCGCGCAGGCATTGCCGGCGCCGTCGATCACCGAGACATGGGTGGTGCCCCGCGCCCGGAGCGGTGCCGCGAGCCGCCGCGCCAGCGCGCTCCCGGGATCGCGCCGCGCCGCATCACTCGCCGCCAGCGCCCGCGCGATCGCGAGCGGCTCCGGGCCCGCACAGCGCTCCAGACTGTCGGCCACCAGAACCCCGCCCGCCGCCGGCGCCGGATTGAGCCAGACCCGCGCCCCGTCCCGCGTCACCTCCAAGGGCTCCCGCAACTCCGCGCGATAGGCGGCGCAATCGGCGGCCGTCAGATGCCCGTCTTCCGCCTGCGCCGCGATCACCGCCGCCTCGACCGCCCCGCCGGCGAAGCCCTCCGCCGCCACCGCCTCGAAGGCCGCCGCCAGCCCCGGATTGCGAAAGCGGCTCCCCACCGCATGCGGGCGCCCGCCCGGCGCGTAGAGCGCCGCCGCGCCTTCCGTCGCCGTCAGGATCGGCAAAACCACCGTCGCGAGATAGTGCTGGAACGGCGTGACGATCACCCCGTCCCGCGCCGCCCGGATCGCCGGCGCGAAGAGCGCCCCGAGCGGCAACCGCCCGGCGAGCCCCCGCATCGCCTCGATCCCGGCGAAGAAGCCCGGCATCGCCGCCGTCGCCGGCCCGATATGGAACGCCTGCGTCGCCGTGCCGAAATCCGCGACGATCTCCCGCTCCCCCGCCCCCGCCTCCTGGCGCCGCGCCTGCGGGGTCTGCGGAAAGAAATCCACAACCCGGACCTCACCGCTCGCCCCATCGCGCAAGAGCGCGAAGCCACCGCCCCCCGGCGAGCAGAGCACCGGCTCGGCCACGCAAGCCGCCGCCAGTGCCGCCACCGCCGCATCCACCGCCGAGCCCCCCGCGCGCAGCACCTCCGCCCCGGCCTCCGCCGTCACCCGATGCCCGGCCGCCACCATGCCGCCAGCGCTCACGGCCGCACCACCACGCGGCTCCGCGGCGTCCAGCCGCGCGAGAATGCGCATCAGATCGCCCCGCGCAAAGGCGATGCAGCCCTCGGTCGGATGCCGCGGCTTGCGCCAGACATGCAGGAAGATCGCACTTCCCGCCCCCGCCACCACCGGCGCGCGGTTGAAATCGAGCACGCCCACCAGATCGTAGAGCGGATCGGCCCGCCGCAGCGCCTCGCAGCCGAAGGCATGCGGGCGCAGCACCGGCCCGTTATAGCCCGGATCGCGCGGATCGTCCGACCAGCCGTCCCGCGGCCCGATCGCCCCCGCGCCGCCGAATGCGAGCCGGTCGCGCCGCACCAGCACCGCCTCGAGCCGATGCACCCCCACCGGCGTGATCCCGTCGCCCTCGCCCCGCTTCACGCCGATCCCGCCGCGCCCGATGGCACAGGGCATGAACCGCCCGCCGAACCACGCGCCCATCCGCCCGACCACCAGATCGCCCGGCCTCACAGCAGATGCCCGCTCTTCGCCGCCTTGGTGTCGAGATAGCCCGCATTGTGGTCCGAGCGCCCCGCCCGCAGCGGCACCCGCTCGACCACCGCAAGCCCCGAGCGATCCATCATCTCGACCTTCGCCGGATTGTTGGTCATCAGCCGCACCTGCGAAAACCCGAGCTTGCGCAGGATATCCGCCCCGATGCGGAAATCCCGCTCGTCATCCTCGAAGCCGAGCCGGTGATTGGCCTCGACGGTATCGAACCCCTCGTCCTGCAGCGCATAGGCCCGCATCTTGTTCGCCAGCCCGATCCCCCGCCCCTCCTGGTTGAGATAGAGCAGTACCCCCGCCCCCTCCGCACCGATCTGCGCCAGCGCCGCGCGCAATTGCGGCCCGCAATCGCATTTGAGCGAGCCCAGGAGATCCCCGGTGAAACAGGCCGAATGCAGCCGGCAGAGCACCGGCGCCGCCCGGTCCGGCGCACCGATCTCGACCGCATAATGCTCCTCCGAGCCGTCCCGCGGCCGGAACACATGCACCCGTCCCGCCTCCGACACCGCCAGCGGCACCCGCGCGGCCGCCACCTCGACGAGATCCGGCGCATCCGGCGCATCCCCCGGCGCCGCGCCGAGATCGAGCACCGCGAGCCCCGCCTCCGCCGCCAGCGCCCCGGCCCGCGCCGCGTCGAGCGGCAGCACCAGCGCCGCCGGCAAGAGCCGCGCCTCCTTGCAGAGCACGAGCGCCGCGCGGTGCAGCACCGCCGAGCCGTCGCGCCGGGTCTCGTAGGGCCCCTTCATCGGCCAGGCGAGATCCGCCGAAGGATCCGCCGTCGCCCGGATCCAGCCCGCATCCGCCCGCACCGGCACCACCACGCGCGCCACGTCGCCGTCATAGGCCCGCGCCTTCAGCGTCGCCGCCCGCCGCGCACTCAGCGCGAGATCGACCGGGCCGAGGCCGCGCAGATCGGCGATGCGCGCCTCCGAGCCGGTCTCCGCCGCAAGCACCAGCGCCGCCTCGCCCGCCCCGAAGAGCAGCACGGCCGCGCCGATGCGCAACTCCGCGCGCGCCCGGGCACGCCGTTCGGCAGGACTGAGCGTGAGGCTCATCGGGGAAGGTCCCTCCTGATCGGGGTCTCGCTGAAACAATTGCCCGCGGGCGGACACAGAGCGGTGAACGCCCTGTCACAAATATTGTGCAGGCCACCGGAAACCAACAGCTAATCGACGCAACATGAAGAGGGATTGCCATGAGTGCCGTGAAGAAGATCCTGATGGTCGACGACGATGCCGATCTGCGCGAGGCGCTGGCCGACCAGCTCGTGCTGACCGAGGAGTTCGACGTGTTCGAAGCCGGCGACGGCGCCGACGGGCTGAGCCGCGCCAAGGAGCAGCATTACGATCTCGTCATCCTCGATGTCGGCCTGCCCGACATGGACGGCCGCGAGCTCTGCCGGCTGATGCGCAAGCAGGGCGTCAAATGCCCGATCCTGATGCTCACCGGCCATACCACCGACAGCGACCAGATCCTCGGCCTCGATTCCGGCGCCAACGACTACATCTCGAAGCCCTTCAAGCTCCCGGTCCTGCTCGCCCGCATCCGCGCCCAGCTGCGCCAGCACGAGCAATCCGAGGACGCGGTCTTCGGCATCGGCCCCTACACCTTCAAGCCGGCCGCCAAGCTCCTGCTCGACGAGGCGGAGAAGAAGATCCGCCTGACCGAGAAGGAAACCAACATCCTCAAATACCTCTACCGCGCCAGTTCCAGCGTGGTCGCCCGCGACGTGCTCCTGCACGAGGTCTGGGGCTACAATGCCGGCGTGACCACCCACACCCTCGAGACCCACATCTACCGCCTGCGCCAGAAGATCGAACCCGATCCCTCGAACGCGCGCATCCTCGTCACCGAACCCGGCGGCTACCGCCTGGTGGCCTGACGCGCGCCCCCGCGGCGGAGGTTCCCCCCCTCCGCCGCCCCACGCCCGTCCCGGATATCGCGCCCACGGTTTCAAGGTCCCAGCCTTGGCAGCGTCACGGCCAAAGCGACGCGCGAACACCCCGCTCACCGCCGCGCCACCATCGGCAGGATCAAACCCCACCGGGTTTCCCGAGGCGGCCCGACCGCGTCGAATCCCAGTTTCCCGTAAACCGCGATCGCCCGTGCATTGTCGGGATGCGGATCGGTCGCGATCGCCGGCACGCCGCCCTCGAACAGAGCCCGCATGCGCGCGCCGATGAACCCCGACCCATGCCCCAGCCCGATCATTCCGGGCTCGCCGATATACTGGTCGATGCCCCGCGTCCCCTCGGGAAGGCCGGCGAAATGATGATCGTCCCACCCGTGAACCGTGTAGTCCTGCAGGAAAGCGAAGGGGCGCCCGGAGAGCGAGACGATCCAGCGCGCCACCCGCGGATCGGCCAACGCGTCTGCACCGTAAGGCTCACCCGGCTCCCACCATTCCCGGACATGCGGCCGCGACCGCCAGACCCCGAGCAGATCGAGATCGTCCGGTGTCGCCTTGCGAAAACTGTACCCGTCAGCTGCCATCCCGCGCTCAGTCTAGCCGATCATCCCCCCACCCGGCATCGCCTCCGACCGGCCCCGCGCGACACGGGGCTCGATCCCGGACAATCGACCCATTGCCGATACGGTCGCACCCGGTCTCCACCCGGGCCTTCGCAAACCCGGCATTCCGTGGCCGGAAAACACCCGGGCCGTCCAGGCCGCGATCAATGCCGTGGGGTTACGTTGCAAGCCGGCAACCGCCCTAAAGCAGGAAATCCCCCCGCCCGAGTTCGACCGCGCCGCTGAGCTCGATCTGGAAATCCGCCCGACCGTCCCCGTCGGTATCGGCGCTGATGATCGTGCGGTCCTTTCCGCCCTGCTCGGCGCTCCGCAACTCGCCCTTGCGCCCCGTGAACGCATCGTCCTCGATGAAGCGGAAGGATTGCATGCCCGGGCGGCCCTCCTTCGCGTCGAGACCCGACAGGTCGATACGGTCCTCGAACTGCTCGAAATCCTTGATCACGTCACGCCGCCCGCCAGCCCGCGAATCCGCCACATCCTCGAACAGGAAGATGTCCGCACCCTCGCCGCCCCGCAGGATGTCCTTGCCCCGGCCGCCATCCAGGTCGTCGCGCCCGCTGTCGCCCCAGAGCCTGTCATTGCCGCTGCCGCCGGCCACCGCGTCGTTGCCCGGACCGCCCTTCACCTTGTCATTGCCGCTGCCGCCCCCGACCGCATCATTGCCCCGGTTGCCGTTGATGTCGTCGCGACCCGCGCTGCCGCGCAGCACATCGGCACCGTCGAGGCCGCGGATCCGGTCCGCCCCGCCCTTGCCGTCGATCACGTCTCGGCCTGCAGTGCCGATCAGCACATCGGCCCGCTCGGTAGCCACCGCGATGTCCGCAAGCCCGACGAGCTGCACATTCGATCCCGCCGGACCGGGCCGCAGATCCTCGAAAAGCTCGGTTCCGGCCGCGGTGCCGTCGGTGACCCAGAGCTCGCGGCCATGAACGCCGTCATCGGCGTTGAAATAGACCTTGCCCCCAAGCTTTACGAGGTCGCCCGGACTCGAGCTCCCCGCTCCGGGATTGATATCCTTCAGAAGCGCCGTGCCGACCGCGGTGCCGTCGGTGATCCAGAGCTCCCGGCCATTGCTGCCGTCATCGGCCGAAAAGATCGCCGTGTCGCCAAGCCGCACGAACCCGCTTGGAACGGAGCCGTCGCCGCCGGGCCGGATATCGGCAAGCTGGCGGGTGCCCGCCCCGGTGCCGTCGGAGGCCCACAGTTCGCGTCCGTCTTCGGTTGCGGCGCGGAACACCAGCGTCCCGCCCAGATCGGTGAGCTCCCTCGGAAACGACGAATTGGCGAACGCCCCTGATGTCCCGGAATAGATGTCCTTCACGATCCGCGTCCCGGCCGCCGTGCCGTCGCTGCGCCACAACTCGGATCCCGACGCCTCGGTTTGGGCCGCGAAATACACCGCATCGCCCATCTTCGTGAAGCCTTCCGGGACGGAACTGCCTGCGCCCGGGTTGATGTCGCGCACCAGAACCGTACCGGCTTCCGTGCCGTCGGTTCGGTAGAGTTCTTCCCCGTTCACCCCATCGTCGGCGGCGAAGAGCAGCTCCGACCCGAGCAGCCCGCCGCTCTCGATGCCGAAAGGCACGGATGAGCCCGTGCCCGGATTGATGTCCCTGACCGGACGCGTGCCGAGATCGGTGCCATCGGTGCTCCAGAGTTCGCGCCCGGACGCATCATCGACCGCGTTGAACAGCAGCCGGCCGCCGACGGCGATGAAATCCTGCGGGAAACTGCCTCGCGCGCCCGTCTCGATGTCGCGGACCAGCCCGGTGCCCGGCGCGGTACCATCGCTGGACCAGACCTCGTCGCCGAGACCGGGTGTGGTCAACTCGTAATAGACCCGGTCCTCGAACGCCACGATGTCCTCGGGGTTTCCGCTGTCCGGCCCGGGAAGACCATCGAGCACCATCCGCGTTCCCGAAACCGACAGATCCGTCGCCCACAACTCCTCTCCGGCGGTCGCGGTCCGCGCCGCGAAGAACGCCGTGTCCCGAACACTCGCCAAGGCAAAACCGGTGTCGCTCGCGGGGCGCGGGTTCGAGCTTCCCGGCCCCGGCTCGATGTCCTTCAGGAGCGACATCTGCGTCGCGCCCGCCGTGACATACCACGGCTCATTTCCGAGCACGCCGTTATCGGCCGCCCACAGCAACACCTTGACCATCTGCGTTCCCCCCAGAGGCGCGACTTTGCGGCAAATCCGCCCGGCGTCGCACAATACCCGCATGCTCGAAAATGAATGAGTGAGGGCAGCCTACACCAGAATCGGGCCTTCTCAAAACGCCGCGTCATCAAGCGCCGCAACCGGACCGCATTGCAGGCCATCTTCAGACAGCGCCGGCCCCGTCCGAAGATCACGCCAGAGGCCTTGCCCCCGCCGCCGGCAGAGAGGTTAACGCGAAAGCCTGAGCGTTTCTGTCGCCATACAGGATACGTACAGCATGCGTACAGGATGCATACAGCCGTTTCCCGCGTTAACCCCCGCCCCGACCGCCCGTCCCAAGACGCCCCCTTGTGGTCCCGGACCCAGCCGCTAATCTCCCCCTCCACCTCGGCGGAGCCTCCATGACCCTCACAATCTGCACCTGGAACATCAACTCCGTCCGCCTGCGCGAGGAGACCGTGCTGCGCCTCCTGCGCGAGGAATCCCCCGACATTCTCTGCCTCCAGGAAACCAAATCTCCGGTCGACAAGATCCCCTTGGAGGGCTTCGCCTCCCTCGGCTACACCCACGCCGTCTGCCGCGGCCAGAAGGGCTACAACGGCGTCGCGATCCTCTCGCGCGTCCCGATCGAGGATGCCGGCCAGCGCGATTTCTGCGCCAAGGGCGACGCCCGCCACGTCGCCGCCCGCCTCGCGTCGGGCACCGTGATCCACAATTTCTACGTGCCCGCCGGCGGCGACATCCCCGACCGCGAGGCCAACCCGAAATTCGGCCACAAGCTTGATTTCCTTGACGAAATGCGGGACTGGTTCACTGCCGAGCCGACCGGCCCGGCGATCCTCGTCGGCGATCTCAACATCGCCCCGCGCGAGGACGATGTCTGGAGCCACAAGCAGCTCCTGAAGGTCGTCTCGCACACCCCCGTCGAAGTCGAGAGCCTCGGCGCCGTGCAGGGCGCCGGCAACTGGGTGGACGTCACCCGCCAGGATATCCCCGACGGGCCGCTCTTCTCCTGGTGGTCCTACCGCAGCCCCGACTGGGAGGCCGCCGACCGCGGCCGCCGCCTCGACCACATCTGGGCCACGCCCGACATGGCCGCCCGCATGGGCGGCAGCCGCGTCGCCAAACACGTCCGCGGCTGGGAAAAACCCTCCGACCACGCCCCGGTCTTCGCCGAGTTCGAGGACTGACGATGATCCGCTCCACCCGCGACGGCGCCATCGCCCGCATCACCCTCGACCGCCCCGAGGCCCACAACGCCCTCGACCAACCCACCATGCGCGAAATGACAAGCCTCCTGAAGGACTTGTCCACCGACGACACCCTCCGCGCCCTCGTCCTCACCGGCACCGGCCGCAGCTTCTGCGCCGGCGCGTCCCTCGGCGACGTCGCCGGCTCCGACTGGTCCGACAACCCGCTCACCCGGCTCTGCGACACGCTCGAAGCCTTCCCCTGCCCGACCATCGCCGCCCTCAACGGCGGCGTCTATGGCGGCGGCGTCGAACTGGCCCTCGCCTGCGACTTCCGCATCGGCGTCATCGGCATGAAGGCCTTCGCGCCCCCGGCCCGGCTCGGCATCCACTACGAGCCCGCCGGCATAGCCCGCGCGATCGACCGCCTCGGCACCCAGATGGCCCGCCGCATGTTCCTGCTCGCCGAGCGCTTCGACGCCGAAGCCCTTCTGCAGAAAGGCTTTCTCGACGAGCTCGTGGCCGCCGAAGAGCTGGAAGCCCGCGCCGGAAGCATGGCCCACGACCTCGCCGCCCTGGCCCCCCTCGCGGTGCGCGGCATGAAGCGCACGATCCTCGAACTCTCGCACGGCACCCTCGACGCCGAGGCCGCCCGCACCCGCATCGCCAGCTGTTTCGCCTCGGCCGATCACGCCGAAGGCCTCGCCGCCCAGCGCGAAAAGCGCGCCCCCCATTTCGAAGGACGCTGAAGCGATGGACCCGACAGCCGCGCGTGCACTCCTGCGCGACCTCTTCGACGCCGCCGTCGCCGAGGCCATGCCCGAGCGCCGGATCACCGCCTTCCTGCCCGACCCGCCAAAAGGCCGAACCGTCGTCGTCGGCGCCGGCAAGGGGGCCGCGCAACTCGCACAGGCCCTCGAAGCCGCCTGGCCGGGCCCGCTCGAAGGCACCGTCGTCACCCGCTACGGCTACGGCGCACCCTGCAAGCGGATCGAGGTGCTGGAGGCCGCCCATCCCGAACCGGACGAAGCCGGGCTGATCGCCGCCGAGCGCCTGCTCGACACCGTCTCCGGCCTCGGCCCGGACGATCTGGTGATCGCTCTCGTCTGCGGCGGCGGCTCCGCGCTTCTGCCCGCCCCGCCGCCGGGCCTCACCCTCGCCGACGACATCGCGCTCAACCGCGCCCTCCTGGCCTCCGGCGCACCGATCTCGGACATGAACCTCCTGCGCAAGCACGTCTCGCGGATCAAGGGCGGCCGGCTCGCCGCCGCGGCATATCCGGCCCGCGTGGTCTCTCTGATCGTCTCCGACATCCCCGGCGACAACCCGGCCCTCGTGGCCTCCGGCCCGACCGTGCCCGATCCGGGTACTGCGGAGATGGCCCGCGCGATGGTCGCCGCCCACCGCCTCGACCTGCCCGAGGCGGTCCGGCACCACCTCGACGATCCGGCCTGCGCAGCCCCGTCTCCGGACGATCCGGTGTTCGCCCGCAACGAGGTTCGCATCGTCGCCTCCGCTGGCCGCTCGCTGGAAGCCGCCGCCGATCTGGCGCGCGCACGCGGTTGGAAAGCCGTGATCCTGTCGGATTCGATCGAGGGCGAATCCCGCGATGTCGCCCAGATGCACGCCGCCATCTCCCGCGAGATCGCCGCGCGCGGCCGCCCCTTCGCGGCCCCGGTGATCCTGCTCTCCGGCGGCGAGACCACGGTGACCCTGCGAGCCAAAGGGCAAGGGCGGGCGCAACGCCGAATTCCTGCTCGCCTTCGCGCTGGCCATCCAGGGCGAAGGCGGCATCCACGCCCTCGCCGCCGACACCGACGGCATCGACGGCACCGAGGACAATGCCGGCGGCTTCGCCGACGGCGCCACCGCCGCCCGCATCCGCGCGGCCGGCGCCGACCCGCGCGCGCTGCTGTCCGGCAATGACGCCTGGACCGCCCTCGACCGCGCCGGCGACCTGCTGGTCACCGGCCCCACGGGCACCAATGTCAACGATTTCCGCGCGATCCTGATCGCCTGACCCGCCGCCCCGGCTCACCTCGCCGGCAGGCTCACCTCGAAGGTCGTGCCAGCGGGCCCGGTCTCCACAAGATCGAGCGTTCCGCCATGCCCGCGCACGATCTCCGCCGCGATCACCAGCCCGAGCCCGGTCCCGCCACTGCGCGCCCCGCCGGTGAACGGCTGGAACAGGTTCTCGCGCGCCTTCGCGGGCAGTCCCGGCCCGGTATCGCAGACCAAAATGCGCGTGCGTCCGGCGCCCTGACCGGAGCTCACCCGCACGGTGCCGGGGCGCTTGGCGCTCGCGATGGCCTGCGCTGCATTGCGCACGAGGTTCGAGAGCACCCGGAAGAGCTGCTCGGGATCGGCCCTTGCTGTCACCGTGTCCGCAACCTCGCTCTCGAACGCGATCCCCGCCTCCCCGGCCGCGGCCCGCTCGTTCTCCAGCACTTCCGCGACGAGTGGCGCCAGCGCGACATTGGCAAGCTCTGGCGCTGGCTCTTCGGCCTTGCCGAAGGTCAGCGTGCGCTCGCACAGATGGATCGCCCGGTTGAGCGACGCCACGAGCTTGGGCGCCGTGCGCTTCACCTTCGGATCCGGGCTCGTCTCCATGCGGTCGGCCAGGAGCTGCGCCGTGGTGAGAATGTTGCGCAGGTCATGGCTGATCTTGGCGACAGCCCCGCCAAGTGCTGCCAGCCGATCCTTCTGCTTCAGCGCCCCGGTGAGCCGGACCTGCAGATCGTGCAACGCGGTCTCCGCCTGCCGGAGCTCCAGCGCCCCACGGCCCGGCGAGATGATGCGCGAAGCATCCTCCGGCGCATCTCGGTAGGCGCTCATGTGATCGACGACCCGCTTCATCGGCTTCACGATCAACCGGCGCACGGCAAAGAAGAGCAGCCCCGCGGTCACCACCGAAATCGCCAGCGACAGGTAGAGGATCCGCAGCCCGAACTCGACCATAGCCTCCCGCAGCGGCGCCTCGTGCAGCGTGACCTCGATCACGCCGCCCATGCCCTGACGTGTGTCGCCTTTCACCCGGATGATGCGATCCTGCGGGTTCACGAGCACCGCCATCGCGTCGCGCATCGGGACGAACAACCCCGGATCGCGAATGTCGTATGTGGCGGCGATCGGCCCCGGCATCTCGCCGGACAACACCAGCTCGCGCACCTCGTCGCGCTGCAGCACCACGTTGAGCACATCGGCGGTCTGAAGAAGCTCCGCCTCCAGCTCCGGAGCCACTTCGTCCTCGGTCGTGGCCAGCAACGCAAGCGCCGCAAGTTGCGACAGGTCGAGCCGGTTCTGGAGATAGTTCTCCCGGTACCGCGCCATCGACGGCACAAAGATCAGCACCTCGGCGATCATCACGAAGATGATCGTCAAGCCGAGAAACCGGCCCGAAAGTGTATTGAAGACCATTCCTGTTCCTGATCCGGCGCGCACCCTGATCTTAGGGACTGCGCCTTACACGAACAAGGCGGGCAGCCCGAATCAGCGAAACTTCTGAACCAGTCCGACGATCTTCTTGATGGTCGGGTTCTCGAAGAGCCGGGGCACGTAGTACTGCCCCGCCGCCCGTTTCGAGACCTCGGTCAGCGTCGGATAGGGCGCCACCATGCCGGCGATGTCCGACACTTTCAGCTTCGCCGAGATCGCCAGCGCCCAGAGCCCGATCAGCTCGCCCGCCTGCGCCCCGACGATGCCCGCCCCCACCGGCCGGCCCTTCACCACCATCACCTTGATGCGCCCGGTGGTGATCCCTTCGGTCCGCGCCCGGTCGTTTTCCGCGAAATCGAAGCGCAGCACCTCGAGATTGCGACCATGCGCCTTGCGCGCCTCGGCCTCGGTCATGCCCACCGCCGCCAGTTCCGGATCGGTGTAGGTCGCCCAGGGGATGTGCTTCGTGGCGGCCTTCGCCGGCAGCCCGAACAGCGCCGAGCGCACGACGATCCCGGCCTGATAGCCCGCCACATGAGTGAACTGCAGCCCGCCGGCCGCATCCCCGATCGCGTAGACCTTGCGATTGGTGGTCTTCAACGCGGCATCGACCTTCACCCCGGTCCGATTGGTCTCCACCCCCGCCGCCTCGAGCCCGAGATCGTCGGTATTGGCCTTGCGCCCGACCGCGACCAGAAGATGCGAGCCCTCATGGACCGTCCCGTCGGCCGTCGTCACCGCAATGCCGTCCCCAGAGGCCCGGACGCTCTCCGCGCCCTGTTCCTCGATGATCACGATGCCCTCGCCCCGCAGCCGCTCCAGCGCGATCGCCGCCAGCTCCGGATCGTCCTTGCCGAGTGCGCGCGCGCCCTCGATCACCGTCACCCGGCTGCCGAGCCGGCGATGCGCCTGCGCCATCTCCATGCCGATCGGCCCGCCGCCGATGACGATCAGGTGTGCGGGGCGCTCCCGCAGCCCGAAGATCGTCTCGTTGGTGTAATGCGGCACGCCGTCGAGCCCCGGGATCGGCGGCACGAAGGGCCGCGAGCCGGTGGCGATCACGAAGCGCCGCGCGGCGATGATCCGGTCACCCGCCGCCACTTCGGTCGGCGAGATGAACCGCGCCCGCGCCTCGATCACGTCGACGCCGAGCCCCTCGAAGCGCTCCACCGAATCGTGCGGCGCGATCCCGGCGATCACCGCCTCGACATGATCCTTCACCGCCGCGAAATCGACCTGCGGCGCGACCGGCGCGATGCCGAATGGCCCGCCGGTGGTCATGGCATGGGCATGCTTGGCCGCCGCGAGCAGCGCCTTGGAGGGCACACAGCCGTAGTTCAGGCAATCGCCGCCCATCCGGTGGCCCTCGATCAGCACGACCCGCGCGCCCATCTGCACCGCACCCGACGCGACCGAAAGCCCGGCCGAGCCGCCACCGATGACGCAGAGATCGGTCTCTGTCCGCGTGTTCATTCGGCTGCTCCCGCCTTGCGACCGCGCAGGGCGCGGATGACGATGGGCAGCGCGGCCAGCGCCGCGAGCCCGAGAATCGGCCCCATGATCATCGGATCGAAGATCAGCCCCAGATCCGGCGTCTCGCCGCGCTCGAACACCTCGCCAAGCCCCGCGCCGATCCACGAAAACACCGCCGTACCCGGAATGATCCCGAAGAGCGTCGTCAGGACGAAGTTGCGCAGTTTCACTCCGAGGAAGGCCGGGGCGAGATTGGCGACGAAGAACGGAATCGCCGGCACGAGCCGCATCAGCAGACAGATAGCTCACCTCGTTCTCGCGCAGGCCCCGTTCCATCCGCGCCAGCGTGCCTTCGCCGCCCCGCGCCGTGAGTTTCGCGTAGAGCGCATCACCCAGTCCCACCCGGGCGGCCAGAAAGATGCAGGTTGCCCCGATGGTCGCGGCCACAACCGTGAGCCCCGTCGCCGGGATCACGCCGAAGAGGAACCCTCCTGCCAGCGTCATGACCGTGGCCCCGGGCAGCGAGAACGCGACAACGGCGACATAGGCCGCCACGTAGGTCAGCGCCGCCGCGAGATAATTGGCGTCGCGCCATGCAACCAGTGTCTCGCGATTCTCCCGCAGCGTCTCGAAATCGAGCAGGTCGCCGAATTGCCAGATGCCGATGCCGGCACCGAGCGCGATCACGGCCAGAGGAAGGATTCTGCGCCAGGGCGGGCCGGAGCGTGTTGCGGTCATCGTGGTCATCTGAGCCTCTTTCATTCGCTTGTCCATGCCACACCTACGCCGCTCGGGGCTTGGTCATTACCCCGATCACGCGCGCTTGACCCGAGCGGCGAAAATGTTTCACGAGGGCACGGAAGCGGCGGGAAGCGAATTGACTTCCCGAAGAGGGCTGGCGTATAGCCCGGGCTTCGAATTCCCGGCGTATCGCGCGGCCCCGCCCGCATGCGCCAGCGGCCGCCCGGCGGTCGCGCCGATCAGGAGACGCAGACATGTCGACGAAACGCACTTTCCAGCCGAGCAATCTCGTGCGCAAGCGCCGCCACGGCTTCCGGTCGCGCATGGCGACGAAGAACGGCCGCCTCATCATCAACCGCCGCCGTGCGCAGGGCCGCAAGAAGCTCTCCGCCTGAGCCGGTGATCGCGCCGGAGCCTTCGGGGGCCGGCAAGCCGGGCTCGGCGAAGCCGGTCATCCTCACGAAACGTGCGGACTTCCTGTCCGCTGCCCGGGCCCGGCGCATGTCGCGGCCCGGTTTCACGTTGCAGGCCCGCCGCCGCGCCGATGACGAGGCCCCCGGCCTGGTCCGCGTCGGCTTCACCTGTTCGAAAAAGGTCGGCAACGCCGTCGCTCGCAACCGCGCCAAACGCCGGCTCCGCGCCCTCGCCCGCGACGTGCTTCCAGAATCCGGCCGGCCTGGCTGGGACTACGTGCTGATCGGGCGGCCCGAGATCACCGCCACCAGGGATTTCGCGACCCTGCGTGCCGAACTGTTCTCCGCCGTCGAAGCGGTGCACGCTCCGCGAAAGCCGAAAGCATGAGCCCGCTCGCCCGCCTCGTCGCCCTGCCCGTCCGGGCTTACCGGCTCCTGCTTTCGCCCTGGGTCGGTCACGGCTGCCGCTACCAGCCCACCTGCTCGGCCTATGCGCTCGAAGCCCTCGACAAGCACGGCGCGTTCCGCGGCGGCTGGCTCGCCGCGCGCCGCATCGCCCGCTGCCATCCCTGGGGCGGGTCCGGTGTCGACAACGTGCCGGAGTCCGCGCCGAGACGCTTGCGATAGATCGGCCGCTCGGCTTATCTCGAAGCATGCTCAACTCCGACGATATCCACCCGCTGTTTCACGGCGCACCTGACACCACGCAGTTCCGCAAGCTGCGCAAGCGGATCATGCGGCTGACCCGCGAGGCGCTCGACAGCTACGCCATGGTCGAGCGCGGTGCGAAATGGCTCGTCTGCCTTTCCGGCGGCAAGGACAGCTACACGCTGCTCGCCGCCCTCACCGAACTGCAATGGCGCGGCGTGCTGCCGGTGGAGATCCTCGCCTGCAACCTCGATCAGGGCCAGCCGGGGTTTCCGGCCACCGTCCTGCCCGATTTCCTGTCCCGCATGGGGGTGCCGCACCGCATCGAGTATCGCGACACCTATTCCATCGTGATGGACAAAGTGCCGGCGGGCCGGACCTATTGCGCGCTCTGCTCGCGGCTTCGGCGCGGCAATCTCTACCGGATCGCCCGCGAGGAGGGCTGCTCGGCCATCGTGCTCGGCCATCACCGCGACGACATCATCGAGACATTCCTCCTCAACCTTTTCCATGGCGGCAAGCTCGCGGCGATGCCGCCGAAACTTCTCAACGACGAGGGCGACCTCCATGTCTACCGCCCGCTCGCCCTGGTCTCCGAGGACGATTGCGGGCGCTTCGCCCGGGCGATGAACTACCCGATCATCCCCTGCGATCTCTGCGGATCGCAGGACGGTCTCCAGCGCCAGGAGATCAAGCGCATGCTCGACGGGTGGGAAACTCGGAGCCCCGGCCGACGACAGAAGATCTTCTCGGCGCTGACCCAGGTGAACCCAAGTCACCTCCTCGACCCAGAACTCTTCGACTTCTCCGGGCTCGGACGCCGTTAACCGGCTAAAATTCATCACGAATTCCCGGAAGATTTCAAAGTCGCGGTGAACTGCGCTTAACCAGGTCTGAGCCGGTTTGCGGCTAGGGTCGCGCGCATGTCGGAGAACGTCGCCCCTCTCGTTGAATCCGCGCCCGATCGCGTGTTCGCGCAGTCGATCCTCGGGATCCTCGGCGTGGCGCTGACCCTAGTGCTGCTCGGTCACGGCATCCTCAATCATGCCATGCAGCGCGAAGCCCGCGATTCGGAGCGGGCGCTCGTGAGTGCGGGCGAATCCGCCGCCACCCGCAGCGTCATCGCCACCCTCGACCAGCTCGCCTCGCCGATCGACACCACAGAGCGCAGCGTCGCCCTGACGAAACTCGCCTGGGAGATCGACCGGCTGGTCACCAGCGAGGAGCGCCGCCGCGCCATGGGCGGCGGAATCGCCGGAACCGACGACCTGCGTTCCGAGCTCGAAAAGGCCGTCGCCGACGCCCTCACCATGGCCCGCGACCGCCGCTTCGACATCTACAAGGTGAACCGTCTGAAGCTCGAATTCGAGCGCGACATCCTGCCCCAGATCGACCTGATCGCCGTGCAGCACCGCGCCACGGCGGACGACAGCCGTGACCTCAGCGGCACGATCCTCCTGATGTCCCTGGGACTGCAATGCGCAGGTCTCCTGCTCTTCTGCGCCGCCATCGGCTTGCCGACATGGCGGCGCATCAGGCTCTGGGTGAAGAACAGCCGCGACGCGGACCGCATGAACCGCTTCCGCCTGCTGCACGACAACCTCACCGCAATGCCCAACGGGACCTATCTCGACGCCTATCTCGCCCGGCTGATCGCCTCTACCAGCCGCAAGGAAACCCAGCTTGCTGTCCTGCGCATAGACATCGACCGCTTCAAGGTCCTGCACGAGGCGCTGGGCAAACGGGCATCGGACGAGATCATCCGCATCGTCGCCCGCCGGCTGCAGGGGGCCCTGCGCAACGCCGATTTCGCCGCCTATCTCGGCGCCGACGACTTCGTTGTGGTGGCTGGCGAACTCAAGACCGCCGCCGATGCCGCGACCATCGCCGGCCGCATCCAGCAAGCACTGGTCAAGCCCTTCTCCGTCGAGGGCGGCCCGCGCAAGATCAGCTGCAGCATCGGCGTCACGCTGCTTTCGGACGACGAACCCGATGCCGAACGCATCCAGGCCAATGCCGCCATCGCCCTTTCCGACGCCCAGGCCTCCGGGGTCGGCACCATCCGATATTTCTCCGAAAGCCAGCGCGCGGAGGTGGAACGCCGCGAACGGCTCTACAACGAACTCTCCACGGGCCTCGAGCGCGGCGAGATCATCGCCTTCTTCCAGCCGCAGATCGACCTCGCCACCGGGGCGGTCTCGGGCTGCGAGGCGCTGGTACGATGGGAACACCCGACCCACGGACTGCTAAGCCCGGCGGCGTTCCTCGACTTCGCCGAACAGAGCGACCTGACCGAGCGGCTCGGCGAAGTGGTGCTCTCCCGCGCCCTCGACGCGCTCACCGCCTGGGACCGCGCCGGGCTGCATGTGCCCCGCGTCGGGGTGAACTTCGCCCTCGCCCAGCTGCGCAATCCCCTCCTGATCGAGAAGATAAAGTGGGAGACCGAACGCCACGACCTCGACCCGAACCGCCTCGCCATCGAGGTGCTGGAGACCGTGCTGATCAAGAGTGATCAAGACATGGTGGTGCGCAACCTCCGCGGCCTCTCCTCCGCCGGATTCCACATCGAGATGGACGATTTCGGTACCGGCCACGCCTCGATCTCGAATCTGCGCCGCTTCATGGTGAACCGCATCAAGATCGACCGTAGCTTCGTCTTCGGGATCGAGACCTCAACCGAACAGCAGCAGCTCACCCAGGCAATGATCGCGATGGCCCGGGCGCTCGGCATCGAGACCCTCGCCGAAGGCGTCGAGACCGAAGACGCCGAGCGTGTCCTGAAAGAGCTCGGCTGCGATCACTACCAGGGCTATTACATGGCGAAACCCATGTCGCTCGAGGACAGCCTCGGCTGGCTGAAGTCCCATGCCACCCGCGAGAGCATGGCGTCGATGGAAGATGCCGCAGCGCAGCCGGGCACGCCGGACCCGAATACACCTTGACCTTTGAGCCCCGCGCCTGTTGAACCCGGTCTGATTTCCCGAAGATCGACCGGAGCCGTTCCGATGGACGACCAGAACAAGAATCTGATCCTCGCGACCGTGCTCAGCTTCGCGGTCATCATGATCTGGTTTCTGCTGTTCCCGCCACCCGAAGTCGCCGACGTGCCCCAGCAGCCGGTCACCACGACCCAGACCGATCAGTCCGACACCGGCATCGTCGTGCCCTCGGCTGACAACCAGACCGCCGCCCCGGGCCTCGATGCCGCCCCGATCGAGAATCGCGCAACCGCCCTGGCCCAGTCCGAGCGCATCGAGATCCTCACCCCGCGGCTCGCGGGCACGCTCTCGCTCACGGGCGGGCGGATCGACGACATCGACCTGCTGAACTACCGGGAGACCATCGAGCCGGACTCGCCCACCGTCACGCTCTTCAATCCCACCGGCACCGGCGATGCCTACTACGCTGTCTATGGCTGGGCACCCGCCGGAGGCCTCGGCTTCGACGCGGTTCCGGGTCCGGCGACGGAATGGAGCCTCGAGAGCGGCGACGTGTTGACCGAGACCACGCCGATCACGCTGGTCTGGGACAACGGCGCCGGCCTTATCTTCCGGCGCACGATCTCGGTCGACGAGAACTTCATGTTCACTATTTTCCAGAGCGTCGAGAACCTCACCGACGAAGCCGTCCGGCTGGCGCCCTACGGCATCATCGCCCGCCACGGCATCCCCGACGACCTTCGCAATTTCTACATCCTGCACGAAGGCGCCATCATGGTGGCCGACGGCGAATTGACCGAGACCTCCTACGACGACGTCATGGAGTTTCCCGTCGATCCCGCCGAGCGCGCCGCGGCGAGCCGGGTGGATGTGGGCGAGAACGGCTGGATCGGCTTCACCGGGCACTACTGGATGTCGACGCTCGTGCCGCCGCCGGGCCAGTCCTTTACCGCCGTCACGAAGTACACCGAGGCCACCGACACCTTCCAGACCGACGTGCGCCTTCCGGTAGTGAGCGTCGAGCCCGGGTCTAGCGCCAGCGCGGAGACCATGCTCTTTGCAGGGGCCAAGGAATGGGAAGTCATCCGCGACTACCAGAACGGCAAGGGCATAGATCGCTTCGTGGACGCGATCGACTGGGGCTGGTTCTTCTTCCTCACCAAGCCGATCTTCATCGCGCTGCACTATCTCAATCTCTGGATCGGGAACATGGGCCTCGCGATCATCGGCCTCACGCTGATCATCAAGGCGATTTTGTTCCCGCTCGCCTACAAATCCTACGTCTCGATGTCGATGATGAAGAAACTCCAGCCCGAGATGGAGAAGATCAAGGAGCGCGCCGGCGAGGATCGCATGGCGATGCAGCAGGAGGTGATGGCGCTCTACAAGAAGGAAAAGGTCAATCCGGCCGCCGGCTGCCTGCCGATCCTTCTTCAGATCCCGATCTTCTTCTCGCTCTACAAGGTGATCTTCGTCACGCTGGAATTGCGCCATGCGCCGTTCTTCGGCTGGATCCAGGATCTCTCCGCCCCCGATCCATCGTCGATCCTCAACCTCTTCGGACTGCTTCCCTGGGATGCGCCGGGACCGGGCAGCTTCTTCGCGCTGCTTTCGATCGGGATCTGGCCGATTCTGATGGGCATCTCGATGTGGCTGCAGATGAAGCTCAATCCGGCCCCCACCGACAAGACCCAGGCGATGATCTTCAACTGGATGCCCTGGATCTTCATGTTCATGCTCGGCAGCTTCGCGTCGGGTCTGGTGATCTACTGGGTGGCCAACAACGTCATCACCTTCACCCAGCAATATCTCATCATGCGCTCGCAAGGGGTGAACCCGAACATCATCGGCAACATCCTCGGCAGAAAACCCAAGGAAGCGGATTAGCGCGGTGGAGGCACGGGTCAGCCACCTCTGGCGCCATCCGATCAAGGGCCACGGCGTCGAAGCCGTGGCCCTCGCCACGTTCACGGCCGGGCAGACCATGCCCTGGGACCGGGTCTGGGCGATCGCCCACGAGGCCGCCCGCATCGAGCCCGGCGAAACCGGCTGGTCGGATTGCGCGAATTTCGCCCGCGGTGCGAAATCACCGAAGCTCATGGCGATCCGCGCCGTGACCGACGAGGCAGCCGGCACAGTCACGCTCTCGCATCCAGACTGTGGCCCGATCACCGTCGATCCCGACCGCCCCGACCAAGCCGCGGGGCTCATCGCCTGGGCCGCCGCCCTGACCGATCCCGGCCGTGCGACCCCCGTCTTCGTGGTCCGCGCCACCGATCGCGGCATGACCGACAGCGATTTCCCCTCGATCGCGATTCTCAACCGTTCCAGCCTGCGCGCCCTGTCCCACAAGGCCGGTCGCGACCTCGCAATGGAGCGGTTCCGCGGCAATATCTGGCTCGACGGGCTGGCACCTTGGGAGGAATTCGATCTCCTGGGACGCGAGATCACCATCGGGGAGGCGCGTTTTACGGTTCGCGAGCGCATCACCCGCTGCCGGGCCACCTGCACCGATCCGGAAACCGGCCGCATCGACGTCAACACCCTCGACCTGCTCGAATCCGGCTGGGATCACACCGATTTCGGCGTCTATGCCGAGGTCACCCAAAGCGGCGCCGTGGCCCTCGGCGATCCGGTCCGGCCCGCCGGATGAGCGCGCCCTTCCCCCTCGCTCCCGAGCCCGACGCCGCAGCGGCGGAGGCCGGCCGGCTGCTCTTCGCCGGCCCCTGCGACTTCGTGAAGGGCGTGGTCGCGATGGACCTGCTGCCCCCCGCCGATCGCCTGGAAATCTGCTTCGCCGGTCGCTCCAATGTCGGCAAGTCGAGCCTGATCAACGCCCTCACCGGCCGCAAGGCCCTCGCCCGCTCGTCGAACACCCCGGGCCGTACGCAGGAGATCAACTTCTTCGCGCTCGGAGCCAGCCACTACCTCGTCGATCTCCCCGGATACGGTTTCGCCGAGGCCCCGAAGGATGTGGTCGCGAAATGGCAGGCTCTGCTGAAGGACTATCTCGCCGGTCGCCCGACCCTGCGCCGGGCTTTCGTCCTGGTCGACGCCCGCCACGGCATCAAGCCCGTGGATGTGGAGATCATGGGCCTGCTCGACCGCGCCGCCGTCACTTTCCAAGTGGTGCTGACCAAGGCCGACAAGCCCCGCGGTGCCGGAGTCGCGACCAGCATCGCCCAGGTGCGCGATGCCCTCGCGAAGCATCCGGCCGCCTATCCCGAACTCGTCGTCACCTCGTCGGAAACCGGCGCCGGCATCGAAACCCTGCGCGCGATCATCGCCGACATGGACGCCTGACAGGGCCGGTCAGAACCGCGGATATTCCGTCGCATAGGCGTAGGCAAACCCCGCCTCCCGCGCCACATCGATCGCCTGCGCAACCTCGGCCGCGCTGGTGAACGAACCGATGTAGTACCGCCGACCCAACCCGTCGACCCCGACGCTCCGGCTGCGGTAACCCAGCAAGCCGAAATACCGGTTAGCCAGCGACAACCCGGTAAACCCGTCGATCACGCCCACATGCACCGATTGCCGCGGCACCGCCTCACCGCCCGTCACGCGCTCGAACGGCTGCAACGAAGCCGTCACCTGTTCGATGCTGGCGAGATCATCGACCCGCGTGATGCAGCCCTGCGAGCGCAGCATCCGGACCGGGCGGTTGAGCGCCGGAAACGAAATCGCCCGATCATCGAGCCCGAGCCGCAGCGTGTCCGCCCCGTAGACCCGCTGCACCCGGTCGAGATCCGCGAACAGCTCCTCGCAACTCGGCTGCTCCAGCGTGCCCGGAAACGGCGCACAGGCAGCCGCTGCAATCAACAGCAGACCCGCAAGGCAGGCGGGAAGAGCCCTTCTCATCTCAGAACCGCCCGACAGGATACGGTCCCGGGAAGCCGGCCGTGCGGGCAAGGCCGGTGGCGCTTTCAAGCGCGCCCTGTGTCGCGAAGGGTCCCAGATAGACCCGGCGCCCCAATGCGGGGTTGCCGACGGTCCGCACCGGGACACCTGCCGCCTCGAACCAGGCCCGTACGCGGGCATCGTCGTTCATGCTGGTCACGACGCCCGCATGGACGAATGTCGGCCCGATCGCCGGACCGCCCTCGACGACGGGCGTCGGTGCCGGCGTATCAAGCCCGGTCAACTCGTCCGTCCAGGTAATGCAGCCGCCCGCCCGCAACCGTTGCGACGGCACGACGAGTTCGGGCTGCACGACAAGGCGGTCGCGTCGACCCGTGGGCGTCGACAGGGTGTCCTCGATCGCGTCGAACTGTCGGAACAGGTCGGGACAGATCGCAGCCGACCTCTCCGGACTCGGCGGCGGATTGCTCCCACTGACTGTGCAGCCTGCCAGCGCCAGCGTGAATATCGCCGCACCTAGCCTCCGTGCTGTCGCATTGCGCATCGCCGGTCTGCTCCTTGTCTCCTGACTTGCTGCGGAGTATCCCGCTTCGGTCACACCGACACAAGTCCAGCCACCCATCCGGGATCCATCGCCATGCAGAAATCAGCCGCCACGAACCGGGACTGGATCGCCACAGCCAGAACGCTGTCCGAGGCGCTGCCGTTCCTCCAGCGCTACGATGGTGCGACCATCGTCATCAAGTTCGGCGGCAACGCCATGGGCAACGACGATGAGATGGCCGCCTTCGCCCGCGATATCGTGCTGATGAAACAATGCAACGTGAACCCGATCGTCGTGCATGGCGGCGGGCCGATGATCAACGAGATGCTGACGCGGCTCGACATCCGCTCGGAGTTCATCGACGGCAAGCGGGTGAGTGACGAGAAGGTCGTCGAAGTGGTCGAGATGGTCCTGTCGGGCCGGATCAACAAGCGCATCGTCCAGGCGATCAACGCTCAGGGGGGCAAGGCGGTCGGGATCTCCGGCAAGGACGCCAACCTGATGATCTGCGAGAAGGACATCAAGACGGTCCTGCGGGACGGCCGCGAGGAGCGCGTCGATCTCGGTTTCGTCGGCAAGCCGGTCGAAATGAACCCCGAAGTGCTGCAGCGCTTTCTCGGCTCGGCGTTCATTCCGGTCGTGGCTCCGGTCGGCACGGGGCGCAACGGCGAGACCTACAACGTGAACGGCGACACCGCGGCCGGTGCGATCGCCGCCGCGATGAAGGCCGATCGGTTCCTGCTGCTCACCGATGTTGCCGGCGTGAAGGACGCGGACGGCAACGTGCTGACGCAGCTCAGTGCCGCGGAGGTGCGCGATCTGACCGAGAAGGGCGTGATTTCCGGCGGGATGATCCCCAAGACCCAGACCGCCCTCGATGCGATCGACGGCGGCGTGCGCGCGGTGGTGATCCTCGACGGACGGTCGCCGAATGCGGTGCTGCTCGAGCTCTTCACCGCACACGGGGCCGGCACGCTGATCAGGGGGAGTTGATGCGGAGCGGCTTGACCTCAGCACGGCGGAGACCGACCTGACGTCCATGGAAAACGAGATCCTCATCCGGCTCGGCGTGTTTGTCGGCCTTTTTGCTCTGCTGGCGCTGCTGGAGACGTTGCTGCCCCGGCGGCCGCGGGCGCAACCGCGACGGCGACGCTGGTTCACCAACTGGGGCATCGTCGTCCTCGACAGCCTCACCCTGCGGATCGTCGCGATCGCCGTGCCGCTACTGGCGGTGGGGGCGGCGGTCGATGCGGCGGCACGGGGCTGGGGGCTCTTCAACCGGCTCGACTGGCCGGTGGTCGTCGAAGTGGTTCTCGCCGTGCTCGTCCTCGATCTGCTGATCTGGGCGCAGCATCTGGTGACGCACAAGGTTCCGCTGCTGTGGCGGCTCCATCAGGTCCACCACGCGGATGTGGACATGGACGTGACGACGGCGATCCGGTTTCATCCGATCGAGATCGCCCTGTCGATGCTCCTGAAGGTCGGCGCGGTCTATCTGCTCGGGGCCGCGGCGCTGGCGGTGATCCTGTTCGAGATCCTGCTGAACGGCATGGCGATGTTCAACCATGCCAACCTCAAGCTGCCCGCGGGGCTCGACGCGGCGCTGCGCAAGGTGGTGGTGACGCCGGACATGCACCGGGTGCATCATTCGGTTCATCGCGACGAGCATGACAGCAATTACGGCTTCTCGCTGTCGGTCTGGGATCGCCTCTTCGGCACCTATATCGCCCAGCCCCGCGAGGGCCACCAAGCGATGACGACCGGGCTTCGCTGGCAGGATGCACGGCCGTCGCGGCTGGGCTGGAGCCTGCTGCTGCCGTTCCGCAATCGCTGACCGCCCGGGCCGACCCTGTGGACGGGGCTTCCACAGGCGGGCGTTCCGTGTCAGGTCTCGGACATGCGACGTCTCATCCTGATGCGCCATGCCAAGTCGAGCTGGGCCGATCCCGGCAAGCGCGACATCGACCGGCCACTGAACGGGCGCGGCCGGCGGGCTGCCCCGCTGGTGGCGGCGTGGCTGCGGGATCGGGGATACCGGGCCGATGCGGCGCTCGTCTCGAGTGCCGCCCGAACCCAGGAAACCTGGGCGCTGGCCGCGCCGGCCCTTGGCGGCGTGGCGCCGTCGATCCTGCCTGCCCTCTATCATGCCGGGATGCCGGGGATGCTCGCGGCATTGCGGGCCGCCCCCGATGTGGAGACGGTGCTCCTGCTCGGCCACATGCCGGTGATCGGCGAGCTGGCCCGGCTTCTGGTGATGACCGATCCGGAGGATCCGGACTTCGACCGCTATCCGACCGCCGCGACGGCGGTAATCGAGTTCGATGTGGCGAGCTGGGCGGAGGTGGCACCGGGGACCGGGCATCTGGCCGCCTTCACGGTACCGCGGGCGCTCGAAGGGGCCTCCGGGGGCGGCGGCTGAGGCGGTCCTTTTCGGGCTGCGCGGCGCGATCTTCGGGGCGTGCGGAGGCTTTCGGGAGCGGTAATCCGGGACTGTCCTAGCTAGGACAGATTTTAAGTATCTGATTTTATTGTATAAAAGAGTTAACGCGCTCGGGGACACCGGTGATCCGGCTCCTGAGGTTCTGTCGGGTTGGATGTTGTGGATTTCTTGCTGGATGGCAGCGCTGTGGCTTTCGCCAGTGTCTCGGGGTTGCGCCAACGGTCATTTCCGGGCCGATCCATGTGGAGGGTTGGCCTTTGGGGCGGTGAAGAATGCGTGCCGAGCCCTGGTCGGAAGTTGCGCGAAATCCCCGGTCAGGATGAATGTCGGGCAAATGCCGTTCAGACGATAAAGCGACAGCATCGTCGCCTCATTCGGATGGTTTCCGCCTGCCATCCCTGCGCGCATCGCGCGCGGTGGCCGCTCGCCTCTCTCGACGTGTCGCCGGTCAGTGCCCGGCGGATGAGCGCATCGGGTGTCATGGTGCTTGAGACCATCGCGACAAATTGCCCTCCGTGAGAAAAAGGCGGGCTACGTCGATCCGACAAATCTGCGGCGCGCGTGATGGCGGGTCGGAGGTGACGCGCAGGCTTGAGGTCGATGCGGTGCAGATCGATGCCCACCAGGCCACCTGTCATGGCAGGTCTCGCGGAACGATCAAGGCTGCGGCCCCGGACGCTCTGACTCCCGTGGACGGGTCATCCCGTTCGGTGCAGCCCTCCTGTGCGCGAGGACGGGTGTCGGCGGTGCGGCACGGCCCCCGGGGTCAGTGCCCGAGGATCTGGCTGAGGAATTCCTTGGTGCGCGGGGATTTGGGGTTGTTGAAGAATTCCTCGGGCTCGTTCTGCTCGACGATCTGGCCGTCATCCATGAAGATCACCCGGTTCGCCACCTGCCGGGCGAAGCCCATCTCGTGGGTGACGCAGATCATCGTCATGCCCTCTTCGGCAAGCTGGATCATCGTCTCGAGCACTTCCTTGATCATCTCGGGATCGAGGGCGGAGGTCGGTTCGTCGAAGAGCATGATGTTGGGCTTCATGCAGAGCGATCGGGCGATGGCGACCCGCTGCTGCTGACCGCCGGAAAGCTGGCCGGGATATTTCGCCGCCTGCTCGGGGATCTTGACCTTGGTGAGGAACTCCATCGCGATTTCCTCGGCTTCCTTCTTCGGCGTCTTGCGGACCCAGATCGGTGCGAGGGTGCAGTTCTCGAGGATGGTCAGGTGCGGAAAGAGGTTGAAGTGCTGGAACACCATGCCGACTTCGGAGCGGACCTTGTCGATGTTCTTGAGGTCCGAGGTGAGTTCGACGCCCTCGACGGCGATCTTGCCCTTCTGGTGCTCCTCGAGGCGGTTGATGCAGCGGATCAGCGTCGACTTTCCCGAGCCCGACGGGCCGCAGACCACGATGCGCTCGCCCTTGTAGACTTCGAGGTTGATGTCGCGCAGCACGTGGAACTGGCCGTACCACTTGTTCATGTCGACGATCTCGATGGCCCGTTCGTCGGAGACCCGCATGCGGCTGCGCGCGACGGGCCGGTCGATGGTGGTGTCGTGGACGGCGTCGGTCATTGGGGTGCTCCCTCAGCGATGGCCCGTCTCGAGCTTGCGCTCAAGATACTGCGAATATTGCGACATGGCATAGCAGAAGATGAAGAAGATCAGCGCGACGAAGCCGTAGAGCTCCCAGATGATCCCGTTCCAGTCGCTGTCGGCCCGGATCGCGGTGGTCAGGCCGATCGGGTCGAGCAGCGCGATGATGGCAACGAGGGTCGTGTCCTTGAAGAGACCGATGAAGGTGTTGACGATGCCCGGGATGGAAATCTTGAGCGCCTGCGGCATGATGATGAGCCGCATGGATTTCCAGTAGTCGAGGCCGAGGGCGTCGGCGGCCTCGTATTGGCCCGAAGGCAGGGCCGCGAGCCCTCCCCGGATCACTTCGGCCATGTAGGCCGAGGCGAAGAGGGTCACCATGATGATGACGCGCAGGATGATGTCGAAATTGGTGCCCGGCGGCAGGAAGATGTTCAGCAGGAACGAGGCGACCAGCAGGAGGGTGATGAGGGGCACGCCCCGGATGAACTCGATGAAGCCGACGCAGAGCGCTTTCACCAGCATCATGTCGGACTGGCGGCCCAGCGCCAGCACGATGCCGATGGGCAGCGACATCACGATGCCGGTGACACCGATCACCACCGAGAGCAGGAAGCCGCCGAACTGCTTGGAGGTGACCGGCTCGAGGGAGAGGAATCCGAGCGGGCCGGAGAGCAGGTCGATCGCCGGGCCGGCCAGCGCGCCCCACCACAGGAGTGTCGCCGCGATTCCCGCGAGGACGCCGATCAACCCGGAGAGACGCTGTGCCAGGGCACCATGCACCAGCCAGCCGATCACGGGACCTGCGTAGATCGCCAGCGGGACGAGCAGCGAGCCGCCCCAGAGGAGCCAGTAGGCGAGACCCGGAAACGCGATGGAGAGCCAGAGCATCTTGCGCGGCAGGCCGGGAAACAGGACCGGCGCGACGGCGGTGAGCATCAGGACGAAGGTGAGGATCGGGCGCCAGTAGAGCTCCGGCGGGTAGAAGCCGAACAGGAATTGCTGCCAGCGCTCGTTGATCACCGCGAAGCAGGCGCCGGTGGCATCCGGCCCCCAGGTCGCCTGGATGATCTCGCGGCATTCCGCCAGCGAGCCGGCATTCCAGACCGAATGGGCGAACCAGGGCCAGATATGGCCGAAGATCCACCAGACCGCACCGAGCGAAAGCAGGGTCAGGATGGAATTGAGCCATCCCGAGAACAGGTTCTCGCGGGCCCAGGCCACCGGGCCGACCTGGAGGACCGGGGGCGGCTGTTGCGGAACGGTTTCGGTCCTGACGAAGGCGGTATCGGACATCTCAGCGCTCCTTCAACGAGACGGAAGCGTTGTACCAGTTCATGACCGCCGAGATCGTCAGGCTCAGGATCAGGTAGAAGCCCATCAGCAGCAGCATGCACTCCAGCTCGCGGCCCGTCTGGTTCATGGTGATCCCGCCCAGCGTGGCGCGCGCGTCCATGTAGCCGACGGCGATGGCGAGCGACGAGTTCTTCGTGAGGTTGAGATACTGCGAGATCAGCGGCGGGATGATCACCCGCAGCGCCTGGGGCAGGATCACGAGGTTCATGATGCGCCGGGGGCGCAGGCCGAGGGCGGCTGCGGCCTCGGTCTGGCCCCGGGAGATCGCGAGGATGCCGGCGCGCACGATCTCTGCGATGAAGGCGCCGGTGTAGAGCGCGAGGGCCAGGGTGAGCGCCATGAACGACTTGTCGACGAAGCCGCCCCCTTCGAAATTGAAGCGCTGGAGTTCCGGGAAATCGAGGGTGATCGGGCTGCCCATCGCGAAGTCGACGAGCAGCGTCGGGATGAAGAAGAGAGCCAGCTTGATCCAGAAGGTCGGGAGGATCTCGCCCGTGGCTTCCTGGCGCTGGCGGGCGTAGCGGCCGAAGGCGAAGATCGCGGCGAGCGAGGCGAGGAAGGCGAGGCCGACCACCTGCCAGCCGTCGCCCAGCACCGGCCAGGGAATGTAGAGGCCGCGATTGGTGATCGCGACGGAATTGCCGAAGATCATGGAGGCGGCGGCGTCCTCGCCGCGGAAGGCCGACGGGGCGGGTGCGAGATCGGTCATGATCGCCATCATGGCGATGATCCACAGGAGCACCGGGACGTTGCGGAAACCCTCGACATAGATCGCCGCCAGCCGCGCGACGATCCAGTTGGGCGAGAGCCGCAGGATGCCGGCGAAGACCCCGAAGATCGTGGCGAGAATGCAGCCGACGATGGCGACGAGGAAGGTGTTGAGGATCCCGACCATTGCCGCCCGGGCATGGGTGCTGTCGTTGGTGTAGGGGATCAGGGTCTGGTTGATGTCGTAGCCGGCGCGGATGCCGAGGAAGCCGAAGTCGAAATCCTTGCCGAGCGCCGAGAGGTTCTGGATCGTGTTGTTCACCAGCCAGGCGGCGGCGAGCATGAACAGGAGCATCACGATCGCCTGGATCGTCAGCGACCGGTAGCGCGAATCGTAGATCAGCATGCTCGGTCGGAAGCGCTCGGCGTAGATGTCCGCGTTGCTCATGGGCACCGGCTCCCGTTTCTGGACAAGAACGAGGTCAAGCGCCTGCCTCGCGGGAGAGACGCCGCGAGGCAGATTCCGCCGGATCGCGTGGATCCGGCGAGATGAGAGAAGCCGGCGCGCCGGGGTCGGCGCGCCGGAACTTCCCCGGGGATCACCGGAACGGCGGCGTGTAGATCAGGCCGCCATCGGTCCATTGGGCGTTGAGACCGCGGGCGATGTTGCTGGCCGTTCCCTCGCCGATCGTCGCGGCGAAGATCTCGCCGTAATTGCCGCGGGCCTGGATGGCGCGCTTGGCCCAATCCGCATCGAGGCCGATCATCGCGCCGAGATCACCCTCGGTGCCGAGCAGACGCTTGACCTCGGGGTTCTCGCTGGTCGTCGCCATTTCCTCGGCGTTCTCCGCGGTGACGCCGAGTTCCTCGGCGGCGGTCAGCGCGTAGAGCGTCCAGCGGGCGATATCGGCCCACTGGTCGTCGCCGTGACGCACGACCGGACCGAGCGGCTCCTTGGAGATGATCTCGGGCAGGATCACGTAATCCTCCGGATTGGGATAGGTCGCGCGAGAGGCGGCGAGGCCGGAGGCGTCGGTGGTGTAGGAATCGCAGGCCCCGGCGAGGAACTGCTGGTCGGCCTCGGCATTGGTCTGGATCGGCACGGGCTGATAGCTGATGCCCTGGAACTTGAACCAGTCGGCGAGGTTGAGCTCGGTCGTCGTGCCGGTCTGGATGCAGATCGTGGCGCCGTCGAGTTCGGTCGCGGAGGTCACGCCGAGATCATTGCTCACCATGAAGCCCTGACCGTCGTAGTAGTTCACCCCGATGAAGGTGAACTTCAGGTCGGCGTCGCGGGTGAAGGTCCAGGTCGAGTTCCGGGCGAGCACGTCGATCTCGCCGGAGGTCAGGGCCGTGAACCGGGTCTCGCCGGTCGTGGGCACGAATTCCACCTTGGACGGATCGCCGAGCACGGCGGCGGCGAGGGCGCGGCAATACGCGACGTCGAACCCTTCCCAGTTTCCGGCAGCGTCAGGGGCGGCAAAACCGGCGAGACCGGTGTTCACACCGCAATTGAGCGTGTCGCGCGCCTTCACTTCATCCAGGGTCGCGGCCGAAACGGCGCCTGCCGCAACGGACGCCGCGAGGATCGAGGCGGTAAGCAGGTATTTTTTCATTGTGGTCCTCCTGTTGGATGCATTCCGTGGGACATTCGTCGGTCGAGGGTTCGATTATGGTGCCAAATTCCCGCGAATCTCGGCGATTGTCGTCATATCGTCACCAAGCGTCAAGCGCCGGTGCCCACTTTGTGAGCTTAACTTAGCGTAAAGCCAGGGACGCGCCAGTGGCGTTGCAAGAAATGCCTTAACATCGGGCAGCGCGCTATCGGATTGCGGGTTCGGCCGCGAGAAGATCGAGCAAAATGGCCGCCCGACGAAATCCGGCCTCCCGACGCGCGGATGCGGCTTCGGCCTCGGCATCGATGCCCCATTGCTCGGTCTGCCACGCCTCGTCGAGGCGCGACAGCGACCAGGCCTCGTCGGGCGGGAGGGCGCCGCGGGACACGGCGAGGCCGAGAACCAGCGAGCCGGACAGGCTCACAAGGTCGTGGAGCGCGACAAGCGCGAATGGATCGTGGCTGGAGATGCCGGCCCGGAGGGCGCCGAGACTGGCCGTGGGCTGGGCATGGTGCATGATCCCGGTCACGGCGATAAGCGGTGCGGACAGGGTCCGGGCGGACCAGTCGAGCCAGGGATCCCAGGCCTCGGCCTGACGCTTCTGGAGCGCGAACGGCCCATCGGCGCGGTAGCAGAGAAGGTCGGTCTCGCCGTATTCGGCGATGGCATCGACCACCGGATCGGGATCGGGCACGACACGGTCGATGGCGGTGTTGACGGCCCGGGTGAACGGCAGCTTTTCGGGTGCGATCGACTCGCCCTGGGCCTGCCATTCCTCTGCGATGGCTGCAGCGAGCGCCCGGCTCGGCACTTCGAGCGGTGCCTTTGCCGGCGTGCGGAGCGGGCGGTCGTCGAGCAGCACGCCGAACCCGGCCACACCGTCGGTCACGTGGGCCGATTTCCAGAATCGCTTGCGGCCGGCAAAGCTCATGCGCCCGCCTTCCAGAGATCGGCGAGCGCCGCATCGAGGGCGTCGAAACTGTCGATGATGGCGTCGGCACCGGCCGCTTCGAGGCGGGCGCGCGGGTGGTAGCCCCAGGTGACGCCGACCGTGGCGATTCCGGCGGAGCGTCCCATGAGGATATCGAAATCGGTATCGCCGACCATGATGGCCTGTCCGGACGCGCAGCCGCTCTCCGCGAGGGCGGCGTGGATCATCGACGGGTGCGGCTTCGAGGGGTGATCATCGGCGGTCTGGGCGGTCACGAAGTGATCCCCGATGTCGTGGAGGTCGAAGATGTGGTCCAGCCCCCGCCGGGCCTTGCCGGTGGCGACACCGAGGAGCGTGCCGGGCGCGGCTCCGAGACGGCGCAGCGAGTCGCGCGCACCGGGATAGAGCGGCGGGCCCTGGGCTATGCCGGCTTCGCGGCGGGAAACGAAGCCGTTGCGGTAGCGGTCCACCAGATCTGCCTGCACCTGCGCCTCGAGATCCGGCGCGAGGACCTCCATGGCTTCGGGCAACGAGAGACCGACGATGGAGAGCACCATCTCGCGCGGCGGCGGGACTTGACCGGCCCCCGTGAACGCGCCGTCCATGGCCGCCAGGATATGGTCCTGGCTGTCGATCAGCGTGCCGTCCATATCGAAGATGACAAGGCGCGGGCCGCTCATGCTTCCTCCGCAAAGGGATCGTCGGGCACGGCCGACTGATCCCAGCCGAAGAGCTCCCAGGTGCGGGCCATGTGTTCGGGAAGTGGTGCGGTGAAGCGCAACACGGCTCCGCTGGACGGATGGGTGAGGGTTAGAGAGCGGGCATGAAGGTGGAGCTTCCGGCTGACAGCGCCGCCGAGTTGCGCCCCCCAGCCGGCGCCCGTGTTCTCCTGCGCGTTGGTGCCGTATTTGCCGTCGCCGACGACGGGGTTGCCGATTTCGGCCATGTGCGCGCGGAGTTGGTGGGTCCGGCCGGTGATCGGGCTGAGCGCAACCCAGGCCGCCCTCTGGGCCGCGCGTTCGAGCAGCATGTAATCGGTTGTCGCGCGTTTCGCGCCCTCGGTGGCCTTGATCCGGTCGGGGGGCACGCAGATCATCTTCTCGCCCTCGCCCTGCGGGCCGTGACCGGCCGCCTTGACCAGACCGAAGCGGATCGTTCCGGCGCGCGGTGACGGCACCCCGGCGACGGCGGCCCAGTAGATCTTGCGCGCCGTGCGATCCTGGAAGGCCCGCGTGAGCCAGGAGGCGGCCTTGCCGGAGCGGGCGAGCAGCAGGACGCCGGAGGTGTCGCGATCGAGTCTGTGGACGAGCCGGGGCTTGTCGTCGCGATCGAAGCGCAAGGCCTCCGCGAGGCCGTCCACGTGGCGGGTCTGACCCGAGCCGCCCTGCACCGCGAGGCCGGGAGGCTTGTTCAGCGCGATGATGTCGTCGTCGCGGTAGATGACCGCAGCGCGGATCATGGCCGCATCGGCCTCCGAAACACTTGGGCCGGGCACGGCGCGGGGGGGCGCATGGTCGGACATCGGCGGCAGGCGCACATCCTGCCCGCCTTCGAGCCGGGTCGAGGCCTTGACGCGGCCGCCGGCGACGCGGATTTCGCCCTTGCGGCACATGCGTTCGATCTGGCCCTGGCTGACGGCCGGGGCGATGCGGCGAAGCCAGCGGTCGAGGCGCTGGCCATCGCCGTCGGCATCCACGGTGACGTGGCGGACCCCGCTCATGCCGGGCTCCCGGGTCGAAAGAGCCAGATCCCTGCGAAAACGGCAGCCAGACCGGCGACCACCGAGCCCCCGGCATAGGCAAGCGCGAGGCCGGGGCGCCCGCGCTCGATCAGCACGAGGGTTTCGAGCGAGAAGGCGGAGAAGGTGGTGAAGCCGCCGAGGATGCCGGTCATGAGGAAGGGCGCGAACTGGCTCAGCCCCGCATCACCGCGCCGGAGCAGGAGGGCGGCGAAGACACCCATCAGCAGCGACCCGACGACATTGACGCTCAGCGTACCCCAGGGAAAACCGGGGCCGGACCAGCGGATCATCTGCATCGAGACGACGTAGCGAAGCACCGCGCCGAGCGCACCGCCGATCGCGATCTGCAAGATGATGGGCAAGTCGACTGGTCCCGCTGGCAAGGGCGTGGAGCCAGAAGCCCCCTGAGGCACCAATTGTCAACCGGTGCGTGGGCGCGCGTCAGACGATCCGGCCGCGCACGGCAGCGTGATTGTCTTCCTGTTCGATCGTGTGGGCCGCCCCGGAGACCGCCGGGCGCAGGCGGACGACGAGGACATTGCTCTGCCGCGGCATGCGGTGCGGAAGCAGAGTCTCGAAACCGGTGCAGGACCAGGATCCGTATCTCCGCGCCGGGATCGATCCAAAGTGTTCGATCGAAATGTGATGGTGTCGGGAGTCGCTCAATATTCGGGATGCGAGTGGGACAATCTCGTCGAACGGCCCTTCCACCGTCTGGTGAAACAAGCCGTCGCGCAGCGCCATCTCTCCGGTTATCCCTGTGCGCATGTTGTGCGCCCAAGCTTGGCACACCACAAGGTTGAGTGCCGCCGGCGACAAGCCTGCATCCGGAGTCGACACGAATTTGAGCGTCATGAGAGACCCTTTACCGTGATCGTCGAACATGAGTCCCCCATCGCGTTGTCTGTGGTTCAGTGTTCAACCATAACGTTTGTGTGAGTCAACATAACACTGGGAAAAATCTTCATTCGATTATGTTTCGCTCCATAATTGAGCATATTTTTTCAAATTAGTCGCTTTGCGAGCGTTCTAATGAAGTCTTCGGAAACCGGCCCGACGGCCTCCGGCGAGCGGGGGGAGGGCAGCGCGGAGAAGCTCCAGTTGCGGAATCGGCGTGATTCGATCGGTTCCTCGCGCAGCACCCGAAGACGGCGGTGCCTCGGATCGGTGACGATGACCTCCATCCGCGACAAGAGGGCGCGCTGCGGCCCCTCGAGCAAGCCGTAGAATTTCAACCCCTGGTAGAACAAAAAACCTGTCAGGCCAGCGTGCTCGTTTTGACGGCGGCACGAAGATTCAAGTTTCGCCAAGCCGGCATCGTCGAGCGCGGAGGTCGCCTCGCTTACATAGACCATCTGGATCAGGTCAGATCCGCCCCTCTCAGTCCGCCCCGCTATCGTATCGTCTCCCCGACCTGTTCGCTGGCGTCGCGTTATTTGGACTCATCGCGATCGCGTGAGAGCCTAGCGCGCTCCTCGGCGAAGGAAACCAGCTTCTTTCGCAGTTCGCGTTCCGCACCGCGATCAACCGGGTTGTAGAAGCTCGCGCGTTCCATGTCGTCGGGGAAGTAGTTCTGGCCAGAGAAGCCGCCCTCGGTGTCATGGTCGTAGACGTAGCCGGCTCCGTAGCCTTCCTGTTTCATGAACCGGGTCGGCGCGTTCAGGATGTGTTTGGGGGGCGCGAGGGAGCCGGTTTCGCGGGCCGCCTCGCTCGCCCTGGAGAAGGCACGATAGGCGGCGTTGGATTTCGGCGAGAGCGCGAGATAGATCACTGCTTCCGCCAGCGCCAAGTCGCCTTCGGGCGAGCCGAGCCGTTCGTAGCTCTGCCATGCGTCGAGGCAGATCGACTGCGCGCGCGGATCGGCCAGACCGACATCCTCGACCGCCATGCGGGTGAGCCGGCGGGCAAGGAACCGGGGATCCTCGCCGCCCTGCAGCATCCGGGCGAACCAGTAGAGCGCGGCATCCGGATCGGAGCCGCGGACGGATTTGTGAAGGGCAGAGATCAGATTGTAATGCCCGTCACCAGACTTGTCGTAGAGGGCCGCGCGGCGCGAGACGCGTTTCTCGAGGGCCGCAGGATCGAGCGGCGGGCCGGAATGTGCCGCGACCTGTTCGATGAGGTTGAGAAGCGCGCGGCCGTCGCCGTCGGCCATCTCCGACAGCCTCTCCCGCGCGGTTGCGGTGAGCGACAACGATCTGCCCAGCGCCTGCTCGGCACGCGCCGTCAATTGCTCCAGCGCGACCGGATCGAGCCGGCGGAGCGTGAGAACACGGGCTCTGGAGAGGAGGGCTCCGTTGAGTTCGAAGGACGGGTTTTCGGTGGTCGCACCGATCAGCACGATGGTCCCGTCTTCCATGAGGGGCAGGAAGGCATCCTGCTGCGCCTTGTTGAAGCGGTGGATCTCGTCGACGAAAAGCAGCGTGCCGCGGCCGTTGCCGTGCCGCAGGCGGGCGGCCTCGAAGATCTTCTTGAGATCGGCCACGCCGGTGAAGATCGCGCTGACCTGCACGAAGGTCAGATCCGTGGCATCGGCGAGCAGCCGCGCGATGGTGGTCTTGCCGACACCGGGCGGGCCCCAGAAGATGATGGATCCAGGGTTCCGTGCGGTGACGAGGCGGCCGAGCGGGCCGTCGGGACCGAGAAGGTGTTCCTGGCCCACGACCTCCTCGAGTGACCGGGGCCGCAGGCGGTCGGCGAGGGGCCGGGGGGCGTCGGTCGTGGCCCGCGCGTCGGATCCGGGCCTGTCGTCTGCGGGGAGCGAATCGAAAAGATCGGTCATCCGTTCAGCCTCTTCGTTCAACCGCGGCCGCGGCTGGCGTCTGCATCCTGTCACCGACGGGCGTCTGCGGCCAGACCGCGAGGCTCTCGGTCCACCGTTCGGGTCCAAAAGGCCGTGCCACGCCACGTCAAAACGAGGTGCCCGGCGCTGCCGCCCTCCCCTGGCCCCGCCGAACGAACAAAAAAGTGTTCGGCCGTTTTCTACGGGGTGACTTTCCGAGAAGAAGCGTTAGCCTCCTGAACGGTAACGCAAGAACAATCGTTTGGGAGAATAGAAACCATGTCCGTTTTTCGTCTGATGGCCATCTCGGCTATCGCTGTTTCGGCAGCAACGCCTGCAGTGATCGCGCAGGACCGGGCCGGATGGCCCGAGAGCTTCACCGTCGCCACGGCATCGCAGGGCGGCACCTATTTCGCCTATGGATCCGGCTGGGCAAATCTCGTGGCCGAGGAACTCGGCATCTCGGGTGGCGCCGAGGTGACCGGCGGTCCGATGCAGAACCTCGCCCTCGTCCATACCGGAGACGCCGCGTTCGGCATGACGACAATGGGTCCGGCGGCTGAATCGCTTGCCGGCAACAATGCCCTCGCTCCCGGTCTTGCGATGGACAATGCCTGCGCGATGTTCCCGATGTACGAGACACCGTTTTCCGTGACGACCCTGGCGGGATCGGGAATAACGAATATCTCGGAAATCCCTGCCGGAGCGCGTATCGGCTTCGGCCCGGCCGGATCGACATCAGACACGTATTTTCCGGCCATGCTCGAGACGCTCGGGGTCGAGTTCGAGCGTCGCAACGGAGGCTGGGACGATCTCAGCGGACAGCTTCAGGACGGCTTGATCGACGTCATCGCCTTCGCGGCCGGCATTCCGATCCCATCGGTAAGCCAGCTCGAGGTGCAGACCGACATCAACATCATCGAATTCTCCGAAGACGAGCAGGCGACGATCATCGAGGCCTTCCCCGTCTCGGAGTTTGACATCCCCGCCGCGACCTACGGAACGCTGGAGGAACCGGCCCGGGCCGTATCGATGTGGAACTTCTCAGTCGCCAGCTGTGACCTTCCCGAAGACTTCGTCTACGCGGCGACAGAGGTCGTGATGGGCGACAACGAGCGCATGGTCACCATCCACAAGGCTGCGACCCAGACGATCCCGGCGAACTGGGACAAGAACAAGGTTCTCATGTGGCATCCCGGTGCCGCACGCTGGTTCAACGAGAATGGTGCGTCGATCCCCGCAGAAATGATCCACGGCGGCTGAATTCTCCCGTTGAGACGCGACGCGGCCCTCCCGGTGGGGATGGCCGCGTCGCGAACGGCTTCGATCACCGACGGGAGACAGGGCCATGAGCGTTTCGGACGAACGTGAAGACGTCACGATTGCAGACGGCGTCGACGAGGAAGCGGTTGAAAGCAACCGTCGGCTCTATACCGGACGAACGCTCGCCATCATATCGGTGTCCGCGGCCCTCTACGCGGCCTTCCACATGGCCGCGCTCAACGGCCTCTCGATTTCCCGGATGACGGGCGGGGCTGTCGATCTGCCATTCCTTCCCCGGCTGCCGATGGAGACCTGGAATTTCCGGATCGTCCATGTGACCGGGGCGCTCATCCTCGGCTTCCTGCTCTATGCCGGGGCGTCTTCCATCGAGTCCGGCAAGGGCTCGCGGGCCGTGCGGAACGCCGCGCTGGTTCTGATGCTGCCCGCGCTCCTGGCCCTTGGTGCCGCGATCTCGTTCGCGATCGATATTGCCGGAGGCGCCTTGTGGAACGGCGTGGATCCGGGCGTTCGAGCCCGCGAGATCTGGTGGTTCGGCATCCCGCTTCTGGCCGCCACGGTCGGCGGCATGATTGCCTCCTGGTACGACAGGCAGCCGCGGGACGCCCTCTCGCCGCCTGATTTCGTTCTCTCCGTCTGCGCTGTGGCCGTCGCGGTCTATCTGATCACGCTCTATGCGACGCCCATGCGCGTTTCGACCGGCACGCCCTTCGCGCCGATCGGCATCTCGCTCGCCGCCTTGGCGGGGTCGCTCCTCATCATGGAGCTGACGCGCCGGGTTACCGGATACGCCTTGGTCGTGATCTCGATAATCTTTCTCGGCTACGTTTTCGTCGCCCCTTCCCTGCCCGGATTCCTGAAGGCACCGCCCGTCACGTGGGAGCGGTTTTTCAGCCAGATCTACACGGATGTCGGCATCCTCGGGCCGACGACTGCGGTCTCCTCGACCTACATCATCCTGTTCGTCATCTTCGCGGCCTTTCTCCAGGCATCGAAGGTCGGCGACTATTTCGTGAACTTCGCCTTCGCAGCCGCCGGTCGCGCGCGCGGCGGGCCGGCCAAGGTCGCGGTGTTCGCGTCGGGCCTGATGGGCATGATCAACGGGACATCCGCCGGAAACGTGGTCGCGACCGGGTCGCTGACGATCCCGCTGATGAAGAAGGTGGGATACAGCGCGCGGACCGCCGGCGCCGTGGAGGCTGCCGCATCGACCGGTGGTCAGATCATGCCGCCGATCATGGGGGCCGGGGCCTTCATCATGGCCGAGATCACCGGCATTCCCTACACCGACATCGCCATCGCCGCGATCATTCCGGCGGTGCTCTACTTCGCGTCGGTCTATTTCATGGTCGACCTCGAAGCCGCCAAGCTCGGGATGCGGGGCATGCGCGAGGACGAGCTGCCCAAATTCGCGAAGCTGGCGCGGCAGGTCTACCTGTTCATCCCGATCGTGATCCTGATCGGTGCGCTGTTCATGGGGTATTCGGTGATCCGGGCCGGCACGCTCGCGACGATGGCGGCTGCCGTGGTCAGCTGGCTGACGCCGCACAGGATGGGGCCGAGGTCGATCCTGCGGGCCTTCGAGATCGCGGGCTTCATGTCCATCCAGATCATCGCCGTCTGCGCCTGTGCGGGTATCATCGTCGGGGTGATCTCGCTGACCGGGATCGGCGCGCGCTTCTCGAACCTGCTGCTGGGTCTCGCCGGCGTCTCCCAGCTTCTCGCCCTGATCTTCGCGATGTGCGTGTCGATCCTGCTGGGTATGGGGATGCCGACCACCGCCGCCTACGCCGTTGCGGCCTCGGTCGTCGCGCCTGGGCTGATCGAACTGGGCATCCCGGCACTGACCGCGCATTTCTTCGTATTCTACTTCGCGGTCGTCTCCGCGATCACCCCACCGGTGGCGCTGGCTTCCTATGCCGCGGCGGGCATATCCGGCGCGAACCCGATGGAGACCTCGGTGGCATCCTTCAAGATGGGCCTGTCGGCCTTCATCGTGCCGTTCATGTTCTTCTATTCGTCCGCCCTGCTGCTGCAGGGGCCTTGGGTGACGATCGCGCTGGCCCTGACGACGGCCCTTGTCGGGGTCTACCTGCTGTCATCGGCTGTCCAGGGATGGTTGGTCGGAACCGAACTGGCCTGGTACCTGCGCGTCGGGCTGCTTTGTGCAGCGCTCCTGCTCATCAAGGGCGGGTTGATGACCGACGTGATCGGCATCGGCCTCGCGGCTGGCGTCTATTTCGTGCAGAAGACGTTCAGGCCGGCCGCAGATCAGCCGATACGGGTCGGCCGGGCCGACTGATCGGGCTGGCGCCGGCCGAAGCCGGCGCGCCCTGCTCTCAGGCTTCGTCGTCGACCAGTTCCGCAGCGACGCGGGCCTTGTCACCGGCCCCCTTGGCGGCGGGATCGCGATCGACCAGTTCGATGATCGCCATCGGGGCCATGTCGCCATACCGGAACCCGGCCTTCAGGACGCGGGAATATCCGCCCTGGCGATCCTTGTAGCGCGGGCCGAGCACGTCGACGAGTTTCGCGACGGCGTCTTCCTGCTTGATCTGAGCGGCCGCGAGACGGCGGGAATGCAGATCCCCTCGCTTGCCGAGCGTGATCAGCTTGTCGATGATCCGCTTGAGTTCCTTGGCCTTGGGCAGGGTGGTCTTGATCTGCTCGTGCTCGATGAGCGACGAGGCCATGTTCGCGAACATCGCCTTGCGATGTTCGTGGGTGCGGTTGAGTTTGCGGTATCCATTACCGTGACGCATATCGGTCTCCTATGGTGCTTTATGCTTTGTCCGGCGGCCCTGCGCGGGGCCACACTCCTTGGGGCGGAATTGCCCGGGTCGACGGGGGCCGCGAACGGCCCCCGAAAGTGGGATCAGAACTGGTCTTCGAACTTCTTGGCCAGATCCTCGATGTTCTCCGGCGGCCAGTCGACGATTTCCATGCCGAGATGCAGGCCCATCGTGGTCAGGACTTCCTTGATCTCGTTGAGCGACTTGCGGCCGAAATTCGGCGTCCGCAGCATTTCCGCCTCGGTCTTCTGGATCAGGTCGCCGATATAGACGATGTTGTCGTTCTTGAGGCAGTTCGCCGAACGGACCGACAATTCGAGCTCGTCAACCTTCTTGAGAAGCAGCGGGTTGAATTCGAGATCGCTGTCCTCGTCGGTGCGGGTCCCGGCACTCGGCTCGTCGAAGTTCACGAACACCGAAAGCTGGTCCTGCAAGATGCGTGCGCCATAGGCGATTGCATCATCCGGGTTCACCGAGCCGTCGGTCTCGACGACGAGCATCAGCTTGTCATAGTCGAGAACCTGGCCTTCGCGGGTCGGCTCGACCTTGTAGCTGACCTTCTTGATCGGGGAGAACAACGCATCGACCGAAATGAGCCCGATGGGCGCATCCTCGGGACGGTTCCGGTCGGCGGCGACGTAGCCCTTTCCGGTCTCGACCGTCAGTTCCATGCTCAGCGTCGCGCCGTCGTCGAGATGACAGATCACATGATCACGGTTGAGGATCTCGATGCCGTTGGTCTCGGAAATGTCCCCGGCGGTGACGACGCCGGGCCCGGTGGCACGGATCTCGACGCGCTTGGGGCCTTCGACTTCCATCTTCACCGCGACGCCCTTGAGGTTGAGGACGATGTCGGTCACGTCCTCGCGCACGCCGGGCACGCTGGAAAACTCATGCAGGACGCCTTCGATCTGCACCGAGGTGATCGCAGCCCCCTGGAGCGAAGACATCAGCACGCGACGCAACGCATTGCCGAGGGTCAGGCCGAAGCCCCGCTCCAGCGGCTCGGCGATCGCCGTCGCCTGACGGTCTGGATCGGCGCCCGGCTTGATTTCGAGCGCAGTCGGCCGGATCAGTTCCTGCCAGTTCTTGTGGATCATCATGGCCTTGGCCCTCCATTCCTGTTCACCGACCGGATCCGTGGTCCGAGAACTCCCGAGGTAATAGCAGCGCGGAGGCCTGCCGCATTCGGCAGGCCTCCGCGCAAGATCTTCAATCAGACGCGGCGACGCTTGGGGGGGCGGCAGCCGTTATGGGCAATCGGGGTGACGTCCCGGATTGCCGTGATCTGGAAGCCGACGGCACCGAGCGCGCGCAGCGCACTCTCACGCCCGGAACCGGGTCCCTGAACCTCGACTTCGAGGGTCCGAACACCGTGCTCCTGCGCCTTCTTGCCGGCATCTTCCGCGGCCATCTGCGCAGCATAGGGCGTCGACTTGCGCGATCCCTTGAACCCCATCGTCCCCGCAGAAGACCAGGCGATGGCGTTGCCCTGTGCGTCTGCGATCAGAATCTTGGTGTTGTTGAAGCTTGCATTCACATGCGCCACGCCTGTGGAGATGTTCTTGCGTTCCTTGCGCTTGGTGCGCACCTTTTCACGTGCCATGGACCTGCCCCCTATTTCTTCTTGCCGGCAATGGCTTTTGCCGGGCCCTTGCGGGTACGGGCATTGGTATGGGTCCGCTGGCCGCGCACCGGAAGCCCGCGCCGATGGCGCAGACCGCGGTAGCAGCCGAGATCCATGAGCCGCTTGATGTTCATCTGATTCTCGCGCCGCAAATCGCCTTCGACCGCGAGATTCGCGTCGATGTATTCGCGGATGCGCAGAACGTCGGCATCGCTCAGTTCGTTCACGCGGCTGTTCGCCGGGATCGACAGGTCGGAGACCATCTTGTCAGCCGTGGTGCGGCCGATGCCATGAATGTAGGTGAGGGCGATCACCACCCTCTTGTTCGTTGGAATGTTAACGCCAGCTATGCGCGCCAAAGGTTCAGCTCCGTCTCTTTCACCGGGCCCGCGGGGGACCCTTCACAAAAAGCCAAGGCCTGCCGGATCCGCCGGCAGGCTCGCGATACCCATCTCTCTGGGCCGTGCATCCCGCGTCCCCGAGGTGAAATGTAGTGGGAACAACTCTCCTTGGAGAGAGCGCGGATCATACGAATGCGGCCTCCGCCGTCAAGGGCGGAAACCGGTCTTTCTTCAGAGCGCCAGTGCTTTTCGGATGTCAGCCGAAATGGCATCGATTTCGCCCAGTCCATCCACCGGCCGCAGCTTGCCCTTGGCGTGATAGTAACCGATCAGCGGCGCAGTGTTTCGGTAGTAGGCCATCAGCCGAACCCGGACCGAGTCCTCATTGTCGTCAGCGCGGCGGACCATGTCCGTGGAGCCGCACTTGTCACAGGTGCCGGGCTTCGATGTCGGCTTCGTCTCGTCGTGATAGACCTCGCCACAGCCGCCGCAGGTGAAACGACCGGTGATGCGCTTGACGAGCGCCTCGTCGTCGACGCGCATCTCGACGACCGCATCGAGAGTCTTGCCCTTCTTGGCCATCAGCGCCTCGAGCGCATCCGCCTGGGCGAGTGTCCGCGGAAACCCGTCGAAGATCAGGCCATGACTGCCGGCCTCGCCGTCGAGCTGTTCCTCGATCAGACCGATGACGATGTCGTCGGTCACCAGATCGCCGCGGGCCATGACGTCGGCCACCTTTCGGCCCATCTCGGTTCCGCTCGACTTCGCGGCACGGAGCATGTCACCGGTGGAGAGCTGCACCAGCCCGTGTTCCTCGACCAGAATGCGAGCCTGTGTTCCCTTGCCTGCCCCCGGCGGTCCAAGAAGTATGATGTTCATCGGCGTGATTTCCCCCGTCCCTTGCCGCGCAATTTCGATTTTTCGATCAGTCCCTCGTATTGATGCGCGAGCATATGAGACTGGATCTGGGTGATCGTGTCCATGGTCACGGAAACGACGATCAGGAGGGACGTCCCTCCGAAGTAGAACGGCACCGAGAGCTGTGAGATCAGGACCTCGGGCAGAAGGCAGACCGCCGCCAGATAGGCCGATCCGACCACGAGAAGCCGCGACACCACGTAGTCGAGATATTCGATCGTTTTCTGGCCCGGACGGATGCCCGGAATGAAGCCGCCCTGCTTCTTGAGATTATCGGCAACATCATCGGACTTGAAGGCGACATTCGCGGTGTAGAAATAGGTGAAGAAGACGATCAGCGCACCGAAGCCAAGAAGATATAGCGGCTGGCCGCGGCCCATATAGGCCGAGATGTAGCCCATGATGCCGCCGCCGTCGGTCGTGGTTCCGCTGAAGGTGGTGACCGTCGCGGGCAGCAGCAGAAGCGACGAGGCGAAGATCGCCGGGATGACACCGGCCGGGTTCACCTTGACAGGCAGGTGGGAGCTCTCACCGCCATAGACCTTCATGCCGACCTGGCGCTTCGGATACTGGATGTGAATCTTCCTGAGCGCGCGCTCCATGAAGACCACGAAGGCGATCACCGCGATTGCCATGACCATGATGCCGACGATGACCACCGGGCTGAGCGCGCCGGTGCGCCCCTGGGTGAAGAATTGCGCCAAGGCAGCGGGCAGCTCCGCGATGATGCCGACGAAAATGATGAGCGAGATACCGTTGCCGATCCCGCGCGCGGTGATCTGCTCACCGAGCCACATCAGGAACATCGTGCCGCCGACCAGTGTGATGACCACGCCGATACGGAAGAACCAGCCGGGATCATGGGCCATGCCCTCGGCCTCAAGGCCCACGGCCAAGCCGTAGGCCTGCATGGTGGCGAGGAACACGGTGCCGTAACGGGTGTACTGGTTGATCTTCTTGCGGCCAGCCTCACCCTCTTTCTTGAGCGCCTGCAGGCTCGGGACCATCGAGGTGAGGAGCTGGACGATGATCGAGGCCGAAATATACGGCATGATGCCGAGCGCGAAGATCGCCATGCGACCGACCGCCCCACCGGTGAACATGTTGAGCATGCCACCAATGCCGGCATTGGCCTGTTCGAAGAACTGCGCGAGCCTCGCGCCGTCAATGCCCGGGACCGGGATATAGGTGCCGATCCGGTAGACGATCAGCAGCCCGATGGCGAAGAGTATGCGACTCTGAAGATCCTTGGCCTTGCCGAAGGTGCTCCAGCTGATGTTGGCGGCCATCTGTTCTGCTGCGGATGCCATGACGGCCCTCCTCGATGCGAAAACGCCGCCGGAACGGGGATCCCCGGACCGGCGGCGCGAAAATCGTTCCGGACTTAAGCCGCTGGTCGGACGGCTACAAGCCTCATTCGGCCGGCGCGTCCGCCTCTGCGGTCTTGGTCATGGTCACTTTGCCGCCAGCCTTCTCGATCGCGGCGATAGCCGCGGCGGATGCACCCGTGATCGTGATGTCGATCGCTGCACTGAGCTCACCCTTTGCCAGCACCCTCACGCCGTCGCGCCTGCGCCGGATCACACCGCTCTCCACGAGGCTCGCTTCCGTGATCGGAGCCTTTGCATCGATGCGACCGGCATCGATGAACTTCTGGATCAGGCCCAGGTTGATCACCGCATGGCGCTTGGAGTTGATGTTGGTGAAGCCACGCTTCGGCAGGCGCTGGTAGAGCGGCATCTGGCCACCCTCGTAGGCCTTGATGGCCACACCCGAGCGGGACTTCTGCCCCTTGATGCCGCGGCCGCCGGTCTTGCCGAGGCCGGAGCCCGGACCGCGGCCCACGCGCTTGGCTTTCTTGGTGGCACCGGGATTGTCCCGGAGTTCATGCAGTTTCATGTCGCTTCTCCTTGCCGGATGCGACCCCCAGCGACGGGAGCGGCCGACCACGGCGTGTGGTTGTCAGGGTCACGTCAGGGCTTTCTTGCCCCGACGCTTCGACGGCGTCGAAAAGTGCGGCTCAGCCGCGCTCTTCGATGATGGTCACGAGATGCGGGATCTTGTTGACCATGCCGCGGGTTGCCGGCGTGTCGGCCAGTTCACGGGTACGGTGCATCTTGTTCAACCCCAGCCCGATCAGCGTCGCCCGCTGCTCGGCCGGTCGGCGGATCGGAGACCCGATCTGCTTGACGACGATGGTCTTGGTCTTTGCCATGATTGCGCTCCTCAGGCTTCGACCGTCGCTTCCGCGGCGGCCTCGTTGGCCGTCTTCGGAAGGATGTCCGCGACCTTCTTGCCGCGCCGCTGGGCGACGAGGCGCGGGCTCAGCTCGCGCTGCAGCCCGTCGATCGTCGCGCGGACCATGTTGTACGGGTTCTGACTGCCGATGGACTTCGCCACCACATCCTGAACGCCGAGCATCTCGAACACCGCGCGCATCGGACCGCCGGCGATGATGCCGGTACCTGCGGGAGCCGTGCGCATCACGACCTTTCCGGCGCCGTGGCGACCGTTGACGTCGTGGTGCAGGGTGCGGCCCTCGCGCAGCGGCACACGGACCATCTGGCGCTTGGCCTGCTCGGTCGCCTTGCGGATCGCCTCGGGCACTTCGCGGGCCTTGCCCTTGCCGTAGCCGACGCGTCCCTTCTGGTCGCCGACGACGACGAGCGCCGCGAAACCGAAGCGCTTGCCGCCCTTCACCGTCTTGGACACACGGTTGATCGCGACGAGGCGATCCTGAAACTCGGGGTTTTCGTCGCGGTCGCGGCGACCCCCGCGGTTGTCGTCTCTAGCCATTCCGGTCTACCCCTAGAATTTCAGGCCGCCCTCGCGGGCCGCATCTGCCAAGGCCTTGACCTTGCCGTGAAACAGGAAGCCGCCGCGGTCGAAATAGACTTCCTCGACCCCGGCCGCCTTTGCGCGCGCCGCGATCTCGGCGCCCACTTTTGCGGCCGCTTCCACGTTGTTCTTGCCCTTCAGCCCAAGATCCGCCTCGAGGGTCGAGGCGGCCGCGAGCGTGCGGCCCTGTGCATCGTCGATCACCTGGACCGAGATGTTCTTGGACGACCGGTGGACGCTCAGGCGCGGACGGTCGCCCCCGAGTTTCCGCAGTTTGCTTCTGACGCGCATACGGCGCTTCAGGAACAGGTCTCTCTTGCTGTTCGCCATCGTAAGCGCTCCTACTTCTTCTTGCCTTCCTTGCGGAAGATGAATTCGTCTTTGTACTTGATGCCCTTGCCCTTGTAGGGCTCCGGCTTGCGCCAGGCACGAATGTTCGCAGCCACCTGACCGACGACCTGCTGGTCGATGCCCTCGACGACGACTTCTGTCGGCTTGGGTGTCACCACAGTCACGCCGTCGGGGATGTCGAAGTCCACGTCATGGGAATAGCCGAGCGACAGCTTCAAGACCTTGCCCTGAGCCGCAGCGCGGTAGCCCACGCCGTTGATCTCGAGCTCGCGCTTGAAGCCGGTCGTCACGCCCGTCACCAGATTGGCGACCTGGGTGCGGGACATGCCCCATTGCTGACGGGCACGCTTGGACTTGCCACGCGGCGTCACGGTGATGGCGTCGTCCGCCACGGCGATTGTGACGTCGTCGGTCGCGGTGAAGCTGCGGGTGCCCTTGGGTCCCTTCACTTCGATCGTCTGCCCCGAGAGGGTGGCACTCACGCCACCGGGCAGCTCGACCGGTCTTTTGCCAATACGAGACATCTGCCCCTCCTCAGAACACGGTGCACAGAACCTCGCCGCCGACATTCGCGGAGCGGGCCTGTGCATCGGACATGACACCCTGGGGCGTCGAGACAATCGCGACACCGAGGCCCTGACGGACCTGCGGCATTTCCTTGACGCCGGTATAGACACGACGACCCGGAGTGGAGATGCGGCGGAGTTCGCGGATCACCGGCTCACCATCGAAATACTTCAACGAGATTTCGATTTCAGGCAGGCCACGCGCGTTGGTGGCGTCTTCGTAGCCTCGGATGTAGCCCTCAGACTGCAGGACATCGAGCACCCATCTGCGGACCTTGGAGGCCGGCGTGCGCACCGTGGACTTGCCGCGCATGGATGCGTTGCGGATACGGGTGAGCATATCGCCGATCGGATCATTCACTGACATATCGTGCTCCCCCTACCAGCTCGACTTGACCATGCCGGGGATCTGCCCCTTCGAGGCGTAGTCCCTGAGCGCGATACGCGACATGCGAAGCTTGCGATAATAGGCCTTCGGGCGACCCGTCACTTGGCAACGATTGTGAAGCCGAGTCGGTGAAGAGTTCCGCGGAAGCTTGGCGAGCGTGAGGCGCGCCTTGAACCGGTCTTCCATCGGAAGGTCCTGGTTGCGTGCAACTTCCTTCAACTCTGCCCGGCGGGCGGCGTATTTTTTCACGAGCGCCTGACGTTTCTTTTCGCGCTCGATCATGCTGACTTTTGCCATGTTTCTCTCTCCAGCGCGTCAGGCCGCGAACGGCATGTTGAAATGCTTGAGCAACGCCTTCGCTTCGGCGTCGGTCTTCGCAGTGGTGCAGATCACGATGTCCATGCCCCAGACCTGCTCGATCTTGTCGAAGTTGATCTCGGGGAAGACGATATGCTCCTTGAGGCCCATCGCGTAGTTGCCGCGACCGTCAAAGCTCTTGGCGCTGACGCCGCGGAAGTCACGAATGCGCGGCATCGCCACGGTGATCAGCCGGTCGAGGAACTCATACATCTTCGCACCGCGAAGAGTTACCTTCACGCCGAGCGGCATGTCTTCGCGAACCTTGAAGCCGGCGATCGACTTCTTGGCCTTGGTGATGACCGGCTTCTGACCGGCGATCTGCGCGAGATCGGCTTCGGCGGAGCGGATCTTCTTGGAATCCGAAACCGCTTCGCCGACACCCATGTTGAGCACGATCTTGTCGAGCTTGGGGATCTGCATGTCGTTGCGGTATTCGAATTCCGTCTTCAGTGCACCACGAACGTTGTCGGCATAATGCTGCTTCAGGCGGGGCGTATAGTCAGCCATTGATCACTTCCCCCGATTTCTTGGCATAGCGCACCTTCTTGCCGTCCTCGGTGCGGAAGCCCACGCGGGTCGCCTCGCCCGATTTCGGATCGACAAGTGCGAGGTTCGACAGCTCGATCGGCATTTCCTTCGCGATCCGTCCGCCCTGGGAGGCCTGGCTTTGCTTGGTATGCCGCACGAAGACGTTGACGCCGGTAACGAGAGCCTTGTTGTCGGCGGGCATCACGCGGGTGATCTCGCCCTTCTTGCCCTTGTCCTTGCCGACAAGCACGATCACCTTGTCACCCTTGCGGAGTTTGGCGGCCATCACAGCACCTCCGGAGCGAGCGAGATGATCTTCATGAAGTTCTTTGCCCGCAGTTCGCGCACCACGGGCCCGAAGATGCGGGTGCCGATCGGCTCGTTCTGATTGTTGAGGATGACGGCTGCATTCCGGTCGAACCGGATCGCGGTGCCATCGTCACGCCGCACTTCCTTGGCGGTGCGGACGACGACAGCCTTGCGGACGTCGCCCTTCTTGACGCGGCCGCGCGGAATGGCTTCCTTGACCGACACCACGATGATGTCGCCCACGGACGCATATTTCCGCTTCGAGCCGCCGAGGACCTTGATGCACTGAACACGGCGAGCGCCGGAATTGTCAGCGACATCCAGATTGGTCTGCATCTGGATCATTTGGTTAACTCCCGACCTGCGGGGACGCGCCCCGCGGTTTCGACAAAACTGGTTGGGGGATTACGCCTCGGCGCCGTCCGCCAGAACCTCCCAACGCTTGTTTTTCGAGATCGGGGCACATTCGCGGATGCGAACGGTGTCACCGACCTTGAACTGGTTCTCCGGGTCGTGGGCCCGGTACTTCTTCGACTTCCGGACCGTCTTCTTCATGACCGGATGCGTGAAGCGACGCTCGACCGACACGGTGACAGTCTGCTCGTTCTGATCGCTGGTCACGGTCCCCTGCAGAATTCGCTTGGGCATGTCAGGCTTCTCCCGCCGCAGCCGCGGCCTTTTCGTTCAGCACGGTCTTGACCCGCGCGGCGTCGCGGCGGACGGTCTTCATCCGGGCGGTGTTCTCGAGCTGACCCGTCGCCTGCTGGAAGCGCAGGTTGAAGGCCTCTTTCTTGAGCTGGGAGAGATCCTCGCGCAGCTGGTCCGGGGTCTTTCCCCGCAGATCGGCCGATTTCATGGCCCATTCCCTTCATCAGAAGCTACCGGGGCACGCCCCGGCGCTGTTCCAATCAAAACAAGCGAGCGCCCCGGGTCCCCGGGGCGTCTGCTCACCAGTCTTCGCGCGTGATAAAACGACACTTGACCGGCAACTTCATCGCTGCCAGCCGCAGCGCTTCCTTTGCCACATCCTCGCCGACGCCGTCAATCTCAAACATGATGCGGCCGGGCTTCACTTTCGCAGCCCAGAATTCGACGGAGCCCTTGCCCTTGCCCATGCGGACTTCGGTCGGCTTCTTCGAGACCGGAACGTCCGGGAAGATCCGGATCCACACACGGCCCTGGCGCTTCATGTGGCGGGTCAGCGCGCGGCGGGCCGCCTCGATCTGACGCGCCGTGATGCGCTCGGGTTCGGTGGCCTTCAGGCCGTAATGACCGAAAGTCAGGTCGGAACCGCCCTTGGCTTCGCCATGGATGCGGCCCTTGTGCTGCTTGCGGAATTTGGTGCGCTTCGGTGAAAGCATCTTGGTTCTCCCGGGATGTCACGTCCCTCAGCGCGCGCGCTGCGGACGACCCCCCTGTTCCTGCAGTTCGGTCTGGCGACGGTCGCGGGCCTGCGGATCATGCTCGAGGATCTCGCCCTTGAAGATCCAGACCTTGATGCCGATGATCCCGTAGGCCGTCTTGGCTTCCACATGCGCGTAGTCGATGTCCGCGCGCAGCGTGTGAAGCGGCACCCGACCCTCGCGATACCATTCGGTCCGGGCGATTTCCGCACCACCCAGACGTCCGGCGACGTTGACCCGAATCCCGAGTGCACCCATGCGCATGGCATTCTGCACCGCGCGCTTCATCGCACGACGGAAGCTGACCCGGCGCTCGAGCTGCTGGGCGATGTTCTCGCCGACGAGGGCCGCATCGATCTCCGGCTTGCGCACTTCGACGATATTGAGGTGCAGTTCCGAATCGGTGAGCTTCGCGAGCTTCTTGCGCATCACCTCGATATCGGCGCCCTTCTTGCCGATGATGACACCCGGACGGGCGGCATGGATCGTCACGCGGCACTTCTTGTGCGGGCGCTCGATCACGACGCGGCTGATGCCGGCCTGCGCAGCATTCTTCTTGACGAATTCGCGGATCGCGATGTCTTCGTGCAGAAGCTTGCCGTATTCCTCGCCATCGGCGAACCAGCGGCTGTCCCAGGTGCGGTTGACCTGAAGGCGCAAGCCGATCGGGTTGATCTTCTGTCCCATTAGGCGTGCTCCTCTGCGGTGACCTGACGCACCTTGATCGTGACCTGGCTGAAGGGCTTCAGGATCTTCCCGAAGCGGCCGCGAGCGCGCGGCCGGCCACGCTTCATCACGAGGTTCTTGCCGACGAAGGCTTCAGCCACGACCAGTTCGTCGACGTCGAGACCATGATTGTTCTCGGCGTTGGCGATCGCCGACTGAAGCGTCTTCTTGACGTCGTCGGCTATGCGCTTCTTGGAGAAGGTCAGATCGCTCAGAGCCTTGTCGACGGGCTTGTTGCGGATCATCGCAGCCACAAGGTTGAGCTTTTGCGGGCTGGTGCGCAGCATGCGGCTGACGGCCATCGCTTCGTTCTCCGCGACGCGGCGGGGGTTCTTTTCCTTGCCCATGACTTACTTCCGCTTCGCTTTCTTGTCAGCCGAGTGACCAAAATAGGTGCGGGTCGGGCTGTATTCCCCGAACTTCTGACCGATCATGTCCTCGGTGACGTTGACCGGTATGTGCTTCTTGCCGTTGTAGACCCCGAAGGTCAGCCCGACGAATTGAGGAAGAATGGTCGAACGCCGCGACCAGATCTTGATGACTTCATTGCGGCCGGATTCGCGAACTTTCTCGGCCTTTTTCAGGACGAAGGAATCGACGAAGGGGCCTTTCCAGACAGAACGTGTCATTTGCTCGGCTCCTTACCGCTTGTTCTTCTTCTGGTGACGCGAGCGCAGGATGTACTTGTCCGACGCCTTGTTCGATCGAGTGCGCGCACCCTTGGTCGGCTTGCCCCAAGGCGTCACCGGGTGACGGCCTCCGGAGGTCCGGCCCTCACCACCACCATGCGGGTGATCGATCGGGTTCATCACAACACCGCGGACGCTCGGTCGCAGGCCCTTGTGACGGTTGCGTCCGGCCTTGCCGAGGTTCTGGTTGGAGTTGTCGGGGTTCGACACTGCTCCCACAGTCGCCATGCATTCCTGCCGGACGAGACGAAGCTCCCCGGAGGACAGCCGGATCTGGGCATAACCACCGTCGCGACCGACAAACTGGGCGTAGGTGCCTGCAGCCCGCGCAATCTGACCGCCTTTGCCTGGCTTCATCTCGACGTTGTGGACGATCGTGCCGATCGGCATGGCCGAGAATGGCATCGCATTGCCCGGCTTGATGTCCGCCTTGGCCGCAGATACCACGCTGTCACCGACCGCGAGCCGCTGAGGGGCCAGAATATAGGCCTGTTCGCCGTCGGCGTAACCGACCAGTGCGATGAAGGCCGTCCGGTTCGGATCGTATTCGATCCGGATGACCTTGCCCGACACGTCCCGCTTGGTCCGCTTGAAATCGACGATGCGGTAGAGCTTCTTCACGCCGCCACCACGCCTGCGCATGGTGATCCGTCCGGTATTGTTCCGACCACCCTTGCTGATCAGACCCTCGGTGAGGGACTTGACCGGGCGGCCTTTCCAAAGCTCGGAACGGTCGATCAGAACCAGCCCGCGCTGGCCCGGCGTCGTCGGCTTGTATGATTTTAACGCCATGTCTTACTGTCTTCCGTTGGCTGTATCGCCCGTCGCCGGGCCTCTCGGTCGAAACCCGCCCAGGCCATGCGGCCCGGACGCGCCTGTCTCAGAGTCCGGTCGTCACGTCGATCGTGTTGCCGTCCTCGAGTGTCACATAGGCCTTCTTCACATCGGCCCGCTTTCCGAGCCTCCCGCGGAAGCGCTTGACCTTGCCCTTGGTCACGGTGGTGTTCACCGCCTTGACCTTGACATTGAACAGGGTCTCGATCGCTTCCTTGATCTGCGGCTTCGTCGCATCCATTCCCACCTCGAACACCACGGCGCCGGCTTCGGACGCCATCGTGGCCTTCTCGGTGATGATCGGCTTGCGGATCAGGTCGTACAGTTCGGGTTTGACGCTCATTTCAGTCGCGCCTCCAGCGCTTCCACGGCGGCCTTCGTCAGGACGAGCGTGTCACGGCGCAGGATGTCGTAGACATTGGCACCCATGCTCGGCAGGACGTCGAGACCCTCGATGTTGCGTGCGGCTGCGGCGAAGTTCGCATTCACCTCGGCGCCATCAATGATCAGCACCCGCTTCCAGCCGTTCTCGCGCACGGCACCGGCCAGCAGCTTCGTCTTCGCCTCGGCCAGATCTGCAGTGTCGATCACCACGAGCTGGCCCGCGCCGGCTTTGGCCGACAGCGCATGCTTGAGGCCCAGCGCCCGGAACTTCTTGTTGAGGTCATGGGCGTGGCTGCGCGGGGTCGGGCCCTTGTAGGTGCCGCCCTTTCGGAAGATCGGCGCCTTCCGGGAGCCGTGGCGTGCGCCGCCGGTGCCCTTCTGGCGATAGATCTTCTTGGTCGAATAGCTGACTTCCGAGCGGCCCTTCACGCTGTGCGTTCCGGCCTGGCGCTTGGCCAGCTGCCACCGGACGACGCGATGCAGGATGTCGGCGCGCGGTTCGAGACCAAAGATGGCCTCGTCCAGCTCGATCGACCCGGCCGCGCTCGCGTCCAGCTTGATCACGTCCATCTTCATTTCTGGTCGCCTCCTTCGGGAGCCGCGTCACTGTTGTTCGCTTCGCCGCCGTCGGCAGCGTCGCCGGCTTCCGCAGCCTTCAGCGCAGCCTCTTCGGCAGCCGCCTGCTCGGCCTGACGTGCAGCCTCCGCCTCCGCTTCGACTGCGGCGGCCTGCTCGGCTGCTGCAGCCGCGGCTTCGGCCGCCTTGCGGGCTTCGGAACGCAGCGCTGCCGGAAGGATCACGCCGTCAGGCACTGGCTTCTTGGCCGCATCCTTGATGGTCACCCATCCACCCTTGGATCCGGGAACCGCCCCCTTCACCATGATCAGGCCACGATCCACATCCGTCCGGACGACTTCGAGGTTCTGGGTGGTGACACGGACGGCGCCCATGTGACCCGCCATCTTCTTGCCCTTGAACACGCGGCCGGGATCCTGGCACTGGCCGGTGGAACCATGCGAGCGGTGGCTGATCGACACGCCGTGGGAGGCGCGCAGACCGCCGAAATTGTGCCGTTTCATCGCGCCGGCAAAGCCCTTGCCGATCGTGGTGCCGGCGATGTCGACATACTGGCCCGCGAAATAGTGGTTCGCGGTGATCTCTTCGCCGACCTCGATCAGATTGTCGGGGCTCACGCGGAATTCGGCCAGCTTGCGCTTCGGCTCGACCTTCGCGGCGGCGAAGTGGCCGCGCATTGCCTGACCGGTACGCTTTGCTTTCGCAGTGCCAGCGCCAAGCTGAACGGCCGTATATCCGTCGCGCTCGCCAGTACGCTGGGCGACGACCTGCACGTTTTCCATCTGAAGGACCGTGACCGGAACCTGCCGGCCATCGTCCATGAACAGCCGGGTCATGCCCAGCTTCTTCGCTAAAACTCCGGAACGCATCTCTTCGGTCCCCTCAGAGCTTGATTTCGACGTCGACACCGGCCGCGAGATCGAGCTTCATCAGCGCGTCCACGGTCTGCGGGGTCGGATCAACGATATCGAGCAGCCGCTTGTGGGTGCGGATCTCGAACTGCTCGCGGCTCTTCTTGTCGATGTGCGGGCCGCGCAGCACGGTGAACTTCTCGATCTTGTTCGGCAGCGGGATCGGGCCGCGTACTCGCGCGCCGGTCCGCTTGGCCGTGTTCACGATCTCGGCCGTGCTCGCATCGAGCACCCGGTAGTCGAAGGCCTTCAGCCGGATGCGTATGTTCTGACCTTGCATTTCGTGTCGCCTCTCGGGCTGGCAGGTTGTTTGTCTGAACGCGGCCGGGACAATGCCCCGGCCGCGGGTCGGGCATTGCCCGTTTATTCGATGATCTTGGAGACGACGCCGGCGCCGACGGTGCGGCCGCCTTCACGGATGGCGAAGCGCAGCTTCTCCTCCATGGCGATCGGCGCGATCAGCTCGACGTTGAACTTCAGGTTGTCGCCCGGCATCACCATCTCGGTGCCCTCGGGCAGCATCACCGTGCCGGTCACGTCCGTGGTCCGGAAGTAGAACTGCGGGCGGTAGTTCGCGAAGAACGGCGTGTGACGGCCACCCTCTTCCTTGGTGAGGATGTAGGCCTCGGCCTCGAACTTGGTGTGCGGCTTGACCGAGCCGGGCTTGCACAGCACCTGGCCGCGCTCGACGCCCTCGCGCTCGATGCCGCGCAGCAGCACGCCGACATTGTCGCCCGCCTCGCCGCGGTCCAGGAGCTTGCGGAACATCTCGACGCCGGTGCAGGTCGTCTTCTTGTTGTCGCGAATGCCGACGATCTCGATCTCGTCGCCGACGTTGAGCACGCCGCGCTCGATGCGGCCGGTGGCCACCGTGCCGCGGCCCGAGATCGAGAACACGTCCTCGACCGGCATCAGGAACGGCTGGTCGATCGGACGGTCCGGGGTCGGGATGTACTCGTCGACCGCGGCCAGCAGCGCACGGATCGAGTCCTCGCCGATCGCCTCGTCGCGCCCCTCGAGCGCGGCCAGCGCCGAGCCCTTCACGATCGGGATGTCGTCGCCGGGGAAGTCGTACTTCGACAGCAGTTCGCGCACTTCCATCTCGACGAGCTCGAGCAGTTCCTCGTCGTCGACCTGGTCGACCTTGTTGAGATAGACCACCATCGCCGGCACGCCGACCTGCTTGGCCAGCAGGATGTGCTCGCGGGTCTGGGGCATCGGGCCGTCGGCGGCATTCACCACCAGGATCGCGCCGTCCATCTGGGCGGCACCGGTGATCATGTTCTTCACGTAGTCGGCGTGGCCGGGGCAGTCGACATGGGCGTAGTGCCGCGGATCGGTCTCGTATTCCACATGCGCCGTCGAGATCGTGATCCCGCGGGCCTTCTCTTCCGGAGCCGCGTCGATCTGGTCATAGGCCTTGAAGTCGCCGAAATACTTCGTGATCGCCGCCGTCAGCGTCGTCTTCCCGTGATCGACGTGACCGATCGTCCCGATGTTCACATGCGGCTTGTTCCGCTCAAACTTTGCCTTCGCCATAGTGGCCTCCTTGAGATGTCTCTGAGCGGGTCAGGCCGCCAGATGTCTTCTGTGCGTTGTCGGTATCAGGCGAATTTCGCCTGGATCTCGTCCGATATGTTCTGCGGCACAGCATCGTAATGGCTGAACTGCATGGTGAAGTTTGCTCGGCCCGACGACATCGAGCGCAGCGTGTTGATATAGCCGAACATGTTGGCCAGCGGCACGGTCGCGTCGATCGCGATGGCGTTGCCACGGGTGTCCTGGCCGTTGATCTGGCCGCGACGGCTGGTCAGATCGCCGATGATGCCGCCGGTGTAATCCTCCGGCGTCACCACCTCGACCTTCATGATCGGCTCGAGCAGCTTCGCACCGGCCTTTTTCAGACCGTCGCGCATTGCCGCACGTGCCGCGATCTCGAAGGCGAGAACGCTGGAATCCACATCATGGAAGGCGCCGTCGATCAGAGCGACCTTGAAGTCGATGACCGGGAAGCCTGCGAGCGGACCCGAATCCATCACCGACTTGATGCCTTTCTCGACGCCGGGAATGTATTCCTTCGGCACCGAACCACCGACAATCTTCGATTCGAACGAGTAGCCTTCGCCGGGCTCGGTTGGGCTGATCACCATCTTGACCCGCGCGAACTGGCCGGATCCACCCGACTGCTTCTTGTGGGTGTAGTCGATCTCGGCCTCGCGGCTGATGGTCTCGCGGTAGGCGACCTGCGGCGCGCCGATATTGGCCTCGACCTTGAACTCGCGCTTCAGACGATCGACCAGGATGTCGAGATGAAGCTCGCCCATGCCCTTCATGATCGTCTGACCGCTCTCGATATCGGTCTCGACTCGGAAAGACGGGTCCTCGGCCGCGAGGCGGGCAAGACCCTGGGACATCTTTTCCTGGTCGTTCTTCGTCTTCGGCTCGACGGCGATCTCGATGACCGGATCCGGGAAAGTCATGGTTTCCAGAACCACCGGTTTCTGCACGTCGCAGAGCGTATCGCCGGTCGTGGTGTCCTTGAGACCCGCAAGTGCGATGATGTCGCCGGCGAATGCCTCTTCGATTTCCTCGCGGTTGATGGCGTGCATCATCATCATGCGACCGATGCGCTCTTTCTTGCCCTTGGTCGCATTCAGGATGCCGTCACCCTTCTTGATCTGGCCCGAATAGATCCGTGTGAAGGTGAGCGAGCCGACAAAGGGGTCGTTCATGATCTTGAAGGCGAGTGCGGAGAAGGGCTGCTCATCGTCTGCCGAGCGCGCGATGTTCCGGGTTTCGGTTTCGTCATCCGGCGCAAATCCCATATAGGGCGGCACGTCGAGCGGCGTGGGCAGAAAATCGATCACGGCGTTCAGCATCGGCTGAACACCCTTGTTCTTGAAAGCGGAACCGCAGATCACCGGAACGAACTTCATCGCGAGTGTACCCTTGCGGATCAGACTGCGCAGCGTCGGGACATCCGGCTCGACCCCCTCGAGATAGGCCTCCATCGCATCGTCATCCATGTCGACGGCGATTTCGATCATCTCCGCGCGCATTTCTGCGGCCTTGTCGGCCAGCTCGGGACGGATCGCCTGGCGGGTCCAGGACGCACCCAGATCCTCGCCCTTCCAGGTCCACTCCTCCATGGTGATCAGATCGACGTGGCCCTCGAGTTCGGTCTCGGAGCCGATCGGGAGCTGGATCGGACAAGGGACGGCGCCGGTACGATCCTTGATCATCCGAACGCAGTTGAAGAAGTCTGCACCGATCTTGTCCATCTTGTTGACGAACACGATCCGGGGGACCTTGTAGCGGTCGGCCTGCCGCCAGACGGTTTCCGTCTGCGGTTCAACGCCGGCATTGGCATCAAGCACACATACGGCGCCGTCGAGAACGGCCAAAGACCGCTCGACCTCGATGGTAAAGTCGACGTGGCCAGGCGTATCGATGATGTTGAACCGGAACTTGGTCTCCCCCTCGGGGATCACGCCAGGATCGTCCTGCCGCTGCCAGAAGGTCGTGGTCGCAGCCGACGTGATCGTGATCCCGCGCTCCTGCTCCTGCTCCATCCAGTCCATGGTCGCAGCACCATCATGCACTTCGCCCAGCTTGTGCGACTTGCCGGTGTAGAACAGAATCCGCTCGGTCGTCGTGGTCTTTCCGGCGTCGATATGCGCCATGATCCCGAAGTTGCGGTAGTGGTCGAGCGTGTAATCGCGGGCCATCGTGCGGGCTCCTGAAACCTTGTGTTACCAGCGGTAGTGGCTGAACGCCTTGTTGGCATCGGCCATCTTGTGGGTGTCTTCGCGCTTCTTGACGGCGGACCCTCGCATGTTTGCTGCGTCGAGGAGCTCTCCGGCAAGGCGCTCTTCCATTGTGTGCTCGTTGCGCGCACGGCTGGCCTTGATAAGCCAGCGGATCGCAAGGGCCTCACGGCGCTCGGGACGCACTTCGACGGGCACCTGATAGGTTGCCCCGCCAACGCGACGCGAGCGGACCTCGACCGACGGCTTGATGTTCTCGAGAGCCTCGTGGAACACTTCGACCGGCGCGCGGCGCAGCTTCTGTTCCACGCGCTCGAGCGCCCCATAGACGATGCCCTCGGCGGCCGACTTCTTGCCGTCGTACATCAGGTTGTTCATGAACTTCGAAAGCACCTGATCGCCGTATTTGGCGTCCGGGAGGATCTGGCGCTTCTCGGCGCTGTGACGTCGCGACATCTCGTATGTTCCTTATTTCGGCCGCTTGGCGCCGTACTTCGAGCGACGCTGGCGACGGTCCTTGACGCCTTGCGTGTCGAGCACACCGCGCAGGATGTGGTAGCGCACGCCAGGAAGGTCCTTCACGCGGCCGCCGCGGATCAGGACCACCGAATGTTCCTGAAGGTTGTGGCTCTCGCCCGGAATGTAGCTGATGACCTCGAAGCCATTGGTCAGCCGCACCTTGGCCACCTTGCGCATGGCCGAGTTCGGCTTCTTGGGAGTTGTCGTATAGACACGCGTGCAGACGCCGCGCTTCTGCGGGCATGCCTGCAGATGCATCGACTTGGAGCGCTTCACTTTCGGCTTCCGCGGATGGCGGATCAGCTGCTGGATCGTTGGCATTCGAGTTTCAACCCCGTCTACACCGTTTCATTTCAGCGGCACCGCGCGCCGAACGCACGCAATGCCAAAATTGCCGCGAGCGGGCCCGCCTTCGGACCCGTCGCGGCGAAATTCCAGAGGACTGGGGCGAGGCCCGAGTCGTGACCGCCAGATTGTGGCTTGTAAGAAAGGGGCGAACCCCGTTCAGAGCGCGCGAAACCTAAGCGCGTGGCAACACCTTGTCAACATGTTCCCGCAGAAGACCCTGCATCGATCCATTGAACACATAACAACATGATATGAAAGAAATAATCCAGACCGCCCATTCCCACCAGTGCACTTTTCATACCTCCGTCATGGAATCGGCCCGGCTTTTGGTCGCATCACGTGAAATAAGGCGGGAACGCGTCGATCCGGATCGCGGCCCGTCGTGGTCGACCCGCATCAAGGCGGGTGCGGCCGCGAGGGGCTTTGAAGGATCTGGTTGGCTTTCCGCGAAGGATCAATGCGCAGATCGCAAGATGCGCCCCGCAGACTGCGACAGGGTACACAGCATAGACCGGCCCCATCTCCGAGAGCGCCGCTGCCGCGAACAGCATCGCATATCCACAGGCCCAGATCGCCCAGGCGCCAGATCGTTCGACTTCCGGGGTGACCGCGATGGTGGCGACTACCGGCAGATACGGCACGATCTTGCGTATCACGGTGACGGCGACAACGGCCTGAAGCAGGAGGTCATTGCCGGGGTCCGGTTGGAACTGCCGCAGGGTCAGAAAGACCGCGAGCAACATGACATCGACAGCAAGGATCCATCGGTCGGTGCGCGTCGGGCGAAGCCAGGCGCCACGGACCAGTGCAAAGGCGGTGATCGCGACCGCGCAGAGACCTGAGACTGCTGGTTGGATAAGGATCGCGACCGGCATCCCGATCTCGGCAAAGATCAGGAAATGCACCAGAGCACCATAGCAGCGCATCGACCAGGAGATGCCATGGGGGACGACCTCGCCGCGCCGGACCCGCCGGGCATAGAGCGCGAAGCCCGCAAGGTGGAGCAGTCCCGCTGCAACTCCACACGCCAAGGCCGCGGTCAATGCCGCACCTTGTCGATAATGGGCCGAGCTCCCGCATCTCCAGTCGTGCCAGTCATTCGTCCCTTCCAGACCGCGCCCTCGGGCGTAACTTCCGCAGGTCCGGCCTACCGGGCGCGGCGTGACAGGGTCGTGATGGAACGGCCTTGCAGCGTGACACCCGCACGGGCCTGCCAGGCAGCGCATTTCCGTTTCACCGCTTGCGTTTCCGCGCTTCAGGCTCTAAGCGCTCGCGCATCATTGCCGGGCACAGACCGTGTCCGCACCTCACCGGGAACAGGCGATATGGCGAAGGCAAAGTTTGAGCGGAACAAGCCGCATGTGAACATCGGGACGATCGGTCACGTCGATCACGGGAAGACGACGCTGACGGCGGCGATCACGAAGTATTTCGGCGACTTCAAGGCCTATGACCAGATCGACGCGGCTCCGGAAGAGAAGGCCCGCGGGATCACGATCTCGACGGCGCATGTGGAATACGAGACCGATCCGCGGCACTACGCCCATGTCGACTGCCCCGGCCACGCCGACTACGTGAAGAACATGATCACCGGTGCCGCCCAGATGGACGGCGCGATCCTGGTGGTGAATGCCGCCGACGGCCCGATGCCCCAGACCCGCGAGCACATCCTGCTGGCCAAGCAGGTCGGCGTGCCGGCGATGGTGGTCTATCTCAACAAGGTCGACCAGGTCGACGACGAGGAACTGCTCGAGCTCGTCGAGATGGAAGTGCGCGAACTGCTGTCGAAGTACGACTTCCCCGGCGACGACATCCCGATCGTGAAGGGCTCGGCGCTGGCCGCGCTCGAGGGGCGCGACGAGGCGATCGGCGAGGACTCGATCCGTGCGCTGCTGGCCGCGGTCGACGAGTACATCCCGACCCCGGACCGTCCGATCGACCAGCCGTTCCTGATGCCGGTCGAGGACGTGTTCTCGATCTCGGGCCGCGGCACGGTGGCCACCGGCCGCATCGAGCGCGGCGTGCTCAACGTCGGCGACGAGATCGAGATCGTCGGCATTCGCGACAACAAGAAGACGACCTGCACCGGCGTCGAGATGTTCCGCAAGCTCCTGGACCGCGGCGAGGCGGGCGACAATGTCGGCGTGCTGCTGCGCGGCATCGAGCGCGAGGGCGTCGAGCGCGGCCAGGTGCTGTGCAAGCCCGGCTCGGTCAAGCCGCACACCAAGTTCGAGGCCGAGGCCTACATCCTCACCAAGGAAGAGGGTGGCCGTCACACGCCGTTCTTCGCGAACTACCGCCCGCAGTTCTACTTCCGGACCACGGACGTGACCGGTACGGTGATGCTGCCCGAGGGCACCGAGATGGTGATGCCGGGCGACAACCTGAAGTTCAACGTCGAGCTGATCGCGCCGATCGCCATGGAGGAGAAGCTGCGCTTCGCCATCCGTGAAGGCGGCCGCACCGTCGGCGCCGGCGTCGTCTCCAAGATCATCGAATAAACGGGCAATGCCCGACCCGCGGCCGGGGCGGGCATCTTCGTAGCGAGAGGCGGCGGACGTTGTCCGTCGCCTCTTTTCTTGTTCCGGATATACACCTTGTGAGACATCGCGCTCCCGGTCATATTCCGAAGCGTGAACCGAACACGGAGACGCCGCCCATGATCCGCGCCAGCCTGTCTGTCTTCGCCCTGTCGGTCGCCATTTTCGGAAGTCCGCCGGCTTATTCGCAGGAGGTCGATATCGGCCGGATCGAATTCATGGCGAACTGCGCCCAGTGCCACGGCATGGAAGGACGCGGCGACGGCGTCATCGCCGGCTATCTGACGGTTCCCGCCTCGGATCTGACAGGGCTGGCCGCTGCGAACGGCGGAACATTTCCGTTCGAGGACGTCTACGAGTTGATCGCCGGCGGCAAGCGCTCGGAGGCGCATGGAACGCGGGAGATGCCTGCCTGGGGCGATCGATACGCGGTGGAGGCGATGCAGTATTTCGGTCTGCCCTACAGCCCCGAGGAGCGCGACGCCTTCATCCACGGCCAGATAACTGCACTGATCGGCTACATCGAGGGCATCCAGGAATAGTCCTGACCCTCCCCGGGATGGACAAGAACTGCCTGCGGGCCTAGTTCGGCGCCTAGACAGGGGCAAGGCAGGCGATGATGGACCTCACCGACGGTCAGAGGATCTACGCGATCGGGGACGTGCATGGATGCACGGAGCTTCTGGCGGCGGTGGTCGCGCGGCTCCGGGAGGACATTCGGGCGCGACCGCATGATCGACCGCTTCTGATCTGCCTTGGTGACTATGTCGATCGCGGACCGGACAGCCGTGGGGTGATCGACATGCTGATCGCACTTCGCGACTCGGATCTGCCCACGCGATTCCTGCTGGGGAACCATGACAGCTATATTCCGGAATATCTCGCGGACCCGGACTGGTTCGACCGGACCTATCACTGGCTGCACTCGGCGATGGGGGGTGCGGCTACGCTGGCGTCCTACGGCGTACCGGACGCCACACCGGAGGATCCGGTGGCGACCCGGGACGCCTTCGCCGCGGCGATCCCGCCCGCACATCTCGATTTCATCGAGAACTGCCAGCTCTGGCATCGGGTCGGGAAGTATGTGTTCGCCCATGCAGGCATCCGGCCGGGGGTGGCAATGGAGCGGCAGCGGCGCGAGGATCTGATCTGGATCCGGGAGCCGTTCCTCGGCTCGCGGAAGGATTTCGGCTTCAAAGTGGTGCACGGCCATACGATCGTGCCGACGGTGGAGCATCATCGCAACCGGATCGCGGTCGATACCGGGGCCTTCCGGAGCGGGAACCTCTCCTGCCTCGTTCTGGAGGATGACGGCGTCGCCTTGCTGGAACCGGAGGGACTGCGCGAGCTGCCGGAAGGATCGGGGCTGGGCTTCTCGAAACTCGGCGAGACCGTGTCGAGAGGGATGCGCTCGCTGATCGGCCGGGACTGACGCCAGCCCCTTGCATCCGCGGAGCTTTCGCTCTATCGGGACCGTGCATGCCGGCCCGCAGGGGTGTAGCTCAGTTGGTAGAGCATCGGTCTCCAAAACCGAGGGTCGAAGGTTCGAGTCCTTTCGCCCCTGCCAGCATGCGGACAGTCTTCGTTTCCGTGCGCGCAGCGTGTGCGCAACGTCAATCAAGGATCAACACCCCGATATTACTGGTGTTCGCAAATCGGTTGGCGCGTTTCTAGTTATGTGCTGGCGGTTCGGCGAGAGCGTCCCGGAACGCGATGTACTCCATTCTGGGACTCTCTCAGTCCGGATGGAGCATCGGCGGGGAATCCGCCTGGATCGGGTGAAGGATGCAGGTCTCCCCACCAAAAGCCAAGCGCCCGGAAAGGGAAACTCGGGTTGCGGGCCGGATCGGAGCCCGAGCACCTGCTCGCACCGGGCGATCATCGTGTCGAGATGGACCGTGCGGATGTTGACGTGATTGAAGGCGAGTATCAGCATCGCAAGAGGTCTTTCCATGTGAGGATTCGGGCAGCGATCAGGCCGTGGTTGGGTCGCCGCCCATCGGGACCCAGAACTCGTGTGAGGCGTTGGACCTTGGGAAATCTCCCGCGAAAACGGGGCGCCGAAAACGGCTTGCACCATGATACCAAGATCTTGTCCATCGTTTCGAAGATCTCTGCGACTGGCGGCGGCATGTAGATGCACGTGCCGAGGATCCAGAACTTCTTGATGGTGTTGGAGTAGCTTGCCCACCGTGCGTCTTCAGCGCGCTCGCTATGGATCACCCTGGCCTCCGGGAAGGCGATCGACAGCTCGTGCCAGATTGCGGCGCCGGGGAATTCCACCTGCGCCTCGAATCCGCCGAAATCCTCCGGTCCTTCGACCCTTTCGCCATCGGCGTGGCAGCGCCAGAAGGCGGGCTGGTCCATATCGACCATGTGGTGACTGGGTTCGAGACCGAGTTGTTCCAGCGCGATGTTCATCGACATCGTGCCAGTCCGTCCAAATCCCGATCCGATGACTCACAGGGGCGTCGCTTTTTTCCTTCGGTGGTAATCGTGGTATCTTGGATGAATTATTGTGTGACCGGATTCCGTAATTAGCCAAGCAAAAAACGATTTCTTGCTGCCTTGAAAGAATTTCAATTCTGCCGGCACGGGGGCTTTGCCCGGGGCCGAAGGGCCGTTCTCGGAAAACCGCGCGGTCCGGGCGACGGAAACCCGTGATACCTCCGTGTAACGGAGACCGAGCCATCAGGAGTGCCCCATGAAACTCATCATCGCCAGTTCGGCACTGCTATTTCTCTCCGCGACATGCCTCCCCGCCGAACCGTTTTCAGCGGATGTCTGGTCCGACAACTGGTTCGAGATGCGGATCGACGGGACCCGGGTCGCCGAGGACAGCGTGCCGATCACCACCGAACGCTCGTTCAACGCCGAGAGTTTCGACTTCGACGCGGAGCGGCCTTTCGTGATCGGTCTCGTCGCCAAGGATTTCAAGGAGAACGACACCGGGCTGGAGTATATCGGCACCCGGCGCCAGCAGATGGGCGACGGTGGCGTGATCCTGCAGATCCGGGATGCGGCGGGGGCGACGGTCGCGGTCAGCGATGCGAGCTGGCAGTGCCTGGTGATCCATACCGCGCCGGTGGACAGGTCCTGCGAAGACGCGGCAAATCCGGTCGCGGGCGAAGGGGTATGCGCCTTCGAGGCGATGGACGAGCCGGCCGGCTGGGATCAGGCCGGCTTTGCGGCCTCGGACTGGCCGCAGGCGATCGAGTATTCTGAGCGCGAGGTGAGCCCCAAGGATGGGTACGACCGGATCGAGTGGGTCGAGGGCGCCCGCCTTATCTGGGGGACGGATCTCGAGCAGAGCAACACGATCCTGTGCCGCCTGAGGGTTGAGTGATCCGCATTGGACGGGGCGAAACCACGAAGCGAATTTGCGCAGTTCCGATTACCGCAGTGATGGCGATCGTCCCGGCGTCCGCGGCCTCCGCGCATGAGGACCATTGCGCCGCGGTCGCGGAATCGGTGGCCGAGGCGGGCTTTGACGACAGTGTGACCGTTACCTGCACCGACAGCCATGCGATCATCAGATCGGACACGTATCCGGACCACGAGAAGATGACCGGGATCGTCGGCACGAACGAACAGGTCCCTGTGCTGGCAGACTACGCAGCGCCGATCCTGTTGACCCCGACCCTCGGCACGGCTCCGCTGACGCGGGATGCGGCACTGGGCGTGGCCGTCAACGGGGTGCCGATCTACGATTTCGCCGGGAGCGGGAAAATGAGCGAGGCCGATCTGGCGCATCATCAGGCAGAGCAAGACACGCTTCAGACGCGGCAGCTGGACGTGTGTGGCGGCCATGCCGGGTGAGGCGATGACTGTCATTACCAAGTGAAGTCGTGCTGCATGATCGACGAGATGGCGAATGCCGGGGACGATGCGATCATCGGCTGGGCTTTCGACGGGTTCGCGATCTATGGCCACAACAATCCCGACGGGTCGGCGATTGTCGCGGGCGTGCTTGAAGTCGGCAAAGGGCAGGCCGCCGCAACCTCCGCCGCCGTCTGGCCCGCCAGAACGCGGGCGACAATCTGCTCTCGACTGTGAACGGTGAGACGGGCACCCATGGTGGGGGTTGGTCATCCTGCGGGATCCTCGGCTGCAGTTCGGCAATTGCAGCCTAACCCCGTTCCGGGTGAACAACTTCCTGAGAATTCACAGCTAGAGGCAGTATCCCCAGCAGCAAGGGCTGAGAGACGTGGCGCTGCATGACCGTTCCGACGAAGGGCAGCTGGTGGGCTCGGCTTCCAGACGTTTATGATCAGGTGGCCTGCAACGAGAGCGGTGGGTCAGATCGATGAGGCCGGCGGTCGCTGTGCGCCGGGCGATCGGGTGGTGCTCATGAGGGTCGCAATGGCTACGGGCGGATCAGGTCACGGATGGGGAACCGACACGGACGCCCGTCGCGACATCGACCCTGCGTTTCTGCGGTAAGCGCGAGGCGTGGTGTCGGTCGCGGCACGGAACGCCCGGGTAAAATTGGCGTGGGTCGCATAACCAAGCTCCAGCGCGACGTCGGTGACGGTGGCGTTCTCCGCGCGCAGCAACTCGCAGGCGCGGGCCATGCGGGCGGCGCGGGCCATGCCGCGGAAATCGGTGCCCGCGCGGTTGAATTCGCGTTGAAGGGTCCGGGTGCTGATGTGCATGGCGGCGGCCATGCGATCGAGCGAGACGGTTCCGTCGCGCACCTGAAGACGAATTTGCTCGGCCATCACATCGAGGATGTCCCGGGGGGCGCGGCCGTTGCGGTCGCGGGCCAGATCCTCGAGGGTGACGAGACGTCCGCGGCCAGCGCGCCGGCGATCGTTCAGACGTTGCCTTCGCAGCACGATCGTTATGGCCGGCGCGTCGAACAGGATATCGCAGCCGAAAACTTGCTCGAACGGGGAGACATGGCGAGGCCGGGGCATGTCCAGTTCGATCCGCAGGGGCCGCGCGCCGCGCGGACCGTAGAGCCGGCACAGGCTCGACAGCACCCCCGCGGCGGCCGGTGCCACGTGCTCGTGGCCCAGCCGTCCGGCCAGCGCGAAATGATAGCCGTAGCGCGCTTCCTCCCCGTCGATCGCCAGGCTCATGCGATCCCCCGCGGAATGATACGGCAGCACATCGATGCACCGGGCGATCGCGTCGCCGAGGGTCTCGGCCTGCAGTACGTAGCTTGCCCAGACCCCGTAGCTCTCCAGCGTCATCTGAGGAGCGATGTGAAGGCCGAACTGCGCGTCGCCGATTGCATGGGCGGAGGCAGTCACGAACGCGCTGACGGCCGCGTGCGGAATAAAACCGTGCACCCCCTCCAGTGCCTCCACGTCGACGCCGGTCGCCGTGATGACACGGCGCATCGCCCCATCACCCATCTCCGTGCGCAGAAAGGCCGGCAAGCCCTGCAGCGTCAGGCTCGAGATCACCGGCGGTCCAGAGCGCCGCGGACCTCGCGGATTGTGACCATTGTGGCGCAAAGTGAATAGTTCCCCGCAGTCCGTCCGTGCTTCTGTCCCGATAACATGACGGGCGAACCGGGAGGGTCACAAGAGTGACAGGGCCGGATTGGACGTATTGTCCCGCAGCCGAGGATGCTATTGGACCTTGCCGAATGGTGGTGCCTCTGGCCGCCAAGACCTTCAATCTGACCAACATGAATGGGTAAAATCATGTCAGCGACGCGAAATCTGTTTCTTGCGGGGCTCGCTGCCTGCCTCGCCCTGCCGGTCGCGGCTCCGGCCGAGGTCTCGCAGGAGACCATCGACGGGCTATCGGCCCCCGACAGCGTCGAGACGCGAATCGGCACGCTCGAATTCGACGATGGCGCGCCGACGGCCGACACCGCCCAGAAGGTCTATGATGCGCTCGACTTCACCAATGCGCTGAACGTCTACAACAACAGCTTTCGCGGCGCGTCCGCTCTGGGGTTCCACAAGGGCTTCCAGAGCATCGGCGCCGATTACAATGACGTTGCGATAACGTCGGAACTGCTGGACTCGGCGGGTATTTTCCTGACCGGCAACGCCGACACCGTCTACTACCTTTCCGTCATCGACCTCTCGAACGGGCCGATGGTGATCGAACAGCCGTCGAACGGCGTCGGCACGATCAACGACATGTGGTTCTCGTGGATCATCGACGTCGGCGGCCCGGGGCCGGATCGCGGCCGGGGCGGCAAATACCTGATCGTCGGACCCGAATACGAGGGCCCGCTGCCGGAGGGCGGCTACTTCGTCGCCCATTCGAAGACAAACCGGATCCTCTATGCCTCGCGCGCCTATCTGGTGGACAACGATCCCAAGCCGGCGGTCGAGAACGTCAAGGCGAACATGAAGATCTACCCCTACACCGAGGGCGCGTTCGGAACCAGCATCGCCGAGGCGCTGACCGGCGCAGTCCGCCTCGGGGAAGACCCGGCGATCCCTGAAACGAAGTTCGTCGAAGCAAGCAACGTGTCATTCAACACGGTCCCGCCCAGCGATTTCGGCTTTTTTGAGTGGATCAACGAGAACGTCCAGGCCGAGCCCGCCACCAGCTACGACGTGGAACTCGCCGGTCAGCTCGCCGCCATCGGCATCGTGAAGGGCCAGGACTTCGCGCCGGACGACCGGATGAAGGCGATCCTCACCGAGGCGGCCGCGGTCGGACAGGCGGCGGGCCGCGCGCTCAACTGGCGTCCCTTCGAGCGGCATCCGGACTGGGCCTATTACGAGGATTCTAACTGGGGCAACATGCTCTGGGAAGGCGGGGCCTTCTTCGAGACGCCGCCCCCGGCCTTCGCGGACGGCATGTTCAAACCGTTGCCGCCGACCGGCGCCCGCACGCTCGACAGCCGCACGGCGTTCTACTACGGCTACACGCTCGACAGCCCGGGCATGATCATGAACATCCCCGGCGTCGGTTCGCAGTATCTGATGGGCTTTCTCGACGCAGCTGGCGACGTGTTCGACGGCGCGAAAACCTACAAGGTGACGCTCCCCAAGGACATCCCGGCCAAGGCGTTCTGGTCCTTCACCGTCTACGACAACCAGACCCGTTCCATGCTGGCCACACCGCAGAAATACCCGCGCGCCGGCTCGCAAAGCTATCCCTCGCCTGCCGCAACCGCGGCAGAGGACGGCTCCACGACGGTATACTTCGCGCCCGAACAGCCCGATGGCATCGAGCGAGGCAACTGGATCCAGACCGACCCGGAGAAGGGCTGGTTCACCATCCTGCGGCTGTACAGCCCGTTGCCGTCTTTCTTCGACAAGTCATGGCGTCCGAGCGAGGTCGAGGTGGTGGAATGAGCGCGCCCGAGACCCCTTCCGTGAAGCCCGCAGCTTCGATCCCGCTCCTCGAGACCGGCGACGGCCATCGACCGGATGCATTGCGGCTTCCAAGGCGGCAGGTGCTCGTCGCCGGGGCCGGCCTCGCCCTGACGCTTGGGACGGTCCGCACTGTACGCGCACAGGCAACCGACGATGCCGAGTCCAAGGCCGATTTCCTCTTCGTGCAGACCGCCTCGGGAATGGCGTTCGACGCGAACCGGAATCGGCTCACCCTGAACGGAATCAGTCCGGTCACGCTGTTCTTCACCGACCGACCCGAGCGGATCGCGGGAAACATGACCACCGAGGCCTTCGTGCCGTTCTGGAGCGAGGGGACCGACAGCTTCCTGTCCGATCCGCCGAACGCCGACCTCTCGATCATGGAGAACGGGGAGCTTCGCGAGACGGTCGTCGAACTGCGCGACCCGGTTCTGGAAGGCGACAGCCTCCATTACACGGTGAGGATCATCGACGGCGACATGCCGGTCCTTGGCGCGCAGGTCTCGCTCTTCATCGACGTCATCGGTATGCCCCTGACGCCGGTGTCCTTTGCCGGCGCCCGCCGGCGCGCCTACCGGCGCGCTGTCCTGCGATGACCGGTCCGACTGACTCCGGCGGGGTGATGCCCCGCCGATCTCTACCTCCCGGTCTTCCGGGCCGCCGCATGGATTCCGGACCGCATCCGCGGAGGAATCCGGCCACGTTGCAATGCCGCCGATTCCTTTAGGAGCAGATATCCCGATGACTTTCTTTCGCCACCTCTCCATGGGCCTCGCGGCACTCAGCTTCACGTTGGCTCCTCAGGCCGCGTCGGCGCAGACCGCCGCTCCGACATCCCCCGCAGGTCAGTCAAGCGATGCGGCCGAACTCGCCAAGAAACTGTCCAATCCGATCGCCGACCTGATCAGCCTGCCGTTCCAGCTCAACTACAACCAGGGCTTCGCCACCGGCGACGGCGACCAGTGGACGCTCAATGTCCAGCCGGTGATCCCCTTCTCGATCAGCACCGACTGGGACGTGATTTCGCGAACCATCTTGCCGATCGTAAGCCAGGACGGCGTGATCCCCGGCGCGGGCTCGCAGTTCGGCCTCGGCGCCACGACGCAGAGCTTTTTCTTCTCACCAAAGGCGACGACCGCCTCGGGGATCGACTGGGGCGTCGGTCCGGTCTTCCTCATCCCGACCGCCACCGACGGCATCTCCACCAACCAGTGGGGCGCAGGCGTCACCGGCGTGGCGCTGCGCCAGAAGGACGGATGGACCATCGGCGGCCTCGCCAATCACGTCTGGTCTCTCACAGGCGACAGCGAGGACGGCGACATCTCCGCGACTTTCCTCCAGCCCTTCGTGAGCTACACGACGCCCAAAGCGACCTCGTTCACCCTCAACACCGAGTCGACCTATGACTGGGAGACCGAGGAATGGTCGGTGCCGATCAACGCCGAGGTGGCCCAGGTGGTCAAGTTCGGCAAACGCCCGGTCCAATTCAGCCTCGGCGCCCGATACTACGCCGAATCGGCCGAATTCGGCCCCGACGGCTGGGGCGCGCGTTTTCAGGCGACGCTGCTATTCCCGAAGTAGCTCAAAGCGACGACGACAGGAGAAACGAACGATGAAGATCAGACCAGGCAACATGTCCGTGTGCGCCTTACTCGCCGGCGCCACCGCGCTCGCGACGCCGGCATTCGCGCAGGTCTCGCAGGAGACTCTCGACGCGATCTCCATCCCCGACAAGGTCGAGACCGCCATCGGCACGCTCGACTTCTTCGACGGCGTGCCGACCGACGCCACCGTCGCGACGGTCTACGACAACCTCGACCGCATGCGCGGCATGGAGGTGTTTCTCGACAATGTCGGCGCCGTCTCGATGTACAACGTCCGCACGGGCCTCGCCGATGCCGGAGCCGAAGGCGCCAACAGGATCGCTGTTTTCGAGAATCTGATGGACAGCCAGACGCTCGTCGTCACCGCCAACACGTCGACGCTCTACGCCTACACCTACACCGACCTCGCCAAGGACGGCCCGACCGTGATCGAGATCCCGCCAGGCATGCTCGGGTTTCTCAACGACGCCTGGCAGCGCTTCGTCGGCAACATGGGCGTCACCGGACCCGACGAGGGCAAGGGCGGCAAATACCTCGTGGTGCCGCCGGGCTACGCGGGCGATATCCCCGAGGGCTATTTCCTGCTCAAGCCGCCCACCAACCGCAACTTCATGTTCCTGCGCGGCTCCATCGCCAAGGGGCTCGAACCGGCGGTCGAGAACATCACCTCGAAACTCCGGGTCTATCCGCTGAAGGACGCCGCCGCTCCGGCCGCCACCGAATTCGTCAACATGTCGAACAAGGCCTTCAACACCGTCTTCCCCAGCGATTTCAGCTTCTTCGAAGATCTCGACGCGGTCGTCCAGGGCGAACCCGTCGACGCGATCAGCCCCGAGGTCCGCGGCGCGATCGCCTCCATCGGCATCGTCAAGGGACAGCCCTTCGCCCCCGACGACCGGATGAGAAAGCTGCTGACCGAAGCCGCGACCCTGGCGGACGCCACCGCCCGCGCCATCACCTTCCATCCCCGGATCGACGGCGTCCGGATCTATCCGGACAATCCCGACAGCGTCTGGTCCACCGCCTTCGCCAACAAGAACACCAGCTTCGAGGCCGACGGCACGATGGGCCTCGACGCGCGCGTGCTCTACTATTTCAACGCGGGCGGCGTGACGCCGGCAATGGCCGCCACCCGGGCGGGCGAAGGCTCGGACTACGCTCTCGCCCTGCTCGACTCGGACAAGAAGGCGTTCGACGGCGCCAAGACCTACAAGCTGACCCTGCCCGCGGACGTGCCGGTCAACGACTTCTGGGCACTGACCATGTACGACACCCAGACCCGCTCCCAGCTTCAGACCGGCCAGAGCTTCCCGACCATCGGCAGCCAGACCGAGGGCATGACGCGAAACGCCGACGGCTCCTACGACATCTGGTTCGCGCCGGAGGCCCCGAAGGGCATGGAAGGCAACTGGCTGCAGACCGTACCCGGCAAAAGCTGGTTCACCATCCTGCGGATGTACGGCCCGCTCGAGCCTTGGATCAACAAGACATGGCGTCCGGGCGAGATTGAGCTGGTGCAGTAAGCACATCTGAAAGGATCACGCGACCATGACCTCCAGACATCTGACAGCCGCCTTTGCCGCCTTGCTCGCGCTGTCACCGGCAGCGCGGGCGGAGGTCTCTCAGGAGACCCTCGACGCGATTTCGATCCCCGACAAGGTCGAGACAGCCATTGGCACGCTCGAGTTTTTCGACGGTGTGCCCACCGATGCCACAGTCGCCACCGTCTATGACAATCTCGACCGGATGCGCGGCGTCCAGGTGTTTCTCGACAATCAGGGTGCCGGGTCGATTTACGCCATGCGGTCCGGCAATGCGGGCATCGGCGCGGACGCCTCGAACAAGTTCACCATCACCGCGCAGATGCTCCAGCCGGAATCCCTGTATCTGACCGGCAACACGTCCACGCTTTATTCGCTTGGGTATATCGACCTCAAAAAGGAAGGTCCGCTGGTCATCGAACTTCCCCCCGGCATGCTGGGGTTTGTCGATGACGCCTGGTTCAGGTTTGTCGAGAACCTTGGCGCGATTGGTCCGGACAAAGGCAAGGGCGGGAAATACCTGTTCCTGCCACCGGATCATCAGGGTGACGTGCCGGACGGGTACTTCGTGATAAAATCGGACACCTACAGCAATCTGGTGTTTCTGCGCGCCTCCATCGCGAAAGGCCTCGCGCCCGCGGTCGAGAACATCAAGACGAACCTGAAGGTCTATCCTCTTGCGCAGGCGGCAAATCCGCCCGAAACGGAGTTCGTCGACCTCTCGGGCGTGAGCTACAACACCATTTCGGCGAACGACTTCAGCTTCTTCGAGGGTCTCAACGAGGTTGTTCAGGAAGAACCCATCGATGCCATCGGTCCGGAAGCGCGTGGGCTGCTGGCGTCCATCGGCATCGTCAAGGGTCAGCCCTTCAATCCCGATGCCCGGATGAAGACGCTCCTGAGCGAGGCCGCAACCATCGGCAACGCGACGGCGCGTGCCATCACCTATCAGCCCCGCATCGGCGGCGTCTACATCTACCCCGACACGAACAGCGGCTGGATAACCGCCTACGCCAACAAGAACACGTCGTTCGAGGCGGACGGCACGATGAACCTGGACGCACGGGTCCTGTTCTATTTCAACTACACCGGCGTGACCCCGGCGATGGCCACCACCCGGGCCGGAGAAGGGTCTGACTACGCCATGGCTTTTCTGGATTCCGAGAAGAAGGCCTTTGACGGATCCAAAACCTACAAGCTGACCTTGCCAAAGGACGTGCCCGTCAACGATTTCTGGGCCGTCACCCTTTATGACACCCAGACACGTTCATTGCTGCAAACCGGACAGAAGTTTCCAACGGTCGGAAGCCAGGACGACGGCATGACCGCGAACGCCGACGGCTCCTATGATGTATGGTTCGCGCCCGAGGCGCCGCAGGGCAAGGAGGGCAACTGGCTCCAGACTGTTCCGGGAAAGAGCTGGTTCACCATCCTACGCATGTACGGCCCGCTCGAGCCGTGGATCGACCAGAGCTGGCGGCCAGGTGAAATAGAGATCGTCAACTGATGCGGCACGAATACCGGTCCGCGCGATCTTCGGCGGCGGCAGCACCATCCAAATTTCGGCGAAGTGCGGAATCCGACGGTGGGGCCTGTCGCGGCAAAAGCCGGCGGGCGCCTTGAACTCCCTTGGCGAAGCGCGTATCTGCGCCTCTCCAAGAGCGCGAGACACACGATGGCCCGGACGAATCCATTCCAATTCATGCAGCAGGTCCGGTCGGAGGTATCCAAGGTCGTCTGGCCGAACCGCCGCGAAGTCGGTCTGACCACGGTGATGGTCATGCTGATGGCGACGCTGTTCGCCACGTTCTTCTTCTTCGTGGACATGCTCATCCGCTTTGGACTGGAGACGATTCTGCGCATGGCCTCTTGATCCCCGGTGAAGCGGGGGTTAATGGGGCGCTCTTGGCAGGCTCAGGGGCGCGCATCGATTCGGTAGCGCGCCGTTTCCAATTTTCCCCGCGCTGTGCGGGTCACTGACAATCACGGGCTGCGGGCAGCGTCCGGAAACGGGGTTAGATACAGATGGCGATGCGCTGGTACTCGGTGAGCGTTCTTTCCAACTTCGAGAAGAAGGTGAAGGAAGCGATCCTTGAGGCCGTGGCGCAGCAGAATCTGCAGGATCAGATCGAAGAGGTCCTGGTGCCGACCGAGGACGTGATCGAGATCCGCCGCGGCAAGAAGGTGCAGACCGAGAAGCGCTTCATGCCCGGCTACGTGCTCGTGAAGATGGAGATGACCGACAAGGCCTACCATACGGTCAACGAGATCAACCGGGTGACGGGCTTCCTTGGGCCGCAGGGGCGACCGACGCCGATGCGCGATGCCGAGGTGGCGCGGATCATGAACCAGGTCGAGGAGGGCGCCGAGCGCCCACGCTCGATCATCACGTTCCAGACCGGCGAGACGGTCAGTGTCACCGACGGCCCGTTCGAGGGCTTTTCGGGCATGGTCGAGGATGTCGATCAGGACAATGCGCGTCTCAAGGTCTCGGTGTCGATCTTCGGCCGGGCCACACCGGTCGAGCTGGAATTCGCGCAGGTCGCCAAGGCGTCGTGACGGACTGAGTTTACCCCGACGCGCAGGAGCTTCGGGTTGATCGTGGGAGGCGGTCGCGGCGCGCCGCGGCCTCCGGACCACGCCACAAAGGGCCAGCGGATCGCGTTCCGCAGGCCGGGAAACGGAAGGAGGCCGTCATGGCCAAGAAGGTTGCAGGGCAGTTGAAGCTGCAGGTCGCGGCAGGGAAGGCGAACCCCTCCCCGCCCGTCGGTCCGGCGCTGGGTCAGCGCGGGATCAACATCATGGAATTCTGCAAGGCGTTCAACGCCCGCACGCAGGAGATGGAGCCGGGCAGCCCTACTCCGGTGATCATAACCTATTTCACCGACAAGTCGTTCAGCATGGAACTCAAGACGCCGCCGGCGTCCTACCTGCTGAAGAAGGCCGCCAAGCTGAAATCGGGCTCCAAGCAGCCGGGCAAATCGGTCGCGGGCAGCGTGACCCTCAAGCAGGTCCGCGAGATCGCCGAAGCGAAGATGGCTGACCTCAACGCCACCGATATCGACGCCGCCATGCTCATCATCGCCGGATCCGCCCGGTCGATGGGCCTCGAAGTGAAGGGGTAACGATCATGGCACAGTCCGGAAAGCGCACCCGCACCGCCCGCGCGGCCGTGGAAGGCAAGTCCGACCTCTCGATCGAAGAGGCCGTGAAGCTCGTCAAGGCCAACGCCACAGCGAAGTTCGACGAGACGCTGGAGATCGCGATGAATCTCGGAGTCGATCCGCGCCATGCCGATCAGATGGTCCGCGGCGTGGTCAGCCTGCCCAACGGAACCGGCAAGACGGTACGCGTGGCGGTGTTCGCCAAGGACGCGAAGGCCGACGAGGCCCGTGCGGCCGGCGCCGACATCGTGGGCGCGGAAGACCTGATGGAGACGATCCAGTCGGGCAAGATCGAGTTCGACCGCTGCATCGCGACGCCGGACATGATGCCGATCGTCGGCCGACTGGGCAAGATCCTCGGACCGCGCAACCTGATGCCGAACCCCAAGGTCGGCACGGTGACGATGGACGTGGCGCAGGCCGTGGCGAACGCCAAGGGCGGCGAGGTCCAGTTCAAGGCCGAGAAGGCCGGCGTGGTGCATGCCGGCATCGGCAAGGCCTCCTTCGACGAGGCCAAGCTGGTGGAGAACGCGAAGGCGTTCGTGAGCGCGGTGAACAAGGCCAAGCCGGCCGGGGCGAAGGGCACGTATCTGAAGAAGATCGCGCTCACCTCGACCATGGGCCCCGGTGTCACGGTCAACCTGGCCAGCGCGGTCAGCGAATAACGAGATTTCCCGGCTTTCGGGCCGGGGATGTTCCGGGCGGCGGTGTCGCCCGAACTGTCCGAGACGGTGGGTTGTGCCGAAAGGCGCGCTAATTCCTGCCCGAGACGGGGAACGATCAGGATCGATGCGGGGGAAACTCCGGGGAGGTTTTGGCGGGCACCCGTAAAAGGACCCGAGACGTCGGGAAACCGGCGAAAACGAGCCGGCGGGGGCAACTCCGCCACGAACCTGGAGCAACAACGTGGATAGAGCCCAAAAGGAAGCTGTGGTCGCCGAACTCGGCCAGATCTTCACGGACTCTGGTGTCGTCGTGGTCGCGCACTACGAAGGCCTGTCGGTTGCCGAGATGACGGATTTCCGCCTGCGGATGAAGGATGCAGGCGGATCGGTCCGTGTCGCCAAGAACAAGCTCGCCAAGATCGCCCTGAAGGGAACCCCGAGCGAAAGCATCGCGGACTACCTGACGGGAATGACGGTGCTCGCCTATTCCGAGGACCCGGTGGCTGCCGCGAAAGCGGTGGACGCCTTTACCAAGGACAACAAGAAGCTTGTTGTTCTCGGGGGTGCCATGGGGGCGACGCCGCTGGACGAGGCCGGAGTGAAGGCCGTTGCCGCAATGCCGTCGCGCGAGGAGCTCATCGCTTCCATCGTCGGCTGCATCGGGGCACCGGGCGGAAATCTGGTTTCGGCGATCGGCGCGCCTGCCGCGAATATCGCGGGCATTCTCACCACGCTCGAAGAGCGTGAGGCGGCGTGATCTCGACACCCTTAGGCCGGAGCAGCGCAACATCGCATCGCACCGGAACAACACACGAACCTGATTGGAAACGGAACAATGGCTGACCTGAAGAAACTCGCCGAAGAGATCGTGTCGCTGACCCTTCTCGAAGCATCCGAACTGAAGACCATCCTCAAGGACGAATACGGCATCGAGCCGGCTGCCGGTGGCGCCGTCATGATGGCCGGTCCGGCCGCAGGCCCGGCGGAAGCCGCCGAGGAAAAGACCGAATTCGACGTGATCCTCAAGGCCGCCGGCGCCCAGAAGATCAACGTCATCAAGGAAGTCCGCGCCATCACCGGCCTGGGCCTCAAGGAAGCCAAGGATCTCGTCGAAGCTGGCGGCAAGGCCGTCAAGGAAGGCGTGTCCAAGGACGAAGCCGAAGAGATCCAGAAGAAGCTCGTCGCCGCCGGTGCGGAAGTCGAAGTGAAGTGATGATCCGCCGCGGCCCACTGGCCGCTGCATGAGAAAAGGCTGGGTCCGCGATGGTCGCGGGCCCGGCTTCATGCGTCTCTGGAAGCGTCCGCGCGCGGGCATTTCGAAAGACGCATTCGGCCCGGGTGCGTGATGTGGGAAATCGCGCAAGCATTGGGTCAGATCGTTCGGCACGGCCGTGCCACCCGTTCCCCACCGGGTGGCTGGCATGCAAGCAAGAGGTTCGAGCATGGCTCAGACGCATTCCGGTCACAAGCGTATCCGCAAGTTCTATGGCAAGATCCGCGAGGTCGCGGAAATGCCGAACCTGATCGAGGTCCAGAAGTCGAGCTACGACCTGTTCCTCAATTCGGGTGATCAGGACATCCCGATGGACGGCGAGGGGATCAAGGGCGTCTTCCAGTCGGTGTTCCCGATCAAGGACTTCAACGAGACCGCCGTGCTGGAATTCGTGAAGTACGAGCTCGAATATCCGAAATACGACGTCGAAGAATGCATGCAGCGCGACATGACCTATGCGGCACCGCTGAAAGTGACGCTGCGGCTGATCGTGTTCGAAGTCGACGAGGACACCGGCGCGCGTTCCGTGAAGGACATCAAGGAGCAGGACGTCTACATGGGCGACATGCCCCTGATGACGCCCAACGGCACCTTCGTTGTGAACGGCACCGAGCGGGTCATCGTGTCCCAGATGCACCGCTCGCCCGGCGTGTTCTTCGACCATGACCGCGGCAAGACCCATTCCTCGGGCAAGATCCTGTTCACCTCCCGCGTTATCCCCTATCGCGGTTCCTGGCTCGACTTCGAGTTCGACGCCAAGGACATCGTGCATTGCCGCATCGACCGCCGCCGGAAGCTTCCGGTGACGACGCTGCTCTACGCGCTCGGGATGGACCAGGAAGGCATCATGGATGCCTATTACCAAACGGTGAGCTATCGCCGCGAGGGCGAAGGCTGGGCGACGAAGTTCTTCCCCGAGCGCCTCCGCGGCACCCGGCCGACCTACGACATCGTCGATGCCGCCTCCGGTGAGGTGATCGCGCCGGTGGGCAAGAAGGTCACGCCGCGCATGGTGAAGGAATGGCTCGACAGCGGCGAGGTCACCGAGATCCTCGTGCCGTTCGACGCCATCCTGGGCCGCTTCGCCGCCAAGGACATCATCAACGAAGAGACGGGCGCGATCTGGGTCGAGGCCGGCGACGAGCTGACCTGGGACATCGATGCCAAGACCGGCGACGTGACCGGCGGCACCCTGAAGGTGCTGCTCGACAACGGCGTGACCGACGTCCCCACCCTCGACATCGACAACATCACTGTGGGTGCCTACATCCGCAACACGCTGGCGGTGGACAAGAACATCAGCCGCGACGGCGCGCTGATGGACATCTACCGGGTGATGCGTCCGGGCGAGCCGCCCACCGTGGAGGCCGCCGAAAACATGTTCAACTCGCTGTTCTTCGACAGCGAGCGCTATGATCTCTCGGCCGTCGGCCGGGTGAAGATGAACATGCGCCTCGATCTCGACGCGCCCGACACGATGCGGACCCTGCGCAACGAGGACATCATCGCCGTGATCAAGGCGCTGGTGGACCTGCGCGACGGTCGCGGCGAGATCGACGACATCGACCATCTCGGCAACCGCCGCGTGCGCTCTGTGGGCGAGCTGATGGAGAACCAGTACCGCGTCGGCCTGCTGCGCATGGAGCGCGCGATCCGCGAACGCATGTCCTCGGTCGAGATCGACACGATCATGCCGCAGGACCTGATCAACGCGAAGCCGGCCGCGGCCGCAGTGCGCGAGTTCTTCGGCTCGAGCCAGCTCTCGCAGTTCATGGACCAGACCAATCCGCTCTCGGAGGTTACCCACAAGCGCCGCCTCTCGGCGCTCGGGCCGGGTGGTCTCACCCGCGAGCGCGCTGGCTTCGAGGTGCGCGACGTACACCCGACCCATTACGGCCGGATGTGCCCGATCGAGACGCCGGAAGGCCCGAATATCGGCCTGATCAACTCGCTGGCCTCGTTCGCCCGCGTGAACAAGTACGGCTTCATCGAGACGCCCTACCGCAAGGTGGTGGACAGCCAGGTGACCGACGAGGTCCAGTACATGTCGGCCACCGAGGAGATGCGCCACACCGTCGCCCAGGCGAACGCGCAGCTCGACGAGAACGGCCGGTTCAAGAACGAACTCGTCTCGACCCGGAAGGGCGGCGACTTCATGCTGAACCCGCCGGCCAACGTCGATCTGATCGACGTCAGCCCCAAGCAGCTCGTCTCGGTCGCGGCCTCGCTGATCCCGTTCCTCGAGAACGACGACGCGAACCGCGCGCTGATGGGCTCGAACATGCAGCGCCAGGCCGTGCCGCTGCTGCGCGCCGAATCGCCCTTCGTGGGAACCGGCATCGAGGAGATCGTGGCCCGCGATTCCGGCGCCGCCATCACTGCGCGGCGTGCCGGCGTCATCGACCAGGTCGATGCGATGCGCATCGTGGTGCGCGCGACCGGCGAGCTCGAGCCGGGCGATCCGGGCGTCGACATCTACCGGCTGCGCAAGTTCCAGCGCTCCAACCAGAACACCTGCATCAATCAGCGTCCGCTGGTGAAGGTGGGTGACACGGTGAGCTCGGGCGAGTTCATCGCCGACGGACCCTCGACCGATCTGGGCGAGCTGGCCCTGGGCAAGAACGTGCTCGTCGCGTTCATGCCCTGGAACGGCTACAACTACGAGGACTCGATCCTGATCTCCGAGCGCATCGTGCAGGACGACGTGTTCACCAGCGTCCACATCGAGGAGTTCGAGGTCGCGGCCCGCGACACCAAGCTCGGGCCGGAAGAGATCACCCGCGACATTCCCAATGTCGGCGAGGAGGCCCTTCGCAACCTCGACGAGGCGGGCATCGTCTATATCGGCGCGGAAGTCGGACCGGCGGACATCCTGGTGGGCAAGATCACCCCCAAGGGCGAGAGCCCGATGACGCCGGAAGAGAAGCTTCTGCGCGCCATCTTCGGCGAGAAGGCCTCGGATGTTCGCGACACGAGCATGCGTCTGCCGCCGGGCGATTACGGCACGGTGGTCGAGGTCCGGGTGTTCAACCGCCACGGCGTCGACAAGGACGAACGCGCGCTGCAGATCGAGCGCGAGGAAGTCGAGCGCCTGAGCCGTGACCGTCACGACGAGCTCGCCATCCTCGAGCGCAACATCTATGCGCGCCTGAAGGACCTGATCCTCGGCAAGACCGCGGTGAAGGGCCCCAAGGGCATCAAGGCCGGCTCGACCATCGACGAGGACCTGCTCGGCACCCTGTCGCGCGGCCTCTGGTGGCAGCTCGCGCTCGGCGACGACGCCGATGCGAGCCGTCAGGAAGCGCTCCAGGCGCAGTACGAGCTGCAGAAGAAGGCGCTCGACCGGCGCTTCGAGGACAAGGTGGAGAAGGTGCGCCGCGGCGACGACCTGCCGCCGGGCGTGATGAAGATGGTCAAGGTCTTCATCGCGGTGAAGCGCAAGCTGCAGCCGGGCGACAAGATGGCCGGCCGCCACGGCAACAAGGGCGTGATCTCGAAGGTGGTGCCGATGGAGGACATGCCGTTCCTCGCCGACGGCACCCCGGTCGATTTCGTGCTGAACCCGCTGGGCGTTCCGAGCCGGATGAATGTCGGCCAGATCCTCGAGACCCATATGGGCTGGGCCGCACGCGGTCTGGGCCGGGCGATCGAGCTGGGCCTGCAGGAATATCGCCGCTCGGGCGACATGACGCCGACCCGCGAGGCGATGAAGGTCGCCTACGGCGAGAGCCTCTACAACGAGGTGCTCGGCGAGATGGACGAGGAGGCCTTCCTCGAGGCGGCAGGGAACGTCACGGCCGGTGTGCCGATCGCCACCCCGGTCTTCGACGGCGCGAAGGAGGCGGACGTGAACGATGCGCTCCAGCGTGCGGGCTTCGACACGTCGGGCCAGTCGGTGGTCTATGACGGCCGCACCGGCGAGCAGTTCACCCGTCCGGTGACGGTGGGCGTGAAGTATCTCCTCAAGCTGCACCATCTCGTGGACGACAAGATCCACGCGCGCTCGACCGGGCCCTACAGCCTCGTCACCCAGCAGCCGCTGGGCGGCAAGGCGCAGTTCGGCGGACAGCGCTTCGGCGAGATGGAGGTCTGGGCCCTTGAAGCCTACGGCGCGGCCTACACCTTGCAGGAAATGCTGACGGTGAAGTCGGACGACGTCGCGGGCCGCACCAAGGTCTACGAGTCGATCGTCAAGGGTGAGGACAACTTCGAGGCCGGCGTGCCGGAATCGTTCAACGTGCTCGTCAAGGAAATCCGCTCGCTCGGTCTGAACATCGAGCTTCTGGATTCGGAAGCGGAGTGAGGGCGGTCTTTCCCGCCCCCTCCCCTGCAACGAGATTGAGGTAAGTCATGAACCAGGAACTCACCAACCCGTTCACTCCGGTCCAGCCGCTGCGTACGTTCGACGAGATCAAGATCGCTCTGGCCAGCCCCGAGCGGATCCTCTCGTGGTCCTACGGCGAGATCAAGAAGCCGGAAACCATCAATTACCGCACGTTCAAGCCCGAGCGTGACGGCCTGTTCTGCGCGCGCATCTTCGGTCCGATCAAGGATTACGAATGCCTGTGCGGCAAGTACAAGCGCATGAAGTATCGCGGCGTCGTCTGCGAGAAATGCGGCGTCGAGGTCACGCTCCAGAAGGTGCGTCGCGAGCGCATGGGCCATATCGAACTGGCCTCGCCCGTCGCGCATATCTGGTTCCTGAAGTCGCTGCCGAGCCGCATCGGCCTGATGCTCGACATGACGCTGCGCGATCTCGAGCGGATCCTCTATTTCGAGCAGTACGTGGTGATCGAGCCCGGTCTGACCGACCTGAAACACGGCCAGCTGCTGGGTGAGGAGGAATTCCTCGACGCCCAGGACCAGTACGGCGAGGACAGCTTCCGCGCCGGCATCGGTGCCGAGGCGATCCGCGAGATGCTCGCCGCCATCGAGCTCGATGATCTCGCCGAGCAGCTGCGCGCCGATCTGGCGGAAGCCACCGGCGAGTTGAAGCCCAAGAAGATCATCAAGCGCCTGAAGCTCGTGGAGAATTTCCGCGAGAGCGGCAACCGGCCGGAATGGATGATCCTCACGGTGATCCCGGTCATTCCGCCCGAGCTGCGCCCGCTGGTGCCGCTCGACGGCGGCCGGTTCGCCACGTCCGACCTCAACGACCTCTACCGCCGCGTCATCAACCGCAACAACCGCCTGAAAAGGCTGATCGAGCTGCGCGCGCCCGACATCATCATCCGCAACGAGAAGCGGATGTTGCAGGAATCCGTCGACGCGCTCTTCGACAACGGCCGGCGCGGCCGGGTCATCACCGGCACCAACAAGCGCCCGCTGAAGTCGCTGTCGGACATGCTGAAGGGCAAGCAGGGCCGGTTCCGCCAGAACCTGCTCGGCAAGCGCGTGGACTTCTCCGGCCGCTCGGTCATCGTGACCGGACCGGAGCTCAAGCTGCACCAGTGCGGGCTTCCGAAGAAGATGGCGCTCGAGCTCTTCAAGCCGTTCATCTACAGCCGCCTCGACGCGAAGGGCCTCTCCTCGACCGTCAAGCAGGCGAAGAAGCTGGTGGAGAAGGAGCGCCCGGAGGTCTGGGACATCCTCGACGAGGTGATCCGCGAGCATCCGGTTCTCCTGAACCGCGCCCCGACGCTCCACCGCCTCGGCATCCAGGCCTTCGAGCCGGTGCTGATCGAAGGCAAGGCGATCCAGCTCCATCCGCTGGTCTGCTCGGCCTTCAACGCCGATTTCGACGGTGACCAGATGGCGGTCCATGTGCCGCTGTCGGTCGAGGCGCAGCTCGAAGCCCGCGTCCTGATGATGTCCACGAACAACGTGCTCTCGCCCGCCAACGGCAAGCCGATCATCGTGCCGTCGCAGGACATGATCCTCGGCCTCTACTACCTCACGATCATGCGCGAGGGGCAGCCCGGTCAGGGCATGGTCTTCGCCTCGATCGAGGAGGTGGACCACGCGCTCCACGAGGGGATCGTGAACCTGCACTCCAAGATCACCGCGCGGATCGAGCAGATCGACGAGGAGGGCCACAGCGTCCAGAAGCGGTTCGAGACCACGCCGGGCCGCCTGCGGCTCGGCGCGCTCCTGCCGAAGAACTTCAAGACGCCGTTCGACATCGTGAACCGTCTGCTGCGCAAGAAGGAGGTCGGCGAGGTCATCGACAACGTCTACCGCCATTGCGGCCAGAAGGAGAGCGTCATCTTCTGCGACCAGATCATGACGCTGGGCTTCACCGAGGCGTTCAAGGCCGGCATCTCCTTCGGCAAGGACGACATGGTGATCCCGGCCTCCAAGTGGGACATCGTCGGCGAGACCCGCGATCAGGTGAAGGAGTTCGAGCAGCAGTACATGGACGGCCTGATCACCCAGGGCGAGAAGTACAACAAGGTGGTCGATGCCTGGTCCAAATGCTCGGACAAGGTCGCGGATGCCATGATGGGCGACATCTCGGCGATGAAGGTCGATGATGCCGGCGCCGAGATGGAGCCGAACTCGGTCTACATGATGAGCCATTCGGGCGCGCGCGGCTCACCGGCGCAGATGAAGCAGCTCTCCGGCATGCGCGGCCTGATGGCCAAGCCCTCGGGCGAGATCATCGAGACGCCGATCGTGTCGAACTTCAAGGAAGGCCTGACGGTGCTCGAGTACTTCAACTCGACCCACGGCGCCCGCAAGGGTCTGGCCGACACCGCGCTCAAGACCGCGAACTCGGGCTATCTCACCCGGCGTCTCGTCGACGTGGCGCAGGACTGCATCGTCAAGATCGACGATTGCGGTACCGAGAAGTCGATCACGGCCCGCCCCGCCATCGCCGACGGCGAGGTGGTCTCGCCGCTCAGCGAGCGCATCCTGGGCCGCGTCGCGGCCGAGGACGTGCTCGATCCGAAGACCCAGGAGGTGATCTTCAAGCGCGGGGATCTGATCGAGGAGCGCGACGCCGACATGATCGAGGCGGCCGCGGTTCTCGAGATGCAGATCCGCAGCCCGCTCACCTGCGAGGCCGAGGACGGCATCTGCGCCCAGTGCTACGGGCGCGATCTGGCCCGCGGCACCCGCGTGAACCCCGGCGAGGCCGTGGGCATCATCGCGGCGCAGTCGATCGGCGAGCCGGGCACCCAGCTCACCATGCGGACCTTCCACATCGGCGGCATCGCGCAGGGCGGCTCGCAGAGCTTCCTCGAGGCCAGCCAGGCCGGCAAGGTGGAGTTCCGCCGCGCCAGCCTGCTGACCAATGCCGACGGCGAACAGATCCTGATGTCGCGCAACAGCGAAATCGCGATCATCGACGAGAACGGCGTCGAGCGGGCGGTCCACAAGATCGGCTACGGGACCAAGCTCCTGCAGACCGAGGGCACGCAGGTGACCCGCGGCGACAAGCTCGCGGAGTGGGATCCCTACACCCTGCCGATCATCGCCGAGAAGCCGGGCGTGGCGAAATTCGTCGATCTCACGGCGGGGATCTCGATCCGCGACGAGACCGACGACGCGACCGGCATCAGCCAGAAGATCGTCTCGGACTGGCGCGCGGCCCCCAAGGGCAACGAGCTCAAGCCCGAGATCATCGTGATGGACCCGGCCACCGGCGAGCCCGTGCGGCTCGACAACGGCAACCCGGAAACCCACGCGATGTCCGTGGACGCGATCCTCTCGGTCGAGGACGGCCAGGAGATCCGGGCCGGCGACGTGCTCGCGCGTATTCCGCGCGAGGGTGCCAAGACCAAGGACATCACCGGCGGTCTGCCGCGGGTGGCGGAACTCTTCGAGGCACGCCGTCCCAAGGATCACGCGATCATCGCCGAGATCGACGGTCATGTGCGCTTCGGCAAGGACTTCAAGAACAAGCGCCGGATCTCGATCCAGCCGGTCGACGAAGCCCTCGAGCCGATCGAGTACATGGTGCCGAAGGGCAAGCACATCCCGGTGCAGGAAGGCGACTTCATCCAGAAGGGCGAGTACATCATGGACGGCAACCCTGCCCCCCATGACATCCTCGCCATCCTCGGGATCGAGGCGCTGGCCGATTACCTGATCGAGGAAGTGCAGGAGGTCTATCGTCTGCAGGGCGTGAAGATCAACGACAAGCACATCGAGGTGATCGTCCGCCAGATGCTTCAGAAGTGGGAGATCTCCGATTCCGGCGGCACCACGCTCCTGAAGGGCGAGCAGGTCGACAAGATCGAGTTCGACGAGGAGAACGAGAAGGCGGAGGCCGCCGGCCGCGCGCCGGCCAAGGGCGCGCCGATCCTTCTGGGGATCACCAAGGCGTCGCTCCAGACCCGCTCGTTCATCTCGGCGGCTTCGTTCCAGGAGACCACCCGCGTGCTCACCGAAGCGGCGACGCAGGGCAAGCGCGACAAGCTGGTCGGCCTCAAGGAGAACGTCATCGTCGGCCGGCTGATCCCGGCGGGCACCGGCGGCGCGACCCACAAGATCAAGCGGATCGCCTCGGAGCGGGACGCGAAGATCATCGAGGCCCGCAAGGCCGAAGCCGCCGAGGCGGCCGCGGCGCTCGAGGTGGCGGCCCTGGAAGACACCTCCGAGAACGACGCCTTCGGAGAAACCTCCGCGCCGATGGACTTCAACAAGGTCGACTGACACGGGGGCCTTCTGGCCGACCCTTCGGGACGGGGCGTGGCGCGAGCCGCGCCCCGTTCGCGTTCCGGGACCCGGCGCCGGGTCGCGGAAACCGGGATTTCGGGGCGGCAAGCCGGGAGCTGCGGTCCGGGACCCTTTGCCGCTGGAATCAAAGGATAATCCGTGGCTGGAAGGCGGCTGGAAACCGGCTGGAAAGTGGCTTGCCAATTCCGCTTGCCAGTTTCGGGCGTGTCGGTGCTGCGGCGGGGCGGCGGAAGCGGCCGGGGTAGGCTTCGAAACGATGCCTTCGGGGCGATCCCTAGGGCGCGGGCCGGGCCATATCCGGCCTGTCCCAAGGCTCATGAGGCCAGTGCCTGCCCGGGCGGGCGCTGGCCGGGCCGCTCGCGCCCCGTTTCGTTTCGGGCGGTACAGGAACGAAAATTCCCCTCCCGGCACCGGCATCCGGCCATCGGGAGTTGCGAAGCCGCAACCTTGCCCGATAACGCCAAATCCGGCTTCAGACGCCCACGACCTCTGGTCGGAGGGTGTAGAAAATGTAGAGGACCTCGGCCTTCTCGGCAGCGCCGATGCCCGATGCGTCGAGCGCCTTCATGAGATCGTCAACCGCCGCCATGAATTCGGCATCCGAGATGTTCATGTGGCGGTGCGCGCTCAGCATGTCCTTGCCCCGGTAGACGTCGGGACCGCCCGATCCCGCCGTGAAGAAATCGCAGGCCGTCTGCTTGAAGACCGGCAGATCGCTGCCGGTAGAATCGCGCCGCGATCAGCGGGTTGACGAGGTGATTGTCGACCAGAGCCGCTGAAATCGTTGCGACGCCATCGGCTCCACCGAGGCGCTCGTAAAGTGTTTGCGACATGGTTTTTCCTTTCAATGACGGGAAATCCGGCGCCTGATGGGGAACCGGTCCCTCGTCCGAGTCTGGGTGGGCACGGACCGCAAGCCGCGTCCAGTCCAGTTTCTGGACCGGTCCGGATCCCGGGGAAGGAAGTCACATGACGGCGGGCTATGGTCAGTTCTGCCCCGTCGCGATGGCGTCGGAAATCCTCGCCAAGCGCTGGACGCTGATACTCGTGCGCGAGCTTGTCGCCGGCTCCACCCGGTTCAACGAGCTGCGCCGGGGGGTGCCGCGCATGTCGCCGACCCTGCTGTCCGACCGGCTGAAGCAACTCGAAGCAGCCGGCATCCTCAGCGCGGGTCCGGATCCGGAAGGACCGGGAAACAAGGTCTACAGGCTGACGGAGGCCGGGCAGGCGCTGGCTCCGGTAATCGAGGCGATCGGGATCTGGGGCCAGAACTGGGTCGCCGCGGAGGTCTCGCTCGAACGCCTCGATCCCGCACTTCTGATGTGGGACATGCGCCGAAACCTTGACCCCGCACCGCTCGACGGCTGCCGGCGGGTGATCCGGTTTCTCTACACCGACCAGACGGCCGGCAAACGGGACTGGTGGCTTGTCGTGGAAGGGGACGGTGCGGTCGATCTCTGCCTGACCGAGCCCGGCTTCGAGGTAGATCTCTATGTCACCTCGGATCTGCGCAGCATGACTTCGGTCTGGATGGGACTCTCGACCCTGAAGCGCGAAGTCGAAGCAGGCCGCGTCTCTCTGGATGGCGATCCGGCAATGCGGGCCCGCGGATGGCGGGACTGGCTCGGTCTCAGCCATTTTGCCGCCACGCCGAAACGTCCCATCGCCGCCGTCCGTCCCTGAGGCGCCTCTGACCACTGGCATGGACGGGCTTAATGGCGTAACCCGGTCGCGTTCCGAAGCAATAGGGCGCCCCATGTCCCGTATCCTGATCACCTCCGCCCTGCCCTACATCAACGGCATCAAGCATCTCGGCAATCTGGTGGGCAGCCAGCTGCCGGCGGATGTCTATGCGCGCTATGCGCGGGCGCGCGGGCATGAGGTGCTGTTCATCTGCGCCACCGACGAGCATGGCACGCCGGCGGAGCTGGCCGCGGCCAAGGCGGGCGAGCCGGTGGCGGCGTATTGCGCGCGGATGTGGCAGGTCCAGAAGGACATCGCCGACGGGTTCCGGCTCAGCTTCGATCATTTCGGGCGGTCCTCCTCGGCGCGGAACCACGCGCTGACGCAGCATCTCGCCGGGCGGCTCGACCGATGCGGGGCTGATCTCGGAGGTGATGGAGAAGCAGGTCTACTCGAAGGCCGACGGGCGCTACCTGCCCGACCGCTACATCGAGGGCACCTGCCCGAATTGCGGCTACGAGCGGGCGCGCGGCGACCAGTGCGAGAACTGCACCAAGCAGCTCGACCCGACCGATCTTCTGAACCCGCGCTCGGCGATCTCGGGCTCGACCGATCTGGAGGTGCGCGAGACCAAGCATCTCTATCTGCGCCAGAGTGCCATGCGCGACGAGATCCGCGCCTGGATCGACTCGAAGTCCGACTGGCCGATCCTGACCACCTCGATCGCGCGCAAATGGCTCGATGACGGCGAGGGGCTGCAGGATCGCGGCATCACCCGTGACCTCGACTGGGGCATTCCGGTGAGGCGCGGCGACGCCGACTGGCCCGGCATGGAGGGCAAGGTGTTCTATGTCTGGTTCGACGCGCCGATCGAATACATCGCGGCTTCGGCCGAATGGGCCGATGCGACCGGGCAGGACGAGGCGGCGTGGCGGCGCTGGTGGCGCACCGACGAGGGGGCGGGCGACGTGCGCTACCTGCAGTTCATGGGCAAGGACAACGTGCCGTTCCACACGCTGAGCTTTCCGGCGACGCTGCTGGGATCGGGCGAGCCGTGGAAGCTGGTCGATTACATCAAGTCCTTCAACTACCTCAATTATGACGGCGGCAAGTTCTCGACCTCCGAGGGGCGCGGCGTCTTCATGGACCAGGCGCTCGACATCCTGCCCGCCGATTACTGGCGCTGGTGGCTGATGGCCAACGTGCCCGAAGGCTCGGACAGCAATTTCACCTGGGAGGCGTTCCAGGCCGGGGTGAACAAGGATCTCGCCGACGTGCTCGGCAATTTCGTCAGCCGGGTGACCAAGTTCGCCCGGTCGCGCTTCGACGAGACGGTGCCCGAGGGCGGCAGCTACGGCCCGGAGGAGCAGGCGCTGATCGCCGATCTCGGCCGGCGCCTGCGCGCCTATGAGGGCCACATGGAGGCGATCGACCTGCGCAAGGGCGCGCAGGAATTGCGCGGCATCTGGGCGGCGGGCAACGAATACCTGCAGGCCGCCGCGCCCTGGGCCGCGTTCAAGACCGACCCGGAGCGCGCCGCCGCCATCGTGCGGCTCTCGCTCAACCTCGTCCATTTCTACGCCGTGCTCTCGCGCCCCTTCGTGCCCGATGCGGCGGCGGCGATGCTCTCGGCCTTCGGACGGGACGATGCCGACTGGCCGGATGACGTGGCGGCGGCGCTGGCCGCGGTCGAGGCCGGAACAGCGTTCACGACGCCCGACGTGCTCTTCGCCAAGATCACCGACGAGGCGCGCGAGGGCTTCGCTGCGCGGTTCGCCGGGGCGACCTGAGACCGGTCAGGGCAGCGCCAGCAGCGCTCCCGCATCAAGCAGGATGAACTCGGTGTCGTCGGGCCGGTCCGGCTCCCGGCCGGCGCTGAACGGGAAGTTGTTGTCGTTGACCACCACCAGCCGGTCCGTGCCCTGCAGCGCGAGGCTCTCGATGGTCACGAAGGGAAAGGCGAAGCGGCCGTCGTCGCGCCTGCCCTGCCGCGCGATGCCGGCGGGATCGGCGATGTCGAGAAGGTCGATGTAGCGCAGCTTCTCGACCGCCGCCCCCGGCGCCACCCCGTCGAAGCCGACGAGGTAGATCCGCTTGAACGCCGCGGGCCGGCGGAAGCAGCCGGTGGCGGTCTCGTCGGGGCAGGCGCGGGCCGCATCTCCCTGGCCGCCGTCGCGCTCGATCACGAGGCCCCGACCGTCGGCCAGGATCGCGAGCCCGCCGATGGCGTGTGCCGGGTCTTCCAGCGGGTAGAGCCAGTGGCGTCCGGTCTGGGCAAGGCTTCCGGGGTCGATCTCGAGGATCCGCAGCGCCGGCGCGCCGGTTTCGGTCCGCTCGAACTCCGCGTCGCCGGCAAGGTGCAGCGGTGCTTCGAGCATGGCAAGAAGCGTATCGCCGTCCGCCGAGGTCGCGAGCCCCTCGAAGCCCCGCGAGCGCCGCACCTGCACCAGCGGCGCCTGCGCGTCCGGGCCGGCGAGCTGCAGATCGGGGTGGTCGGGCGAACGCAGCGGCGCGTCACCGTCCGAGATGCCCTCCATCGCCGTCAGCACCCCGGTCGCGGCCTCGGCGGCGACCAGCCAGGGACCGAATTCCTCACCGATCACCACCCGGTCGCCGACGATCTCGAGGCTTTCGGGATCGAGGTCCGCACCGGTCAGGAACCGCGCCGGATCGGCCTCCATCGCGATGGGAAACGGCAGGACCTCTGCCGGATCGGACAGAAAGATGCTGCCCACATGTGCCACCGTTCCGGTGCGGAAATCAGGCCGGAGTTCATGCAGTACAAGCATCGCATCGGCGGAGTTGCCCTTTGCGCCGAAGCCGTTGTCGGAGAGCGCGAGGAACAGCCCGCCTCCCAGCGACGAGATCGCCGAGAGCCCCTGAAGCGGCTGGCCTGTGATCGGAAGCCGCGACAGCGCCTCCGCTCCGCCCGCCCAGCGCCCGGACCGCTGCAGCAACGCCGGCGTCCCGGCGGGCGGCTGGATGACGGTGGCCGAGCAGCGACGCGCGTGCGCACCCGCAAC
>CAVQAX010000021.1:0-199636 GCA_963710515.1 uncultured Alphaproteobacteria bacterium
TCCGAGAGCGTGTAGAGCGTCTGCAGCACCAGGACGCGGAACATCATCACCGCGTCGTAGGGCGGGCGGCCGCCCTTCGCGCGGTCGCTGCGACCCAGCGCGGCGTCGAGCTCGGGCCGGAGCAGATCGAAGTCCACCACCGCCGCCAGCCGCTCCAGCGGGTCCCCCGCCGCCGACAGCCCCTGAAGACGCTCAGCCGTGTCGAAGAACCCGCGCTGACCCGCCATCGCCGCCATCCCTGCCGCAATGCCGGATGGATGAAATCACACCAAGCCGCTCAGAGCCATAGGTCTTTCGAGGCGTCCAATTACAAAGAAAGTGCAATCGCTCGAAGAAAAAGGACTGATCCGAAAGACAGGTTCTGGCCGGTCAGGCATAAGATTGACCGTCTTAAAACCGACTGAAACCTCTTTTTTCAGAATAGCCAGTCAGCCGCCAGTACAACCGAACACTGAGGAAATTGATTTCTTTGATGGCCCGGTCGGGCGCGAAGCAATTCTGCGGAGGAGGGAAGCCGGTGCTTTTACTGTTTTGCTTCCCTCGACAAGGACAACTACGTCATGGAACATGTTGTTTCTCGTCCGGTGGGTGATGGAAGCTACACGAACATCGTGGCGGCTTGTCGAACCTGCAACAACAAGAAATCAAATGTATCAGCTGAAGATTTTCTCCGGATTCTGTATCGAGAAAGGCTGCTATCTGAAAGCGAATTTCACCAGCGGCGTAGCGCCCTGTCCGATCTGCAGGCTGGCAGGTTGGTTCCAGCACTGAACTCATCGAATGCTCTGTAAGCCGTTGAGAGAAGCCCTTGCACGGCTGCCGCATGGGTGATGATCATCTTGATCACGCCGATATCGATCCCCAGGGTCACCGGGCCCGCACCTTGCTCCGCGCGCATCTTGCCATAGTCGATAAGCTTCTGCCGGTCGAGGTGCCCGATCTTCTCCTTGCCCAGATCGCGCTTGAGCGTCGTGAGCGTGGCGGCCTTGGCTCGCGTCGGGGCGGTTTCCCTACCTCGCACATATCGGTTACATGAACGTCGATGAGGTCGCCAAAGGTCTGGAGGCGGGAAACGGACGCGCTTGTAGGCGCCAGCCCCTGATCGACCCGGGTCTCCGCCTGGCGGGCCCAGCGATGGGCGTCGTCGCGGTGGAGGAACGTCTCGCTTGCGTAGCGGCCCTTTCGTCTGATCTGGACCCGGTAGGCACCGGAGGGGAGCTTGGTGATGGAGGCCATTTTCGTGTGCGCTGTGTGTGCAATGAGTCGTCGTAGAGGGGCAAATTCGGGGATATTGGGGCGTATTCCAGCGTAACAGCATCCGCCGCCAACAGTTTGAAGATACAGAAAAAATGCAAATAAATCAACACGCTAGATTGTCTACGGCCCCCATGATGGACTGGACGGTTATCATATAAAAAACAATGCCTTGCAATGCGTCGTGTGCAATGGATGTTCCCGTTTTGATCGCAAAATTTCGCGCTCTGGCGTAGGCCAGGGTAGGTCCTTTGGATGACTGGACCGACCGGCATTTCGGGCAGGTAGGACGGGGTGCATACCGGTTCATGCTGCTGCGATGGCAGCCACTTCGATTGCCTCGCCTGGCGCGTTGCTTAGGCCGCCACGGCTGACGGCAACATCCTTCCCAACAGCTTCTTCAGCGCATCGACATGCGATCCCGAGGGACCGGTCATGACAAGGGTTGCGACGTGAAGGGTCTCTTCGGCGCCTTCACGTGCAATGGCGTAGCGGGTGCAAATCGGCTCTGGCGGGAGATCGCCGTGATGGGGGTAGAGCAACATGACGTCCCGGCAGCCATACAGTTGGCTATAGGCCATCAACTGATACACGTCGGCCTGGCTGATCCCCTGTTTGGGGTCGTCGATGCGAGGGGCCATCCGCTTCCACTTGGTGTCGACGACGAGGACGGCTTGATCCCCGTGCCGGATGATGAGGTCCGGCTTGGTCCGAAACCGCCCCGTATCGGCTTCGAACAGGCAGTCCCGATGGCCGCCCTGCGCAGAAACCCGGTATCCGCTTCCGGCCAGAGCGCGGGTGACCAGTCTGGCGACGTATTGCTCGAACAAGGCATTCATCTCGAACAAGAGCGCATGACCATCCATAGCCCCCGCGCTGGTCTGCTGGTGCCGATCGCCGAGAAGGAGACGCGCGAAGGAAAGAAGCTCGCGCCACCGCTGATTGGTCCGATCCAGAGTGATCTGGTCCCATCGCAGCGCAGGGACGGGAACCTCGGTCACATCCGCATAGGCGAAGCCCAGTTCGCGCAGGATACGCTGATTGTCGGGGGCCTGAGCCACACGCTGCAAACGGGTCACGGCGGCGCGCATCACCTGGTTGAGCGCGATGTCAGAGGACAGCTCGTCGTACCGACAGGCCAGCTTTTGCGGCGCCACCGCATGGCGTGAAAACTGCCGGGTGACGTCGAGCCTGCCGCGCAGGGCGGGGAGGTCGTCTGCATGGTCCACATAGCGGCGCGGCAGCCCCATCCGCACCGCTTCCATCAGGCGGGCGCAAAACAGGCGGATCAACAATTCGAGGATGGTATCCTTCTGCCATCCAAGCTGGGCCAGCGACCCTGCATCGATCCGCAGATCGTTGACCACCGCGAGCATGTGGATGAGACGACGACGAAGAGCTTCGTCTGAGGCATCGTGTTCTCCAAGGCCTTCGATCTTCGGGCAGGATCTCCAGCTGACAGCCAGGCGCGGCGATCACACCGACCACACCGCGGGCCCGCAGGCCTTTGCGACCGTGTTCGAGCACGCCTTCGCCGCCTCGGCCCGCGAAGCTGGAACGCGCCGCGACGGCGGCAATCCGATCAGCCTCGGCGGTCGGGATGGTCGTGTCGTCATCCCCGTAGCCGATGCGCTGCCATTCGCGGAGCGTGCGGCGGATCATGAGCCGAGCAGCCGCGCGTAATCGAAGCTGTCTTCGCGCACGTCCCACCGGAAACGCGGCATCGCCTCACCATTGTCGAGCCCCGGCGGCGCCTTCAGGACCGACCTCTTCAGAAAGCCGCCCTTGATCGGCCTGTCATGCGTTTCCAGATCGCCCAGCACCGCGGCGATCTTGCCCCAGTCTTCGAAGAAGTACTCGGCCAGCAGCGGGATCACCTTGTGCCGCATGACCTCGTCCACATCCGCTCGGGTGTCGCAGCCGGTGAAATAGGCATGACCGATCTGGTGGTCGCGATCATAGAGGTACTCGATGCGTTCGTTGATGATGGTCAGAAGGCGTCGGCAGATCGATGCCCGTACGGTCGGCTGCGTCCTTCAGAACGGCCGGATTGGGCATCATTTCCCGGAATGTGAACCGCCGCCGCAGCGCCGTGTCGAGCAGAGCGATGGAGCGGTCTGCCGTGTTCATCGTGCCGACGATATGCAGGTTCGACGGAACACCGAACTCGTCCCCGGAGTAGGGCAGGCGCACCTTCAGCTGGTTCGGCTGGCCAAGCCGCTTGTCCGGTTCCAAGAGCGTGATCAGTTCGCCGAACACCTTGGAGATATTGGCGCGGTTGATCTCGTCGATGATCAGGACGAAGGGTTCAGGTTCGGACGGACCCTCGTTCTGCTGGCTGTTCATGTAGCGTTCAAGGGCCGGCACGTTGAGTTCGGCGTCATAGAGGGCGTAGATCGACTTCTGGGAGAACTTCCGGGAGTAGATCTCGCCGACCGGCACGCCGTCCCGGTCGATCCAGAGCCAGCGCACGGCGCGACGATGGGCATACCGCCCTCGGGACGGGGGGCAAACTCGTAGCCGCCGCGTAAACTCCCCGATGGCTCGAAACAGTCCATTTCCTTTGGACACGATGACGATGTCGCCCTTTCGGACCCAGTTCCGGAAAATGAAGGGCATTTGCACCATGCCGGATCTGGCATCCACAGTGCCGTTCTGGTCGCCCTGGGCCTTGCAGGCTTCGATGATCGCCTCTCGGTTTGCGAACTTGTCGTCCGACCAGTCAATGTCCTCGAAGCCAAGAAGGGCGTAGTTGCCCTTGATCGCTTCTTCGAAGAGATGCGCGTCCTCGGGGTTGTTCGCTTCGCCAATCGACATCTTGAAGACCTGGCGGCCTTCAACACGTATCGACTCCTCCGTCGGATGAATGCCCACGGCTCGTCTCGGCGCGTTTCGCGATGCGCCGGAAAATGCCGGGCACCGTCTCCAGCCGGAACCCGGCCGAGGATGTGTCCTCGCCATCATCTGCGCCGGTCATGGGCTGCCGGCCTTCGACGAACTCTTCATAGGCGATCGACTGGTGAAAGGTGACGAATTCGATCCGACCGGCGGCCAGCAGGCGCTGGTAGACGGCCATCAGATCGTCGCGGTCATCCGGTACAGGTTCCCCGCACAACCGAACGGCCTCGACAGCTGTGCGGTAGGTCTTTCCGGTGCCGGGAGGGCCATAGAGGATGATGTTGTGAGCGATTGATCCCATGATCGGCACGACCTTTCCGACGTCTGTCTTCGCGGGTTCGGCGTTTTCCCAGAGCTTTTCGAGCGCCCGCGCCGCAGCGGGCTTGATCAGAATTCCGGAAGACTGAGGACTCCAGTCCTGCCCGCTGATCTTGCTCGTCAAGGTCGCATGCGGGATGTAGGCATCCTTCCTTGGGTCCCGTATGTCCTCGAACTCCACATCGATGAAATCCGCGGTCTCACCCGAGGCGGCCCGCTCTTTGTCCCAGTGGATGTCAGAGTAGGCGGCCTTCGCAACCCGTCCCCGTGCGATGATGCCGCGGAAATCATCACCTGTTCGGATCAGGAAGACCTTGTCGTCAGCCTTTGGCTTCTTCGAACTCGTTCGCCATCGATGGACAACAGTGCCTCCTGAAGCGGTCTCCTGGCGGTCCTCTGCGAAAGTATCCCAGTCCCAGCGTGACGGATTCCAACTGATCAGATAGGTCGCGCCGCTGTCGCGCCAGCGCTTTTCAATGTCCGGCTCATAGAAATCGATCTCTCGACCGAGCTCCCTCTCGAGCTTGCGACGCAGGGTAAGAAGATGTGCATCCAGCTCGGAAATCCGCATTTTCCGGATGTCCTTCCGCGTTGCCACGTCAAAGCCTTCAAGGATCTCGCGCTTGTGCCGCGGGCTTGAAATCCGCTCATAGTGATCGGGAAACAGGAGATGTGGAAAGATCTGACGCAGTTGGCGGCCATCGACACTGGGCACCTTGTCTAGAAACGCGCAAAACGTTTCATGGTCCTTGCGCTTTTGGGCCTGCATCTCAGGCGGCAGCTCTTTCCAGTCACGAACCAAGGCAATCAAGAAGCTCAGCTCCCGCCATCTGTGCGTGTTATAGGCTGTGCCCGCGTGGCCGATGCCTTCCAGAACCTCCGGGCGCAAGGCAACAACGTCCTCGGGAAGCGGGGTGCCCGACCAGGACCAGATCTCTCTAACTCTCTGCGCTTTGGTCGCCGCGCCCATGTCGCTGGGAAAAGTGAACAGGACCCAGTGCAACTCAGCCATCAGCTGGCGGCTTTCCGGAGTGCCTGAGGACATCTGCTGCTCGAGCTTCTGGTAATAGCTGTCCGTGCCTTCATCGGGATTTTGGACAAATGTGCGGTCCAGTTCCGAGAGGTTCTCGGTCGTCCAAAGACGAAGGTCGGGCTGGAGTATAGAGCCATCCTGCAGCAAGCAGCGGTCGGCGAATTCCGAGACCACAGGATACAATGCGGCGCTTTTTTCGTGCGGGTTGAATCTCGCCATTACTGCTTTCCTGTGCTTGCGAGGGCCGTCAAATCGGACGATCGCGCGTCTTTAGGTCGGGTGCCGTGCGGGGGGCAGTCTGACTTCAATTCGAGAATGCCGTCGTCACGATCTCCTCAAGCGCGGCGATCTCGGCATCGGTGAGTTTGACGAAGGGGTCGCGGTCGCGCCTGCGCTTCGGGAAACGCCCTTCATTCTGGGTGACGAACAGGATCACCTGCCGTGCCAGAGCGTCCGGCATCTCGATGCGGTTCATGATGCCGCGCATCGCCGCGTCGTGACGCTTGAGATAGGTGATCTCGCGCGGCAGATCCTCCTCGATGGTCTTGCGCACGCAGTCATAGAGGAATTCGGCCTCCGCCGTGCAGTCGTAGAAGCGATAGAGGTCGGCCGTGTCGTTCAGCACCTCGACATTGCCGGTGGGTGTTGCGCGCCACGTGATGTGCTCCATCAGCGGGCCGGAGTGACCTTGCAGAACCGCCCGGTAATCGTCGATGCGGTCGAGCATCACGGACGAGACCGGGAAGACCATCCCGGGTGGCGTGAACTTCCGCTCGGCGAGAACGTGATGGATCAGGCAGCGGTGCAGGCGACCGTTCCCGTCTGCCAGCGGGTGGATATAGACGAAGCCGAAGGCGATGATGGCGGCCTGCAGGACGGGATCGACCTCTTCGGCATCCGTCAGCCGCAGCCGGTTGTTGCAGTCGTTCAGCGCCGTCATGAGGTCGGGAACATCCTCGGGCCGCGCGCCGATGAACTCGGGCAAGGGGTCGTTGCTGTGGTCCCGTTCGCCCAGAAAGACCCCGTCGTCGCGATAGCCGATCGGGGTCAGGCGATCGTCGCCGATCAGGATGCGGTGCAGGCGGTAGATCTCGGTCTGATTGAGGGGGCGCTTGCCGGCCTCCAGCACCGCGCGTCCCCAGCGTTCGAGGCGATTGACGGGCGGGCGCTCGCCTTCGATCTCGAAGCTCGCGCGGCTGTCGGCCAGCAGCATGAAGCTCGCCGCACGCGCCACGACATGGCCGCCCGTCTTGCCGATGGTCTCTTTCGCCCGCGCGGCCAGATCGAGCGCGATCAACGCCTCGAGCTTTTCGGTGCGCCGGATCACCGGGCAGAGGGCGCCGGTGCCGAGCAGGTTGTCGCGGACGCGGTGGCGCTGCGAGAAGCGCTCCTTGCCGGTGAAATATTGGGCGGGTCCAGAGCCGGGACCGCCGTGACGGTCGGCGCATCCTCGAGATCGAGCCTGCGTCCCGTCAGGGTCTCGAAGAAGAACCAGAGCCGCCGGGAGAAGGCGCCGGTCGGTGTGGCGCGCACGATCGCTTCGATGTCCTGTTGCGGAACGGCATCGAACACACGCTTGAGGATCAGGAGGTCGATGGTCTCATGCCGCAGGGCAAAGCCGAGATGGCCCTCCAGCGTCGCATCGGGCAGGTATCGCTTGTCATAGACCTGCCAGATACCATCCGCGCGGACGTTGCCGCGCACATGTCGCTCCGAGATACAGGTGGGGTTGCGCACCGGCGCAGGAATGCCGAACGCGGAGACCAGCGCGGCCCAACCTGCGAGGCTGGCGCCCTCGGGTAGGGGCTCATCCTGAAAGAAGGTGGGCGTCAGGCTGTCGGGTCTCATGCGTCGAAAAGGCCTCATGCGCGCGGATTATGGCCACAAATCATGGGCCAGTGTCGAAAATCCTTATACGCCCATCATGCCGAAAATCAATCATGGATGTCGAAAAGCGGTCAGGTCAGCGATAGATGTAGAAAACAGCATGATCCAAGGCCCGTGGGCGGCCCGGAGCCCGGTCAATGGCTACGGCAGCGCGCCCTTGCAACGCGCGCAGACAGCGGGACGGCCGATCGCCTTTGACCTGCGTTCAGCCCGGGGGAGCTTCGCGCCTCTTTTCCCGCGCCAGTCGCAGCTCCTCTTCGTAGCATTCGCGTGCCGCCTGCTGTGCGAGGAGTCGGACAAGGCGCATCAACCGGGGATCGGGCGATCCGCGGCGGGTGAAGGTCAATTCCGGCCCTTCGAACACCATGCTTTCGCGAAGCGCCTCGAATTCGCTTGCCTGGGTCGGGCCGTCTTCTGGGGGATCTTGCTTTGTCATCGCGAAAAACTCCTAAATCAAGGCGTTGAACGGGGGGAACCCGTGGTTGAGCGGTTCTGCGCCTGCACGCGTGCGGCCGTAGTCGATCAGCTTCTGCCGGTCGAGGTGCCCGATCTTCTCCTTGCCCAGATCGCGCTTGAGCGTCGTGAGCGTGGCGGCCTTGGCTGCGACGCGGCGGTTTCCCTACCTCGCACATATCGGTTATATGAAGGTCGATGAGGTCGCCAAAGGTCTGGAGGCGGGAAACGGACGATTTGTTCGGCGCCAGCCCCTGATCGACCCGGGTCTCCGCCTGGCGGGCCCAACGATGGGCGTCGTCGCGGCGGAGGAACGTCTCGCTCGCGTAGCGGCCCTTTCGTCTGATCTGGACCCGGTAGGCACCGGAGGGGAGCTTGGTGATGGAGGCCATTTTCGTGTGCGCTGTGTGTGCAATGAGTTGTCGAAAATTCGGGGATATTGGGGCGTATTCCAGCGTAGCCCAAACCCGCCAACAGTTTGAAGATACACAAAAAATGCAAATAAATCAACACGCTAGACTATCCGTGGCCCCTATGATGGACTGGACCGACCGCCATTGCCGCCGCTTCCACCGCCAGTTCACCCGCCACACGCTGCTCTACACCGAGATGGTCACCACCGGCGCCGTGCTCAACGGCGATCCCGGCCATCTGCTCGCCCATGACCCGGCCGAACACCCCGTGGCGCTGCAGCTCGGCGGGTCCGACCCGGAGGATCTCGCCGCCGCGACCCGGATCGGCGTCGCGTTCGGCTTCGACGAGATCAACCTCAATGTCGGCTGCCCCTCGGACCGGGTGCAGTCGGGCTGCTTCGGCGCGGCACTCATGCGCACCCCCGGCCTCGTCGCCGACTGCGTCGCCGCGATGATCGCCGCCGCCGGCCCGGTTCCGGTCACCGTCAAGTGCCGCATCGGCGTCGACGACCAGGATCCGGCAATCGTGCTTCCCGACCTCCTGGCGCGCCTCGCCGCCACCGGTTGCCGCCATGTCGCGATCCACGCCCGCAAGGCCTGGCTCGAGGGCCTCAGCCCGAAGGAGAACCGCGACATCCCGCCCCTCGACTACCCCCTGGTGATCGCGATGAAACGCGCCTTCCCCGACCTCTCGATCGCCATCAACGGCGGCATCCCCGATCTCGACGCCGCCGAAGCCCTGCTCGCCGAGGGCCTCGACGGCGTGATGATCGGCCGCGCCGCCTATCACGACCCGGCCCTCCTTGGCGCCGCCGATCGCCGGATCTTCGGGGCCGCCACGCCGGACGTCACCGCCGAGCAGGCGGTGCGCGCCATGCTGCCGATCATCGAGGCCGAGCGCAGCACCGGCACGCCGCTCAACCGCATCACCCGCCACATGATCGGCGCCTTCCACGGCCGTCCCGGGGCCCGCCGCTGGCGCCGGATCCTGTCGGAGGGCGCGCATCTGCCCGGCGCCGGCCCCGAGCTCGTCGAGACCGCCCTCGAAGCGCTCGGCGCGCCGGTCGCGATCCCGGCGTGAGCGCTGCCGGCCCGGTCCAGCTCGCGGAACTCGCCGCCCTCCTTCTCGTGATCGGTGGTCTCGCCGGCGTCATCGCGGGGCTTCTCGGCGTCGGCGGCGGCATCGTGCTGGTGCCGGCCTTCTTCTACGCCTTCACGACGCTCGGCTATCAGAGCCCGCAGATCATGCAGATCTGCCTCGCCTCGTCGCTCGCCACCATCATCTTCACCTCCGCGCGCTCGCTGCAGGGCCATCATGCCCGCGGCGCGGTCGATGTGTCCGTGCTGCGCGGCTGGGCTCCGGGCCTCGCGATCGGCGCACTCCTCGCCGTGCTGATCGCAAGCGAGCTGCGCACCGCGACCCTGATGCGGATCTTCGGCGTCTTCGGTCTCGTGCTCGGCCTCTGGATCGGTTTCGGCCCGGACCCGAAGCGCCTCGAGCCGCGCATGCCCTCGGGCCTCGCGCGCATGGCGCTGGCGCCGCTTGTCGGTTTCTCCTCGGTGCTGATGGGGATCGGCGGCGGCATTGCGGGGGTCGCGATCATGCGGCTCTCCGGCGTGCCGTTCCTGCGCGCGGTCGGCACCGCCTCGGGCTTCGGCCTCCTGATCGCCGTGCCCTCGGTGCTGGCCTTTCTGCTGCGTGGCTGGGACGATCCCCTGCGCCCGCCTCTCACCATCGGGCTGGTGAACCTGCCGGCCGTCCTCATCGTCGTGGCCGCGACCATGGTCACCACACCGCTCGGCGTGAAGCTCGCCCATTCCCTCGATCCGCGCCTGCTGCGGCGCGGCTTCGCCGCCTTCGCGATCCTGATGGCGCTCAACATGCTGCGAAAGGCCGCCGCCCTCTGACCCTCCGCCCCGGTTCAGAGGGCGTCCGCCAGCCCGGTCACGCCGAAAGCGTGCCTGCCATGATCGGCGCCGCTCCGCTGCGGCGACGGGCAGGGGCTCGCCCGGCGCCCGCGGCCGGAGTCAGGGCCGGGGTGCACGGCTCTGCCGCCCCGCCGAAAACCGCCGTCAGCCGGCCCCGCGGTCCCGCCGCTTCGCCGCGGCTCCGCCGCGCCGCTGCGGCGCCATCGCGGCGGCGCGGTCGGGCAGGGCGCTCATCACCGCGCGGCGCGCCGTCGGGCTCATCTGGCTCCAGGCGGTGATCTCGTCGATCGATCGATGGCAGCCGAGACAGAGCCGCGTGACCGGCTCGATCACGCAGAGCTGCACGCAGGGGCTCTCGACCTCGTCGCGCTTCCAGATGTCGTCGTTGCTCATGCGGTGGGTCCGGCCATGTGTCCAAGTCTGTCGAGCAGTCCCTGGAGAATGTAGCTCGCCGCCACATGGTCAATGACCTCGCCGCGCTTTCGCCGCGACGCATCCGCCTCCAGAAGCGCGCGTTCGGCGGCCACCGTCGACAATCGCTCGTCCCAGAACGTCACCGGCAGCCCGATCCGGGGGGCCAGGTTGCGCGCGAAGGCCCGTGTCGACTGCGCCCGCGGCCCCTCGGAGCCATCCATGTTGCGCGGCAGCCCGAGCACGACGCCGGCGATGCGCCGCTCGAGGGCGATCGCCGCCAGCGCCTCGGCATCGGCGCCGAACTTCGTGCGCCTGAGGGTGCGCAGCGGCGTGGCGATGCTGCGCAGGGTATCGGACACCGCCACCCCGATGGTCTTGGTGCCGAGATCGAGCGCCATCAGCGCCCGCGCGCCGGGCAGGGCGGCGGCGAAGGCACCGGTCTCCTCGAGCACCACGCCGCTCATTGGTCGAGACCGGCCTGTGCTGCCGCGGCGTTGATCATCTCGAGCGCCGCCGGATCGTCGAAGAACGCCCGCCTGGCATCGTCGAGGATATCCTGCGCCTCGGGCCTGCGGTCGAGCACGCTCAGGGAGGTGATCAGTCGCGCCCAATCGGCGGGCAGGCCGCCCTCGGTGGTGATCCGGTCGCGCAGCTGCGCGACCATCGTGCCGATCATCTCCATGCGATCCGCCTCGGACATCTGGCTCGCCGCCTCGATGTCCTCGGCCGTCGGACCCGGGGCCGCCTCGGGCAGCGGCTGGCCGGCGAGGCGCGCGACCTCCGGAAGCTGTGCCTCGATCGCCGGGATCCAGGGCGCATCGGCCGGGCCCTCCTGCAGCAGTCCCGACCAGATCGGAAACGCCAGATCGGCGCGGCCGCCCTGCAGCAGCGCCACCCCCGAATAATAGCGCCCCAGCGGATCGGACGCATCGATCCGCATGCCGCGGGTCAGGGCCGATTCCGCCTCCGGCGAGACGTAACCGCCGGCGGCGAGGATCATCAGCTCCGCGAGATTGATCAGGTCGCGCGCCGGCACCTCCTCGCCCTCGAGCTCGACCACGCGTTGCTGCGCCAGAGCGGCTTCGGAGAACCGTCCGAGCGCCGCCATGCTGCCGACCAGGAGCCGGTGGCCGCGCAGATCGTCGGGCCTGTCCTCGAGGATGGTCTTGAGCCGTTCGACCATCTCGACATCCTCGGGCGGCAGCTCGGAGATCGCCGGCGCCGTCGACCGGCCCGTGGCGGCGAAGGCCGCTTCCGCCTCCTCCTGCCCGGGACGATTGGCCCGCTGTTCGGCCATGTTGGCCATGCGCTCGGCGAGCGGCTGATCCTCGAACCCCGGCACGCCGACCCGGAAATAGAGCGCGGAGGCCATCGCCGCGACCCCGATCAGCAGCGCCCCTCCGGCGACGGTCGAGAGCCTGCGCGGGGCAGGGGTGCCGCCGCTGTCACCGCCCTCGGCATCGGCGGCCGCGAGCAGCCGGCGCGACACCTCGGCGCGGGTCGCCTCCGCTTCGCTTGCCGTCAGAACGCCCCTCGCCAGCTCGGTGTCGATCTCGCGCAGCTGGTCGCGATAGACCTGCATGTCGTAGCTCGCCCGCGCCCCGCCGCGTCCGCTGCCCCGCAGCAATGGCGCGAACACCAGCCCGAGACTGACGAGCACGAGAAGCAGGGCAGGGATCCAGAAAAGCATGTCGCGTCCGGGGCAGGTTTCAGGGTCCGATCCGGGCGGACCCTACCCATGCCACCGCATCGGCACAATGCGCCAAAGGCACACAAATCAGTCAGGATCGCCGGCACGGCCAGCCTTCGCCGGAAATTCCCGACCGAAAAAGTCGCCATACAGGATACGTACGGGAAACGTACAGGATGCATACAGGCATTTTTCGCGTAACACCGGGGCCTCCCGCCGCGAAATGCATCCCGACCGAGGCCCCGGAGGACGCCATGCGCATACGACCCGAACTCAGCCGCCTCCTGTGGGTCGGCAGCGGCCTGATGCTCGCCTTCGTGGCGCTCCTGATGGCCTATTGCGTCGCCGCCGACATGCGCTCGGTCCATCTCGCCGTGATCGCGGTCCTGACCACCTCCGGCCCGCTGATCGCCCGGGTCTTCGAGGGCCTCGTGCGCCGCCAGCAGCGCCTGGCTTCGCTCGACATGAACTGCCTCGAAGCCGATGACGAGGTTCTGCTCGCCCGAACCGTGCCGCTCGCCGTCCCCGTGATCGGCACGCTCTTTGCGTTTTTCATCGTGCTTTGAACGCGTTGTGCTGCCTATCTGACGGGCCACCGAACCCCACGCGCGAAGCCGGGTCGGATCGGGTCGCGTCCGCGCGCCGGGCACAGTCTGCCTGTTTTCTGACCTGACCCTGCCCCCCTGACCGACTTTTGATCCCCGCAATTCCGTCCGTGCCCCCGGAAACGCTTGACGTCGCAGGGCCGCTTCGTAGGGTTTTTTCCAGCTTGTATCAGGGAGACACCACATGAAACGCACCCTCGGGGCCGCGATGGCCGCCATGACCCTCGCCGCAGCCGGACCGGCACTGGCCCTCAACATCTGCGTCGAGGGCGCCTATCCGCCGTTCTCCGAAACCTCGCCGGACGGCAGCCTCGTCGGCTTCGACATCGACATGGCCAACGCCCTCTGCGCCGAGATGGGCGAAACCTGTGAGATGATGAAGACCGACTGGGACGGCATCATCCCGGCCCTGCTCGAAAAGAAGTGCGACGCCATCGTCGCCTCGATGTCGATCACGCCGGAGCGCATGGAAGTCATTGACTTCACGAAGAAATACTACCAGACACCTGCCGTTCTCGCCGCGGCCGAGGATGCCGATTTCGAGGGAACCGCCGAAGGTCTCGCCGGCAAGGTCATCGGGGTTCAGCGCGGCACGATCCACGAAACCTATGCCATCCAGTACTTTCCCGATGCCGAAATCCGCGGCTACGGCAGCCAGGACGAGGCCTTCCTCGACCTGATCGCCGGCCGCCTCGACGCGGTGATGGCCGACAGCATCGCGGTCTCCCAGGGCTTCCTCGAGACCGAACAGGGCGCCGGCTTCGCCTTCCTCGGCGGCACCCATTACGACCCCGCCATCCACGGCGAGGGCGCGGGAATCGGGGTGCGCAAGGAGGATACCGAATTGCGCGACCGGTTGACTGCCGCCATCGAAGCCATTCGCGCCGACGGAACCTACGAGGAAATATCGAGCCAGTACTTCGACTTCGACGTCTACGGTGAATAATCCTCTTCCATCCCGCGGCGCCCTCCCGGACGCCGCCGGATGAGCGCCTTTGACAACCTGATCGCCTATTCACCCCTGCTTGCGCGGGGCGCCGTCGTCACGATCGCCCTCGCCCTCCTGTCGCTGGCCCTCGCCACCGGCCTCGGCGCCCTCGCGGCCGCCGATCCGGATCGGCGGCAGCAAGGTCGGCCAGTTCTTCGTGCTCCTCTACACCACGATCGTGCGCGGCATCCCCGACCTCGTCCTGCTGCTGTTGATCTATTTCGGCGGACAGCGCCTGCTGAACTCCGTGGTCGGCGCCTTCAGCGAGGGACAGGCCAATCTCTCGCCCTTCTGGGCCGGGGTCATCACCATCGGTTTCATCTACGGGGCCTATCTCGCCGAGACCTTCCGGGGCGCCTACATGACGATCCCGCCGGGCCAGGTCGAGGCCGCCCAGGCGCTCGGCATGCGCGGGTTCCGGCTCCACTGGTCGGTGACCATCCCGCAACTGGTGCGCTTCGCACTGCCCGGCTACGCCAATGTCTGGCAGGTCCTGGTGAAGTCCACGGCCGTGGTTTCGGTGATCGGCCTCGAGGATCTGGTCGGAATGGCGAACGATGCCGGCAAGACGGTGCGCGAACCCTTCATCTTCTTCTCGGCGGTTCTGCTGGTTTATCTCTGCATAACATGGGCTTCGACCAAGGTTTTCGAATACATGGAGCGGCGGTACTCGACCGGGATGACCCATGCGCGTTGACCTGATCCTCGAGAATTGGCAGCTGTTCGCCTCGGGCGTCTGGATGACCCTGCAACTCACCTTTCTGGCGCTGCTGATCGGCTTCTGCATCGCCCTGCCGGCCGGCATCGCCCGGGCGCGGCGACGGCCGATCCTCTCGCCGCTCATCAACGGCTATGTCTATCTCTTCCGCGGGACGCCGCTGCTCGTGCAGACCTTCCTGATCTATTACGGGCTCTCGCAGTTCGAATGGATCCGCGACAGCTGGGCCTGGTCCTATCTGCGGGACCCGTGGTGGTGCGCCCTGATCGCCTTCTCTCTCAACTCTGGCGCCTATGCTACTGAAATCATTAGGGGGGCGGTCGAGTCGGTACCCAAAGGCGAATCCGAGGCGGCCATGTCCCTCGGCCTCAGTCCCCGCCAGACCGACTTCCTCGTCCTGATCCCCTCCGCCCTGCGCCGCGCCCTGCCGCAATACGGCAACGAGGTCGTGTTCATGCTTCACGGCTCCGTCGTGGCGAGCGTCATCACCCTCAACGACATCCTCGGCGCCGGCCGCACCCTGAACGCCCGGCACTATCTGGCCTATGAGGGCTTCATCACCGCGGCGGTGCTCTACATGGCGATCACGTTCCTGCTCGTCGCTGCGTTCCGCCTTCTCGAACGCCGCTACCTGCGCCATCTCCGTCCCCGCGGTACCTGACGGGCGTGGCCCGCCCCGATCCCGACACGGCCGTTCTCGACGCCTGCGTGCTGTTTCCGACCGTTCTGCGCGAGATGCTGCTCGGCGCCGCGGCCGTCGGAGCCTTCCGCCCGGTCTGGTCCGCCCGACTGCTCGAGGAATGGGCGCGTGCCACGCGCCGGCTGCCGCTCGGGGCCGAAGCCGTGGCGCGGGCGGAAATCGCGGCGATGCGCGCAGCCTGGCCCGAGGCAGAGGTCGCGACCTCTGAGGAGCTGGTCGAAACCCTTTCGCTGCCAGACCCCGATGATCGGCACGTGCTCGCGACGGCGATCACGGCCGGGGCCGGCAGCCTCGTCACGCGCAACCGGGCGGACTTCCCGCCACGCGCGCTTGCGCCTCATCACGTGCTCCTGCGTGATCCCGATGGATTCCTGCTGGAATATCATCGCTGCGGGACCGATCTCGGGCCCGTGGCCCGAGAGGTGCAGACCCGTGCCGAGACGGCATCCGGTCGGCCGCAACCGATCCGCGCGCTCTTGAAACGCGCCGGGCTGCCCCGGCTCGGGAAGGCGCTCGGCGCGGACTAGACGCCGGAGCCCTCCCAGGAAAACATCGCGCGAAGATCGACGGAGGAGCGATTGCCGAGATCGCCGCGGTGTTCGGAGAGAAAGCGCTCCATCGCGTCGCGTCCGGCCTGCTTGAGCTGGACGAGCAGGGCCTTGACCGGCGTAACCTTGGTGGCGATGCCGAGCTGGCTCATCAGCGCGTCATCGCGGACGGAATGGATGAAGTGCCTCTTCATGGCAGACGGCTCGACGATCCCGTCTTCGATCAGCCGATTGACGAAATCGATGTTGCGCAGTTCACGCAGCAGCGAGGCATTGAAGCTGATCTCGTTGATCCGGTTCAGAATTTCGTTCGCGGTATGCGGGATGTCCTCGCGTTCGAGCGGATTGATGTGGACGATCAGGATGTCCGCGCAGTCGGTGCGGTAGAACAGCGGATAGAGCGCGGGATTGCCCATGTAGCCGCCGTCCCAATAGGCCTCGCGCCGGCCCGTACGCGGATCATCGATCTCGATCGCCTGGTAGAGTGTCGGCAGGCAGGCGGATGCGAGAATGGCATCGGTCGTGATCTCGTCGCCGAAGAACACCCGCGGCTTGCCGGTGCGCACATGGGTCGCGGTAATGAAGAGCTGGGGTCCGGTGGCGTGACAGACCTTCGCGGGTTCGAGCATTCCGTCCACCACCGACCGGAGTGGATGGTAGTTGAGGGGATTGAGCTGGTAGGGCGAGAACATCCTCGCGACGCCATCCGCCGCGATGAGAGCCGGATTGGTCTCCAAGGCGCGCAGGATGAAGGACGGTGATGCCGAGATCATCTCCAGCCATTCGATCATCGCATCGGCAAACGGGCCTTCCAGCCCGGCGACGCGGCGCCAGAACTCGTCGAGGGTCTGGCGAGCTCCGGCACGGCCGTCCTCGATCCAGCCATGCTTGAGCGCGGCGGCGTTCATGGCTCCGGCCGAGGTCGCCGAGATGCCCTCGATCTCGATATCTTCCTCCTCGAGCAGGCGATCGAGCACGCCCCAGGTAAACGCGCCATGCGCGCCGCCGCCCTGAAGCGCGAGGTTGATCCGCGTGGTCATCGAGGCCTGCCGGGCACTGCGCGCGGGGATCGAGCGCGGCTCACAGGGCCGTCCAGCCGCCGTCCACACTGATGGTCGTGCCGGTGATCTGGTCCGCTGCCGGTGAGCAGAGGAAGGCCACCGTTCCGCCCATCTGCTCCACCGTCGCGAACTGTCGCGAGGGCTGGCGCTGCAGCATCACTTCGCGAATCACCGTCTCGCGGTCCATGCCGTATTCCTTCATCGTGTCGGGGATCTGCGCCTCGACGAGCGGCGTCAGGACATAGCCCGGGCAGACCGCATTGCAGGTGATCGGCTCTTCGGCGGTTTCGAGCGCCGTGACCTTCGTGAGACCGACCACGCCGTGCTTGGCCGCCACATAGGCCGACTTGAACGGCGATGCGGTGAGCCCATGCGCCGAGGCGATGTTGACCACACGCCCCCAGCCGGCCGTGCGCATCAGCGGCAGTGCTGCGGCCGTGGTATGGAATGCGGAACTGAGATTGATCGCGATGATCTGGTTCCATTTCTCGGTCGGAAATTCCGGAATTGGCGCGACGTGCTGGATACCGGCATTGTTCACCAGAATGTCGACCTGGCCGAACCGGTCTGCGGCCTTGGCGACGAGGGCGCGGCACGCCTCCGGGTCCGACATGTCGGCCTGAACATAGGCCGCTTTCACCTTGTTCTCCAAACCGATTCGCTCCGCGAGAGCATGATCCTCGGGTGTATCGGAGAAGGAGTTGATCACGACGTTCGCGCCGAGCCGCGCGAGCTCGTTGGCGATTCCGAGCCCGATTCCCGAATTCGAGCCGGTAATGACGGCACATTTCCCCGTAACGGACATGATCCCCCCGCTTTGTATGGACTGCGGGTCCGAGCGTATGTGCTGCAGGTGCGAAGGGCAAGCTTGCGCCCGGCGCTGCACGCCAAAAAAAAGACGCCCTCACAAGGAGGGCGTCAAGTTATTGAGGCAGGTTTCATACAGGCAAGAAACCTATCGAGCAGTGAGACCCTTATACAAAAACAACGTTCTAGCGCCAAGCCAAAAATCGGGATGCGCCTGCCGGGAGGTCCCGCTACAGTGCGATCGGTTAATGAAATCACGGGATGTGGCGCATATGACACGCGGGTTTTCGGCGCTCCGGAGGCTGCTCACGGGCTTGGTGATTCTCCCCGTTCTGGCCCATGCGGAACCCCAGCATGGCATAGCTATGTATGGTGACCCGGCACTCCCACCGGATTTTGTGTCTTTACCTTATGCCAATCCCGAAGCGCCTCAGGGCGGATCGATCACCTTCGGGGAGACGGGAGGCTTCGACAGTCTTAATCCGTACATTTTGAAAGGTCGCGCACCCTGGGGGGTGCAGACCCATGTTTTCGAGTCACTTATGGCCCGAAACTGGGACGAGCCCTTCGCGCTCTACGGCCTGCTGGCCGAATTGGTCGAGACCGACCCGGATCGCGGATGGGTCGCCTTCACCCTGCGCGAGGAGGCCCGGTTCTCCGACGGATCGCCGGTCACCGTCGAAGACGTGATCTGGTCCATGGAGACGCTGGCCGAAGAGGGACTCCCAAGGTATCGCAATGCTTGGGAAAAAATCGAATCGGTTGAACAGACGGGCCCGCGCAGCCTCAGGATCGACTTCAGCGCAGCCGACAGTGAATTGCCGCTCATCATCGGGCTCAGACCGATTCTCAAGATGACGGACTGGGAAGGCGTGGACTTTGCCGAGAGCAGCCTGCGAGTGCCCATCGGCTCCGGTCCCTACCGGATCGGCGATCTGGAGCCGGGACGCTTCATCGAGTTCGATCGGAACCGCGACTATTGGGGCAATGATCTCGCCTACAACGCCGGGCTGCATAATTTCGACAGGATCCGCTACGAGTACTTCGTCGACGCAGGGGTCCGATTCCAGGCCTTCACGGCCGGCGAGATCTCCGTTTACCGCGAGGCGAACCCGGCACTCTGGTCGAGCGAGTACAATTTCCCCGCAATTTCCAACGGTCAGGTGATCAAGGCCGAGATCCCTCATGGCCGGCCGTCGGGCATGTCGGGATTCGTGTTCAATCTCCGCCGTGACATCTTCCTGGACTGGCGGGTCCGCGATGCCCTGATCCATGCCTTCAACTACGAGTTCATCAACCAGACACTGAATGGAGGCGTCTATCCGCGCCGCACGAGCTACTTCTCGAATTCCGACTTGGCGATGGCCGATGGCCCGGCCCCTGAGGCGGTTCGAGCCCTTCTGGAGCCGTTTGCGGATACGCTCGTGCCCGACGCTCTCGATGCCTATGCGCTGCCGGTTTCCGACGGCGGGCCCCGCAATCGGCGCAACATGCGCTACGCGGCACAACTGCTCGAAGAGGCAGGCTGGACGGTGCGCGAGGGCACCCTGCGCAACGAGACCGGCGAAGCCTTCACGTTCGGGATCCTTCTGGAGAGTTCTTCGGACGAGGCCGTGACCAACATCTTCGTCGATGCCCTGCGGCAACTCGGCATCGCGGTGGACGTCCAGCTTGTCGACCGCGCACAGTTCAATGAACGGCTCAGCGATTACGACTACGACATGATCATCAACACGTGGAACATGTCGCTGTCACCCGGCAACGAACAGATGCTCTATTGGGGCAGCGCCGGCGTGACCCAGCCCGGAACCCGGAACTACATGGGCCTCGAAAGCCCTGCCGCCGAGGCGATGATCGCCACGATGCTCGAAACCCGCGACGAGGACGAATTCCGCACTGCGGTTCAGGCGCTCGATCGCGTGCTGACGACGGGGCGTTACGTGATTCCCTTCTGGTTCGCGGATCGCAGCTACATCGCCCACAAGGTCGAGCTGAGATATCCGGATACTCTGCCGATCTATGGCGACTGGATCGGCTGGCTGCCGGAAGTGTGGTGGTTCGAAGGCCCCTGATCATCCGGCGCTCGGCCGAACTCCGCATCCAGAAACGCGCTCAACCGGGCTTGGCCGCCCGGGCGCCAGCCGAGCGCTCGCAACCGTTCGGTCGCCATGATGCCCGGTGGGGGTGGCGATGCTTCTGGCGGCAACGCGTGCGGGCAGCCGGTCCGCGACTGCACGCCCGCGAGCAGCTCGCGCCGGTCAAGCAGGATATCAGAGGCATTGAAGACCCCCCTGCCGAGTCGATCCACAGCAGCAGTGAGCACCCGCGCGACCGCGTCCGCAAGGTCGTCACCGTGGATCTCGGATCCGCAACGCGCCGCCACCTCGCATCCTGCGAGGTAGTCGCGGAAGAGACCGCTCCATTTGTGCTCTCCGGAGCCGGGAGGTCGGCCGTATATGCCGGTTGCCCGCAGGATCGCTGCATCCGGGCGGTCACGCAGCGCGTCCTCGAGGGCGACCTTCATCTGCCCATAGAGCGAATTCGGTGCAATCGGGTCATCTTCCCGCAGGATTTCGCCGCGGCGATGATCGCCGTAAACCGCCCGGCTCGAGATCAGGACGATCCGGTCGATGTTCCGGCGTCTGGCGGCCTCGAAGAGAGCGAGACTCCCGGTCAGATTGAGCCGCATGAAGGTTTCAGGATCGTCGCCTTCGCCGCCGCGATAGAAACCCGGCTGATGATGAAACGCGCAATGAACGATTGCGTCCGCGTCCGGCAGGTCCGGTCGGGTGTCAGCGAGGTTCCACGGCAAATCGCCCGAATTCCGCCCGAGCGAAGTGACGCGGTGGCCGAGTGTTTCGAGGCGCGCCGAAATAAACCGGCCTGCAATGCCGCTCGCGCCGGTGATCAGGACATGCATCGATCGGGCAGGGGTAGGGACGTGAGATCATCGGGGATACCCACTCCGGAATGAAACGCCTGCCAGAGCGCGATCAGCGGAGCGAGGGCATCTCGCTTTCGGTTCTCGGGATCCCATGGTTTCTCGTATTGGAAATGCAGCACCCGGATTTGTGACCAGTCCCAGAGCTCCGGCAGATTGAACCAGACATATTGCAGCAGGTTGTCGTAGACCGGCAGGCCATGCCAGTCGGGAAAGAACTCCTGCAGAAAGCTCTGGTCGGTACGGCGCCAGAATGCGTCGGGGCAATCGAGACGCTCGAGCATCTCCTGGAAAGTCACGTCGGACGGCCTCGCCGCAAAGACACCGGAATTCAACCTCCGGAAGTCAACGAGGCTTTCATAGACGTTCGGGGCGGCGGAGAATTCCGGATACTCGAACAGCCGGTCGATGTTTCGCAGCACCAGCGTGTCAGCATCGAGAAACACCACTTTCCGAAAGGGAAGCTGCCACAGCCGGAGCTTCACGAAATTGTCGAGCGGGGTGTGGAAGGCCGGTTTCTCCCCCTTGGTGAACGGAGCCCGGTCATGCTGATTGCGGCGGCTATGCGCTTCGTTGAATTCCGCCGAGGTCGGGAGAAGGTCGCATTCGGCGAGGATCGCACCCAGTTGCACAAGTGGAAACAGCCGTTCGCCGGATATGGCGGAGGTGTGCATCACCACGAACGCGGCCTCGGTGCCGCTCCTTCGCAGCGAGCGGATCAGAGCAATTGCGCCGGGAAGGTAGTCCGCGTTGGTCACAAGCGTGACATAAGCGAAATCGGCACTGCATGGTGCCGACAGGCGTGGTCCGGCTTCGCTCACGAGACCGATTTGAGTCCGCGATGCTCGGGGTCACGTTCGATGCGCGTGGCGATCTCCCGTGTCCAGGCCGAAACGGCCGCGACGCGGCTCCGATCCACACGGTAGGCATATTTGCGTGCCACGTCGACGACCTCTGCCAACAGTCCGTCGCGGAGCGTGATCGGATCGAGGCCAAGCGACAGGAACTGATCGTTGCGCACCACAAGATCGTTTTCGGCAGCTTCCTTGCGCGGATTGGGGAGGTAGGCAACCTCCGAACCCGTCAGAGATGACACCATCTTGGCGAGATCACGCACCCGATGCGTCTCGGTCATCTGGTTGAAAATCTTGACGCGTTCCCCGCTCCTTGGCGCGTCTTTGATCGCCAGTTCGATGCATCGCACGCTGTCCTGGATATGGATGAAGGCCCGCGTCTGTCCGCCGGTCCCGTGTACGGTGATCGGGTATCCGATGGCGGCCTGGATCAGGAAACGATTCAGCACCGTGCCGTAATCGCCATCGTAGTCGAACCGGTTGATCAATTGCTCGTGCCGGCGGGTCTGCTCGGTGTGTGTGCCCCAGACGATGCCCTGATGAAGGTCGGTGATGCGCAGGCCGTCATTCTGGGCGTAGAACTGGAACAGGATCTGATCGAGTGACTTCGTCATGTGGTAGACCGAGCCGGGCCTGGTCGGGTAGAGGATTTCCTGTTCGACAGAACTTCCGTCGAGTGTTCCGATGGTCACGGGCAGATAGCCCTCGGGGATCGCCGCACCGATTGTCGAATAACCATAGACGCCCATGGTGCCGAGGTGGACGAGATGGGCGTCGATCCCCGTCTCGACCATGGCAGCAAGCAGGTTGTGTGTCGCGGAGACGTTGTTGTTGACCGTGTAGACCTTGTGATGATCGCTCTTCATCGAGTAGGGCGCCGCGCGCTGTTCGGCGAAATGAACGATCGCATCAGGCCGATGTTCGGTCAGCCATGCCTTCAGGCGGTCATAGTCCCGGGCCAGGTCAAGCAACTGGAACTGCACGCGCCGTCCGGTTTCGGCATGCCAGATCCGCGTGCGTTCCTGGATCGAATCCATCGGGGTCAGCGACTGCACGCCGAGCTCGGTATCGATCCACCGACGTGACAGGTTGTCGATGATGTGCACGTCGTGGCCGGCATCCGAAAGATGCAAGGCGGTCGGCCACCCCACGAACCCATCGCCTCCAAGAACTGCGATCTTCATGTCGTTCTCCCTTCGTGCGCGACATCGCACTGCTCAATTCGATAGTCACCCAACGCGACAGTATGCCGACAGTTTTGCGACGCGACCAGTGAAGTGTCATGTCCTCGAAGCGGACCTGGCTCCGGGGCCCTTGCGGGCAGCGATGGGCATCGTTCCGGATTCGGGCGGGCTCACGAGACCCGCCGAAATTATGAGTTTCGCGGCTTCTTCGATCGACATTTCGAGAGGCCTGACATCCTCGCGTGGAACAAAAAGAAGGAAGCCAGACGTCGGGTTGGGGGTCGTCGGCAGGAATACCGAAAGCATGTCCTCTTCACCGGATACGGACAGAACTTCGCCTCTTGCGTCCGTCGACACGAAGGCTACTGCCCAGATGCCACGGCGCGGATATTCGATCAGACAGGCCTTCTGGAAGGAGCTGTTCGTCTGGCTGAAGATGGTTTCGACGATCTGCTTCAGGCCGTTATAGACGGATCTGACAACGGGCATGCGCTCGACGACCCGCTCCCCCATCCCGAGTATCTTGCCGGCCGATGAGGCCCTTGGCCAACGCGCCGACCATGGTCGTGAAGACCAGAAAGACGATGACGCCGAGGCCAAAAATGTTGCGGCCGAAAATATTCTCGGGATTGTAGCCGTCCGGGATCAACGGAAGGACCCGATCGTCGATGAAGCCGATTGTCCCCCAAACGATGTAAACCGTCAGGAACATTGGCAATACGACGACAAGTCCGGTCAGGAAGTCGCGTCGGAACCTCTGGAAAAGGCCCGGCGTGGGTGGCGTCCGTCTACGGACGGGTTTCTTTGCCATCGGGCGACATCCTGATGAATTTGAGCTGCATACTCAATTAGGGTGCAATGCGGCAGTGCACAAGCATCGCTGTCGCAGGCCGGGCTATTCAGCCTTTTGTCGCGCCAGTTCCGCGGCAATGCGGGCAGCAAGCCGCGCATTCGACCGCACCAACGCGATATTGGCGGAAAGTGTTGCGCCTCGTGACTGCTCGGAAATTCGCGCGAGCAGGAAGGGTGTGACATCTTTCCCGGCGATGCCGGCCCGGTGTGCGGCGTCGATCGCTTCGGTGACAAGAGGCACGATAACGTCGGGTGGGATCTCGTCCGCCAAGGGGATCGGATTGGCGATCAACTGGCCGCCCGGCAGGCCCAGCCGTTGGCGCATCAGGTGTGCGGCGGCAATCGACGCGGGATCGTCCAGGCGCGACGGGGCGGGGAGGCCGGAGCTTCTTGACCAGAATGCCGGAAACTCGTTCTGACCGAAGGCGATGACCGGCACACCATTCGTTTCCAGCACCTCCAGAGTGGCGGGAAGGTCGAGGATTGCCTTGGCTCCGCTGGCCACGACGGTCACGGGGGTTTGCGCGAGTTCCGCGAGATCGGCAGAAATGTCGAAGTCTCGTTCCGCACCGCGATGTACGCCACCAATTCCGCCGGTCGCGAACACCTCGATTCCGGAGAGATGGGCGCAGATCATCGTGGCAGCGACCGTGGTCGACCCAGTTGCGCCTTCGACCAACGCCAAAGCCAGATCGGCACGTGACAGTTTCCTGACGTCCCGCTGCCCTGCCAGCCAGTCGAGTTCCTCTGCGCTGAGCCCGACATGAATGCGCCCCCCGAAGACCGCGATCGTCGCCGGAATTCCGCCCGCTTCGCGGATTTCGGCTTCGACCGCCCGCGCAGTCTCGAGATTGACCGGGGATGGCATGCCATGGGTGATGATGGTCGATTCAAGGGCGACGACGGGTTCGCCGTTGGCGATGGCGTTCCTGATTTCGGGCGTAACGGCCAGGGGAGGGATCATGCGGTGTCCGTCGATATGTGGTGGGCTGCGGCCTCGATCGCGATCCGCAGAGCATCAAGCTGTCCTTCACCCTTCGCAAGCGCGGAAATGTGGGCCGCAGCGAAGGTGTCGCCGGCACCGGTAATCCGGACAATTCTCACGGTCGGCGGGGTTGCTCTCTCGACGAAACCGAGGCCGGCGCTGGCCGCGTCGCCGGCACCATCGGTGATGGTGGCGCTCGCAAAACCGGCATTCTTCAGCGCGATGGCCGCGGTAACGGCATCCGGGAAAGCGGCCACCCGAAGCAGCACCTCGGCTTCGACACGAGTTGCGTAGAGCGAGATTCTGTGCCGATCCGGCAATTGCGAGAGAGCATCAACCTTGGCCGAACTCGCTGCCAGCACCGAGACCTCTTGTAATGTCCCGGCCAGCACGGCCCTGATCGCAGCTTCTGGAAGATTGCCGTCCAGAACCACGCGTGTGGGTTCATGGGCCCTGATCCAGTCGATTGCGCGATGGGCCAGCGCCGTGCCGTGGGCTTCCAGGAGCCGGCAGTCTGCAACGGCTCCGAGAAGAGAGCCGGCAAACGTTTCGATTCCGACATAGCTGTCCGTCGCGCCGTCCACGCGAAGCAACGCCTCGCAGCCGATGCCTGACGCCGCGATCCGTCCGGCTAGGGTCTCGCCAGGATCATCCCGACCGATCGCGGCACTCAGCGTGACGGGAATGCCACTGGCCTTGAGAACGACAGCCGCGTTGAGCGCAACCCCGCCCGGCCTGCGAACCACCGTGCCGGGGCAATCTCTGCCGGCGTCGTCCCGGTCGTTGGCCATGCGCCCGATGATGTCCCAATGGGCCGCACCGATACACAGGCAGGATTCGAGTTTCGTCATGGTGTCGCATTCCCGTTCACACCAGACTTAACAACCGTTCCTTCCACCAGCCAAGGATCCTGTCGTTGTCGATTTTCAAGGCTGGGGACGAACGGCTTCATGGGTGGGGTTGCCAATTACAGACAAACGGTCTAGCAGCACGCCACGCAATCCACAGGCGGAGTCGCGGCGCTTTCGGGAGAGAAATTCCCGAACGTCCACCGGTTGGGCCGAAAGGCTCTTCTCTCCGCCGAGGTCCAAACCGGAAAGGAATGACTACGATGGCTCTTCCCGAGTTCTCCCTGCGCCAGCTTTTGGAAGCCGGCGTCCACTTCGGACACCAGACACATCGCTGGAACCCGCGCATGGGGCCGTACATCTACGGCGATCGCAACGGTATCCACATCCTCGATCTTACCCAGACCGTTCCGCTCCTCGATGCTGCCCTGCAGGTGGTTCAGGCGACGGTGGCCAAGGGCGGTCGGATCCTGTTCGTCGGCACCAAGCGTCAGGCACAGAAGGCAATCGCCGACGCGGCGGAGCGTTCGGCCCAGTACTACATGAACCACAGATGGCTCGGCGGAACGCTGACCAACTGGAAGACCGTTTCGAATTCGATTTCGCGGCTCAAGTCGATCGACGAGAAGCTCGAAGGCGGGGCGGAGGGCTTGACCAAGAAGGAGCGCCTCGGCCTCGAGCGTGAGCAGAGCAAACTCCAGATGTCGCTCGGCGGAATCCGGGAAATGGGCGGCGTGCCCGATCTGCTGTTCGTAATCGATACGAACAAGGAAGATCTCGCGGTACTCGAGGCGAGAAAGCTCGGAATTCCGGTCATCGCCGTTCTCGACAGCAATTCATCGCCCGAGGGTATCGACTACCCGATCCCCGGGAACGACGATGCGGCGCGCGCGATAGCACTCTACTGCGATCTGGTTGCCCGCGCGGCGATTTCGGGGATGGCTGCTCAGATGGGGTCGGCCGGCATCGATGTCGGCGGGCTCGAGGAGGCCCCGGAAGAGGAAGTCGCCGAGGTGGCGGAAGCGACCGAGACTGTCATCACCGAGACGGCCGACACCAAGGCAGCCGCTGATTCCTGACCCCGCGATTGTCGCGTGTTTTTCTGTGCGCCGTGTCCCGACGGACCTGACGACGAGACCAAGAAACCGAGGAGAGCGATGATGTCGATCACCGCAGCAATGGTAAAAGAACTGCGCGATGCGTCCGGCGCCGGTATGATGGACGCCAAGAAGGCCCTCACCGAGACCGATGGGAACATGGAGGCAGCCATCGACTGGCTCCGGACCAAGGGACTGGCGAAGGCCGCCAAGAAGTCCGGCCGGACAGCCGCCGAGGGTCTTGTCGGCGTCGCCGTGAAGGACGGAGTTGGCGTCGCGGTTGAAGTCAATTCCGAGACCGACTTCGTTGCCCGAAATGCCGACTTTCAGGCAATGGTGTCTGCCATCGCCACGATTGCAACCGGTGTGGAGAGCATCGACGCGCTCAAGGCGGCCGATATGGACGGCAAGTCCGTCGAGGAAGTTCTGACCCAGAAGGTCGCCACGATCGGCGAGAACATGACGGTTCGTCGTCTGGCACGGGTCGAGGGTGACTCGGTTGCGGCCTACGTTCACAATGCGGTCGCGGACGGGCTTGGAAAGATTGGCGTTCTGGTTGCCTTCACGGGAACTGACAGCGACGTCGGCAGGCAGATCGCGATGCACGTTGCGGCCACAAGCCCGGCGTCTCTCTCGGAAGCAGATCTCGACCCGGATATCATCGCCCGCGAAAAGGCGGTTCTGACTGAACAGGCGCGCGAAAGCGGCAAGCCGGATCAGGTCATCGAGAAGATGATCGTCGGCCGAATGAACAAGTTCTTCGAGGAGGTCACGCTCCTGAAGCAGAAATTCGTGATAAATCCTGACATCACCGTCGGACAGGCTGCAGAAGCGGCCGGCATCACGATCACGGGCTTCGCGCGGCTCGCCGTCGGCGAGGGCGTCGAGAAGGAAGAAGAGGATTTCGCCGCGGAGGTCGCCAAGACAGCGGGCCTTTGAGCAAGCCCGATGAGCGGCAGGCGTCCGGTACCTGCCGAATTCCGGCAGGATTGAAGCCCTGTTTTCGCATTGAACATCGGATTGTTTTCCGACAGTTTGTGGCGCGTCGGTGAGCAGTGAGGTTGCAGGATGACGGATGGCGTTGCGAGTATGTCGACGCAGCCGGCTTCGGGGACCTCGCCTGCCTACAGGCGAATTCTTCTCAAGATATCCGGCGAAGCTCTCATGGGCCCCTCGCAGTACGGCCTGCATCCCCCAACCGTGGCGCGTATCGCGCAACAGGTGGCGGAACTGGGCTCGCAAGGCGTCGAGATTTGCCTGGTGATCGGCGGAGGCAACATCTTTCGTGGTCTTCAGGGCAGCGCGCAAGGCATGGAGCGAACGACCGCCGATTACATGGGGATGCTGGCCACGGTGATGAATGCGTTGGCAATGCAATCCGCGATCGAAGCGGCCGGAATGCCGACGCGGGTGATCTCCGCGATTCCGATGTCTCAGGTTTGCGAGCCCTACATCAGGCGGCGTGCCGTGCGCCATCTCGAGAAGGGCCGCGTGGTGATTTTCGCCGCTGGTACCGGGAACCCCTATTTCACGACCGATACCGCAGCCACGTTGAGGGCGTCGGAGATGTCCTGCGAGGCGATCTTCAAGGGGACTCAGGTCGACGGTGTCTATGACAGCGATCCCAAGAAGAACCCGGATGCGAAGCGGTTTGACCGCGTGAGCTACGATACGGTCCTCCAAAAAAACTTGAAGGTCATGGACGCTTCGGCGATTGCTCTCGCCCGAGACAACGGTTTGCCGATCATCGTGTTCTCACTCGATACCCCGCAGGGCCTCGCCGGAATAGTGCGGGGAGAAGGCCAATTCACTGTTGTTGAACCTTCTTGAGGTCAGTGTCGGGACAGGGAGAATGTGATGTCAGATGAGGAAATCGATGTTGAGGCCTTGGGCAAGCGTATGGATGGTGCTCTTGCAGCACTCCGCACCGAATTTGCGTCCCTGCGCACGGGTCGAGCCTCGGCGTCGATGCTCGACCCGGTGACTGTCGAAGCCTACGGCTCTTCGACTCCCATCAATCAGGTGGGTACGATCAACGTACCCGAGCCACGGATGGTAGTGATAAACGTCTGGGACAAGAGCCTCGTGAACGCGGTCGACAAGGCGATCCGGAATTCCGGGCTTGGAATCAATCCGCAGATGGACGGCACCATCCTGCGGCTGCCGATACCCGAACTCAACGAGGAGCGACGTCGCGAGCTTGCGAAGGTCGCCGGGCACTACGCCGAGCAGGCCCGCGTGGCAGTCCGCAACGTGCGCCGTGACGGCATGGATCAATTGAAGAAGGCGAAGGCCGATGGCATGGCGGAGGACGACCACAAGATCTGGTCGGACGAAATCCAGCAACTTACGGATTCGGCCATTGCCCGCGTGGATGCGGCTCTGAGCGCGAAGCAGGAAGAGATCATGCAGGTCTAGGAATGCTGCCTGGCCGGCGTATTGCCGGACATGTACGAGAGGCGTCGGTTCGAATGCGCGACACACGGGAAATGACGAGTGCTGATGGCGGTCCTTCGCATGTCGCCATAATCATGGATGGCAACGGGCGTTGGGCACAGGATCGCGGATTGCCGCGATTGGAGGGCCACCGGCGCGGGGCCGATCGTGTGCGCGAGGTCGTCGAGAGCTGCCCCGATCTCGGCATCTCCCATCTGACGCTGTTCGCCTTTTCCACCGAGAACTGGAAGAGACCTGTTCAGGAGGTCCAGGGTCTCATGCGGCTTTTTCGTCGATATATCCGCAAGGAAGGAGCGCGGCTTTGTGCCGAAGGGGTCTGCGTCCGCTTTATCGGGTCCCACGATCGGCTGGATTCGGAGCTTCGGGTCCAGATGGCGGGTCTGGAGGCGCAGACCTCCTCCAATGATCGCCTTCATCTGACGGTGGCGATCAATTACGGGGGGCGGGACGAGATCCTTCGTGCCACGAGGCGCGTTGCCGAGGCTGTCAGCGAAGGCCGTCTGGCGGCCGAAGACATCACTCCGGCAACCATCGAAGAGCATCTCGACACCTGCGGCCTGCCAGATCCGGATCTGATCCTGCGTACATCCGGCGAATTCCGGGTATCGGGGTTCCTGCCTTGGCAGTCTGCCTATTCCGAGTTCGCCTTCGTCGAAACACGCTGGCCGGATTTTACGGCCGAGGTTTTTGCGACCCATGTGAGAAGCTACGGACGTCGTGAGCGGCGGTTCGGAGCCGTGGTCGGGTGAGTTCAAAACCTCCGGAGTCGGCGACATCGACCGGCCGCTTTCAGGATCTCCGTCAGCGATTGCTTTCGGCATTGGTTCTCGGAGGTATCACGCTGACGGCGCTTGCGCTGGGCGGCGTGTGGGCGGGAATGCTCATTCTGGTTCTTCTGCTGGCCATGCTCTGGGAATACGAGCGCATGCTGAGTGCGCCAGGAGGCGCCCAACTGAATTGGCTCGTTCCTCTCTGGTTGGGCGGAGCAGCTGCCGTGCTGGCAACCGGCTTCGACGCCCTCGGGGCAGGGCTTCTCGTTCTGTTCGCCGTTTCGGCCCTTGTCGGAGAGGTTCGGCGTCCGCAAGCGCGGCTGCTCGCTCCGGGGGCTGTCTACATGGGCCTCGCAATGTGCGCGCTTCTCGATCTGCGGTTGCGCCACGAGGATGGCTTCATTCTCATTCTGTGGCTCGTGCTCGTCGTGGTTGCTGCCGATGTTGGTGCCTATTTCGTCGGGCGGCGGATCGGCGGTCGCAAGCTCTGGCCCGCAGTCAGCCCTGGCAAGACATGGTCGGGAGCCTTCGGCGGCCTGTTCCTTGCGGCAGTGATGGGCGTGATCTTCGCAGCGGCGCTGTCCTCGGGATGGCCGGTCGTGAGGGTAACCCTCGTGAGCATTGCCGTTGCGATAGGGTCGCAGGGCGGGGACCTGCTCGAAAGTGCGGTGAAGCGGAGGTTTGGCGTCAAGGATTCCAGTCAGTTGATCCCGGGTCATGGCGGTGTGATGGATCGACTGGATGGCGTCATGGGCGGAACCATCATCTTTCTCATCCTCGACAGGGTGGGTATGGGGCTCCCCGGAGGCTGACGGCATGCGACGGAAAGTCAGCATTTTCGGATCTACCGGGTCCATCGGCTGCAACACGGTTTCGCTGATCGAAGCTCAAGGCGGTGCCGAGCGCTACGATGTGGTTGCATTGTCCGGTGCGAGGAATATCGATCTGCTTGCCCGTCAGGCCCGACGGCTCGGCGCCAGCGTCGCCGTGACCTCGGAACCTGACCTGCTGGAGCCGTTGCGCGCGGCTCTCGAAGGCAGCGGCGTAGAGGCACTGGCCGGTCCGGACGCCCTGGTGAGCGCAGCTTCCGAGCCGGTCGAGTGGACGATGTCCGCGATCGTCGGTGCCGCCGGGCTCGCTCCGGGGCTGAAGGCGGCTGAACATGGCGGCGTCGTGGCACTGGCCAACAAGGAAAGCCTGGTTTGTGCCGGCCAGTTGTTTCTGGACACCTGCGCCAAGCATGGAACCCGGCTCTTGCCCGTCGACAGTGAGCATAGCGCCATCTTCCAGGCACTGAACGGTGAGGATCGAGGGGCGATTGATCGGATCATCTTGACGGCTTCAGGCGGCCCGTTTCGGGACTGGACGCTGGCAAGAATGGCAGAGGCCACACCGCGGCAGGCCGCGGCGCATCCGAATTGGGAGATGGGGCAGCGGATATCGATCGACAGCGCCTCGATGTTCAACAAGGCGCTGGAACTCATCGAGGCAAAAGTTCTCTTCGACGTTCCCGCCCGGTGCATCGAGGTCGTCGTTCATCCGCAATCCATCATTCACTCCATGGTCGGTTTCCGCGATGGGGCCATCATCGCCCAACTCGGTCCGGCGGACATGCGTGGCTCGATCGGTTTCGCAATGAACTGGCCCGACAGAAAAGAGCTCCCGGTGGAGAGGCTCGACCTCGCCTCCATCGGTCGCCTCGAATTCGCCCCCGTCGATACGAAGCGATTTCCCGCTCTTCGTCTCGCCCGAGAGGTGATGGAGTCAGGCGGCCTTACTGGCGCCGTGTTCAATGCCGCCAAGGAATCCGCCCTCGATGCGTTTATCTCCAATCGTATCGGATTCCTTGACATGGCCGGACTGGTTGAACATGTCCTAGACAGTCTCGGGTCCGAAGCCGCAGCGAAGACCTCCAGTTACAGTCTTTGCGATGTGCAGCAGTTGGATGCCGCCGCACGTCATGCGGTGGCGACCCGGTTGTTGGCGATCGCGTGAGAGTGGCTCAATGGACCTGATAGCGAACATCCCTCTGGTTGGCGGTTTTCTCGCGACGGTTTTTCCGTTCGTGGTCGTCCTTGGAATTGTCGTATTCGTCCACGAATACGGCCATTACATCGTTGCCCGCTGGCTCGGCATCCGGTCCGAGGTTTTTTCGATCGGCTTCGGGCCGGTCCTCTGGTCGAGACCGGACCGGCGTGGCACGGTCTGGCAGGTCGCGGCCGTTCCCCTGGGCGGCTACGTGAAGTTCCTGGGCGATAGCGACGGGTCAAGCCGGGCCGACGAAAGCGCGCTCGACCGCTTGAGTGCCGACGAACGAGCCGGGAGCTTTCATGGCGCAGCCGTATGGAAGCGGATGCTCACCGTGCTGGCCGGTCCGTTCTTCAACTTCCTTCTCACGATCGCGGTGTTTTCCGGTGTGGTGATGTGGCAGGGCGTCCCGACCGAGCGGCCGACCATCGGTACGGTCGGAGCCTTGCCGGGCATCGAGCATCAGCTTCTTCCGGGTGACGTCGTCCTCGAGGTGAACGGCACACCCGTCGGAGATTTCGCGGAAATCTACGCTGTGGCGCTCGACATGTCCCCGTCCGGGCCGATGACCATGACCGTCGAGCGGGATGAAGAGCGTCTCGAGTTCGAGGTGCCCTATGCCTTTCCACCGGTTGTGGAGGGCGTCCAGCCGCTGTCGCCGGCAAGTGCTGCCGGATTGGAACGTGGAGACGTGATCATCCGCGCGGACGGCGTGGATCTGTCTTCGTTCGAGGATTTGCGCCAGGTCATTCTCGCGTCCGGTGATCGCGCGATCCCGCTCGACATATGGCGCGGCGGAGATGAACTCACGCTGGATATCACGCCCACCGAGCGGGACACCGAGGACGGTGAAGGCGGTTTTGAAAAGCGCGTCATGATCGGCGTCGCCGGCGCCGCGCTTTACCTGCCCGCCACCGAAACCCCAGCACCCTGGACCGCCGTGGGATACGGAATCGAGCGGATGGTCGATGTGATCACCCAGTCGCTCAACGGCATGAAGCACATGATCTTCGGCAACCTCGGAGCCGACAATCTTCAGGGACCACTGGGAATCGCACAGATTTCGGGAGAAACCGCGCAGCAGGGCTTTCTGAGCTTCATCATCCTGATTGGGGTCATTTCCACGGCGATCGGCATGCTCAACCTGTTTCCGATCCCCGTCCTCGATGGCGGCCACTTCGTTGCCTTCGTCATCGAAGCGATCCGCGGCCGCCCGCCCAGTCCTGCGGTGATGAACATCGCCATGTCGATAGGTCTTGGCTTGATCCTACTACTGATGGTATTTGCTACCTACAATGATATCGTTCGCCTGGTAGGCTGACGGCAAGGGGCGGAAAACCGTCCGGGGGCAGATACGAGAAGGGCGGTCGCCGATGGGGCAGCGGCAGAATCGGGCAAGACGGGCGTTCATCCGCCTGTCGTTACTCCTGTGTTTTCTGGCGGCATTGCTGCCGTCTCAACTGACCAATGCGCAGGGAACGGCGACTTACAGCCGAATAGATGTCGCCGGGAACCAGCGCATCGAAGCGGATACGGTGCGCGTCTTCGCCGGGCTGGAGCCGGGCCAGCCGGTAACCCCGTCGGAACTCAATCTCGCAGTCCGGCGGCTTTTCGAGACACAGCTTTTCGAAGACGTGCAGGTTCAGCCCGAGGCGGGGCGCCTTCTGATAACGGTCGTCGAGAATCCGATCATCAACCAGATCGCTTTCGAGGGAAACGACAGCCTGAGCGACGAAGATCTGACCCTTGTGGTCGAATTGCGCCCGCGGCTTGCCTATTCGGCACAGGTTGCGGAGGCGGACGCACAGCGCATCATAGAAGCATACCGCGCATCAGGTCGATTTGCGTCCGAAGTGCGCCCGGTGATCATCAGGCGCCCCGGAAATCGCGTCGATCTGATTTTCGAGGTTTTCGAAGGTCGGACGACGGATGTGGACAGGGTCAGCTTCATCGGCAACGAAGCCTATTCGGACCGCAGGCTTTTGCGGGCGATCCAGACCAACCAGTCCAATTGGCTGAGCTTCATCTTCGGGGGCACGAACTATGATGCCGACCGGCTCGAATTTGATGCCGAACTGCTGCGGCAGTTCTACCTTCAGCGCGGCTACGCCGATTTTCGTGTGGTGTCCGCGACCGCCGAACTGGCCCGGGAGCGCACAGGTTTTTTCCTGACCTTCACGGTCGAAGAGGGCGAAATCTACAATTTCGGCAGCATCGGGGTTTCTTCGCAAGTTCCGGGTCTTGACGCGGCGCAGTTCGAACCGCTGCTGCAACCTCTGACCGGCGGCGGGATCTACAACATCGCCATCATCGATCGCGTGATCGAGCGCATGGCTTTTCAAGCCGGCCAGCAGGGCTTCGCCTTCGTCGATATTCAGCCGCAGGTCGATCGCGACCCGGTCAACAATCGGATCAACATTGTCTTTGAACTCCAGCAAGCCGAGCGCGTGTTCATCGAGCGCATCGACATATCGGGCAACAACCGAACCCTTGATCGGGTGATCCGGCGCCAGTTCCGCGTCGTCGAGGGCGATGCGTTCAATGCACGCGAGATCAGCGACGCCGAAGACCGTATCCGCGGTCTTGGCTATTTTTCAAACGCTTCCGTCACCGTCCTCGAAGGCTCCTCTCCACAACGCGCCCTCGTTGAAGTCGAGGTGGAAGAACAATCCACCGGATCGCTCAATCTCGGCGGCGCATTTTCGACGAACGAAGGACTGACCGCGCAGGTGGGAATTACCGAGCGGAACTTCCTCGGTCGTGGGCAGACCATATCCGCGTCGGTCGCAGCAAACCGGGAATTCGGCAATTTCGATTTTGGTTTCGTCGAACCCCAGCTTTTCGACCGGGATTTGTTGGCCGGTTTCAACATCTATTACCGTCAACGTAACTTCTCGGAACAGACCTTCGAGCAAACCAATCTGGGTTTCGAGCCGCGGGTCGGATTTCCCTTGAGCGAAAACGGCCGCCTCGTGCTGCGCTACCGTCTGTCGAACGACGGAATCCTCGATGTCGCTTCAGACACGTCGCGGATCATCATCGCGGAAGAGGGTGAGCTCGTGACCTCAGCGGTGGCGTTCACCTATGCTTTCGACCGGCGCAACTCGGTCGTCGACCCGAGCGCCGGCTTCATTCTCACATTGAACCAGGAGTTTGCCGGGCTGGGAGGAGACGTGACGCACTCCAAGACCAGTGGAACGGCCCGGGCCTTCACCAGCTTCTTCGAGGAGGATCTCATCCTTTCGGCAACGCTCGAAGGGGGTGCGATCTTTTCAGACCAGGGTACGCGTATCACCGACCGCTTCAACGCCGGCGGAGACAGCTTCCGGGGCTTCGCGCGGAATGGCATCGGTCCGCGCGACTTCTGCGATGTCGGTGAGTGCCTGCCACCGCAGGAAGACCTCGAAGTCGACGAAGCCCTCGGCGGCAATTTCTTCAGTATCCTCAGGCTCGATGCGAGCTTTCCGCTGGGGCTGCCGGAGGAATACGGCATATTCGGCGGTGTGTTCGCGGATGCGGGCTCTCTCTGGGGGCTCGACGATATCAACGGCAGCATGGGTGAGGTGGACGATGCCTTCGAGCTTCGGGCCTCTGCCGGGCTCAGCCTCTTTGTCGACACGCCATTCGCGCCGCTACGCTTCAACTACGCCTTCCCGATCAAGACCGTCGAGGGAGACCAGACCGAAGAGTTCCGCTTCGCCATCGAATCCCGTTTCTGAGCATGAAGTTCCGGTCCCTGCCATCTGTCGTTCTGGGCGCCATGCTCGTCGGCGCCATCGGCTCGACATCGCCCGCTCTCGGCCAGCCGGTGCCGCGCGAGCCGATGCAGACGGAATTTCTTTTCGTCAATCAGGAGCGCTTGCTGACCGGATCGAGAACCGGGCGTGCCCTGCTCGAGGAGGAAGAGACCGCAACCGAGGAACTGCGCCAGGAGGCCCGCGCGATCGACGCCGATTTCGAAGCGCGGGAACGGGAAATCGCCAGCCTGCGGGCCGAAATCACGCCCGAAGAGTTCCGGGCTCTGGCGGACGAATTCGATGCCGAGGTCGTCGAGGCGCGTCGTCTACAGGACGCCCGGTCGGCCGCACTGGCACAACGCCTCGACCTGAGCCGGCGCCAGTTCTTCGGTCAGATCGCGCCTCTGCTTGTCGCGGCGATGGAGCGCCACGGCGCGGCCGCGATCTTCGACGAAACGAGCGTCTTGTTGTCGGATCAGTCCATCAACATAACCGACGAGATCATTCTGGCGATCGATGCCACACTCGCCCCGGAAAACACGTCCGAACCCAGTTCGACCACCCAACCGCAGCCAACCATCGACGGAGGACAGGAGTGACCGACGGTACTGAACCGGTTTCGGCCGACATTCTCGCGATAAAGCGGATGATCCCTCACCGATACCCATTCCTCCTGATCGATCGAGTTGAAGAGATCAGATCGGGAATTTCCGCCGTAGGCATCAAGAATGTCACGGCAAATGAGCCGCATTTCGAGGGACACTTTCCGGTGCGGCCGGTCATGCCCGGTGTGTTGATCATCGAAGCCATGGCACAGACCGCCGCAGTGCTCGTCGTCGAAACGCTCGACATGCAGGACAGCGGAAATCTGGTGTATTTCATGAGCATCGACTCCGCCAAGTTCCGGAGCGTCGTTCAGCCCGGTGATCGTCTGGAGTTGCATGTCAGCGTCATCCGGGGCCGCAGCAAGATCTGGAAGTTCCGCGGTGAAGCCAAGGTTGCAGGCAAGCTTGCGGCCGAAGCGGAGTTCACCGCGATGATAATGTCGCCGGAAGAAGCGGAAACGAAGGGGTGAACCATGTCGATTGATGACACGGCATTGGTTCATCCAACAGCCATCGTGGAAGCCGGTGCGGTCATCGGACCAAGGTGCCGCATTGGACCCTATTGTCTGGTCGGCTCAAATGCCGTTCTTGGTTGTGATGTCGTCCTCGAGGGGCATGTCGCGGTCGCGGGCATTACCCGGATCGGGGACAGCACCCGGATCTGGCCATTTGCGTCGATAGGGCACGCGCCGCAGGACCTGAAGTATGCCGGCGAGCCGACGCAGCTGATCATCGGCGCACGCAACAGAATTCGCGAGCATGTCACCATGAACCCCGGCACCGAGGGTGGCGGCGGCGTCACCCGCATTGGCGACGACTGTCTCTTCATGATGGGGACGCATGTGGCGCATGATTGCGTCGTCGGAAACCACGTGATCTTCGCCAACAACTCCGCGCTGGCCGGGCACGTGATTGTCGGAGACGGAGCCATTCTGGGCGGCATATCCGCCGTGCACCAGTTCGTCCGGATCGGCCGCGGGGCCATGGTCGGAGGCATGACCGGCGTGACGGCCGACGTGATCCCTTATGGGTCGGTAACAGGCAACCGCGCCAGTCTGGCCGGGCTCAACCTGGTGGGCCTCAAACGGTCGGGAGTTGATCGCAAGGTTCTCTCCGGCCTGCGCGCCGCCTTCGCCGAAATGTTCACCGGCGAAGGCACTTTCCTCGAGCGCGTGTCGGCAGTCGAAAGCCGGTACGCTGACAACCCTCTGGTCTCCGAGATCGTAGGTTTCGTGAAGGCGGGGTCGTCCCGGTCCTTCACCCTGCCTCCGGCCTGAGAGTTTGCATTCGCGCGGACTTGCGATCATAGCCGGGCAGGGCGCACTGCCACGCCTCCTCGCGGAAGAGGCCGCCCGGACCGGCACGAACTATCGGATCGTCCGGTTTTCGCCCAAGCCGTTCGACTGGGAAGCTGACCACCCTCTGATCGAGGCCGAGTTCGAGAAGCCCGGGCGTCTGTTCTCCAGTCTCCGGAGCGCGGGGTGCGATTGCGTGGTCTTCGCCGGCGGAATGGTCCGACCTTCGCTGAACCCACTCCGCTTCGATCTCACATTGATGCGCCTCGCCCCGAAGCTGCTGCCCCAGCTGAAGAGAGGCGATGATGAAACACTCCGGGTACTTGCCAGGGTCTTCGAGGATGAAGGGTTTCGAATGGTCGCAGCCCAGGACATCCTCACGGATCTCGTGGTGACGAGCGGCGTGCCGACCCGCGCAAGGCCGACCGACGCTGATCGCTCCGACGCGGACCGTGCTGCCCGAATAGTCTCCGCCATGGGCCCTGTCGATGTAGGACAGGCTGCGGTGGTCGCGCAGGGCATATGTCTGGGTCTCGAATCCATTCAAGGGACGGATGCGCTGTTGCAGTTCGTGCGCGATACTGCCGCGGGCTTTCGTCCCGATGTCCGCGGGGCTCGCGGTGTGCTGTTCAAGGGCCCGAAGCCGGGTCAGGATCGCCGGATGGATCTTCCGGCTATCGGCCCCTCCACCGTCGTCCGGGCGTCCGAAGCCGGCCTGGCGGGGATCGTGGTCGAAGCGGGTGGCGTGCTCATGCTGGAACGATCGGCAACACTCGCCGCTGCCGACGCGGCAGGTCTCTTCATCTGGGGCCGCGAGGCGAAGAAATGACGCGATCGCTGAAGTTCTTCCTGATCGCCGGCGAGCCTTCCGGAGACCTGTTGGGCGCCGATCTGATTGCCGGACTGCGCCAGTCAACCGATGCGCCAGTCCAGCTGGAAGGCATCGGCGGAGAATTCATGGTCGCACAGGGTCTCGAGAGCCGGTTTCCGATGGCCGAACTCTCGGTGATGGGCGTCGCTGAGGTGTTGCCCAGGCTCCTGCCGCTGCTGCGCCGGATCCGCGAAACGGCAGATGCGGTCGTGCGCGCTCGCCCGGATGCGCTGATTACCATCGACAGTCCGGATTTTTGTCTTCGGGTGGCCAAGGCAGCCCGCAAGCGACTCCCCGAACTCAAGGTCATTCACTACGTTGCGCCCTCCGTATGGGCATGGCGACCGAAGAGGGCCGAAAAGATGGCCCGGGTCGTGGATCATGTTCTCGCACTGCTGCCTTTCGAGCCCCCCTACATGGAGGCGGCCGGCATGAGCTGCGATTTCGTAGGGCACCCCGTGGCGGCCCGTCCCGTGCCCGACCCGGTCGCTGCCGCCGCATTTCGGCAGGAGATGGGGATCCTGCCGGACCAGAAGCTGCTCTTGGTGTTGCCCGGATCGCGACAGAGCGAGGTCGCACGCCATGCCCGCTTGTTTGCGGAGGTCGTGCGGACCCTGCGGGACGCCGACCCGAACCTTGCCGTCATTGTTCCGGCAGCGACGCCGGTGGTCGAAGAGATCGTTTCGGCCTTTCCCCCCGATTCCGCCGGATGGCCGCGTATACTGGATCCCCGCGACTGCGCGTCGGAGGCTGCGGAAGCGCGAAAATGGTCTGCGTTCGGCGCGGCCGACGCGGCGCTGGCTGCATCGGGTACGGTCAGTCTCGAACTGGCTGCGGCGCGCACGGCCCAGGTGGTTGCCTACCGCACGGGCGCACTGACCGCGGCGATCGTGCGCCGGCTTCTCCTTGTCGACACGGTGACGCTGGTCAATCTGGTGACGGAAACGCGGGCAATTCCTGAATTCCTTCAGGACCAATGTTCTCCCGACCAAATCGTGCCTGCACTTCAAAAACTGCTCGACGATCCCGAGGCCGCAAGGGCTCAGATTGCCACCGCCGATCGCGCGATGATCCTTCTCGGCCGCAACGGCGACCCGCCTGGATTGCGAGCAGCGCGCTCGGTCCTTTCGCGGATTGCCGGCTGAAGTCCGCTCTCGGCGGGCAGAAGTTCTCCGGGCGGTAGGTTCCCCTCACCGGGAGGTGCGGTTTGCCGCACCGGCCCCGGTGCCCGGTCACCGACTGAGAATTCATGTGCAGGCAGGAGCCCAACCCATCGCCAACTCCGGGGATCGCACGTGCCGATCGCCGACGATTTCACCAAGCACGAGCTTTCTTGCGATCTTCGACAGCGGCGGCACCTGGATGCATCATCCATAGCCTTGGTTTCACTCGAAAAGACGAAGGGTCCGGATGCCGAGGCCCGTCAGTCGGACCTCGGCAATCGAGTGGTCTCTTTACGCCGAACTCCCGCTCAACCGCGGTTTTCGACGTCGACATAGTCACGATGGACCGCGCCGGTATAGAGTTGGCGCGGGCGGCCGATCTTGAGGGCCGGATCTTCGAGCATTTCCTTCCACTGCGTGATCCAGCCGACGGTGCGCGCGAGCGCGAAGATCGGCGTGAACATCGAGGTGGGGAAGCCCATCGCATCCAGAATGATGCCCGAATAGAAATCCACATTCGGATAGAGCTTCTTTTCCTTGAAGTACTCGTCCTCCAGCGCGATCTTCTCGAGTTCCTTCGCGACCTGAAGTGTCGGGTTGTTCTCGATGCCCATCAGCCCGAGCACTTCGTCCGCCGACTGCTTCATCACCGTCGCGCGCGGATCGAAGTTCTTGTAGACGCGGTGACCGAAGCCCATGAGCCGGAAAGGATCGTCCTTGTCCTTGGCCCGCGCGACGAATTCGGGAATCCGATCCGGCGTGCCGATCTGGCGCAGCATGCGAAGGCAGGCCTCGTTCGCGCCGCCATGGGCAGGCCCCCACAGGCAGGCGACGCCGGCCGCGATACAGGCGAAGGGGTTGGCGCCCGAGGAAGAGGCCAGTCTCACCGTGGAGGTCGATGCGTTCTGTTCGTGGTCGGCATGGAGCGTGAAGATGCGATCCATCGCCCGGCTCAGGATCGGATCCACGACGTATTCCGCCGCCGGAACCGAGAAACACATGTTGAGAAAGTTCGAGGCGTAATCGAGCGCGTTGTTCGGATAGACGAAGGGTTGGCCGATCGAGTACTTGAAGGCCCAGGCACAGATGGTCGGCATCTTGGCAATCATGCGGATCGTCGCCACTTCGCGCTGCCAGGCGTCGTTGATGTCCGTGCTGTCGTGATAGAACGCGGACATCGCGCCCATGGCGCCGCAGACAATGGCCATCGGGTGCGCGTCGCGCCGGAACCCGCGGAAGAAGTAGGCCATCTGCTCGTGCAGCATGGTGTGGTTCGTCACCCGGCCCTCGAAATCCTCCATCTGAGCCGCCGTCGGCAACTCCCCGTACAAGAGCAGATAGGCGACCTCGAGGAAGTGCGACTGGTTCGCCAGCTGTTCGATGGGATATCCGCGATAGAGCAGTTCGCCCTTGTCGCCGTCGATGTAGGTGATCGCACTTTGGCAGGATCCGGTCGATGTGTATCCCGGATCGAACGTGAAGACGTCGGCCTCCGAGTACAATTTGCGGATATCGATGACGTCAGGACCGATCGTGCCGGAATAGACCGGCATTTCGATGGTTTTTCCCTTCACGGTGAGGGTGGCGGTATCGGTGGCCTTCTCGATCATGTTCGTCCCCTGTTTTCGCGGTTGGCTTGGTCTGTACGGGATCTCGCGGCACGGCCGCCGATTTCTGCAGACTCCCGGAGGGAGTGTCTCGCACTCAGGTTTCGGCCGGAAGATCGGCTGCGTATCGTGTGATGCGGGCCAGCGATTCGTCGGGCCCGAGCACCTCCATCATGTCAAACACGCTCGGTGAGACCGTGCGTCCGGTCAGCGCAACCCGCAGCGGCTGGGCGAGCTTGCCCAATCCAAGGGATTCGGACTCCGCGAAGTCGCGCAACGCAGCCTCAAGGTCGTGCGCGTTCCAGCTAACATGTTGCAGTCGCGTCGTCAATCTTTTCAGCATACCATGGGATACACTTGCCAGGATCTTTTCAGCTTTCGGGTCAGGAACACTGGGGTTCGGATCGAGGATAAAGGCACCCATTTCAATCAGTTGCGGGATCGTCTTGGCCCGCTGCTTCATTCCCGGCATCGCGCCGAGAAGCTTGTGGCGCTGATCATCGGTCAAGGGTGGCAAATGCTGCACTGCAAGATAATCGGCGATCGCCTCCACGAGCCTCGCATCATCGGCTGTCCGGATATGCTGACCCGACAGATTCTCGAGTTTGGCGAAGTCGAAACGGGCAGGTGATTTGCCGATCTGCGGCAGGTCGAACCAGTCGATGGCCTGTTCCGTCGAAAAGAATTCATCGTCGCCATGGCTCCATCCCAGCCGAGCGAGATAGTTGCGCATGGCCTCGGGCAGATAGCCCATTTCACGGTATCCCTCGACACCGAGCGCCCCATGCCGTTTCGAGAGCTTCGCACCGTCGGGACCGTGAATGAGCGGGATATGTGCGAAGATCGGGATCGGCCAACCCATCGCCTGATAGATCAGGGTCTGGCGGGCAGCGTTGGTCAGATGGTCGTCGCCGCGGATCACATGTGTAACGCCCATGTCGTGATCATCGACGACCACCGCCAGCATGTAGGTCGGCGTCCCGTCCGAGCGCAGCAGGATCAGATCATCGAGGGTCTCGTTCTTCCACCGGATATCCCCTTGCACGGCATCGTTCACGACCGTCTCGCCCTCGCGCGGAGCCTTGAGCCTGACGGAAAAAGGTGCGTCGGGGGCGCTGCCGGGGGCGGCATCGCGCCAGGGCGAGCGGAACAGCGGCGGTTGGCCGGCATTCCGGGCCTGCTCGCGGAACGCCTCGATTTCATCCGGTGTCGAATAGCAGCGATACGCAGCACCCCGAGCCAGCATTTCGTCGACGACAGCGGCATGTCTTTCCGACCGCTCGGCCTGGCTGACGACTGCGCCGTCCCAGTCGAGTCCGAGCCAGGTCAGGCCCTCGAGGATCGCTTCCGTGGCTTCCGGTGTCGATCTGGCCCGGTCGGTATCCTCGATCCGGAGCAGAAACCTGCCCCCGCAATGCCGTGCATAAAGCCAGTTGAAAAGAGCCGTCCTCGCGCCGCCGATATGGAGGAAGCCGGTCGGGGAGGGGGCGAAGCGCGTGACAACAGCACCGTCAGAGGAGTTCGTGTCGACGGAACTGTCGGCGGGCATGCGTTAACCTCTCCGAAACCATGATTGCCTTAGCGTTTTCTTAGGCGATTTCCCGACAGGAGAACAAGGGACGTGGTCACCGACCGCCTCGCGGCTCTGGTGTGGCTGCAACGTGCGCATATTCCGCTCTGGAGCCCGGTTCTCCTTGCCTGCGGTATCGGCGCCTATTTCTCGGTCGCCGAAGAGCCGGCGCGCGAGCTCCTGATCTCCCTGGCCTTGGCAACTCTTGTCGGAGCGCTCCTCGCCTTGCGCGCGGGACCCGTCCTGCGGCTCCTCCTGATCGCGACACTGCTTCCGCTGGTGGGCTTTGGACTGGCCGCGCTGCGCAGTGCCCAGGTCGCGGCCCCGGTCCTCCCCTGGGCGATGACCGCAAACGTCGAGGGACGGATCGTCGATATCGATCGCTCGGGTAGCGGCCGGCCGCGCATTCTCCTCGACAGGGTCATCATCCACGGCGTCGAGCCGGCCCGAACCCCCGCGCGCGTCAGATTGTCGCTCGGAGCCGACAGCGACAGCCATATTCTCGTGCCGGGGCTCCGGGTTCTGGGGCAGGCCCGTCTGTCACCTCCCTCGGCCCCCTCCGAACCCGGAGCCTTCGACTTCCGCCGCATGGCCTGGTTCATGCAACTGGGGGCTGTCGGCTATACGCGGTCACCGATGGTCGAGGCCTATTCGCAAGATGATGGCGCGGTCGGCTTCGGTGTGCGTGTTCTCGCGGTGCGACGTGCGCTTTCGGCGGCCATTTATGCACATATGCCCGGCGAACATGCCGGTTTCGCGGCGGCGATCCTGACCGGAGACCGCTCCGAAGTCGATCCCGCAGCACTCGACGACCTGCGCGCCTCCAACCTCGCGCATCTCCTCGCCATATCCGGTCTTCACATGGGGCTCCTCTCGGGCTTTGTCTTCGCTCTGGTCCGAGGGGGACTCGCACTGGTGCCGCCCCTGGCGCTGAACTACCCGGTGAAGAAGATCGCTGCGGTTTTCGCTCTCATGGCCGGAGCGGCCTATCTCCTGATTTCGGGCGCGAGCATCGCCACGCAACGGGCGTTCATCATGACGGCGGTGGTCCTGGTCGCGGTCATGCTCGACCGCCCCGCCTTCACGCTCCGGTCCGTTGCGCTTGCGGCGACGCTCGTGCTTGCGGTCCGCCCGGAGAGCCTTACGGAGGCCGGCTTCCAGATGTCCTTCGCTGCGACCACGGCGCTGATCGCGACCTTCGAATGGCTGCGCGGAAAGGCCTGGTGGCGCGAAACCTGGAGCTCGGGGTGGCGGTTCGTCAGGCCGGTGATCGGGGTTGCGATCACGTCCTTCGTGGCGGGGCTGGCAACTGCCCCCATCTCGGCCTTCCATTTCAACGTCCTGTCGCGCTACGGCCTCATCGCGAACATCCTTGCCGTCCCGGCGATGGGGCTGGTCGTCATGCCCGCCGCCGTGCTGGCCGGGATTCTTGCGCCGCTGGGACTGTCGTGGCCCGGCCTGTGGGCGATGGATCTCGGTATCGGCTATATCCTTCTGGTCGCGCACGCCGTCGCCGGTCTCGAAGGGGCGGTCCGCGCGATTCCGACAGGTCCGGTTCAGGCACTGGTTCTGATCGTGTCGGGCGGAATATTCCTTGTTCTGTGGATCGGCCGGCTCCGCATCCTCGGCCTCCTGCCGATGGTTCTCGGTGTGGTGCTCTGGATGGATGTCGATCGCCCGGAAATCCTGATTTCCGAAAACGGCCGCCTGTTCGGTGTCCTGACCGGAGACGGTCGGGTTCTCAATTCCGAGGGTGGCAACAGTTTCGCCGCGGAGATCTGGCTCGGCAACGACGGCGATGCCGCCAGTCAGGCCGCCGCCTTCGCCCGTTCGGGAATGATGCGGAGCCGGGGTCGGGCCGAGATCGATGTCGAGGGATTCGGAGCGCTGATCTACCGGGGAAGCCGTGAGCCGGGCGACGAGGCGGACACCCTCTGCAAGGCCTCTGCTGTCCTGCTCGCTCCCGGATGGCGCCGGGGGCCATCCGACGGAGAGTGCCTGTTCATCGGTGCCGATATCCTGCGAAGCCAGGGCGCCCTGGCCATCCGGCTTTCAGGGGGAGCCGCGGAGATCACCGGCGCACGCGCCATCAACGATCAAAGACCATGGACCCGCGATCCACGGCAGCAATCGGGCCCGGCGCGGGGTCAGTAGGAGCGGATCAGCCCGACCAGTTTGCCCTGCACCTGAACCTGATGGTCCTGATAGAGCCGGGTCTCGAATGCCGGATTGGCAGCCTCCAGCGCAATCGTGGTGCCGCGCCGCCGAAATGTCTTGAGCGTGGCCTCCTGGCCTTCGACGAGCGCGACGACGATGTCTCCGTTGTCGGCCGTCGCCTGTTCCTTGATCACGACGACGTCGCCATTGTTGATCCCGGCCTCGATCATCGACTCGCCCTTGACCTGCAGAGCGTAATGCCGCCCCGCAGAGGCCAGCATCGCCGCGGGAACCGCGACATTGTGCGACGCGTGCTGAATCGCTTCTATGGGCGTTCCGGCCGCAATCCGTCCCATCACCGGCAACTCGACAGCCGCAATCATCGCCGCCGCAGGCAAGTCCGCTGCCGCGGCGGCGTTCCGGGGCGGCTTCGCGCCCCCAGGCTGCGATGTTCGGGAAGCACCCTCGAGACTCTCGGGCAACCGCACGATTTCGATGGCACGCGCTCGATGCGCGAGCCGGCGAATGAAGCCGCGTTCCTCGAGAGCCGTGATCAGTCTGTGAATGCCCGACTTCGAACGCAGATCGAGCGCATCCTTCATCTCGTCGAAAGACGGAGGCACTCCGTCCCTCTGCATCCGCTTGTGGATGAACTCCAGCAAATCGTGCTGCTTGCGCGTGAGCATGATCGTCCCCTGATCACATAACCGTCACCGTTCTACTAACGTTCATGGTTTGTGTCAAGAAATCAATAGCGATTTACAATCAAGAGTTTATCAAAGCCAAATGAACTCAACCGGGCTTCCGGCGTCCTTGGCAGGATCGTTTGCTGCACGCACCATGAGAGCATTGGATGCCGCGAGCACCGTGAGCAGGGAGCTGTCCTGTCGGTCGGCCGGATCACAAAGCCAGCCGTCCGATGTCCGCGCCACGGTGGATCGCATGTAATGCTCCCGCGGCCCGTTCGCGCCGATCGGCCGTGCCAGTTTCCCCGCGATGCGCGCGGGCAGTGCTGGGTCAAGCCCGAGCATGCAGGCGATCGCCGGGCGCAGGAAGATTTCGGCGCAGACCATCGCCGAAACCGGATTTCCGGGCAGCCCGACCATCGGCGTTCCGTCGAGCCGCCCGGCCATCAGCGGCTTTCCCGGTCGCATCCCGACCTTGTAGAACGACAGGTCCAGCCCGCGTGCCGCCGCGGTCTGGTAGACCAGATCGTAGTCGCCGACCGAAGCGCCGCCGAGCGTCACGATCAGGTCGGCGTCGCCGGCGAGGGAGAACAGGGCCTCCAGGCTTTCGATCGTGTCCCGGGCGATCGGAAGCAGGCGCACCTCGGCGCCATCGCGTTCGAGAAGCGCCTTCAGCCCGAACCCGTTCGACGAAAAGATCTGATCGGGCCCCGGATCGTCCCCGGGCATCACCAGTTCATTGCCCGTCGGAATGATCGCCACGACCGGCCGGCGGACCACCTCGACGATCGGTGCATTCATGGCCGCCAGAAGGGAGATGTCCCTCGGGTTCAGTCTTCGCGGCGCCTCGAGCCGCATGCCCGCAGAAAAATCTGCGCCGGCCGGCCGGATATGCGTGCCGGTGTCGCGGTCCGGACCGATGACGATGCCGTCGCCCGAGACCTGCACGTCCTCCTGGATCAGGATCGAATCCGCGCCGTCCGGAACAGGCGCTCCGGTGAAGATGCGCACCGCCTCGCCGTCGGCGACCGAGCCGTGGAACCGCTCCCCCGCGGACGATTCCCCGATCAACCTGAAGCGGGCTCCGGCAGGGAGGTGGGGGCCTCGCACCGCATATCCGTCCATCGCGGAGGATCGGAAGGGAGGTTGCGCGCGGTGCGTCGTGACCGGGCTCGACAAGACCCGACCGGCCGCCTCCGACAGGGCGATGCGCTCGGAGGAGAGTGTCTCGAACAGGGCAATGACCCGCGCATGGGCCTCGGGAACGGTGAGCATGGCCATCAGGGGGCCTCGAAGCGCCCGGACTTTCCGCCTTCCTTGAGGGCAAGCCGGATATCCCCGATCACCATCCCCTTGTCGGTCGCCTTGAGCATGTCGTAGACGGTCAGCGCCGAGACCGAGACCGCCGTGAGCGCTTCCATCTCCACGCCCGTCTGGCCGCTGGTCCGCACCTCCGCTTCGATCAGGACCCGCCCGGATTCCGGGTCGGGCACGAGCGCAACGGACACCTTCGACAGGGCCAGCGGATGGCAGAGCGGGATCAGATCCGCGGTGCGTTTGGCGGCCATGATCCCGGCCAGCCGCGCCACCCCCAGAACGTCGCCCTTCTCTGCGGAGCCCGCCTGAACCAGCGCCAGCGTTTCGGAGGACATCCGAACCCAGCCCCGTGCCACGGCCCGCCGCGCGGTCACGGTCTTCTCGGTGACGTCCACCATATGCGCAGCGCCGGCTTCGTCGAAATGCGTCAGGTTGCGGCTCATTCGGCTTGCGGGCTCCAGGGACTGCGCAACAGGTCCCGTGTCGCAGCCGCCACGTCATCCGCGCGCATCAGGGCTTCGCCGATCAGGAAGCAGCGCACGCCGAAACGCGCCAGCTGCGCGAGATCCTGGCGGCTCGAAAGCCCCGATTCCGAAACGATGGTGCGGTTCTCGGGTACGCCGCGGGCCAGTCTGCGCGTTGTCCCGACATCGGTCTCGAAGGTGTTGAGGTTCCGGTTGTTGATGCCGAACAGGCCCGATTTCAGAGCCTTGGCCCGTTCCAGCTCGGTTTCGTCATGGATTTCGATGAGCGTGCTCATGCCCCATTCGGTCGCGGTGGCCTCGAGTTCCCGAGCCTGATCGTCGGATACCGCCGACATGATGACGAGGATGCAATCGGCCCCCAATGCCCGGGATTCGATGACCTGCCAGGGATCGAACAGGAAGTCCTTGCGAAGCACGGGCAGGGCGCAAGCTTCGCGGGCGAGTTTCAGAAAGGTATCCGCCCCCTGAAAGCTGGGCGTGTCGGTGAGAACGCTCAGGCAGGTTGCACCGCCCTCCGCATAGGCCGCGGCAAGACCGGCCGGATCGAAGTCGGCGCGGATCAGGCCCTTCGAAGGGCTTGCCTTCTTGATTTCCGCAATGAGGCCGTATGCACCGCCGAGAGCCTTCTGGCGCAACTGTTCCTCGAATTGCCGGACCGGCCCCGCGGCGCGCGCTTCCTGCTCGATTGCCTCCAGTGGCCGCGCCTGCTTGCGGGCCGCCACGTCCTCGAGCTTGTAGGCCTTGATCTCTTCGAGAATGCTCACGTCCTGTTCCCCGAACCTTGTGTCAGCGCAGCGAGCCTTTCGGTGCGGTCCCGTGCCGCGCCGGAATCGATGCTCTCGCGCGCCTGTGCCACACCCTCGCGAAGATCGGCCGCATGGCCGGCGATCACCAGCGCCGCCGCCGCATTCAGCAGCACCGCGTCTCGATAGGCCGACTCGGCGCCCGCCAGCAGTGCCCGCAGCGCCGCCGCGTTTTCGGCCGGGCTGCCCCCGGCGATTTCCGCGAAGGGATGCACCGGGAGCCCGGCCTCCTCCGGATGCAGCTCGAATTCGCTTACGGTTCCGTTGCGCAACTCTGCCACGTAGGTCAGCCCCGCGATCGAGATCTCGTCGGTCCCGTCGGCTCCGTGCACCAGCCAGGCCCGATCGGATCCGAGCTCGCCCAGCGTCTCCGCCATCGGCCGGATGACCTCGCGCGAAAAGGCTCCGGTGAGCTGGCGGCGCACCGAAGCCGGGTTGGTCAGCGGGCCGAGAATGTTGAAGATCGTTCGCGTGCCGAGTTCGGTCCGTGCGGGCATCACATGCCGGGTCGCAGGATGATGCATCGGTGCCATCATGAAGGCGATGCCGACCTCTCGAAGCGCCCGTTCCACGATGTCGGGGCCGACCATGACATTGATCCCGAGCTCGGTCAGGGCGTCGGCCGCCCCGGATTTCGACGAGAGGTTGCGGTTGCCGTGCTTCGCGACCACAACGCCGGTCCCGGCGACCACCAGGGCCGCGGCCGTGGAGATGTTGAGCGTGCCCTTGCCGTCCCCTCCGGTGCCCACGATGTCGATGGCCCCCTCCGGGGCCCGGACCCGGTTGCATCTGGCCCGCATCACGGCGGCTGCGGCAGAGTATTCCGCGACACTTTCTCCGCGCGTGCGCAAGACCATCAGGAAGCCGCCGATCTGGGCCGGCGTGGCATCGCCATCCATGATCGCTCCGAAGGCGGTTTCCGCTTCCTCGCGGGTAAGCGTTCCCTCGACCGCGCGAGCGATGAGCGGGCGGAGCCGCTCGCTCACGCCGGCACCCGAGCGAGTTGAAGGAAGTTCGACAGAAGCGCGTGGCCATGTTCCGACGCTATCGATTCCGGGTGGAACTGCACCCCGTGAATCGGCAGCTCGCGATGCTGAAGGGCCATGATGGTTCCATCTTCCAGATCGGCGGTCACCTCGAGGACCTCCGGCAGGCTTTCGCGCTCGACGATCAGGCTGTGATATCGCGTCGCCGTGAAGGGGGAGGCAAGGCCTTCGAACACCCCTGTTCCGGAATGCCGGATGGTGCCCATCTTGCCGTGCATGATCTCGCCGGCCCGGACCACCTTGCCGCCGAAGGCCTGTCCGATGGCCTGATGGCCAAGACAGACGCCGATCAGCGGCGTGCGGGTTTCAGCCGCCGCAGCGATCAGCTCCAGGCAGATCCCGGCCTGATCGGGGTCACAGGGGCCTGGCGACAGCATGATTGCGGAAGGATTGAGTTGCATCGCCGATTGCACGTCCAGAGTGTCGTTGCGGTGCACCTGCACCTCCGCGCCAAGCTCACCCAGATAGTGGTAAAGGTTGTAGGTGAAGCTGTCGTAATTGTCGATCAACAGCAACATCTGCTGGCCTTTCCAATGGCTTTGGCTCTGGTGCAGCCCGGATGCGGGGAGCTATACATGGGCCTTCGGGTCGTGTGGGGTCAAGCGAAAGCTTGGCAAGGCGCAGGCCGTCTCGGGAAACGACGGAGAAGGGCGCGGCGATGGACCGACCGGGTTTCGCAACGGGTCTGCTGACCGGGTTGGGGCTGGGGCTCGGCCTGTCCTTTCTGATCGCGCTGGCCTTTCCACCCTTCGTGCTCGCGCCGCCCGCGGTCGATGAAGTCGCTCTCACGCCACCGGCGCCAAGCAATCCCGCGACAGCCAGGATGTCCGAACCGGAACTGCCGGCGCCGCTCTTGGCCGGTCCGACCTCCGGTTCTCCCGCTGATGCCCTGAGCGGCCTCGCTCCCCAAGCCGCGCCCGATGTATTCGAAGGAAACCCCACCGGCTCGCCATCGCTGGTGCCCACGGACTGAGGCCCCGCCACCCGGACCTTCTGCCTGCTTGCGGAACGCGCCGCGCGTCTCCCCGGGGCAAGCCAATTGGCAAGCCACTTTCCAGCCCGATTCCAGCCGCTTTCCAGCCCGGTTTATGTCAGCATTTTCAGAGGGCTGACCGCCGCCGGAGACCAGCAAGCCGATCGACCGGCAATCCCGTCAGTTGCCGCTGCGTCCACCCACAAACCCCGCCGCCTCGCGTGCGGCCTGCATGAGCGCCTTCGACTTGTTGATCGTCTCCTGCAATTCGGCTTCGGGATCACTGTCCCAGACGACGCCGCCGCCGGCCTGCACGAAGAGCGTCTGGTCCTTGATCACCGCGGTCCGCAGAGCAATGCAGATGTCCATGTCGCCCTGCGCAGAGAAATAGCCGACGCCACCGCCATACACCCCGCGCTTTTCGCTTTCCAGCTCGTCGATGATCTCCATCGCCCTGACCTTCGGGGCCCCCGACACCGTTCCTGCCGGCAATCCTGCAAGCAGAGCCGACAGCGCGTCTTCGCCTTCGGCAAGCTCCCCCGTCACGTTCGAAACGATGTGCATCACATGGCTGTAGCGCTCGATGATGAACTGTTCATCCGGATCGACGGTGCCGATCCGCGCCACCCGACCGACATCGTTGCGGCCCAGATCGAGCAGCATCAGGTGTTCGGCGCGCTCCTTGGGATCGGCGAGCAGATCCTGCTCCAGCGCCAGATCCTCGGCGGGCGTCCCGCCTCGCGGTCTCGTTCCGGCAATCGGGCGGATCGTCACCCGGTCGCCCTGCACCCGCACGAGAATTTCGGGACTGGCGCCCACCAACTGGAATTCGCCAAAGTTGAAATAGAACATGTAGGGTGACGGATTGGTCCTCCGGAGCGCCCTGTAGAGTGAGAAGGGGGGCAGAGAGAACGGTTGCGACCAGCGTTGTGACGGCACCACCTGGAAGATGTCCCCCGCGCGGATATACGCCTTTGCGGCCGTGACCATCTCGCGATACCGCTCGGGCGTCGTGTTCGAGACCGGCTCGGATTCCGCCGGCGGACCGTCGCGCGGCGTCTCGGCCATCGACGGGACCCTGTCGAGGTCACGCACCGCATCCATCACCCGCTCGGCGGCTTGGGCGAATGCGGCGCGCGCGTTCAGCCCGGACCCGGCCCAGGCCGGACTTATCACGGTCACCTCGCCCTTCGCCCCGTCGATCACCAGCACCACCGAAGGGCGCAGAAGGATCGCATCGGGCACCTGAAGAGGGTCGGGATTGATGCTCGGGAGTCGCTCGACCAGCCGAACCATGTCGTAGCCGAGATATCCGAACAGACCCGCCGCCATCGGTGGCAGCTCATCGGGAAGGTCGATCCGGCTTTCGGCGATCAGCGCGCGCAGGCTGTCGAGCGCCGGCGTCTCGTCTCGTTTCCATCCCTCGGGATCATGCCGCGCGGAGCGGTTTATCCGGACATCTCCGTCGCGGCATTCCCAGATGAGATCGGGCTTCATGCCAATGATGGAATAGCGGCCGCGCACTTCGCCGCCGGTCACGCTTTCGAGCAGAAAGCTGTCCTTGCGCGCTTCGGTGAGCTTCAGCATGAGCGAGACCGGCGTATCGAGATCGGCAACGAAGCGGGTCCACACGACCTGGTGTGCGCCGCTCTCGAACCCGGCGGCGAAGGCGTCCATTTCGGGAAAGAGCTTCATGACGATGGATCAGCGCAGACGGTCGAGCGTCGTCGTCAACAGGCTCTGGTTCACGCTGACCCCGGCGGCATCGCGGATCGCACCGGTGTAGAGGCTGCGAATGTCGTTCGCCGCCTGTGTCGTCAGCTCGCTGTCGAGCGATGCGAAGACCGGCGCCATCTCCGGATCGTTCCGGTCGAAGGGAAGCACCTGGGTAAGTTGCGCAAGGATGATGCCGGCGCCGTCGGGTACCGTCACGACGTCGTTCAACTCGGTCGCAAAGATATCCGCGACGAGCCTGGGCGGGGTGCCCGGAAGCGCATCACTGCGAACCATCGGGCCCGCCGCTTGGGCCGCCACGCCGAGCTCCTCCGCGAGATCGGCGAAGGCGAGTCCGCTCCCGATCTGCGCGCGCCAGCTTTCGGATTGCGCGGCCAGGGCCTCGGCCACCGCCTCGGCGCGCCAGTCCGCCAAGACCTCCGCCTCGATCTCTTCCAGCGGAATAAGGGCCGGTGGCTCGATTGCCTCGACCCGGAGCGTCACCAGCCCATCGCCGTCGAGTTCCACCAAGTCGGTTTCGACCCCCACCTCTGCCGAAAGTGCGGCCGTACGGAACGCCGGATCATCAGCAAGCCCGCCGGTCGTTGTTGTATTCAACGCGATCTCACCCTGCTCGAGCACGGTTTCGGCGGCGATTTCCTCGATTCGCGCGCCCCCGGCGATCAGATCCTCGATCACTGAAATATCGGCCAGAATGCGATCGGAAGCCAGGGCGCGTGCCCGGCTTTCGGCAAGGTCCGCACGCGCTTCCTCGAACGACACCTGATTGGCTGCAAGGATGGCGTTCACCCGGAAGAGTGACGGCCCGAGTGCCGTAGCAACAGGCCCGAAGATCCCCGGCCCCTCGTCGCCGAATACCGCATCCCGAACGGCGGGTTCCACATCATCGACCCCGAGTGTGCCCAACTCGATTTCCGCTCCGCTCAGCCCGCGCTCGCTCGCAAGGGAATCGAAGTCGATCTCGCCGGCATCGAGCCGGTCCCGAGCGGCTTCTGCCTCCTCCATGTCACGAAATCCGATGCGGTCCAGAATCCGCTGCTCGGGCGACCCGAAGGCATCGGGGGTAGCTTCGTAGGCAGCGCGCAATTCATCTTCGGGGATCTCGATGCTCGCCGCCAAGGCTTCCGGCGTCGTGGCGGCATAGGCGATGCGCCGGGTCTCCGGGCGCGTGTAGCGGGCCGCGTTGTCTGCATGGTAAGCTTGCAGAGTTGCGTCGTCAGGATTGGCGACCGGTGCCTCAAGATGACTCTCGTCGAGACGCAACCATGCGAATCCGCGCCGTTCACCGAGATGGCCGAGCACCGCCTCGGAGGCGCTATCGGGCATGGCAACCGTCGCGGAGACACCGGCACCGAGCAGGTCGCGGCTCGCCTCCTGGCGCAGTTCCGCCTCGAACTCCGCCGGGCTCATTCCCATGCGCTCGAGCGTGAACAGATACGCATCGCGATCGAATGTTCCGCCTGTGCCCTGGAACGCCGGCGCAGCCTCGAGTTGCGTCCGCACCGTCGTGTCGCCGGTCGACAGGCCCAGGCGTGATGTCTCGCCATCGAGCGCCGCATTGCTCACCAGCCGCGCGAGTGCCACGCGATCCAGACCGAACTGCCGGGCTTCCTCCAGTGTCAGCGTGCGCCCGACCTGCGTCGAGACCGATCGGATTTCCTGATCGACCGCCCGCGCGTAATCCACGGATTCCACGCCCCGATCGCCCACCTGAGCGACTTCGGAGCTGCTGAGCCCGCCACCCGCACCGATCCCGAAGCCTGCAAGCCCCACGATGAGCAGTCCGAGCAGTATCCAGACGAATATGTTCGACTTCTTGGTGCGGAACGAATTGAGCATGGTCAGTCTTCAATGTCTCGCGCTGATGCGTGTCCGGCGGCGGTTCTAGGCCGGGACCCGAAGTCACGCAAGCGAAAGCGGGTGACATGCGCTTGACCGGGCCCCGCCGGTTGCCTAGGCGAAGCGCCATGGCACAGCCCCCGATCCTGACACTCGCGGACATCCATCTCGGCTTTGGCGGCGCTCCGCTTCTCGACGGCGCCTCGCTTGCGATCCATCCTGGCGAGCGCATCGCGCTGGTGGGTCGCAACGGCTCCGGAAAGTCCACTCTGATGAAGCTCATCGCCGGCGAGATCGTCCCCGACAGCGGCACCCGCTTTCTGCGTCCTGGCCTGAGCATCGGCCATATGGAGCAGGATCCGGATTTCGCCGGCTTCGCGACTCTCGGAGACTTCGCGGTCGCCCGCCTCGATCCGGGCGAGACCTGGCGCATGGAGATGGCGATGGAAGGGGTGAAGCTCGACCCGGCGCTCGACCCCGATGCGGCATCGGGTGGCGAGCGACGGCGCGCCGCACTTGCCCGCATCCTCGCGGAAGCGCCGGATCTGATGCTGCTGGACGAACCGACCAACCATCTCGACATCGACGCGATCGCCTGGCTCGAGGCCCATCTGAAAGAGACCCGCACGACATTCGTCTGCGTCAGCCATGACCGGACCTTCCTGCGCAATCTGACCGATCGCACCCTCTGGGTCGATCGCGGCGAGATGCGGCGGCTCGACAGCGGTTTCGCCGCCTTCGAGGACTGGCGCGACAAGACCTTCGAGGAAGAGGACATTGCCCGCCACAAGCTCGACCGGCTGATCAAGGCGGAGGGGCGCTGGGCGGTCGAGGGCATCTCGGCGCGCCGCAAGCGCAACCAGGGCCGCGTCCGGCGCCTTGCGGACCTGCGCGCCGAGCGCCGCTCGCAGATCGCCCGGACCGGCACGGCGCGCATGGCCTTCGACAGCGCCACCACCTCCGGAAAGCTGGTGGTCGAGGTCGAGGATGTCTCGAAGTCCTTCGGGGAGCGCACGATCCTGCGGGATTTCTCGATGCGCGTGCAGCGCGGCGAGCGGATCGCGCTGGTCGGACCCAATGGCGCGGGCAAGACGACGCTGCTCAACATCCTGACCGGCAAGCTCGCGCCCGATGACGGACGCGTTCGGCTCGGAACCAAGCTCGAGATGGCGGTCTTCGACCAGAACCGTGCCGCCCTCGATCCGTCGATCAGCCTCTGGGACGCGATGACAGGTGACGCCGAACTCGGCGTCTCGGGGCGCAACGATCAGGTGCTCGTGCGCGGCACCCCGCGTCACGTTGTCGGCTATCTCAAGGATTTCCTGTTCGACGAGGCACAGATGCGCGGCCCGATTTCCGCGCTGTCCGGCGGCGAAAAGGCGAGGCTCTTGCTCGCGCGGCTCATGGCGCGGGATTCGAACCTGCTGGTCCTCGACGAGCCGACCAACGACCTCGACGTGGAAACCCTCGATCTGCTCGAAGAGATCATCGCCGATTATGCCGGAACCGTGCTTCTTGTCAGCCACGACCGCGATTTCATCGACCGGGTGGCAACGACGACCGTGGCCATGGAAGGCGACGGCCGCGCGGTGATCTATGCCGGCGGCTGGAGCGACTATCTTGCGCAGCGCGGATGCGAAACCCGATGCCGGCCCGCTCACGCCGAAACCGGCCCCGAAAGCTGCGACTCCGCGCACCAACACCGCGCCGCCCGGATTGAGCTTTGTCCAGATTCACCGTCTGAAAGAACTGCCCGGAGAAATGGAACGCCTCGCCGCCGAGATAACGCGCCTCGAAGGCCTGCTGGCGGATCCTGACCTGTTCAGCCGGGAACCGCGCAAGTTCGAGAAGGCCAGCAGCGCCCTGGTTGCGCGTCAGACCGCGCTGGCCGCCGCCGAGGAGGAATGGCTGACCCTCGAGGAGCAGCGCGAGGGCATGGACCAGGAGCGCTCGAGCTGAAATCCACGCGACACCCGGTCGTTTGTGCCGGTCGCGGGGTCGCGCCCGGCGTCAGAACGAGAAGCGCGCGCCCCCGAAGATCGCCTGCCCGTCGTCATAGCTCGCGAAATCGTCGTCGTATTCGTAACTGCGATAGGTGAGCCACAGTTCGGTGTTTGCCCGGTCGATGTTCTGCACGAGGGCCAAGCCCCAGGAGGTGCTGTCCGAGCTTGTGACAGTCTCCGAAAGGTTCATGTCCTCGCCCGAATAATAGTCGACCGACATGGCGGTGGCTCCCCAGTCAACGAAGTCCCTCAGCAGGCCAACCTTGCCATACCACATGGTTGCCGTGTCCCCATCGTCGTCCGAGCTTCCCGCGGCCAGCGTCAGGTTGATTCCGGTCGGGGAGTACAGCGCCGATGCCGACCCACTCCATACCGTCGCTCCGTCCTCTGTCCAGGAATAGCCGATCCCGGCCGCGATCTCGACCGCGTCGAAGTCGTTTCCGTAATTGATCGAGGCATCCAGGATATTCTGATCCCGGATATCCGAACTGTCGCTCAGAAGGTTGCGACCGTAGGCCGCTGCGAACACGAAGCCGGAATAGCCCGGCGTGTCGTACCGGATGCGGACGCGGCGGTCGCCGTTATAGTTCAGGAACACGTCGCCGATCTGGGGTCCGTCCAGATCATCGGCCAGCGCCGCATCGCTGAACCTCAGGATCTGGCCGGCGGCTGTATCCGCAACACCCGTATAGGCGATCACATCGGTTCCGGAGAGATCGATCCAGGCGATACCGTCGGTGGCCATGCTGCCCTGGCCTGCCCAGATTTTCCCGTATCGCTCATTATCCAGCGTGAAATCGATCTTCCGGATATTGTCGTTGCTCCATTCAAAGTCTGCGAAGGATGGAGACTCGTCCGTAAGGTTGGCGTTCGACGTGGAGAAGGGCGCATATGAGAATTCGTTGACGTTCTGGAACGTCCATTCGTCGAAGTCCCGGGTGTATAGAAAGCCGAAGCGCGTCCCCGAATTGTCGTTGTCGATCAGGCCATAGGTCCGCTCTTCGCGCCCGTCGTCATAGGACAGGATCCCCTTGTTGATCTGACCATAGAACTGCAGCGTGCTGCCGTTGGCGAATTCGCGTTCGACCGGTGGCAGGCCCTGGGCGGCCACGGGCGCCACGATCAGAGCGGGTGAAACCAGCGACATGGTCGCCGCGAGAATGGTGAGCTTTCGTCCGGACATGGGCGGTCTCCCTGAAAGATGAAAAAACGATTTCAGCAGATCAGTGGAAAGTGAGAGCGTTCCCATATTTTCTTTTGGTTGCGAGATATCATCCTGCAATACCGATGCCGTTTCGGGCAAGTACAGATTGACCGGGCTTCTTCACCCGTCCGACATCTCCGACACGATCCTCAAGGAGCGCGGCGCAACCGTCCCGTCCGGCCAGCTCCAGCCCGGGCGGGCCGGCAAGACGAAGCTGACCGGGTCGGTGCCGCGGCTGACCAGCACCGCATGGCGGTCGCCCGCCGGGTCCGACAGAACCATGGCCAGCGCATCGCCGTCGGCTGCCTCCCAGTCCGCCACATTCTTCTCCCGGCCTTCCGGGTGCAGCCAGATGACGTCGCGCAGGCCGGAATTGTCCGGTGTTCCGAGCGGCAATTTGGCCGAGCCGATGACCCGCAGCCGCCGCCGCAGGGCCGACAGGGCGGCGGCGTAATCCTCAAGCCCGGTATCCCGCCCCACCCAGTCGAGCCATGTCAGATCACTGTCCTGCGCATAGGCGTTGTTGTTGCCCTGCTGGCTGCGTCCGAACGCGTCGCCCGCGGTCAGGAGCATCGTGCCGCGTGATGCGAAGAGCGTGGCGAGCAATGCTCGCAGATCGGTCTGCCGCGCCGCGAGAATTCCGGGCTCGCTGCTCGGTCCCTCCACGCCGTGGTTCCAGGACAGGTTCTCGCCATGCCCGTCGCGGTTGTCCTCGCCATTGGCATGGTTGTGCCGATGTTCATGCGCCACCAGATCGGCCAGCGCGAATCCGTCATGGGCCGCGATGAAGTTCACACTGCGGCTTAGGTCGGGGCCATACACGTCGCCCGATCCGGCTAGAGCTGTCGCCAGATCCCCAAGTGCATGGGCATCGCCGCGCCAGAACCGCCGCACCCTGTCGCGGTAGCGGTCGTTCCACTCCAGCCACGGCTCAGGGAAATTGCCGAGCTGATATCCGCCCGGCCCGATATCCCAGGGCTCCGCGATCAGCACCCGGTCGGCCAGCACCGGATCGCCGGCAATCTCCGTCATGAGGGGGGCGGCCGGATCGAACCCGTCCGGCCTGCGTCCCAGCACCGGCGCGAGATCGAAGCGGAATCCGTCCACACCCGCGGCCCGCACGAAGTGCCGCAGGCTGTCGAGGACCAGTTTCCGGGTCGCCGGATGCGTGCAATCGAGCGTGTTGCCGCAGCCGGTGTCGTTGATCAGGCGGCCCTCTGCGTCATGGGCGTAATAGGCGCCAGCATCGAGCCCGCGCAGGCTCAGTGTCGGTCCCTGCGCATCGCTCTCGCCGGTATGGTTGAACACCACATCGAGGATCGTCCCGATCCCCGCCTCGTGCAGGGCCGCCACCGTGGCCCGCAATTCCGTGATCCCGCCCGGACAAAGTCGCGGATCCAGGGCCATCATCGTGACCGGATTGTAGCCCCAGGCATTGCGCAGCCCGAGCCGGGGCAGATGGCGCTCGTCGATCCAGGCCGCCACCGGCATCAACTCCACCGCATCCACCCCGAGCCGGGTCAGATGCGCGAGAATCGCCGGATGGGCCAGCGCCGCGACCGTGCCGCGCAGCGCAGCCGGCACCTCCGGATGCAGAAGCGTGAAGCTCCGGACATTCACCTCGTAGATCAGCCCGCCCGGCGCAAAGCGGGGCGGGGCGGCAGGCACCGGATCGGGCAGGGCCGTCACCACAGCCTTCGGCACCAGCCCTGCCGTGTCGATCGCGGCCGTCCGCGGTGCCGCCAGCCGCGGATCGAACGCAAAGGCCCGGTCGAGCGCCAGCGCATAGGGATCGACGAGCAGCTTGCCCGGATCGAACCACAGACCTCGCTCCGGATCATGCGGCCCCTCGGCCCGGAACCCGTAGCGCAGGCCAGCGCCTGCACCCGGCACATGCACCCGGAACACGCCGCCCTCTTCCCGGACGAGAGGGATGCGCCGGCTCTCGGTCTCGCCGGTCTCGTCGAACAGACAAAGCCACACGGCCTCGGCGGCTCCCGACCACACCGCGAAGCCGGTGCCGGTCCGGTCCGGCACCGCGCCGAAACGCTGCGAGAGCGGCTCCGCGCTCAGGTGATCACGTCCGGAGCATCCCGGCCGGTGCGGGCCCGGATGCCCGCAAGCGCCTCGACCGCGGCGATCTGATCCGCAAGGGCATCCTGCGGATCCAGCCCCTGCGCCTGCGGGTCGGTTTCCGCCCGCTCCAGATACACCCGAAGCGTCGCGCCCGCCGTCCCGGTGCCCGAAAGCCGCAGCACGGCGCGGCTGCCACCGTTGAACCATACCCGCAAGCCCTGATGCGCGCTCACCGAGCCGTCCACCGGGTCGGAATAGGCGAAGTCGTCCGCCGCGCTGACGGTCAACCCGGCCGCCTCCGTGCCAGGCAGCTCGGCGAGCCGGCCCCGCAACGCCTCCATCAGCGCCCCGGCGGCGGCGGCATCGACCTCTTCGTAATCATGCCGCGTGTAGTAGTCGCGCCCGAACCGCGCCCAGTGCTCCGTCACGATCTCGGCCACCGATGTCTTGCGCGCCGCAAGGATGTTGAGCCAGAGCAGAACCGCCCAGAGCCCGTCCTTCTCGCGCACATGGTCCGAGCCGGTGCCGGCACTCTCCTCGCCGCAGATCGTCACCCGCCCCGCATCGAGCAGGTTGCCGAAGAACTTCCACCCGGTCGGCGTCTCGTAAAGCGGAATGCCGAGCGCCTCCGCCACCCGGTCCGCTGCCGAACTCGTCGGCATCGACCGCGCGATCCCCTTGAGGCCGCCGGCATAGCCCGGCGCCAGATGCGCGTTCGCCGCCAGCAGGGCCAGCGAATCCGAGGGCGTCACGAAGATGCCACGCCCGATGATCAGGTTCCGGTCGCCGTCGCCATCCGAGGCCGCGCCGAAATCCGGGGCATCCGCACCCATCATCAGATCATGGAGCGCCTTCGCATGCACCAGATTGGGGTCCGGATGATGCCCGCCGAAATCCTCGCTCGGATTGCCGTTCATCACCGTCTCCGGTGCGGCTCCCAGACGGCGCACGAGGATCTCGGTGGCGTAGGGCCCGGTCACGGCATGCATCGCGTCGAACGCCATGCGGAAGCCGCCCGCAAACATCGCGGCAATGGCCTCGAAATCGAACAGCGTCTCCATCAGGGCGGCATAGTCCGTCACCGGATCGACCACCTCGACACGCATCTCCCCGACCCGCGCAGGACCGATCCGGTCGAGATCGACCGGCGGCGCCACAACCCGGTGATACTCCGTCAGCTCCAGCGTGCGCCGATGGATCGCCTCCGTCACGCTCTCGGGCGCCGGCCCGCCATTCGCCGTGTTGTACTTGATGCCGAAATCGCCCTCCGGCCCGCCCGGATTGTGGCTCGCCGAAAGAATGATCCCGCCCGCGGCGCCGTTCTTGCGGATCAGATGGCTCGCCGCCGGCGTCGAGAGGATCCCGCCCTGTCCGACCAGCACCCGCCCGACACCGGCCGCCGCCGCCATGCCCAGCACGGTCCCGATCACCTCGCGATTGAAGAACCGCCCGTCGCCGCCCACGACGAGCGTATTGCCCGCAAGGTTCTCCGCGCTGTCGAGGATCGCCTGCACGAAGTTCTCGACATAATGGGGCTGGCGGAAATGCGGCACCTTCTTGCGCAAGCCGGACGTGCCCGGCTTCTGGTCGTCGAAGGGCGTCGTGGCGATCGTCTCAACTGTCATCGTCTCTCCCCGCGGGCAGAAGGCTCCGGTAGAGCCCGGCATAAAGTGCGGCACTGCTGTCCCAGGACACATCCGCCTTCATGCCCTGCCGCTGCATCCCCTGCCACAGGGATCGGTCCCGGTGCAGCCCGATCGCCCGCCGGATTCCCGCCTCGAGCGCCATCCCGCTGTCGGGCGCGAAATGAAGCCCTGTCGCGACCCCCGCCGCAAGGGCAGCCTGATTGGCGTCGATCACGGTATCGGCGAGGCCCCCGGTGCGCGCCACCACCGGCACGCAGCCGTAGCGCAGACCGTAGAGCTGCGTCAGCCCGCAAGGCTCGAACCGCGACGGCACGAGGATCGCGTCGCCGCCGCCCTGCATCAGATGCGCCAGCGGCTCGTTATAGCCCACCGTCACGCCGATCCGGCCGCGATGGGCGGCCGCCAGCGCCAGAAACCGCCCTTCCAGCGCCGCATCACCGGTGCCGAGCACCGCAAGCTTCGCCCCCGACCCGACCAGCCCGGCCGCGCACTCGGCGAGGAGGTCGATACCCTTCTGCCAGGTCAGCCGGCTGATCACCACGAAGAGCGGATCGGCATCCCCGTCGAGCCCGAACGCCGCCTCCACCGCCCGCCGGTTCGCGCTGCGCCGCTTCAGCGTCCGGGCCGAGAACCCGGCCTCGAGATGCGGATCGGTCTCGGGGTTCCACACATCTGTGTCGATGCCGTTGACGATGCCCCGCACCACGCCAGCCCGCGCGCCCAGAAGCCCGTCGAGGCCCATGCCGAATTCGGGCGTCATGATCTCCGCCGCATAGGTCGGGCTCACGGTCGTGATCGCATCCGCCGCCTGCAGCCCGGCCTTCAGGAACCCCACACCGCCGTAATACTCCACCCCGTCCACCGCATAGGCCCGCTCGGGCAGATCGAGCCCAGCGAAGACCGAGGCCGGGAAATGCCCCTGGAACGCGAGATTGTGCACCGTCACCACCGAAGGCTGCGCATGGCCGCCGAAGCGCAGATAGGCCGGCGCCATCGCGGCCTGCCAGTCATGGGCATGCACCAGATCGGGCCGCCAGTCGGGCAGGAGCCCCCCGGCGATATCCGCCGCCACCCGCCCCAGCACGCCGAATCGCAGCCAGTTGTCGGGATGATCGGTGCCCGCCGCGTCGCTGTAAGGCCCGCCCGGCCGGTCAAAGAGCGACGGCGCATCGACGATCACCAGATCGAGCCCGTCCACCCGCGCCGCCATCAGCCGCAGCGGCACGCCGAGCGCGCTGTGCGTCGAGACCACCGGCTTCGCGCGCTTCGCCGCTGCCATCACCGCCGGATAGCCCGGAAGCAGCGTTCGCACCGTCACGCCCTGCGCCGCCAGCGCCGGGGGCAGGGCGCCCGCCACATCCGCCAGCCCGCCGGTCTTGACCAGCGGATAGATCTCCGAGGTGACCGACAACACCCGCATCGGGCTCATCCGTCCAGACGGTCGATCATCGGTTGGGTGATCAGGCACACCCCCTTTTCGGTCCGCCGGAACCGTGCCGCGTCGGCGACCGGATCCTCGCCGACCACCAGCCCGTCGGGGATCACCACGCCGCGATCGACCACCACCTTCTTCAGCCGCGCATTCCGCGAGACGTGGCAATCGGGCAGGATCACGGCCTCCTGAAGCTGCGAGAAGGAATTCACCCGCGCCCCCGTGAACAACAGGCTGCGCGTGATGCTCGCCCCCGAGATGATGCAGTTGCCCGCCACGAGCGAACTGATCGCCGAGCCCCGCCGTCCCTCGACATCGTGCACGAACTTCGCCGGCGGCGTGACCTCCGAATAGGTCCAGATCGGCCAGTCGGTGTCGTAGAGGTCGAGCTCGGGAATGATGTCCGTCAGGTCGATATTCGCTTCCCAATAGGCGTCCACCGTCCCGACATCGCGCCAGTACGACACCGATTCCGCACTCGAGCGCACGCAGGATGCGCCGAAGCGATGCGCCTGCGCCTTGCCGTTCGCCACCACATAGGGGATCAGGTCCTTGCCGAAATCGCGGCTCGATCCGGTCTCGTGCGCGTCGCGGCGCAAGAGGTCCATCAGGAACCGGGTGTGGAACACATAGATCCCCATCGACGCCAGCGCCATGTCGGGCTGGCCCGGAATGCCCGGAGGATCCGCCGGTTTCTCGACGAAATCGGTGATCCGGTCGGTCTCGTCCACATGCATCACCCCGAAGCCGGTCGCCTCCATGCGCGGAACCTCGAGGCAGCCCACCGTCACATCTGCGCCGCTCTCCACATGCTCGCGCAGCATCACCTCATAGTCCATCTTGTAGATGTGATCCCCAGCAAGGATCACCATGAACTTCGGCCCATAACCCTCTATGATATCGATATTCTGATAAACCGCATCGGCTGTGCCCTCGTACCATTGCGTCTCGCTGACGCGCTGGCTCGCCGGCAGGATGTCGAAGCCCTCGTTGCGCTCGTGCCGCAGGAAGTTCCAGCCGCTCTGCAGATGCCGGATCAGACTGTGCGCCTTGTATTGCGTCGCCACGCCGATCCGGCGGATGCCGGAATTGAGTGCATTCGACAGGGCGAAATCGATGATCCGGGTCTTGCCGCCGAAATAGACCGCTGGTTTCGCTCTCCGGTCGGTCAGTTCCTTCAGCCGGCTTCCGCGCCCGCCCGCCAGAACATAGGCCATCGCATCGCGTGCCAGCGGCTGTGTCGGTCGTTCCATCTCCGGTCTTCCCCCTGATCGTCTGTTTTTTTGAGCAGTCATGTGTTGTCGACGAATTGAAGCCTGCACATTTCGAGCCGCCGCACTGTCACCGCCGTTTGGACGCCGCCCGGCGCCGCGACTGCGGCGAAACCTTCGCTCTTCCTGCTTTCGCTGGTGAAGACCGAAACCCCGTCCGCGGCCAGCGGGAATGCCCGAGCCGATCTCGCACGCAACCGCTGCTCCGCGACAGGGATCGCCATGGCATCCGGACATTGGGGCCGAAGCGATGCCGGCATCCATTGACGGGTCTGGCCGGCTGGTCACGGTTATCTCCTCCCCGGGTCGTCTTTCGGGAAGGCTACAGGCTGATGCCCCAGATGTCTTCGCAATACTGCCCGATGGTGCGATCGGACGAAAACCAGCCCATTCGCGCGGTGTTGAGGATGGTCTTTTCCCGCCAGGTCGGCCGGTCGGACCACAGCCGGTCCACCTCGCGCTGCGCCGCCGCGTAGGAATCGAAATCCGACGCGACCATGAACCAGTCCCGCTCGTAGAGCCCGCCGATCAGCGCGCGGTAGCGGTCGGGATCGTCCGGCGAGAAGACACCCGAGGCAATGGCGTTCAGCGCCTGCGCCAGCTCGGGCGAGGCCTCGATCACGGCGCGCGGGTCGTGCCCCTCCGCACGCCGCGCCGCCACCTCCTCGGCGGTCAGACCGAAGATCACGATGTTCTCCGCGCCCACCTGCTCGCGGATCTCCACATTCGCCCCATCGAGCGTGCCGATGGTCAGCGCCCCGTTCAGCGCGAACTTCATGTTGCCCGTTCCCGACGCCTCCATCCCCGCCGTCGAGATCTGCTCGGACAGGTCCGCCGCCGGGACCAGCTGCTCGGCGAGGCTGACATTGTAGTTCGGCAGGAACACCAGCCGCAGCACATCGCGCGTGCCCGGATCGGCGTTGATCATCCGTGCCACGTCGTTGGCCAGCTTGATGATCAGCTTGGCGTTGTGATAGGTCGGCGCCGCCTTTCCGGCGAAGATCTTCACCCGCGGCACCCAGTCGCGCTCCGGATGCGACCGGATCTGATCGTAGAGCGCCACCGCCTCGATGATGTTCAGGAGCTGGCGCTTGTATTCGTGGATGCGCTTGATCTGGATGTCGAAGATGGCCTCCGGGTCGAGCCGCATCCCGTGTTTCGCCCGCACATGCGCGGCCAGCGCCACCTTGTTGGCACGCTTGACCGCCGCGAAAGCCTCCTGGAACGAAGCATCCCCGGCGAACGGCTCGAGCTTCCGCAACTCCCCGATGTCGTCGAGAAACCCTTCGCCGATGGTCTCGCGGATCAGCCCCGTGAGCCCCGGATTGCACTGCATCAGCCAGCGCCGCGGCGTGATCCCGTTGGTCTTGGCGTTGATCCGGTCCGGGAACATCGCATGCAGGTCGCGAAACACCGTCTCCTTCATCAACTCGGTGTGCAGCTCCGACACGCCGTTGATCGAATGGGCGCCGACGAAGGCGAGGTTCCCCATCCGCACCCGCCGCTCGCCGTTCTCGTCGATCAGGCTCACCGCGCGGATCGCCTCTTCGCTGAAGCCGTGGCCGTCGCGGGCGGCGCGCAACAGATGCGCATTGATCTCGTAGATGATCTGCATGTTGCGCGGCAGCAGCCGCTCGAAGAGCGGCACCGGCCAGCTCTCCAGCGCCTCGGGCAAGAGCGTGTGGTTGGTGTAGGCGATGGTGCGCTGGGTGATGTCCCAGGCCTCGTCGAAATCGTAGCCATGCAGATCCATCAGGATCCGCATCAGCTCGGTCACGCAGACCGCCGGATGGGTGTCGTTGAGCTGGACCGCCACCTTGTCGGGCAGCGTGTCGAGGCTTTCGTATTGCGACAGATGCCGGCGCACGATGTCCTGCAGCGATGCCGACGAGAAGAAATACTCCTGCCTGAGCCGCAATTCCTGCCCCGACAAGGCGGCGTCAGCCGGGTAGAGCACCCGCGTCAGCGCATCCGCCCGGTTGCTCTCCTTCAGCGAGCCGATATGGTCACCGGCATTGAACGCATCGAGCCGGATCGGATCGACCGGCTCGGCGTTCCAGAGCCGCAGCGTGTTGACCCAGGCCCCCCGCCAGCCCACCACCGGCGTGTCGTAGGCCGAGGCGATCACCCGCTCGGCGGGCTTCCACGTGTATTTCTCCTCCGAACCGTTGGCCTCCTGGAACTCCACCAGCCCGCCGAAGCCGATCTCGTAGGCTGCCTCGCGCCGGTCGAATTCCCACGGATTCCCGTGCTCGAGCCAGGTCTCGGGATATTCGAGCTGCCAGCCCTCCTTGATGCGCTGGCGGAACAGCCCGTGCCGGTAGCGGATGCCGTAGCCGGTCGCCGGCACCCCCATCGTCGCCATGCTCTCCATGAAGCAGGCCGCGAGCCGCCCCAGCCCGCCATTGCCCAGCGCCGCATCCGCCTCGAGCTTCGAGATCACCTCGAAATCGACGCCAAGCGTCGCCAGCGCCGCGCGCATCGGCTCGAGCAGCCCGAGGTTGGACAGCGCATCGCGCATCAGCCGCCCGATGAGGAATTCGAGGCTGAGGTAATAGACGCGCTTCGCCTCGCCGTCATAGGCGGCCTGGGTCGACTGCATCCAGCGCTCGATGGTCCGGTCGCGGGTAATGAGGATGGTCGCCTGCAGCCAGTCGTGTTCGTTGGCGGCCTTCGGGTCCTTGCCGACCCGGTAGGTCAGCCGCTCGACGATCTCGCGGGCGAGGTCTGTGTCGGCCTGAGCGGCGGATTTCAGGCGCGGCGAATGCGGATCGGCGTCGAGGCTCATGGATGGGTCATCCCGGAAAGTGGCGCACAAGGGTCATGCCGCACTGCGGCATGGCTTCAGTTATGCTGGAAACGCGACCACGATCAAGCGCCCGGATCGCTCATCCGGCAATCCGGTCCACACCGCCATGCGCCGCCGACCATTCCAGCGGCGCCTCGATGAAGGCCTCGACCGCGCCCAGCGTCGCCGCATCGAAATGCCCGCCCGCCCGTGCCTCGGCCAGAACCTCGCGCCAGGTCGCCAGATAATGCAGCTGCAATCCGTGCCCGGCCAGCACATCCTCGGTGCCCGCGAACACCCCGTAATAGAACACCACCACCGTATGCGCGCAGTCCGCCCCGGCATTGCGGATCGCTTCGGCGAATTTCAGCTTGGAGCCGCCATCGGTGGTCAGATCCTCCACCAGCAAGACCCGGCTTCCCTCGCGGAGATCCCCCTCGATCTGCGCATCCCGCCCGAAGCCTTTCGGTTTCTTGCGCACGTAAAGCATCGGAAGAGCGAGCCGCTCCGCGATCCAGGCCGCGAAGGGGATCCCCGCCGTCTCGCCGCCCGCTACCGCGTCGAAGGCCTCGAAACCCGCATCGCGCATCAGCTTCGCGCAGGCGAAATCCATCAGCGCGCCGCGGATGCGCGGATAGGAGATCAGCTTGCGGCAGTCGATATAGACCGGCGAGGCCAGTCCCGAAGTCAGCTTGTAGGGCTCGTCGGCGCGGAAATGCACCGCCTTGATTTCCAGCAGCATCCGCGCGGTCAGCCGCGCCATCTCGGCATCGTCGGGAAAGGAATTGGCGAACACGGGGGCTCTTCTCCTGTCAGTCGCGGACCACATGCCAGTAGAGTGGCAAGCCCGGATCGAATACCACCACCGGCCCGGCGCCGGTCTCCACATGCGCGGCCACCGCCACCGGCACGTCGCTGCGCGCCAGCGTCAGCCTGCCGGAATTGGGCGTGAGCCCGTAGAAGGCCGGCCCGTTCAGCGACACGAAGGCCTCGTAGCGGTCGAGGGCATCCTCCTCCTCGAACACCTGCGCCAGCCAGCCCAGTGCGACCGGCGCAGAGAATACGCCCGCGCAGCCGCAGGCATTTTCCTTCAGGTGTTGCGCATGGGGTGCGCTGTCGGTGCCGATGAAGAACCGTGCCTCGCCGCTCACCGCCGCCGCCCGCAACGCTTCGCGGTGCCGCGCGCGCTTGAGGATCGGCAGGCAGTAGAAATGCGGCCGGATCCCGCCCACGAGCATGTGGTTCCGGTCCAGCACCAGATGCTGCACCGTGAAGGTGCCGCCGGTATTCGGCCCGCTCTCGCGCACGAAATCCACGCCGTCCGCCGTGGTGATATGCTCCATCACGATCTTCAGGTCGGGCAGCGTTGCCCGCAGCGGGGCCAGCACCCGCTCGATGAACACCGCCTCGCGGTCGAAGATGTCGATCTCCGGGTCCGTCACCTCGCCATGCACGCAGAGCGGCAGCCCGATCTCCGCCATGCGCTCGAGCACCGGCATGACCTTCGCGATGTCGCGCACGCCGCTGTCGGAATTCGTCGTCGCTCCGGCCGGGTAGAGCTTCACCGCCGTCACGATCCCCGCCGATCCCGCCCGGGCCACGTCGTCCGGGTCGGTGGTCTCGGTCAGGTAGAGCGTCATCAGCGGCGTGAAATTCTGGCCGCGGGGCAGGGCGGCGAGAATGCGGTCGCGGTAGGCCACCGCGTCGCTCGCGCGCACCACCGGAGGCACGAGATTCGGCATCACGATCGCCCGGGCGAAATCCCGCGATGCCGGCAGAACCCCTTCCATCATCGCGCCGTCGCGCAGATGCAGATGCCAGTCGTCCGGGCGGGTGATCGTCAGCGTCTGCGCCATGAAACCTCGGGTCCGAAATCGCCCCTCGCCATAGCCGCCGGCTCACAGCGAGGCAAGGCCGCGGCGGGTGCCTCGCCCGCGTCAGGCTCCGGAAGTCCGCGCCCAGTCCAGAAACGCCGTCACTTCTTGCCCCTGAAACACCACACCCTCCGCACTCAGCGTCAGCCGGTCGTCCTGCCATGCGACCTTCCGGACCTGATCGGTGCCGACCCAATTCGGAAACGAGGCGAGAATCACATGGTGGACGACATGGTCGCCATGAAACGAATAGAGCCCGGCATAGGAGATCTGCGATTTGACCGCCGCCCCGTCCTCGGCCGGGTTGCCGCCGAACGGATCGGACCCGCTGTAGCTGGCCCGGCCCGTCGCCATGATCTGCACGAAGACATGCCCTTGGGGCGTGTAGCTGATATATCCCGCCGCATCGCGGCCGAGCGGGTGACTGCGCGCGCCGTCTCCGGTCGCGTTGTACCATTCCAACAGCCGCCATGTGCCCACCAGCGGACTTCTCAGCCATGCGGTTCCCCTCCCTCTGCCCATGCGACACTTTCGGTCCCGCACGGATGAGCCCTCCCGATGCGCGATCTCCGGAAGGCGACCCTCGCAAATTTTTCAGCCGGCCTGCATCCGCCCTTGAATCCGCGGCCGGGATCATCCGCCTTCATGACCGACCGAGCGTTCCAATCCGGCCTGCAACGGTCAACCGATGAGACTTCACAAAGCCCCCCTCCAAAAAAAGTCGTCCGAATTGCTTCGGACACGCTGATCTCATGTGCCTGAGAACCACAGTCCAGAGCGCCATGTGCCGCCCCCCGGACCTCTGCTCGGCAATTTCCCGCGCCGATGCGCTGCCCGGCAGATCAATCACGGCAATGCCGCCGGGCCAGAAAACTCCGCACATTTCCGGGCCCACGCGCGCCACCTCTTCTACGCGCGTTAACACTTTTATCTATCGAAAACATAAGGTTGCAAATTGTCCTAGCTAGGACGCCGCTAGGACACCGCATTTTGCCCGAAGAGAATCCGCTGCGCCTCCCGGTCATCCTGCAACCGGCTGCGCCTGTCGGCGGCCACCGCCTTGCCCGCCTGAACCGCCGGCCGCGCCCCGACCCGGTCGAGCCAGGTCTTCATGTTCGGAAACTTCTCGATGTCCTGCTCCTGACCCTCCCACAGGATCGCCCAGGGCCAGATCGCCATGTCCGCGATCGAATACGCGCCCGCCACGAAGTCCCGGTCCGCCAGCCGTCGGTCAAGCACCCCGTAGAGCCGTGCCACCTCGTTGCGATAGCGCTGCTTGGGGTAGGGCAGGTCGTGCGGCGGATCCATGCTGGGGGCGTATTTCAGGAAGTGATGCGCCTGTCCGGCCATCGGCCCCAGCCCGCCCATCTGCCACATCAGCCATTGCTCGATCTCGATCCTTTCGCGCTCGCCGGACCCGTAGAACTTTCCGGTCTTGCGTCCGAGATATTGCAGGATCGCCCCGCTCTCGAAGACCGAGACCGGCGCGCCGTCCGGCCCGTCGGGATCGACGATCGCCGGCATCCGGTTGTTCGGCGCGATCCTCAGAAAATCCGGATCGAATTGCGCCCCCGCCCCGATATCCACGAGATGCAGATCGTAGGGCAGGTCCATCTCGTGGAGTGCGATCGTGATCTTCCAGCCGTTCGGCGTCGGCCAGTAATGGAGGTCGATAGGTGAGGTCATGACAGGTCCGGTTCAGATTAGGGAGATTGGGATTGTGACGGAGGCAGCGCCGGTTTCAAGCGCATCCGAGCTTGCAACAGATACCGACCGGATCAGGCTTCGTCCAACACTTCGCTACCACCCACCGCAGCAACGCACTCCGGCGGGAGTCCTGATCTCCGTCGCCATCCAGCCGGTGCACTCTCGAAGCTCCCCAAATTCAGGCCATCACCCGCGGATCGTGCAGGGAGTTCCTACGCCTCGTCGGTCCTCCGGAACCTCCGGTGCAGCGGTGACCCGGCGCCTGCGCGAGTCTCCCAATGCCGGCGTGTCGCGAAAAAGTCGATCCGGTCTTCCTGGCCTCGGCCAACCCCCGGCAGGCCGCCTCCGAATGCATCTCGGCGCGAATGTCTCGACGACGCGGCGGCTTGAGGAGCAATGAAGGTGCAACAGACAATTCAGATCTCCGAGGCTTGCGATCAGCCGCCCCTGGTCCAGACCGGTCGAAAAGGCGCTTCATTCGTCTGAATGTACCGAGACTTCTCGTTCCCTGCGCAGCATTGACCGAAGAGATGCCATTGAGTATCGGGCGCCTACCGGACATCGGTGCGAACCAGTGCCCTTGCCGAGAGAGGAGGGCCGCGCACCGGCCGAAAGCCATGAGCGAACCCCTGAAGCCGCGTACATTGCTTGTTCATTCCGGAACCCGCCGCAGCCAGTTCGGCGAGATGTCAGAAGCGATATTCCTGACGCAAGGCTTCCACTATGACAGCGCCGAGGCGGCCGAGGCCCGCTTCATCGAAGCCGGTCCGGACGAGTTCATTTACGCGCGCTACGGCAATCCGACGGTCCGGATGTTCGAAGAGCGGATGGCAGCGATCGAGGGTGCAGAGGACGCCTTCGCGACGGCCTCCGGCATGGCTGCCGTCAATGGTGCGCTGTTCTCGAGCTTGAAGGCCGGCGACCACATCGTTTCGGCAAAGGCACTTTTCGGGAGCTGCCTCTATATAGTCGAGACGTTGTTGCCGCGGTTCGGCATCCATGTGAGTTTCGTCGACGGCACGGATCTTGACCAGTGGCGCGCGGCAATCCGTCGGGACACGAAGTTGGTCTTCCTCGAGTCCATTTCCAATCCGACTCTCGAGGTGATCGACATCGCCGCCGTGTCGGAACTCGCCCATGCGCAGGGCGTACAGGTCATGGTCGACAACGTGTTCGCGACGCCGATCTTCCAGCGAAGCCTCGACCTCGGCGCCGACGTCGTGATCTACTCCGCCACCAAGCACATCGACGGGCAGGGGCGCTGTCTGGGAGGTGTTGTGCTCGGAACGCGGGACTTCATCCGCGGGACCTTCGAGCCTTATCTCAAGCATACCGGCGGCGCCCTGAGCCCGTTCAACGCTTGGATACTTCTCAAGGGGCTCGAAACGCTTGATCTGCGCTGTCGCGCCCAAGCTGCTTCGGCGGCGGCGATTGCCGAAGCTCTGACGGATCATCCAAAACTCGCGCAGGTCATCTATCCCGGTCTTCCCAAGCATCCGCAAGCCGCGCTGACCGCAAGGCAGATGCAGACCGGTGGCACGATGCTCGCACTCGACGTGAAGGGGGGCAAAGATGCGGCGTTCCGGTTTCTCAACGCGCTGAGGATCGTTTCGATCTCGAACAATCTCGGTGACGCAAAAAGCCTCGTCACCCATCCAGCCACCACAACCCACCAGCGGCTTTCGTGGGCTCAAAGAGCGGATCTTGGTATCGGCGATGGTCTGGTGCGACTTTCGGTGGGGCTGGAGGACAACGACGATCTGATCCGCGATTTACTTGATGGTCTGGCTGCCGTCTGACGGAGACTCTGGCCGAAGTCTCGCGAATTACGAATATTTTTTTGTCGATTTTCGCGTTTAGGTTGTTTACCGTGTATTAAGCGGGTTTCAGAAAGGCGCGGAGAGAATCTTTTCTTTCATCCGAATCACGCCATGTTGAGCCCTCGAGTTGAGCATGCCTCAAGGGGACATACCGGAATGAACGTGCATAATCCGCAGATAAACTCGGTCGATGAAGCGAACGACCGTCCTAGCCAAGCCGAAGCTGAAGCAGCGGCCCGGATCCTTATGCGATGGGCTGGTGACGACGCCGAGGCTGCGGCATTCGCTGATATATCCAATCGGATATCGAGCACCCCATCTGCGGGGTATCCGGACTTCAACAGGGTTTACCCGTCAGCGTTCAAAGTCGACGGAGACTACCGTGCGGGACTCCCCGATCTGCAAAATGGACCCGAGAGCCTGATAAAGGGTGCCCGGACCGAGATACAACATGTCGGGATCTCGAACTTTCGGCTCCCGATCCGGTTCCACACCCGTGGCGGCTCGGATGTCCAGCTGGAGACTTCAGTGACCGGATCCGTGTCCTTGGAGGCGAACAAGAAGGGCATCAACATGAGCCGCATCATGCGGTCCTTCTACAAGCACTCGGAAGAGTCTTTTTCGTTCGAAGTCGTCGGAGGAGTGCTCGAATCCTACCTGCGCGATCTGGAGACGTTCGACGCGCGTATCCAGATGCGGTTCAGTTTTCCGATGCCGAAACCGTCGCTCCGCTCGGGACTGGAAGGCTATCAGTATTACAACATCGCACTGGAAATGCTGAAATCATCAGGAGTGACGCAACGGATCGTGCACCTTGACTATGTCTATTCGTCGACTTGTCCTTGCTCCCTCGAATTGTCGGAACACGCACGGCGAACGCGCAATCAGATTGCCACGCCGCATTCCCAGAGGTCCGTGGCGCGTGTCTCGGTCGAGCTCGTCGGTGACGAGATCATGTGGTTCGAGGATCTGGTCGGGCTGTGCAACGACGCGATCCCGACTGAAACGCAAGTCATGGTGAAGCGTGAGGATGAGCAGGCGTTCGCGGAATTGAACGGCGCCAACCCGATATTTGTCGAAGATGCCGTTCGCTTGCTCTGCGACAGTCTCGGTCGCGACAGCCGGATCGGAGATTTCCGGGTTGTTGCCAGCCATCAGGAATTGCTTCATTCCCATGACGCTGTGTCGATCCTGACCAAAGGAGAGACGTTCCGGCAGACGAGTTATGATCCGCGGCTTTTCGACAGTCTTTATCACGTGGGCTGATGCCACGGTCTCGCACCACGGCTTGACAGCCCAGGTGTGGTCCGCCAACGGTTCTCTGCATGATCGAAATCCGACCCGTCGGCTACCTTGTCGGTTGGCTTGTGACTGGCCTCGGTGCGACCATGCTGCTCCCTCTGATCGCGGATCTGGTACATGGACACTCTCATGCCAGGGTGTTCGCCGAGACTGCGGTCTTCACGGTCGTCTCCGGAATGGTGACGGTATTCGCCTGCGCCAACGGGTCTGACAAACGCATCGGTCTTCAGGAGAGCTTTCTCTTGGCGACCGGAATCTGGGCAGTCTTTCCTTTGTTCGGCGCACTGCCGTTCTGGCTGGGCGCTCCCGAGGCGAGTTTCACCGATGCGTTTTTCGAAGCGATGTCCGCTTTGACGACCACGGGAGCCACGGTCTTTACCGGGCTCGAGGATCTGCCTCCCAGCACGCTGATGTGGCGCGGCATGTTGCAATGGTTCGGCGGCCTTGGAATCGTGATTGTGGCGATGGTATTCCTGCCCGCTTTGCAAGTCGGCGGCATGCAGATTTTCAAATCCGAAGCCTTCGACACCATGGGGAAGATCCTGCCCCGGGCAGGTGAGATCGCGATTTCGCTGACTGGGATCTACGGGATCCTCACCTTCCTGTGCTTCATGTCCTACACCTTTGCCGGAATGCAGCCCTTCGACGCAATGGTTCACACCATGACGACGGTCTCCACCGGCGGCATGGCCAACTATGATTCCTCGTTTGCCGTCTATGGTGCTGCCCCGCACTACGTAGCGGTGATCTTCATGACGCTCTCGGCGCTGCCATTCATCCGGTTCGTGCAACTTGTCCGCGGAACGGCGCGGCCTCTTCTGCGCGACACGCAGGTGCATGGGTTCTTTGCGGTGATCGTGTTTTTTCTCGTTGTGCTCTCGAGTTATCTCGCCATGCGCAGTGATGCCCCCTTCGAGCAGTCCTTTCGCGAAGTCTTGTTCAATGTGGTCTCGATCGCGACAGGCACCGGCTATGCCAGTGCCAATTACGATACTTGGGGACCGCTCGCGATGACGATGTTCTTCGTTCTCGGATTGATTGGAGGTTGTTCCGGATCGACTGCCTGTTCTGTCAAGATCTTCCGCTACCAACTGCTGCTTTCGGCGGTCTCCGCGGAGGTCAAGAGACTGCACAGCCCGAACCGCGTTTTCACCGCGCGATATGATGGTCGACCGGTGTCTCAGGAAATCATGGACTTTGTGATGACCTTCTTCATGTTCTTTTTTCTGACGCTCGCGATCACGGCAGTACTTCTGGTGCTGATGGGCCTGGATCCAGTCACTTCCAGTATCCGGCGCAGCGGCCGCGATCGCCAATATCGGGCCAGGTCTTGGACCAGTGATCGGTCCGGCAGGCAACTATGCAACTCTTCCGGATGCCGCGAAGTGGCTGCTCGCGACGGTTATGCTGATCGGTCGGCTCGAACTGATGTCGGTGTTCGTGCTGTTCACCTTCGCCTTCTGGCGCGCTTGATGTGACATCGGCGGGTAGATTGACCGCATCGAGCAGTCTTCGTAAGGAGGCGAAAGACATGATGTCCTGACAGAAACGCGGAGCCCTCATGACTGCAGTTGATGCGCCGCGCAGCTTCCAGGAGATCATCCTGCGGCTTCAGGCATACTGGGCCTCAAATGGATGTGCGATCCTCCAGCCCTACGATATGGAAGTCGGTGCCGGAACCTTCCACCCCGCGACCACCTTGCGTGCGCTTGGACCGAAGCCATGGGCCGTCGCCTATGTGCAGCCTTCTCGACGCCCCACAGATGGCCGTTATGGTGAAAACCCGAACCGGCTTCAGCACTATTTCCAGTTTCAGGTGCTCATCAAACCGTCGCCGCCGGATCTGCAGGCGCTTTTCCTCGGCAGCCTGAGAACGATCGGAATCGACGATTCGCTGCACGATATTCGGTTCGTGGAAGACGACTGGGAAAGCCCGACGCTTGGGGCCTGGGGGCTCGGCTGGGAAGTGTGGTGCGACGGTATGGAAGTGAGCCAGTTCACCTACTTTCAGCAAGTTGGCGGCCACGATTGCAAGCCGGTGTCCGGCGAGTTGACTTATGGCCTTGAGCGATTGGCAATGTATGTGCTCGGAGCGGACCATGTCATGGACATGCCTTTCAATGATCCGGACTCCCCGATCCCGCTCAGTTATGGGGATGTGTTTCGTCAGACCGAACGCGAGTATTCACGTTGGAACTTCGACGTGGCTGACACGGATGTGCTTTTGCGACACTTCGAAGATGCGGAAGCGGAATGTCAGCGCATTCTCGAGGAGCCGGCGGTTGATCCGAAGTCAGGCAGCGTGATCGTGATGGCGCATCCCGCCTATGATCAGTGCATCAAGGCGAGCCATGTGTTCAATCTCCTAGATGCCCGCGGCGTCATCTCGGTGACTGAGCGGCAAGCCTATATCGGGAGAGTTCGCGCTCTCGCGAAGGCTTGTGCCGATGCATTCGTGACGACCGAAGCCGGCGGAACTCGCCCGTGCAGTTGATTGTCTCCGATTGCGTCGTCTTGAGGTGAGTGGGCGCCTTCTCATGAGCCTTCTGCTCGGTTTCACCGTTATCTTCGGTGTTGCTCTCTACTATTTTCAGACCTACGCCTTTTATGAGCGACGGAACGACATCGAAAGCCTTTCTGTCGCTGGAGAGGCTGTTCCGATTGATAACTACATCGGTATTGACGCGACAACTTCTCCGTTGAAGCTTCGCGGGTGCTTCGTTGCCGATCCGCTTGCCTTTTCGTCTGCAGAAAGGGTTCCGGACGCGGTTCCGCTCACGGCGCCTTCGTGGTTTTCTTGTTTTGACGCGCCAGTTCTGGCCGAGAGCTTGGCTGCCGGTGATGCCTCGGCCTATCGCCTGCAATCCGACGAACCGAAAGGGTTCGATCTCATGGTCGCGATCTATCCCGATGGTCGCGGCTATCTCTGGCGCCAGCTCGGGCCCGAATTCGCGAACTGAGTGTGATCCGGAGTTCGCTCTGGTCCACCTCCGCCACGCGTAGCCAGTGCCGCTTTCGGTGCGTTCAAAACGATTTTGGTGGTGGGTTGTGGTTAATCTTGTGAAATCTGCAATTTCAGTCTTTCATCGAGAGGTTGCGCGGGCGGTGCGGCCCTGAATTCTCGCTATGGCTGCTCCGGGAGTGAAATCGGACCGCGAAGCGGCCGACTGGGGGACAGGACATGGACAGCCTTATCAACGGTCTCAACGGGATTCTCTGGAACTATGTGCTGATCTACGGACTGATCGGTGCAGGATTGTACTTCACGATCAGGCTTGGCGCCCTTCAGATCCGTCACTTCGGAGAGATCATCAGGGTCATAACCTCGGCCCGGACGACGGACCAGCATGGGATTTCACCGTTTCAGGCCCTTACGGTCAGCCTGGCCTCCCGCGTTGGAACCGGGAATCTCGCTGGCGTTGCCGTTGCACTCACGCTGGGCGGGCCAGGCGCGATTTTCTGGATGTGGATCGTGGCGCTTGTCGGCATGGCGACGGCGTATGCCGAAAGCACACTCGCGCAGCTCTACAAGACGACCAACAAGAATGGAGAATACCGGGGCGGTCCGGCATTCTACATGTCGAAGGGTCTCAATGCGCCATGGGCAGGAATGGTCTTCTCCATCTGCCTCATTTTGGCCTTCGGTCTGATTTTCGTCGCGGTGCAGGCAAATTCCATCGCGGAATCGTTCGAGGGCGCATTTGGCCTGCCGAAGATCGTCACCGGCCTCGGCATTGCTGCACTGGCCGGCGTCGTGATTTTCGGCGGGATCCGATCGATAGCGCGCGTTGCGGAAGTGCTGGTGCCGTTCATGGCCGGCGCTTACCTTCTGTTGGCGCTGTTCGTTGTCATCACCAACTTGTCCGAGGTTCCGGCCACGCTCTGGCTGATCGTCTCGAGCGCCTTCGGTTTACAGGAAGCCGCAGGAGGATTTGCGGGAGGCATGGCGGCGGCGCTTCTGAATGGCGTCAAGCGCGGCCTTTTCTCCAATGAAGCGGGAATGGGCTCGGCCCCGAACATTGCCGCCTCTGCCACACCTTCGCCGCATCACCCCTCCAGCCAGGGACTCGTGCAAGCCTTTGGATGCTTCGTCGATACCATTCTGGTCTGTACGGGAACTGCGCTCATGATCCTGCTTTCCGGCTTGCTTACCCATGGTCCTGACGCGCAAACCGGAATGGTGCTTACACAGGCCGCCCTTCAGGAACATATCGGTGAGGCTGGCAAGTACTTCATTGCCATCGCGATCCTCTTCTTTGCGTTCACCTCGATCCTTGGAAACTACTCGTATGCCGAGAATGCCATGACATTCCTGGGTCTGGACAACAGTCTTGCTGTACTGCTCCTGCGCGCTGCCTGTCTCGGCATGGTGGTCTGGGGTGCGGTTCAGACAGTTGCGACAGTGTTCAATTTCGCCGACGCATCAATGGGCGTCATGGCCGTGATCAATATCGTCGCTATCCTCCTGCTTTCCGGAACGGTGGTTGCTCTCACACGCGACTATTTCGGCCAACGACGCAACGGAGAGGAGCCACGATTCCGCGTCTCGAACTTCCCGGAACTCGACAGGGGCGTGGATCACGAAATCTGGAAATGACAAAAGGCAAACACAAACCCGATCTCCAAGCAATTGCCGATGATATTGTCGGGCGGATGGTTGGAGAGACAGAGCGCGGAACGGTGGCCGACTACATTCCGGAGCTCGCCAAAGTCGATCTGAACAGTTTCGGAATTGCGATCGTTCCCCTGGATGCCGAAACGGTCGTGGCGGGTGCCGCGGATGAGGCCTTCTCCATTCAGAGTATCTCTAAGGTTTTCGCACTCACCCTGGCACTCGAAAAGGTGGGCGCAACGCTTTGGCAGCGGGTTGGACGAGAACCTTCGGGTGACCCGTTCAACTCGATCGTCCAGCTCGAATACGAGCGGGGAAAGCCGCGCAATCCGTTCATTAACGCCGGCGCCATCGTTGTGGCCGACGTAGTCCTCGAGCAACGCAAGCCCAAGGAAGCGATCGCGGAGCTTCTCGCCTTCGTTCAGCGCCTCGCCGGCGACGACAGCATCACGATCGATCCGGACGTTGCCAAATCCGAGCTCCTGACAGGTGCCCGCAACCGGGCGCTCGCGAATTTCATGGCCGCGGAGGGCAATTTGCAGGGGCAGGTGGAGCATGTCTTGGAGCTCTATTTCAACCAATGCGCAATCGCCATGTCCTGCCGCCAACTGGCCATGGCGGGTCGCTTTCTTGCATCCGCCGGACATCCGGTCGGTGGTGAGGATCCCACCGTGACCCCGGAGCGGGCACGCCGCATCGATGCTCTGATGATGACCTGCGGGCTCTACGACGCTTCCGGTGAGTTCGCCTTCCGCGTCGGCCTGCCCGCCAAGAGCGGGGTCGGCGGTGGAATCCTCGGTATCGTCCCGGGCGTTGCTTCGGTAGTCGCCTGGTGTCCGGGACTGGACGAAAAAGGCAATTCGCTTCTTGCCGGCAAGGCCATGGAGGAGCTCGTTCGCGCTACCGGCTGGTCGGTATTCGGACCGATCTGACGAGGATTTCCGCTTGACCTCCGAGGACGCATCCGCTCTTGCGCAGGTGTCAGCCTTCATCCCGGATTTCTCATGCCAGACCTGCTGCTTGAACTTTTTTCCGAGGAAATCCCGGCGCGCATGCAGGCACGGGCAAGTGCCGATCTGAAGCGTCTCGTCACCGAGGGTTTGGTGTCGCGGGGACTGACCTACGCCTATGCCCAAGCCTACGCAACGCCGCGCCGCCTGGTACTCGCCGTCAGCGGAATGGCGAGTGGCTCGCCCACGACGCGCGAGGAACGCAAGGGGCCACGCGTCGATGCGCCCGAAAAGGCGCTGGAAGGCTTCTTGCGCTCCTCGGGAGTTGCGCGCGACGATCTGGAGAAGCGCCAGGTCAAGAGTGCGGAGTTCTGGTTTGCCGTGATCACCAGAGAGGGTCGTCCGGCTGCCGAGATTGTGGCCGAAACAGTCGAAGAAACCGTGCGAACCTTCCCGTGGCCAAAGTCGATGCGCTGGGGGGCGGGCAGCCTGCGATGGGTTCGGCCGCTTCACTCGATCCTTTGTCTGGTGTCGGACGAGGCCGGCGCCAATGTGGTCCCTCTGGAGGTCGACGGGATAGCTGCATCTGACAGAACCCAAGGACACCGGTTCATGGCTCCTGACGCCTTCGCCGTCTCCGGTTGGGAAGACTACGAGGCGCGCTTGAAGGCCGCGTGCGTTATCCTCGATCCCGCAGAACGGGCCGAGCGTATCTGGCATGACGCGACCCAGCAGGCCTTCGCAAATGGCCTTGAAGTGGTCGAGGACGGTGCGCTCCTTGCGGAGATTGCGGGGCTCGTCGAATGGCCGGTCGTTCTGATGGGGAGCATCGAAGAGCGTTTTCTGGATCTGCCCCCCGAAGTGCTGCGAACCTCGATGAAAGTGCACCAGAAATTTCTCTCTACGAGAGAGCCCGACACGCATCGCGTCACTGGCTACGTTGTCGTAGCCAATCGCGCGTCCTCTGATAATGGTGCCACGATCCTGGCCGGAAACGCGCGTGTGCTGGCTGCAAGGCTCTCGGACGCCGCGTTTTTCTGGGAAAACGATTGTCGGACACCGCTTCCTGAGATGGCCGGCCGCCTTGCGTCCGTTACCTTTCATCGGGCGCTCGGCACCCAGGGTGAGCGGGTAAACCGAATAGCTAGTCTCGCCCGAGAGATCGCGCCGCTCATCGGTGCGGACCCGGATCTCTCCGAAAGGGCTGCGCTCATCGCCAAGGCGGATCTTGCGTCCGAGATGGTGTATGAGTTTCCCGAACTCCAAGGAGTGATGGGTCGCTACTATGCCCTGGCTGCCGGAGAACCCGACCCAGTGGCGGCGGCGGTGCAAGAGCATTACTCGCCGCTTGGCCCCTCCGACGCAACGCCGTCTGCTCCGGTTTCTGTCGCAGTGGCATTAGCTGACAAGATCGACATGTTGACCGGGTTCTGGGCAATCGACGAGAAGCCAACCGGGTCGAAAGACCCCTTCGCGCTCAGGCGAGCAGCACTCGGGGTTATCCGTTTGATCGTCGAGAACGAACTGCGGATCGATCTGTCCGTCTTGCTGAGCAAGGGTTATCCAGGCGGGGACCGGGCCGATCTGTTCGAATTCCTTGCCGACCGGTTCAAGGTCCATCTTCGGGAAGCGGGTTTACGTCATGATGTCATGGATGCCATCTTTGGGATAGGCGAAGCGCATGATCTCGTCCGCGTCCTGAATCAAGCGCGGGCATTGCAGAGCTTTCTTGCCACGGAAGAAGGGGACAACCTGACACAGGGCTATCGCCGGGCAGTGAGTATTCTGCGAGCGGAAGAGAAGAAGGATGGCGTGGAATACTCGCTGGACCCGCGCCGGGATCTTGCTGTCACGGAAGAAGAGACAACACTCTTCAAGGCTCTGGATGATGCCCAAGTTGCCCTGAAATCAGCATTGTCTGCCGAGGATTTCGCCGCTGCCATGATGCATCTCGCCGCGCTGCGCATTCCGATCGATGCCTTCTTTGAGACGAACGTCGTGAATTCTGAGAGCGAAATCGTCCGCCGCAACCGTCTATGCCTTCTCAATCAGATCCGGGCAGTCATGAGCCAGGTTGCTGACTTTTCCGAGCTTGAAGGTGGGTAGGTGTCCCGAGACAATTGGATTGGACTGGCCGATGAAACCCAGTATGCTGCAGTGCAATGAAAAACGAGGATGTGAAAGCCGCTCCCGCACTGGCATTCGTCAGCCTTGATGCCGGCGAGGCGGTCAAGGCTTCAGTCTTTGGTCGCCGGGCCTGGAAGCTGGCGCGACTGACGACACTCGGTCTGCCGGTTCCTCCGGGTATGGCCTTGTCCTTTGAAAGCGTTCGCCGGATGGCTCAAGGCGGACCGGTGCCAGATTTGCCGGGTCTTGACGCTCCGGGACGACTGCTCGCCGTGCGCGCTAGTGCCGGAGAGCGTTCCTGGGGAGGTGCCCATGCGATCCGAAACATCGGAGTCGGAGAGCGCAGCCTGACTGTGCTCACGGGCAAGCTTGGGGCGGGACCGGCACTAAGCCTCTATCGCAACTTCATAGTCGACCTCTCTTTGCTGGTGCACCAGTTGGAGCCTGCCGACTTCGACGCTCTTGACCCGGAAGTCCGGAAAGAAGACGTCGGCGATCCCGATCGTCTGCGACGGCTCGTCGATGCAATGCTCACCCACTATGTCGATGAGGTCGGCGAGCCCTTTCCTCAGGATCCACGCGATCAGTTCGAACAGATCGCTCGTGCCATGGCACGAAGCTGGAACTCCCCGACGGCTCGCATTCTCCGCCAAGCCAAAGGTGCCCCACCCGATGCAGGGCTCGGACTGATCGTTCAGGAAATGGCGCTCGGGCTAGGCATGGGCATGTGCGGCGTTGGAGATCTGCAACTCGTCGATAGTAGGACGGGCGAACCGGGCCTTTTCGGCAGTTTCCGACAAAACGTCCCCAGCGGACCAGAAGCCAGTCGAACGCTCGGTCTGGAGTCCTGTGCCGCCACGTCCGATCGGGAGAGCCTCGAGGGCATGGCTCCGGAAGCACTCTTGACCTTGAAGCGTTCTGCCGAGATGGCTTCGGTCGGGCTCGGGGAGGCGTTCCGCATCGAGTTCTCAGTTCATGACGGCCACGCATCGGTCCTTGACGCTCTTCCGGTCCGTCGCACAGCGCGTGCCGCCGTCCGCATCGCCGTCGATCTGGCCCGTCGCGGCGCAATCAGCCGCGAAACAGCCTTGCTCCGGATCGAGCCGCGAAGCCTGATCGAGCATCTGCATCCACAGATCGATCCATCCGCCACTCGCGATGTCTTCGGTTCCGGGCTTGCTGCAAGCCCCGGGGCAGCATCGGGGCGGATCGTTTTCACGGCCGAGGCGGCGCAGACTGCCGCGGCCCAGGATGAAGCTGTGATACTCGTTCGTGTCGAGACAAGCCCGGAAGATATCCGTGGGATGCATTCCGCACGCGGCGTGCTGACCCTTCGCGGCGGGATGACCAGTCACGCGGCCGTTATCGCCCGGGGAATCGGGCTCCCCTGTGTAGTCGGCGCAAGCGGCCTGCAACTCGATTTCCCTGCGCGATCCCTTACGACCCGAGATGGCCGGGTGTTTCGCGAAGGTGCGATCATTACACTCGATGGCACGCGTGGCGAGGTGATGGCCGGCGCGTCCGAGATGATCGCCCCGGAACTGGGTGGCGCCTTTTCCGAGCTGCTTGATTGGGCCGATGCAGTGCGCGACCTCGGCGTAAGAGCGAATGCCGATACACCGGCGGAGGCGCGTGCCGCTCGGGATTTTCGGGCCGACGGGCTGGGCCTGTGCCGTACCGAGCACATGTTCTTCGATGAAGCCCGCATTGGTGCAATGCGGCGCATGGTTCTGGCTGAAGGCGAAGCAGTTCGACGAGCGGCGCTCGCAGAACTGCTGCCGATGCAGCGAGCGGACTTCGTCGAGCTCTTCGACATCATGCGAGGTCGTCCGGTCACAATCAGGTTGCTCGACCTTCCGCTGCACGAATTTCTTCCGTCGACCCCCGACGAACTGGCTGCCTTCGCCGCGTCGATGTCGCTCTCTCCGGAAGAGGTGGCCCTGCGTGCCCGCGCGCTTTCGGAAGTGAACCCGATGCTCGGGATGCGCGGCGTGCGGCTTGGCTTGGTCATGCCTGAAATCTACGCGATGCAGGCCCGCGCGATCTTCGAGGCAGCGATCGCAGTCAATCGCGACAGTCGCGCTCCCGTCGTCCCGGAGATCATGGTTCCCATGGTTTCGGCGACGCGCGAAGTGGAGTTGGTCAAGCAGCACATCGACGCGGTTGCCAATGCGGTGGAGGCGGAACTCGGCGCCGCGCCCGACTACAAACTCGGTGTCATGCTGGAGACGCCCCGGGCGGCCCTGCGGGCGGGGGATCTGGCTGCTCATTCAGCATTTCTCTCGTTCGGCACCAATGATCTGACCCAGATGACATATGGCCTGAGCCGCGACGATGCCGGGCGATTCATGCGAGACTACGTCAACCAAGGAATCTATCCGGAGGATCCATTCCATTCACTGGACGTCGAAGGCGTCGGCGAGCTTATCCTGATCGCGGCAGGGCGGGGCCGGGCACAGAACCCGGGTCTGGATCTCGGGCTATGTGGTGAACACGGGGGTGATCCGTCTTCGGTGCGTTTCTGCAAGCTTGCCGGGTTCGATTATGTGTCATGCTCGCCTTTCCGGGTTCCAATCGCACGGCTTGCCGCGGCGCAGGCCACATTGTTGTCGCACCGAAACCTGACGGAAGCGGCCCAGATCGAATGAAGTCCTTACCAGCCGATCTTGATGCGCTCGCGGCGGGCGGCAAGGCCGCGCTCGCCCGATGCCTCTCTGCACTGGAAGCCACACCCGACGATCTTGCCCTCGCGGCATTGCTCGATGCCGCTTTTGCGAGCCCGCGAGGGATCGTTCTTGGCCTGACGGGGCCGCCTGGCGTCGGAAAGTCAACTCTCACGAATGCGCTCGTTTGCGGTTTGCGAGGGCGTGGTTTGACCGTTGGGATCATCGCGGTCGATCCCTCGTCCCGCCGTTCGGGGGGCGCTCTTCTCGGCGACCGTACGAGGATAGAGACCGATCCCGACGATCCCGGTGTTTTCTTGCGCTCAATGGCAGCGCGACGGCAACTCGGCGGCCTGGCAGACCTGACCTTTCCATCCGTCGTCTTGATGCGAGCCCTCTTTGACGTTGTCTTTGTGGAGACAGTCGGCGTCGGCCAGTCGGAAACCGAGATCTCGGATTGTTCCGATCTCGTCGTGTTTTGTGTTCAACCTGCATCCGGCGACTCGCTCCAGTTCATGAAGGCGGGTGTGATGGAGGTTCCGGATGTCTTCTTGGTTACGAAGGGCGACATGGTGGCGGCAGCACAGAAGGCCGCCACCGACGTCAGAGGCGCTCTGTCTCTTGCAATGAATGATGGAGAAGTGGCCGAAGTTGCGATCGTGTCAGCTCTCGATGGCACCGGCATTCAAGAGGTCCTGGATCTGTTTTTCCAACTCACCGAAACTCGACGTGAGGCTGGCGACCTTGTTCGTCGGCGCGCCAGACAGAGCGGTGCGTGGATCGAATCCCGACTCCGGGAATCGTTCGGAACGTTCGGTCTTGCAGCAGTAGCTCCCCATTTTGGCGGGGTTGACAGACCGTTTCGCGATTATGCGAAGTTCGCAGGACGGGCCAGCGCTGCGCTTCAGGCGGTGATCAAAAACATCTGAATCAAATCGGAATTCGTGGACGTCTGGCGGAGAATCGCCGGCCGAGGGTCGGCGGGTTTTCGCCTATCCATCGGAAACGCTTGGACTATCCGCTGCGGTCTCTGACATGAGGACGGCGGGGGCAGCATGAATTGTGCGTTGCAGCATAGCCTCGAACAAGTGTCTGACCGAGGGTATCGGATGATGAACAAGTCCAAAACGGCCGTCATAGGGCTTGCTCTATCGCTGGCTTTGACCGCCGCGGCTGGGTGGTTGGTTTTCGGGGCGGGACCTGCTGTGGCCGAGACCATCCAGCAGGAAGGAAGAGCCGAGACTGTCCTTCGCGCCATGAGCCGGGAGCGGGCTGGTCTGACCGAGGGCGGCGCGGACCGGATATCGTCCCTTAGCCAATCTCTGCGCCCAAAGGCCCGGAGCGAAGTGAGCGTGGCGACGAGGGGCGTCCAACCGCGTATCGTCACGGTCAAATCCGCAGCGCGGCCACTCGATGCTTCAACGCTCGATTCGCTTCCTGGTGCTGCTGGCGATGAACAATGGCAATGTCTTGCAGAAGCCATCTATTACGAGGCCCGGGGCGAACCGCTTTCCGGTCAGATAGCCGTAGCGGAAGTCGTCCTCAATCGTGTCCAGTCCCGAAATTATCCGAATAGCATTTGTTCTGTTACCCGCCAGGGTGTCGGATCAGGTCGGGCCTGCCAGTTTTCGTATGCGTGCGATGGTGCTCCCGAGCGGATGGCGTCGGCCAAACCCCGAGAGCGCGCCGAGAAACTCGCCCGCGCGATGATCGATGGCTACCCGCGCGCTCTGACGGATGGCGCAACCCATTTCCACGCGACCTACGTCTCTCCCCGCTGGGCGCGGCAGATGACACGGACAGCGGCCATCGGGCAGCACCTCTTCTATCGTCCAGGGACCCGTACTGCGCAACGCTGAGGCGCAAATCACACCTTCAGTCGGCGAAGTTCTGCACCAGATAGAGATCCCCGCAGGCAACACCGCCCCGATCGATCCCGACGCCACTGCCGAGCCGCCGAAACTTGCTCGACAGAAGCGACTTTCGGTGACCCGGTGACGCCAGCCATCTGTTGACCACCTGTTCTGCGAGGCTGGCGTAGGTATGTTTCGGAACAGGCGCGCGCGTATCTCCGTAGGTGAAGTTGCAGCCTGACGACTTCATCGAGATCGGCCGACCGAGCAAGCGGTAAACTTTGTCCATTGCTATGTTTTCTGCCGCAAGTCGGAAGCTCACCGACTGCCGCTTCAGCCGCTGCGTGAGTTCCCGCTCACCCCGAACCGGCAGCACATGGCTGTGCGTCTTGAGACGCGCCATGTTCGAAGCGTGCCGGGCCGCCACCTTCGCAAGTGCAGGGTCGGCCGAAAGCGGCGGTCGTCCGTGCTGACGGCGCACAGCATTCGAATAATGCAGTACCGCTTCATTGAAGAGCGTTTGGTCAAGTCGGTCCGTTGCCAAAGGCAACTGAAGCCGCTTTGGAGTGTCTCCCTGCGCCTTGGCTGGATCTGCCCCCGCCGAGACAACAACAATGGCAGAGATGATGGCTAGAAAGGCCAAGCGAATGGACATGCGATTTCCCCCGTTCCTGAGGTCAGGAAAGATCCTTCGGACCGATCCGACCGGGCGTTCGCGAGGGTGTGCCATGACGGTTTTCGCCCGGTTAAACCGAGCGTCTCCCGTGCTCTGAATTTCGTGGCAGGGTTAACCGGACGTTGACATGCTTGCGACCTGACGGCTGTCCAAGTAACAGAAAGGGTCGGAGCAGGGGATCATCATGGACGAGACATCGACGGCGTTCGAACTGCCGCACGCGCGCGCTTCCGCCACCCATTCCGGACCACCGCTGGATCGGATTTCAGTCCGGGACTACGTTCGCTCTGCCGAGATCGGAGCGTTCACTGCCGAGCACGGCGTCGATCAGCGTCTGCGTTTCAACATCGTCCTTGAAGTGGCGCATCATCCGAATGGCGACCACGACGACGTGGACCGGGTGATTTCCTACGACACGATCACAGAAGCGATCGATCTCGCGCTGGGCGCCGAACGCGTCGATTTGCTCGAGACCCTCGCAGAACGGGTGGCGCGGGCTTGTCTGAATGATCCTCGTTCGGTTCGCGTCTTCGTGCGTATCGAGAAGATCGATCGTATTCCCGGGTCGCTCGGGGTCGAGATCGTTCGCAACCGAGTTCCGGCCGTCCAGCCGCGCATCCATCCGGTCGTCCCTGCCGTATCGGTCAAGAGCGCCATTTCGCCCATCGTGGCTTTTTTCGGAAATGGCAGCCTCTCGGGACCGGAAGGGAAGGCCTGGCGAGATACCTTGATCGAGATGGATCGTCCTTTCGTCGTCTGTCTTCCGGCGAGTCAGCCGCCCGCAGAAGTCCCGCGGTCGGGGGCGGAACGTCGGATCGGGCTGCTGGCCATCGAGCAGGCTGCATGGATGCTGGCAGATGTCGACCCGCGCTTCCGGGTTATCGGCACACGGACCGAACTCGATCACGCTGTGCGCACGGGCCAGTATCCGATCTGGGCACCCTCCCGAATGGTGGTCGCGGCCGGGCCCGATTGTGGTTGCCATGCCGGTGATCCAGAGGGGCTCGCAGCTTGGCTCGCCCTGCAGATCGGTGCGCGTGACCTTGTCCTCGTATCGACAGCGACCGCGACCGCACCGGAGCCCGATACTTCCCTCAGGATAGTTCGACTTTCCGCTGCCGGTGACCTGGCATCTGCCCTCGCGGACTGAGGGGCTGCGAAATGGGCCGTGTCTGGAGCCGACCCTTGCTGCAATCGGACGAACCTCGCCCTCCCGGAAGTATCGAGTTTGCAGAAGGACCGCTCTGGTTTTCCGAGGTCGCGCTGCATGAATTTAGCCGGTCGCAACGGAGGGTTCCAACCAATACATTAACCGCGGAGACGCTCGCGAGGTTGACTGAGCCCCGCACCATCCCCTCTCTCCTTCCAGCACCCCGCCCTCTTCTTATGGGTATCCTCAATGTCACCCCGGACAGCTTTTCCGATGGTGGTCGTAACCTGGCTCTGGAAAGTGCCCTGTCGCATGCACGCGACATGCTCCGAGAAGGCGCCGACATCCTCGATATCGGCGGGGAATCGACGCGCCCGGGGGCTGCCGAGGTTTCGGTGGCAGAGGAGATCGAGCGGGTGGTTCCGGTGATAAAAGCGTTGCGCGACGAAGGCATCACAGCGCCGATCTCGGTGGACACGCGCAAGGCCGATGTCCTGCGTGCCGCCCTTACCGCGGGTGCTGACATCTTCAATGATGTCTCAGCGCTGCGCTTCGATCCGGAGAGCGGCGCTGTCGCCGCCGAGGCAGGGATCCCGGTTTGCCTCATGCATGCCAAGGGCGATCCGGCGACGATGCAGCATGCGCCGCGCTACGCGGATGTGGTGCTCGAAGTCGCCGAGTTCCTTTCGAAGCGCATTGAGGTCGCTGTCGCCGCAGGAATCTCCCGTGAACGGATTATCGTCGATCCGGGCATCGGTTTCGGCAAGACCGTTGCGCATAATCTGTCGCTGATCCGTGGTCTCGCACTTCTCCACGACCTCGGTTGTCCGATCCTGCTTGGAGCATCGCGCAAACGCTTTATTGGGGCGATCGGTGATGCCCCACATGCGCGAGACCGGCTTGCTGGCTCCCTAGCAGTGGCGCTCGAAGGCTTGCGTGCCGGTGTGCAGATGCTACGAGTTCATGACGTCCGCGAGACGAAGCAGGCAGTGGAACTCTGGCATGCCATGGCGCGTCACGATCCGGAACAGGGCAGAGGCTGATGACGAGACGGTTTTTCGGTACCGACGGCGTGCGCGGCGAGGCCAATGTCGAGCCGATGACAGCGGCCATGGCGCTTCGTCTTGGGCAAGCGGCCGGTCGTTACTTCACCTCCGGTAGCCACGGACATCGAGTGGTGATTGGCAAGGACACGCGTCGCTCGGGCTATATGCTCGAGAACGCGTTGACGGCAGGCTTGACGTCGGTCGGCATGGACGTGTTTCTTCTTGGCCCGGTACCGACCCCGGCTGTCGGCTTTTTGACCCGCTCGATGCGTGCCGATCTCGGTGTGATGATCTCTGCCTCGCACAATCCGTTTCAGGACAATGGAATAAAGTTCTTCGGTCCGGACGGCTTTAAGCTTTCAGATGCCGCTGAGGAAGCGATCGAAGGCTTTCTCGAGGAAGAGCCGGTTCTGGTGCCTGCCCCGGGCATCGGTCGCGCCACGCGCATCGACGATGGGCGTGGCCGCTACATGGAGTTCGCAAAGACCAGCTTTCCGCGCGGCCAACGTCTGGAGGGTCTGAAAGTCGTGGTCGATTGCGCCAATGGCGCGGCCTACCGCACAGCGCCCGACATCCTGTGGGAACTCGGCGCCGAGGTGATCCCGGTCGGGGTTCGCCCCGACGGCTTCAATATCAACAAGAACTGCGGTTCGACCTATCCGCGCACTGCCATCGAGGCAGTCATCGCCCACGGCGCCGACCTCGGCATAAGCCTCGACGGCGATGCGGATCGTGTGATGATGATCGACGAGTCCGGTGTTGTCGCGGACGGCGACCAGTTCATGGCCCTGATCGCCGAACGCTGGGCGGAAGCAGGGCGCCTCGCCCATGGCACGCTTGTCGCGACGGTGATGTCCAATCTTGGTCTCGAGCGGCATCTCGAAGCGCGCGGTCTGAAGCTTCTTCGGACCAAGGTCGGTGATCGATACGTCGTCGAGGCAATGCGGGAAGGTGGCTTCAACCTCGGAGGAGAGCAATCGGGCCATATCGTCATGACGGACCATGTGACGACCGGCGACGGTTTGATCGCAGCACTGCAATTTCTCTCGGCGATGGTGGAGACTGGACGTCCCGCAAGCGAATTGGCGCGCGTCTTTACGGCCTTTCCCCAGAAACTCGTCAATGTCCGCCACGAGCGTGGCGCCGCACCTCTGGAAGCCGAAGGCGTAAAGCGCGCCATCGTCGCAGGAGAGGCGCAACTTGCCGGACAAGGCCGCCTGGTAATCCGCAAGTCCGGAACGGAGCCTCTCGTACGGATCATGGGCGAATGCGAGGATTCCGATCTTCTCGACGCCGTGTTGGCTGAGATCGAGGCCGAAGTGGTCCGCGCTACCTGACCGCGCCCGCCTATCCGCCTCGCCCGCGGGCGAGCAGCAGGCCGCCGAGGATCAGCCCGTAGGCTGCGAGAGCCCGAAGTGTCATGGGTTCGTCGAGGATCAGCAACCCGAGGACCCCGGCCCAGATCGGGATAAGATAGCCGACGGTCGAGACGAAGACCGGCCCTGCGCGACGGATGGCGATGAAACGCAGGGTCTGTGCAAGCCCGGTCTGGACCGCGCCGAGTACCAGGAGCGCGACGATAGGCCCGGCGGTTGGAAGCGCCGACGGGAGTGCGGCGAGGCCGAAGGGTGCGATTGCGACAGTTGCCGACATGTGTGCGGCGGCCGTGGCCGGAATGGCGTCGGCTGGCGGCATGCCCCGGACGATCATCGCCCCCACCGCGTAGCCCAGGGCAGCCCCGAGGCAGGCAAGCTGCCCAAGGCCCTGGCCGGAGGATCCGAGTTCCAGCAGCGCCTCCGGGCCGATGAGCCAGAGCAAGCCGAGAAGGCCGATGACGAATCCACCCCATTTCCGCGGCGTGATTGCATCGCCGTAGACCAATCGGGAGAGTGCAAGGATCAGAAGCGGCACGGCGGCGACAAAGAGGGCTGCCGTACCACTGGGGACTGTCTGCAGTCCCCAGGCAAGCAGGACGAAGGGCAAGGCGAGAGCCAAGACACCGTTCGCCGCGCACCACATCCAGACGCCCGGATCTCGGGGGAGGCGTGTGCGGGTGATGGAGAGCATCAGCCAGAGGGAAAGGCTCGCAAAGCCCACCCGGCCAAAGGCGACCGCAAAGGGGCTAAATCCCTCGAGCGCCAATGCCGTCAGAAGAAACGACGATCCCCAGATCAGCGAAAGGACCAGCACCAATACGTAGGACAATCGGTCCGGGATCGCCAGCGGCACCGCCCTTGTCATGGAGCGGCCGCAACCGGGGCGCGTGGGCGCGCCGTCACGAGACCGGCGAGTATCATCCCGAGTGCGAGAAGGAATTGCGGAGGCACCGGTTCCGACAGCACGACGGCTCCGAAGAGCACTGCCCAGACCGGAACCTGGTAATTGACGAGGCCGAGGAATGTCGGACCTGCCGTTCGGATCAGACTCACAAGGAGAATGGTCGCGAGGGCCGTGGGAAACAGCCCCAGATAGAAAAGCCCCGCCAGTGCCTGCGTCGCGGGCATCGCTTGCGGGAGCCCCTCTACCAGAAGGGCCAGCGGGAGGACCAGACCGGCAGCCAGTGCAAGGGCCGTCGCGGCGTAGGCCAGCGACGGCGCAGGGGGGGCGAGACGGGTCACGATCGCCCCGCAGGCGTAACAGCAGGAGGCCCCGATGCAGGCCACCTTGGCAAGCCAGACCGTATCGCCGCCTCCAGTCATCGTCGCGCCTGCATTCAGAAGCGTGACCACTCCGACGAACCCGATCGCGAACCCCGTGACCTTGCGCAGCGACATCCGCTCGCCGGGGACGAAGACATGCGCCAGTGGCAGGATCAGGAGCGGCACCACCGCCATCGACACGCCGGCGAACCCGGACGTGACCTGCTGCTGTCCCCAACTCAGCAGGGTGAAGGGAAGAGCATTCGACAGGAGCGCCATGCCGAGGCAGTGCAGCCACGCCCTGCGACCTAGGGACGTGCTCCATGCCGGCAGCGCGATACCCCGAAGCCGGGCAAACACTCCCAGAATGACCGCTGCGATCAGGATCCTCCCGGCCGCGACGGAGAGCGGGCCGAACCCGTTCAGCGCCATCTCCACGCCAAGGAACGATCCTCCCCAGATCACACCGAGCAGACAGAGGAGCGCCCAGGCGAGCGGGGAGGGAGTTGACGGGTTCATTGGATATCCGGACCGGAGGGCCCTTCTCTGTAGCGCCCGGTCTCAAGGGAAAGCCAGTGGAAAAGCGGCTGTCGGGAAGGCTTGGCAAAGCGGCGCGAATCGACTAACCGGGCCTTGGGCGCGTCTCCGGATTAGGGTGAGCGGCGGCGAGCTCAGCGATCTCACCCTGACGATGGAGCTGGCAGATGAGCCAACGCCTCGACGTCGCGACTCTGGTCGCCGTCCCCGAGAAACCTTCCATCAAACCCGTGCGGCCCGAATTCTCGTCCGGCCCTTGTCCAAAGCGGCCTGGCTGGGATGCCTCGGCTGTTTCCGAGCGCGCTTTCCTCGGCCGTTCGCACCGCGCCGCCGGACCCAAGGCACAGTTGAGGGAGGCCATCGACACGATGGCGCGGATCCTCGGCGTGCCGGCGGAGTATCGGGTTGGTATCGTGCCGGCCTCCGACACTGGCGCCTACGAGATGGCGATGTGGTCCATGCTGGGCGCGCGGCCGGTCGACATGCTGGTGTGGGAGAGCTTCGGGCAAGGCTGGGCGACGGATGCCGTCAAGCAACTCAACCTCGACGACTGCCGGGTGATCACTGCCGACTACGGATCACTCCCCGATCTGGACACAGTGCGGCGCGATGCGGACGTGTGCTTCACGTGGAACGGTACCACCTCCGGGGCGCGGGTTCCGGATGCAGACTGGATCGCGCCGGATCGCGAGGGCCTTACCTTCTGCGACGCCACATCCGCTGCCTTTGCGCAACCGCTTGACTGGGCGAAACTCGACGTGACGACCTTCTCCTGGCAGAAGGCAATGGGCGGAGAGGGTGCGCATGGCGTGCTGATCCTGAGCCCGCGGGCCGTGGCGCGGCTCGAGGAGTTCACTCCGGACCGGCCGCTGCCGAAGATCTTCCGCATGACCAAGGGCGGAAAGCTGATCGAGGGGATATTCCGCGGCGAGACGATCAATACACCCTCGATGTTCTGCGTGGCCGACGCTCTCGATGCCCTCGATTGGATGGAGGGGCTCGGTGGCCTTGGCGCGACCATGGCGCGCGCCGATGCCAATGCGAAAGCGCTGCAGGACTGGGTCGACACGACGGACTGGATCGAAAACCTGGTGGACGATCCGGCGGCGCGGTCGAACACGTCGGTCTGCCTGAAGATCACCGACCCGGAAATTTCGGCACTCGATGAAGCGGCACAGCGCGATTTCGTCAAGCACATGGTCAAGCTGCTCGACGGCGAGGCCGCCGCCCATGACATCGGCGGCTACCGCGATGCGCCGCCGGGCCTGCGGATCTGGTGCGGCGCAACGGTGGAGACCGACGACATCCGGGCCTTGACGCCGTGGCTCGACTGGGCGTTCGCGGCCGCGAAGGCCGGTTGACCCTCTGCCGCCCTGTCTCCAGGGCGGCTTCCTTTCCGATACACCGACATGCGGGTCTCGACCCGCCGCAGGAGCAGTTCCATGCCCAAGGTTCTCATTTCAGACGCCCTCTCCGACGCCGCCGTTCAAATCTTCCGCGACCGCGGGCTCGAAGTTGATTTCCAGCCAAAGCTCGGAAAAGACCCCGACAAACTCGCCGAGATAATCGGCAAGTACGACGGCCTCGCCATCCGCTCGGCCACCAAGGCGACCGCCGCCCTGATCGCGAAGGCGGGCAATCTCAAGGTGATCGGCCGCGCGGGGATCGGTGTCGACAATGTCGACATCGCCGCGGCATCCGCCAAGGGGATTGTGGTGATGAACACGCCCTTCGGAAATTCCATCACCACCGCCGAACACGCCATCGCGATGATGTTTGCCTGTGCGCGGCAGATCCCCGCCGCCGATGCCTCGACCCGGGCGGGGAAGTGGGAGAAATCGAAGTTCATGGGCTCGGAGATCACCGGCAAGGTGCTCGGGTTGATCGGCGCGGGCAATATCGGCTCGGTGGTGGCGAGCCGGGCGATCGGCCTGAAGATGCGGGTGATCGCCTACGACCCGTTCCTGTCGGCGGACAAGGCCAAGGTTATGGGCGTGGAGCGGATCGAGGATATCGACGAGCTGCTGCGACGTGCGGATTTCATCACGCTGCACCTGCCCAAGACCGAGAAAACCGCCAATCTGCTCTCGGCCGAGCGGATCGCGAATATCAAGCCGGGGGCACGGCTCATCAACTGTGCGCGGGGCGGGCTGGTCGACGAGGCGGCGGTGGCCGAGGCGCTGAAATCGGGTCGGCTGGCGGGCGCGGCCTTCGACGTTTTCGATGAGGAGCCAGCCACTGAGAACGTGCTCTTCGATGCGCCGAACATGGTCTGCACGCCGCATCTTGGCGCCTCGACCTCGGAGGCGCAGGAGAACGTGGCCTTGCAGGTTGCCGAGCAGATGTCGGACTATCTGATGGACGGAGCGATCTCGAACGCGCTCAATGCCCCGTCGGTGACGGCCGAGGAAGCGCCGCTGCTCAAGCCCTGGATCACGCTCTCGGAGATGCTGGGCAGTTTTGCCGGCCAGGTGACCGAACATGCGATCAAGGAGATCGAGATCGAGTATGTCGGTGAAGTGGGGGACCTGAACCTCACGCCGCTCACCGCTGCGCTGACCGCTGGGCTCCTGTTGCCACTGGTGGGCGAAGGCGGCGTCAACATGGTGTCGGCCCCGCTGGTCGCGCGCGAACGGGGCATCCAGATATCCGAGACCCGCAAGGATGCGCAGGGGGCCTTCGGCTCGTATGTCCGGCTGATCGTGACAACGGAGAAGCAGACCCGCTCGGTTGCTGGTACGATCTATTCCGACGGCAAGCCGCGCTTCATCCAGATCAAGGGGATCGGGCTCGAGGCGGAGCCGATGCCGTTCATGCTCTACACGACGAACGCCGACGTGCCGGGTTACATCGGCGCGCTTGGGTCGCGGCTCGGGGATCTGGGCGTCAATATCGCCACGTTCGCGCTCGGTCGGGCCGAGAAGAGCGGCGAGGCGATCGCCCTGATTGGTGTCGACGAGGAAATCGCTCCTGCTGCACTCGCGGAGATCGCGAAGCTGCCGCAGATCCGTCAGGCCAAGGCGCTGCGGTTCTGAGGTGACGTTGAAACCGGTCCCGATAGGGGGCCGGCTTCGAAGTGCCGGTCCCGATTGGAGGCAGCGGTCGTGTTCCGTGGCTCAGGCTGCGAATGCTGTTCTTCGGGGGAAGTGTGGCGCATCGGGTTTGGCCTAGCCCGGGCCTCCGGTCCGACGCCCGGTCGGGGCGGAGTTGAGACCTGTGCGTGCAGCGGTGTGAGCAATGTAAATCATTTAATAAGTCATTGAAAGTTATTTGAGATATAGATCAAATTTCATTTGCCGGGTGCGGTCGCAGCGATGTTGGCAGTCACGCTTCGGAGCGATTTCCGTTGTGGCGGGCATCGGGTGCACTATAACCCGAACGGCGACTTCGGAGGCGGGGAAATGACGAACGTTGTGGTGGTCGGCGCCCAGTGGGGCGACGAAGGCAAGGGCAAGATCGTCGACTGGTTGAGCGAGCGGGCCGACGTGATCGCGCGCTTTCAGGGCGGGCACAATGCCGGGCACACGCTGGTGATCGACGGCACTGTCTACAAGCTCTCGCTGCTGCCCTCGGGCATCGTGCGGCCGGGAAAACTCAGCGTGATCGGCAATGGCGTGGTGCTCGATCCTTGGGCGCTGCTGTCGGAGATCGACAAGCTGACGGCGCAGGGCGTGGAGATCAGCCCCGAGAACCTGATGGTGGCCGAGAACACGCCGCTGATCCTGCCACTGCACCAGGACCTCGACCGGATCCGCGAGGAGGCTGCCGGCAAGGCGAAGATCGGTACCACCGGGCGCGGAATTGGCCCGGCCTACGAGGACAAGGTGGGGCGGCGCACGATCCGGGTGGCTGATCTGGGGGACGAGACGACCCTCGACATCCGGCTCGACCGGCTCCTTGCGCACCACGACGCGCTGCGCCGCGGGCTCGGGGCCGAGGCGATCGATCGCGCCGACCTGAAGGCCCGGTTGATGGAGGTCGCGCCCAAGATCCTGCGGTTCGCCGGTCCGGTCTGGCAGGCGCTCGATGCGCGGCGCAAGGCCGGGCGGCGCATCCTGTTCGAGGGGGCGCAGGGCGCGCTTCTCGACATCGATTTCGGCACCTACCCCTACGTCACGTCGTCGAACACGCTGGCCGGCATGGCGGCCAGCGGAACCGGAATGGGGCCGGGGGCGATCGGGTTCGTGCTCGGGATCGTCAAGGCCTACACGACGCGGGTGGGCGAGGGGCCGTTTCCGGCGGAACTTCATGACGCGGATGGCCAGCGCCTCGGCGAACGGGGCCACGAATTCGGGACCGTCACGGGGCGCAAGCGGCGCTGCGGCTGGTTCGATGCCGTGCTGGTTCGCCAGACCTGCACCACGAGCGGAGTGAACGGCATCGCGCTGACCAAGCTCGACGTGCTCGACGGGTTTGACGAACTCAAGATTTGCATCGGCTATGACCTCGACGGCGAGCGTATCGACCACCTGCCGATGGCGGCCGAATTGCAGGCGCGTGTGACGCCGATCTACGAGACGCTGCCAGGCTGGTCGGAGACCACGGCGGGGGCGCGGTCCTGGGCCGACCTGCCGGCGCAGGCCATCAAGTATGTGCGGCGGATCGAGGAACTGATCGACTGTCCTGTGGCCATGCTCTCGACAAGCCCCGAACGCGAGGACACCATCCTCGTCACCGATCCGTTCGCCGGATGAGCGGGTTGAGCTACAAGGCGCGCCGGTTCTGGTCGATCATCGTTCTGGTGGTCGGGCTGCCCGTCTATATCGTGGTGGCGGTCAATCTCGTGGAAAGGCTGGATCGGCCGGGCTTTCTGGTGGAACTGCTGATCTTCGTGGTGCTTGGGTTCCTGTGGATGCTTCCGCTCAGGTTCGTGTTCAAGGGCGTCGGCAAGGCCGATCCCGATGCGGCGCCGCCGCGTTTCGAGGACGACGACCTGCCGCGCTGAGAACGAAGGGGAGAACGACATGCTGAAGAAGATGCTTGCCGGGGCCGCGTTTGTCGCCTGTCTCGCGCAGGGCGGCACCGCCGAGGAAATCGGCGAGGTGACGACGGCGATCAAGATCCTCGGCGCCAATCATCGGATCGTCATCGAGGTGTTCGACGATCCCGAGGTGGAGGGCGTGAGCTGTTTCGTGAGCCGGGCGCGCACCGGCGGCATTTCGGGAAGCCTCGGGCTCGCCGAGGATACCGCTGATGCCTCCATCGCGTGCCGGCAGACAGGACCGATCAAGTTCCGCGCTGAACTCGAGGACGGCGACGAGGTGTTCGGACGGCGCGCCAGCGTGATGTTCAAGCGCGTGCAGGTGGTGCGGTTCTTCGATGAAACCCGCAACACGCTGGTCTATCTCACCTATTCTGACCGTGTGATCGAAGGATCCCCGGAGAACTCGATTTCCGCCGTGGTGATCCGGCCCTGGGATTGAGCGACCCGCCGCTCCATGTCACCGCCCGCCCGCTGACACTCCTGGGCGGCGGGCCGGTCCGGGAGGGGTTGCTAGCGGAGGCGCTGACGCTCGCGCCCGAATTGGTGGCGGCCGATGGCGGGGCGGATCATCCGCTACCGGCCGGCGCGGTGCTTCGAGCGGTGATCGGCGATCTCGATTCCGTGCGCGATCCGGCGGCGCTGCGGTCAAGAGGAGTGCCGGTGCATGGCATCGCCGATCAGAACAGCACCGATCTGGAGAAGTGCCTTTCAGCGGTCAGAGCCCCGTTGATCTTGGGGCTCGGCTTCACGGGCGCGCGCACTGATCATCATCTTGCGGCAATGAATGCGCTGGTGCGCCACCGCGGGGCGCCGCTGGTGCTGCTCGATGCGTTCGATCTGTGCTTTCACGCCCGCGGAAAGGTGGCGCTCGATCTGGAGACCGGCTGCCGGGTGTCGCTGTTTCCGATGGCCCCGGTAAGGGTGCGCGCGGCGCAGGGATTGCGCTGGTCCCCCGAGGGGCTAGCTTTCCAGCCCGACGGGCGGATCGGAACCTCGAACGAGGCCCTCGGCGGGCCGATGTCGCTGGAGGCCGATGGGCCGGGGCTACTGGTGATCCTGCCGCAGAGCGCGCTGCGGCAGGTCGTGGCGTTTCTGTCCGGGCCGTGAGGCTCAGGCGGCGGGTTCGGTCATGGTGACCGCGATCGCGTCGGTGATGGTCACTGCGACGCGGTCGCCCCGGCGGCGCTGTTCGGCGAAGCTGCGCATCTCGGCCGGAACCGTGGTGCGGATCGTGCGCCCGTCCGGGGTGCGGATCAAAGCAGAGGCCGAGGCGGAATTGTAGGAGATTACCTCGACGACCATCGAGGTGCTTGCCAGTGCCATGCCGCCGGGCATCTCGCCTTCGGGGGCGCGGCCGGCGGCGACGCCGGTGATCGCGGTGCCCGGGTCGGCCGGGTCGGCCATTGCGAGCGTGGTGGCTTCGAAGAATTCGATGGTGACCGTGTCGCCGGCGGCGATCTGGGCGAAGTTGCGGACCTCGGGGCCGGCGACGACGGAGAAGCGCTCTCCGGTGACGTCGTCCTGGATCACGACATCGCGGGTTGCGGCATCGACCGAAACCACGGTGGCGGAGGCGGTGGTGAGTTCCGCACTGCTGCGGGCGGTTTCCGCCCCCATATTTGCGCAGGCCGAAAGAGTGAGGGCGGCGACGGTCCCGAGGAGGAAGGTTCTGATCATCGTGCGTGTCCTGGTTTGTGCGAGCTGGCGTCCGGGGGGACGCTGGCGAAAGTGCCTAGACTACGCAGCCCGCCGCGGCAACCGTGGGTGGCGCGGCGGTCCGGGCGGGGCCCGCCGGAAATGCGGCTTTCGATCCCGGAGCGGAGCGCCTATAAGCGCCGCCACGCGATGCGACCGGAGGCCCGATGACCAATTCCATGACCCCCGCCGACACCGCCAAGCGTGCCGCGGCGGCTCGTGCCCTCGAAATGGTCGAGGACGGCATGTCGCTCGGCCTCGGCACCGGCTCGACCGCTGCCTGGTTCGTGCGGCTCCTCTCCGAGCGGATTCAGGCGGAGGGGCTCTCGGTGGTGGGGGTTCCGACCTCGAACACAACGATGTGGCTGGCGCGCGAGCTCGGTATTCCGGTCACGACCCTGGAGACGGCCGGTCGGCTCGATCTGACCGTGGATGGGGCGGACGAGTTCGATCCCCGGCTCGACCTGATCAAGGGCGGCGGGGCGGCTCTCCTGCAGGAGAAGATCGTCGCCACGGCGAGTTCGCGGATGGTGGTGATCACCGACGCGGGTAAGCGGGTTGAGGTGCTCGGGCGCTTTCCGCTGCCCGTGGAGGTGGTGCGCTTCGGCTGGACCGCAACACGCGATGCGATCGCGACAATGCTCGCGGGCGCGGATGTCGACGGGCGCGAGATCGTTTTGCGCCAGAACGGCTCGGGGCCACTCGTGACCGACGAGGGCCATCACATCCTCGATCTCAAGCTCGGGCGGATCGGCGATCCGCCAACCCTCGCCGCGGCACTGAACGCGGTGCCCGGCGTGGTCGAGAGCGGGCTTTTCGTCGGGATCGCCCAGAGCGTGGTCATCGGCTACGAGGACGGCCGCAGCGAGGTTATCGGGCGCGGCGATGCGCTCGGGGCGCTCGAGCAGATGAGGAACGACGATGCCTGACGGTCCCGATGGCGCCTTCGACTTCGATCTCTTCGTGATCGGTGGCGGGTCGGGCGGCGTGCGTGCCGCCCGCATCGCGGCAGGATACGGCGCGCGGGTGGCCCTGGCGGAGGAGTATCGCTACGGCGGCACCTGCGTGATCCGGGGCTGCGTGCCGAAGAAGCTGATGGTTTATGCGAGCACCTTCGCCGACGCCTTCGAGGATGCGCCGGGGTTCGGATGGAAGGTCGGGGAGACGCGGTTCGACTGGGAGGATCTGATCGCGGCGAAGGATTCGGAGATCGCACGGCTGGAGGCGCTCTATCACGACAATCTGCGGAAAGCGGGCGTACAACTCTTCTCGGCGCGCGCGACGGTCACCGACACCCATTGCGTGCGGCTGGCCACCGGGGCGGAATACAGCGCCAAGCATCTTCTGATCGCCACAGGCGGGACGCCGTTTGTGCCGGAGATCCCGGGTGCGGAGCTCGCGATCACCTCGAACGAGATCTTCGATCTCGAACGCCAGCCGGAGCGCATGCTGATCGTCGGCGGCGGGTACATCGCGTGTGAGTTCGCGGGGATCATGAATGGGCTCGGCACCCATGTGACCCAGCTCTACCGCGGTGACCAGATCCTGCGCGGGTTCGACGACGATGTGCGCGATCATGTGGCCGATGCGATGCGCGCCCGCGGGATCGTGCTCGAGATCCAGCGCGACATCGCCTCGATCGCGCGCGCGGACGGCGCGCTGCGGGTGACGGCGGACAACGGCGAGACGCATCTGGTCGATCAGGTGCTGATGGCGACGGGCCGCGTGCCCAATACCGCAGGGCTCGGGCTCGAGCCGCTCGAGGTGGCGATGCGCTCAAACGGCGCGATTGAGGTCGACGACTGGTCGCAGACCGGGGTGCCGTCGATCTATGCGGTAGGCGACGTGACCGACCGTGCACCGCTCACGCCCGTGGCGATCCGCGAGGGCCACGCCTTCGCCGATACGCTCTTCGGAGGCACGCCGGTGCGGGTCGATCACGGGCTGATCCCGACGGCCGTTTTCACCCAGCCCGAGATCGGCACGGTGGGGCTTTCCGAGCAGGCGGCCCGACAGATGGGGGATGTCGAGATCTACCGCACGAGTTTCCGGCCGATGATCAACACGCTGGCCGGCCGGCAGGAACGCATGCTGATGAAGCTGATCGTGAGCCGGCCGGATCGTCGGGTCGTCGGCTGTCACATCGTCGGGCACGGCGCGGGCGAGATGATCCAGCTTGCGAGTGTGGCGATCCGCATGGGCGCAACAAAAGAGGACTTCGACGCGACGATGGCGGTTCACCCGACGGCCGCCGAGGAACTGGTCACGATGCGGACAGCCAGCGGCTGACATATTGAAATCTCCGGCTTCGGCAACACATGAAGCAACGAGCCCGGATAAGAGATCAGAGGAGCGCATAGGCGGATGCCTTACAGCAACAACGGCGGCCCATGGGGCGGCGGCAAGAAAGGTGGCGAGTCCGGGGAGGGCTCCGGACAGGGCGGACGCGGACCCTGGGGAAGCGGAAATGGCGGCGGTAAAGACGATCGCGGTGCTGGGCGCGGCGGCCGCGGCGGCCAGCCGCAGGTCCCGGACATCGACGAGATCGTGCGCAAGGGCCAGGAACAGCTCAAGGTCCTCATGGGCGGCAAGACCGGAGGTGGCGGCAGTGGCGGTGGTCGTGGCCCCGGCGGCGTCGGCGGCGGGTTCGGCAAGGGGACCTTCGCCATCATCGGACTGGTTGCGGTGGGCCTTTGGCTGATGGCCTCGGTCTACACGGTGCGGCCGGAAGAGCAGTCGATCGAGCTGACTTTCGGGGAATGCCGTGGCGATTGCATCGGCCAGCCTGGCCTGAACTTCGCACCCTGGCCCTTCGTGACGCACGAAATCGAGATCGTGACACGCGAGCAGACAGTCGAGATCGGCTCGGGTACCCTGCGCGGCGCGAGTGCCGGGCTCATGCTGACCGGCGACGAGAACATCGTCGACATCAACTTCGACGTGGTCTGGAACATCCGTGATCTGGCCCAGTTCAAGTTCAATCTCTCAAATCCGCAATCGACGATCGACGCGGTTTCGGAATCCGCGATGCGTGAAGTCGTGTCGCGATCCGAACTGTCGCCGATCCTGTCGCGCGACCGTGGCATCATCAGCCAGGAAGTGCAGGATCTGATCCAGAGCACGCTCGACGAATACGGCTCGGGCGTGAACGTGGTCCGTGTGAACTTCGACAAGGCCGACCCGCCGCAGGAAGTCATCGACGCCTTCCGCGAGGTTCAGGCCGCCCGTCAGGAGCGCTCGACGCTCCAGAATCGCGCCGATGCCTATGCCAACGAGACGCTGGCGGCCGCCCGCGGACAATCGGCGCAGCTGCTGCAGGAAGCCGAAGGTTACCGCGCGCAGGTCGTCAACAACGCTCAGGGTGAGAGCAGTCGGTTCACGGCGGTGCTCGAGGAATACGTCAAGGCGCCCGATGTGACGCGGCAGCGGCTCTATCTCGAGACCATGGAAAGCGTTCTGGGTGACGTGCAGATGTTCGTCATGGACGGCAACAGCGGTGCCGGCCAGAACGTCGTGCCCTACCTGCCGCTCAACGAACTTCGTCGCCCGGTCGCAGGAGCCCAGTAATGCGCAAATTTCCCCTTCTTCTTGCCGCTCTCGCGGCGATCGGCTTCCTTCTCATCAACGCCATCTTCGTGGTGGACGAGCGTGAAAAGGCGATGGTTCTTCAGTTCGGTCAGGTTCGGGCGGTCAAGGAAGACCCGGGCCTCGCCTTCAAGATCCCGTTCATCCAGAACGTGGTTTACTACGACGCCCGCATCCAGGGGCTCGAGACCAACCAGCTCGAAGTCACGCCGCTCGACGATCGACGGCTGATCGTCGATGCTTTCGCCCGCTGGCGTGTTTCGGACGTGGAACAGTTCCGCCGCGCGGTCGGCGTCGGTGGCATGACCGCGGCCGAGCAACGGCTGATGGCGATCCTGAACGCCAACGTCCGCGAAGCGCTCGGGTCGGTTCGCTCGGAGACGGTTCTCTCGGCCGATCGTATCGGCCTGATGAACACGATCCGCGACGCATCGATCGGCGATGCGCGGGTGCTCGGGATCGATATCATCGACGTCAGGCTGAAGCGCGCCGATCTGCCCGAGCAGAACCTGACGGCGACCTTCGACCGGATGAAGGCCGAGCGGGAACGCGAGGCGGCAGACGAGCGGGCCCGCGGTAACGAGGCGGCGCAGCGGGTGCGGGCACAGGCGGACCGGACGGCGATCGAGATCGTTTCCGAGTCCGAACGCGATGCCAACATCATCCGCGGTGAGGCCGATGCTGAACGCAACCGCATCCTCGCCGAGGCCTTCACCGCGGACGAGGAGTTCTTTGGTTTCATCCGTTCGATGGAGGCCTATCGCAACGCGATGACCGCGGCCAACACCACGATGATGATCGAGCCGGACAGCGACTTCTTCAACTATCTGCGCTCGCCCGTCTCATCGAATTCACCGTCCGTGTCGCCGGAATTCGACCCGGGCATCGAGGCGGAACCGATCCCCGAAGCCACCAGCGCGGGGCTGGATGATTGATGACCTTCTGCTGGGCCTTGGCCTGGTCGCGATCGTGGAGGGGCTGGTGCTTGCGCTGGCCCCTTCGCGTCTGAAGGAGGTTCTCGAGATGCTGGACCGCATGACGCCCGAGACACGTCGTGGGTTGGGGCTCGGGGCGGTGGCGGTCGGTGTGGGGCTGGTCTGGTTCGCACGGGGCTGATCGCGAACGGATCGCGCGGCGTCACGGCTGCGTGACGCCACAAGCCTGTGACTTGCGCCGGGCGATCCGGAGCGCAATTGATGCGGTAGCGGGGGGACCGGCTTAATCAGCCGTCCCTGAACGAAGGAGGACATACCTTGAGAGCACAAGACCTGACTGCAGCTCCGCTTCGTGCGGAGTTTGTCCAGCAAGACCGCAAAGCGGCGGCGCTGACCGGGACGCTGCTGGCAATCCTGGCGGCATTGCTGTTGGCGGTGGCACAGCCGGCCGCAGCGCGTGGCGCCCCGGACAGCTTCGCCGACCTTGCCGATCAGCTGAGCCCGGCCGTGGTCAACATCACCACCTCGACGAATGTCTCGCAGGTCGATCGCGGTGCGCGCCCGACGCTCCCCGAGGGATCGCCCTTCGAGGACTTCTTCGAGGACTTCATGCAGCGCCAGCCCGATGGCGGGCCGCAGCGGCAACGTCGCGGCAGCGCGCTTGGATCGGGCTTCATCATTTCGCCCGACGGCTACATCGTGACCAACAATCATGTCATCGAGACGGCGGACGAGATTTCGATCGAGCTCTTCACCGGCGGTGAGCTCGACGCCAAGCTGATTGGCCGTGATCCACGCACCGACATCGCACTTCTCAAGGTCGAGAGCGACACTCCGCTCCCGTTCGTGAGCTTCGGCGATTCGGATCTGGCTCGTGTGGGCGACTGGGTGATGGCCATCGGCAACCCGCTCGGTCAGGGCTTCTCGGTTTCGGCGGGCATCGTCTCGGCGCGCAACCGGACGCTTCAGGGCTCGTATGACGACTTCATCCAGACCGACGCTGCGATCAACCGGGGCAATTCCGGTGGACCACTCTTCAACATGGACGGTGAAGTCGTGGGCGTGAACACCGCGATTCTGTCGCCCAACGGTGGCTCGATCGGCATCGGCTTCGCCATGTCCTCGGCGGTTGTCGAGCAGGTGATCTCGCAGCTGCGCGAATTCGGCGAGACACGGCGCGGCTGGCTCGGCGTTCGGATCCAGAACGTCGATCCGGACATGGCTGAGGCGCTCGAGCTCGGAGCGGCCGAAGGGGCGCTCGTGACGGACGTGCCCGAGGGTCCGGCGGCGGATGCGGGCATCCAGTCGGGTGACGTGATCCTGGTGTTCGATGGCGAGAAGGTCGACGACACCCGCGAGCTGGTGCGGATCGTGGCGGAAACCGAAGTCGGCCGCACGGTGCCGGTACTGGTGTTCCGCAACGGCGCGGAGACCGAGCTTGAAGTTGCGATCGGTCTGCTCGAGGAGCCGACCCTGGCCGCCGCGACGGCGCCCGACGACGAACCCGCCACCACGAGCGAGGAGAAGACGGTGCTCGGCATGACGGTCTCGGTTGTCAACGACACGCTGCGGCAGGAATTCGGGCTCAGCCAGGATACCGACGGGTTGGTCGTGGTCTCGGTCGAGGAAGACACGGAAGCCTTCCGGAAGGGCATGCGCGAGGGCGACGTGATCGCCGAGATCGGCCAGAAGGCTGTCGCGAGCCCCGACGGTCTGACCGACGCGATAGCGGAGGCCGAGGAAGCCGGGCGCAACTCGGTGCTGCTTCTTGTCCGCCGTGACGGAGCGCCGCGGTTCGTCGCGTTGAACCTCAGCAGCTGAACCGTGCGGGCTCTGGCTTGACGATTGCGAGGCCCGCCCCGGAAGGGGCGGGCCTTTTCGCATGTCGAGGGCGTGGCCCATGCGCGCGAGGGGTCGCGCAACGTGTAATTTTGATCAAGGAATTGATTTCAAGTAATTTTCAGGCGTGAATCGGCGGTTAATTCGGGCGAGCGCGGCTCGTGCCGTGTGCGGGGCGGTTCGGCAGGGACCATCATCGCCTTGGGCGCGTCGCAGGTCACGATGGCGTCGAGCAGCGCGGAGATGTCCTCGATGCGCTCGGCGACCACATGGGTCACGTCGCCATCACGCTGCAGCCGGCCGGTGACCTTCAGGCAGCGACCGGAAATCACCGCACAGCGGAATTGCAGGAAGGTCTTTGCCCAGACCACGATGTTCGCGGTGCTGGTCTCGTCCTCCAGGGTGAGGAACACCACACCCTTCGCCGTGCCGGGGCGCTGGCGGCAGGTCACCAATCCCGCTACTGCGACGCGCATGCCAGCCGGCGGGATCGTGAGGTCCGCTGCGGTGAGACAATGCTGCGGCCTGGGCCATACGGGCGGAAAGGGCGGCATGTGGCGAACTCCGGCATTGCAGATGGCGAGACGTGAACGAACATAGAACAAAGCCGCGCTGCCGGCAACTTTCTGCGCTTTGGGGATGGCTCCCCGCGTGGGGAACGACTAGAGAACCGCGGCACGAGGAAGAGCCGAGGACAGGTGAAGATGGCGAAGATCACGTATATCGAACACAGCGGCAAAGCGCATGAGGTCGACGTCCCCAATGGCCTTACGGTGATGGAGGGTGCCCGCGACAACAACATCCCCGGCATCGAGGCCGATTGCGGCGGTGCCTGTGCCTGCTCGACCTGCCATGTCTATGTCGACGAAGCCTGGATCGACCGGCTGCCGCCGCGCGATGCGATGGAAGAAGACATGCTCGACTTCGCCTACCAGCCTGACGGCCGGCTGAGCCGGCTGACCTGCCAGCTCAAGGTTTCCGATGCGCTCGAAGGGCTGGTCGTCCGGATGCCGGAAAAACAGATCTGATCATGGCGGCGCGGGCGGTTCCGCTTGCTGGGCTGGCCTTTCTGCTGGCCGCCGGGGCGGCCAGGGCAGAGGCGCCCTGTGCGGAGCTCGACAGCTACGTCGCCTGCTACGAAGCGCCGACCGATCGCTACCCGCATGGCGTGCTGGGCGATGATCTGGAATGGGGGGCATTGCGGCTGACCCCGCCCGGAGGCCGTGACCTCGTGCTGACGCTTCCCGAGGATCGGGTGTTCGAGGATATCGCCCCGCGACTGGCCGATCTCGACGGTGTGGCGCCGCCCGAGATCGTCACCGTCGAGAGCACGCAGACCGGGGGGGCGGCGTTGTCGATCTGGCAGCAGGATCGCGGCGCACTGGTTCCCTATGCCCGCACGGCGGATATCGGCATCCGGTTTCGCTGGCTCGCACCGGTGGGCATCGCGGATCTGACCGGCGATGGCGGGCTCGACATCGCCTATGTGGAGACGCCGCATCTGGCCGGCACACTACGTGTCTGGAGCTTCGTCGCCGGCGGTCTGACCGAAGTGGCCCATGCCACGGGCCTGTCGAACCACCGGATCGGTGACGAGACGATCAGCGGCGGCATCCGCGATTGTGGCACTGGCCCGGAGATGATCACCGCCGATCTGGGCTGGACACGGCTCGTGGCGACGCGGCTGGAGGCGGGGTCGCTGGTGCACCGCGATCTCGGGCCGCTTGGTGGGGTGTCGGATTTCGACGACGCGCTGGCCTGCCGGCGGTAGGGCCACGGGCGGTCCGGATGTAGCCGCGGTCCGCGAGCGGACCGACCGTTTCTGAACTTCGCGTTGGTTTACAGGGTCGAGCCGGGCTCGCGTCTGGTACGTCGGGCGAGCGCCTGCTCATGGGGGCCTCTGCAACGGGTGAGCGGGGCGCTTTACGGTGCCGCGAACATCCACAATCGGTGCGGTGCGCCAGCGTTGACGAAGCGCCAGCCTGCCAGGACGGGCAGGCGCTTGCCCGGCGCCTTCGGCGCGAATCCGGGCAGCGGGCGCCGCGTATGCAATTGTCGCGCGCGCGGTCAGTCTATGGCGGGCTTGCGATCGCCGGAAAGGGCGCGCCAGCCGATGTCGCGGCGGTAATAGCCGCCGGGCCAGTCCACGCCGCCGACCGCGCCGTAAGCCAGCGCATGGGCGGTTTCGAGGCTATCGGCACGGGCGGTGACGTTGAGCACCCGTCCGCCGTTCGAGATGATCGTATCGCCTTCGGCCTTGGTGCCGGCGTGAAAGATCTTCACGCGCGGATCATTGATCTCGGGCAGGCCGATCAGCTCGCCGCGGGTGTAATCGCCGGGGTAGCCGTTCGCGGCGATCACAACCGACATCGCGTGGTCGTCGGCCCAACTGATCCTCGCCTCATCGAGGCGGCCCTCGGCGCAGGCGAGGCAGGCGTCGAAGAGTTGCGCCCCGAGCCGCATCGCGAGCACCTGCGCCTCCGGATCGCCGAAGCGGACGTTGTATTCGACGAGACGCGGTGCTCCGTCCTGGATCATCAGACCGGCATAGAGCACGCCCCGGAACGGCGTGCCGCGGCGGACCATCTCGGCCAGCGTCGGACGGACGATTTCGGCCATCGCGCGGTCGGTCAACTCTGGCGTCATGATCGGCGCCGGGGAGTAGGCGCCCATGCCGCCGGTATTCGGCCCCGCATCACCGTCGAAGGCGCGCTTGTGATCCTGCGCGGTGCCGATCACCAGCGCCGCCTCGCCGTCGGCCAGCACGAAGAGGCTGGCCTCCTCGCCGGCCATGAACTCCTCGATCACCACGCGGGCGCCCGCACCCTCGGCGAAGATCGCCTCGAGGGCTGTCTTGGCCTCGTCGGTGGTCTCGGCCACGGTCACGCCCTTGCCGGCGGCGAGGCCGTCGGCCTTGACGACGATCGGGGCGCCGCGGCTTTCCACCCAGGCGCGGGCGGCTTCGGGATCGGTGAAGGTCCGGCTGTCGGCGGTGGGGGCGCCGCAGGCCGCGCAGATCTCTTTCGTGAAGGCCTTGGAGGCTTCGAGCCGGGCGGCCGCGCGCTCCGGTCCCAGCGTCGGCATGCCGGCGGCGACGAGGGTGTCGGCCACGCCTTCGGCCAGCGGGGCTTCGGGGCCGATCATCACGAATTCGATGGCATTCGCGGCACAGAATGCCAGCACCTTCTCGCCGTCGAGAATGTCGAGTGCTGCGCAGTCGGCCTCGGCCGCGATGCCGGCATTCCCGGGCGCGCAGAACACCCGGTCGACCTTGGGGTTCTGGGCGAAGGCCCAGGCCAGCGCATGCTCGCGCCCGCCGCCGCCGAGGATGAGGATGTTCATGGTGGGCTCCCGCGCTTGGCCTCGGTGGGGCTGCGTTCTATGGTGCGGCCAGCGCAGGCGCAAGCGGAAGGGCCGATGGAGCTGTTCGAGGATACCGGGCCGGGCGAGAACGCGCCGGAATACAGCGTCTCGGAGATCTCCGGCGCGGTGAAGCGCATGGTGGAGGGCGCCTTCGGCCATGTGCGCATCCGCGGCGAGCTCGGCCGGGTGTCGCGGCCGAAATCGGGGCATGTCTATCTCGACCTGAAGGACGATCGCGCGGTGCTGAACGCGGTGATCTGGAAGGGCTCGGTGCGCGGGCTCGCGGTGCAGCCCGAGGAGGGCATGGAGGTGATCGCCACCGGGCGGCTCACGACCTTTCCCGGGGCCTCGCGCTACCAGCTGATCATCGAGAGCCTGGCTCCGGCCGGCATGGGCGCGCTGATGGTGATGCTCGAAAAGCGGCGGGCGACACTGGCCGCCGAGGGGCTGTTCGATGCGGAGCGCAAGCGGGCGCTGCCGTATCTGCCCGAGACCATCGGGGTGATCACCTCGCCGTCGGGAGCGGTGATCCGGGACATCCTGCACCGGCTGCGCGAGCGGTTTCCGCGCCGGGTGCTGCTCTGGCCGGTGGCGGTGCAGGGCGAGAAATGCGCGGGCGAGGTGGCGGCGGCGATCGCAGGATTCAATGCGCTTCCCGCGGGCGGGACGGTGCCGCGTCCGGACGTGCTGATCGTGGCGCGCGGCGGTGGTAGCCTCGAGGATCTCTGGGGCTTCAACGAGGAGATCGTGGTGCGGGCGGCGGCGGCGAGTGTCATTCCGCTGATCTCGGCGGTCGGGCACGAAACGGACACCACGCTCATCGATCATGTCGCGGATCGGCGCGCACCGACGCCGACCGCGGCGGCGGAGATGGCGGTGCCTGTGCGGCGCGACCTGATCGCTGCGCTGGCGGCACTCGAGAGCCGGCGTCAGGGGGCGCTGGCCCGGGCACTGGCGCAGCGCCAGCAGCGGTTGCGCGATGTGGGCCGGGGATTGCCGCGGCCCGAGGCGTTGCTGGCGGAACGGGTACAGCGGCTCGACGGGCTCGGGATGCGGCTGCCGCGGGCATTGACGGCCCTGGCACGGGAGAAGCGGCTCCGGCTCGGGCAGGGGCGCGCCGGGCAGTTCGGGCCGGGACTTCTGGTGGCGCTGATCGCGCGACGAAGGCAGGGGCTGCTCGAGGCCGCGGCGGGGCTGCGCCGCGAGGCGATGCAGGGGCGGCTCGCGCGCCGGGCGGACCGGCTGGAGGCGCGCGGCGGGCGGCTGGAGCGGGCGGCAGCGACGCTGACTGCACCGCGCCGGGCGGCGCTTGCGGGACTGGCGCGCACCCTCGCGAGCCTCGGGCCGAACTCGGTGCTTGCGCGGGGCTATGCCGTGGTCCGCGACGGCGCGGGTGGTGTGGTCACCCGCAGCGCGGCAGCGGCGAAGGCGGTGGCGCTGGAGCTGGAATTCGCCGATGGCCGGGTCGCGGTGCGTCCCGAGCCGCCGCGTGCTCCGGCACAGGGCCATGTGGGGCCTCGCAAGGCGAAGAAACCCGATCAGGGCTCGCTGTTCTGATACCAACGGATCAGGCGCGACTCCCGTCAGGGCGCACGCGAAACCCGGCAAATTGGCAAGCCTGTTTCCAGCCACTTTCCAGCCGGATTCCAGCCCCCGAAAACGCCGCATTTTCAGAATCTTGTGCCGAATCCGCCGCCCCGCTCGATTTTTAAGCCATCCTACCCGGAGAAGAAGCCTCCGGTCAGGGACCGGCGCCGATGTCATGAGCCGGTGCGTCAGCTTCCGACATCGGGGCCCGGGCAGGGCAGGGGAATCTCGTCGCGCCGGATCATCTCGAGGCGCAACCCGCCCTGGGTCATGTTCTCGGCGAAGAGCCGCCCGTTCTCGCGGGTGAGGCGCCAGCACAGTTCGGCCGGCTCGGGCGGATAGGCAAAGCAGATCAATCCGCCCTCGTCCCACCAGCGTCCCTCCTGGCAGGTCCCGTCGGCGAATTGCCAGAGGCTGCGGCGCCCGGCGAAGAACTGCTCTGCGCCGAAGGGGATGCCGTCCAGGCCGAAATGCAGGGTCATGCCTTCGGCGAGCGCCTCGAACTCCCCCGGCGAGACGGGCTCGGCCCGGGCGGAGGCGGCTCCGAGGGCAAGGGCGCCGGCCAGGGCCGCGACGCGAAGGGGGACGGCAAGCGACATCGGGGTCTCCTTCGAAGCGTGGTCAGGTCTAACGGCTGGCAGGGTGCCGCGCCAGAGCCGGACGAACCGGATTTGAACGTGGCAGCGCCGCGGGAGCCATGGTAACGGCTGGCCCAGACCGAGAGGAGACCGGGACGTCATGGATGTGTTCGCCGATGTGAAGGAGCTGGTTCTGGAGGCCGTGGCCGCGCTGGTGAAGGATGGCCGCCTGCCCGAAGGACTCGACCTCGGCCCGGTGACCGTCGAGCCGCCGCGCGATGCGGCGCATGGCGACATGGCGACCAATGCGGCGATGGTGCTGGCGCGGCCGGCGAAGCGGTCGCCGCGCGAGATCGCGACCGATCTCGCGGCACTTCTCGAAGCGCAGGACGGGATCCTGTCAGCCGAGGTGGCCGGTCCGGGATTTCTGAACCTGCGGCTCGATCCGGCGCGCTGGCTGGCGATCCTGCCGGCGGTCTTCGCGGCGGGGGCCGATTTCGGGCGCTCGAAGCTCGGGCAGGGGCGGCGGGTCAATGTCGAATACGTCTCGGCCAATCCGACCGGGCCGCTTCATGTCGGCCATGTGCGCGGCGCGGTGTTCGGCGATGCGCTGGCAAGCCTCCTCGATTTCGCCGGCTTCGAGGTGACGCGGGAATACTACATCAACGATGGCGGGGCGCAGGTCGACGTGCTGGCGCGGTCGGTCTATCTGCGTTACCTTGAGGCGCTCGGGGAGGACGTGGAATTTCCCGACGGCACCTATCCCGGGGATTATCTCGTTCCGGTCGGGCAGGTGCTGGTGGAGCGTTACGGCTCCGACCTCGTGGGAAAGCCCGAATCGGCCTGGTTGCCGGAAGTGCGTGAGATCGCCACCGAGGCGATGATGGAATTGATCCGCGCCGATCTCGCACTGCTGGGCGTGGAGATGGATAACTTCTTTTCGGAGAAGGGGCTCTACGGCACCGGCCAGATCGAGGCGGCACTGGCGACGCTTGATGACCGCGGGCTGATCTACGAGGGTGTGCTAGAGCCGCCGAAAGGCAAGATGCCCGAAGACTGGGAGCCGCGCGAACAGACGCTGTTCCGCTCGACAGCCTACGGGGACGACGTGGATCGGCCGGTGAAGAAATCCGATGGTGGATGGACCTATTTCGCACCGGACATCGCCTATCATTACAACAAGATCGAACGTGGTTTTGACGAGCTGATCGATGTGCTTGGGGCCGATCATGGCGGCTATGTGAAGCGGATGAAAGCCGCAGTGGCGGCGCTCTCGGAAGAACGCGTGCCCCTCGACGTCAAGCTCTGCCAGTTGGTCAAGCTGACCAAGGGCGGGCAGCCTTTCAAGATGTCGAAGCGGGCCGGCACCTTCGTGACGCTGCGCGACGTGGTCGAGCAGGTCGGGCCCGGCGTCACGCGCTTCGTGATGCTCACCCGCAAGAACGACGCACCGCTAGACTTCGACTTCGACAAGGTTCTCGAACAATCGAAGGACAATCCGGTCTTCTATGTGCAGTATGCCCATGCCAGGGCCTGCTCAGTCTTCGCGCGGGCCGGGGAGGCCGGGGTCGGGACCGCGGATGAAGCGCTCGCCGCGGCCGATCTGTCGCTGCTGGGCAATCCCGGCGAGATGCGGCTTGTCCAGAAGCTCGCCGAATGGCCGCGCATGGTCGAGATCGCGGCCGGGCATCATGAACCCCACAGGATCGCGTTCTATCTCTATGATCTCGCGTCGGAATTCCATGCATTGCAGCATCAGGGCAAGGTCGACCCGGATCTGCGCTTCCTGCGCGAGGACGCGCCCGACGTGACCCTGGCCCGCGTGGCGCTGGTTGGTGCCACCAAGGTTGTCATCTCGGCAGGACTTGGTATGCTTGGCGTGACCCCGATGGAAGAGATGCGTTAATGCATCCGTAGGCATTTAGGGGTTGGAGCAGAGGCACATACACGATATGGTGTGTCAAAACAGGCAAGAACCCGATGCAGACAGCATACGACGACGATTTTGCGTCCGATGGGGACGTTCGTGCCGGCGGTCTGATCCCGCCCGGCCTGCGCCGCGCGATCAGTGCGGCGGTTTTTCTGGTGCTGGTGGCGGCAATCGGCCTCTGGGCCTACCGGCTCGGCACCCGTGACGCCGCGGAGGTGCCGATCATCCGGGCGATGGAGGGCCCCGCCCGCATCCAGCCCGACGATCCCGGGGGTCGGACGGCGGCGCATCAGGGCCTTGAACTCAACAACGTTCTGGCCGGACAGCCGGCTCCCATTCCGCGAGCGACCTCCGGCGCGGACACGATGGCGATGCCTGTCGCGCTGACCGAGGAGGATGGGCCGCAGGGCGAGTTGATCCTCGCCGCGCCCGAGCGGCCGATCGACGATCCCGCGCTCGGCGCACTCGACTTCACCCCGGATGCGGACGCACCGGGAGCGGTGGGGCCGGCCCCGGATCTCGGCGGTACGCCGGCTGCGAGTCCGAAGGATCTGGTCGCCGAACTTCTTCAGTCCGAGGCGGGAGCTGCAGATGATGCCGCGACTGCCGCTACGACCACGGCCGCCGGTCCGCGGCCGCTGCGGCGTCCGACGGATCTGCGGGTCGCCCGTGCGCCCGCCCCGACGACGACCGATGCAGCGCCATCCGCGGCTGCCGTGCGGGAGGTGGCGTCAGTGTCTTCCGGGGCGCGCCTCGTACAACTCGGCGCCTTCGACAGCGAGGACATTACCCGCGCGGCCTGGGCGCAGATGGTGGCGCGCAACGGCGACCTTCTCGGGGACAAGAGCCTCTACATCGAGCGCACGACATCGAATGCGCGGGTGTTCTACCGGCTGCGGGTCGCGGGCTTCGACACCACCGACCAGACCCGGATCACCTGCGAGCAGCTCCGATCCCGCGGGATCGACTGCATCCCGGTCACCTTGCAGTAGATGGGGGCCCGGTCGGTCATCTTCGGGTGCCGGGGCCTCGCGCTGGACCCCGGAGAGCGGGCTTTTCTGCGGGACGCCGATCCCTGGGGTTTCATCCTGTTCGCGCGCAACATCGATGCGCCTGGCCAGGTGCGCGCGCTTACCGATGACCTTCGGGAGACCGTGGGCCGGGATGCGCCGGTGCTGATCGATCAGGAGGGTGGCCGGGTAGCGCGGATGCGCGCTCCACACTGGCGCGATTGGCTGCCGGCGCTCGACGAGGTGACGCAGCTCGCCGATCCGGCAAGCCGGACCCGAGTGATGTTCCTTCGCTACCGGCTCATCGCGGAGGAGTTGCGCGCCGTCGGGATCGACGTGAATTGTGCGCCTGTGCTCGATCTGGTGGGGCCGGGAACCCATGACGCGATCCGCAACCGCTGCTACGGCGCGGCACCGGCGGAGGTCGCGACGATCGGCCGGGCCGTGGCCGAGGGGCTGATGGCTGGCGGGGTGATGCCGGTGATGAAGCATATTCCCGGGCAGGGCCGGGCGGCCCTTGACAGCCATCTCGATCTGCCGCGGGTGACGGCGGCCGTCGAAGACCTCGTGGCGGCGGATTTCCAGCCATTCCGGGCCTTGGCCGATCTTCCGATGGCGATGACGGCGCATGTGGTGTTCGAGGGAATCGATGCTCGTGCGCCGGCGACTCTGTCGACGGAGGTGATCGGCCGAATCCGGTCTGAGATCGGCTTCGACGGCCTTCTGATGACCGACGATCTGTCGATGAAAGCGCTCAGCGGTGATTTCGGGGATCGCGCCTCGGCGGCGCTCGACGCCGGATGCGACATGGTCCTTCATTGCAACGCCGATGCGGGCGAAATGGCGGCGATCCTCGGGGCGGTGCCCGAACTGGCCGGGGAGGCTGCGCGGCGCGCCGAGGCGGCGCTGGCGGGGCGGGGTGACCCAAGCGGCGGGATCGACGATCTGCGGGCTGAGTTCGAGGCCCTGAACCGGCGGAGTGCCCATGCCTGAGGACCATTTCGACATCGGGGATACCGCCGAGCGCCTCGCCGCAGAGGCGCTGGTGATCGATGTCGACGGGTTCGAAGGGCCGCTCGACCTGTTGCTGACGCTGGCGCGCGGGCAGAAGGTCGATCTGCGGCGCATTTCGATTCTGAAGCTCGCCGAGCAGTATCTGCTGTTCGTCGAGGAGGCCAAGCGGCTCCGGATCGAGCTCGCGGCTGATTATCTGGTGATGGCCGCATGGCTGGCCTTCCTGAAGTCGCGTCTGCTGCTGCCGCCCGATCCGGTCGAGGACGGGCCGTCGGCTGACGATCTCGCCGCGCATCTCGCCTTCCAGCTCCAGCGGCTCGAGGCGATGCGCGAGGCAGCGGCGCAATTGATGGCGCGCGACCAGTTGGGGCGCGAGGTCTTCGCCCGGGGCGGGCCGGAGAACCTGCGGCGCGAGACGCGGGTGACCCACACCGCCAATCTGATGGACCTGTTGCGGGCCTATGCGCGGATCAAGACGCGCGACGATTTTCAGCCGCTGCACCTGACGCGCGGGCCGGTCTTCACGATGGAGCAGGCGCTCGACCGGATGCGGGGACTGCTCGGTACCGCCATCGACTGGGTCACGCTCTCGGCCTGGCTCCCCGATGATTGGTCCCGCGATCCGGTGAAGCGCCGGTCGGCGACGGCGGCGAGCTTCGCGGCGGCGCTGGAACTGGTGAAGGCGGGGCGGCTCGATCTGCGACAGGACGGCAATTTCGCCCCGATCTATCTGCGGCAGCGCTCCGGAGAGGAGAGACCATGAACGAGACGACCCACGAATTCGCCTATGCCGACGCTTTCTCCGTGCCCGATGCGCATGAGCAGGAACGCATGGTGGAGGCAGTGCTTTTCGCTTCTGCCACGCCGCTGACCGCACGCCAGATCGAAGAGCGCCTGCCCGAGGGCTGCGATGTGGGCGATGCGCTGACCGCCCTGCGTGCGCGCTACGAGGGGCGCGGCGTGCATGTGGTGCGCACTGGGGACGGCTGGGCCTTCCGCACCGCGTCCGATCTGAGCTTTCTGATGAGCCGCGAGGTGGTGGAGACCCGCAAGCTGAGCCGGGCCGCCCTCGAGACGCTGGCGATCATAGCCTATCACCAGCCGGTGACCCGCGCCGAAATCGAGGAGATCCGCGGTGTGTCGGTGTCGGCCGGAACGGTTGACCTGCTGATCGAGCTGGGCTGGGTGCGGCTCGGGCGCCGGCGGCTCACACCGGGGCGGCCGGTCACGCTGGTGGTCACGGCGGCCTTCCTCGACCATTTCGGGCTCGGCTCGGAGAAGGATCTGCCGGGCATCGCCGAGTTGCGGGCCTCGGGTATGCTCGACAACCGGCCCGGCCCGGAGGCGATGCCGGGCGTCTGCGCGTCTGAGGATGAGGACGCGGAGGAGGGCGAGGGAGAAACGCCCCGCGCCGAGACCGGACGCGACCTGTTCTGCTGAGGTGATGGGGTGAACGCCGGGGAGGACGCGGTCTCCCGGGCGCTGGCCGAGCCAGTGGTGCTCTCGGACTATGATCCCGACTGGCCCGCGCAATTCGAGGCCGAGGCTGCGCATCTGAGGCGGCTTCTCGCAGGCATTCCGATCGGCCGGATCGTGCATATCGGCAGCACAGCCGTGCCCGGCCTGCTGGCCAAGCCGATCATCGATCTGATGGTCGAGGTTCCTGACTTCGGATGCGTCCGCCAATCGATCGCGCCGATCCTGCGCGACGCCGGCTATGAATTCTTCTGGCGGCCGGTGACGCCGGGTGATGCCGAGATCGACTATGCATGGTTTCTCAAGCGCGATGCGGCGGGACGGCGGACCCATCATGTCCACATGGCGCCGCCAGGGTCACGCTACTGGGACAGGGTGACGTTTCGTGACCGGCTCAGGGCGGATGCCGCGCTGGCCGCTGAGTATGGCGAGGTGAAACGGGCGGCCCTTGCGGGGGCGGGCGGTGACCGGACTGCCTATGCCCGGGCGAAGGGCGCGTTCGTTCGGCGGGTTTTGTCCGGCGACTGACGGAGCTCAGGGCATCCGGAAATGCTTGGAGAGCTTGAGCCCCTGACCCTGGTAGTTGGAGCCGAGGTCGCGGCCGTAGAGCAGGTCGGGCCGCTCGGCCATGCGCTCGTAGACCAGCCGCCCGACGATCTGGCCGTGCTCCAGCGCGAAGGGCGCCTCGTGGCAGCGCACTTCGAGCACCCCGCGCGCGCCGCTGCCGCCGGCCTCCGCATGGCCGAAACCGGGGTCGAAAAAGCCGGCGTAATGCACCCGGAATTCGCCGACCATCGCGAGGTAGGGGGCCATTTCGGCGGCATAATCCGGAGGCACATGCACCGCCTCGCGGCTGACGAGGATATAGAACGCGCCCGGATCGAGGATGATCCGGCCCTCCTGCGAGAGGACCGGCTCCCAGTACATGGCTGGGTCGTAATGGCCGATCCGATCGAGGTCGATCAGTCCGGTATGGGGCTTCGCCCGGTAGCCGACCAAGCCCGCCTCGCGCGGCGAGAGATCGACCGAGAAACCGAGCCCGCCGTCGATATGGGCCTCGCCATCCACCAGCCGCTCGGCGGCATCGAGCATGCGCAGCGCTGCGTCGTCGAGCCGCGCGGAGCCGCTGGAGAACCGGATCTGATTGAGCCGCATGCCCGGCCGGACCAGGACGGAGAAGGAGCGCGGCGAGATCTCCGCATAGAGCGGCCCGTCATAACCCGGCTCTACCCGGTCGAATTCCGTGCCGCTGTCGGTGATGAGCCGGGTGAAGAGATCGAGCCGTCCGGTCGAGCTTTTCGCGTTCGCCACCGCCGACATCTCCGCGGGCAGAGCAAGGCTTTCGGCCAGCGGCACGAGATAGACACAGCCCTTTTCCAGCACGGCGCCGGGTTCGAGATCGATGCGGTGCATGGCGAAATCGGGCAGGCGTTCCGCGACGGTGCGCCCACGCCCTGGCAGGAACGAGGCCCGCACCCGGAATGCTTCGGCGCCCAGCCGCAGGTCGAGGCTGGCCGGCTGAACCTGTCCGGCAACCGGCGGCTCCGAGACCCGGATCGAGCCGGCGGCAAGCATCGCCGAAATGCCCTGCGAGGGCACGACGCCGGCCGCGAAACCGGGGCATGGTGAGGGGATGGTCGGGCTAGCGAGATTCGAACTCACGACCTTTCGTCCCCCAGACGAACGCGCTACCAAGCTGCGCTATAGCCCGACACCCCGGCCTTATATCCGGTGCCCCGCAGAGGGCAAGCCCAAAGCGGGCAGGCGGGCGATCAGCCTTCCGGCCGGGCCAGCATGACAGTGCGCAGCGATTCGAGCTCGCCGATGATGCGCCGCAGTTCAGCCTTGCGGTCCGGTTTCCCGGCGGGTTTCTCCGCGGCCACAGATGCCGTGACTTCGACCGGGGCGTCGGTCTTCGGCAGGACCTCGGTTGCGGTGGTTCTGCCGCCCTCGAAGAGATCAGGCTGTGGCGCCGCCGGACCGTTCGCAGCCACCTCCGGCGCTTTCCTCGGCTTCGCGGGGGCGGGACGGGGCTTGGCCGGGGCCACGGGGGGTGTCTCCGTCACTGCCGGTTCGGCCTCTGCGCCCAGGCCGATGACATGCCGGACGCCGCGCTCCCTCAGGATCTTCTGGACGCCCTTGATCGTCATCCCGTCATCGTAGAGCAGCCCGCGAATGCCCCGCAGCAGCCGCACGTCCTCGGGGCGATAATAGCGCCGCCCGCCACCGCGCTTGACCGGCTTGACCTGGGTGAAACGGGATTCCCAGAACCGCAACACATGCGGCGGCACGTCGAGGGTCTCGGCAACCTCGCTGATCGTCCGAAAAGCCTCGGGAGACTTGCTGACCACCGGATTTCCTCCTCGGCTCAACTCTTGTTGCCGGCGTCGACCCGCTCTTTCATGATGTGCGAGGGGCGGAAGGTGAGCACCCTCCGCGGCTCGATCGGAACCTCCTCGCCGGTCTTGGGGTTGCGGCCAATTCGCGCCGATTTGGACCGCACCGAGAAGGTGCCGAAGGAGGAGATCTTGACGCTCTCGCCGGCCACCAGGGCATCGGACATGTGTCCGAGCACGGCTTCCACGAGGTCGGCGGATTCGTTTCGGGAGAGACCCACGGCGGCGAATACCGCCTCGCTGAGCTCCATCCGAGTCAACGTCTTATCACTCACGGCTATCCCCCTGTCCGAAGCTGTTTTTTCAACCCTAGGGTAAACAGCGAAAGCGAGTCAATAACAACGGCTTGCCGGAGGGAGCGCAAGCGCCGTCACCAGCGCATAACCGCCGCACCCCAGGCGAGGCCGCCCCCGATGGCTTCCATCAGGATCACGTCGCCGGGTTTGAAGCGTCCCTCGGCGGCGGCGACCGAGAGAGCGAGGGGGATCGAGGCGGCCGAGGTGTTGCCGTGGTCCTGCACGGTCACCACGACCCGGTCGAGCGGCACACCGAGCTTGGCTGCCGTCTGGGTCATGATACGAAGATTCGCCTGATGCGGCACCAGCCAGCCGATATCGTCGGTCGTGAGGCCGGCCTTCCCGAGGGCGACCGCGCCGGTCTCGGCGAGCTTGATCACCGCGTGCTTGAACACTTCCTTGCCGGCCATGTGGACGACGCCGGCCGTGCCGGTCGAGGAGGGGCCGCCATCCACATAGAGGATGTCGGCAAAGCGGCCGTCGGAATTGAGATCGGTGGAGAGAATGCCCCGTTCGGGCATGCCCGCAGGGATGTTCTGCGCCTCGAGGATCAGCGCCCCGGCCCCGTCGCCGAACAGCACGCAGGTCGCGCGATCGGTGAAGTCGAGGATGCGCGAGAAGGTCTCCGCCCCGATCACCATCACGCGCTTCGCCATGCCGGTTCGGATCAGTGCGTCGGCCTGGGCCAGCGCGAAGACGAAGCCGGCGCAGACCGCCTGTATGTCGAACGCGAAGCCGCCGCTCATGCCGATCGCGGTCTGGACCCGGACGGCGGTCGCGGGGAAGGTCTGATCGGGAGTCGCCGTGGCCAGCACGATGGCATCGATATCAGCGCCTTGGAGCCCGGCATTGACGAGGGCCGCGCGCGCCGCTGCGATCGCCAGGTCGGAGGTCTTCTCCCCTTCGGCAGCGAAACGTCGGCGCTTGATGCCCGAGCGGCTCTCGATCCAGGCATCGGAGGTGTCGAGTGAGGCCTCGAATTCGGCGTTCTCCACCACCCGCGCGGGCAGATAGTGGCCGCAGCCGACCGGCACGGCACGCAGTGTCATACGGGCGTTCCGCCGGTCGCGCTGCCGTTGCTGGACGGGTCCGCGGCGCCGCCGGCGACCCGGGCGGCGAGTTTGCTGTTGAAACCGGTCTCGGCCAGCGTGAAGGCGAGCTTGATCGCGGCGGATATGCCGGTTGCGTCGGCGCTTCCATGGGACTTGATCACCGTGCCGTTCAGCCCGAGGAACACGCCGCCGTTGACCTGGCGGGGATCGATGCGCTTGCTGAGCCGCTGGAGCGAGGTATAGGCGAAGAGGGCGCCGATGCGCGAGAGGGGCGAAAAGGCGAAGGCCTCCTTCAGGAGACCGCGGATCAGGCTGGCCGTGCCTTCGGCGGATTTCAACGCGACGTTCCCGGTGAAGCCGTCGGTCACGATGACGTCGACCCGCGTGGAGGGCATCTCGCTGCCCTCGACATAGCCGACATACTCGAACTCACCCTCAGGCGCGGCGGCGGAGATCAACTCGGCCGCGTCGTGCAACTCCTGACGGCCCTTGTGCTCCTCGATGCCGACATTCAGCAGGCCGATGCGCGGTCGCGCCAGCCCGAGCGCATTGCGTGCGTAGGAGGCCCCCATCAGGGCGTATTTCAGCAGGTCCTCGCCATCGGCCCGGATATCCGCGCCGGCATCGAGCACGACATTGTAGCCGGAGGGGTTCATCGAGGGCCAGAGCACGGCGATGGCCGGGCGGTTCACCCCCGGAGCCTTCCGGAGCGCAAGCATCGAAAGCGCCATAAGCGCCCCGGTATTGCCGCAGGAAATCACCGCCGGCAACTCGCCGTTCTTCACCGTCTCGAGGGCATTCCACATGCTCGAGCCCTGCGCGGCGCGCAGGGCCTTCGACGGCTTCTGGTCCATGCCGATCACGCTGTCGGCGTTGCGGATCTCGGTCCGAGCGGCCAGCCCGGCGTACTTGCCGATGGCGGCCGAAAGCGCCGCTTCGTCGCCGTGGACGATGTAGCGCAGCCGGGTGTTCTTCTGGAGGGATTTCGACATGCCTCGAACGACCTCGGCGACGCCCCGGTCTCCCCCCATGGCATCGATGGCGATCACGATATCGCCCGTCATCCGGTCAGATGTGCCGGTCGCGGTCGTCCGGTCGTCCCTGCCGGTCATTCCGGACAAACCCTACGCCGGCAGCGATCATGCAGCTTCGTCGTCGAGGTCGATTTCCTCGGCCACCGCAACGACTTCGCGGCCGTCATAGTGCCCGCAGGCTCCGCAGACATGATGCGGGCGGCGCAGTTCGCCGCAATTCGAGCACTCATTGGGGTTTCCGGCCACGAGCGCATCATGGGAGCGACGCATGCCGCGCCTGGAACGCGTGATCTTGCTCTTCGGGACAGCCATTTCTCGACCTCGATCTGGTTCGGGCGATGGCCCGATCATGTGTTTTCATCTGCCCGGCGGCCTAACAGACCCGCGCGACCGTGTCACGTCGCAAACGAACGGACAGCCGTGCCAGCCGGAGCGGAATACGGGAGCGCGGACCATAACGATTGCGCGGTGCCGCGCAAGCCCGTTTCTGGACAAAGTCACGAACCGTTGCCCAGTTTGTCCTTGAGGGCCGCGAGCACCGAAAACGGCTTCACATCGGCGTCCTCGAGCGGCCGCACGCCTTCGGCGGCGAAGGTGCGCGCCTGCAGTTCGGCGCCGTCGAGTCGCGGATAGTCCGGAAGGGCGAGGGCCAGCGCCTCGATGGCAACGAGCCCGAGATCGATGCGCGGGCCGAGCGGCTCGATCTCGTCGTCATCGTCGGGCGATATCTCGACCTCGGCGACCTGCCTGGTCGGAACGAAACGCCGGCGCACCGGCTGATCGATGCGGGTGGTCACCGGCTCGAGGCTGACGACGCAGGTCTGCACGACGGTCGCGCCCAGTTCGGCCTCCAACAGCCAGCCCCCCCCGTCGACCGGAGACAGCGACCCGGCAAAGCGCAGCTTGCGAACCGCCTGCGCATCGAGGAGGCGGGCAAGCGCCGCGCGCTCGGCCTCGTCGGGCGCGATGTCGAAGGCAAAGGGCGCCGTTTCCGAGAGCTTCGCGATCTCGAGAACGCGCGGGAATTCAGGGTTGGCGACGGATTGGGCGACTAGTTCCGGCATCCTCACTCCTCCCGTCCCGGCCGCATGAGCGGATGCATCCAAGTTCCTTGAATTTACACCATGCGCGGGATAGGGGAGCAAGGGCTTTCGCTTCTTTCCGGGGACTTGCATGCGACCGTTTCCACCGCGCCACGGCCTTCTGATGCTCGCGATCGCGGGCAGCCTCGTCGCGGGCTGTGCGCCGACGGTCCGCGTCCACGGCTATGTCCCGCCGCCGGTAGAAATCTCGACCATCCGTCCGGGCGTCGACACTTTCGCGACCGTCGAGGAAAAGCTCGGGCTGCCCTCCTCGAGCGGGCTTCTGCGCGATTCCGAATGGTATTATGTGCAGAGCGTCTTCGAGAGCTACCTCTACAGGGCTCCGCGGGTGATGGATCGCACGGTGCTTGCCGTGACCTTCGACAACAATGGTGTCGTGCGCGGGGTCACCACCTACGGTCTCGAGGATGGGCGGATCATCGATCTGACCAACCGCACCACGGAGACCGGCGGCCGGGAACTCGGAGTGCTCGAGCAGTTGTTCGGCAACCTGCTGAACGTCGACGCCTCGCAGTTCGAGCAATAGCCGGCGCCCGCAATCCTCAGCCGGACTTCGGTCGGAAATCGAGCGCCACGCCGTTCATGCAGTAGCGCAGGCCGGTGGGCTTCGGGCCATCCGGGAAGACATGACCGAGATGCGCGTCGCAGGTGGCGCAGACCACTTCGGTGCGCCGCATGAACCAGGACCTGTCCTCATGCTCCTCGACCGCGTCGTCGCTGATCGGCCGCACGAAGCTCGGCCAGCCCGTGCCGCTCTCGAACTTGTCCGCCGAATCAAAGAGTGGGGTGCCGCAGCAAAGGCAGGCGAAGGTCCCGGGCGCATGCGGGAAGTTGTCGTGGGTGCCGGCGCGTTCGGTGCCCTTCTTGCGGGTGACCTTGAAGGCCAGCTCCGACAATTGCGCACGCCATTCGGCTTCGGTCTTCGTCACCTTGTCACGGGTCTCGCTCATCCGGAGGGCCTCCCTTTCAACGCCTGCTCCTGATGTCGGCCGTCCCGGCCCGGGGTCAAGCCGGGGGACCAGCCGCAAACCCGGGGACGGTTGTGGAAGCCGGCCCGGGCGGATATTCCGATGGAAATGATCGGATATGCCGGGAGGCTCCGTGAGCACGCGTTTCATCGACTGGATGGCATGGCTTGCCGTGACGATCTGCATCGCGCCGATCATCGCGGCCGGCCTCGCGGCGCTCACCGGCAATCTGGAGACCTGGCGCGGGCTGGTGGCGACGGTCCTGCCGGGTTTCGCGCTGAACACGCTCCTCCTCGTCGCGCTCGTGGGAACCGGAACCGCCGCGATCGGCACCGGGTCGGCCTGGCTCGTCACCATGTACCGCTTTCCCGGATCACGGCTCTTCGAGGTGCTGCTGGTGCTGCCGCTGGCCTTTCCGGCCTATGTGCTGGCCTACGCCTATACCGACCTCCTGTCCCATTCGGGGGCCGTTCAATCGGGGCTGCGGGCTGTGACCGGCTGGGGTCCCCGCGACTACTGGTTTCCCGACATCCGGTCGTTGCCGGGGGCGGCGGCCATGCTCACCTGCGTTCTTTACCCTTATGTCTATCTTCTTGCCCGCACGGCTTTTTCACTCCAGTCCGCCACTGCCTTCCTGGCCGCACGCACGCTCGGGAAAGGGCCGGTCGACGCGTTCTTCCGGGTCAGCCTGCCGATGGCGCGGCCGGCCATCGTCGGCGGTGTGCTGCTCGCGGTGATGGAGACCATCGCCGATTACGGCACGGTGGCGCATTTCAGCGTGCAGACCTTCTCCACCGGCATCTATCAGGCCTGGTTCTCGATGGGGGACCGGGCGGCGGCGGCCCAGCTCGCCTCCTGCCTGCTCGCCTTCGCGCTGATCCTCGCCACCCTCGAGCGGATCCAGCGCGGGCAGGCGCAGGCCCATACCCGCGGGGCGCGGGCCGCGACCTTCGACCGACAGGTTCTGCCGGGCCGCAAGGGCTGGCTTGCGGCGCTGTTCTGCGGCCTGCCGGTGCTTCTGGGCTTCGCGCTGCCGGTGCTGATCCTCGGCATGATGGCGTACGAATCCGGTCAGAGCCTCTTCGCGCCGCGCTACCGGGACCTCGTGGTCAACTCGCTCACGCTCGCCGCGATCGCGGCGGCATTGACGGTTCTGGGCGGCGTCACCGTCGCCTTCCGGGCCCGGCTGAAACCCGGCCGCCGGACCCGGCTGATGGTGCTCGCCGCCGGGCTCGGCTATGCGGTGCCCGGCGGGGTGATCGCGGTCGGGCTCCTGGTGCCCTTCGCCGCCCTCGACAATGTCATCGACGCCTTCGCCCGCGAGCGCTTTCGGCCTCGCGACCGGGCTCCTGTTCACCGGATCGATCTGGCTGCTGATTCTCGCCTATATGGCGCGGTTCATGGCGGCGGGGCTCAACACCGTGGAGGCCGGCTTCGCGACGATCAGCCCCAATATCGATGCGGTCGCCCGCACGCTTGGCCGCAGTCCGGCCGGCCTGCTCGCCCGGGTGCATCTGCCGGTGATCCGCGGCAGCCTGCTGGCGGCGGGGCTCATCGTCTTCGTCGATGTGATGAAGGAGCTTCCCGCGACCCTGATCATGCGCCCCTTCAATTTCGACACGCTCGCGGTGCAGGCGCACCGTCTGGCCTCCGACGAGCGGCTCAACGAGGCGGCGGTGCCGAGTCTCGTCATCATGGCGATCGGGCTGGTGCCGGTGATTCTGGTCTGCCGGCGGATCGCCGGGCCGAAGCGGGCCCCGGCGGTGCCCGCCCTGCCGACGACACCGGCACTGCCCGCGATCGACTGAGACCATCGGCCCCGGGTCCTGGTCCGGGGGGCTTTTCGGGGGGATTGGCGCGAAAATCGCCCGCTTGGGAGAATTCGGGGCAAGTCTCGGAAAAGGCGTGGTTTTCGGGGGCTGGAAACCGGCTGGAAAGTGGCTGGAAACCGGCTTGCCAATTGGCTGGGTTTCGCAAGGCGCCCGGACGGGAGGCGCGGGCCCGGGCCGCTGGCATGAGGGCGTGAAAAAGGCGCGCATCCGGAGGATGCGCGCCTGCTGCTGCCGCCCGGCGCATCCGTGTCAGGGGAAGCCGACCGCGTTGAAGATCTCCTGCGCCTTGGCCTGATTGGCCCCGAGCGCATCGAGATTGAGCGTGTCGGCGTCGAACTCCCCGAGCGAGGCGGCGATCTCGCCCACCGGCGCGTCGGCGACCACCGGAAGCTCGTAGTTCAGATCGGCGAAGAACGCCTGTGCCTCGGGCGTGGTGAGGAATTCGAGAAAGGCGAGCGCGTTCTCCGGGTTGGGCGCATTGGCGACGATTCCGGCCGCCGCGACGTTCACATGCGTGCCATTTCCCTCCTGATCGGGAAACACCCAGCCGATGCCGTCGGTGCTGCCGCTGAGCCCGTCGACCGGCTCGGCGAGGGCGCGGGCGAAATAGTAGCTGTTGGACACGGCGATGTCGCAGGCGCCGGAGACCAGGCCGCGCAGCTGGTCGGTGTCGCCGCCCTCGGGATCGCGCGCCAGATTGGCCAGCAGCCCTTCGGCCCAGGCCGTCGCCGCCTCCTCGCCCTCATTGGCGATGATCGCGGCCATCAGCGAGAGATTGTAGATGTTCGAGGAGGTCCGGATGCAGATCTGGCCTTCGTATTGCGGATCGGCAAGGGCTGCATAGGTCTGGGGCGGGTTCTCGACGCGGTCCCGCGCGTAGAAGATGACCCGCGCGCGCTGCGACAGGCCGAACCAGTGGCCTTCGGGATGGCGCAGGGTGTCGGGAATACGCTCCTCGAGAACGGCCGACGACACCGGTTGCAGCAGCCCCTTCTGGTCCGCCCGCCAGATCCGGCCGGCATCCACCGTCAACAGGATATCGGCCGGGCTGTTCGCGCCCTCGGCCTCGAGACGGGCGATCAGCTCGTCGGCCTCGCCTTCGAGGCGGTTGACCGCGATTCCGGTCGCTTCGGTGAAGGCGTCGTAGAGGCCTTCGTCACTGTCGTAGTGGCGGGAGGAATAGACGTTCACCTCCTGCGACAGGGCGGGCAGGGCACCGGCGATCAGGGCCGCGAGGGCTGCGGCCGGGACCGCCGCCCGGAACAGACGTGATGGGAGCATGGAATCGTCCTTTCGAATCCGGTCTGAGTATTTCTGACTGTTTCAGTCGGAAACATCTCTGCCTATTCCGAGCGAATGAGTCAACTACCCGATTTGCGCCTGCGTGTCGCGGCAGGCAAGGATCAGAAATCCCGCTCGTAGAAGAGCCCGAAGGTGGTGTTGCCGTCGCTGCCGACCGCGCCCTGGGCCTTCACGTATTCGCTCAGATCGATGGCGACGCCGAGGCGGCTCTCCCCGTCGCTGTCGGTCTGCACGTCGAGATAGACGTCCTCGGAGATGTAGCGCCCGGCCCGGACCGCCGTCGCCCCGCTCTCCTCGGTGAGGATGTCGAGATTGTCGAGCCCGGTGCCGGCGCGCAACCGGCTCAGGAGGCCGCCGCCGCCGCCACCGGCGAGTTCGGCGGCCGCGGCTGCGAGCTGCGCGAGCTGGAACGGCGAGAGATCCGCGGTGGCGGCATTGAACAGGAGGCGCGACAGGACTTCGTCCTCCGGCAGTTCCGGCTCGGAGGTGAAGGTGATGTCCGGATCCGACGCGCGGCCCTGAACGAGCACGACCGCCGTGACATCGCCGGATTGCGAGCGGGCCTCGAAGTCGAGGGTCGGGTCGAGGTCGCCGGCCAGCGTGACCGCCCCCCGGGTGAAGTCGATGCGCTGGGTCAGGATCAGGATGCGCCCCCGGCGCAGTTCGAACTGCCCGACCGGCTGGATATCGGTGGTCGGCCCGGTCAGCCGGACCTCGCCGCCAAGCTCGGCATCGAGCCCGCGCCCGCGCACGAAGATCTGGTTCGGCGCACGGATCAGCACATCGAGCTGGATGCCGCTCTGGCCCGTGGCCTGTGGCGGCGCCGGCTCGCCGACATCGGCGCGCTGGAGCGTCTCAACCACCCGCGGCGGCGGCCGGATATGGGTCACTTCCTCGAGCACGGCGCCGGCATTGCCGCCCAGCCCCTCGGAGATCGAGATCTCCGTCCGGCCGAGATCGATCCGGCCCGACAGCACACCGCCGCCGCCCTGGATCGGCCCGCGCAGAATGAGCTGGCCATCGGCCTGCGTCGAGACGAAGGCGCCGTCGGTGTAGCGCGCCTGGTTGAGGTCCACCGTGATATCGGCCGGAAAGCCCGCTGCCGCACTGAGGCCGAGACTGCCGCTCGCGCTGATCGAGCCGCCGGCGGAGAGATCGGCCCGGGCGCTGTCGAGCACGACCTGGTCGCCGGAGAGCCGGGCGTCGAGCGCGATATTGTCCAGCCGAAGGTTGAGCGAGGGATCGGTGAGCGTGCCGCCGGCGAGGCTCACGGCGCCGCTCAGCTGCGGGGCGGCGATGCTGCCGGTCGCGCTCGCGTCGATCCGGAGCACGCCATCGGCCTGGGCCTGCCGCTGTTCGAGGATCGGATTGGCTAGCTGCAGCGGGACCGTGCCCGATGCCGTGACGTTCAGCCCCGGTCCCGCCAGGGGAATGGTGCCGGAGGCCGAAAGCGCGAGACCGGGCGCGCCGGTGAGGCTGGCCGAAGCGAGACGCACGGTGTTGTCGGCGAAACTGCCGCTGACCGCGAGCCCGATGGGCGGCAGGCCGTTCGCGCGCAGCGCATCGGCGGTCAGCCCGCTTCCGTCGATGCCGAACGTGGCCTGGGGGGCCGCCAGCGTGCCGGTGACCGCGGCGGTGCCGGTCAGGGTGCCGCCAAGCCCCGGTCGGCCGGCGGCCTGGTCGACAAGCGCCAGCGGAAAGGCCTGCAGGTCGACCGCGAGATCGAGGGCGCCGTCGGGCGCCAGCGGCACGTCGCCCGAGGCGCGCGCCGAGAGGCCGCCCGGCGCCGACAGGCCGGCATCGAGGGCCAGCACGGTCCCGGAGGTCTCGCCGCTCGCGTTCAGGGCGAAGTCCGGCAGCCCGGCTGCCCGCGTCGTGGCTGCGGCGAGGCCTGTGCCCGAGAGGTCGAAATCCACGTCCGGCGCTGTGCGGGGCCCGGTGATCCGGGCGGTGCCGGTCACCTCGCCGGCGAGGCCGAGTGCGGGGCGGATGGTGTTGGCGATGGAGAGGGGCAGGGCGGCGATGTCGACCGACAGATCGAAGCTCTCGGCGACGCGCCCGGCCGCCGTCAGGCTCCCGGCGCCGATATCGAGCGCGAGCGGGCTCAGCTCCAGATTGCCGCCCGCCACCGTGACCGTCGCCGGCGCCCCCAGCGTCGCGGCCACGTCGCCCTGCCGGATGTCGAGACCGGCCAGCGTCGCGCTGAAGCCGTCTTCGAGCCATTCGAGTTCGCCGTCGAGCGAGGCCAGCGTGCCGACCGCCAGCCGGGACCGCAGGTCGAACGCCATCCGGTCGGCATCGATCTGGCGCGCTTCCGCGTCGAGGGCATTCACCTCGAAGCCGGCGGCGAGAATGTCGCTGGCACGTCACCGTGCCGGAGATGCGCGGCCGCGCGAAGGCATCCCCGAGCGCGATATCCGCCTCGAAGCCGCCGATCGCCGCGCCGGGAACCACGAGATCGGCCCCGGTGGCCCGCAAATCGATCCCCTGGCCGGTTTCGGCCGCCGAGAGGGTGACCTCGGCGTCGATCGATCCCGCGGCCTCGACCAGTGCGAGGGCGGCAAGCGGCGCGATATCGGGCGAGCGGAAGACCAGGTTGCCGTCGAGCGGCGTTCCGGCCGCATTGGTCAGGTCCCCGCTGATCAGGGTCGGGCCGAGGGCGAGCCGCAGGCCGCTGATCTCCTGCCGCGCCCGGTCGGCCGAAACCTGACCCTCGAGGTCGAGCACCAGCGCGTCGAGCTGGCCGTCCCCGCGCAAGGCGCCCTCGATCGAGTCCTGGTCGAACGATCCCGAAAAGCCGATATCGAGGCCCGTCACGTCGTTGTCGAGGATCCGGCCGTTCGCCAGCCGCGCATCGAGCTCCAGCGCGACCGGCAATCCCTCGCCGCTGGCCCGCCCGGTGAGCGTCAGGGCTCCCTCCGCCCGGGGATCGATCGAGGCCGATATCGAAGATCTCGGCATCGAGGGCGAAATCGGTGCGGTCGAGCGAGATGGTGCCGTCGGAGGCCAGCCTCAGCTGCGGGTTCTCGATGCTCAGATCCTCGGTCCTGAGCCCCTCGGCGTCGCGAACCGCCCGCCCCGAGATCTCCGTCTCGCCGGCCAGCAGGGCGTCGAGGCGCGGATCGCCCAGGGTGATGCGGTCGGTGCGCCCGTCGAGCGTCAGGTCGAAGGCGCCGGTGAGCGGTGTGACGCTGCCCTCGGCGCGAAGCTCCGCCGCGCCCGCGAGCGGCCGGTTCGCGAGCCCCGACAGCACCACGAGATCCGGCGCCCGCAAGGCGGCACGCCCGGTGAAGACACCGTCCTCGAAATCGCCGGCGCTGAAGACCGACAGCCCCTCGCCGGCGATCTGGAACTGCTCGAGCGTGATCGGCCCCGTCGCCGGCAGCTGCAGGTCCGCGAAGAGATCGAGCCGTGGCCCGAGGGCACGATCGATCGCCGGATCGGTCGAGGTGATCCCGGTCGCGATGCCCTCGAGGGTGACCGTCACCAGCCGCTGGTCGGGATCGTCGAGATCGCGCGCCAGCCCGCCCATGTCGAGGGTGATGTCCTCGAAGGCCATCTGCCCCGCGCTCAGCCGGTCGAGCACAACCAGCCCGTCCCACCGGCTGCTCTGCCCGAAATTCACGTAGAGCGTCGCGGCATTGAGCGTGGTGTCGCCCCCCGGAACCGGCAGCACGACCGGCGGCCCGGCCGGATCGCCGAGCGAGCCGGTCAGCCGCAGGCTCTGCAGACCGTTGCCGGCCCCGGTCTCCAGCCGTCCGTCGAGTGTCAGCTCCGCGCCGTTCACCGCCAGGGTATCGAGCCGGACGCCGCCTTCGGTCTTGCTGACCCCGGTGGCCCGGACGGCCGTGTCGCCGGCGAAGAAATCGCGGTAGGGTGTCGGGACCAGCGGCGCGAAGGCGCCCGAGAGATCGACGTCGAAGGACTGGCCCTCCTCGGTCTCCAGAAGCGTGATGTCGCCCCCCGCGACCCGGGTGCCGTCGGCATCGAGGGCCACCGCCACCGTGACATCCGAGATCGGCCCTTCGCCCGCGACCGTGAGCGCGAGGTCCGGATCGCCCTCGATGGTCACGATCTGGCTCAGGAGCCCGCCCCCGGGCGCATTCACGTCGAGATCGATCGCCAGCTGTCGGGACTCGTTCGAAAACGCCGCCGCGAGGTCGAGCCGCCCGCCGGGCCGGTCGGTCCGGACCAGCTCGAGCGCGGTGTCGAGGTCGCCGCCCGCCAGGGTCAGGCGGCCCGAAAGCGAGAGCTCCGCCGCCTGGCCGACGATCTCCTCGGCCAGCGTGATCGCGCCCACGCCCAGTTCCTGAACCCGGACCGAAACCGGGAGGTCCGGCACCGAGAACGGTTCGGCCGCCACATCGGGCAGGGGCGGCGCGGGTGGAAACACCGGCCGCCGGATCAGGTCGATGCTGTCGGCGGTGAGACTGTTGACGTTCACCCGCCCGAGCAGCAGTTGCAGCCGGTTCCAGTCGATCGCGACATTCGTGATCTCGAGCCAGGGCCCGGTCTCGTCGGAGACCGTGATGCGGGCGATCCGCGCCGTCGACGACAATGCCCCCTCGATCCCCTCGAGCCCGATCTGTCGACCCGGCGCCGACAGCGTGTTCTGCAGCAGGTTGACCAGAAAGCCGTTATCCTCGGTCTGATCGTCATCACCGGTCTGGGCAAGGGCTGCCAGCGCGCCGACACTCAGGACCGCGAGGAGGAGCGCAAGCCGTCTCAAAACGCCTGTCCTATGCCGATATAGATCCCGAAGTCCGAATCCTCGGGGCCCGGTTCGAGCGGGAAGGCGAGGTCGAAACGCAAGGGCCCGAAGCCGGTATAATAGCGCGCCCCGACGCCGACCCCGACTTTCACATCCTCCGTCGAGCTGAACGTCGCATCCGCCGAAACGATGCCCGCATCGACAAAGCCCACGGCGCCGATCGTCTCGGTGATCCGCGCCCGGACCTCGCCCGAAACCTCGAGCAGGCCCTCGCCGCCGACGGTGATGATCTCGCCGTCATTGTCGTAATCGACACCGATCGACCGGAAGGCGTATCCCCGGATCGAACCGCCGCCACCGGCGAAGAAGAGCTGGTCGGGGGCGGTTTCCTCGATGGGGCCGCCGACGAACGCGCCGATCTTCGCGCGCCCGGCCAGCACGAAGCGCGACTCCTCGCCGAAGCCCAGGAATCCCCGGCCCTCCAGCGTGCCGAGGATCGCCGGATTGCCGAAGCGGAACTCGTAGGAGGGCGCCGCGTCGAGCGCGACGAAGTAGCCGCTCGTGGCGTCCAGCGGATCGTCGCGCCGGTCGTATTGCAGCGTTCCCGCCAGGCCGATGGTCGCGAACTCGCGGGTCCCGAAATCGTCCTCGAACCGTGCGATCTGACCCAGCGCAAAGATGTCGTACTGAAGCCGTTCGTTGATCCGGCTGCTCAGGCCGCCGCGCACGGTGAAGGACTGCTCGCGGTAGTTCTCGAAATCGGCTTGCCGGGCGAGCGCGGCCATGACGAGATTGGTCTCCGGGTTCGGAATTCCCGGAAACGTCAGCACCGCGCCGACGCTGTAATTGTACTGCGTCCAGTCGGTTGTCGTCAGCAAACGCTCGATGCTCGCATCGAAGCGCAGCCGTTCCGCCCGCCCGAACATGTTGCGATGGATCCAGTAGGCCGAGAGCCCCAGCCCGTCGAGCGTCGAATAGGTGCCGCCAAAGCCGATCGTGCGGCGTTCGCGTTCTCCCACGGTCACGACGAGCGGCAGCGTGTCGCCGGGGCCAAGGCTGTCGGCCTCGGTGATGCGCACCGAATCGAAGACACCGAGGGCGACGAGGCGGTCGCGCGCCTGTTCGATCTCCGCGGGATCGAAGACGCCCCCGGGGTCCAGATCGGCCATGTAGAGGATGAACTCGGGGTCGAGGCGGGTGGCGCCCTCGGTGGTGATGTCGCCGTAGCGCACCGGCGGGCCGGGATCGAGGGTCAGGGCGACATCGAGCCGCCCGGTCTCGTGGATCGCGAGCAGCTCGCGCTCGGCCTCCCGGGCCTTGGCATGGGACAATTGCCGCCAGCGTTCGACCGAGAGGCGCGAGGCGCTCTCGATCACCCCGGCGCGTGCGGGCGCGCCGCGTTCGAAGCCGACCGATTCGACGGGGGGCACGACGTCGAGTTCCGCCGGATCGGTCGGGCGTGGCGGTGCATTTTCGATATCGGCCCGCCCGAAGCGGAACTCCTGTCCCGGATCGACCCGGATCACCACATTCACCGGGGCCGGCAGATCGGCCGCGAGCGTCAGGTCCGAAACCTCCGCGCCGTTGGCGGTGATGCTGATCGACGCCCCGTAATAGCCCGCCCCATAGAGCGCCGCGAGAATGCGCCGGTAATCGCCGCGAGCCCGGGACAGCAGCCCGCCCTTGCCGGCGGCGGGCTGGTCCTGCTGGCCGAAAAGCGCGGAGGCGTTCTCCACCAGCCCGGTGAGATCGCCCTCTCCGCTGACCGAGACGGAAGTGGTGTAGGTCAGGGGATCGATCACCTCGATCCGGTCCTCCGCCGCCTCGTCCGAGCCCCATAGCCGGATCCCGAACAATTCGAGCGCGAAGACGCCCGGCGCCTCCGCCACCAGCAGACCACCGGCGAGCAAGGCGCCGAGAACCGTTCTCTTGAATGCGGGTGTCATATGACCCGTTCTGCTTTCGCCTGCCCCTCGATCCGACGGGTCGCCGTCGGTCGCTTCGGGATACGTTAACTGGTGAGGGACAAATCCGCAACGCGTGCGCTCGGTTCCCGCGAAGGGACTGGACGCCGCGACCGGCGATGGACTAAGCGAACCGCATGAAGATCAGACCGACCGCGCTTCCCGACGTCAAGATCCTTGTTCCACGGCGTTTCGGGGACAACCGGGGGTATTTCGCGGAGACCTGGAACCTCGCTTGCATGCGCGATGCCGGTCTCGATTTCGCCTTCGTGCAGGACAACGAGAGCCTCTCGGCCGAGGTCGGAACCCTGCGCGGCCTGCACTGCCAGGCCCCGCCCTTCGCCCAGGCCAAGCTCGTGCGCGTCGTCCGGGGCGCCGTTCTCGACGTCGCCGTCGACATGCGCCGCGGCTCGCCGGATTTCGGCCGCTGGATCGCCGAGGAGATCTCCGCCGAGGACGGCGCGCAGATTCTCGTGCCCCGCGGCTTTCTGCACGGTTTCGTAACCCTCGCACCCGATACCCTCGTCCAGTACAAGGTCGACAACGCCTACGATGCCGCGAGCGATACCGGCGTGCGCTGGGACGACCCGCAGATCGGCGTCGACTGGCGGCTGAACGGGGCGGCTCCGGTGCTTTCGGACAAGGACCGCGCCCTGCCGCATCTCGCCGACTGGACCTCGCCCTTCGACTACGGAGTGCCCAATTGAAACTGCTCGTCACCGGCGGCGCCGGCTTCATCGGATCGGCCGTTGTCCGTCAGGCGATCGCCGACGGCCACGACGTCATCAATCTCGACGCGCTCACCTATGCCGGCAGCCTCTCCAACCTCGACAGCGTCGCCGGCTCCCCCGGATACGTCTTCGAGCATGCCGATATCCGCGACCGCGCCGCCCTCGACCGCATCTTCGCGACCCACGCGCCCGATGCGGTGATGCATCTCGCCGCCGAAAGCCATGTGGACCGCTCGATCGACGGCCCGGCCGCCTTCATCGACACCAACATCACCGGCACCTACACCCTGCTGGAAGCCGCCCGCGCCTACTGGAACGGCGGCGCGCGCGCTCTGCGCTTCCATCACATCTCCACCGACGAGGTCTTCGGCACCCTCGGTCCCACCGGCGCCTTCACCGAGACCACGCCCTACGCCCCGAACTCGCCCTATTCCGCCTCCAAGGCCGCCAGCGACCATCTGGTGCGCGCCTGGGGCGAGACCTACGGCCTGCCGGTCGTGCTCTCGAACTGCTCGAACAATTACGGTCCCTTCCACTTCCCCGAGAAGCTCTTCCCGGTGGTGATCCTGAACGCGCTGGCCGGCCGGCCCATCCCGGTCTACGGCAGCGGGGAGAACGTGCGCGACTGGCTCTTCGTCGAGGATCACGCCCGGGCGCTCCTGACGGTCGTCGAGACGGGCCGGCTCGGCGAGAGCTACAATATCGGCGGCAATGCCGAGGCCACCAATATCGACATCGTGCGCCGCATCTGCGGGTTGATGGACGAGATGCACCCGGGCGGCGCGCCGCATGACCGGCTCATCACCTTCGTCACCGACCGCCCCGGCCATGATTTCCGCTATGCGATCGACGCCTCGAAGATCCGTGCCGACCTCGGCTGGGAGCCCTCCGTCACCCTCGACGAGGGCCTGCGCCGCACCGTCGCCTGGTTTCTGGAGAACCGCGCCTGGTGGCAGGCGATCCAGGCCCGCGGTCACAAGGTCGAGCGGATCGGCCTGAGCGGCGCGGGCAGCTGATGCGCGCGCTGGTCTTCGGAGCCAACGGCCAGGTCGGCACCGAGCTGATGCGCGCCGCCGCGGCCTACGGCGTCGAGGCGCGGCCGGTCCTGCGCGCCGAGGCCGACCTGACCGATCCCGATGCCATCGCCCGCCTCATCGCCGGCAGCGACGCGGACATCGTCCTGAACGCCGCCGCCTATACCGCCGTCGACAAGGCCGAGGAAGAGCGCGACCTCGCCTTCGCGGTCAACGGCGCGGCACCCGGCGCGATGGCGCAAGCCGCCGCCGCAAAGGGCATCCCCTTTCTCCACGTCTCGACCGATTACGTCTTCGACGGGTCCGGAAGCCGCCCCTGGCGCGAAACCGATCCGGTCGCCCCGCTGGGCGCCTACGGTGCGTCCAAGCTCGCCGGCGAGCGCGCCGTGGAGGCGGCCGGTGGCGCGGCGGTCATCCTGCGCACGGCCTGGGTCTTCTCGGCCCATGGCGGGAATTTCGTCAAGACCATGCTCCGGGTCGGTGAGGGCCGCGACGAGATGCGCGTCGTCGCGGACCAGTTCGGCGGCCCGACCCCGGCCCGCGACATCGCCGCAGCACTCTGGACCATCGCCACGGCCTTTGGCGAAGGCCGCGGCGTTCCGGGCCTCTTCCATTTCGCCGGCGCTCCGGCCACCAGCTGGGCCGATTTCGCCGAGGCGGTGTTCGCCCGCACCGGCTGGCCCGCCGTGCCCGCCGTCACCCGCATCGCCACCGCCGACTGGCCGACGCCCACGGCGCGCCCGGCCAATTCCGTGCTCGACTGCAGCGCCATCGCCGCGACCTACGGGATCGCGCAACCCGACTGGACGCGGGGGCTCGATGACGTGATCTCCGAGCTCTCCGCCCCAACCGACGGATAATCCAATGAGTTCCCAAGGTTCGCCCCGCAAGGGCATCATCCTCGCCGGCGGCTCCGGCACGCGGCTCTACCCGATCACCCATTCGCTCTCGAAGCAGCTCCTGCCGCTCTACGACAAGCCGATGATCTACTACCCGCTCTCGGTGCTGATGCTCGCCGGCCTGCGCGAGATCGCCATCATCACCACGCCGGACGATCAGGACCAGTTCCGTCGCCTGCTCGGGGATGGGTCCGCCTGGGGCATGGCCTTCACCTACATCGCCCAGCCGAAACCCGAGGGCCTCGCCCAGGCCTATCTGCTGGCCGAGGACTTCCTCGACGGTGCCGCCTCGACGATGGTGCTCGGCGACAACGTCTTCTTCGGCCACGATTTGCCGATCCTGCTTTCCGAAGCCGGCGGGCGCCCCGAAGGCGGCACCGTCTTCGGCTACCAGGTCGCCGACCCCGAGCGCTACGGCGTGGTGAGCTTCGATGCCGACGGCACGGCGCTCTCGATCGAGGAAAAGCCCGCCCGGCCGAAATCGAACTACGCCGTCACCGGCATCTACGTGCTCGACGGCAGCGCCCCGCGCCGCGCCGCCGAAGTCCGCCCGAGCCCGCGCGGCGAGCTCGAGATCACCGAGCTTCTCAACGCCTATCTCGCCGACGGCCTGCTCGACGTGCAGCGCATGGGCCGCGGCTATGCCTGGCTCGACACCGGCACCCATGCGAGCCTGCTCGATGCCGGCAATTTCGTGCGCACCATCGAGGAACGCCAGAACCTCAAGATCGGCTGTCCCGAGGAGATCGCCTTCGAGCAGGGCTGGATCGACGCGGCGGCCCTGAAGCGTCTCGCCGAGCCCTATCTCAAGACCGAATACGGCCAGTATCTCCTGCGCGTCGCCGGCGCGGCCTGAGCGGACGGCTCAGACCTGATCCGGCGGCGGCGCCCCGCGCCGGTTGCTGCGCCAGAGAATGAACAGCCCGGACGCGACCACCACGGCGCAGCCGATCAGCATCGGCAGGTCGAGCGTCTCGTCGAAGACCAATACCCCGAGCCCGACGCCGAACAGGATCCGCGTGTAGCGGAACGGCGTGACCGCCGAGACCTCGCCGGTCCGCATCGCCTTCATCAGGCTCATATAGGCGCCGGCCCCGCAGAGCACGACGGCCATCAACAGGAGCGCGGTCGCCCCGTCAGGCCACACGAAGCTCTCGCGCTCCCAGAGCCCGTAGATCCCGCCCGCGCTCGCCAGCGCCACGAAGCCGTAGAACCCGAGTGTCGCCGTCCCGAGGCTGCGCGGTGCCGCCCGGCTGGCAAGATCGCGCCCGGCAAAGCCGAGCAATCCCAGAACCGCCAGCAGCGACAGCGGCGAAAAACTGCCGGGCAGGGGGCGCAGGATGATCAGAACGCCGACCAGACCGATCCCGATCGCGGTCCAGCGTCGCCAGCCCACCTTCTCGCCGAAGATCAGCGCCGCGCCGAGCACCACGACGATGGGTGTGGCCTGCAGGATCGCCGTGGTCGCCGAGAGCGAGGTGAGGGCGAGCGCCAGCGTGTAGAACAGCCGACCCGGTCACTTCGAAGACGAACCGCACCCGCATGGCCGGCGACAGCACGCCGGCATCCATCAGGCTCTCGCCACGCAGCGTCGCGACGACCGCGAAGACCATCATGCCCCCGAGGCCGAAGAGCACGAGGAATTCGGCAACCGGCATCCGCGCCGTCACGGTCTTCACCAGCGCATCCTCGACGGCGAACCCGGCCATCGCCGCGATCATCCAGAGGCTGCCCGCCAGATTCGCCCGGGCGTCGGTGCTGATAAGGTCCGGGAGCGGCATTGATGACCTGTGCGAAATCGCGACGAGAAGTCCGCTGCCTAGTCCCTCGCCGTCGCCCCGGCAAGCGCCGTCGCCCCGCTCAGGCGGCCCGGAAGTCGAGCAGCATCAAGTCGCCCGACACGTCGCAGAGATAGGCACCACCACCCGCCGAAACCGCATAGCGCGCCCGGTTGCCCGGCCCGCGCCCGAGGATCGTCGCGGTGATCCCGGCGCGGCTCGCCCCGGTGACCCGCGCCGCATGATCGATGCAGACCGATGTCATCCCGACCCAGTTCTCCCGGCCCGGCGCGGCGGGCGCGTCCCCGCTCCGCGGCGCACAGCCCGCCAGAAGCAGGCAGGACAGAACGGCAAGGCAGAAAGTCCGGATCATCGTGCAGGCCTTCGACGGAAATGCGGTGATGCACTCCTACCACTTGCCGCCACGGAACCGAACCCGTCCCATCCAGCCGCAGCCGCAGCACGCTGACGACGTCGGCCGCCCGGCGCGTCACGCTGCCGATCGGGGAGCGTGACGCCTCAGGCCGAATACTGTCGTTAACACTTTTACCGTTTCAAAACAGGATGTTGTGGGTTGTCCTGGCTGGGACAACCCAAATCACCCCGCGATCAGACCCATGCTTTCGAGCTTCAGCAGAACCTGCTGGGCGCAGTAATCCACATCGGTGCCCTCGGTCGTGAGCACCAGTTCGGCATTGGTCGGCTCCTCGTAGGGGTCCGAAATGCCGGTGAATTCCTTGATCTTGCCTTCGCGGGCCAGCTTGTAGAGCCCCTTGCGGTCGCGCTTCTCGCATTCCTCGACCGAGGTCGCCACATGGGTCTCGACGAAGGCGCCGTAGGCTTCGACCATCTCGCGCACCGCAGCCCGCGTCGCGGTATAGGGCGCGATCGGCGCACAGATCGCGATGCCGCCGTTCTTGGTGATCTCCGAGGCGACGTAGCCGATGCGCTTGATGTTGATGTCGCGGTGCTCTTTCGAGAAGCCGAGCTCCGAGGACAGATGCTTGCGCACCACGTCGCCGTCGAGCAGCGTCACGGGGCGCCCGCCCATCTCCATCAGCTTGACCATCAGCGCGTTGGCGATGGTCGACTTGCCCGAACCCGACAGCCCGGTGAAGAACACCGTGAAGCCCTGCTTGGCGCGGGCCGGCCGCGTGCGGCGCAGCTCTTCCACCACGGTCGGGAAGGAGAACCAGTCGGGGATCTCGAGCCCTTCCTGAAGCCGGCGGCGCAGTTCGGTGCCGGAGATGTCGAGGATGGTCATGCCGTCCTCGACCTCGTCGCGCGGCTCGTACTGGGCGCGCTCCTGGACGTAGACCATCTGCTTGAAGTCGACCATCTCGACGCCGATCTCGTCCTCGTACTGCTTGAAGAGGTCCTGGGCCTCATAGGGTCCGTAGAAATCCTCGCCCGCCGAGTTCTTGCCCGGACCGGCATGGTCGCGCCCGACGATCATGTGGGTGCAGCCGTGGTTGCGCCGGATGATGCCGTGCCAGACCGCCTCGCGCGGACCGCCCATGCGCATCGCGAGGTTCAGCAGGCTCATCGACGTGGTCGCGGCCGGGTACTGGTCGAGCACCGCCTCGTAGCAGCGCACCCGCGTGAAGTGGTCGATATCGCCCGGCTTGGTCAGCCCCACCACCGGATGGATCAGCAGGTTCGCCTGCGCCTCGCGGGCCGCACGGAACGTCAGCTCCTGGTGCGCGCGGTGCAGCGGGTTGCGGGTCTGGAACGCGACGATCCGGCGCCAGCCGAGCTTGCGGAAATAGGCCCTGAGCTCGTTGGGCGTGTTGCGGCTGCCGCGGAAATCGTAATGCACCGGCTGCTGGATCCCGGTGATCGGCCCGCCAAGATAGACCTTGCCGGCCTTGTTGTGCAGGTAATTCACGGCGGGATGTGCGATGTCGTCCGCGCCGTAGACCTTCTCGGCCTCGCGCGCCTTGTCCGGCGTCCAGATGTCCGAGACCGACAGGATCGCAAGGATCACGCCCTCCGGATCGCGCAGCGCGATGTCCTGATCCGCCTCGATCTTCGCCGCGAATTCCTCCGACACGTCGAGCGTGATCGGCATCGGCCAGAGCGTGCCGTCCGCCAGGCGCATGTTCTCGACGACGTTGTCGTAATCGGCTTCGGTGAGGAAGCCCTTGAGCGGGTTGAAGCCGCCATTCATCAGAAGCTCGAGGTCGCAGACCTGGCGCGGCGTCAGATCCCAGGACGGCAGCTCCGCCGCCTCGTGCTTGAGCTTCGCCGCACTGTCGAAGGAGACGAAGAGTTCGGGGATCGGAACGAGATTGGGGGCGGTCATCTGCCATAGCCTTTGCAACGGTGATTCGAATTGGCGCGGTCGTAGCAGCGCGTTTCGGAGGGGTCAAAGCGGTTGCGGTCCGATCGACAGCGAATTGTGCTGCAATGCAGCATCGAGGTCCGCATCGTGGTTTTCGGGCATCACTTCCCGGCCGGGTCGTCCGGATTTTCGGCGAAGACCCGCCGGGCATGCAGCACGCGTGTCAGGGCCGTCAGGAAGCACAGAGCGGCGAAGCCGAAGGCCAGCGGCGCGAAGGCATCCGGCCAGAGACAGAGCAGCACGAAGAAGCCGATGGTTTCCGTGCCCTCAAGCAGGCCCCCGGAATAATAGAGGTTCTTCAATCCCTGCGCGCCGGTCACGAGCCCGCGTTTCTCCGCGAGAATGGCGAATCCGAGAAAGCTCGCACCATTGACGTAGAAGGCCAGCAGAAGCACGGACCCGGCCACGGCATTGGCCGCCGGGTCGAGCAGGACGAAGCCGAGCGGGATCGCGCCGTAGAACAGGAAGTCCGCCGTGATGTCGAGATAGCCGCCGAAATCCGTGCGGCGGCTGGCCCGCGCGACCGCGCCGTCGAGACCGTCCGCGATCCGCGAGGCGGCGAGCGGCAGCAGAGCCCATCCCGGGGCGCCGAGCGCGATCATGCCCGCGGCGAGCAGCCCGAAGACCAGGCCGGCCAGCGTCACCGCATCCGCCGTCACGCCCCGCGCCGCGAGGGCGCGACCCACCCGGTCGAGCGGCGGATCGATCAGCGGTCGCAGGCGTCCGTCAAGCATCAGCCCGAATGCGCCGTCCGTGCCCGCGGCGCGCCCGTCACTCGGCCGCGTTCTCTGCGATCGCCGCCCGGGCGCGATCGACCAGCGCCGCCCCGTCGATGCCCTGGCCGTCCATGTCGGCGATCCAGCGATCGACCACCGGGGCCAGTGCGGCATCCATCGCCGCGGTTTCCTCCGGCGTGAGCACCACATGGGTGTTTCCCGCGGCGACCATCTCGGCGAGCACCCGGTCGTCCGCCGCGCGCCAGATCTCCCCGACCTCCTGCAGCCAGTCCGGTCCGCTCGCCTCCCGGAATGCCTCCTGGACGTCCTCGGGCAGCGCGTCCCAGCGCGCCTTGTTCATCGACATCTGGAACGTCGTGTTGCCGAAGCGCTGGCGATCGGCGCCCTCGATCTGGAAGTCGGTCTGCTCGGCGAGCCGCAGCGGACCCGAGATCTCCCAGGGGATCAGCGCCCCGTCCACCACCTTGCGCGCCAGCGCCTGCGGCAGGTCCGGGACCGGCATCGCCACCGGGACCGCCCCGAGCGCCTCGATCACCCAGGCCCCGGTCCGGCTCGGCGTGCGCAGCGAGAGCCCGGCGAGATCCTCCGGAGCCCGAACCTCGCGATCGACCATCTGCAGGCCGTTGCCGTTGTGGACATGGAGAAACATCACCTCGAGCCCGGCATATTCCTGCGCAAGCGCGTCCTCGAACATGTCGCGCATCGCGAGGTTCGTCGCCGAAGGCTCGTTGACGTAAACCCCCGGAAGCTCGAACACCTCCGTCCGCGGGAACAGCCCCGGCGTGTAGCCGTTCACCACCCAGATCAGGTCGACCACGCCGTCGCGGGCCTGCCCCACCAGTTCCGGCGGGCGGCCCCCCAGCGTCATCGACGGATAGATCTCGATCGCCACCTTGCCGCCCGATGCCGCCTCGACCCGTTCGGCCCAGGGCGCGATCACCTCGGCATGCGACGGCGAGGTCTCCGACAGGAAGTGATGGAGCTTGAAGACATGCTCCTGTGCGGCAGCGGCGGTGATGCCCAGAAGCGACGCGACCAGCGTCCCTGCGGCGATCCGTGCTTTCATCTTGTTCCGAAGCTCCCGGTTGGCGTTTCCCCGGTGGACCATAGCGGCGCCGGCCTCTCGCCCGCAAGCGGCCATGACTGGACAAGCCGCGGCCCGCACGTGACCATGCGTCTCCACATCGGGAGGGCGCTCTTGGCGGATCTGGCGGACGGGTTACGAACGGAACTGGCGGCGCGGCGCGACGATCTCATCGCGCTCACCCAGGCGCTCGTGCGCATCCCGACCGTCAACCCGCCCGGCGAGAACTACCGGGCGATCTGCGAGTTCATCGCGCGGCGCCTCGGCGCGGGTGGCTTCACCGTCGAGCTCCTGCGCGCGCAAGGCACGCCGGGCGACAGCGACACCCATCCGCGCTGGAACCTCGTCGCACGGCGCGAGGGCAGGGGGCCGGGACCCTGCGTGCATTTCAACGGCCATATCGACGTGGTCGAGGTCGGCCGCGGCTGGACGACCGATCCCTTCGGCGCCGAGCTGATCGACGGCCGGATCTACGGCCGCGGCACGTGCGACATGAAAGGCGGGCTCGCCGCGGCGATCGTCGCCGTCGAGGCGTTCCTCGCCCTGCGTCCCGACCATGCCGGCGCGATCGAGATCTCCGCCACCGCCGACGAGGAAACCGGCGGCTATGGCGGCGTCGCCTGGCTGGCGGAACGCGGCCATTTCGACCCGGCGCGGGTGCAGCACGTCATCATCCCCGAGCCGTTGAACAAGGACCGGATCTGCCTCGGCCATCGCGGGGTCTGGTGGGCGGAGATCGAGACCTTCGGCCGCATCGCCCACGGCTCCATGCCGTTCCTGGGCGATTGCGCCGTGCGCCACATGGGCCGGATCCTCGGCGCGGTCGAATCCGACCTGATGCCCGCCCTTGCCGCGCGCCGCACCGCCATGCCGGTGGTCCCCGACTCGGCGCGCGCCTCGACCCTCAACATCAATTCCATCCACGGCGGTCAGGCCGAGCGCCCCGCCGATTACAGCGGCTGGCCCGCGCCGGTGGTGCCCGACAGCTGCCGGATGATCGTCGACCGCCGCTTTCTCGCCGAGGAGGACCTCGCGGCGGTGAAGGCCGAATTGCGCGAAACAATCGAGCGGGCGCGCGAGATCGGCCCAGGCTTCACATATGAAATCAGGGACATGCACGAAGTTCTTCCAACGATGACCCCTGCGGAGTCTCCGGTGGTCCGTGCCCTCTCCGCCGCGGTTTCCGAGGTGCTCGGCCGCGCGGCCGAGCATGTGGTCTCCCCCGGCACCTATGACCAGAAGCATATCGACCGGATCGGCCGGCTGCACGATTGCGTCGCCTACGGGCCGGGAATACTGGACCTCGCGCACCAACCCGACGAATATGTCGCCGTCGACGACATGGTCGACGCGGCCATCGTGATGGGTCTGGCCCTTGCCGACCTGCTCGGCGCCGCGCGGACGTGAAGGCAAACGGGGGAAGGGCGCCGCAGCGGCGCCGATGACTGTGGAGGTCAGGATGAACAGGTTCTCGCTCGCGCTCGTCGCGGGGCTCGTGCTCTTCGGGCAATCGGCGGCGGCACAGCAGACCGACATCACGCTCGGCATGCAACTCGAGCCGCCGCATCTCGACCCGACGAGTGCGGCCGCCGCGGCCATCGACGAAATCGTCTACGCCAACGTCTTCGAGGGCCTCACGCGCTTCGGCCCCGACGGCTCGGTGCTGCCCGGCCTCGCCGCCAGCTGGGAGATCGCCCCCGACGGGCTCTCCTGGGTGTTCAACCTCGTCGAGGGCGCGACCTTCCACGACGGCACGCCGCTCACCGCCGACGATGTCGTCTTCTCCTTCGACCGGGCGATGGCCGAGGATTCGACCAACGCCCAGAAGGCGCTCTTCGACGGCATCAACGAAGTCACCGCCATCGACGACACCACCGTCGAGATCGGCCTCGACGCGCCCAAGGGCTCGCTCCTGTTCAACCTCGCCTGGGGTGACGCGGTGATCGTCTCGGAGGCAAGTGCCGCCAACAACACCTCCATCCCCATCGGCACCGGACCTTTCAAATTCGGCCAATGGGTGCAGGGCGACCGGGTCGAGCTGGTCCGCAACGAGGAATACTGGGGCGCCACGCCGGCGCTCGAGAAGATCACCTTCAAGTTCATTTCCGACCCCACCGCCGCCTTCGCCGCGATGATGGCCGGCGATGTCGACGCCTTCCCGGTCTTCCCGGCGCCCGAGAACCTCGCGCAGTTCGAGGCCGATCCGCGCTTCTCGGTCATCGTCGGCTCCACCGAGGGCGAGACCATCCTCGCGATGAACCATGCCCGCCCGCCCTTCGACGACATCCGCGTGCGCGAGGCCGTCGCCCATGCCATCGACCGGCAGGCCATCATCGACGGCGCGATGTTCGGCTACGGCACGCCCATCGGCAGCCATTTCGCCCCGCATCATCCGGCCTATGAGGATCTCACGGCGCTCTCCGTCTACGATCCGGAGCTGGCGAAGACCCTGCTCGCGGAGGCCGGCCATGCCGACGGCTTCACGACCACCCTGGCCCTGCCGCCGCCTTCTTACGCCCGGCGCGGCGGCGAGATCGTCGCGAGCCAGCTGCGCGCCGTCGGCATCGAGGCCGAGATCATCAACATGGAATGGGCCCAGTGGCTCGAACAGGTCTTCACCGGCAAGGATTTCGGCCTGACCATCGTCAGCCATACCGAACCGCTGGACATCGGCATCTACGCCCGGCCCGACTACTATTTCGGCTACGACGACGCGGTGATGCGCGCGCTCATGAAGGGCCTCGACGCCACCGCCGATGTGGATGAGCGCACCCAGATCCTGCGCGCCGCCCAGGAACGCGTGGCGCAGAACTACGTCAACGGCTTCCTGTTCCAGCTCGCCAAGACCGGCGTCGCCGATGCCCGCATCCAGGGGCTCTGGGAGAATTCGCCGACCCAGGCCAACGACATGACCGGCGTCTCCTGGTCCGAATGATCCAAGCCCCCGCGGCCCGGGCTCCTGCCTGGGCCGCGCCAACACCTTCCGCCACGATCCGCGCCGGTGTCTCGCCGTCTGTCCCGAACCGGCCACCACCAGCGCGCGCCCGGCAGCCCCTGTCCGCAAGCTCGCTGCCAGCTCGGGTCCGGCGCGAAACGGTCAAACTCTATGCCATGCCGCCGTTTCGGCTCCGCACTCCCGCCCGGAACAAGCCGAAGGCGCCGGCGCGAGCGCCTGCCCGTCCCGGCGGGCTGGCGCTTTGGTCGGCGTTGGTGCGCCGGTCAAGCGGAGCATGTATGTGGGACCATAAAGCGCCCCGCCCAACCATCGCAGCGCGCCAGCCCACGTGCAGGCGCGCGCCCGGCTTGCGACTTGCTGGCGGGGACGGCTGGGGACTGTTCGCCGGAAACTGGCCTGAAGCGCAATGTTCGGGATGCGGTGTCGTTTCCCGCAAGGCGCCTCCGCACCTGATGATTGTCGGGTGCCCGAGATCCCTGCCGCGCCGGGACATCCCGCAAAACCCGACCTAACCAACCCTCAAGGCCGTCCCCTCCGCCGTCCGCCGCGCCTTGAGCCCGCGCCCCTGCCGTGGCACATCCTGCGCGACAACGGAGCGGCGGAGCGTATCATGAAGGCGGGGTCGGGCAGGTGATACGCTACGCGCTCAAGCGCCTCGTCTCGCTGGGGCTGACCCTCGTCGTCGCGAGCCTCGTGGTGTTCTGCGCGCTCGAGGTCGTGCCGGGCGACCCGGCCGCCTACATGCTCGGCATGAACGCGAGCCCCGAAGCCGTCGCGGCGCTCCGGACCGAACTCGGTCTCGATGCCGGGCCGGTGGCGCGCTATTTCGACTGGGCCGGCGGCATGCTCCGCGGCGATTTCGGCATCTCCTACACCTACCGCACCCCGGTCGCCGGCATGATCGCCGACCGCCTTCAGGTCTCCCTCCCGCTCGCCCTCTACGCGCTGGCGCTCTCCACCCTCATCGCCTTTCCCGTCGGCATCTGGGCCGCCGCGCGGCGCGGCAGCGCCGTCGATGCCGGCGTGATGGGCACAACCCAGCTCGGTGTCGCGGTGCCGAACTTCTGGTTCGCCATGCTGCTCGTGCTGGTCTTCGCGGTGAACCTGCGCTGGTTCTCCGCCGGCGGCTTTCCGGGCTGGCAGGCCGGGTTCTGGCCCGGCATGAAGGCCCTCACCCTGCCGGCCATCGCGCTCGCCCTGCCGCAGGCCTCGATTCTCGCCCGCGTGATGCGCTCGTCGCTGATCGACACGCTGGGCGAGGATTTCATCCGCACCGCCCGCGCCAAGGGCCTCACCCGCGGCCAGGCCCTGCGCCACCACGCGCTGCGCAACGCGCTCATCCCGGTCCTCACCATCATCGGCCTGCAATTCTCGTTCCTGCTCGCCGGCGCGATCATCATCGAGAACGTCTTCTTCCTGCCCGGTCTCGGCCGGCTGGTCTTCCAGGCGATCTCGAGCCGCGACATCATCGTGGTCGAGAGCGTGGTGATGATCCTCGTCTTCGCCGTCGTGCTCGTCACCTTCCTCGTCGACATGGCCTATGCGGCGGTCGATCCGCGCCTGCGGACCCGTCACTGATGCGCGCGCTCGTCGTCGGCGGCCTGCTCGCGGGCATCTTCGCGCTGCTCGCACTCGCCTCCTTCGTCTGGACGCCCTACGACGTCGCCGCCCTCGACATCGCCGCCAAGCTCCAGCCGCCCTCGGCGACCCACTGGTTCGGCACCGACCATTTCGGCCGCGACGTCTTCTCGATGATCATGGTGGGCGCGCGGGTCTCCATCGCCGTCGCCCTGGTCGCCGTCGGCATCGGCATGGGGCTCGGCATCCCGCTCGGCCTCGCCGCCGCGGCCCATCGCGGCTCGCTGCTCGACGAGCTGATCATGCGCGGCAACGACCTGGTCTTCGCCTTTCCCGCGCTCCTGATCGCCATCATGATCACCGCCGTCTTCGGCCCCTCGGCGCTCAACGCCATCATCGCCATCGGCATCTTCAACATTCCGGTCTTCGCCCGCCTCGTCCGGGGTGCGGCCCTCTCGCTCTGGACCCGCGACTTCATCCTCGCCGCCCGCGTCGCCGGAAAGGGCAGGGCGCGCATCTCGGTCGAGCACATCCTGCCCAACGTCGCGAACCTGCTCATCGTCCAGGGCACCATCCAGTTCTCCCTCGGCATCCTCGCCGAAGCCGGCCTCTCCTATGTCGGCCTCGGCGCCCAGCCGCCCACGCCGTCCTGGGGCCGGATGCTCGCCGAGAGCCAGACCATGATCTCCTTCGCGCCCTGGCTCGCCATCGTGCCGGGGCTGGCGATCGTGCTCACGGTGCTGGGCCTCAACCTGATGGGCGACGGGCTGCGCGACCTGCTCGATCCGCGCCTGCGCCGGGTCCGCACATGAGCCTGCTCGAGATCGACCGCCTCGGCGTCACCATCCGCGGCACCGCGATCCTGCGCGACGTCTCGATGGCCCTCGGCCCCCGCGAGGTGCTCGGCGTCATCGGCGAGAGCGGCTCGGGCAAGTCGATGACCGCCCTCGCCCTGATGGGCCTGCTGCCCCACGGCGCCGCGGCCACCGGCCACATCCGCCTCGACGGCACCGATCTGCTCCGCCTCGACGAGGCGGCCCTCTGCGACATTCGCGGCCGCGAGATCGGCATGATCTTCCAGGAGCCGATGACCGCGCTCAATCCGCTCCGGACCATCGGCGATCAGGTCGCCGAAACCGTGCTGGTCCACACCCGCGCCAGCCGCGCCGAGGCGCGCGAGATCGCCCGCGAGACCCTCGCGCGGGTCGGCCTGCCCGAAGCCCGCTTCCCGCTCTCGCGCTATCCGCACGAACTTTCGGGGGGCCAGCGCCAGCGCGTGGTCATCGCCATGGCCATCGCCCTGCGCCCGCGGCTCCTGATCGCCGACGAGCCCACCACCGCCCTCGACGTCACCACCCAGGCCCGCATCCTCGATCTGCTGCGCCGCCTCGTCGAGGAGGACGGCATGGGCCTCCTCCTGATCACCCACGATCTCGCCGTCGTCACCGGCATCGCCGACCATCTCGCGATCATGCGCCACGGCGAAGTGGTCGAGGCCGGCCCCGCGACGGAGGTGCTCCGCGACAAAGCGCCACCCCTACACCCGCGCGCTCTTCGAGGCCTCCACCCACCAGCCCGACCGCGCCGCAGCGCGCACCGAGACACCGCTCCTCGAAGTGCGCGATCTGGTCCGCGACTACCCCGCCGGCCGCAAGGGGTTCTTCGGACCGCGCGCGTGGTTCCGCGCCGTGAAGGGCGTGAGCTTCACCCTCCACCGCGGCGAGAGCCTCGGCCTCGTCGGCGAGAGCGGCTGCGGCAAGTCCACGCTCACCCGCGCCATCCTCGGCCTCGATGCGCTGCAGGGCGGCGAGGTCCGCATCGACGGCGAGGCGGTCCATGCCGGCGAGACCGTGCCGCGCCATCTGCGCGCCCGGATGCAGGTGGTGTTCCAGGACCCCTACGGCAGCTTCAACCCCCGCCACCGCGTCGCCCGCCTCGTGACCGAACCCTTCCACCTGCTCGACAGCCCGCCCAAGGGCGCCGCCCGCGCCGAGGCGGTCGCGCAGGCCCTCACCGATGTCGGCCTCGCCCCCGCCGATGCGGACCGCTACATCCACGAATTCTCCGGCGGCCAGCGCCAGCGCATCGCCATCGCCCGCGCGCTGATCATCCGCCCCGAGCTGATCATCCTCGACGAGGCGGTCTCGGCCCTCGACGTCTCCATCCGCGCCCAGATCCTCGACCTGCTGGCCGGCCTCTCCGACCGCTACGGTCTGAGCTACCTCTTCATCAGCCACGATCTCACGGTGGTCCGCGCCATCACCGACCGGCTCATGGTGATGCAGGACGGCGAAATCGTCGAGCGCGGCCCGACCGAAGCCGTCTTCACCGACCCGCAGCACCCCTATACCCGCCAGCTTCTCGCCGCCTCGCCGGTCCTCGAGGTTCCCGCATGAGCACTCTGCCCCCGACCGGCTGCTTCATCGCCGGCACCTGGCGCGACACGGCCGCGACCCTGCCGGTCACCGATCCCTCCACCGGCGAGACCTTCGCCGACATCGCCTGCGGCGGCGCGCCCGAGATCGACGCCGCCGTCACCGCCGCCCGGGCTGCCGCCGAGGGCGAATGGGGCCGGATGCCCGCCGCCGAACGCGGCCGCGTCCTCGCCCGGATCGGCCGGCTGGTCGAGGACCGCATCGAGGATCTGGCGCATCTCGAAGCCCGCGATGTCGGCAAGCCCCTGGGCCAGGCCCGCGCCGATGCGAAGGCCCTCGCGCGCTACCTCGAATTCTACGGCGGCGCCGCCGACAAGCTCACCGGCGAGACCATTCCCTATCTCGACGGCTACACCGTCTACACCCTGCGCGAAGCCCACGGCGTCACCGGCCACATCATCCCGTGGAACTACCCGATGCAGATCATCGGCCGGTCGGTCGGCGCGGCCCTCGCGGCCGGCAATGCCTGCGTGCTGAAACCCGCCGAGGAGGCCAGCCTCACGGCGCTCGCCTTCTCCGCCATCGCTCACGAGGCCGGCCTGCCGCCGGGGGCCCTCAACACCGTGCCCGGCGCGGGATCCGTGGCCGGTGTCGCCCTCGCCGGCCATGCGGGCATCGACCACATCTCCTTCACCGGCTCGGTCGCCACGGGCCGCGCCGTCCAGAGCGCCGCCGCCGCCCATGTCCGCCCGGTCACGCTCGAGCTCGGCGGCAAATCCCCCGAGCTCGTGTTCGACGATGCCGATCTCGACGCCGCCCTGCCGTTCCTCGTCGGCCCGGGTCTCCAGAACGCCGGTCAGACCTGTTCCGCCGCCTCGCGCATCCTCGTCCAGCGCGGGCTCTACCCGCGCGTCGTCGCCGCCATGGCCGCGCGCTATGACGCGCTCATCGCCGGCCCTGCGCTCGCCGATCCCGATCTCGGCCCGCTGATCTCCGCCCGCCAGAAGCGCCGCGTCGAAGGCTTCCTCGCCCGCGGCAGCGACCTGCGCATCGCGGGGCAGGGGAGCATCGCCCCCACCGCCCCCGAAGCCGGCCACTACCTCGCCCCGACACTCTTCGCCGACGTGCCTCCCGACCATCCGCTGGCGCAGGAGGAGATCTTCGGCCCGGTGCAGGTCGTCATTCCCTTCGACGACGAGGACCACGCCGTGGCGATCGCCAACGGCACCGGCTACGGCCTCGTCGCTGCCATCTGGACCCGCGACGGCGCCCGCCAGATGCGCCTCGCGAAGCGTCTGCGCGCCGGGCAGGTCTTTCTCAACAATTACGGCGCCGGTGGCGGCGTCGAGCTGCCCTTCGGCGGCACCGGCCTTTCGGGCCACGGCCGCGAGAAGGGCTTCGAGGCGCTCCACGGCTTCACCCGCCTCAAGACCGTCGCCGCCCGTCACGGCTGACGGCCCCGCACGCGCGGCTCGCGCGCCTCGTCTTGCGCCGTCGCGGCCTTTCCCGCACTCTGCTCGCCGGAACGGACAGGCGGGACCTCTCATGCAACTGAACGGACGCACCGCGCTCGTCACCGGCGGCGCCTCGGGCTTCGGCGCCGGGATCGCGGCGGCCCTCCTCGCGGCCGGCGCCCGGGTGATGATCGCCGATATCCGCCCCGACGCCGCGGCCGAGGCCGCCCGCGAAATGGACTGCGCCCATGTGGCGGGCGATATCGGCACGGCGGAAGGCGTCGCGACCATCGCCGAGGCCGTGTCCCGCGACCTCGGCGCCCTCGACATCCTCGTGAACAATGCCGGCATCACCCATCTGCCGATGCCGATGGAGGAGGTGGAGGAGGACGACTTCGACCGCGTGCTGCGGGTCAACGCGAAGTCGGTCTACCTCACCGCCCGCGCCTTCGTGCCCCAGATGCGCGCGCGCGGTGCGGGCGTCATCCTCAACATCGCCTCCACCGCCGGTCTCAGCCCGCGCCCGGGCCTGTCGTGGTACAACGCCTCCAAGGGCTGGATGATCACCGCGACCAAGGCGATGGCCGTCGAACTCGCGCCGCGCGGCGTGCGGGTCAACGCGCTCTGTCCGGTGGCGGGGGAAACCCCGCTTCTGAAATCCTTCATGGGCGAGGACACGCCGGAGATGCGCGCGAAGTTCCTCGCCACCATCCCGCTCGGGCGGTTCTCCACCCCGCAGGACATGGGTGCCGCCGCGGTCTTCCTCTGCTCGGATGGGGCCGCGATGATCACCGGTGCCGCCCTCGAGGTCGATGGCGGCCGCTGCATATGACCCGGCCCGGCCCCCGCAACGCCATCACCGACGTGCCCGGCCTCCGCGTCGGCAATGCCGAGGACCACGACCTGAAATCCGGCGTCACCGTGCTCACCGCCGAGACGCCCTTCCTCGCCGGCGTCGATGTGCGCGGCGGCGCGCCCGGCACGCGCGAAACCGACCTGCTCGCCCCGGGCCGCCTCGTCGAGACCGTCGACGCGCTGGTGCTCTCGGGCGGCTCCGCCTTCGGGCTCGATGCCGCCTCGGGCGTCTGCGACGCCCTGCGCGCGCGCGGCCGTGGCTACCCCGCCGGCACCGCCCGCGTGCCCATCGTGCCCGCCGCCATCCTCTTCGACCTGATGAACGGCGGCGACAAGGCCTGGCGACGGCAATCCCTATCGCGCGCTCGGTGAGGCCGCACTGGCCGCCGCCGGCCCCGATTTCGCCCAAGGGAGTGCCGGCGCCGGAACCGGAGCCCTCACCGCCGACCTCAAGGGCGGCCTCGGCTCCGCCTCGCTCGTGCTCGAGAGCGGCATCACCGTGGGCGCACTGGTGGCGGTGAACGCGCTCGGCCGCGCGACGCTGCCGGACGGACGGCACTTCCTCGCCGGTGCGCTGGAGATCGGCGACGAATTCGGTGGCCTCGGCCCGGGCTCCGAACGCCTGCCGCTGCTCGGCCCCGGCTACCTCAAGGGCGCAGGCCCGGAGCCCGGCACCAACACCACCATCGCCATCGTCGCCACCGATGCCGCCCTCGACAAGCCCGCCGCCACCCGCATGGCCGCCGCCGCCCATGACGGCCTCGCCCGCGCGCTCTGGCCGGCGCATACGCCCTTCGACGGCGATCTGGTGTTCGGGGTATCGACCGGCGCGCGGCCGCTGCCGGGGGATGCCTTCGCCGCCCGGCTCCTCATCGAGCATGCCGCGGCGCACTGCCTCGCGCGCGCCGTGGCCCGCGGCCTTCACGCCGCCCGCCCGATGCCAGACGATGTGCTGCCCTGCTGGTCTCAGTCGCGCGGCGCGATGTCCTGAAGCTCGGCGCCGACGATCTCGGCCTCCTCGAACCCGCTCTCCGGCTTCGGCGGCCGCGGCTCCTCGTCCCGGACGGCCCCCGGTCGCCCGGCTCCCGCGGCATTGAGCGCCCGGGTCACATGGGCACTCACCCGCGGATCGGGCGCCGAGGTCAGCTTGATCACCTTGTTGTCCTTGAACGCCCCGAGCCGGCCCTGCGCGAGCAGCGCCGTGCGCCCGGCGGGCTGGGGGATCGTCAGCCGGATCTCGTCGATCGCGGTCTTCGGGATCTCGAGGATGTCGCCCACCGCCAGCGCCTCGAGCCGTGCAAGCGTGAGCCGCTGGCGATGCAGCACCGCATCGACCGGCACCGTCGCCGCCGCCGCCGCGCGCCGCATCAGCGTCTTCCACAGATCGTCGGGCCGCTCGCGCGCCGCCTTGGCGTTGTGCTGCTGCACCGAGGCGCGGATCACGTCGAGCGCCGAGAGCGGCAGGATCACCGAGAATTCTCCCCGCCGCCCGGCATCGCCGAGCAGAAGCGTCACGTCGAACACCAGCACGTCGATGTAATCGGGCGCGAACCGCAGCTGCGCGATGTTCTGGCGCTGGTCGCGGATGCCGATGCGCTTGGTAATGGGCCGTCCCATTCCGACCCCGATCGCCGCGATGAAGGCCGCGAGGAACGCATCGAGATGGAGCCGCAAGAGCGCCATGTCGATGGCACTCAGCGGCCGGCTCACCGGCTCGGCCGCCGCCGCCGGATCGCCGCCCAGCGTCAGGTCCGTCAGATGCCAGGCAAGCTCGGCCCGCGCCGCGATCAGGGCAGGGGTCTCGCTGTCCTCCACCTCCACAAGCCCCAGGAGCGCCGGGACCGCCACCGGCTTCGTCGCATCCGCCAGCCGGCAGACCCGGAGCGGCGCCGTCTCCGCGGTGACCATGGTCTTGAGGAGCGGCCGCAGGCGATCCTCGAGCCCCCGGGCGAAATTCTCGAGGATCAGATCGATGTCCGCCAGCGGCGAACGGGCCACGCCGCCCTTGTGAAGCTTGCGGGTCAGGACGGTCTCGGCAGGGGCCATGGCACTCGTTCTCTCGCACGGAGGGTGTTCCGCCCGAGTTTTCGGAGCGAATGGTTTCCGAAGCGTGAACGACTTTGCTGCAATGCGACATAAAAACCCGCCCCCCGCCGGCATCCCGGTAACCCGGGTTTCAGCTTTCGCGGTCTTTCTGGCAGCCGGAAATTTCGGGGTTCGGATATGGATCGCAACGGCGCGAAGAATGTCATCATCGTCAAGCGCAAGAAGGTGGTCGCCGGCGGCCATCACGGCGGCGCGTGGAAGGTGGCCTATGCCGACTTCGTCACCGCGATGATGGCGTTCTTCCTGCTGATGTGGCTCCTGAGTGTCTCCGACGAGGAGATGCGCATGGGCCTCGCGGACTATTTCAGCCCGACCATCCCGATCCACTCCACCCGCGGCGGCGGCGACGGCCCCTTCGAGGGCTCGAGCATGTTCAGCCAGGACACGCTCGCCAACGACGAGACCGGCGCCCAGGGCGATCCCGAAGACAAGTCCACCATCGGATCACCCGACAAGAGCCTCTACGACATACAAAAACAGCTCTCGGGGGGCAGCGGGGACGTGGTCGAGGCCGATCCGCTGCTGCGCCACATCGCCACCCGCGTCACCGACGAGGGCCTGATCATCGACGTCTTCGACATCGACGGCTCGCCGCTCTTCCGCGGCACCACCAGCCAGCCGAACCCGATCCACGAGCAACTCGTCGGCATGATCGGCCGGGTGCTCGCCCACACCACCAACAAGATCGCGGTCTCCGGCCATCTGGCCGAGGGCGACGTGATGGCGATCGCGCCGAACCCCTGGGAGCTCTCGTCGAACCGCGCCCAGATCGCCCGCGCCGTGCTGGTGCGGCAGGGGGTGGCCGACGCCCGGCTCGATCGCATCGCCGGCAAGGCCGACCGCTCGCCGGTGACCGGCAATCCCCGCGACGACCGCAACCGGCGCATCGAGATCATCCTCCTGCGCGAATTCCCGAAATGACCCGGCGTTTTCTCCGCTCCGGGCCGCTCCCGCGTTGACGGGATCTTAAGCCCGTCCTTCCAAGGATGCGGCGTGTAACTGGTTTCCAATGACCGACCCCTCGCGGACAAAGGACTGAGTATGGGTATCTCCTCGTCGATGACTGCCGGTGTTTCCGGACTGAACGCGCAGGCCAACAAGCTTGCCACGATCTCGGACAACATCGCGAACTCCCAGACCTTCGGGTACAAGCGTTCGGATGTCGATTTCGCCTCGATGACCGTGAGCGACGGCTCCTCGCCCAACACGGCGGGCGGCGGGCGCTGGTTCACCGCCGGCGGCGTGCGCACCAACGCGATCTGGGACATCGAGACCAAGGGTTCGCTCGCGACCACGTCCAATCCGACCGACATCGCCCTCACCGGCCGCGGCATGCTGCCCGTGACCGCCATCGCCTCGGTGGGCCAGAACCAGACCGAACTGCCCTTCATGCTCACCTCCACCGGCTCGTTCCGTCCCGACGAGAACGGTTTCCTGCGCACGCCTTCGGGCCTCGCGCTGATGGGCTGGCCGGCCGATCTCAACGGCAACATCCTGCCCGCCCCGCGCGACAGTGCGGCCGGCCTGCAGGCCATCCAGATCAACCGCTCGTCCTACGCGTCGCAGCCGACATCGACGATCCAGCTCAACGCCAACCTGCCGGCCACCGAGACCCAGGCCGGCGCGGCCGGCACGCCGCTGCCGGTCACGGTCGAGTATTTCGACAACATGGGCGCCTCGCAGACCCTCTCGATCAACTTCACGCCGGTCGTGCCGGCCGTGGGCCTGCCGCAGACCAACAGCTGGACCATGGAAATCACCGACCAGGCCTCGGGCAACCTCGCGGGCACCTACGATCTCGGCTTCAGCAATGCTCCGCCCAATGCCGGCGGCCTCGCCACCGTCGCCCAGGCCGTGCCCGGCACGCCGCCGCTGACCACCGCCTACGATGCGGCCACCGGCGTCATCACCATGAACCTCGGCACCCAGACCATCGAGATCGCCATCGGCTCGACCCTGCCGGGCGGCCCGCAGCATCTCAGCCAGCTCTCCTCGGAATTCTCGCCCGTCGGCGTGACCAAGGACGGCAACCCGGCCGGGACCTTCACCGGCGTCTCGATCGACGAGAAGGGCATGCTGAGCGCCTCCTATTCCAGCGGCTTCTCGCGGGTGATCTACCAGGTGCCGGTCGCCGACGTGCCGAACTTCAACGGCCTGCGCGTGCTCGACAACCAGGCCTTCGCGCTCTCGCAGGAAAGCGGCTCGATGTTCCTGTGGGATGCCGGCTCCGGCCCGACCGGCGGCATCCAGGGCTTCGCGCGCGAACAGTCGACCGTCGACATCGCGCAGGAGCTCACCCAGCTCATCCAGACCCAGCGGGCCTATTCGTCCAACGCCAAGATCATCCAGACGGTGGACGAGATGCTGCAGGAAACCACCAACCTCAAGCGCTGATCCGCACCTGAGACCTCGGGAAAGGAGCCCGTGCCATGAGTATCTCGAACGCCCTGAACAACGCGGCCAGCGGCCTCTCGGCCTCGTCGCGGCTTGCCGACACCATCTCGAACAACGTGGCCAACGCCATGACGCCCGGGTTCGGCAAGCGCACCACCGAGCTGTCGTCGCTGTCGCTCGGCGGCTACGGCAGCGGTGTTCGGATCTCCGGCACGTCGCGGGCCGAGAACCCCTACCTGACCGCCGAGCGCCGCGCGATGGACGCGGCGCTGGGCGCCACGGCCACCCGTTCGGAGGCCTGGGACCGCATGATGACCGCCTTCGGCGAGCCGGGCAGTTCCAGCGCGGTCTCCAGCCTCGCCACGGCGCTCGAGACCAGCCTGATGTCGGCCTCCGCCTCGCCGCAATCCATGGCGAAGCTCTCCGCCGCGATGACCTCCGCCGACAGTTTCGCCAAGGGCCTGAACCGCGTCTCGCGCGAGAATGCCCAGCTGCGGTCCGAGGCCGATGCCGAGATCGGCCGGCAGGTGGCGCAGGTCAATGACGCGCTCCACGACATCGACGCGATCAACCGCAAGATCTCCATCCTCGACCTGCAGGGCGCCGACATCACCGGCCTGCAGGACGAACGCGGCCGCCTCGTCGACCAGATCTCCGCGATCGTCCCGCTCAAGACCGCGAAGCGCGACGGCGGCCAGATCGCCATCTACGCGGCCGGCGGCGGCGTGCTGCTCGACGGACGGGTCTGGGAGCTGGAATTCCAGCCCGCCCCGAACGGCGTGACCTCCGACATGGTGCTCGGCGCGCCGCTGTCGGGCCTCGCCCAGGATCAGGGCGCCGCCGGCGGCCCGGTTCCCATCGCCACCGGCACCGGCCCGGGCCTGATGGACGGCGGCTCGCTCGGCGCGCTCTTCGAGCTGCGCGACCGGATCGTGCCCGAATTCGACGCCGAGATGGACCAATTCGCCGCCGAGATCATCGACCGCTTCACGGCACTCGTGCCGCCCGGCGCCCTCGACGCCACCGGTGCCGGCCTCTTCGTCGATCGCAATCCCGGCCCCGCCGTGGGCCTTGCCGGCCGCATCGCCCTCAACCCGGCCGCCGACCCGTCGCAGCCCGGCGGCGCCGCCTGGCGCCTGCGCGACGGCCTCGCCGCCGCCGCCCCCGGCAACGAGGGCTTCGGCACCTATCTGCAGGCGCTCTCCGACGCCATGACCACCGCCCGCGCGCCGGGCGGCTTCGTCTCGCAGAATGCCTCGGTCGGGGCGGCCACCATGGCCTCCGAAATCGCCTCGTTCTTCGCCGGCAGCGCCGTGCGCAGCGACGAGGACCGCGCCTTTCTCACCGCCCGCCAGAACGCGCTCGTCGAGAGCGAAGGCAACGAGACCGGCGTGAACACCGACACCGAACTGCAATCGCTGATGCTCGTCGAGCAGACCTACGCGGCCAATGCGCGCGTGCTCTCGGTGGTCGACCAGCTGATGCAGCTGCTCCTGGAGGTCTGAGGGACATGAAACTCACCGGCGCCACCGATCTCGCCCGCATGCAGGTGCTCCAGCAGCGCGCGCTCGATACCCGTCAGGCCCTCGACAAGGCCGCGGTCGAACTGACCACCGGCGAGCAGTCGAGCCGCTTCAAGGCGACGGGCGGCAATCTCACGCGCCTCTTCGCGCTCGAGCGCTCGCTCGACCGCAACGCGGTGTTCTCCGAGACGCTCTCGCTCACCGAGGTCCGCCTCGACATCATGCAGGAGGGCATGGGCCAGATCCTCGGCCCGCTCGAGAACGTCGCCATCGATCTCGCCACCTCGGTGGGCATCGGCGACATCGCCGCCTCCAACATCCACGCCACCACCGCGCGGCGCCACTTCGCCGACACCGTGGGCATCCTCAACGGCCAGGTCGCCGGCCAGTCGCTCTATGCCGGCACCGCCACCGACGGACCCGCCCTCGCGCAGGCCGATGCCATGCTGGCCCAGCTCGACGCCCTCGTCGCCGGCGCCGCCACCGCGGCCGACGTGGTCGCCGCCATCGACGGCTATTTCGCGGCCCCCGCCGGCGGCTTCTTCACCACCGGCTTCATCGGCTCCCCCGACAATCTCAGCCCCGTCGAAGTCGGCGAGAACCAGCGCATCGACTACGCCATGCGCGCCGATGCCGCCGAGATGGTCGATGCCCTGCGCGGCCTCGCCCTCGCGGCCGTCGTGCCCGGTGGCGCCCTCGCGGGCAACGACGCCGAACGCATGGCGCTGCTCGGCGTCGCCGGCGAGCGCATGATCGCCGCCAAGGAAGGCGTGCTCGACGTGCGCTCGAAGATCGGCACCTCGCAGGAGGCGGTCGAACTCGCGCGCGCGGCCCGCGTCTCCGAGCGCGACACCCTCTCGCTCGCCCGCGCCAAGCTCGTGTCGATCGACCCGCTCGAGGCGGCCTCGACCTACCAGCAGCTGGAGATCCAGCTCGAACAGGTCTTCACCGTCACCTCGCGCATCGCCAATCTCAGTTTCCTCAACTTCATGCGGTAGCCCATGACCCTCCGATCCCCTCTCGGAACGCTCCTGTCCCTCCTGCCGCTGCTCGTGCTCTGGTTCGGCGCCCTCGCCGGACCGGCCGACGCCTCGCCGGCGCGCATCAAGGATCTCGTCGAGGTCGACGGCGTGCGCGGCAACGACCTCCTCGGCTACGGCCTCGTGGTCGGCCTCAACAATTCCGGCGACACCCTGCGCAACTCGCCCTTCACCGAGGACGCCATCGTCAACCTGCTCGAACGGCTCGGCGTCAACGTCACCGGCGAGCAGATCCGCGCGCGCAACGTCGCCGCCGTGCTCGTCACCGCCACCCTGCCGCCCTTCGCGCGCGCCGGCGGCCAGGTCGATGTCACGGTCTCGGCCATCGGCGACGCCCGCAGCCTCCTGGGCGGCACTCTCGTGATGACCCCGCTCAACGCCGCCGACGGCCAGATCTACGCCGTGGCCCAGGGCTCGATCATCGCCGGCGGCATCGTCGCCGAGGGCGAGGCCGAGACGGTCACCCAGGGCGTGCCCACCTCCGGCCTCATTCCCGCGGGCGCCCGCGTCGAGCGCGAGGTCGCCTTCGACTTCACCCAGATGCGCGACATCCGCCTCGCCCTGCGCAACCCCGATTTCACCACCGCCGCCCGCATCGAGGCGGCGATCAACAGCAATGTCGGCGCGCGCATCGCCACCATGCTCGATTCCGGCACCGTCCAGCTCGACCTCGTCTCGGTCGGCGTCGATGCGCCGGCCCGCCTGATGGCGCAGATCGAGAACATCGAGGTCGTGAGTGCGACCCGGGCGCGCGTCGTCGTCGACCAGCGTTCGGGCACCATCATTCTCGGCGAGGATGTGCGCATCAGCCGCGTCGCCGTCACGCAAGGCGGCCTCACGCTCCGGGTCGAGGAAACCCCGCTCGTGGTCCAGCCCAACCCCTTCGCCAACGGCCAGACCGTGGTGATCCCGCGCACCAATGCCGAGATCGAGGAAGACCCCGGCAACGGCCTCGCCCTCGTCGAGACCGCCGTCTCGCTGCCGCAGGTGGTCGCGGGCCTCAATGCCCTCGGCGTCTCCGCCGGCGACATGATCGACATCCTCAAGTCGATCAAGGCCGCCGGCGCGCTGCACGCCGAATTCATCGTCCAGTAGCGCCGCCCGCCGGCGGGTCATGCCCCGCCGGCAAACCCGTGCCCGCCTCGAACCGCATCCGGCCCTCCGCGATGCCCATCTCCCGGCTCTCGGGCGGCGCCATGCGCGCCCGGCTGCGGGTCAGCTGCCAGCGCCCGTTCCGCCGCGGATCGACCTGCCAGCGCGTCTCGACCCCCTGGATGCCGCCGGTTCCGGGCGTCAGCAGCAGCGCCAGCGGCGCCTGCCGTGCCGTCTCCGCCCCGGTCTCCGCCGCCAGATGCAGCCGGCGCACCGGTGTGAGGCCCGGCGGGGAGGGCGGCTCCACCACCACCAGCGGGATCACGCCGGCGCGCAGCGCATCCTCCGCCGCCTGCAGCAGTTCCGGCCCGGTGCGCGCCGTCCCGAAGATCAGCCGGCCCGGATCGACGAAGGCGCGGATGCCGTCGCCGTTCAGCCGGTCGGTCTCCCAGCGCGAATGCAGCCACAGCACCGGCCCGGTCATCGCCCCGGCCACCAGCAGCGCGAAGACCCGCCGCCCGACCCCGGCCGCCTCGTGCGCCCGCGCCCGCGCCAGCGCGACGCCGGGCCCCGGCGACACCGAATCCGCCCGCGGCTGCGCCCGGCCCTGATGCATCTCCGCCTCCCGAATGTTCGCTTTATGTTCTCACACCACGAACCCGGTTTCAAGCCGCCCCGAGCGGATATTCCGCGAGCAGATCGTAGACCGGCCCGGCCTTCGTCAGCGTCGAGGCATAAAGCCCGAAGGCATTGACCTCGACGGCTTCGAAGCGCGAGCCGGCATGGATCCCGAGGAAGCCGTCGAGCCGCGCCGCCTCGCCGGGGGCGAGCCTCGGTCCGAACCGCACCAGCGTCACATGCGGCCGGAACCGCCGGCGCTCGATCTCGATCCCGCAATCGCGCGCCGCGCCGGCCACCTTGCGCTGCAGTCCCGCCAGCTCCGGCGTCTCGCGCACCTCCGCATGGAGCGTGCGCGGGTTCCGCCCGCCGAAACAGCCGAGCCCCTCGACCGCCACCGGCACCACAGGCGCCCGGATCGCACCCAGAAGGTCATGCAGATCGCCCAGCACATTGCCCGGCTGATCGTCGAGAAACGCCAGCGTGAGGTGCAGGTTCTCCTCGGGAACCGGATGCCCGGCCTCCAGATCCCCGGCGAGATCGGCCAGCGCACCCGCGCAGCCCCGCCGGCAGGCCCAGCGCCACGAAGCTGCGCATCAGACCGCTTCGAGCCGGTCCCCGAAGGCGGCCCGCATCAGCGTCCGGGTATAGTCCGAGCGCGGCGCATCGAAGACCTCCGCCGCCGGCCCGGCCTCCACCACCTTGCCCTGCTGCATCACCATCACCTTGTGCGACAGGGCGCGCACCACCCGCAGGTCGTGGCTGATGAACATGTAGGCCAGCCCGTGCCGCTTCTGGAGCGTGCGCAGCAGCTCGACGATCTGCACCTGCACCGTCATGTCCAGCGCCGAGGTCGGCTCGTCGAGCACCACCAGCTTCGGCTGCAGGATCATCGCGCGCGCCACCGCGATCCGCTGGCGCTGGCCGCCGGAGAATTCGTGCGGATAGCGGTCCATCATCGCCGGATCGAGCCCGACCTCGCGCAATATCTCCGCCACCCTTTCGCGCTCGTCGCCCGGCATGCCGTGCACGCCGAGCCCCTCCGCGACGATCTGCTCGATCGACATGCGCGGGGAGAGCGAGCCGTAGGGGTCCTGGAACACCATCTGCATCTCGCGCCGCACTGTCGCGCAGCGCCCGGTTGCTCCAGCCCTGGATGTCGCGCCCCAGAAACACCACCGGCCCCTGCGACGAGATCAGCCGCATGATCGCCAGCGCCAGCGTCGTCTTGCCCGAACCGCTCTCGCCCACCACCCCCAGCGTCTCGCCGGCCCGGATCGCCACATCCGCCCCGTCGACCGCCTTCACATACCCGGCCGTGCGCCGCAGGAAGCCGCGCCGGATCGGAAACCACACCTTCAGGCCCTCGGTCTCCACGATCGTCTCGGGCGATCCCGTCACCGGCTCGGGCACGCCCGCGGGCTCGGCCTCCAGCAGCATCTTCGTGTAGGGGTGCTGCGGGTTCGCGAAGATCGCCGCGGTCGGCCCGGTCTCGACGATCTCGCCGTCCTTCATCACCGCCACCCGGTCGGCGATCCGCCGCACGATGTTGAGGTCATGGGTGATGAACAGCATCCCCATCCCCACAGCCTTCTGGATCTCCGCCAGAAGCTCGAGGATCTGCACCTCGATCGTCACGTCGAGCGCTGTCGTCGGCTCGTCGGCGATCAGGATGTCCGGCCCGTTCGCCAGCGCCATCGCGATCATCACCCGCTGCCGCTGCCCGCCCGAAAGCTGATGCGGATAGGCGCCGAGCCGCTCCTCGGGATCGCGGATACCCACCTCGGTAAGCAGCTCGACGATCCGCTTGCGCGCCGCATCCCCCGCCAGCCCCTGATGCAGCGCCAGGCTCTCGCCCAGCTGCTTCTCGATGGTGTGGAGCGGGTTGAGCGAGGTCATCGGCTCCTGGAAGATGAAGCTGATATCGTTGCCCCGCACCCGTCGCAGGGTCTTCGCATCCGCCTCGGCCATGTTCTGGCCGCGATAGGTGATCGTCCCGCTGATATCGGCATTCTCCGGCAGCAGCCGCACCGTCGAGAGCGCGGTCACCGACTTGCCCGACCCGCTCTCGCCCACCAGGGCGAGCGTCTCGCCGGGATGCAGCTCGAAGCTCACGCCCTTCACGGCCATCGTCTCGACGCCGCCCTGCACGAAGCCCACCGAGAGGTTCTCGACCGTCAGGATCGGGGCGTTGGTATCCTTCATCGGAAGGTCTTGCGCGGGTCGAAGGCATCGCGCACGCCCTCGAAGATGAACACCAGCAGGCTCAGCATGATCGCGAAGGTGAAGAACGCCGTGAAGCCCAGCCAGGGCGCGTTCAGCCGGTTCTTGCCCTGCAACGCCAGCTCGCCCAGGCTCGGATAGGACGGCGGCAGCCCCAGCCCCAGGAAGTCGAGCGCCGCCAGCCCGCCGATCGCCCCGGTGATCAGGAACGGCAAGAGCGTCAGCGTCGCCACCATCGCATTCGGCAGCACATGCTTGAACATGATCTTGCCGTCGCTCACCCCCAGCGCCCGCGCCGCGCGCACATACTCGAAGTTCCGCGCCCGCAGGAACTCCGCCCGCACCACGCCCACCAGCGAGGTCCAGGAGAAGAACGCGATCAGCAGCGTCAGCAGCCAGAAATTCATCGTGAAGATCGCACTCAGGATGATGATGATGTAGAGCGACGGCATGTTCACCCAGATCTCGACGATCCGCTGGAAGAACAGATCCGTCCAGCCGCCGAAATAGCCCTGAACCGCCCCGGCACCGATGCCGATCACGCTCGAGATGATCGTCACCACCAGCGCGAACAGCACCGAGATCCGGAAGCCGTAGATCACCCGGGCCACCACGTCGCGGGTCTGATCATCGGTGCCGAGCCAGTGGATCGCATCGGGCGGCGAGGGCGCCGTCGTCACCCCGTAATTGATCGTGTCGTAGCTGTAGGGCACCAGCGGCCAGATCGCCCAGCCCGGATCGTCGAGCGGATTGCCATCCGCCGTGCCGTTCGTCGTGGCCTCCTCGTAGATCCCCTCCGGGTCGTCGAGACAGACCTCGAGCCCGCCGGTGGCGATCAGGCAGCGCACCTCCGGCGAATGATATTCCGCCTCGGTCTGGAACTCGCCGCCGAAATCCGCCTCCGAATAGAAGCTCAGCACCGGCATCCGCCATTCGCCCTGGAACCGCACCAGAAGCGGCTTGTCGTTGGCGACGAACTCGGCGAACAGCGTCACCACGAAGATCACGAGGAAGATCCACAGCGACCAGAACGCCCGCCCGTTGGCGCGGAAATTCGCGAGCCGCCGCTTCTGGATCGGGTTGAGCGTCATCACGCGGCCCCGGTCTGGAACATACGCGCCATCAGGTTTCCCGGCTCTCGAAATCGATGCGCGGATCGACCCAGACATACATCAGGTCCGACAGAAGCCCGACGATCAGCCCCATCAGCCCGAAGACGTAGAGCGTGCCGAACACCACCGGATAATCGCGCTGGATCGCACTCTCATAGGCAAGCCGCCCGAGCCCGTCGAGCGAGAAGATCGTCTCGATGATGAGACTGCCGCCGAAGAACACCGAGATGAACACCGCCGGAAAGCCCGCGATGATGATCAGCATCGCGTTGCGGAACACGTGGCCGTAAAGCACCCGGTTCTCCGCCAGCCCCTTGGCGCGCGCGGTGACCACATACTGCTTCTTGATCTCGTCGAGAAACGAGTTCTTCGTCAGCAGCGTGAGCGTCGCGAAGGCGCCGATGGTCGAGGCGAGCACCGGCAGCGCGATATGCCAGAAATAATCGCCGATCTGCCCGATCAGCGAGAGATCGGCGAAATTGTCCGAGGTGAGGCCCCGCAGCGGGAAGATCTTCCAGTAGGAGCCGCCGGCGAACAGCACCAAGAGCATGATCGCGAAGAGAAACGACGGGATCGCGAAGGCCACGATGATCAGCCCCGAGGTCCAGGTATCGAAGTTCGATCCGTCGCGGATCGCCTTGCGGATGCCCGAGCGGGATCGAGATCGCATAGGCCAGCAGCGTCGACCAGAGCCCCAGCGTGATCGAGACCGGCATCTTCTCGAGCACCAGATCGACCACCGAGATCGACCGGAAATAGCTCTCGCCGAAATTGAAGGTGAGATAGTTCCCCACCATCAGCAGGAAGCGTTCGGGCGCGGGCTTGTCGAAGCCGAACTGCCGCTCGAGATCGGCGATGAATTCCGGCGGCAGGCCCTGCGCCCCGCGATATTCGCTGCTTCCGCCCTGTCCGCCACCGCCGCCCGCATCGCCGCCGCCGGCGATCCGGTCCAGCGCCGAGCTCTCCTGCTCGAGCTGGCTGATGATCTGCTCGATCGGCCCGCCGGGCATGAACTGCACCAGCAGGAAGTTGATCAGCAGGATGCCGAACAGCGTCGGGATGATCAGCAGCAACCGCCGCAGGATATAGGCGCCCATCGGCGGGGAACTCCGTCAGGCTCTCAGAAGGCGCCGGCGGCGCGCAATTCCTCGGCCCGCTCCGCATCGTACCACCAGAAATCGATCTCGCCCATCGCATAGGGCGGCAATCCCTGCTCGGGGCGGCGGAAAACATCCGCATAGGCGATGTTGTGGCCGGGATTGTACCATTGCGGCACCCAGATATGCAGCGAGCGCAGCGCCCGGTCGAGGGCCTGCACCGCCACGGTCAGATCCTCGCGGTTCTCGGCGTTCTCCACCTTCATGATCAGCGCGTCGACGGCCGGATTGGCGAGCCCCATGATGTTGTTGGCGTCGGGGATGTTCGCCACCTCCGAGCCGAACATGCTGCGCAGTTCCAGCCCCGGCGTGTTCGACATCACGTAGCGCCGCGTGGTGATGTCGAAGTCGAAGCTCTTCTCGCGCTCGGTCGCCTGGGCGGCATCGACGCGGGTATAGACCGCATCCACCCCGAGCCGCTTGAGGTTCTCGATATAGGGGTTGATGATCCGGTCGAAACTCGGGCTGTCGTTGAGGATCTCGACCCGCAGCGGATCGCCCTCGGCATTGCGCCGCACATTGCCCTGCATCGTCCAGCCCGCCTCGTCGAGAAGCCGCCCCGCCTCGCGCAGCGCGCCCCGGTCGAGGGCGCGCGTCGTGGAGACGTTCGGCACGAAGGCCGGCTCGGTGAAGACGCTCTCGGGCAGGTGTTCGCGCAGCGGCTCCAGCAGCGCCAGTTCCGCCTCCGACGGCATCCCCTCCGCCTGCATCAGCGAGTTTTCCCAGAAGCTGTCGGTCCGGTCGTAGAGCCCGTAGAACAGCGTCTCGTTCGACCATTCGAAGTTGAACATCAGCCCCAGCGCCTCGCGCACCCGCGCATCCTCGAAGATCGGCCGGCGCAGGTTGAAGAAGAAACCCTGCGTGCCGTTCGGCCGGCCGTCGGGCAGGCTCTCCTTCACGATCCAGCCGCGGTCGAGCGCCGGGAAATCGTAGCCCGTGCCCCATTCCAGCGACGAGAACTCGGTCCGGAACAGATAGGCCCCGCCCTTGAACGCCTCGAAGGCGGCGGTGTAATCGGCGAAATACTCGAAGCGCAGCTCGTCGAAGTTGAGCCGCCCCTGCATCACCGGCAGGTCCCAGCCCCAGTAATCGTCGCGCCGCTCATAGACCACGTAGCGGCCCGGATCGATCGACTTCAGCCGGTAGGGCCCCGAGCCGAGCGGCGGCTCCAGCGTCGAGCGCGAAAAGTCCCGATCGGCATAATAGGCCGCCGAGAAGACCGGCAGCCCGGCCGCCGCCATCGGCAATTCCCGCGTCTCCACGCCCTCGCGGAAGGTGAACTTCACCCGCCGCTCATCCAGCGCCTCGACAGTCTCGAAATCGGCAAACGTCACCCGGTAGCTCGGGCTGCCCTTCTCCATCAGCACGTTGAACGAGAACACCACATCCTCGGCCGTCACCGGCGTGCCGTCCGAAAACGTCGCCCCCTCGCGCAGCGTGAAGGTCGCCCATTGCCGGTCCTCGGGATATTCCACGCTTTCCGCGAGCAGCCCGTACATCGCATCGGGTTCGTCCGCCGACGAGACCATCAGGCTGTCGTAGAACAGCGTCGACCCGACCGCCGCATTGCCCGCGAGGATGTAGGGTGTCAGGCTGTCGAAGGTCCCGAAGGCCCAGGTCGAGAACTCGCCGCCCTTCGGCGCGTCGGGGTTCACATAGTCGAAATGCGTGAAATCCGGCCCGTATTTCAGCTCGCCGAAGGTCGAGAGCCCGTGGCTGGTGATCGTCCCGGCCTCGTCGGCGCGGCCGGGCAGGGCGGTCGCGCAGAGCGCGAATGCGACCAGGGCCGTCGCGAGAAAGCGGGGAAGGGCGAGGAGGGCAGGGCGTGCGCGATCTGTGGGGTGCATCGGGCCTTTCCGGCATCGTCAGAGGGCTGTCCGACGCGACTTTAGTGCCGCATGCGGGCACGTAAAGCGCCAAGTGCGGCCCCGGCAGGGACGTTTGCGTGATCGGATCGTGAGCGCGCCGTTGGCCGGCGCGCGAGCCTGCCTCAGTTCAGCGTCGCGAGATAGGCGATCACGTCGGCGCGATCCTCGGACTTGTTGAGCCCGGCAAACGACATCGAGGTGCCCGGCGCATAATCCTTCGGGTTCTCGAGGAAGGCGTAAAGGTTCTCGACGGTCCACTCGCCGTCGGGCAGGGCGCCGGAATAGTTGAAGCCCTCGACCGAATGCGCGGCCCGGTCGACCACGCCGTTCAGATGCGGGCCGACGCCGTCGGTGCCGTCCACCTTGTGGCAGGCGGCGCATTTGCGGAACACACCTTCGCCGCTGTCGGGATCGCCCGCAGCGACCAGAGTCGCCACATCGACGGCTTCCTCTTCCACGACCTCTTCGGCCGCATCCGGATCCTCGACCTCGATCGCGAAAGCCACCACGTCGGAGTGAGTGTCGAACAGCGTGTGCGACACGGTGCTGATCGCGAGAAAGGCCAGAAGCGCGCCGCAGGTGGCGCCGACGAATTTCGTGATTTCCAACTCGTTCATCTTCCAGCCTACCCCTCATCATGACGCGACCGGGACATCGCTGCCCCGAGTCCGGACGTTCTATCCGTAAGCCCGACGGGAGCGCAAGCCAAACAAGGCGGGGCAAAACGTCTCGCATGCGCCGGCATGCAACTCGCCCCCGCACGGGCGGGAGGTTGATCTTTCCGCCCGCTCCGCCTAGGCCGTCGCACCCGCCCCGCAACAGCCGCCCCGGAGCCTGCCGCCTTGCCCGATCCCGCCCCGCATCCGACCGGCCGCATCTCCTTCCAGGGCGTGCGCGGCGCCTATTCGCACCAGGCCTGCGTCGAGGCCCGCCCCGATCTCGACCCCCTGCCGTGCAACACCTTCGAGGGCGCCATCGCGGCGGTGAAGGAAGGCCGCGCCGATCTCGCCATGCTGCCGGTGGAGAACTCCACCTACGGCCGCGTCGCCGACATCCACCACCTGCTTCCGGAATCGGGCCTCAACATCATCGCCGAGCATTTCCTGCGGGTGCACATCAATCTCCTCGGCGTGCCCGGCACCCGGATCGAGGCGGTCGAGACCGCGATGAGCCACACGGTGCTGCTCGGCCAGTGCCGCAACTTCCTGCGCGAGCACGAGATCACGCCGCGCGTCGGCGCCGACACGGCGGGTTCCGCCGAGCATGTCGCCCGCGCCGCCGATCCGACCCTCGCCGCCCTCGCCTCCGAGCTGGCCGCCGCCACCTACGGGCTCGACGTGCTCGCCCGCCATGTCGAGGACCAGTCCAACAACACCACCCGGTTTCTGGTGATGTCGCCCGAGCCCCGTCCCGCGCCGCCCGGCGATGTGCTCACGACCTTCGTCTTCCGGGTCCGCAACATTCCCGCAGCACTCTACAAGGGCCTCGGCGGCTTCGCGACCAACGGCGTGAACATGATCAAGCTCGAGAGCTACATGGTCGACGGCCAGTTCACCGCCACGCAGTTCTACGCCGATATCGAGGGCCACCCCGACGACGCCGCCGTGGCCCGCGCACTGGAGGAGCTGGGCTACTTCACCACGCATCTCCAGATCCTCGGTGTCTACCCGGTTCACCCCTACCGCCGAAGCCAGCGCGCCGCGTTCGACGGCTGACAGCGCCCGACGCGATGGCTCCCGCGCCCGGGCGCACCGACCCCGGAGCCCGGCCCGCGGCCGCGCGCCGACGGGATCGCACCTTGCCAAACAACCAGTTGGGTGGCAGAATTTGAATACGAGAATGGAATTGGCGGAACTCAGTGGAGGGAGAGAGACATGAAAATCATCACCGGCCAGTACGAGTCGCTGAGACAGGCGAAGAACGCCCATGAGGATCTGATCAATTCGGGCATCCCGGCCGAGAAGTCCTATCTCGACCGCGAGAAGTTCTCGGTGAAGGTCATGATGCCCGACGCGACCGAGGCGGAAGTGCGCGAGATCCTCGGCCGTCACCAGCCGAAGGACCTCGAAGAACACGACGGCTGAGCGGCCCCGCAGTCAAGCGCGGCGTCGCGCTGCACACCCGGCGACGGCGGCCTTTGACCGCCTGCTTCGCGGGACTATCTCCCTGAGACCAGCGCCGGGCGAAACCGGCGCGTGTTTCCGGGAGGATACCATGAAGACCGCCTTCGCTCTGACCACCGCCCTTGCCGCCTCCGTGCTCATGGCCGCACCCGCCTTCGCCCAAGCCACGATGGCGCCCGAAGGGGCCCGCGTCTACATCGTCTCGCCCGAAGCGGGGGCCACCGTCACCAGCCCGGTCACCATCGTCTTCGGCCTCGAGGGCATGGGCGTCGCCCCGGCCGGCGTCGAGGCCGAGAACACCGGCCACCACCATCTGCTGATCGACATCTCCCCCGAGGATCTCGACCTCTCCACCGCCCTGCCGGCCGACGACAATGTGCGCCATTTCGGCGGCGGCCAGACCCAGGTCACCGTGGAGCTCGAACCCGGCGAGCACAGCTTCCAGCTGCTCCTCGGCGATCACAACCACGTCCCCCACGACCCGCCGGTGCTCTCCGAGGTGGTCACCTTCACCGTCGAGTAACGGCCGCCCGGCCCCCGCTCAGCCGAGCCGGTCCTGCAGCCAGCGCTCGATCAGGAAGCGTGCGATCGACCCCTTGCGGGCCGGTCGCATGTCCGGAAGCTCCCCGGCCAGCCCGGCGAGCGCCTGCTCCTTGCTGACCCAGCGCGCATCCTCGAGCTCCACCGGATCGAGGGTGATCGCGCGATCCTGCGCCTCGCCGGCACAGCCGATCATCAGGCTCGACGGGAACGGCCAGGGCTGGCTCGACAGGTAGCGCACCGCGCCCACCGAGATCCCCGCCTCCTCGAAGGTCTCGCGCCGCACCGCCGCCTCGATCGATTCGCCGGGCTCCATGAAGCCCGCCAGCAGCGAATACATGCCCTCCGGCCAGGAGGGCGCGCGGCCCAGCAGCACCGAATTGCCGTGCAGGATCAGCATGATCACCACCGGATCGGTGCGCGGAAAGTGATGCGCGCCGCAGCCCGGACAGAGCCGCCGCCAGCCGCCGAGATCGATCTCCGACTTCGCGCCGCAGCGCGCGCAGAAGCCGTGGGCCGCGTGCCAGGCGAAGGCCCCGCGCGCCGCCGCCGCATTGCCCGCATCCCTTGCGTCGAGGGCACCCATCGCGGCGCGCAGATCGCCGAAGCGCAGATGGCCGGGCAGGGCGGGATGCGCCATCTCCGCCGTGTCGAGAAACCCCGTCGCCTCCGCCGCCGGCTCGGTCTGCCAGTCCGCCACCTCGCAGGCAAAGCGCGGCGCGCCGTTCTCCAGCCCCAGAAACACCATCTCCGCGCCGTCCGCGACCGGGGCCGCGTCCGCCGGCAGCCAGCCGAGCCGGTGCCCGTCCTCGGCGCGATCGAAGAGCGGCTTCAGCCGCCAGAGCGGCAACACGCGCGCATCCTCCCGCCGGCGCAATGCGTCGAGCGCCGCCGCATCGCCGCGCAGATGCCCCGCCCGGTCGATCGACCCCCCGGCAAACGTCACCGCCTCCGCATCCTTCATTCCCGCACGTCCTTTTCGTCACGCGACCTCCGCCTTAGCCCGGACCCCGCCCCGCCGGCAATCACCGTTCCGGCGCAACCCCCGCCCGACAAACCACCCCCGCTACATCCCCCAGCCCGGATCAAGCCGCAGGCGCCGGGCAAGCGCCTGCCCGTCCCGTCGCACCGGAGGTGCGCCAGACAATGCGTCGGCACGCCTCCGGCGGACGGGCTGGCGCTTCGGTGACGTGAGCGCAGAGCTCGGGCGGAGGATGTCCCCCCAACCATAAAGCGCACAGCCCAACCCTTGCTGCGCCAGCCCACGGACAGGCGCTTGCCCGGCTCACGCCCCTTGAAACCTCCCCCCACCCCCGATACATGACCCCCGAGAGGTTGGCGCGGGCAGGCGCCTCGCCAACCCGGTCAGGTCCGGAAGGAAGCAGCCGTAACGAGCCCCGCTTGGGTCGTTGTCCAGCCTCTCACCCCCACAAGGCCAACCGCAGGACGCTCGACCTTCGGGCGATCCGGGTGCAGAATGGCCGGACTCACTCCTGCGATCCCGACATCGCGATCCGCCGTTCCTCGAGGCCAAGCCCCTGCGATGACCCTCTCCCGCGACGATCTCGGCTGGTCCCCGTTTTTCCAGCTTCAGCTTGCCGACGACGCGGCGCGGGTCGCGCGCGTGGCCGAAGTTCACCGCGACCGCATCGGCGTGCTCGGTCCCGACGGACCCGCCATGCTGGAACTGGTGCCGGAGCTTTCCGCCGGCGATATCGCGGTCGGCGACTGGGTGCTCGCGGATGCTTCCGGCCGCCTGACCGAGGTTCTGAAACGTCAGACGCTGCTCTCGCGCCGCGCCGCGGGTACCGATGCCCGGGTCCAGCTCATCGCCGCGAACGTCGACACGCTCTACATCACCACCTCCTGCAACGCCGACTTCAATCCGGCCCGGCTTGAGCGCTACCTCGCGCTCGCCTATGACGCCGGATGCTATCCGGTCCTCGTGCTGACCAAGGCCGATCTCGGCGAAGATGTCGCCGATTTCGTCCGGCGCGCGGAGGCGCTGTCGCCGATGCTGACGGTGCTGGCGGTGGACGCCCACGACCCCCGGGACGTCGCGCGCCTGATGTCCTGGACGGGCAGGGGCCGCACCGCCGCGCTCGTCGGCTCGTCGGGTGTCGGCAAGACGACGCTCCTGAACGGCATGACCGGACTGGACGAGGCGACCGCCGGCATCCGCGAAGACGACGCGAAGGGCCGTCACACCACCACCTCCCGGGCGCTTCGGCCGATGACCAATGGCGGCTGGCTGATCGACATGCCCGGCATCCGCGCCCTCAGGCTCCAGGATGCCCGCGAGGGCATCGATGCCCTGTTCGACGACATCGCGGAACTGGCCGCCTCCTGTCACTTCGCCGATTGTTCCCACGACACCGAACCCGGCTGCGCCATCCAGGCCGCCATCGCGGATGACAGGCTCGATCCCGCGCGCCTCGAGCGCTGGCAGAAACTTCGCAGCGAAGATGCGCGCCACAGCGAAACCATCGCCGAGGCCCGCAAGCGGGAGAAGACCTTCGGCAAGATGATCCGCGAGGTCGATCGCTCGATGAAGGGCCGGAAGGGCCGATGACCCGCAGAACGGAGCCAACGTCCGACGCTCCGCTGCCGTGAAAAGCGTTAACCCCTGTACGTACGGGATCCGTACGGGAAGCATACAGGATGCATACGGCGATTTCGGCCGGTTTCGCGACCGGCTCCCTTGTCGTGGCCCGGCGCGGGCCTTAGGCTCCAAGCCGCAGGATCAACCCGAGCGACCGCCCCTTGACCGAGCCCGAAACCGCCTACCGCGTCCTCGCGCGCAAGTACCGGCCCGAGACCTTCGCCGACCTGATCGGCCAGGATGCGATGGTGCGCACGCTGCGCAACGCCTTCGAGGCCGACCGCATCGCCCATGCCTTCGTGCTCACCGGCGTGCGCGGCGTGGGCAAGACGACGACGGCACGCATCGTCGCCAAGGGTCTGAACTGTATCGGAAAAGACGGGCAGGGCGGCCCGACCATCGAACCCTGCGGCACCTGCGAGGCCTGCATCGCCATCGCCGAAGGGCGCCATGTCGACGTGCTCGAGATGGACGCCGCCAGCCGCACCGGCGTCGGCGATATCCGCGAGATCATCGACAGCGTGGCCTACCGCGCGGCCTCGGCACGCTACAAGGTCTACATCATCGACGAGGTGCACATGCTCAGCACCTCCGCCTTCAACGCACTTCTCAAGACTCTCGAAGAACCCCCTGAACACGTTAAGTTCATCTTCGCCACCACCGAGATCCGCAAGGTCCCGGTCACCGTGCTCTCCCGCTGCCAGCGCTTCGACCTGCGCCGCATCGAACCCGAGGCGATGCTCACCCATCTCTCTGGAATCGCTGGAAAAGAAGGCACCACCGTCTCCGACGACGCCCTCGCGCTGATCACCCGCGCCGCCGACGGCTCGGTCCGCGACGCGCTCTCCCTGCTCGACCAGGCCATCGCCCACGGCGCCGGCACCGTCGACGCCGCCGAGATCCGCGCCATGCTCGGCCTCGCCGACCGCGGCCGCGTCCTCGACCTCTTCGAGCAGATCATGTCCGGCGACGTCGCCGCCGCCCTTGCCGAGCTCTCCGCACAATACGCCGCCGGCGCCGACCCGGTCGCGGTGCTGCGCGATCTCGCCGAGACAACCCATTGGATCACAATGGTTTCCATCACGCCCGATGCCGCCGACGATCCGACCGTCGGACCGGGCGAACGGACCCGCGGGCTCGATCTCGCACAGCGCCTGTCGATGCGATCCCTGACCCGCGCCTGGCAGATGCTCCTCAAGATCCTCGACGAGACCGCCTCCGCGCCCAATGCGATGATGGCCGCCGAAATGGCGATCATCCGCCTCACCCATGTCGCCGACCTGCCCAGTCCCGAAGAAGTGGTGCGCCGGCTGTCCACCGATCCCGGCTCGGCTCCCGACGCCCCTCCCGCAACATCCCCATCCCCCGGACCCCCCGCGTCGTCCCCGAGCGCGCAGGCCCCCTCCGCGCCGGCCCGTGCCATGGCCGGCCGCGCCCCCGAGCGCCGGCCCACCGAAAGCCCGTCGGTCGAAAATGCGCCGGATTCCCAGGCCCTTGCGCGCTACGCCTCGTTCGAGGATGTGGTGGCGCTGGTCCGCTCCCGCCGCGACGTGAGCCTGCTCGTCCAGATCGAAAACGGGGTTCGGCTGGTCTCCTACACGCCGGGCCGCATCGAGTTCGAGCCGACGGACTCGGCCATGCCCGATCTGGCGCAGACCCTCGGAAAGAAGCTCGGGCTCTGGACCGGCGCGCGCTGGGCGGTCTCGGTGGTCGGACACGGCGGAGCGCCGAGCCTCGCCGAGGCCCGCGCCAGCAGCCAGCGCGACCTCAAGGCCCAGGTCTCCGGGCACCCTCTCATGCAGGCCGTGCTCGCGGCCTTTCCCGGCGCCGAAATCCGCGATGTGCGCCTGCCCGGCGAGAGCACCGACGGCAGCACGACCGCGCCGGGGCCGGAATTCGAAAGCCTCGGGCTCGAGGAAGACGACGACTGGGATCCGTTCGATCCCGAATCCGCAGAGGAGTAAGGCGATGCTCAAGGGACTTGGACAGCTCGGCGACATGGGCAAGATCATGAAGCAGGCGCAGGAAATGCAGACCCGCATGGCGGAGGCCCAGGGTCGGCTCGACGAGATCGAGGTCAAGGGCGAGGCCGGGGCCGGGCTGGTCACCGTCACCGCGTCCGCCAAGGGCGAGGTGCGGGGCCTGAGCATCGATCCGACCCTGTTCAATCCGGAAGAACGCGAGGTGGTGGAAGACCTTATCGTCGCGGCGATCAAGGATGCCCAGTCCCGCGCGCAGGAAGCCGCGCAGGCCGAAATGGGCAAGGTGACCGAGGGGCTCGATCTGCCACCGGGCATGAAGCTGCCGTTCTGACCGGTCGATCCGTGTCATGACGACCCAGCCCGAGGGCGCGGCGGTCGAGCGCCTGATCGGGCTGATGGCCCGTCTCCCGGGCCTCGGTCCCCGCTCGGCGCGGCGGGCTGTACTCGCGATGATCCGCAAGCGCGCGCTGATGCTCGATCCGCTGGCTGCGGCCCTCTCCGAGGTGGCCGCGACGGTGCGCGAATGCGGGCGCTGCGGCAATATCTCGACGGGCGAGCTCTGCGCGATCTGCATTGACCCGAAGCGATCGGCAGGCGAAATCTGCGTGGTCGAGAACGTGGCCGATCTCTGGGCTATGGAGCGCGGCGGACTGTTCCGCGGCCGCTATCACGTGCTTGGCGGCGTACTTTCGGCGCTGGACGGCGTCGGCCCTGAGATGCTCCGGATCCCCGACCTGCTCGCCCGGCTCGATGCCGAGCCCGTCACCGAGGTGATCCTCGCCCTGAACGCCACCATCGATGGCCAGACCACTGCGCATTACATCAGCGACCGGATCGCCCCGCGCGATATCCGCGTGACCTCGCTTGCACAGGGCGTACCCGTCGGCGGCGAGCTGGATTATCTGGATGACGGAACGATCGGCGCCGCACTCCTTGCCCGCAAGAGCCTCTGATCGCGTAATTTTTTCAGCTTGACGGGCCGGCGGCAATCCGGGAGGCGATCCGGTCCGCAAGCTGGTCCACGGCGCTGCCATGGGCATCCGCAAGGCCGACATAGCCGGGTGTTGCGACATTGGCGACGATGGAAAAGCGATCGGAGAGATAGATGCTCCCGCTTTCGGGCACGATGATCACGTATTGTCCGGTGAACTCGACCGCTGTTTCGGGGCTGCCGACCAGACGGTCGACCGTCACCTCGATCCGCAAGCCCGGGCTGTCGAAGCCGGGCCAGGGTTCGGTGGTCACCCGGGCAGTCAGGCGGGCCTCGAGAGCCGCCGCGAGATGTCGGGACAGCGCACGGCGCGGCGTGTCGGCCCAGTTGGCGGAATCGTCGAGTTGCAGCACCCCGGCCTCGGTGAGCCGCGCCATCTCGATCGCGTCGGCATAGCTCGGCAGGTTCATCTCCGCGATGGAGATCGTCGAGACGGGGGAGGTCAGCCGAGCAGACGGTGCTTGCGGCGGCGGCATCAGGTAGAAATCCGGACTGGCGCATCCGGCGAGGGCGAGGGCGGCGAGCACCGCGCCGAAAAACTTGGACCGGATCAAAGTCATCTCCCGAACAGGACCGAATTGGGCCGCCGCTCGAGGGCGGTGACCAGCGAATTGACGGCCCGTGCGGCGGAGCGGACCTCGTTGAGCAGCACCACCGTCTCGCGGTTGATCTCCGAGCCCGGAGAGACCGACGCCAGGACGGCATCCGCGCGGGCGGCGGCGGCATTGAGCTGGACCACCAGCTGCGGCAGTCCGTCTGCCGCGCGGGCGATCGCCGCCGCGGCCTCGTCCGCCGAGGCAAGGGTGGCATTGACGTTCGCGGCGGTGCCGCCCTCGCGCAGTTCGGCGAGAATGAGCGTCAGTTCCTCGAGTGCTGCGTTCAGCCTTGGCGGGACCGCCTCCACGCCCTCGCTCGAGAGAAACACCTCCGCGCTGTCGAGGACGCGGGTGCCCGCCGCCACCATGTCTCCGAGCGGTAGTGCGGCCAGCTCTTCCGAGGTGCGCGTGAGCGAGTCGAGAAGTTGCGGCAGATCCTCCGACGCGGTGCCGATGCTCTGTGCCGCCCGTTGCGCTTCCGTCGTCACCGTCGCAATGCTCGCGGCGAGCTCCGCGGCCGCCAGTTCGTCGGTGATCTGTCGGACCGAGGCAAGAGTGGCGGTGACGTTGGCGGTCGCGCCGCTGTTGCGGAAATCCTCGAGAATGCCTCGAAGCTCGGCAAGAGCGCCACCGGCCTCCGTCGGCAGGGTGGTGATGGCGTCACTGCGCACGAAGGCGTCGATGCTGTCGATCAGGGATGTGGCGGAGGCCACCACGCTTTCGAGCGGCAGTTCTCCAACTCCCTCCGCAAGGGTTCCGACGCTCTCGAGCAGGGCCGGCAGATCGGCCGTGGCGTCGTTGACGTTGCCCAGTGTCACGCGGACATCCGACACCGCCGCGTCCAGATTGCTGGCGAGATCGCGCAGCGCCTCGTCCTCGAGCAGCGTGCGCACGGAGGTGAGGATTCCGGTGATCTCGGCGGGAACCTCGCGCAGGCCGCTGTCGCTGATCATTTCGCGCAGGTCGGCGAGCAGAAGGCCGAGGTTTTCCGGCGCGCTTCGGATGCTCTCGTCGGTGATCAGCAGGTTTGCGTTGGAGATGAGCGTGGTGATCGCGTCCATCATTTCTTCGACAGGGAGATTCTCGATGCGATCGAGCACACCCTCGGCGGTCTGGGCGAGACCGGAGCCGGAGGCCGCCGTGGTCGGAACCTCGGGATAGGGCAGGGCCGCCATGTCGATCGTGGCGGGCTCCGCGTCGGGAATCTCGGCCAGTTCGACAAAGAGGCTGCCGGTCAGAATGTTGCCGGAGGCGAGTCGGGCGCGCACGCCGCGCTCGACGGCCGCTTCCATCAGCTCCATCGCGCGGGCATTGGCATCCTCGCCCTGTGGCAGGCCGAAGCGAGAGGGATTGATGCCGAGGGTGGCCCGGACGGTCACGACGGGGCTGTCATCGACGCGGATGACCTCGGCTTGCAATTCGGTGACCTCACCGACCTGGATGCCCCGGTATTCGACCGGCGCGCCGATTGCGAGGCCGCGCACCGAGCCGCTGAAAGTCGCCATGATGTTGACGCGCGCTGACGGATCGTCGTTGAGCACGACCACGCGGGCCTCCGACTCGGATCCGAAGAGCCGGAATTCGGTGTCCGGTCCGACCGGCTCGCCGCCGCTGGTGACGGTGTCGAAGGCGATGCCGCCCTGGACCAGCGCGGCGAGGCTCTCGACATTGAGCGCGGCGCCGGCGGCGGAGAGCTCGACGCGGAATCCGGAAGTGTTCCAGAACCGGGTCGCGGAGGTGATGCGGCTGTCAGCGGGGGCATCGATGAAGGCGGTGATCATCACGTCGCCGCGCTCGGTGAGGCTGACATCCTCCACCTGGCCAACCGCGATGCGCTTGAACAGGACGGGTGCCCCGACCGCGACGGATCCGCCTTCGGGCGCGCGGATCGAGACACGCAGGCCGTCCTGACCGAGCGCGGTCAGCGGCGGCTTGGGGAGTGCGACGAAGCTCGTCTGCGGCTCGCCGGGATCGGCGTCGAAATCGGCCGCGATGTAGGCGCCCGACAGGACGGTGTCGAGGCCGCTGATGCCCTGCGGGCCGACCTGCGCGCTGACCAGCCAGAATTCGGTGCTGGCGCCGACATGCCGCGCGGAGTCCTTGTCGATGCGGACGGAGGCCACGACGCTGCGCAGATCGTCGGCGAGCGTCACTTCCTCGACGAGTCCGATGTTCAGGTCGCGGAACTTGACCGGCGTCTTGCCGGCCTCGAGACCCGCGCCGGTCTCGAAGACGATCTCGATAAGCGGTCCGCGGTCGGAGTAGCTGCGCCAGGCGACGCCGACCGAGATGGCAAGCGCGATCAGCGGCACGATCCACGCAGCGGAGAAACGCGGCCGGCGTCTGGGACCTTCGACCAGTGGGATCGGCGGGGGTCTCGTCGGTCATTCGGGGTCGGTGCCTTCCGCCATGTCCCACAGGAGCCGGGGATCGAGGGATAGGGCGGAAACCATCGTGCACGCAACCGAAAGCGCGAAGAAAAACGCGGCCGCGCCCGGGTTGAAGCTCATCACGATCCCGAGATTGACCAGGGCGGCGAGGATCGCCACGACGAAGACGTCGATCATCGACCAGCGGCCGATGAACTCCACCGCCTCGTAGAGCTGGGTGCGGCGGTGGCGCGAGAGGGCCACGCGGTTCTGGATCGACCAGGCGAGGTAGCCGAGCACGAAGAACTTCGCCACCGGGATCATCACGCTGGCGATGAAGACGACGGCCGCCACGAAAAACGCGCCGTGATGGGCGAGATCGACGACGCCGCCGACGATCGTCGAGCTGGTCGTCGTGCCGAGAAACCGCGTCTCCAGCATGGGATAGAGGTTTGCGGGAATGTAGCACACGAGGCCGGCGAAGAGCCATGCCCAGACCTTCTGGAGGCTCGCGGGCCGGCGGGTGTGCAGCTCGAAGCCGCAGCGCGGACACGGCGTCGTGCCGGGCGCCGAGACGCGGCCGCAATGCCGGCAGCCGACCAGGCCCGCCTCGGCGGCGGTCAGGACTTGGATCGCTGATCGATGATGCGCCACAGGCTCTTCTCGCAGAAGCTGGAGGATTCGAGAACGACGATCAGCACGACGAGCGTCAGTTCCCAGAAGGCGGGACCGAAGCTGACGGTCGCCATGCCGCCGACCTTCACGAGCGCCACGGCGACGCCGACGATGAAGATCTCGGCCATGGACCAGGGCCGGAGTTCGCAGGCGAGCCGGAACGCCTTGCGCGCGCCGCGGACGGGTTTTCTTCCCAGGCGGATCGGCAGGAGCGCGTAGAAGAGCGCGACCGCCCGGACGACGGGCACGACCACGATCACCAGGATCAGCGCGACGGCGAGCGGGGCGGTCAGCCCCTCGGCGAAGGCCCGCGCGGTGTCGGTGAGCCTGGCGGAACTGCTGAAGCCCGAGGCCGAAATGCGCAAGAACGGGAAGAACACCGCCGAGATCACGAGGATCGCCATGGCCGCCGCGCTGGCCAGGATCGCGTCGAGGGCCTTCACGTCGGCGCGCAGCAGCGTGGTGCCGCACTGGACGCATCGCAGCCGCCCGCCGGCGGGGATCGGGGCGACTCGGTGCAGCGCATCACAGATGGTGCAGGCGATCAGCTCGTCCGGATCAGCGTCCCAGCAATCATCCGCGACGCGGATACTTGTCATTTTTGGTGGGCTATCCTGGGCGAGCGGTCTGCCGGCCGTGGCTTGACTCATCCGGGCGACAGGCCCCGGATGCGTTCCGACCGGCGACGAAGCAGTTCAAGAACCGTGAGCAGGGCGATCGAGATGAAGACCAGGATGGTCGCCACCGCGAGAATGGTCGGCGATATCTGTTCGCGCAGGCCGGTGAACATCTGCCACGGCAGGGTCTTCTGACCCGCCGAGCCGACGAAGAGCACCACCACGACCTCGTCGAAAGAGGTGATGAAGGCGAAGAGGCCGCCGGAGATCACGCCGGGCAGGATGAGCGGCATCTGCACCTTGAAGAAGGTCCGGACCGGTCCCGCACCCATATTGGCGGCGGCGCGCACGAGGCTGCGGTCGAAGCCGACGAGCGTCGCGGTCACGGTGATGATCACGAAGGGAATCCCGAGGGCGGCATGCGCCAGGACGACGCCCCAGTAGGTGCCCTGCAGCCCGATCCGCGAGTAGAAGAAGTACATGCCCGCGGCGGAAATGATCAGTGGCACGATCATCGGCGAGATCAGGATCGCCATGATCGTCCCGCGAAATGGCACATGCGGTTGGCTCAGTCCGATCGCGGCCAGCGTGCCCAGCGTGACCGAGATCAGCGTGGCCATCGGGGCGATCATGACCGAGTTGCGCAGGGCCTGCTGCCAGTCGGGATTGGTGAAGAAGTCCTGATAGTGCTTGAATGAATAGGCCTCGGGATCGAGCCGCAGCATGCCGGGCGTGAAGGTGAAGAAGTTCTCCGCGTTGAAGCTCAGCGGGATGATCACGAGGATCGGCATGATCAGAAAGAACAGGATCGCGACGCAGATCGCCCGGAACGTGTAGTGCCAGATGCGCTGACCGGTCGAGGCGTAGGGAGGAAGTGCCATGATGTCTTACCCCAGCTTCACGTTGTCGATGCCGACGATGCGGTCATAGAGCCAGTAGAGCACCATCACCACCGCCAGAAGCATCGAAGCGAGCGCGGCGGCCAGACCCCAGTTGAGCGAGGTCGAGATGTGATAGGCGATCCGGTTGGAGATGAAGATGCCCGAGGTGCCGCCGACCAGTTCCGGCGTGATGTAGTAACCGATGGCGAGAATGAACACGAGAATGGCGCCGGCGCCGACGCCAGGCACGCTCTGCGGGAAATAGACCCGCCAGAACGCCGTCCAGTCATTCGCCCCCATCGACTTGGCAGCCCGCAGATAGCTCGGCGGGATCGTCTTCATCACCGAGTAGAGCGGCAGGATCATGAACGGCAGCAGGATGTGCGTCATCGCAATGACCGTACCTGTGGCGTTGTTGATCATGACCAGCCGGTTGTCGTCCGAGACCAGCCCGATCCAGACGAGCAGATCGTTGATGACACCCTGCTGCTGCAACAGCACCTTCCACGAGGCCGTCCGGACCAGAAGCGACGTCCAGAACGGCAGGAGAACGAGGATCAGGATAAGATTCGACGAGCGCACCGGCAGGTTCGCGAGCAGCCAGGCGATGGGATAGCCGAGGATGAGGCAGGTGGTGGTGATCGCGATGCTCAAAATGAACGTCCGGATGAACAGCTTTACATAGATGCGCTGGTCCTCGGGCTGCATCTGCGGTCCGTCCGCCGTCACCTCCATATCCACCGCCTTCAGAAAGTAGCCCGCGGTGTAGGGGCCTGAGTAGTTCCGGATGGTCTGCCAGACCTCAACGTCGCCCCAGCCATCGTCGATCTCCAGGAACTGCTCCTTGTAGGGGAGCGCGGGGTCCATGTCTTCGACCTGGCGCCCGCTCTTGCGGAACAGCGAGGAAATGCCCGGATCCTCATAGTTGAGCCGCGAACCGAGACGGGTGTGGACCTTCTGCTCGACCGCGATCAGCATGTCCTTGTGGAAGGCCGCGAAGACATCCTCTCCCGGCGCTTCGCCGGTAGATGCATCCCAGTCCTGCAGGGCCACCACCGTCTCGGGGATGGTGTCGCTGACGATCTGGTTCTCGACCGAACGGAACAGCATGTCCGCGATCGGCAGGATAAAGGAAACGAGGATGAACAGCAGCAGCGGCGCCACGAGCATGAATGCCCGGAGTTTCTGCGCGCGCAGCGCCCGGTTGAGGCTGGCTTTGAGCGGCCTGCCATCCGCAGCGATCAGCGGTCCCGCCTGCGTGTCCGTCATGTCGGCCATGTCCGTCCCCTTGTGAAAGCGGCGGGGCCGAAGCCCCGCCGCCGGGTCGTTTTACTGCGTCAGCCACGCCTGGAAGCGGGCATCCAGATCGTCGCGGTTGTCGGCCCACCAAGTGTAGTCGTAGTTGTGGACGTTGCCCGCGTTTGCCGGATCGGTCGGCATGTGCGGCGCCATCTCGATTCCGAGTGTCGCATGCTCGCCGACGAGCGGACTGGACGATGCGCGGGCCGGGCCGTAGGAGATGTACTTTGCCTGATCCGCGAGACGCTGTGTGTCGGTTGCAAAGCGCAGGAAGTGCAGCACGCGGTTAAGCCGATCCTCGGGCAGATCCGCAGGAACGATCCAGCCGTCGAGGTCGAAGCTCTGCATGTCCCAGAGCATGTCGATCGGCTGGTTCTGCTCGACGATCGCCGAGAACAGACGGCCGTTGAAGGTTGATCCCATGACCACTTCGCCATCGGCGAGCAGCTGTGGGGTTTCGGCGCCTGCGGACCACCAGACGACCTCGTCCTTGATGGTCTCGAGTTTGGCGAGCGCACGATCGACGCCCTCTTCGGTGCTCAGCACATCGTAGATGTCTTCCTTCGCGACACCGTCGCAATAGAGCGCCCATTCCACGTTGTCGATCGGACGCTTCTGCAGCGCGCGCTTCCCCGGGAAAGCTTCGAGATCGAAGATGTCGCACACATCGTCCGGGGGCGTGTCACCGACCAGGTCGGTGCGATATCCGAAGGTGGTCGAATACACGATTTGAGGCACGAAGCAGTCGTTGACCATCAACTCGCCGAAATCTTCCGCCGCAGGCGTTCCGTCGGGCGCAGGCTCGAGCATGGTTTCGGAATCGATCTCCATGGCGAGACCTTCGTCACAGAGACGGATGCTGTCGGAGGCCACCACGTCGACCAGATCCCAGGTCACGTTGCCGGCTTCGGCCATCGCGCGCATCTTGGCAGTCGCTTCGGCAGAACTCTCGTCCCAAATCACCTCGACGCCAGTCGCTTCGATATACGGGTTTGCGTAGGCGTTGATCTGGGATTCCTGGTAGGCGCCCCCCCACGACACCAGCGTCATCGAATCCGCGCAGTTCTCGCATGGCGGCAATTCGACGGCTTGTGCAAAGGCAGCGGCGACCGGAAGGATTCCGATTGCGGTCGCGCTCATGAGGATATTCAATTTCATACGGATACTCCCTGTTTTGTTAGCCCGGGTTGCTTGTGTCGGAACACGCCTCGGGCAAGACGTGCTTCGAAACTCAGACCGCGTCGAGGGCGCGGGCATCATGGGGAAGCCAGCCGATCTTGATCTTCTCGCCTGGATGGAGGCGGCGCTGATCCACGGAGTTGCGCGACTTCACCACGAAGTTATCGTTTCCGGCGACCCTGAGACGCGTTCTGAAAATATCGCCCATATAGATGAATTCCAGAACTTCCGCGTCAACCGTGTGCACATCCGGCTGGAAGACGTTCGAGCTGCACCTCGACGCGCTCGGGGCGGATGGAGACAACTGTCTTGTCCCCGGTCGCAGATACATTGACAGGCAGGGCATCGATTACTGCGCCGTTTTCGAGTTTCACGGTGCAAGCCCCGTCTCGTATCGTCTCGACGACACCGTTGAGCGTGTTGTTCTCGCCGATGAACTGCGCGACGAAGTTGTTTTCGGGGCGCTCGTATAGGTCCTCCGGCGGCGCGAGTTGCTGGATGCGGCCGTCGTTGAAAACGGCGATCCGGTCGGACATGGTCAGTGCTTCGGACTGGTCGTGGGTGACGTAGACCACCGTCACTCCCAGTTGCTCGTGGATGTGCTTGATTTCGAACTGCATGTGCTCGCGCAATTGCTTGTCCAGCGCGCCGAGCGGCTCGTCCATCAACACCAGCTCGGCGTCGAAGACCAGCGCTCGTGCCAGCGCGATGCGCTGTTGCTGCCCGCCAGAGAGCTGGGCCGGGCGGCGACCCGCGAAGTCGCCCATCTGCACCATGTCGAGCGCGCGCTTGACCTTGGCTTCGATGTCCGGCTTCGACATCTTCCGGACCTCGAGCGGGAACGCGAGATTCTCGCCCACCGTCATGTGCGGGAAGAGGGCGTAGTTCTGAAACACCATGCCGATCCCGCGCTTGTGGGGCGGGATATTGTTGATCGGCTTGCCGTCGAGCCGGATCTCGCCGTGCGTCGCGGTCTCGAACCCCGCAAGCATCATCAGGCAGGTGGTCTTCCCCGATCCCGACGGCCCCAGCATGGTGAGGAACTCGCCCTGACCGATTTCCAGGTTCAGATCCTTCACCACGAGGCTTTCCCCGTCGTAACTCTTCTGAACACGTTCAAAGGCCACAAAGGCCCCGTCGCGGCTTTCCGCTGCCATGGATATCCCTGTTTGACTCGCCGGGTCTGCCCCGGTCTCTGCTGTCATCGTAATCACATCGCTCTCCGAGACGCAAATCTGTCGCAAGCGGCTTCCTCGATTGTGATGATCCGGGGGCGGTTGAAGACGAAATTACGGCATCGAGGAACGTGCGCATTCCGATTTGCCGAAATAATGGGCAACGAATGCGGCGCCACGGATACTCTTGGACCGGAAGCACTTGAATTCCGGACCGATCCCGGTTTGCAATTCAACTGCAGTTAGACGAGGGTCGTGGAGTTGGAATCGTCTGCGGCACGGGCGGGGAAATTGGGGGGCAGGACCATCGAAATCTTCAACGAGATGATGGATGGCGCTTCTGTGCGCGAGGCCTATGCGGGTCTGCACCGGTGGGTTCAGGAGACACCACCGGAGATCCTCGCCGGCAAGAAGCGCGAGGCGGAGGCGCTTTTTCGACGAATCGGGATCACCTTCGCGGTCTATGGCGAAGGGGGAGATACCGAGCGGCTGATCCCGTTCGACATGATGCCCCGCGTCTTCACCGAACGCGAGTGGCGCAAGCTCGAACGCGGCGTGAAGCAGCGCGCCCGTGCTCTCAACGCATTTCTCTATGATGTCTATCACCGTGCGGAGATCGTGCGGGCCGGAATCATTCCCGCCGACCTCGTGTTCCGCAACGAAGCCTACGAGAGCGCCGTTGTTGGCATCGATCCGCCAGGGCGGGTCTACAGCCACATTGTCGGGATCGACCTGGTGCGGACCGGCCCCGAGGACTTCTTCGTGCTCGAGGACAATTGCCGGACCCCTTCGGGCGTCAGCTACATGCTCGAAAACCGCGAGATCATGATGCGGATGTTTCCCGAGTTGTTCCGCTCGGCCCGGATCGCGCCCGTCGACGACTATCCCAATCGCTTGCGCTCGACGCTCGTTTCGGTCGCCCCGCCGAAATGCGAAGGGGATCCGGTCTGTGTGGTCTTGTCGCCCGGTTCGTTCAACAGCGCCTATTACGAGCATTCCTTCCTTGCGGACCAGATGGGTATCGAGATCGTCGAAGGGCAGGATCTCTTCGTCCAGGATGAATTCGTCTACATGCGCACGACCCGCGGTCCGAAACGGGTCGACGTCATCTATCGTCGAATAGACGACTCCTTCCTCGACCCGCTCTGTTTCCGTCCCGATTCGATGCTCGGTGTGCCTGGCCTGATGAACGTCTACCGCTCGGGCGGCGTTACCATCGCTTCCGCCCCGGGCGCCGGCGTCGCGGACGACAAGGCGATCTATATCTACGTGCCGGAGATGATCCGCTTCTATCTCGGCGAGTCCCCAATTCTGAACAACGTGCAGACGTGGAAATGCGGCGATCCGGACGATCTCGCTTACGTTCTTGCGAACCTAAAGGACCTCGTGGTCAAGGAGGTCCACGGATCGGGCGGTTACGGCATGCTCGTCGGGCCCCGCTCGACCGCCGAACAGGTCGCCGCCTATGCCGACAGGATCAAGGCCGACCCGTCCGACTTCATTGCCCAGCCGACGCTCGCGCTCTCGACTGTCCCGACTTTTGTGGAAGAGGGCATCGCGCCCCGGCACGTCGATTTGCGTCCCTACTGTCTGGTGGGCCGGGAGGTCCATCTGACGCCGGGCGGCCTGACGCGGGTAGCAATGATCGACGGCTCGCTCGTGGTGAATTCCAGCCAGGGGGGCGGGGTGAAGGACACCTGGATTCTGGCGGATTGAGGATGACGCGATGCTGAGCCGCACGGCGGAAAATCTCTACTGGATGGGGCGCTATGTGGAGCGCGCCGATACCATGGCCCGGTTGCTCGAGGTCGGTTACCGGATGGCCATGATGCCGTCCACCGGGGCCGGCTATCACAACGAATGGGAATCCCTCGTGACCGCTTCCGGATCCGCGGAGGCCTTCGAAGCGCGCTTCGGAAAGGAGTTCCATCAACGCGATGTCGAGACATGGCTGTTTTTCGACCGGGAGAATCCGTCCTCGGTCGTCTCGTGTTTCGAGGCCACCCGTCAGAATGGCCGCGCTGTGCGGACAGCCCTGACGTCCGAGATGTGGGACGCGCTCAACGGAACCTATCTCGACATGCTGGAACTCGAGCGCATGCCCCGTTCCGAAGCCCAACTCCCGCATCTGTGCGACTGGACCAAACGGCAGGGCAGCCTGTTTCGCGGCGCGACGACCGGAACACACATGCGCAACGACGGCTACGATTTCCTGAACCTCGGAGCCTATCTCGAGCGGGGCGACAATACGGCCCGACTGCTGGACGTGAAATACTACGTGCTTCTGCCGACGACCGCGATGATCGGCGGCGGGGTCGACACCTACCAATGGACCACATTGCTGCGGGCGCTGTCGGCGTTCCGATCGTTTCATTGGACCTATGGTGGCGAGTATTCGCCGCGCAAGATCGCTGACTTCCTGATCCTCAATTCGGCCTGCCCGCGCTCGATGCTCCATGCCCAGACCCAGGTCGCCTACCACCTCGACCACCTCTGTGACGCCTATATCCGGCCGACCAAGGCCCAAGAACTCGCCGAGGCCGCGGTGGAGGAACTCAGGGCGGCGCAAGTCGAGGACATTATTCAGGAAGGCCTGCACGAGTTCCTGACACGGTTGATCAACCAGAATGCCGCGATCGGACAGGAGATCGCTGAAGCCTATCTCTTCGGGGTGAATTGATGCGACTGAGTGTCCGCCACCAAACCGTCTATGAATACGACATGCCGATGCGCTTCGTGACCCAGAGCCATCGGCTGACACCCGGTGATCATGGTGGTCAGCGGGTGATCGACTGGCGCGTTTCTGCCGAAGGCGCGACGTTCGGGGCAGGGTTCCGGGACGGGGCCGGTGACCACGTGACCACCCTCACGGTGGAGGGGCCGATCGAGCGGATGGAAATCTCTGATCGAGGGTCTGGTCGAGACCTCGGACACCGCCGGTGTGCTGCGCGGTTGGACCGAGACGATCTGGCCTGCGGTCTACCTGCGATCCACGGCTGCGACAAAGCCGGACGTCGCCATCGAGGAGCTGGCGCGATCCGTTGCCGATGGGACACGGGGCGAGGGCACGCTCGCCCTCTCCCATGCGCTATGCGACGCGGTGTCCGAGGCCGTCGTCTACAGGCCCGGCGTGACTGATGCCGGCACGAATGCCGGCGAGGCACTGGCCGCAGGTGAGGGTGTCTGCCAGGATCATGCCCATGTGCTGATCGCCCTGGCGCATGCGCTCGACCTGCCGGCCCGCTATGTGACGGGATACCTTTATGCCGACCCGGATGAGCCGATCGGTGAAGCTGCGCATGCCTGGGCCGAGATATTCGTCGAAGGGCTCGGCTGGGTCGGCTTCGACAGCGCAAACCAGTGCTGCCCGGACGAACGTTACGTCCGCCTCGGATCGGGCCACGATGCCTTGTGCGCGGCGCCGATCCGGGGCATGGCTCGCGGTGGCGGTGCCGAAGCCCTCGATGTCAACGTGCATGTTTCTGCCCAGCAATAACGGACATCGGTCCGAACGGAGTCTCGGAACATGACCTATTGCGTGGGCCTCAAGCTCGATGACGGGTTGGTGCTGCTTTCGGATACGCGCACGAATGCCGGCATGGACAACGTCGCGGTCTTTCGCAAGATGTTCGCGTTCGAGGTGCCCGGCGAACGCGCGATTGTGCTGATGACGTCCGGGTCGCTCTCCGTGACCCAGACGGTGATCGCCCAACTCGAGCACACGGCGGAAGATCCGGAGAGCGGTCCGGACGACTCGGTCCTGAAGGCAGAGACCATGCTCGGCGTGGCAGAGATCGTCGGACGGACGCTTAACCGGACAAGCGTCCGGATCAACGAGAAGATGAAGACGATGAAGCAATCTGCCACGGCGTCGATCCTGCTCGCAGGCCAGCGCCGGGGCGGGGATCTTCGGCTGTTCCTGATCTACCCGGAGGGCAATTTCATCGAAGCGACCGATGACACGCCCTATCTGCAGATCGGAGAGCACAAATACGGCAAGCCGATCCTCGACCGGGTGGTCACGCGGCAGACCTCGCTCGATGACGGCCGCAAGGCGGTTCTCCTGTCGATGGATTCGACCCTGCGTTCGAACCTCTCCGTCGGCATGCCGCTTGATCTCGCCTTCATCGAACGCGATTCCTGCACGATAAGCCACCGCGACCGCATCGAGGCGGGCGATCCGGATTTCACAGCAATGTCCGAAGCCTGGAGCAGCACCCTGCGGGATGGGTTCGCGAATTTGAAATGAAGTCTATCCCACCTTTCCGAAACCAAGATATCCATCTACGCGGGTCGCACAGAATTTGTTTCGACACGATGTAAGCTGACTGTCTTCGCCAAATAAGTCTTTGTCTGACGCTGATCACGGTCGGACTAAAATTGCGAGAGTATCAAGTTGAGGGGTAATCGGCGGCTGACTTTCGAACTCCGTGCTTAAACTATCGAATTCACTAGTTTGGCTGGAGCGCTACAAATTCCTGGTAGCTATCTGATCCATTTCTATTTGCAGAAAATACGAGTAGGTGATGTCAAGGCCACGTTAGCGAAACCAATCCTGTGAAGCGCCGCGTGACGATACACATCCCGCGAGGCGAGCCACTCCATCTTTCGATCCGTATACGAAGCTCGACGTGGTCGCGCGACTGCTGCTATGCCTCGGGACGTACCGAGGCCGAAGACATGAATGACTTCTCAGAGCCTGTCCGAGAAGGCTCCGGATGGCGGTTGAACGACCGGCGCCGGTCTGGTTCATCGTTTTTTCTGGCGAGAGACGACGGAGGATGGGTTGGCGTGGATTGCGGCCGGCCGTGGCGATTATGTGCGCCTCGGTGAGGCGTTGCAAGCGATGTGACGGATCGGGAAAGGGCGTTGATCGCGCCGTATCTGCCATCCGGGCGACCGGGCGGCAGACCTCGGTCGGTGTGCCTGAGACGGGTGGTTAAAGCTGTGTTCTACCTGCTTCAGACCGGATGCCAGTGGCGCATGCTTTCACGGAACTTTCCGCCGTGCAGCACGTTCTGCTCCAGCATCAGCGCACTAATGACACGCCTGATCGCTGGCTCGTTGGGAAAGATACCGACGACGTTGGTGCGACGCTTGATCTCCTTGTTGAGACGTTCAGGCGGGTTGGTGGAGTGGATTTGCCGCCAGTGAGCCTGCGGGAAAGTCTTGTAGGCCAGGACATCGTCTTCGGCGCGCAGCATCAGCTCGGCGAGTTTGTCGTGTCGCGGCTGGAATGCCTCGATCAGCTTGGCCCAGTGTTCCTTTGAGGCCGCCAGCGTTTCCTGATCGAAGGCCGTCCTGAGTGCCGCCGTCACGATGGGGCGGTCCTTCTTGCCAACGCAGGCCAGCGCGTTGCGTATGAAGTGCACACGGCAGCGCTGTAAATTGGCCCCCAGCACCTTGGCGGCTCTCTTCAGACCCTCATGCTCGTCCGCTATGATCAGTTTCACCCCACGCAGACCGTGATTCGCAAGTGACCGCAGGCTCCGAGGCGCGACGCGGTTCCAGAAACTCCGGGAAATACGTCCCCTTCCTCAGCTTAGGGATTTGGACATCGACAGCCCCGGCACGGGTTTCCCACCGGCGCGGACGATACCCGTTCCGGTGGTTCATCCGCTCAACCGAGCGTGCATGCGACCCGGTACCGCACAGTTGGTCCACATCCAGCGCCATCAAACGGACGGCGACAAAACCCGGCATCTCGGCCAGAATTCTGATGATCGGAGGTCTCCGAAAGAAGCGCCTTCAGCGCAGCCGTTTCTGATATCGTATCCTCGGCCACGGATGTTCTCCTTGATCGGCAGGTTAGGTGTGCAACCCAAATCCTACGGGAGAACGTCCATGGGCGCCCGGCAACCCGCACGGGCTTCGCCCAAGCTACGCAAGGCTCCGCTCAGCCCGCGATACCCTCGGAATTACACCACCCCATGGGGCACTACCGATTGACCCTGTGTTCTCTAAACCACAGTGTCCTTAAACATGTGAGCGGAGGCACTGCGAAAATGAATCCTAGGGCTTCTGCCATAATTGATTTCTGGATCGAAACGGTCGGGCCAGAGGGGTGGTATCGCCAAGACGTCGATCTCGACGACCAAATTACCGAACATTTTCACCATGATTATGAGACTGCCCGCTGCGGTGGTTACGATCCCTGGATGAGCCGTCCTCGTTCTTGCCTGGCCCTGCTCATTCTGCTCGATCAATTCCCTCGCAATATGTTTCGCGACTGTGGCGATGCATTCGCAACCGACCTAAAGGCTCTTCGGACTGCCCATCTGGCGATCAGACTCGGCCATGATGCCCGAACCGACTTTCCTGCGCGTCAGTTCTTCTACCTGCCGTTCATGCATTCCGAGACGTTGGCGCATCAGGATCGGGCGGTACGGCTTTTTGCGATGAACGAGTCCGGGACCGGAAATTTGTCCCATGCTCGAGCGCATCGGTGGGTTATTCGTAAGTTTGGTCAATTCCCTTATCGCAATGCGGCTATGCGGCGTGGGACTTCAGCCGCAGAAAAGGCGTTCCTAGATGCAGGCGGTTATAGTGTGGCGATGCGTGCAGTTGAACCATAGAAGTAGCGGAGAACTGTATTTCTCAAAAAGATGTCGTGACTATATGTATTTGACATCGCTGGAAGGACTCGGATGCTTGAGTTCGATACTACGTTTATCGCAGCCAACCTTACCGGCTGATTTGCGCGAATTAGCTTGGGATATTTGGGATGCAAGCCAAACATGTTAGAACGCGGTCCTCTTGGGAATTCATGCGTAACCTTGAGCCACTCTTTGACTAACTCAACTCCTTGTTGGACGGGGGCCGTCCCCAAGAAGAATTAGGTCACGCCTGACGCGGGTACATAGCCTGGGCATGACTTCGCTTCTCCTCGTCTTTCAGGCAGCAAAAGCGGCTCCGACCAAATAAGCAACAGCAGCACAGATACCGCCGACAAGAACGGTCTCGCCGACGCAGCGGGCGAGAGTTTCGTTGGTCACATGCCAGCGGAGCGAGCCGAGCGCGATCAAGGCGGAGAAAGTTGCGAGGATCGAAATCGTGAATGTCGCAGGCACGGGATCCATAAAGAAATAGGGTAGGAGTGGGGCCGAGCCGAAGAAGATGAACGAGACGAATGTCATCAGCCCCCTAGCTGCAGGACCATCATCCGTCGGGTCGGCCATGCCGATCTCGTATTGCATCATGAAATCTGCCATGAACTCCGGATTGCGCGACATGGTGGATGCGATGTCCTGGGCATCTTCGCGACCCATGCCGCGTGCTGTCAAGATCTCCACGACTTCGGCCTTTTCGAACTCGGTGTTGGTCTTGATTTCATGGAGTTCCTTTTCGCGGGTCGCTCGGTAGACGTCCTGTTCGGAGCGTGACGAGAGAAACTCGCCGAGGCCCATTGCCGTTGCATCGGCGAAGAGGTTGGCGAGACCGAAGAGGAGTACGGCGATGCCACCTATCGTGGCGGCGCCTTCGGCTCCGAACCCGGCGAATCCGGCGACAACCGCAAAGGTTGTGACGATGCCGTCGTTTCCACCATAAACGATCTGCTTGAGGTATTCCTGCAGGCGGCCGATCTGGTGCTCGCCGCGCTTGTGTCGTGCAAAGTCATCAACGAAGTTTTCAGTCACGCTGGTTTCTCCGGAACGACTGGTTGCGAGCGTCAGGGTAGTGCGAGGGAAACCTTAACTCCAGCCGCAAAACGTGGGAGTGACCGGATGCCTATCCTCTACCCGCCGACCGGCCATAGCGATGACGATTGGCCGCGACAACGCGCGTGCTGGATTGTAGTATGGCACCAACGGAGGGACCATGCCTGACAGAGACATCAAGGATCGAAGCCAGCGGCACCCGGAAAAGGCGAATTGACCCGATACGCCGGTTTTGCCCAAACCGAACTGGATTCGCGTCAAGGCGCCAAGCGGGGAAGGTTATCGCAAGACCCATGGGATCATCCGCGAAAACAAGCTCGTGACAGTCTGCGAGGAGGCGGGCTGTCCGAATGTTGGTGAGTGCTGGTCGCAGGGTCACGCCACGATGATGATCATGGGCGAGATTTGCACACGCGGCTGCACCTTCTGCAATGTCGCCACCGGCCGGCCTGACGCCCTCGACGTCTTTGAACCGGGCCGTGTTGCGGTTGCGGTCGAGAAGCTCGGCCTGAATCATGTGGTTATCACCTCGGTGGACCGGGACGACCTCGAAGATGGGGGCGCCGATCATATTGCTCAGACGATCCGAGCAGTGCGGCGACGGAGTCCTTCTACGACAATCGAGGTTCTGACGCCGGATTTTCTGAAATGTCCGGCCAGTGCCCTTGAGGCAGTGGTCGAAGCGCGGCCCGACGTATTCAACCACAATCTCGAAACGGTGCCCGGGCTTTATCCCACGGTTCGTCCGGGCGCGCGATACTTCCATAGTCTGAGGCTGCTACAACGGGTCAAGGAACTAGATCCGGCAATGTTCACGAAGTCGGGCATCATGGTCGGGCTTGGAGAGGAGCGACAGGCTGTCTCGCAGGTCATGGACGATCTGAGGGCCGCAGACGTGGATTTCCTGACAATCGGGCAGTATCTGCAGCCATCTCTGAAGCACCATGCGGTCAACCGTTTCGTCACCCCAGAGGAATTCAAAGCCTACGAGAAGGCGGCTTACGGGAAGGGGTTTCTTATGGTCTCGGCAACGCCTCTGACGCGCTCGTCCTACCACGCAGGCTCCGATTTCGTCCGCCTCCGCGACGCAAGGCTGGCGAAGCTCAACCAAGCCTGAAGCGTCCCCTGCCCCAAAAGGCGGGCACTCGGCAGGACGCACCGATCGAGCCTTATCGTGGCAGGCGAAGAGTAGCTGCCAGACCACCGAGTTCGGTACTGTGCTCAAGGTCAAGGCTACCGCCGTGCGCGCGCGCGACATCTAGGGCGATCGCGAGACCGAGGCCCACATTGCCGCTGCCGCTGTGCTGACCGCGGGCGGAGTTGAGACGAGAGAACGGCTGTACAGCGGCCGCGCGCTCGATCTCTGGAATGCCGGGCCCATCGTCTTCGACGACGAAGCTTGCGGCTCGAGGTGTCAGTCGAACTGTGAGACGCACAGTGCTTCCATGGCGCGATGCATTTGCGATCAGATTCTGGACTGCGCGCGTCACAGAATCCTGCCTTAGCTCGACAAGGGTGGAGCCGGTCGTCTCCCGCTTCTCGAAGAGGTCTACGTCGGTGCCGGCGCGCCGTGCCTGTTCTGCTATCTCCTCCCCAAGCAGAAAGGGATCGACGTCGACGGAAGGTTCGGAGGAATCGCCGCGCGCGAAGGCGAGAAACTCCGAGACCATGCGCTCCATCTGATCAACGTCGGTGTGAAGATCGCGCACTTCTTCACTTTCATCCATCAGTGCGAGAGTGAGCTTCATGCGCGTGAGCGGCGTGCGAAGGTCGTGGCTGACGCCCGAGAGCATCTGTGTGCGCTGCTCGATCTGACGCTCGATCCGGGCCCGCATTGCCAGAAATTCACCTCCGGCACGACGGACCTCCTGCGCCCCCGTTGGACGGAAGGGAACCGGGCGTCCCTTGCCGAAGGCTTCCGATGCCTCGGCAAGACGACGGATCGGGCGGATCTGATTGCGCAGAAAGAGGACGGCTATCGTGGAAAGCACGATAGAGGCCGCAAGCATCAGGACGAGTAACTGGTGGGGGTTGGAGACGGTGAGCCTGCTGCGGGGAACGGAAGTGGTCATCGCGCCGAAACGGGTCGGAACTTCGATCAAGGCGGCCCGGTTGTCGGAAACGAGATCGATGGCGATCGGCCGTCGGACGTGGAATTCGAGGGTCTCGACCAGTGTTGCACCGGAAATGTCGAAAAAGCTGCGCTGTGTACCGGGGATCACCGTCTTGTCAGGTGCGAGGTTCAGGATCAGGGCAAGTGGCTCTCCAAGCTTCGACAGGCGGCGCGCCGCCTCCTGAGCCGTGTCGGCAGTATCGGCCTCCTCGACGGCATAGCGCAGTTCGAAGGCGACGCTTTCCGTCATCTGGGCTGTCACGCGCTGGTAGTGTCGCTGGAAGAACACGAGGCCCACGACAAGTTGCAATACGACGATCGGAACCAGTAGAATTGCGAGCGCCCGCCCGAACAGGCTCCGAGGCAAGGGGATCTTGAACAACTTTGCCATGACGAAAGCAGCGTTAGGCCGCACGGTCGGGCCAAGCAAGGATATTGCCATGCCGACCGATCCCTTTGACCGCGATCATGCGCCCTCCATCGGCGCTGTCGAATGGTTGCGGCCCAACCTGCGCGTGGTGACGGCACCAAATGCCAGCCCAATGACCTTCACCGGCACGCGCAGCTATGTTCTTGGCGATGAGGAGGTGGTGATTATCGATCCGGGTCCCGGACGATCCGACGCATCTCGATGCATTGGTCGCGTCGCTGGCGCCCGGCGCAAGGGTCGTTGCCATCCTGGTTACCCATGCACACCTTGACCACAGTGCGGGTGCCATGCGTCTTGGGGACCGGTTCGGGACACCAGTACTAGCGCATGGAGATCCGATCGGTTCACGCTCTGCTGCTATGCAGCGACTGGTGGAGGTCGCAGGCGTGTCTCTCGGCGGAGGGGAGGGCGTTGATCTGAAGTTCCGACCGGACAGGCGGATCGGGGAGGGAGCGGTGATCGAGGGCGCTGGTTGGCGGTTGGAAGCCAGACATCTGCCTGGCCACCTCGGCGATCATCTGATCTTCGATGCGGGGGATTTCGCTTTTTCCGGGGACCTTCTGATGGGCTGGGCGTCGACAATGATTTCGCCACCGGATGGCGACCTCGCTGCTTTCCGAAACAGCATCGACCGGTTGCGAGGAATGGCGCACGATGTCTGCTACGCTGGTCATGGTGCGCCAGTCCATGATCCGGCAACGCTCTGCTCCTATTTGCTGGCACATCGGGACTCGCGCGAGTTCGAAATCCTCTCTGCCCTAGAGCGCGGGCCTGTCAGCATTCCGGAAATTGTCGCGACACTATATTCCAAAGTGGATCCGGCGCTGCACCCGGCGGCATCGCGCACGGTGTTGGCGCATCTGGTCGATCTGGAAGCTCGGGGAAGGGTCGTTTGCCCCGGAGGCATACGGGCCGACGGGATCTTCCGGTTGGCGTAAGTGCTCGCCCCTGCGCACTTGGGTCGCGCGGCAGTCTCCAGGAGACTGCCGCGCGACCCAAGTGGAAGCACTCAGCTGGATGGCGCTCCTGTCATGTCGTGAAGGCGCATGACGGTCGCGGCATCCAGATTGAGCGCGGCAGCCAGTTGGCGCAGGTAGTTCTGTTCGGCGGCCGTGTCGGCCTCGATGGCCAAAAGCGAGGCCGCATAGACTTCGGCCGCCTGTGCAGGTGACCTCGCCTGCGCCGCGAGACCTGCAACGTCGATAGGGGCGCGCATCTCGGACATGACGAATTCCTTGTCCTCGGCCGAAACCTGATCCGTTCCGAGTTTGCCGATGATCTTCTCCATCTCGGCCTGATCAATCTGGCCATCCGCTTTTGCCGCACTGATCATCGCACGAAGGGCCAGTTTTTCGGCATCCGGTCCGACCAGTTGCTCGATCTCACCGCCACTTATCTCTGGCGTGCCAGCGGTCGTTGCACCACCCCCCGCCTGAGCGCTTCGCAGAGCGCCCAGAGCAAGAGTGCCCAGAATCGCCATGGCACCACCCTTCGCTGCTCCACCGAGGCCGCCGCCGAGCAGAGCGCCAGCCGCAGCACCGATCCCGCCGATCTGCGCGCCGCTCATCCCGCCAGCCTGATCACTGCGCAGAAAGTCGCTGGCCTTTTCGGCAAATCCACCGGTCGATCTTTGCAACGACGCGGTATCCACGCCGGCTTTCGAGAGAGCGTTCTGCAGCTGGCCGAAGATTGCGCCCATCCCGCCATCGGACTGATCTAGAGAGTTGGCTGCGTGACCTGTGCGGGTGCCGGTTGGGTTCCGTCCACCCATGCCACTCTGCATGACCTGGCCGAGAATATCTCCAAGACTCATGAGGTTATATCCCTGTTGTCAATTTTCTTGCTAAAGCCCTGCGGGCAGACGTTGCACATGTTGGAAACGCCTTGCTGACAGCTAGCAGATCGAGCGTTCTCGTCCAATAGGCGTGTAGCGACACTGATATCTAACGGGGGAAGTTGGCGCGGTTGACGGGGCTCGAACCCGCGACCTCCGGCGTGACAGGCCGGCACTCTAACCGACTGAGCTACAACCGCGCAGTGTCTTGGAAATCTCCTAAACACGGAGGCTGTCTAGTGGGCGCATGCGAGGGCGTCAAGCGAATTACGGCAGCTATGCAACCTTGCGAGAGAGCGAAGCCGATGCGAGGCTGCAGTCGAGGCCCGGGCGAGGTTGCAGATGAGTGATGACAGATTTTGGGCGGAGGCTCTCGCAGAGGCCGAGGCCGCGGATTCTGTGGATCCACTTAGAGCATTTCGGGATCGCTTTCGGTTGCCCGTCGGTGTGATCTATTTGGACGGAAACTCGCTCGGACTGGCTCCGGAAGCCGCGCTCTCGACGCTCGTGTTAGCGGCGGAGGAAGAGTGGGCCCGGGATCTGATCACGAGTTGGAACAAGGCGGGCTGGTTCGATCTTGCGACCCGCTATGGCGATATCGTTGGGGAAATCGTCGGAGCAGCTCCGGGACAGATCGTGCGTCTGCGACACCACGTCGATCAATATCTACAAGGCACTGCATGCCTGTCTCGGATTGAAACCGGATCGATCAGTGATCGTGGCTGAGGCAATGAGTTTCCCGACCGATCTCTATGTCACTGCCGGCGTGAAAACGACGCGTCCGGATCTGGAAATTAGGCTCGAAGGGGTGGACTCCGATCGGATCGAGGATCTCTTCGACGACCGGGTCGCCGCCGTTCTGATCAATCAAGTCGATTACCGAACTGGTCGCCTGCGTGACATGCGGGAAACTACGCGGAAGGCTCATGCTGCCGGAGCCCTTGTGATCTGGGATCTGTGCCACAGTGCCGGAATCATGCCGGTCGACCTAGACGCGGGTGCTGCCGATCTGGCGGTTGGTTGCAGCTACAAGTATCTGAATGGCGGTCCCGGAGCCCCTGCGTTCATCTATTGTGCGGAGCGGCACTTGGAAGAGGCGCGCCAGCCGCTTTCTGGCTGGTGGGGACATGCAACGCCGTTCGCGTTCGACCAAGACTATGTTCCGGATCCCGGTATCCGGAGATTTCTCTGCGGGACCCAGCCGATCCTGTCGTTTCGGGCGATGGAAGCGGGTTTGCTGATTGCGGCCGAAGCAGGAATAGAGCCGGTCAGGATCAAGAGCAGGGCTTTGACGGATCGGTTCATCGGGCTCGTCGAGACGACGTGCTCGGCCTTCGGCGTCCGCCTCTTGAGCCCGCGAAAGTCATCGGAGCGAGGCAGTCAGGTCGCATTCGCCTTCGAGGGCGGCTACGCCGCTATACAGGCCCTGATTGCGCGGGGCGTTATCGGGGATTTCAGATCACCCGACGTCATGCGCTTCGGCTTTGCCCCACTCTATATCCGGCATGTCGATGTCGTCCGTGCGGCCCGGATGTTGCATGACGTTCTCAAAGCACGTGCCTGGGATGACGAAAAATACACCAAACGAGCCGGCGTTACCTGACCAGCGCACGAGACTTTACGTCTGGTCGGATCTGTCGTCGGGCAATTCTTTGGCCGGATGGTCATCGTAGCGATCGGAAAGGATTCGTTCGGCATTGCCTTTGGGATCGTCGTACTGGTTCGTACGCAGGCTCCAGAAGAACGCAATCAGGCCGACAGTGCCGAGAACCAGCGAAATTGGAATCAGGACCGCCAGGATGTTCATTCCGTCCGACCCAGACGCATGGCGTTGAGCGAAACGACGATCGAGCTTGCGGACATGGCGATGGCCGCGATGAGCGGTGTCACGAAACCGGCAAAGGCGATCGGGACCGTCACGATGTTGTAGGCGAAAGCCAATGCAAAATTCTCAAGAACCCGCTGTCTGGCCACGCGGGACAGGTTCCATGCGTCGGCAACTCGGTCGATGCGATTGCCGAGCACGATCAGATCCGAAGCTGACCGGCTCGCATCCACTGCCGATGCCGGGGAAATCGATACATGGGCAGCAGCAAGCGCCGCTGCGTCGTTCAGGCCGTCACCGACCATGAGAACTTTCTTACCCTTTGCCCGCATCGCATCAAGATGTGCCACCTTCCCGGCGGGTGTAGCACCGGCAATCCAATCATCAATGCCGAGTTTCTGGCCAGCGCACGGACCGGGGGGGGAGCATCTCCTGATAGGAGCGTCACCGGCAGGCCGGAAGTGCGAAGACGGGCAACTGCTTCGGCCGCCTCGGGACGAACTTCGTCCGCAAAGTGAAGAACCACCGCGGAGCGATCGCCATCTCGCAGCCATGCGGATCGTGTATTCAGTTCCGGATCCGCACCGACCCATTCTGCGCGGCCGAGACGGATACGTTCTTGGTCACGAATTGCTTCAGTCCCGAGCCCCGGTTTTCGACGATGTTCTCGACCCCGGACAGTTCTTCAATCCCGGCACTGGCGGCGGCCTTGACGATGGCGCGGGACAGCGGATGCGAACTGCCCTGCGCAAGTGCCGCGGCGAGTGCCGATCTGCCGGATCGACTTCGGCGGCATTTATCAGAATCGGCTCGCCGGTCGTGAGGGTGCCCGTCTTATCGAAAACGACTGCATCGATTTCAGACAGCCTCTCAAGCGCGTCCGTCCTTGAGCAGCACCCCCTGTCGAAACAATCGTCCCGAGGCTGCAGTCAAATGGCCGGCACAGCCAGACCGAGCGCGCAGGGGCAGGTGATGATGAGGACGGCTGCCGCGATGTTCACTGCGATGCGCCAGTCACCGGCAAGAAAGCCCCAACCGAGAAACGCCGCAATTGCAAGCACATTGACTATGTGGCTATAGAACTGCGACGCGCGGTCGGCGAGGCTCGCATAGCGTCCTCGGCTGCGTTCCGCGGCTTCTACGAGCCGGCGATCTGCTTCAGAGGCGTCTCTTCGCCAAGTGCTTCGGTATGGATGTTGAGCGGTCCGGTGAGGTTCAGCATTCCGGCGCGCACGATGTCACCTGGACCAACGGCGGCCGGCACCGTGTCCCGTCAGCATCGACTGATCTATCTCGGAGCGGCCGCTATCAACAAGACCATCGACCGGGACGCGGCCTCCGGGACGCACGACCACGACGTCGGCGGTGCGCAAGGCATCAACTGGAACCGTTTCCTGTGTCCCGTCAGGGAGGAGACGGTCGACCATATGAACTTCGAGTGCCGCGTTTCAGCGGCAGCAGACCGCGCAGAAGCCCGAGTTATGTGAGCGAGATAACGGCCGACGAGCAGGAAAAAAGTCAGCATCAAGGCGGCATCGAAAAACGCGTGTTCTCCGGACTGCGATGTTTCCCAAAGCGATACGACCGAGCGCGAGCAGGGGATCGCCGTCGATATCGGAACGTCCATGTCCAGACAGGCCCGCGGCAAGGGTGCGCCACGCATTCACGTAGAACGGTTGAGCTGAGAAGGCGATTGCAGGTAGAGCGATCGGCAGCTGAGATCCAGTGCATGGATCCGCGGGTCCAATCCGTAGCGCCGGACCAGACAGCGATCGAGAGCAGCATCACGTTCATCATCGCGAAACCGCCACGCCGATCCGGGCAAGCAGGGATCGGCCCTCTGCATCGGTACGCGTCGCCTCAAGTGCCGCACTGTCGAGTAGCCGCGCTTCGAAGCCACGATTGATCAGTGCGCCAACCAACCGATCGCGCGTGCCCGGAAGGTCTCGGCTGTTACGGAAACCCGCTTCAGTGTCAGATTCACTCGAGCGGCAGCGACACCGGGCTCCGCGTCGAGACTGCGTTCGACGCCCGAGATGCAGGCTGCGCAATGATCGAGGGGAGCAGATCTCGAAGCGTCTGAGCTCGGCATTGACACCAGCGCCGCTTCCGGTCGGCCTTGGCAAATCACCTACGGCGACGCAGGCCGGCCGCAGCCGCCGGTTCCGGAAAACGCTGCGTCGCTCACTGCACCTGCCGTATGAAGATCGCATGGCTTCTGGCGGAAGAGCGTTCCATCGTCCGCGGTTGCCGAGATTTCCACTCGCCAATTGCCCGCGGGGTGAAAAGGTGGCGCAAGGCCCGGCATAACCTGAAGCCGTGCTCTGATCGTCCACCACCATATCTTCGCGCTGGGTCGTCGGTCGGCCGACAGTGACTTCGAGGCGGTCGGACGTATTGCGATGCCATACCGTACTCGTGATGGCAATCCTCAGGAGCCTCACCGTCATGGTTCAGGTCTACGGTCGCAGCCGAGCGCCTCCTGGGCGTCACGGGTCTCATCGAAGCCCTGACTTGCTATGTAGCTGTTTCGAACCACCAGCCCTGAGAAGGTGTTCGACGCGAAATAGGCCATCACGGGTGTCACCGGCGATCCCAAGCATCAGTCCGAATGCGGGAAAGCGGCTATTGCCAGAACCTCTACATACCATAGAGGTTTCCTGCCCGTCCTGGTGTTCATTGCTGACGTCCGTTGAGACGGTTTCCTCGACTTCAGACGCGTACCGCCGCCGGCGTCCTCGACGATGAGATTGACCTCCATCGCCGGAATGTCGCTGGCCGGGCTGTCGACTGCCCGAGGTAGATAGGCCGCTGCCGCAGCGTCTGATTGGCGGGAACGGTCACCGTCAGGCCCTCGATATTCTGCAGCTCGAGGTCGACGGGATTCGGCCGCGGCGACGGAAATCGAAAGATCCCGATCGCTGCCGGTCATGTTGCGCAAGCGCAACTCATATGCATTCCGGACGGATCCGTCGGACAACACGACATTGATAGGGTTGCGGACCGGTTCGATCGAAAACTGTAGATCGGTGCGCATAACGAGGGCGGCGACGAGCCCCAGTCCTATGGCTGACCACAGCGCCGTGTAGAGCATGACGCGCGGACGGAATATGCTTTTCCAGACCGGCGCAACCGGATTGCCCGCCCGCTCAGAAATCCGCCTCCTCGAGCGTGATGTAGTCGATCAGTCCACGCGGTTTCCCGATCTTTGTCATGACATCATCACAGGCGTCGATGCACAGAGCAGGTAATGCATGCGAGTTGTTGGCCATCCCGGATGTCGATCCCTGTGGGACAGACGTTGACGCAGGCGTTGCAGTCGATGCAATCACCCAATGTGTCGGCCTCGGCGGATTTGCGATGCTTGCCGCGAGGTTCGCCACGCCAGTCGCGGTAGGCCACTGTAATGGTCTGCTCGTCCATCATGGCGCCCTGGATGCGGGGCCAAGGACACATGTAGATGCAGACCTGCTCACGCATGAAGCCACCAAAGACGAAGGTCGTCATTGTGAGAATGAGGATTGAGATGTAGGCGACCGGGCGTGCTTGTCCGGTCAGGATATCGTGCAGAAGGGTTGGAGCGTCAGCGAAAAAAAACACCCAAGCTCCGCCGGTCGCGACCGCGATCAGCAGCCAGACTGTCCATTTTATTGCTCGCAACCTAACCTTTTTCGCATCCCAGGGAGCGTTCAGGAGGCGGACCCTTGCATTCCTGTCGCCCTCGATCCAGCGCTCCACGAGAATGAAAAGGTCGGTCCACACTATTCTGCGGGCAGGTATACCCGCACCACACTCGGCCGAGGGCGGCCGTGAACAGGAACAGGCCAAGGCCCGCCATGATCAGCAAGCCGGCGACGAAGTAGAATTCGTGGGGCCATATCTCGATGAAGAAGAAGTAGAAGCGCCGGTTCGCGAGATCGACCAAGACCGCCTGATCAGGCAGTTCGGGACCACGATCCCAGCGCAGCCACGGTGTTACGTAATAGATCCCAAGCGTCACCGCCATGATCCACCACTTGAAGGTCCGAAACCAACCTCTTACGCGGCGAGGAAAAACCGGCTCTCGGGCTGCGTAGAGGGGTGGCGGATTGTCGGTGGCATCAGTCACAGTGGTTTACCCTTCGTTGGGGCAGCGCCCC
>CAVQAX010000022.1:0-232514 GCA_963710515.1 uncultured Alphaproteobacteria bacterium
GTACCGACGGCAAGGTCGCGAAGACCGTGAAGGCGCGGGACCTGTGGGATCAGGTCGGCCATGCGGCCTGGGCCTGTGCCGATCCGGGCGTGCAGTATCACGACACGATCAATGCCTGGCACACCTGCCCGGCGGATGGCGAGATCCGCGGCTCGAACCCGTGCTCGGAATACATGTTCCTCGACGATACGGCCTGCAACCTCGCCTCGATGAACCTGCTGACCTTCCTCAAGGACGGCCAGTTCGATGCGCGCTCCTACGTGCATGCCACGCGGATCTGGACGCTGACGCTCGAGATCTCGGTGACGATGGCGCAGTTTCCCAGCCCGCGCATCGCAGAGCTGAGCTACCGCTTCCGCACGCTGGGGCTCGGTTATGCCAATATCGGCGGCTTGCTGATGAACCTCGGGCATGGCTACGATTCCGCCGAAGGCCGGGCGCTCTGCGGCGCGCTGACGGCGGTGATGACCGGGGTGAGCTATGCCACCTCGGCCGAGATGGCGGGCGAGCTCGGGGCGTTTCCGGGCTACGAGCGCAATGCCGAGCACATGCTGCGGGTGATCCGCAACCACCGGCTCGCCGCGAAGGGCGGGAACTCGGGCTACGAGGGGCTGGCGGTGGCGCCGGTGCCGCTCGACCATTCCAACTGCCCGGATTCGGGGCTGCTGAACCTCGCCCATGCGGTCTGGGACGAAGCGCTCGAGCTCGGCGAGCGGCACGGCTTCCGCAACGCCCAGACCACGGTGATAGCACCCACCGGCACGATCGGGCTGGTGATGGATTGCGACACCACCGGCATCGAGCCGGACTTCGCGCTGGTGAAGTTCAAGAAGCTCGCGGGGGGTGGCTACTTCAAGATCATCAACCGCTCGGTGCCGGCGGCGCTGGCCAATCTCGGCTACGGCACGGCGCAGATCGAGGAGATCGTGGCTTACGCGGTCGGGCACGGCACGCTCGGCAATGCGCCGGGGATCAACGCGACGGCGCTGGTGGGCCACGGCTTCGGGGCGGAGGAGATCGCCAAGGTCGAGGCGGCGCTGCCGACGGCCTTCGACATCCGCTTCGTGTTCAACCAGTGGACGCTGGGCGAGGAATTCTGCACCCAGGTGCTGGGCATTCCGGCGGAGAAGCTGCGCGATCCGGCCTTCGATCTCCTGCGGCATCTGGGCTATTCCCGTGCCGAGATCGAGGCGGCGAACCTGCATGTCTGCGGCACGATGACCCTCGAGGGGGCGCCGCATCTGCGCGAGGAGCATTACGTGGTGTTCGATTGCGCCAATCCCTGCGGCAAGATCGGCAAGCGCTATCTCTCGGTCGAGAGCCACATCCACATGATGGCGGCGGCGCAGAGCTTCATCTCGGGGGCGATCTCGAAGACCATCAACATGCCCAACGACGCCACCATCGAGGATTGCAAGGCGGCCTACGAGCTGAGCTGGTCGCTCGGCGTGAAGGCCAATGCGCTCTACCGCGACGGCTCGAAGCTGAGCCAGCCGCTCTCGTCGGCGCTGATCGAGGATGACGAGGATCTCGAGGAGACCCTGACGGAGGCACCCCAGGCCGAGCGGGTGGCGGCGCTCTCGGAGAAGATCGTCGAGAAGATCATCATCCGCGAGATCGAGCGCTCGAACCGGGTGAAGCTGCCCGAGCGGCGCAAGGGCTACACCCAGAAGGCGATCGTCGGCGGGCACAAGGTTTACCTGCGCACCGGCGAATACGAGGACGGCCAGCTCGGCGAGATCTTCATCGACATGCACAAGGAGGGTGCTGCCTTCCGGGCGATGATGAACAACTTCGCCATCGCCGTGAGCGTCGGGCTGCAATACGGTGTTCCGCTTGAGGAATTCGTCGAGGCCTTCACGTTCACCCGCTTCGAGCCGGCGGGCATGGTGCAGGGCAACGACTCGATCAAGAACGCCACCTCGATCCTCGACTACATCTTCCGCGAGCTGGCGGTGAGCTATCTCGACCGCACGGATCTGGCCCATGTGAAGCCGACGGGCGAGTGCTTCGACGATCTCGGGCGCGGCGAGGAGGATCTCGAGGATGCGGATTCGGTGGCCCGGGCGGAGAACGACAGCCGGTCGATCGAGATGATCAAGCAGCTCTCCTCGACGGGCTATCTGCGCAAGCGCCTGCCCCAGGAGCTGATGGTGCTTCAGGGCGGCGCCGGTCTCGGCGGGGCGCTGGGCGTGAGCGGCGCGATCAGCGGGCTTTCGGTGACGGCGCGGACGACCTCGGCTTCCGTGACGGCGCTCGATGCGCGCACCAAGGCGCGGATGCAGGGCTACGAGGGCGATCCGTGCGGCGAATGCGGCAACTTCACGCTGGTGCGCAACGGCACCTGCCTGAAGTGCAACACCTGCGGCGGCACGAGCGGGTGCAGTTGAGGTTTGGGGGGGGGCGGTGTGTCCCGTCCGGCATAGATAGCCCTCTTCGGGGGTTTTCGGCACCCTTTGGTCCGGCAATAATTACCCTCCAGGAAATAAGCGTCTGAAATTGCTGGGGTTGAGTTTTTGCTGCAGCAAATGGACTTGTTCCGAGGCAAAGGGGGAAAGTGGACGGCTCATCAAGAAGCTTCGGACGGGCGCGGGATCATGATTGAGTTCGTTAATCCTTTGCGCCGCTCCGCACTCAGCCCTGTGCGAAAAGGGTGGGTCGGGTCTTCGACGCTGATGGCCTGTCCTTTCACTCCTGACGGTCCGAGGTGCGTTCAATGTGCGAACACCGGGATTTCTCGGGCGTTGACATCGACCTGATTGCGACGATTCCAAGGGCTTGTGGCATGCGCGGTGCGTCTCGATCTTTCGTCGGGTCAGGACGTCGGACTGATCACCGTGCTGGCAAGAGGCGGATGGTCAAGCAATGTCTTGACCACGGAGGCAGACGCAGAAGCATTCGCGGAATTGTCCGGCTCGAGCTTCCTTGTTGTCCAGACCATCCGGTCTTCGCCCCTCTCGACGGAAGTTGCTGAAATCACGGCAGAGCATGGCGAGATTCTTCCGCTCGAAGCCCTGCAGTGCGGAATGCTTCGGTTGTTCCTGACAGCCTGCCGGCTCCGTAGATTGCGCTTGCCGCCGCATCTTTGGTTCGGGTCTTCCAATGACGCTCGGGCGATGACAGCGCCTTCAGGCGGGTAGCCGCTTGCACAGTACCACGGACCGAAGGCACTGTGTGCAACTCCACAGCGTGCTGTCTCGTGGCTGACGTCACGCCCCGGTTGCGCGGGGTGGCCCGTCGGCGAGCCGGAGGGGAACGGCGGGGCCTGCACTCTGTCTTGGGACGGAGGCGCTGTCGGAGAGGATCCTTCCCGTCTCGAGCAGGATCACCCGGTCGGCGGCGCGGATCGTCTCGGGGCGGTGCGCGACGACGATGCGGGTCGTGGCAAGGCCCCGGAGCGTGGCGTTCACGCTCTGCTCGCGGGCGACGTCGAGATGGCTCGTGGCTTCGTCGAGCAGCAGCAGGCCGGGCTGGCGATAGAGTGCGCGCGCCAGAAGGACGCGCTGTTTCTGCCCGCCCGACAGGCTCGTGCCCATGTCGCCGATCAGGGTTCCGTAGCCCATGGGCATCGCCTCGATATCGTCGTGGACCGCGGCCTGCCGCGCGCTCGCCTCGATCCGGTCCGGATCGGCATCCGCCGCGAAGAAGGCGATGTTGTCGGCGATGGAGCCGGCAAACAGCGCGTCCTCCTGCATGACGACGCCGATGCGGCCGCGCCAGGCTTCGGGCCCGAGCCGGGCCAGCGGCACGCCGTCGACGAGGATCTCTCCCGAACCCGGCTCGAGCAGACCGGCGAGCAACTTCAGCAGGGTGGTCTTGCCGCAGCCCGAGGGCCCTGCGAAGGCGACGGACTCGCCCGCGCCGATGTGGAAGCTCACGTTCTCCAGAACCAGGGGATCGTTCGGGCTGTAGCGGAACGACACCTCGCGCGCCTCGATCGCGACGGGCCGGGTTTCCGGCTGCCGGGCCATCTGGTCGGAGACCGGCTCGGGCGCCGTCAGGGCGATGTCGGCCAGGCGTTCGGCGTGCAGACCGAGCATGCGCAGGTCGACCACGGTGTCGATCAGGCCGCTCGCGCGCCGCAGGAACATGTCCATATAGGCGAGAAACGCCACGAGCAGGCCGACAGAGAACACGTTGTCGAGGATCATCCTTGCGGCGAGATAGACCACGAGGATGCCGAGGCTGCCCAGCAGGAGCCCGTTCGCGGTCTTGAACACCAGGTTCAGGCGCTGGGTGGCCAGTTGCCGGTTCGTCGTCTCGACCAGAAGGTTGAGCCAGTGTGCCCGCCGGTCGCGCTGGCCGTTGAAGAGCTTCACGGTCTTCATGCCGCGCAGCGTCTCGAGAAAATGGCTGTCGCGGCGGGCGGCCCAGATGATCGCCTCGGACGAGGCCTGCCGAAGCGGCATGTAGAAGGCCCAGCGCAGTGCCGCGTAGAGCACCGCGCCGATCAGGGCGACGGCAGCGAGGGCGGGAGCGAGCGCGAACATCACCGCGATGGTCACCAGGCACATCAGGCCGTCGAGCAGCGCGATGACCAGATCGGTCGAGAGCGCCTGGAGGATCTTGTCCTGGCTGTCGAAGCGCGACATCACGTCGGCGACGTGCCGGCTCTCGAAGTAGCGGGCGGGCAGGGCGACGAGATGGGTGAAGAGGTTCTTGCGCGACTGCACCTTGATCGATGCGCCCAGCGTCATCAGCATCCAGTCGCGCAGGAGGCCGATGGCGGTCCGCATCAGCAAGCAGACAGCCCGAAGGCGATCGCGAGCGTCAGCAGAAGGTCGCGGTCGGCGGAGACGATGGCCTGGTCCACCGTCAGCGCGAGGAACATCGGGGCGAGGAGCGCGAAGACCTCGAGCGCGAAGGCCAGCACCAGCAGATGTGCCATCGACCGGCGCAGGCCGGTGACACGCCCCAGGAGGGCGCGGATGCGGACGCGCGGCGGCGCCTCCGCCACCTCGAAGCCGCCGGTCGGTGTGAGCTCGAGTGCCACGCCGGTGAAGTGGCGCGAGACATCGGCGAAGGAGAGACGGCGCAGACCTTCGGCCGGGTCGTGGATCGTCACGCCGGTGCGCCCGATGGATTTCAGCACCACGAAATGGTTCAGGTCCCAGTGCAGGATGCAGGGGGTCCGCAGCATGCCGAGTTCATCGAGGTCCAGACGCAGCGGCCGTGCGGCGAGACCGAGGCGATCCGCGACCGAGATCACGTCCTTGAGCGTCGCTCCCTTCAGCGAGAAGCCGTGGCGCCGGCGCAGCGCACCGGGGTCGGCATGGTGGCCGTGATAGCCGGCGACCATGGCGAGGCAGGCAAGCCCGCATTCCGCGGCTTCCGCCTGCAGGACGACCGGCAGGCGCCGGCCCCAGCCGAACCGGAGCCCCTCGACATTCATGCGCTGTCCCGGCCCGTAAGGGAATGGAGCGGGTCGAGGATCCATTCGAAGATGCGCCGGGTCTCGATCAGGACATCCGCTTCGAGCTGCATTCCGGGCTGGAGCGGGGCGCTCTCGCCATAGGCGCGCGCCGACTGGGCGGCGAGCGCCACGGTCACCCGGTAGACGGGTTCGGCCGCGTTGCCTGCGCCGGAACCAGGTGCGGTGTCCTGTCCCTCGCTCCGGGCCACGGGTGCCCGGGAGACCGACTCGACGACGCCTTCGTAGCTGCCGAACTTCTGGTGCGGATAGGCCTCGTAGCGCAGACGGACCTGCTGTCCGGGACGCACGAAGCCGATTGCCCGGCTCGGTCCGAAAAGCTCCGCCTGAAGCCGGGTGCCCGAAGGCACAAGTGTCATCATCGCGGTCGATGGCGGCACGGTGCCGCCGACCGAAGCCCGCAAGCCGGTGACGGTGCCCGACTGGGGCGCGGTGAGCACGATCTCCCGCTGCGCCTCCGCCTCGGCGATCTCCTCGTCGACGGCGGCGATCGCGCGGTCGATCTCGGCGAGTTTCTGGGCCTCGAGCAGCGGCGCCTCGCGCAGGGACGCCTCGATCTCGGCGATGTCGCGGGCAAGTGCGCTGCGCTGGCGTTCCAGTTGCCTGAGGGCCAGCCCCTCGTCGAGCAGATCCTTCTCGGCCTCGTAGAGGGCGGTTTCCGTTGTCAGGTCCCGGATGCGCAGATCGCGTGTGCGCTCGACCACCGCCTCGGTCAGCGCGAGCCGGGCGTCCTTCAACGCGGCTTCCGCCTCGATATCCGCCATCTCCTGCCCGAGGGCGGCTGCGCGCGCGGCCTTTGTTTCCGCCTGGACCTCCACGAGCTGGCCGTGGCGCTCCCGCTCGGCTGCGAGGCTGTCGCGGCGTTCCCGCAGCGACCGGACGATCTCCTGCTGCGTTGCCCCGAGGGCTCCGCTGCGCCGCTCGGTGGAGAGCACGGCCAGAACCGCGCCGGCAGCGACTTCCTCGCCTTCCTTCACGCGCAGTTCGGTAAGGATGCCGCCCTGCGGCGCCACGACCTCGATCAGGCCGGTCTCCGGGGTCAGGAAGCCGCCGATGCGGGCCTTTCGGGTATATTCGCCGAAGAAGAGCAGCCCCAGAATGCCGGCCACCAGCACCGCGACGACGATGGCCATCAGGGTCTGCGAGAGCTTCGGCACCACGAGAACCGTGCCGAGCCAGCGGTCCTGCTGTTCCTGAACGGCCTCGTCCCGGAACAGCGCGTGCTGTCCGGGCCGCTCCGACGCAGAGGGGCCGTCTTGCCGGGTCACTCGTGATACACCGTGTAGTCCTTGACCTCGATCGAGACCTCGACAAAGCGCTCGGCACGGCGCGTGCGCAGGATCGTGCGGATGCGGGGGTCGAAGAAGTCCTTCAGGAGCGGCGGCCGGCCGGCGCGGAAATAGAATGCGGCGTCCTCCGCCACCGCCGAAGCCGCCGTCAGCTCGAGTTCGTCCCGCCGCGTCACCGACTGGATCACGCAGGGTGCATGGGTGAAGCCGGCGGCGCGCAGGGCGACGGCGCGGTGGTAGCCGTTGTGAAGGACCATGCGGTCATCGGACCGCACGAGGCTCAGGAAATTCGAGCCGTAGCCCACCACGAGGCCCAGCACCGCGCTGACGGGGCCGAAGCGCTCGTAGCCCGCGATCTGGTCGGGCTGAAGGAATGCCGTCTCGTGGAAGCGCAGGTCGTTCGAGTCGGACATGAAGAGGAATCGCTGTCCGCTGAGCCGGCGCATCCGGACCGGCGGATCCCGTCGATCCATCGGATGGCAGAACCGGAACAGGCCGGCCGGACCGGGTCGCGGCGAGAGCCGTGCCGCAAGTTCCTCGACGAAGGGTCGGGTGACACGCCGCTGCGAGACCACGATCTTGTCGAGCTCGACCAGTCCGAAGGTCGTGGGCATCTTGTCGAAAGCGCGCCGGAACGGCTCGGTGCGGGACAACTCGTCCGCGAGCGGGAGCATCTCGTCGGGCAGGTCGAGACATTCGACCTCGTCGGCGATGCCGGCTTCGTCGGTCTCGAGCTCGGCATAGACATCGTTGGCGGCCCGCCACGCATCGACCAGATCACGGGTCGCGGTGTCGTCCGCGCCATCGACCGCCTTGCGGACATAGCTCACGAAATCCGACAGGCTCGGTTGCCCGAGCAGCCAGTACTCCTCGCGGATGTTCGACAGGGCGGTGTTCTCAGCCGAAACGATCGGGTCGCTTACCCGGACGCTGTCCGGGAGGTCCCGAACGGGATATCTCGGGATCGTCCCGGTCTTCGGTCAGCATTGGTCCAGGTCCTTGTTGGTCAGGTCCCGCACGATGTCCGGCGTGACCGATGGTGCCGGCGGCGCGCCGCCGGCACAGGGTTCGGCCGTCCCAGTGCCGGGACGGCAGCGGGTTTCAGCTCCGGCTGACGCTGCGCGAGGTCGACTTGCTCACCGACCGGGACACGCTGCGGCTTGCACCCCCGCGGCCACGGCGCTTGCCCTTGCCCTTCTTCTTGCGGCGGCCCTTGCCGCCGGCGCCGTAAACATGCTCGAGTTCCTCGATCTTCAGGTCGCGCATCTTGTCTCTCCATAGGTTCCCGGCCTGTAAGCGGCCGATTGTGACGACACGTTGACAGAATCGCCTGCCTTCCGCGTCTGGGTATCACATGTACGGACCGATTCTGACGGCTGTCTGACGGGATTCGGCGATTTCAGGCGGTCCGGTAGAGCAGGCGGAACTCCGCACCACCGCCGAGCGCATTGCTCGCCTCGACCCTCCCGCCATGCGAGCGCTGGATGCGGTCGACGATCGCGAGACCGAGGCCGGCGCCGCCCTTCGCGGCGGCGGGTCCGCGCCAGAACGGCTTGAACAGCATCTCCGGCGCGCCCGCGGGCAGGCCCGGTCCGCGGTCCCGCACGGAGATCTGCGGGCCCGGGCCCACCGTCACGGTGATCGGTGCGGTGCCGCCGTGGTAGATCGCGTTTTCCACCAGATTGGTCAGGGCCAGCGCGATGGCGTCCCGTGTCCCGTGCACGACGCAGGGCGCCCGGGTTCCGTCGACCTCGATCTCGGTTCCGCGCTGCAAGGCGAGCGGGGTCAGGTCGGCGACGACCTCGGCGACGATCCCGGTCAGGTCGGCGCGGGAGTCTTCGGCGACCTCCAGACGGTCGGCACCGGCCGAGGACAGGAACTGGGTCACCGTGCGGGAGAGCGCCAGCACATCGGCCCTGAGCTTGGCCATCTCCGGCCCGTCGCCGAGCTCGTCGAGCCGCGCAACCAGCACGGCCACCGGGGTGCGCAGCGCATGGGCCGCCTCGCCGGCCCTGCGCTGCTCGGCCTTGAGCTGATCGTCCAACAGCTTGAAACTGCGTCGGACCGCAGCGGTAAGGTCCTCTATCTCGGAAGGGGGTGTCTGAACGGGAAACTCCGGCAAGGCGTTTCCAGGCTTGATCGACCGCGCCCAGTCCGCAGCTTCGGCGACCGGGCGCAAGACGCGCCGGATCAGCAGCCAGGCACCGCCGACGAGCACAAGGGTGATCGGAAAGAGCGGCCGCAACACGTGCCCCAAGAACTCATCCCATATCTCCCAACCGATGAGATTGGCCGGATCAGAGCGGATCAGAAAAAGAAGTCTTCGCCCCTGAGGGTCGTTGGACATCAGATAGGAGGCGAACAGCGGCATGTGTTTCTGAGCCGTCCGGCCATGCGCGCCAGTCCGTGACAAACGCCGCGTCCGTGTTCATTCCGGGCGGAAAAAGCCCGATATTTGCGCCATCAATCACTTGCCCGTCCCGGTTGAGAACCGCATAGGCGTAAGCGTTCGGATAGCGCGCGTATATCTCTGACACCCGCTGTGCATCGCGGGTTCCTTCAGTTGTCGTGGCTGTGAGAGCAAGCTCCAGGCGAGCCAGTTCGCGGCTTGCAACGTCACCGACCAGTTCCGCGCGGTCGGAGGCGTCCAGGAGAAAAACCATCAGGGTGTTCGCCAGGATGACGGCCGCCGCGAGGACGAGCAGGCGGCGACCGAGGATAGACTGCAGACTGCGGCGCGCCTTCTGCCTCATTCGTTGGACTGGTCGATCAACATCCAGCCTACGCCCCGCACGGTTTGCAGGTCGAGCCCGCTGTCGCACCCCAGGGCCCGGCGCACCCGCGACACCGCCGCGTCGATCGCGTTCGGCGTCACCTCCTCCTCGCGGTCATAGAGCGAGTCCAGCAGGACCTGCCTCGGAACGACACGGTTCTTGCGCCGCATCAGCGCCTCGAGCACCCCCAGCTCCCGGTGGCTCAACCCGAGAACCTCGCTGCCGCTGCGCACTTCGCGATGGACCGTGTCGAAGACCAGCCCGCCCGCGGTGAGCACCGAGCTTGTCCGGCTTCCCGGCCGGCGCAGGACCGCGCGGCAGCGGGCGATCAGCTCGGGGATCTCGACCGGCTTCACGATGTAGTCGTCCGCACCGCTGTTGAGCCCCTCGATCCGGTCTCCGAGCCCGCCGCGGGCCGTCAGGAGGATGACCGGCGTCAGGTGGCGCTCCTGGAGTTCGGGCACGAGCTCGGTGCCGCTGCCGTCGGGCAGCCCCACATCGAGAACCACCAGATCATACTGCGCCAGCGCCAGCGCCTCGCGGGCCTCCAGCAGCGACCTCGCATCGTCGACGGCAAATCCCGCGCGCCGCAGCGAACCGCCCACGGCATCGAGAAGCGCCTCGTGATCTTCGACGAAAAGGACCCGCATGGCATGTTCTACCGAGCGTCCGGAGACAATTCAACGAAGCCGTGCTTCGCACGACCTGAAGGCGCATGCACCAGCAGAAGGGCAGCAGGCGGAAGTGCGGCACCTCTGCGCCCGTCCCGGCCGGCTTGCCCGGGACCGGACCCCGATCACGGTTTGCCGGAGCGGGCGGATCGAACCACCCGAGGCGTGCCGGGTTCTCAACGCTCCAGGATCGGGTCACCCGGGAGCCGTCGGGAAGCGGGCTTCGATTTGCGCAACAACGACACCTCGCGCCTTGCCTCGGCGCTCTCGGGCGTCGACGTCGCCGCGTGGCCGATCCCCCTGACCATCCCCGACGCCGCACTGCCGATCATTGCGAAATCGCAATGATCGCGCCACGCACCCGAATGCTCGCCGGATCATCCTCCGACCCGACGGAGGCAGCCCGGCATGCGCAAGACCTCCGCGAAACCATGTCGTCGACGCTGTCGGCGACTTCTCGAGGATCGGACATGAGAAACCTGCTTCTGGGCGTCGCGCTCATCACAGCCCCCGTCGCCGTGTTCGCGGCGGGGTATTCCTATTTCAGACCGGTTGTCCCGACCGTGGCGTCCGCCCCGTCGCTTGGCGACATGACGCCCTTTGAATGGATCGCCACGGACGTGCAGGATATCGCCGGAACCGGCGACATGGCCGCGGCGGAGCTTCGCATCACCGATCTGGAGTCCGCATGGGACGAGGCGCAGCCGTCCCTGCGTCCCGTCAACACCGTCGCGCATGGGGCAATGTCGACGTCGCCATTGATGACGCGCTGAGCGCCCTTCGCGCCGGCACGCCTGACCTCGCGACGGTGGCGCGGACGCTGGCGGATCTTCAGTCTGCGCTGGCCGATCCGATGCGGGGCCAGGACACCACCATGGCAGGCGAACCCCTCACCGTTTCGGGAATCATCATCTCGGATGCCAACGGCCGGCCGCTGCCCTGCGAGGTCATGCTGGACAGGTTCCGCACGACGCTGGCGGGCGCGACCCTGTCGGACGCCGCGCGTTCTGCGGTCGGCGCGCTTCAGGCCAAGGGGACCGAGCGGTGCAACGCCGACGACGACGCCCGGGCCGACGACTTCTTCGCCCAGGGCCTCGCCCTGATGTCAAACTGACGTCGGAAAGGACGCACGACATGACCCGGATATCCCCTCTGAACGCCCCGGCGGCGCGGGACCGCCTCGACACGACGCACAGGGCCGCGACCCCGAACCGGGTCCCGGCCGTCACCGTCGAATTCTGGCTGATCAAGCTGATGGCCGTCACGATGGGCGAGACGGCGGCGGATTTCCTCGCCGTCAACCTCGGTCTCGGCCTGACCGCCACGTCGCTTCTGATGGCGGCAATCCTCGTCGGCGCACTGGTCCTGCAATTCGGGCAGAAACGCTATGTCGCCTGGTCGTACTGGCTCGCGGTGGTGCTGATCTCGATTGTCGGCACCCTCGTGACCGACAATCTGGTCGACAATTTCGGCGTGTCCCTGATCACCACCACCGCATTCTTCACCGCCGCCCTCGCCGTGACCTTCGCCGTCTGGTGGATGATCGAAGGCACCCTGTCGATCCATGCGGTCACGACCACGCGACGCGAGGCGTTCTACTGGCTGGCGATCCTCTTCACCTTCGCGCTCGGCACTGCCGCCGGCGATCTGGTGGCGGAGCACTTCGCTCTCGGCTATCTCGCCACCGGTATCCTGTTCGGCATGATCATCGCCTCGATCACGGCGGGCTATTTCTTCCTGCGGCTCGACCCGATCCTCGCCTTCTGGCTCGCCTATATCTTCACCAGACCGCTCGGCGCCTCCTTCGGCGACCTGCTGTCCCAGCCGGCCGAGTACGGCGGCTTCGGGCTCGGCACCGTCGTCACGAGCGCGATCTTTCTCGCCGCGATCACGGCCCTCGTCGTCTGGATGACCGTGACGCGGCGAGGTGTCGACGCTGGCCCGGTCCTCGCTCGCCGATCCAGCCGCGACCGGTGACCGGCTCCGATCGGAAGCCGGTCACCGATTTCGCGCCGATCCCCCGACTGTCATCACCGCGTTCGAGATCGGCGGTCGCTTCGGAAGCGCATGGCGCTGTCGCGCAGATCCGGCAGCGTGGAGACCCCGGGGCCCGGCCCCAGCCGGGTCGCCTCGAGAACGGCGCGAAAGGCCAGCCAATCGGCAAGTCCTGTTTCCAGCCAGCTTTCTTGCCGCTTTCCAGCCCTGAAAATCAACTTCGTTTCAACGGCTTGCCCCGCAATCGCTCCGACACCGCGGTTCTGCGCTCATCCCCTCGCATCCCTTCGCTGGAATTAAAGATCTGTAGTGCCGCCGAAAGGATGCGGCCACGTTCCGGCGAAATCATTCGTGTTCCGTGCCCCGAACATCCCGCCGCCGCTCGGTTTCGCAGCTCCCGATCCTCTCGATCGCCCCGCATATCGAAATTCCAGGAGAGACCCATGCACATCTCGCTCCCGACAGCCGGAAAGGCCAATGCGGACACGGCGGTGATGTTCGCAGTTGACGACGGCTATTCGCGATACGCTTTCTTCGCGGCGCGACAGATCGCGATGCTCAACCCCGACAGGACGTTCGACATCGTGGTCGTCTCGACGGATCGCATCGAGATCCCGAGCGGCCTTCGGCATTTTGGTATCCGGCTCTGTCACCTCGAGACCAGCGGCCTCTTCGGAACCTTACCTCTCGACGCAAGGCGCACCTCGGCGGTCTATACCAGACTGGCCCTGGCGGCCGCGTTTTCCGGCGATTACCGGAGGATCCTCTACCTCGACGCGGATGAGAACGTGCAGGGCGGCGACTTCAAGGCGCTGCTCGACCTCGACCTCGGACCCTGCGCGATCGCTGCCGTCAGGGACAACATCCAGTGGCGCACTCCCTCCCGGATGCCCGCCGCGTTCAGACAGCGTGGGCTCGGCCATGCGCCGTTCCTCAACAGTGGCGTGCTGCTGATCGACGTGCCCACCTTCAACGGCCAGGAGATCCTCGCGCAGTGCATGGAGGTGGGTGCCGCCGGCGGAACCAAGCTCGCGGGCCACGACCAGGACATGCTGAATGTCGCGCTGCACGGCGACTGGGTCGAACTCAGCCCGGTCTGGAACTGGCAATACACTTGGGCGTCGATGCTCTTCGAGGCGATGGAGACCGCCAACGTTGTCCACTTCATCGGGCCTAGAAAGCCGTGGACGCGGAGCGACGGAAGGCTTCCACTGAGATTCCGGAGCGAATACGCGCGTTTCTTCGCCGCGCACTATCCGGAAGTCGCCTCGCTGGAAGCCGTGTGCGTACCGCCCCACCGGAACCGCCGGAATCTGCGCAGAACCCTGATCAAGCATTTGATCTCGACGGGCAAGTTCTGCGCCTATCTTGACCGCTTCGACAGCGAACTCTCGACGCATTTACCGTCGGCTGCCGTGGGAGGTTCGACGGCGCGGCGATATCCTTGTTCGCGGGTATTGTCGGGCCAACAACGCTAAAAGGCCAAAAAACCCATCAAGCTCCGCTCCGAACAGGCGAGGAGTCGCGCTGACGGCATTCTATTCAACCGGCCCGATCCGATAGACGGACCAGTCATCACCATGAAACCTCGCCTCGAGGATCGGCGAGGCCTTCTCCATTTCAACAGGTTTCCTGGAAAGGACGAGGCCTCCGGGATGTGATCCGGACCAAGCAAGGACTTCAGTCTCGTCCCCCAGAACCTTGACCGGTTGCGTCAGTCGGGCGCTGAAACTGAATTGCCCGGCATATTTCCGGTCGGTCGTGGCGACGCCGTTTTCCCCCTCCGCACTCAGGAGACCGCCGATCTTCCCCGGATTGTGGGTCATCCAGACGGCGTCGAACGCGACGAGATGCATGACGAGCAGCGCCAAGGGTGCGATCGCCGCCCAGGCCGCCAAAGGCGACCGCGACCGCAGCGCAAGCCATATCATGAATGCGAGAATGGCCATCGCGATGAGCAGCCCCAAAGCGCCGACCGAGGTGCCGTCGGCCGACGCAGGCAGAAGGATCCCGAAAAAGAGAAGTACAGCGCCGATGCCCAGCACCATCACCGGTACCACCGGCGCAAGTCGCCAGATACCCTCGCCCGGAATTTCTTTCATGCCGGAAAGAAGCAGCGCGAGCAGCGGCAACTCGGGAATCAGATAATGCGCCTGCTTGCCGCTGATCGCGCTGAAGATCAGGAGCGCCGACCCGGCGGCAACAAGCAGAAACCGGCCTTGAGGCGTAGACCAGCCAAGCTTGGGAGAAAGCGCGCCCAGACCCGCCCGGCTCCAGCCCCAGGGCCACAGGAACACCGGCGCCAGGGCCAGGAAAAACCAGAAGGGTCGGTCATGCGCGAACGAGCTTACAACACGACCGGCCGTCTGACGCCAGAGCAGGTCGTCGCGGTAGGCCGTGTCGCCGAACAGGATCACGGGACCCAGCCAAAGTGACATCAGCAGGAGAGCGAAGCCCAGAGCCGACGCTATCAATACGTAATATGACCGGAGCGGCGCCCGACCATCCGTTTCGGCCCAGAGCGGCATCAGAAGAGCCGCAGGCATGACATGGACCAGGATCACGGGGCCCTTCGCGAGCACTCCGAACGCGAGGGCGGCCCCGAGGCCGGCGGCGGTCGCGACGTGCGCCTCCGAAGAAAGCTTCCAGACCGCGAGCAGAGCGAGTAGCGACGCGGCGCCGAGCATCGCGTCAAACATCGTGGCGGACCCGTAGAGAAGGAAAACCCCCGTCGTCGCGAGAATCAGCGCCGCGCGTCCCGCCCGGTCGGGGGTCTCGGGCCAGAGCGCGCGGGCGAGACCGGCGGTCAGGGCGACGCAAAGTGCCCCGAAAGCCGGACCGACGAGCCTGCCCGCGACCTCGCTGACGCCCGTGACCGACCAGGCCATGTTGATGATCCAGAACAGCATCGGGGGCTTGTGGCTGTAAACCTCGCCGTTCAGGTGCGGCACGATCCAGGACCGGTCGTTCCACATCTCCCAGGCGACCGTCAGATACCGCGTTTCGTCGATCGGGAGCAGAGGCCGCATCAAGATCATCGCGACTGCCGAGGCGAGAAAGATCCCGATGGCGACGAGCGTGCGCCCCGTCCAACGCATCGGGATCACGTCGCGACCCTGGTCCGAGACTTTGCCCGGATCAGCATGAGATTGCGGATATAGACCAGAAGGCCGAAGGCCTGACCCGTGATGAATACAGGATCCCCCCGCCAGACGGCGTAAAAGAGAAGAGTCACGCCGCCGGCGAGGGAGAACCACCAAAAAGCCAAAGGCACAAAACTCTCCCGACGTAATTCGCTCGCAAGCCATTGGACCAGAAAGCGCGCCGAAAAGAGGGCCTGTCCCAGAAATCCCACCAGCAGCCAATACCCGGTCTCGGACATGCGAACCTCTTCCTGAAATGGACGGAGACGTTCCAAGGAAGCGCCTCCGCTTGACGAGATCGTCCGGGACCGATCCAGTTCGATATGACGCGAACGATCGGGCTGCGCGTCTACGCGGCTCCGGTCGTGAGACCCACAGCGCCTCTGGTGATGAAGGCGGGATGTTTCACGGACATGGCTTCCAAATTGCAAATCCGTAATCTCGGAGCGCTTGCGGCTCGAGACCAATTCCGGATGCGGGGCTATCCACCCAAATTTTGCAAAGACGCAACTCGCGTGCCAGACACACGCGGCGATCATCGACCATACATAGATCCTATAAACGCGGCGGCGCCATCTCTGCTGCCGTTCGGTGCTTCCGTCTATCGCGCCGCTCGCCGGCGCAGCCAGGTTGATCGTGGGGCCCGTACGCGGGATCCTGCGGAAGTGAGTAGATTTCAGGACGCTTCGGTCCGGGGGTTGCATCCGGCGGAGCCTTCGTCGAGGACCGCCTTCGTCTCGGCGTCGTGGAACCACCAGGAATATCCGTCGTCGCGAAGCTCGATCCGGAGCAGCCCGGTGTGGCCGAAGATGGCCTTGGCCGACTCTACCGTCACATCGTAGGACCTCGAGGTGTCCTTGCCGCCGGTTCCGACCGTGAACGCGACGGTTCCGTCGGATTCGTCGATGTCGCCATTCGCACCGAGCGGCTTGGTACGCTCGTAGAAGTGATTGTGTCCGTTCAGGACGAGAGACGCGCCGCCCTCCCGCAACCGTCCGAACAGCAGCACCGCATTGTCGTGTTGGTCCCTGGCCCTCAAAGACCAAGCCGGCTTGTGGTAGAACGCGATCACGCAGGCGTCGGGAGCTTCGCTCAACGCCTCTTCCAGCCAGCGGCCCTGATCCGAAGCCGGATCCGCCGCGACTTCGCTGTTCAACGACAGGAGCAGCCAGTCTCCGACCCGCGCGGAATAGTATCCGCGCCGTTCGGGTCCGGCCTGCCTCCCCCAGTAGTCGAAATACCCGTAGGCGCCCAAGGTTTTGTACTCGTGGTTCCCCGGCGTAGGCAACGTACGGGACTTCAGGCCGCCCCAAAGCGGATCGAAGCAGTTCTCGAATTCGGCGGGGGTGCCGCTTGAATATGCGAGATCGCCGAGCGCAAGCACCGGAGCCCTCGGCCACTCTGCAGCCAAGGCAGCGGTTCTCGCGGCCATGTTCGCGCCGGGGTTCTCATCGTGGCAATGCGCGATGTCTCCGGCGGCCAGAAGCGTGAGCTTCCCCCCGGCGCCGTTATAGGCGTCGAGCAGGATCCGCTCCGGCGACATTCCCGCCTCAGGTCGCCCGGACAACCGGTGTCCCTCATGGAGCAGCCGGGATAAGATGTAGCCGGAAGCTCCGCTGTAGATCAGAGCAAGCGCAGCGATCGCGGCAAAGGCGTATGGCGCGACTTTGCGGATTGTTCCCCGCCGAGGCGTTCCTGGACCCGATCCCATTTTCGCCTCCGCGTCGAACCAGTCTGCGGAACCTACCCGAGGGCATACGCCTCGAGTAGTTGCGAATTTGTAATGTGGCGGTCAGGCCCCGTCGGTGGCGGGTGCCCATCTTGAGGTCACGGGACCAGCGGGACTTCGTTCCAAGATCCAAAGAGAAAACGATGAGAAACAGATTGGAGACACTCGACGCTGCCGTCCTTCTCGCTCTCGTCGGAGTAGGCGTCACCGCCGCGGCGAGCGCGCCGCAGCAGACCGACGGCGCGGTGCAGACGCAGCCTGCCCTGAATACCCAGACGCTGGCGCAGGTCATCGACGCTGCGGAGACGGAGACCGGTGGCTAGGCGGTCGAGACTTCGTGGGATGGCGACGACCGCGCCGCCGGGATGATAGAAGTCGAGCTGAAGATGCCCGACGGCAGCAAGACGGAAACCCTTTTCAACCCCGCGGACGGGTCGGTCACCATCGAAGCCATGGACGACGAGGATGACAACGACAGGCAGGTCGGCGAAGATGACCGAAAGGACGCGGACGACGACCGCGGTTGACCTGGTCGAAAACTTCCGTCATCCACGGCTGGCGGCGAACGTTTCGTCGCCAGCCTTTCTTAGCGGGAACGACATGAAGATACTTGTGGTCGAAGACGACGCAACGACAGGCGCCTACATCGCAGAGGGCCTGCGCGAGGAGGGCCATTCAGTCGATCTGATCGAGAACGGGCAGGATGGCTTGATCCAGGCATCGGTGGGCAGCTACGACGTCCTGATCTTCGACCGTATGCTACCGGGCCTCGACGGCGTCTCCATCGTCAAGACTCTGCGCGGCGCCAAGAACCGCGCGCCCGTCCTTCTGCTGACCGCGCTCGGCGGCGTCAACGACCGGATCGAAGGGCTCAACGCCGGCGCCGACGACTACCTCGTCAAGCCGTTCGCTTTCGGTGAGCTGAGCGCGAGGGTCGCTGCGCTCGGCCGCCGTCCGCACATGAGCGACGAGCCGACAACGCTCCGTGCCCGTGACCTCGAGATGAATCTTCTCACCCGCAAAATCACCCGCGCCGGTCGAAGCATCGACCTCCTGCCACGCGAGTTCGCTCTTCTTGAACGGCTGCTGCGGCGCAAGGGCCGGGTACAGACCCGGACCATGCTGCTCGAGGCCGTCTGGGACATCCACTTCGATCCGCAGACCAACGTGGTCGAGACGCATATCAGCCGTCTGCGCGGCAAGGTGGACAAGCCCTTTGATACCGAGCTGATCCAGACCGTGCGGGGCTCGGGTTACCGGATCGAGGCTGAATGAGACTTGTGTCGGCGGCGGCGCGGCAATCGACGCCGCTGAAGCTCACCGCCATCCTGATCGCAGTCTTCACTCTGTCTCTGCTGATCTGCTTCGTAGTGGCCTACGCGGTCGTCCGGAGCAACTTCGATTCGATCCTCCGCGACCAGGTGGGCCAGTCGATGGCGAGCTACCTCTCTATCCGCGACACCGAGGATCTCCGCGAACGTCTGATCGGCGACGCGGCGACGATCGACCCTGCCACGATGATCATCCAGTACACGCCGGACCGCGGGCCGCGCGTTGGCAACGTGGACGGCTTTCCGCCGGTGAGCGGTTTCAGCGTCATTGCCGAAGGCGCCATCGACGGCGGAGGCGACCTCTCGGACAGCTACCTCGCACTTAAAGCGTCCTGCGGCTACGTTGAATTGGGGATTCCCTTGAGCGGTTTGTTGTGATTCATCCTGTTCAGGAGGATCATGCCATGCGCGCCCCCCTTTCGCTCGACCTTCGGCGCCGGTTTCGACAGGCTGTCGAGACCGGCCTCAGCGGCCGTGAAGCCGCCCGGCGTCTGATGATCTCCGCGGCGACCGGCGCGCGGCTTGCGCGCAAGGTCCGGCGCGGCGAGCCGCTCGCCCCCGCCAAATGCGGACGTCCGCCGGGATCGGGCAAACCTGGTCCATACCGTGGCTTTCTCCTCGAACTCGTCGAACAGGACCCGGACATCACCATGCGCGAACTCCAAGGCGCGCTGGCTGAGGCCGAGGGTGTCCATGTGGACGAGACCTCGCTGTCGCGCGCCCTGCGCCGTCTCGGCTTGACGTATAAAAAAAGTCGCTGGTCGCGGACGAGCGGCGCCGCGCCGATGTCGCCCGCGCCCGCAAGGATTGGATAGCGCGGCGCCAGCCGTTCATGCAGGCCCGACCGCATCGGCTGGTGTTCATCGACGAGACGTCGGTGAAGACGAACATGACCCGGCTGCGGGGCCGCGCCCCGAAGGGCCGACGTCTGAACGCTGCAGCTCCCTTCGGCAGATGGCGCACCCAGACCTTCATCGCGGGACTGACCCGGGAAGCGCTGATTGCCCCGTGGATCATCGACGGCGCGATGAACGGCCAAGCCCTCGCCACCTACGTCGAAACCCAGCTCGCGCCGGCACTCGAGCCGGGGACCGTCGTCATCCTCGACAATCTCAGCACCCACAGGAACGCTCGCGCCGCCCGGGCCCTCAGCGGCCAAGGCTGCTGGTTCCTGTTTCTGCCGCCCCACAGCCCGGACCTGAACCCGATCGAGATGGCCTTCAAAACTCCCCGGACCTGAACCCGATCGAGATGGCCTTCTCAACTCAGGCGCTCCTGCGCGGGACAGGGGCCCGCACCTTCGACCAGCTTCTGCAAGCCCTCGGCGAAACCTGCGATCTCTTCACCCCGGATGAGTGCTGGAACTACTTTCGCAATGCCGGATATGTCTCAACGTAAATGCAGGATGCTCTAGCCGGCGGGTCGGACGCGGCCAGCTGGTCGTCGCGCACACGCGCGAGCAGATAATCGAGATGGGCGAGATCTTCTTGGCCGTGTTCTTGATTGGGCTCCTGCCCACGCTCGCGATCGCCTCGACCATCGGGCTTCTGGTCGCGCGTCGCGCCCGCGACCGGATCGAGGAGATCGGGACGGTCCTCGGCGCTCTGACGAACGGGTATCTCGGCGCGCGGGTGGCCGTTTCCGGCGAAGTGCTCGAACACCTGTCGCGGATTGGACTGGCGGTGAACCGGATGGCGCAGGCGCAGGAAGCCTCCATCGCGTCGCTCCGACAGGTGTCGGCCGACATCGCGCACGATCTGAAGACCCCCATTCAGCGTGTCGCCGTCCTGCTCGACAAGCTGGCGTCGAAGACGGCCCTTTCGCGAGACCAGAAGCTCATCTTCGACGCCGCGTTGGACGATACCGACCGGATCGTGAAGACCTTCCACGCCCTTCTGCAGATTGCCGAGATCGAAGGGGGCGACGTGCGCGACCTGTTCGGCCCGGTCGAACTACGCGAGATCGCCGAGGACGTCGTCGATGTCTACGGACCGGCGGCGGAAGAAAGCGGACATCGACTTGCGTTCAGGGTCAGCGGGTCTGGCTCGTTCACGGTGCGCGGAGACCGGCACCTCCTGACCCAGGTGATCGCGAATCTGATCGAAAACGCGCTTCGCCATACCCCGCGGGGATGCGGCATCGAGGTCGGCGTCGTCGGCGCCCAGAACTCCGTTGAGATGTCGGTCCGCGACGACGGACCGGGCATTCCGGCCGGGGAACGCGGGCAGGTCCTGCGGAGGCTCTACCGGCTCGAACGCAGCCGGACAAGCGATGGCAGCGGACTCGGCCTGAGCCTCGTCGCCGCAGTGTGCGGCCTGCACAAAGCGCGTCTGGAGTTGAACGACAACGCCCCCGGTCTCGCCATCAAGATCATCTTCCTGACCCGAGAAGAATGACGGGAGGATGGATGCCTTCAGGCCGGCTGGCATGATCACCGGCCCTGTTACGGATGTCGCCGGAAGCTGATTTCCGGCCTGAGCCGGCAGATACCTTAGTGATCGCCATTCTAACCCCTTGAGCAGATACGCGGACCCTTGCCCCGTGATCGGGGACGCAATTCAGGCTCAGGTTGAGTGAAGCTGCTGGCGAACGACGAATCGCGGTCAACAATGAGCTGGAGTGGCATGGTGACGATCGAGGCGTTTGCAATCTGCCCTCCCATGACGACGTATCCGTGGTCTAGAAGATGCGCATCGAAGCGAGATAAGTGAGCAAAATTAGTGATATTTTCCTGATTACTAGATCGGATGGACTCTTTTTGAGAGTGATATACTTCCGTAGGGTTCAGAAATTTGGTCCTGCATCAACTTTTTTCCGAGAATACTTTTTGGCTCGCCGAGTTGGGCCAATCTTCATTCCGGAAGTACCGAGGTGCCCAGCAATTCCCCTTGACGGACGAGGACCAACTGGGTTTTGCCGCAGTGGTGGGGCGGACCTTCCGCGCTATCCCCCCCGGGCGATTGACGAGCCACACGATGCCGTCGATCTGTCCCGGAGGGGCATCCCATGACTTCCAAGACCAAGAATCTCACCTGCGAAGTGGCACTGGACGCCGCTGCCGGAGCGCTGGCTGCAGGGCGAGAGGCCGCGCTGGCCCTTCGCTCAACCGAGGCGGAGCCGCTGCGGAAGATGGCGGAACTCGAACTTCGGGCCTTGGCGGGTTGCTTGGAAGCAACCAGTGCGCTGGGACAACCTGTCCGGATGCGCGTCATCGCGCTCCTGTCGCTATGCGAGCGGATGATCGTGGCCGGCTCCGAGAGGAGTTTGGAATGGATGCCGAAGCACGTTGTCGGTGATGACGTGATCGAGTGGGAGGCGGGGCCATGCCAGAAGCGCATGCTCGAAGCCGATTCCCTCGCAGTCGTTGCGGATGCCCCGCGCGCGTTTCTGGCCGCGACGTGCCGTGCCCGTAATCTGGTCGCGGCTGAAAGGGCCCTCGATTTGCTTCGGCGCGAGGGCGCCGAATAGGGGCCAGTCACCCGAACCGGGTGGGACGCGCAAAGGCAAGGTTTCTCGGTCTTGGAGCGCTAAGCGCGCCTGGCGCGTCAAGATTTTTTTTCAGGGGACCCTTGGCACGGATTTTTTTGGCTCTCCGGCAGAGTGACCGACGTCCGCTCCAGAGAGCCGGGATACTGCCCGGCCCCGGTGGCGCAGAAGGCGCCCCCGCCCTTGAGCGCCCACGCGGCGCCCGAACCTCGCGGTCCGCTTACGGAACACCGGACAGGATCAGATCATGCCCGACCTTCAGACTACCCGCCTTCTCCCCGCGCCGAGCCGCGCCGACCGCAACGTCGCAAACGCCTCGAAAGGGCACTGCACCGCCTTCGCCGTCCTCGGGGACGGGGCCGGCGTGCGGGTCCAGGCCGAGTCCCATCTCGAGCTCAGCCACTTCTTCATCCTAAACGCCGATCCCGATATCTCCGATCTTCTGGAGCAGGTGCGCTTCCGCTACCGCTTGGCCGGTGCCGAGCAGACCCACTTCTTCGACGCGGTCGCCACACAGCGAACCGGTGTGCGGATCGCCTACACGGTCAAGCCGGAGGCCCGGCTGCGTTCCGGTCGTTTCCTGGCGGAGATGCGTGAGGTGGCCTGGTGGGTCCGTGAGACGCGATTCGCCTCGGAGGTTCGCCTGCTCACCGAGGCGGACGTCGATCCGGTGACCCTGCACAACGCGAAGCTGATGGCGGCGGTACGCGAAGCGGATCCCGAGGCGGAGACGGTGTCACGGACGGTAGTGGATGCCCTGATCGGCGCCACGATCCTGCGCGAGCTGACGGTGGGGACAGGGCTCGAGGCCCGGGGCTACCGCGCGCTCCTGCGCCTGATCAGGACGGGTGCGCTCTAGACATCGCGCCGGGAAGCGATCACGCCCGTGTCCCTCGTCCAGCGGAATGGAGGTGCGAGATGAGCCTCGATTTCGACACGCGCTTTCCGCGGTTCAGCATCGGTCCGAACGACCGGGTGACCATCAAGGGCAGGGCCTTCCGTCTGGTGCAGCGAATGTCCGACGCCTCCGTCCTCATTCCCGCCGACGGCGAGGGCCTCGCCGAGACGTTCCGCTTCGCGCTCCTGAACGCGCTGAGCGCGAAGGGCAAGGTCCGCCGCGAGGTGGACTATTACCTGCCGGCGTTCCAGCGCGCTCCCGTGTTTGCACTCGCCGCCTGTGCGCCGGTCGGCGACCTTCCGGCGGCGGTGAAGGCGGAGACTCGACGTGCGCAACGCGCTGGTCGAGGGCTTCAAGGAACTTTATCGCGCCGGTCTGGTGAAAAAGACTTCGAGGTCGGTACATGCGATGGAGGAGCAGATCCTAGATGCGCGCGCTCCTATCTCGATCAGCAGGCTGATACCGAAAAAATGGAGCGCGAGGCGTCGGCCCGGAAGGGTGCAGGACGCGGTTTACGGGGCGGCGTCGTGGAACGGACGATCAGGGCGGTTGACCCGCACACTGCTCGAATGGGTGCGCGAGAGCGAGCGGGCCGGCAAGGCAGGCCTCGCCGACGGGTACCACAGATGCGGCAACCGGATGAGCCGCTTCGACGCCGAGGAGTTGGCGCTGCTACACCTCGTGGTGAAGGAGAGCTGGCTCAGCCCCAACAGGCCGCCGAAGACCCGCGTCGAGGAGGACGTCCGGATCGCCTTCAGGGTAGCGAACGCCGGACGGAATGCGGCCGGCCTTCCGCCGCTCAGGATTCCGGGGCGTCATGCCGTGCGCGCGGTCATTGGCGGGATCGACAGCTTTCATTCGGATCTGGCCCGGTACGGCGCAGAGGAGGCGGTCAGGCAACTGGTGCGCCATGGTCTGATCGAGCGCACCGGGGCCTCGACGGACGCGACGATGTCGAACCTGGTGGCGAAGGAGGATGTCGACGCCTTCCTCTCCCGGTTCCGCGTGAAGGGTGTGCCGGCAGACAGTCCCGGCCCGGGCATACACCACGTCATCGATGCGGCCCCGATCACGAAGCGGAAGGTCACCGACATCGTTCGCCTCGTGCTCGACGGAGACCTTGGCCGCCTCGAACTCCTCGACGAGGAGATGGGGCTCAAATCGGTTGTGATCGATCCGGACGAAGTGGTCCGGGTCCTGGACGCGCGGGAAGCGCGCGGCAGGGGCCCGATCGGCGAGGCTGCGACGCGATTGCAGCTCGAAAAAAGCGGCATGCGGGCCCTGATCGCTGGGCGCCGCCGGGACGGGCGCCCGCACCTTCGGGCATTCGTGAGCGGCGATCCGGCGCGCACGCAAACCTCGTGGTTCGATCCGCTGGATCTCGACGCGTTCGCGGCGGATCACGTCGACCTCGCTGCGCTCGCCGAGGAGCGGGGGCTTTCCACCGATGCGCTTCAACGGCAACTCGACGACGCCGAGATTGCGCCGATCCTTCCCCGGGACCACCTGAACAGACTTGTGTTCCGCCGTGCCGACCTATGACCGGAAGATACAAATGCAGACCTGAGCAAGCCGCCCTCTGGGGCGGTTTTTTTTGCCGCTGTCAGGCAAACACACCAACTCGCCGCCTCGTATAGCAGAGGGCGAACATTGGCAGACGAAAAGGGCAGTTCGCCGGCCGATCCAGTCGGCGAACCCATAGAAACAACAGGTCCAACTCGGGGCAGAGGGCTAACTATGCCGGATGCGACACGGGAAGGGTGTCGCCGCCCGGGCCGAGGGCGCGCTGCATGAAGACAACGTCACGCCAGGCACCGAACTTGAAGCCGACCGCCTCGAGCGTGCCGGTGTGGCGGAACCCGGCCGCCCGGTGGAGGCCGATGGAGGCGGCATTGGCGCTGTCGCCGATCGCGGCGATCATCTGGCGGCAGCCCTGCGCTTCGGAGGCGACGAGAACCGCGTCGAGAAGCGCGCGACCGATGCCGCGTCCGGAGGCGTCGGCGGCGACATAGACCGAATCCTCGAGGCAGAACCGGTAGGCCGACCGCAGCCGGTAGGGGCCGGCATAGGCGAAGCCCAGCACCGTGCCCTCCGCCACGGCGACGAGATGCGGCAGGCCCGCTTCCGTCACATTGCGCCAGCGCGACGCGATCTCGGCGGCTCCCGGCGGCACCTCCTCGAAGGAGCCGAGCCCGGTCAGCACGTGATGCGCGTAGATGGCCTCGACGGTGGCGAGGTCGCCCGGCCGGGTCGCGCGGACTGTGAACGCGGGCGCGCCCATTCAGACGTCTTCGATCCGGATCGCCACCGGTTCGGCGCGGCAGACGTCGAGGGCGGCGATCTCGGCCAGTGCGGTGTCGAGGGGCGCGCGGCGGGTGGCATGGGTGACGATCAGCACCGGCACGTCGTCGCCCTCATGGCGCACCTGCCGCATCCGGTCGATCGAGATCCCGGCCTTGCCGAGTGCGGTCGCGACCCGAGCGAGCACGCCCGGAGCATCGGACACGAGAATGCGCAGGTAATGGGCCGCCGGGCTGCTTTCGGGGGCGGGCTTCGCGGCACTCAGATCGGCCGCCGGGATGCCGAAGGCGGGCATGAGGAAGCCGCGGGCGATGTCGATGACGTCGCCCATGATCGCCGAGGCCGTGGGGCCGGCGCCGGCGCCGGGGCCGGCCATCACGATCCGCCCGACGGCGTCGCCTTCCAGCACGACCATGTTGGTGACGTCCTCGAGCTGGCCCAGCGCCGAGCCGGCAGGCACGAGGCAGGGCTGCATCCGCGCCTCGATGCCGCCGCCGGCGGGCTGGGCGACGCCGAGGAGCTTGATGCGGTAACCGAGTTCGGCGGCGTGCTCGATGTCCGCGAGGTTCACCCGCTCGATGCCCTCGACGGTGATCCCGTCGAAATCGACCCGGGTGCCGAAGGCGATGGCCGAGAGCAGCGCAAGTTTCTGCGCCGCGTCGATGCCGCCGACATCGAAGGCCGGATCCGCCTCGGCATAGCCGAGCCGCTGGGCTTCGGCGAGCACGTCGTCATAGGGCGCATCATGGGCCTGCATCTGTGTCAGGATGTAGTTGCAGGTGCCGTTGAGCACGCCCATCACCCGCGTCACCCCGTTGCCGGCGAGGCCTTCGGTGAGCGCCTTCACGACCGGTATGCCGCCGGCCACCGCGGCCTCGAAGCGCAGCGCCGCGCCCGAGGCCTCGGCGGCTTCGGCGAGGGCCTGGCCGTGGCGGGCCATCATCGCCTTGTTGGCGGTGACCAGCGATTTGCCGCGCGCGAGCGCCTCTTCGCTGGTGGCCTTGGCCGGTCCGTCCTCGCCGCCCATGACCTCGATGACGAGATCGACATCGTCGCGGCGGGCGAGGGCGACGGGGTCATCCTCCCAGGCATAGCCCGAGACATCGACACCGCGGTCGCGGCTGCGGTTGCGGGCCGAGACGGCGGTGAGGATGATCGGCCGGCCGGCACGCGCCGCGATGAGCGCGGCATTGGTCTGGAGGATGGCGACGATGCCGGCGCCGACGGTGCCGAGCCCGGCCAGTCCGATACGCAGGGGCTTGGTCATGCGGCAGTGCTCCGGCAGCGAGGAAAATCCGCGCCTGTCCTAAGCGAGAGCCGCGGGGGCCGCAATCGGCAAGCGGCGTCAGGAGGGCCCGGCGATGCTGCGGGCGCGCAGGGTCGCGGCGGTGAGAGCACGGTCGACCACCTCCGCGGCGTCGCTGCCCGCGAGGACCTCCAGCCCGGCGGCGGTCGTGCCGGCATAGGCGATCATCGCGGCGACGTGTTCTCGTGCGGTGGGCGCATCCTGCGCAAGCTCGGTGCCGGCGGCGAGGAAGAGCTGGCGCACGGCCCGGTCGGCGATTGCGGGGTCGATGCCGGCTCGGGTGGCGTGGTCGATCATCGTCGCGGCGAAGAAGGCGACGAGGCCGGGAACCGGGCCGGTCAGGGCGGTGAAGCTGTCGATCTGGCTTTCGTCCGGGACGATCGCCGTCTCGCCGCAGGCCGCGAGCAGGCGCAGGGCGCGGTCGCGGTCGATCTGGGTTGCGCCGGGACCCGGGAAGACCGGCGAGAAGGCGAGGCCGCGGGCGGCGGCGGGGCTCGACATGGCGCGCAGGACGCGGGTCGAGCCGGTGGCGGTTTCGAGGCGCGCGAGGCTGGCGCCGGCAATGACCGACAGGATCGTCGTGTCGGAAGCGTCCATCGTGAAGGTTGCGAGGGCGGCCGGCGGGATGGCGAGGAGGACAAGCTCCGCGCCGGCGATGGCGGCTTGCGGGTCGGTCATGATCCGGGCGCCACCGCTGTGGGACGCGGTGCCGGAGCGGGTGCAGATCGTCAGGGTGTCGGGGGTGACGGTGCCGGTGGCGAGGGCGGCGCGGATCATCGCGCCGCCGAGGGCGCCGGCACCGATCACGGTGAGGCGCAGCGGGGCCGTCACGGTTCCCAGAAGCCCCAGCCATCGGGGGCGAAACCGCGGGCACGGGCGATGGTGGTGGTGCGCTCCTCGTGGGTCCAGATCGCCTCGAAGGTGAAGGGGATGTCGAGCACGCCGGCCTGCACGCCGCTGCCGTCCTCGGTCTCGCTGGCGAGATAGCCGAAACTTCCCAGTGCCTTGATGAGCGCGGCTGAGTCAGCGTCTTCGGTCTCGGGGACGAATTCGAGGTCGAGATTGATGCGGTCGGTCGGACCGAGGCCGCTTTCGGCGGTGATCTGGGCGATGCTGGCGGCGGTTTCCGCCTTCTGGTGCTCGGGGTCGAAGCTGTCTTCGGTCATGCCGCGGCGTCGGCTTCGTACTTGCCCTTCAGGGCTTCGGCGTTGGCCATCACCTTCTTCACGCCGCGGGCGGCCTGGCGGATGCGGTGCTCGTTCTCGACGAGGCCGAGGCGGACATAGCCCTCGCCGTATTCGCCGAAGCCGATGCCGGGTGCGACGGCGACTTCGGCTTCGCGCAGGAGGATCTTGGAGAAGCCCATGGAGCCGATCTCGCGGAAGGGTTCGGGGACCGGGGCCCAGGCGAACATGGTGGCGGGGGGCGGCGGGATGTCCCAGCCGGCGCGGCCCATCGCATCGACCAGCACGTCGCGGCGGGACTTGTAGGTGGCGCGGATCTCGGCGATGCAATCGTCGGGACCGTTCAGCGCGGCGGCGGCGGCGACCTGCACGGGCGTGAAGGCGCCGTAATCGAGATAGGACTTGATACGTGTAAGCGCGTCGACAAGCCGCGGATTTCCCACGGCAAATCCCATGCGCCAGCCGGGCATGGCGAAGGTCTTGGAGAGCGAGGTGAACTCCACCGCGACATCCTTCGCGCCCTCGACCTGCAGGATCGAAGGGGGCGGATTGCCGTCGAAATAGATCTCGGCATAGGCGAGATCGGAGAGCACCCAGAGGTGGTTCTTCTTCGCGAAGGCGATCAGCTCGCGGTAGAAATCGAGGTCGGTGACCTGCGCCGTGGGGTTCGAGGGGAAGGATACCACCAGCGCGACGGGGGCCGGAACCGAGTGAAGCACTGCACGAGAAAGCGCGCGCAAGTACTCTTCGGGATTGAATTTTCCGTCATGAAGCGCCGGCACGTGGCGCAGGGTTCCGCCGGCGATCATGAAGCCGTAGGGGTGGATCGGGTAGCTGGGGTTCGGGACCAGCATCACGTCGCCCGGGGCGGTGATCGCCATGGCGAGATTGGCGAGGCCTTCCTTCGAGCCGAGCGTGGCGATGACCTCGGTGGCGGGGTCGAGGGTCACGCCGAAGCGGCGGGCGTAATAGCCGGCCTGGGCGCGGCGCAGGCCCGGGATGCCCTTGGAGGCGGAATAGCGGTGCGTGCGGGGCTTGCGGACGGTTTCCACAAGCTTTTCAACGATATGCGGGGGCGTGTCCATGTCGGGATTGCCCATGCCGAAGTCGATGATGTCCATGCCGGCCGCGCGGTATTCGGCCTTGAGGCGGTTGACCTCGGCGAAGACGTAGGGCGGCAGGCGCTTGATGCGGTAGAACTGTTCTTGCATGGGGCGTGACCGGGTCGGAGGGCGGATGCGCGCTTGGTATACCCCGGCGGGGTGCGAGGCAAGCGACCGGCGTTAACCGGCGAAACGGCTGTATGCATCGCGTATGCAGGCTGTACGGATCCCGTACGTACACTGGCGCGGTGTCGGGAGAGGTTAACGCGGGCTCTTTGGCGGCTCGCGGCCCGGCCAGCCATCGACCACGCGACTGGTTGGGCGCCTGCGCCGGGCGTGGGATTATTGCACCCTCCTGAGGCGTGGGCGGTTGAGCGTGCCGATCAGGCGCTCGTCGAAGGTCGGGGAGGCGCCTGTCCGCGGGATGGTGCCGTCCGCCAGGTTGAGGCAAGCGCCGTGTCTTGACGCGCATCGTGTCGGATCGTCGGACGGGGGTGGGCGGCTGGCCCGGCGCCTGCGGCTTGAGTCCGGGCAAGAGGGAAGCGAGGTGCTGCGGGGGTGGTGGCGCGGTTCCGGGATCGGGCGGGGCGTCAGGGGGCGGGGATCTGGGGCGGGTTCGCGGTGGCGGCTTCGAGGCGGGCGGCGTCGGCGGGGGGGATGACCGGGGCGGACAGGCTGGCGGCGCGGGCCTCGAGGGCGGCGGCGCGGGCGGCGAGGGCGTCGGTCTCGGCGTCGAGGCGCGTGGTGTCGGCCTCGGCCGCGGCGAGGGCCTCGTCGAAGTTCTCCGTCGGCAGCAGTGCCGGCGCCGGCAGGTCGGGATTGGAGGGGGCGCCGCGGGCCGCGACCACCTCCGCGGGCGGTCCGCAGGCGGCGAGCGGCGCCAGCAGGGCGGCGGCCAGCAGGGCGGGGGCAGGATGCGAACGGACCATGCGCCGCGCTAGCAGGGCATGGTCCGGCTGGCAAGCGCCCGGCGTGGGGCGCGGGGCGCCGGGGCGACGATCAGGCGAGAAAGGCGATGATCAGGATCACGACGAGGGGTGCGCCGAGCAGCCAGGCGATGAGAGCGGGCATGGGGAGCCTCCTTGGGCGGGTTACTGGAAGAGCGTGCCGAAGGGCCGGGCGCGGTCGCGGTGCGCGCCGCCGGTGGTCGCGGCGAACCAGCCGACCGCAGCGCCGCTCACCAGGCTCGCGGCGATGACGAAGGCGGCGATGGCGGCGGCGAAGCGGACCTGTTCGGCGGCGGCGAGGGCGGTGTCGTAGGCCTCCACCGCCTGGGTGCGGGCCTCTTCGACGCGGGACCTCGCCTCTGCCTCGCTGAGGCCGGTGGTTTCGGCGATGGTCGCCACGAGGTAGTCGGTGTCCGCGGTCGAAAGCTCGCCATCGGCGAGGCTCGCTTGCAGGAGGCTCACCGCTTCGGTGGCGATGCGCTCGGCGTCGGCAGTGTCGGCGCCGCGGGTCAGGCGCGATCCGATCATGTCGAGGTTGCCGGAGACCGCCTCGGTGGCGGCGGTCGCGGCGGAGCCGGCGACGGAGCCGCCCATGCTGGCGAGACCGCCGATGCCCGAGGCGGAGAGAAGCGCGCTCAGGAGCACCGCGCCGCCCCAGACCGTGAGGCCGTGCACGCCGTCGCGGGTGTCGGTCTCGGTGTCGACGGCGAGGTCGACCGGGCGGCGCATCCGGCCGGCGATGTAGCCGCCGGCGCCGATGGCGGTGAGCGCGACCCAGAGGAACCACAGGCCCGTGGCGATCGAGATCCAGCTGAGCGAGACGCCCTCGCCCGGCTCGAAGGAGGTGATCGAGAGGCCGATGGCGGCACCGAAGGTCAGGAGCACGAAGGCGGTGGCGCAGGCGATCAGCGCGCCGGCGATGATGGCGCCCCAGTCCATGTAGCCGCCCTCGCGGGGGGCCGTTTCGAGGACGTCAGGGCTGTCGGGGCTGTGGGGCCGGGTCATGGGGGGCTCCTTTCGGGGAGGGGGCGGGATCAGGCGAGGCCGACCAGCGACAGGACGGCGAGAACCACGACGATCAGGCCGACGAGATAGATGATGCTGTGCATCCGGGATCTCCTTGCTTGTTTGCGGGCGGCGCGGCAGCACGGGCGCCACAGTGGATGCGGACACAATGCCGCAGCCCCGGCGACGGTTCCGGAGCCTGCGGGGTGACGTCAGGGCAGGGGCGGGCGGGTGGCGGGCGACGGCAGCCCATGCCGGGCGCCGGTGGGTTGGTTGAACTTTGCGGAGCTGTGTGGGATTTACCCCGGGTCATCTGCCGAAAACGATGGGCAGGCATGGCTTGGTGAACGACACGAGGCTGGTGCGGATGCTGAAGACGACACGCATGGCCCTGTCCGGCGCAGGCCTCCGCCGACCCGAATACGTCATCCGACCCCAGAAGCAGACTGAGAGGATCCACGCATGAAACGCACCTTTTCCACCCTCGCCCTCGCCGTGCTCCTCGCCGGGCCGGCGCTTTCGCAGACGAAAACCACCGTTGAGTTCGCGCCGGGCAATTTCGGCACCAATGTCGGCGGCACCATCGAGGGCGACGGCTATGCCGATTACATGCTGGGCGCCCAGGCCGGGCAGGAGATGTTCGTGGAGCTGACCGCCGACGACGGCGGCAGCACGGTCTATTTCAACATCCTGCCGCCGGGCTCGACGGGCGAGGCGATCTACAACAGCTCGATCGACGGCAACACCACCACCGTGGCACTGCCCGCGGATGGCGACTACACCATCCGCGTCTACCAGATGGGCAACGCCGCGGATACGGGCCAGACCTCCGCATTCCGGGTCGATCTCTCGATCCAGTGATGCCGGACGGTACGCCGCGCTGACTTCCGGAGAGGGCCGGGCGGTCTGCCCCTATCGCGGCGATCGCGGGGTGCCGCATGGTCGGGAGCAGGTGGGGGCAGCACTGGTCCTTGCGGCGCAGGCAATGCCTGCCGGGGCGTGCCCGGCCAGATGCCATCGGTACCGCGATCCGGCGCGGGGCTGCGGAGCATATCCTCGAGCGGGCGATTCCGCAGTGGAAACGGGCGCCTCGGATACTTATGATCGACGGCAGAACGACGCGGCGGGCGAACCGCCGCGGCTCCGGGGAGGATAGCCATGAGCGACAGCCGCGATCTCGACACACTGGCCGAGCAGAGCCATCACATGGCCCACAACATGGCCGAGGTCTTCGACATTTCGGGCCAGATCTGGCAGAAATTCCTCGAGGCCCAGATGCAGGAGGGCGGCAAGCACGGGCCGATGAACCCCGATCCGCTCAACACCTGGCCGACCTTCGCCGAGCTTTACCGCACCATGTGGGACAACCCGCAGGAGGTGGCCGACAAGACCATCGAGTTCTGGTCCGAGCAGCAGGCGCTCTGGCAGCATTCGATGCTGCGCTGGCTCGGGGCGAAGGACGAGCCGGAGACCATTGCGCTGCCGCATCTGAAGAAGGCCGACAAGCGGTTCGCCCACAAGGAATGGTCCGAGAACGCGGTCTTCGACTATCTCAAGCAGAGCTACCTGCTGACGCTCGGGATGGATGCAGGACACCGTGGGTTCGGTGGGCGAGATGGACCCCAAGGAGCGCAAGAAGGCGGCGTTCTACACGCGGTATTTCGTCGAGGCGATGAACCCGGCGAACTTCTTCGCCACCAACCCCGAAGTGCTCGAGACCACGATCAACGAGAAGGGCGAGAACCTCGTGCGGGGGCTGAAGATGATGCTCGCCGATCTCGAGCGCGGCAAGGGCAAGCTCCTGATCCGGCAGACCGACATGGATGCCTTCGAGGTCGGGCGCAACATCGCGATCTCGGACGGGGCCGTGATCTGGCAGAACGAGATGCTGCAGCTCATCCAGTACGCGCCCACCACCGAGACGGTGCACGCCAAGCCGCTGCTGTTCATCCCGCCCTGGATCAACAAGTATTACGTGCTCGATCTCAACGAACGAAAGAGCATGGTGAAGTGGCTGGTGGGCCAGGGCTACACGGTGTTCATGATCTCGTGGATCAATCCCGACGAGAAGCTGCGCGACAAGACCTGGGAGAGCTACATGTTCGAGGGCGCCTCGGCGGCCATCGACAAGGTGCTCGAGGAGACCGGGCAGAAGAGCCTCAACGTCGCCTCCTACTGCATCGGCGGCACGCTCACCGGCGCGATGATGGCCCATATGGGGCGGCAGCGTGACAAGCGGGTGGCCTCGGCGACGTTCTTCACCGCACAGCTCGATTTCGAGGATGCCGGCGAGTTGCAGGTCTTCGTCGACGAGCAGATCCTCGGGGTGATCAACGAGGAGATGGACAAGGGCTACATGCCGGCCAACAAGATGGCGGACGCCTTCAACATGCTGCGCGCCAACGACCTGATCTGGGGCTATGTGGTCAACAACTACATGCTCGGGAAGGACCCGTTCCCCTTCGACCTCCTGTTCTGGAACGCGGATTCGACGGCGATGCCGGCCCTCGTGCACGGCTATTACCTCGACACCTTCTACGTGAAGAACGCCTTCGTGAAGGGCGACCTGACGGTGAAGGGCGAGACGGTGACGCTCGCCGACATCAAGGGGCCGGTCTATCACGTGGCGACCAAGGAGGATCACATCGCGCCGGCGGCCTCGGTCTATCGTGGGGCCAAGGAGATGAAGGGCGCGGATGTGCGCTTCGTGCTGTCGGGCTCGGGGCATATCGCCGGGGTGGTGAACCCGCCCGCACTCGAGAAGTACCAGTTCTGGACCAATCCCGACATGTCGCACGACACGCTCGAAGCCTGGCAGCAGGGTGCCGAGGAGACCGCGGGCAGCTGGTGGCCGGACTGGGACGCCTGGCTCGGCAAGCAGTCCGGGCGGATGATCAAGGCGCGCGAACCGGGCGCGAAGCTCGGGGTGATCGAGCCCGCGCCGGGGGCCTATGTGAAGGTGCGGTTCGACAAGCGCGAGGACTGACGGGCGGGTGCCAGACCTGCGACCCGGGTCAGCGCAAAGCCGACCCGGGCCGTTGGCGATCGGAGGTCAGACGAGGATATCGTCCAGCCACAATGTGCCTTCGATCGTGATGGCGAAATCGGCTTTGCCGTCGCCGTCCACGTCTCCGCGCAGAACACCACTCTTGAAGCGCAGTTCGCCTTGCTCGCCGGAAAACCCGTTCCCGCCGATCCAGTCGAAGGACTGGTTCCCGGCTTCATCTTCGCAAGCGTCGATACCGCGCAGATCGATTTCGTCGCCGTCTTCGTCGTCGAAGTAGACGACATCGCTTTTCGATCCCGTGTCCGAGTGCTTTGTGGACATGAAGACGAAGGTGTCGGCGCCGGCGCCGCCCTTCATGATGTCCTTGCCGGTTCCGCCGATCAGGGTGTCGTCGCCGCTGCCGCCGAACATCTTGTCCTTGCCGGCGCCGCCCATGATCTTGTCGTCGTGCTTGCCGCCGTACATCTTGTCCGAGCCACCGCCGCCCTTCAGCTTGTCGTTGCCGTCACCGCCATGGACTTCGTCGCGTCCGCCGCCCGCGCTCGCACGTCGTCGTCGCCATCGCCGGCCCGGATCTCTTCGGCTTCCTCGGTACCCTCGATCTGGTCATCGAGCCACTCGAGCCGGTGCTCGAGGAAGTACTCCAGATCGCTCTCGAGATCGTCGAGCCAGTCGCCGAGGCGGTCGGCGTCACGGTCCGACAGCTCGTCGGATACGCGGTCGACCCAGTCACCGAGCCGCTCCATGATGTCGTCGAGCCAGTTTTCCAGCCGCTCTTCGTTCCCGTCGATCCAGTCGTCCAGATCGCCCGTCACGCCGTCCAGCGACGCTGGCATTTCACTGGTGAAGAAGGCCTTCAGCTCATCCGCCAGGGCTTCGGTATTCACGTCACCTACGATCAGGGTCATCAATTTCACTCCTTACACGAACCGACACATCCACTAGCGTGTCTCGGAACAAAACAAAAGTTTCCCGCTCGTTTAGAAATAACGAATTGTAAATGTGGCTTGAGGCGGGGAGGTCTCGGCGTGCGCCGGTTGCCTTCGGCTATTTGGCCGGTCGGTTGGGGCCTCGTCGTGGAGATGCGATTTCCTGGCGGCGGAATGGCGTGCCGTGGGCCGGCATGTGGGGCCAGGATCCGCGTTCGGCGGGACCGACTGGGGATCCCGCCCGTAGTCCGGGCGGAGTGGCGTGCTTCGGGACATCCGGCCGTGTCGGCCGTCGATGGCGATTGCCGGGCTGACGCCTGCCGGGGCCGGCGATCAGAACTGGTAGGTGACGCCGATCAGCGGTCCGTGGAGGTCGATGTCGAGGGTCAGTCGGTCGGCCTCGTAGTCGATCGCCATGTAGCGGTAGCCGAGCGTTCCGTACCAGGCATCCGTGAAGGCGTAGTTCACGCCGCCGTAGGCCTGCCATGTCAGTTCGGAGCCGACGCCGAAGCCGCCGATATCGGCGCGGCCCGACACCGAGAAGCGGTCGTTGAGCGGATAGGCGCCGCGCAGGCCGATGATGGGGTCGACCCAGGAGACCGTCACTTCGCGGTTCGGGCTGAACCGGCCGATATCGACGCCGAAATCCAGCGTGGTTCCCGTCGCCCGGATGCCGCCATAGACGTCTGCGATGGCGCCGTTCTCCTCATAGAACCGCCAGGAGGCGGCACCGGAGGCGAAATAGAGCTTCATGTTCAACTCGCCCGACACGTCGACCCTCTCGGCCTCGCCGTCGAAATCGAGGTCGGTATAGACGCCGTCGAACATGAAACCAAGCTTGCCGCGCCGGATCTCGCCGGCCCCCATGAGGGCGAATTGCAGGCTGTCCAGGACATCGGGGCCGGTTACGTCGACGATCGGGCTGCCGTCCCGGCCTTCCTGCGCGCCCTGGACCGCGGGGAGCCAGCCGTAGAGCGTGGCGGACCCGCTCCAGGGTTCTGCCGCGGCCGCTGTTGTCAGGGAAGCCAGCGCGATGGTCGACAGGATCAATGTTCTGGACAGCATCACAGGGTTCCTCATCCACGATGTCTGAAACTTCATCGACCTTCGCAGGCCCTTCGTCAACGACCGTTCGAGCGGACCGGAGGTGGATTCCGGAGCGGAGGGCAGGAAAAGATCGGAATTCGATTTCTTTGTCACACTCCGAAGGGAATGCGCAGACAGGCTGATCGGTATCCGAGGTCTTTTGGGGGGTGGGTTGCGGGTCGTGGCGCGATCCCGCGCGCGGATATCGTGGAAACGGGCGCCCGGTGCTGCCGCCTCGCTGCATCGAGACCGAGGGCTGTGTCCGGACAATACCCCTGCGGCATGCTCGGACGGTCAGGCACCCCTGGTTCCGCCGGGGGTGTGGAGAACCGGGTGCCGGTTGCTCCGTGAGGCGGGGCTGTGGGTGGTCTGACATCGCTGTCTCGGGTGTTCATCCGAAATCATTGGCGAATTGAAGCAACAGCTCCCCGGACTTCCCAGAAATCACGAAAGAAGGAAGCTTTCTACACAACCCGTGGACAGATTCCCGAATATATGCGATGCTTCAGGTATGAAAAACATCTGTAAAATGGTCGCTTCATGCGTATGATAGTGCCCGCCATCGGTGTCGTCGCGACTCTGTTCGTCGGCGTCAGTGTGATCACCGGATCCTTCACGACTCCGGCGAAATCGACCGGTGTCGGTTCCCTGGAGCCGGGATCCGAACCCGACCAGCTCGCGGCGGCGGATTATCGGCCGGGGGCCGAGGCCTGCCTCGCGGAGGCGGTGTATTACGAGACCCTGGGAACCTCCGAGCGCGCCGCCGAGGCCGTGGCCCATGTCGTGCTCAATCGCCGCGAGCATGACGCGTTCCCCGAAACGGTCTGTGCCGTGGTGAGCGAGGGGTGCCAGTTCTCCTATCGGTGCGACGGCAAGCCCGAGACGCTGAGCGATGCCGAGGAACGCGCCCGCGCCTTCCGCGCCGCCGAGGCGGTGCTCGAGGGGCGCGCCGCGGACCCGACCGATGGCGCGCTGTTCTTCCATTCCGAGGAAGTGCAGCCCGGCTGGTTCCAGAGCCGGGACCGCACCGTCGAGATCGGTGGCAACATCTTCTACCGCTGATCCGGCGGAGTGCGGCCCGGGCTGTGCGGTCCCGTGAGATCGGGTCGGTCGGGCGAGGGCGCGGCCGCGGGTCCCGAGGGGCTGGCGGGAGCAGGGCGCCCCATGCAGCGGTCGAGAGGCCCCGGCCGGTTCGCGGCGTGGTTTCGGGACCGGGCCGTGTGCAGCCCGGCTCCGGGCATCTGCCCGGAGCGGAGGGGGCGAGACCGGCCGGGCCGGGGTGGGCTCAGCCGAGCAGGAAGTCGGCGGCGCCCAGATCGCTCGCGTCGAGGCCATCGCCGGAGATCAGCAGCTTGTCGCCGGCATAGGTCAGCCGCACGAGATCGCCGGGGCGGTTCTGGATGTCGATCTGGCCGAAGGTGACGCCGGCGAGCCGGATCAGGTCGCTGCCATCCTCGAAGTCGCGGATGCGGTCGGTCGCGCCGTCGAGCTTCAGCACGAAGACATCCGCGCCCTTGCCGCCGAAGAGCTTGTCGGCGCCGGCGCCGTCGATCAGCCGGTCTTCGCCGGCATTGCCGAAGAGCTTGTCGGCGCCGCCGCCGCCCTTGAGCCGGTCCGCGCCGCCGCCGCCCTTGAGCACGTCGGCGCCGCTGCCGCCTTCGAGCCGGTCCGCGCCGTCGCCGCCGTCGAGCCTGTCGTTGTCGCCGCGCCCGAGCAGCCTGTCCGCGCCGCGGCCGCCGTCGAGAATGTCGCTCGCCCCCGACCCGAACAGCCGGTCGTCGCCGTCGCCGCCGAGCGCGCGCTCGAAGCGGCCGCTGAGCGTGAGGTCGACGCCGTCGATGGTGCCGGTGCCGTCGCGCAGGTCGATCTTCACCCGGTCGCGCATCGCCGACGGCGTTGAGCGTGTCGGTGCCGCCGTCGCTGTCGGTGATGCGGCCCGAATGGCCGAAGCCCGCACCGGCATAGTCCGAGAACTCCTCGGTGAAGACGAAGACGTCGTCGTTGGTGGCCTTGCCGCCGAAGAAGATCAGCTCGGCCCCGCGCAGGCTGCCCTCGCGGCCGTTCTCGGTGGGATCGGTGATGCGCAGCGACCAGTCGCCGGGGGCGTCCTCGCCCCAGAACGCCTTGCTGGAGTAGAACCAGTCGGTGACGTCGTCGCCGTCGCGGCCCGGGGTGGAGAGGATGCTGCGGGTGCCGTCGGGGGAGATGAGCACGATGCGGTAATCGGCGATGCGGCCGCCGTCGAAATCGAGATCGACCGCGACGGTCTCGACGTCGCTCTCGGCGCGCACGGTGAAGTCGATCCGGATGCCGTCGGCGTCGCCTTCGCGCACCCGTTCGTTGCCCGACCACTCGGCGTCGGTCTCGACGCGGCGGTTCTTGGAGGTCTGGGTTTCGGTCCAGCGCTCGGCGAGGCGGATCGCGGCGAAGGTGTCGATCAGGCCGAAGCCGTAATCGTTGGAATGGTGCAGGCCGCCGCCGTTCCAGGTCCCGGCACCGTTGAAGGCCCAGTCGAAGGCCTCCGCACCGCGGCGCGCGCCGCCGACCTCGCCGCCGACATGCCGGGCGGAATAGGCGAGGATCTCCTGCACGTCGCGCCAGCCGAGATCGGGATTGGCCTCGAGCATCAGCGCCACGACGCCGCTGGTGAGCGCGGCGGCGGTGGAGGTGCCGCCGAAGGTGGCGGTGTGGTCGATGCTGGGGTTCCAGGTCTGGTTGGAGCCGGTGTTGTAGCCCTGGTTGCCGGTGCGATCGGTGGTCCAGATCGAGCTGCTGCCGCTCGAGGGCGCCGAGATCAGCAGGCTCGATCCGGGGGTGGAATAGTCGCTCAGGATGCCGTTCTGTCGCCACGGCGGCGACCGCGATGGTCTCGGCGGCGCTGGTCAGCCCGGAATCGTTGGTGTGCCGCTCGAGGGCGCGGCGATTGCCGGCGGAGAAGACGGTGATGGTGCCGAGGCCGTCGCGACCGTTGTCGACAGCATCCTCGAGGCCGTCGCGGTAGCGCTCGATCCAGTCGCGGTCGTTGCGATCGAAGATGTAGCCGTTGTCGGGGCTCCAGCTGTGGTTGATCACGTCGAAGTCGCGCAGCGCGCCGAAGGTGATCGCCTTGGTGCCGACGCTCGAGTTGAAATCCACGCCGGCGATGCGCGCGCCATGGGCAACACCGACGGTGCCGCCGTCATTCGCATCCGCGGCGATCAGCCCGGCAACGGCGGTGCCGTGATCGGAATCGGACGAGCGCGCCATCGGGTCGTGGACTTCGCCGTCGAGGGTGACGTGGAGGCGGGTGTCGTAATTGCCCGCGAGATCGGGGTGGGTGTATTCGATGCCGTCGTCCCAGATCCCGATGGTGACGCCGCGGCCGGTATAGTCGTCCCAGATCTCGGGCATGCCGAGGCCGATATTGCTGCGGCCGTCGTAGAGGCTCTCGAAGAGATGCCACTGGTTGGGTGCGAGGTTGTCCGAGGGGGTCATCCGAAGCTCCGGTCGGGGTGGGTCCGGCGGTCCTGCGCCGGCGGGGACATCGGCGCTCGCTTCCGGCCGTGCGCTCTGGAACAAGGACCGGTCGCGGCCGCCTGCGAGGGGGTGCTGCACCGGTCCTGTCCGTGCGCGATCCCCGCTTGTGTTCCTCCCCCGGGGGAAATCCTCCAGCACCTTTTCAGGCGGCCACATAGCACCGGTCAACCAGCGCGACAAGGGATGGCGGCCGGTAGGATTAATTCCGCCGATACCGGCGCGATAGCGTGCACCGGGGCGATCGAAATCGCAGAAGTTCTGTTTAAGGCGCCCGAACTTCACATTCAGAGATGAAAACAAATCACTGGTATACTGCTGGTTTCAATTTATGGTTGTAATTGATCAACCTGAAATAGTGTAAATTTTTCTTGAAACGCACGGAAGCATGGTTAACGCTCCCAAAATAGATCGCTGTGTATTTGGGCATATCTGTTTCGTTGAGCGGTACCCAGGGCTCTGCTACGGGCTCTCTTTTGACATACTCGTCATAAGGTGGCACAATTCATCGATGATTTGCCGCTTTTCGATGATGCGCTCGGGACCGCGCTCGGCGGCGCTCGTCCTACCGCGATGCCCGGCCGGACGGGCCGTTGGTCCGCCGCGTCGCGAGGGACGGCCCGCAACGTCACCCGGTGATCGCCGTCGCGCTTTCGGGCGAAAATCTCACCGATCGGCAGTGGCATCTCGACAATACCGGGCAGGTCGACGGCTGGTCGGTATCGACCTGAACATGGGGACCCTGTGGCGGGATTTCGATGGCAGCGGTGTGACCATCGGCATCTGGGATGACGGGATCGACTATTACTCATGCCGACCTCGCGGCGAGCCTATGACACGTCGCTGCATGTCCGGGTGAAGGGCGAGGTCCATGATCCTCTGGCGCGCACCGTCGGATGTCCGCGCATGGCACGGCCGTGGCGGGCATCATCGCCGCGGACAGGGACGGAGACGGTGTCACCGGGATCGCCCATGGTGCGCGCATCGCCGGGGTGGACATCCTGTCCGATGCATCAGGATCAGGACCGATTTCGAGCCACTGCAAGGATTTCGATGTCACCAACCACAGCTGGGGATACGATCCCGGCTACGCGCTCGGGGTCACATCCTCGAGATGGACGTCGCGATTTGCCGACCTCGACGAAAGCTCGGTGTCGGGACGCGACGGGCTCGGGACCATCAATGTCTTCGCTGCGGGCAACGGCCGGGAAAGGATCGGAACACCAATGATTCCGGCCTGACGAGCCTGTCCCACACCATCGCCGTGGCGGCGGTGTCGCATGACGGCATGATCACCTATTATTCGACGCCCGGCGCGACCGTGCTCGTCGCGGCCCCCAGCAGCGGGTACGTGAACGGCGTCTGGACCGGCATCTGGACGACGGACCGGACCGGGGCGGACGGCTACAGCACGGTGGAAGGGAGACCGGAAACGACAGCGCGGACCACACCAATGCGTTCGGCGGCACGTCCGCGGCGGCGCCGATGGTCAGTGGCGTCGTGGCGCTGATGCTGGAGGCCAATCCGGGGCTCGGCTGGCGGGACGTGCAGGAGATCCTGGCCCATACCGCACGCCATGTCGGCAGCGAGGTCGGACAGGGTGTCTCGGGCTACGAGGAGTTTGCGCTGGAATTTCAATGCAGCCAAGACCTGGAACGGCGGCGGGCTGCATCACTCGAATGATTACGGGTTCGGGCTGGTCGATGCCTGGGCGGCCGTGCGCCTGGCGGAGAACTGGACCTCGGTGCAGAACCAGGACAACCGGCACGCGGTGGAGGAGGCGACCTGGTCGGGGTCCGGCTATGCTCGGCAATGGCGGGCCGTTTTCGGTCGATCTGACCGTCGGGACGGAAAGCGATGTCGAGACGATCGGGATCGATCTCGACTTCTTCCGGGGGCGGATGGCGGATTACACGATCACGCTGACGTCGCCAAGCGGGACGGTGAGCACGCTGTCGACCCCATCGGATTATGGCAGGGTCGTTTCGGACTGGTATTTCGCAAGCAAGGCGTTCTGGGGCGAAACGTCAGCCGGGACCTGGACCGTGACGATAACCGATGACAAGTTCAACTCTTCCAGCGGGTATCTGCAGTCCGTGGCGTTGACGACGCTGGGTGGCGTCGACAGCGCCGACGACATCTACGTGTTCACGAACGAGTTCAGTGATTACGTCGGGCGGGGCTACGGGCATTCGGACAGGATTTCGGACTGGAACGGCGGGCAGGATACCCTGAACCTGTCTGCCGTCAGCGCTGCCTCACGGATCGATCTTGCCCGTGGGGACGGGCGGATCGATGGCGTGGATGTCATGATTTCGGGACGGTTCGAACGGGTGGTCGGAGGTGATCGGGGGGACATCTTCAAGGGCAAGGCGATCGGGGAGGACCTGCGGGGTGTGAGGGGCGACGATGTTCTCGTCGGCCGCGGTGGCAAGGACACGCTGTCGGGCGGCGAAGGCCGGGACGTGCTCAAGGGCGGCAGTGGGCGGGACACGCTGTCGGGGGGCGCGGGCCGGGATCTCCTGAAGGGCGGCAAGGATGCCGACAAGCTCTACGGAGGTGCCGGCAACGACCGGATCAACGGAGAGGCCGGACGCGACATTCTCGTGGATGGCGCCGGGGCGGACCGGCTGACCGGTGGTGGCGGGCGGGACATCTTCCGCTTCGCGACCGACGGCAAGACCGACCGGATCCTCGACTTCACCGACGGAATCGACAGGATCGCGCTGCAGGCGGGATCGATGAAGGATCTGGTCATCAGGAACAAACCAGGCGACGTGGTCCGGATCGTTCATGACGGCGATGTGCTGCTGGTGGCGGGGCGCGGGATCGATGCCGGGGACTTCTCCGCTTCGGATTTCCTGTTCGCCTGAGGCCCGGGCGCTTTTCGGGGAGACGCTCCGGCGCTTGGCGCGCCGGGGGTCGAAACCGGCACTGCAGGAGGCGCTGCGCAATGCGGATGCGTGGGGGGCGTGCGGTGTCGCGGTGCTGCCGCGCATGTGGTAATTGAACGGGCGTTCAGCTAGGCTTGCGGCATCGGGAGGATGGCGATGGCGCGGCGGAGCGGGTCGAGCGGGGAGCGGACGGCGGAGGAATTGCGCCGCGCGGCGCTGCATCTCTTCGCCGAGCATGGCTATGCGGCGGTCTCGATGCGCCAGATCGCGGCACGGGTCGGGGTGCAGGCGGGCGCGCTCTATCTCTATACGCCGGACAAGCAGACGCTGCTCGCGGATATCCTGACCGCGCATATGGAGGAATTGCTCGAGAGCTGGGCGCAGTGGCCGAAGCCCGGCGGCGGCGATGCGGCGGCGCGGTTCGAGTGTTTCGTGCGGTTCCATATCCGGCATCACATGGAGCGCGGCGCGGAGGTGTTCATCTCCTACATGGAGCTGCGCAATCTCGCGCCGGAGAATTTCGCGCGCATCGAGGTGCTGCGGCGCAGCTACGAGGCGGAGCTGACCGAGATCCTGCGCGACGGCTGTGCGGCGGGGCTGTTCCGGCTCGCGGAGCCGAAGATCGCGACCTATGCGCTGATCGCCATGCTGACCGGGGTGAACACCTGGTACCGGCCCGGCGGGCGGCTCGGGGTGGACGAGATCGAGGCGCTCTATCTCGATCTGGCGCGCAACCTCGTCGGTGCCGGTGAGCCGGCGGCGGCCGGGCTGCCTGAGGCCGCTCTGCCGCCGCGGCCGGAGGGGCGGGCCTTGCGCTGAGGGGGCGGAGTTGATCGGATGCGTGGCGGGGATTCGGAAGCTGGGCAAGGGGAGAGCGGGATGCAGATTTTGGAAGCGGTGCGGCGGGTGCTGTCGAACTACGCGACGTTTTCCGGGCGGGCGGCGCGGCCGGAATACTGGTGGTGGGTGCTGGCGATCGTTCTGGGCTCCTTCGCGGCCGGGCTGATCGACATGGCGCTTTTCGGCGGTGCGACGGTGGATGACGCGCCGGTGCAGGTCGTGTCGGCGATCTTCGGCCTCGCGATCCTGTTGCCCACGCTGGCGGTCGGCGCGCGTCGGCTGCACGATATCGATCGCACCGCGTGGTGGCTGCTCCTGAGCCTCCTGCCGCTGATCGGCACGCTGGTGCTGTTGTTCTTCTACGTCCAGCCCGGTACGCCGGGTGACAATCGCTTCGGCCCGCCCGCCCCGGCGCTCTGAGCGCGCGCGGGGTCAGGTCTCGCTGTCGTGTTCGTCGGATTTGCGCACCCTCGTTGCGCCGGCGGGGCGCTCATGCGCGCGCTTGAGTTCGTCGCGGGTGCCGATCTTGCGGGCGAGGCGGCCGCCGGAGCGGCCCTGACCGCTGATGGTGCCGCCGGCACCGAGCGCCTCGTCGCTCTGGCGGTCACTGCGGTCTTCGGATCTGTCGTCCCGGGTCATGCTCGTCTCCCTTCTGGTTGCGGGAGACCAACGCGCGGGCGTGCCCGATGTTCCCTGCGGAGGCTCAGGGTTCGAGTTTGACGCCGTTGCGCGCACCGACGAAGCGCACGAGATGGGGCACGAAGTCGTCCGGGCCGTCGCCGCCGGCGGCCACCGCTTCGGCGAAGCTGTTCTTGATGGCATTGCCGAGCGGGTTGGCGAGGCGGGCGGCGCCGGCCATGCTCTCGATATAGGTGGTGTCCTTGAGGGCGTTGGTGAGGGTGAATTCGTGGGCGCGTGGATTGCCGTCGATGATGTAGCCCATGAAGGTCTGGTAGAAGCCGCAATCCATCCGGCTGCCGCGGATCACGCTGTCGACGGTCTTGGGTGGCAGGCCGACCTTGGCGGCGAGGGCGAGCGCCTCGGAATAGAGCGCGGCGTAGCCCAGCGACAGGAAGTTGTTGACGAGCTTCATGCGGTGGCCGTCGCCGGGGCCGCCGATATGGATGATGGTTTTCGCCCAGGTCGCGATCACCGGGCGCAGGCGCTCCATGATCTCCGGCGTGGCGCCGACCATGGCGGAGAGCGCGCCTTCCGCGGCCTGGACCGGGGTGCCGCCGAGCGGGGCGTCGGCCATGTGGAAGCCGGCGGCGGTGAGCTTTTCCGACAGGGCTGCGGTGGAGACCGGGTCGGAGGTGGAGCAATCGACGACGACCGAGCCCGGCGCGAGGCCCTCCATCAGGGCGGCCACGGTGGCCTCGACCTGCGGCGAGCCGGGCACGCAGAGAAAGACCACGGAGCTCCGGGCGGCGAGCTCGGCGAGGCTGGTGGCCTCGGTGGCGCCGCGGGCGAGGAGGTCGTCGACCTTGTCGCGGCTGCGGTGGGCGATGACCGTGAGCTCGTAGCCGGCCGCGAGGATGTTCGCCGCCATGCCGTGGCCCATGAGGCCGATGCCGACGAAGCCGATGGTTTCGGGTTTGCTCATTGGGTGTCTCCTGCGACATGGGCTGCGAAGGCGTCGGTCCAGTCCGGGTGCCAGCGCGACAGGGCGGGGCGGTTCTCGATGATGTCGCCGGCGGCCCAGGCGATGCGTTTCTCGTCGGTTGCGCGGTCGACGTCGTTGTCGGGGCAGAGGATGTAGAAATCGCCCGCGGCGAGGCGGTCGAGCATGAAATCGGCGGTCTGGTCGGGGGTCCAGGCGGCGGCGGGTTTTTCGGTGCGGCCCCGGGCGGTGAGGCCGGTGTAGACGAAGCCGGGGATGAGGAGATGCGCCGTGAGCGCAGAGCCGGGGGTTTCGCGCAGCTCGTGGGCGAGGGCTTCGGTGAAGGCCTTCAGGCCGGCCTTGGAGACGTTGTAGGCCGGATCGCCGGGCGGGGTGGTGATGCCCTGCTTGGAGCCGGTGACGATGACGCGGCCGGGGCGCCGGGCCGCGATCATGTCCGGCACGAAGGCGCGCACGGTGCGGATCGGGCCCCAGAGATTGACGGCGAGCACGCGCTCCCAGTCGGCCTCGGGGCCGAAGAGCGCCGAGCCGGGCTGGATGCCGGCATTGGCCATCAGGATGTCGGGGCTGCCGAAGCGGGCGGTGACGGCGGCCTTGAGCCTGTCGAGATCGGCGGTGCTGCTCACATCGGCCTCGACGGCGAGGATGGCGGCGGCGCCGTCCGGGGCGGCGGCGGCGAGGCGGGTTTCGGCGTCCGCGAGGGCGGCGGTGTCGCTGTCGGCGATCGCCACCCGGAGGCCGAGACGGGCGAAGCGCAGCGCCGCGGCGAGGCCGATGCCACCCGCGCCGCCGGTGACGAGCGCGGTGGCGCCGGGGACGAGCACGGGATCGGGCATGGAGCCTCCTTCGCGGTGGGGCAGGACGTGACCTCATGGGTCGCGCAGGGCGGGGCGCAATGCAAGGGGTGCCTGCGGTCTTGTTCGCGGCGGGGCGCGCGGTCTAGGGTGCCGGCCAGACGCGGCGCGGCAGGCGAGGTCTCGGCATGGACGGCGACATGAACCCGGCGCTGACGGATCATCTTCCGGCCTTCGTGACGGCGCCGGGCGGGTCGGACTGGCTCCTGATGCTGACGACCGGGTTTCTGGTGGTGATCCTGCTGGTGCTCGGCACGCTCTATCTCAAGCTGCACAGCGTGCCCGAGCGCATGGCGCATCGGGGCGAGAAGCTGCAATTCGAGATCGTGGCGGTGCTGGGGCTGATCGCACTGTTCACCCACAACCATGTGTTCTGGATCGCGGGGCTTCTGCTCGCCTTCGTGACATTTCCGGATTTCACCGGCCTGTTCGGGCGGATGGCGCGCGCACAGGAGAAGATCGCCGGGATCGAGCCGCCGCAGCCGGAGAACGCCGTCGAACCGCACGGGGACCGGCCGGTGCTCCCGCAGGAGCACGGGGACGGCGCGCCGGGGCACCGGGCGCTGGCATCCGGGTCGGGGTCGGGACCGGCGGCGGGGGCCGATCCGGCCTCGGCGCGGCCGGCGGAGGGCTGAGGCGATGTTCGAGCTGACGCTGTGCGCGATCTTCACCGTGCTGCCGGACTATCTTTACCGCCGCTACGGGCAGGGCAAGCGGATCGGGCGGGAGCTCACGATCTTCTCGGTCTGGTACGAGCTGCGCTATGGCATCGTCGCCTGCCTGATGCTGACCGTGACGCTGATCGCGACGATCTTCTATTTCCATCCGGCCAGTTCGTCGGCGACGCTCGCCTTCCGCTCGGTGCCGATCCTGCCGCAGCAGGGCGGCCGGGTGGCCGAGGTGCATGTGGGCCTGATGGACCGCGTCGAGGCCGGGCAGCCGCTCTTCACGCTCGACGATGCCGCCGAGCGCACGGCGGTGGAGACGGCGCGGCGGCAGGTGGAGGAGGTCGATGCGGCGGTTGCGCTGGCGCAGGCCGACCTCGCCGGGGCCGAGGGCAGGATTGCCGAGGCGGAGGGCGCGCTGGCGCAGGCCCGCCACGAGCTCGAGACCAAGCAGGAATTGCGCGCGCGCAATGCCGATGTGGTCACAACCCGCGAGATCGAGCGGCTCGAAGACCTCGTGGCCGGGCGACAGGGGGCGGTGGATGCGGCCCGGGCGGCGCGGCTATCGGTCGAGACGCAGATCGCCACCGCCTTGCCGGCGCGGCGGGCCAGCGCGGAGGCCGCCCTGGCGCAGGCGCAGGTGCAGCTCGACCGGACCGTGGTGCGCGCGGGCGTCACCGGGCGGGTGGAGCAGTTCACGCTGCGCGAGGGCGATTTCGTGAGCTACCTGATGCGGCCGGCCGGCGTGCTGGTCCCGGAGGATGCCGGGCGGCGGTCGCTCGTCGCCGCGTTCGGGCAGATCGAGGCGCAGGTGATCCGGCCGGGCATGGTCGGCGAGGCGGCCTGCCTGTCGCAGCCGTTCCGGGTGACGCCGCTGGTGGTGACCGCGGTTCAGGACGTGATCGCGGCCGGGCAGTTCCGCCTCGGCGACCAGCTCGCGGATTTCACACCCCAGACGGCGCCCGGGACCATCACGGTTCTGCTCGAGCCGCTCTATCCGGGCGGGTTCGAGCGCCTGCCGCCGGGCAGTTCCTGCGCGGTGAACATCTATTCGTCGAACCACGAGCGCCTGGAGTCGGGCGAGGTCGGCGGATTGCACGCCCTGTTCCTGCACGGCGTCGATGCGGTGGGCCTTGTGCATGCCTCGCTGCTCAGGGTGCAGGCGGCGTTGATGCCGGTGCGGGCGCTGGTGTTCTCGGGCGGGCATTGAGGGGCGGCCCCGCGCGGTACGCGGGGCCGGGAGGCAGGGTCAGGCGGCCTCGGCGTCGAGGGTGGCGAGGTCGATGACGAAGCGGTACTTCACGTCGCTCTTCTTCATGCGCGCATAGGCGCCGTCGATGTCCTTCATGGCGATCACCTCGACATCGGAGGTGATGCCGTGCTTGCCGCAGAAATCGAGCATCGCTTGCGTCTCGGCGATGCCGCCGATCAGCGAGCCGGCGACGCGCTTGCGGCCCATGATGAGCGCCATGGTGTTGAGCGAGGCCTCCGGGTCGAGGGCGCCGACGATGCACATGGTGGCGTCGACCTTCAGCAGTGCGACATAGGGGTTGAAGTCGTGCGGCACCGGGATGGTGTTGAGGAGGAAGTCGAAGCTGCCCGTGGCGGCTTCCATCGCGGCCGCGTCGGTGGAGACGAGCACGCTGTCGGCGCCGAGGCGCTTGCCGTCGGCGGCCTTGCCGGGCGAGGTGGTGATCATCACGACTTCCGCGCCCATCGCATGCGCAAACTTGATGCCCATATGGCCGAGGCCGCCGAGGCCGATCACGCCGACCTTCATGCCGGGGCCGACCTTCCACTGGGCCAGCGGCGAGTAGGAGGTGATGCCGGCGCAGAGCAGCGGGGCGGTGCCTTCGGGGGCGAGGCTCTCGGGCACGGTGAGGATGTAGTGGCGGTCGGCGACGATGCGGCGCGAATAGCCGCCATAGGTGACGCCGCCGGGATCGGGGCTGGCGCTGTTGTAGGTCATCGTCATGCCGGTCAGGCAGTATTGCTCGAGATCGTGCTCGCAGGAGGCGCAGGAGCGGCAGCTGTCGACGATGCAGCCGATGGCGACCCGCTGGCCCATCTCGAGGTCGCTTACTTCGTCGCCGAGCGCGCTGACGCGGCCGACGATCTCGTGGCCCGGCACCACCGGGAAGGCGGTCATGCCCCAGTCGTCGTTCACGAAGTGCAGGTCGGTGTGGCAGACGCCGCAAAATTCGATGTCGATCTGCACGTCGCGGGGGCCGACTTCGCGGCGCTCGATGGTGAGGGGCGCGAGCGCGGCGCCCGCGGACTGGGCGGCGTAGCTGGCGGTCATGTTGCGATTGGTGTCCGGCATGGGGTGCTCCCGTTGGGCGGTGAAATCCTTCTCGGGAGTGGACCTAGCGCGAAGGCGTGCGGTGTCGCGCCCGCAATCCGGGGAACGGGCGCTTGCCGGAGCGCGTTGGCATCGGCACGTTCGGCGAAGGGAGGCGAGGATGGCTTACGGCAAGGGCGACCGGGTGCGGTGGACCTGGGGAAACGGCACGGGCGAGGGGCGGGTGGAGGAAGTGTTCACCGCGCGGGTGAGCCGCGAGATCAAGGGGAGCGAGATCACCCGCAATGCGGATGAGGACAACCCGGCCTATCTGATCGTGCAGGACGACGGCGACCGGGTGCTGAAATCGCAGAGCGAGCTGGAGGCGGCCGGCTGAGCCGGCCGCGCCCCGGGGGTCAGAGGTAGGGGTAGATCGGGTGCCGGGCGCAGAGCGCCGTGGCGCGGGCCTTCACGCTCTCCTCGACCGCGGTATTGCCTTCGGGGCCGTTGGCGGCGAGGCCGTCCACGACCTCGACGATCAGCTTGCCGACTTCGGCGAAATCGGCCTCGTCGAAGCCGCGGGTGGTGGCGGCCGGGGTGCCGAGGCGGACGCCCGAGGTGATGGTGGGCTTCTCCGGATCGAAGGGGATGCCGTTCTTGTTGCAGGTGATGTGGGCGCGGCCGAGCGCCTTTTCGGTCACGTCGCCGGTCACGCCCTTGGGGCGCAGGTCGACGAGCATCACATGGGTGTCGGTGCCGCCGGTGACGAGATCGAGGCCGCCCTTCATCAGGGTGTCGGCGAGGGATTTCGCGTTGCTGACGACCTGCGCCTGGTAGGCGGCGAAGTCGGGCTTGAGCGCCTCGCCGAAGGCCACGGCCTTGGCGGCGATGACATGCATCAGCGGGCCGCCCTGCAGGCCGGGGAAGATCGCCGAGTTGAACTTCTTGCCGAGATCGGCGTCGTTCGAGAGGATCATGCCGCCGCGGGGGCCGCGCAGGGTCTTGTGGGTGGTGGTGGTGCAGACATGGGCGTGGGGCAGCGGGCTCGGATGGGCGTGGCCCGCGACGAGGCCGGCGAAATGCGCCATGTCGACCATGAGCCAGGCACCGATCTCGTCGGCGATCTCGCGGAAGGCGGCGAAGTCGATCTGGCGCGGCACGGCCGAGCCGCCGGCAAGGATGAGCTTGGGTTTGTGCTCGCGGGCGAGCTCGCGCATCGCGTCGTAATCGAGGCGGCCGTCCTGCTTGCGCACGCCGTAATGCACCGGGTTGAACCACTTGCCGGACATGTTCGGCTTGGCGCCGTGGGTGAGGTGGCCGCCGGCGGCGAGATCCATCGCGAGGAAGGTGTCGCCGGGCTTCAGGAGCGCGAGGAACACCGCCTGGTTGGCCTGGCTGCCGGAATTGGGCTGCACGTTGGCGTAAGTGCAGTCGAAGAGCTGGCAGGCGCGGTCGATGGCGAGGGTCTCGGCGATGTCGACATACTGGCAGCCGCCGTAATAGCGCTTGCCGGGATAGCCTTCGGCGTACTTGTTGGTCATCACCGAGCCCTGGGCTTCCATCACCGCGCGGCTGACGATGTTCTCGGAGGCGATCAGCTCGATCTCGTCGCGCTGGCGGGTGAGTTCATGGCCGATGGCGCCGAAGATCTCGGGATCACGGTCGGCGAGGGTTTCGGCGAAGAAGCCGGTCTCGGGAAGCGCATCTTTCACGGGTCGGATCCTCTGGCTGTTTCTTTGGGGCGGCTGGCTGTCGCATAGCGCGAAACGGCGTTGCGATAAAGAGGTGCGTATCGGGCGGCGGCAGGCATGGCGGCGGCCGGGAGGAGGTCGCGGGGTGCGGGAGCGGTCACCGGCGCAGGGGCGGCGTGCGGCCGAGATCGGCGATCTCGAGGATGAGCTTGCGGCGCACGGCGTGTTCGAAGGAGGTGTCCTCGTCGCCGGCGGTGACCACGAAGGCGCCGAGCCCGCCGATGACCTGGTCGGCGAATTCCGCCTCGAGATCGCCGGCGCGGGGCCGGCCGGAGCAGGACCGGCAGAGCACCGCGAGCCCGTTGATCACCACGCCGGCGCCGAGCACCGCGTCGCGGGCGGCGGCGATGCTGGGCCCGGAGGCGTTCCAGAGGCTGTCGGCGGAAAGGTCGAGCACCTTGCGGCTGCCCTCGAAACTGTTGGTCTCGACCATCTCGAGGCCCTTGAGCAGCGCCGCACCGATGGCGTTGGAGCCGAAGGTGTTGCGCGGGGCGGCCATCAGCGCGTCGCCGAAGGCTGCGGCGGAGGCGGCGTCGTCGATCAGGGTCCAGTCGACGACGACGTCCTGGCTGGTGACGGTGGCCCATTCGACATAGGCCACCGCGATGCGGCCATGCTGGCCGCCATTGGCGATGGCCCAGAGCACCTGTTCGTCGCGCAGCGCATCGGCGTAGCCGGCGCGCTGGAGGCGGATCTCCACGTCGTCGATCGACCCGGAGGCATCGGCGAGCAGGACGAGTTCGAGATCGACCGGCTCGGCGCGCAGGGGCGCGGCTGCGAGGCAGAGGGCGAGGCCGGCGGCGAGAAGGCGGGTCATGGCGACATCTCCGGAAAAGCGCGGGGCTGGGGAAAGGATGGGTGGCGCGGCGCCGAGGTCAAACCGGCAATGTCCCGCCGGGGTCGCCGAAGGCAGGGCTTGAGTTCGTCCGGGCTGCGGGCAAGGATGCGCCGGCGTCATCCGGGGCGTGCAGAGCGCGGGGCGCGGGACGTGGTCTTCGAGAGCATCCATTTCACGGCGAGCGAGGTCGATCTGGCCCGCGAGGCGCTGGCGCTGCTGGCGCGGCGCTTCGGGCAGGCGGATCTGGACGCGGCGGATGTGGTGGTGGCGCTGGGCGGCGACGGGCTGATGCTCGAGACGCTGCAGGCGGTCGAGGCGCTGAACCTGCCGGTCTACGGCATGAACCGCGGCACGGTCGGCTTCCTGATGAACGACTATTCCGACGAGCATCTGCTGGCGCGGCTCGCGGCGGCCGAGGAGGCGGTGATCAATCCGCTCCGGATGCGCGCGGTCGAGGCGGACGGCACCGAGGTCGTGGCGCTGGCGATCAACGAGGTCTCGGTGATGCGCGCCGGGCCGCAGGCGGCGAAGCTGCGCATCCTGATCGACGGGCGCGAGCGCATGGCGGAGCTGGTGGCGGACGGCATCCTGCTCGCCACGCCGGCGGGCTCGACGGCCTACAATTATTCCGCCCACGGGCCGATCCTGCCGATCGGGGCGGATGTGCTGGCGCTGACGCCGATGGCGGCGTTCCGGCCGCGGCGCTGGCGCGGGGCGCTGCTGCCCAAGGCGGCGAAGGTGACCTTCGAGGTGCTTCAGCCGGACAAGCGGCCGGTCTCGGCGGCGGCGGATTCGCGCGAGGTGCGGGCTCCGGTGCGGATCGAGGTGGAGAGCGTGGCCGATATCCGCCACCGCATCCTGTTCGATCCCGGTCACGGGCTGGAGGAGCGGCTGATCCGGGAGCAATTCGCCTGACGCGACACCGGCGAGGCTTGCGCCGCCGACCGCACTGCGGCAATCGTCGCGGCAGGCGATAGGGGAGTAAGACAGATGGCGGTGTCGGTAGCCCGGCAGACCTGGTTCTGGGGAACGCTGCTCGTCGCGATCATCGCGCTCCTCTGGCTGCTCGGCGACACGCTGATGCCGTTCTTCCTCGGCGCGGCCATCGCCTATTTTCTCGATCCCCTCGCGGACTGGCTGGAGAACCATGGGCTGAGCCGGGTGATGGCGACGGCGGTGATCGCGGTGGCGGCGCTGATCCTCTTCGTGCTGTCGGTCGTTCTCGTCGTGCCGGTGCTGGCCGGCCAGTTCAACGATCTGGTCGAGGCCGCACCCGGCATGTTCGCCAGGGCGCAGGAATATATCGTCGCGCGCTTCCCCGAAGGCGGCGATGCGGAGGCCTTGCTGGCGCGCGGGCTCACCAGCCTGCAGGAGAACGCGGCGCGGATCGGCCCGGAGATCCTGAATTCGGTGCTGTCCTCGGGGCTGGCGGTGATGGATTTCGTGCTCGTGCTCGTGGTGGCGCCGGTGGTGGCGTTCTACCTCCTGCTCGACTGGGACCGGCTGGTGGCGAAGATCGACGGATGGCTGCCGCGGGCGCATCTCGAGACGGTGCGCGGGATCGCGCGGGACATCGACCGCACGCTGGCCGGTTTCGTGCGGGGACAGATCACCGTCTGCCTGATCCAGGGCACGTTCTACGCCATCGCGCTCACGCTGATCGGGCTGCCCTTCGGGTTCCTGGTGGGGATGCTGGCGGGGTTGCTGGCGTTCATTCCCTATGTCGGCGCGCTGGTGGGCGGGGTGCTGTCGATGGGCATCGCACTCTTCGCCTTCTGGGGGCAGCCGATCTGGATCGGTGCGACGGCGGCGATCTTCGGCATCGGGCAGTTCGTCGAGGGCAACATCCTGACGCCGAAGCTGGTGGGCTCCTCGGTGGGGTTGCATCCGGTGACGCTCATCCTCGCGCTCTCGGTGTTCGGGGCGCTCTTCGGCTTCACGGGCATGCTGGTGGCGGTGCCGGTCGCGGCGTCGCTCGGGGTGCTGAGCCGGTTCCTGATCGGGCGCTACCTGCGCAGCCCGCTCTATACGGGCATGCCGCATTCGGGCCCCGACGGGCCGGCCTGAGCGTGGCGGCAGCCCGGCAGCTGGCCCTCGACCTGCCGGCGCGCCCGGCCCTCGACCGCGCGGCGTTCTTCGTGGCACCCTCGAATGCGCTGGCGCTGGCGGCGATCGACACCTGGCCCGACTGGCCGGACGGGCGGCTGGCGGTGGTGGGCCCGGAGGGCGCGGGAAAGACCCATCTCGCCCATGTCTGGGCGGCGAGCTCCGGGGCGGTCTTCCGGACCCCTCTGCTGCTTGCCGGGGCCGATCCGGCGGCACTGCCGGGCGACGGGGCGCTGGTGGTCGAGGATGCCGACCGGATCGCGGACCTGCCGCCGGGCGAGCGGGGGCGGGCCGAGGAGGCGCTGTTTCACCTGTGCAACCGGCTGCGCGCCGGAGGGGGCAGCCTGATGCTGAGCGGGCGCACGCCGCCGGCGCATTGGTCGATCGAGCTGCCCGACCTGGCGAGCCGGCTCGGCACCGCGGCGGTGGCGCGGCTCGATCCGCCGGACGACACGCTGCTCGCGGTGCTGCTGGTCAAGCTCTTCGCCGACCGGCAGATCGAGGTCGGTCCCGACCTGATCGATTTCGTGCTGCCGCGGATGGATCGCTCCTTCGCCGGGGCCGAGGCGGTGGTGGCCCGGCTCGACCGCGCGGCCCTCGCCGGGCGCCGGAGGGTGACGCTGCGGCTCGCGGCGGAGGTGATGCGCGCGGAATCCGGGCCTTGACCGCGAAAAATCGGCCCGAACAACGCCTGCGCGAAATTGCATAATCCGCCTTGAATGACTACATCCCGGATGACGTGGCGTCAGCGCGGCGCCGCCACAGGGAGAAATCATGCCAGAAGACAACGCTCGGGTCGCGACGATGGCGGTCGATGCCGATTTCCTCAATTCGCAGGCGGGTCCGGGCCGGACGGTGGACTGGCTCGATATCGAGGGACCGGAGCGTTTCATCAATCGCGAGTTGAGCTGGCTGAGCTTCAACTGGCGGGTGATGGCGGGCGCGGAGAACCGGAACGTGCCGCTGCTCGAGCGGGTGCGGTTTCTCGCGATTTCCGGCGCCAATCTCGACGAGTTCTACACCGTGCGCGTCGCGGGCCTCAGGGCGATGGTGCGCGAGGGCGTGACCTCGCCGAGCTCCGACGGCTTGTCGCCGACCGAACAGCTCAGGCGGATCGAGGCGGATGCGCGGGCGCTCATGGACAGCCAGCAGGCGGCCTGGAAGGAGCTTCAGGCGCTGCTGCGCGCGGAGGGCATCGACGTGCTCGGTCCCGCCGATCTGCGCGGCGCCGACATCGCGATGCTCGAGACCTATTTCTTCGAGCAGGTGTTTCCCATTCTCACGCCGCTGGCCATCGATCCGGCGCATCCCTTCCCGTTCATCGCCTCGGGCGGCTTCGCGATGGGGCTGAAGCTCCGGCGCGACACCACCGGGCGCGAGCTCGAGGCGCTGTTGCCGGTGCCGCCGCAGATCGAGCGCTTCGTGCGACTGCCGGACGGGCCGGCGGGGCAGGTGCGGATGCTGCCGCTCGAGCGGCTGCTCGAGGTCTTCGTCGACCGGCTGTTTCCGGGCTACACCATGCTCGGCCATTGCGCCTTCCGGGTGCTGCGCGACAGCGATCTCGAGGTCGAGGAAGAGGCCGAGGACCTGGTGCGCGAGTTCGAGACCGCACTCAAGCGCCGCCGGCGCGGCGAGGTGATGCGCCTGAAGATGAGCGCCAACGCGCCCGAGGATCTGCGCCGGACGCTGGTGGAAGAGCTGGGCGTGTCGAAGCACGAGGTCGTCGACATTCCCGGCATCATCGGGATCGCCAATATCTCGGAGCTGTGCGGCATCGATCGGCCGGACCTGCTCTGGAAGCCGTTCACGCCGCGGGTGCCCGAACGGGTGCACGACTTCGAGGGCGACATCTTCGGGGCGATCCGCCAGAAGGACATGCTGCTGCACCATCCCTACGAGACCTTCGACATCGTGGTGCGGTTCCTGCAGCAGGCGGCGCGCGACCCGGACGTGCTGGCGATCAAGCAGACGCTCTACCGCACCTCGCGCGACAGCCCGATCGTCGCCGCCCTCTGCGAGGCCGCCGAGGACGGCAAGTCGGTGACCGCGCTGGTCGAGCTGAAGGCACGCTTCGACGAGGCCGCGAACATCCGCCAGTCGCGCCAGCTCGAGCGGGCCGGGGCGCAGGTGGTCTACGGCTTCATGGACTGGAAGACCCACGCGAAATTGAGCCTCGTGGTGCGCCGCGAGGGCAAGGATCTGGTGACCTACAGCCATTTCGGCACCGGCAACTACCATCCGGGCACGGCGAACATCTACACCGATCTCTCGCTCTTCACCTGCGACAAGCCGCTGGGCCGCGATGTGAGCCGGGTGTTCAACTACGTCACCGGCTACGTGAAGCCCGAGACGCTGGAGAGCCTCGCGATCTCGCCGCACATGATCAAGCCGCGGCTGCTCGAAGGGCTGGCGGCGGAGGTCGCGCATGCCGAGGCCGGGCGGCCGGCGCAGGTCTGGATGAAGGCCAACGCGCTCACGGACCCCGAGATCATCGATGCGCTCTATGCCGCGAGCCGGGCCGGCGTGCGCATCGACCTGGTGGTGCGGGGCATCTGCTCGCTGCGCGCCGGTGTCGCGGGTCTGTCGGACAATATCCGGGTGAAGTCGGTGATCGGCCGGTTCCTCGAGCACAGCCGGATCATGTGTTTCGGCAACGGCTTCGGGCTGCCCTCGGACGGGGCGCGGGTCTACATGGCCTCGGCGGACCTGATGGAGCGCAATCTCGACCGGCGCATCGAATCGATGGTGGAGATCACCAATCCGACGGTGCATGCGCAGGTGCTCGACCAGATCATGGCGGCCAACATGCACGACATGGCGCAGAGCTGGGTCGCGCAGCCCGACGGAACCTATCTGCGCCACGGCACCGCGGAAGGCACCCAGCCCTTCAGTTGCCACGAGTTCTTCATGCAGAACCCCTCGCTCTCGGGGCGCGGCCGCGCGGGCGTGCACGACGTGCTTCCCATCGTCGGCGACCTCGACTGACGGGTTGATTGACGCGGTCCGCCGCGCCGTGTCACATCTTCGTCAGGGGAACGACAGGGCGGGACCGGGAATTTGACGGCACAGGACCGCGAGGGCATGCGCCCGCCGGACAGCGTCGCCGAGACGGCGGCGCGGGCCCGGCTGCGCCGGATCGGCGTGATCGATGTCGGCTCGAACTCGGTTCGGCTGGTGGTTTTCGACGGCATGGATCGCAGCCCGGCCTATTTCTACAACGAGAAGGTGCTCTGCGGGCTGGGGGCGGGTCTCTCGGAGACCGGCAAGCTCAATCCCGAGGGCTGGCGCAAGGCGATGGCGGCGCTCGGGCGCTTCACGGCGCTCGCCTCGCGCATGCATCTCTCGGGGCTGGTCGCGGTGGGCACGGCGGCGGTGCGCGATGCGCTGGACGGGCCGCTCTTCTGTGACGAGGTGGCGCGCGAGACGGGGCTGCAGCTTCAGGTCGCGAGCGGCCCCGAAGAGGCGCGGCTTTCGGCGAACGGCGTGCTGCTCGGCTGGCCTGCGGCGCGCGGCGTGGTCTGCGACATGGGCGGGTCCTCGACCGAGCTCGCGCATGTCTCGGAGGGCGGCATCCATGCCTGCGAGACCGCGCCGCTGGGGCCGCTGAAGCTCGCCGACATTCCCGATGGCGAGAAGCGGCAGAAATACATCCGAAAGCAGGTCAAGGCGCTGCGCAAGGCGGTGCCGGGCGAGGCGCACCGGCTGTTCCTCGTCGGGGGCTCGTGGCGGGCGATCGCGCGGCTCGACATGGAACGTTCGGGCTATCCGCTGAAGGTGCTGCACGGCTACGAGCCGCCGATCCCGCAGCTTCTCGAGACGCTGGACTGGATCCCGACCCAGAGTACCGAGGATCTCTCCGCCCTTTCGGGCACCTCGCCGGCGCGGCTCTCGCTGGTGCCGCTCGTGAGTCCGGTTCTGGCGGAACTGATCCGGCGCATCGAGCCGGACCGGGTCGCGGTCTCGGCCTACGGGTTGCGCGAGGGGCTCTTGTACCGGCAGATGCCCGAGGAGATGCGCGGGCTCGATCCGCTGATCGAATCCTGCCTCCATGCCGAGGCCCGCTCGGCGCGGATGCCGGGCTTCGGCAGTGCGCTGCACGACTGGGTGGCGCCGCTCTACGCCGAGGCGCCGGAGGCCGAGAAGCGGCTGGTGCGGGCGGCGTGCCTGCTGCACGACGTGAACTGGCGGGCGCATCCGGATTATCGCTCGGAGACCTGCTTTGCCTTCGTGACCCGGTCCAATCTCGGCGGCCTCGACCATTCCGAGCGGGTGTTTCTCGGGATGGCGCTCCTCAACCGCTACAAGACCAACGTGCCCTCGGAAACCGTCGCGCATTTCGCGCCGCTGATCGCGCCAGAGCGCCGGACCGATGCGGTGGTGCTGGGGCGGCTGATGCGGCTCGGGTCGATGCTGTCGGGCTCGGCGGCGGGCCTGCTCGCGATGACCTCGATCGCCGTCGACACCGGGCGCCTGATCCTCACGCTGCGCGGTCCGGCGCGCGCCTGCACCGGCGACGCGGTGGAGCGGCGGCTGCAATCGCTGGCCTCGAAGCTCGACATGCCCTGCGAGATCGTGCTGGAGCCCTAGGGCCGCGGCGGGGCAAGGCTACCCGCCAAAAAGAAAGCGGCCTGCACGTGCAGGCCGCTTGCCTTTCCCCTCCCCAGACCTGGGCCGGCGTCGACGGATCTCCTTTGGCGCGGTCGGACCTTGCTCCGGGGGGTGAGTGTGTCATTTTTGACACATTTGCCCGAAACCGATCCTGACGGCCTTGCCCGCCGTACGGTGCGCTTTCTTAACCGCAAACATGCGCTCAATGCAATCCCGAATCGCGCCCAGTGCATGGCTCGCGGGGCGATCGGCTGCGGGATTGCGTGCGGTTGCGCCTTCGCCTACATCGGCGCGACCCCTCGGCAAGCCCCGGAGCCCGTGACCCATGCGCCTGACACAATACTTTTTGCCCGTGCTCAAGGAGAACCCGGCGGAGGCGCAGATCGCCAGCCACCGGCTGATGCTGCGGGCCGGGATGATCCGGCAGGCGAGTGCGGGCATCTATTCCTGGCTGCCGATGGGCTACCGGGTGCTGCGGCGAATCGAGCAGATCGTGCACGAGGAACAGGCCCGTGCGGGGCATATCGCGATGCTGATGCCCACCATCCAGTCCGCCGATCTCTGGCGCGAGAGCGGGCGCTTCGATGATTACGGGCAGGAGATGCTGCGGATCAGCGACCGCCACGGGCGGGACATGCTCTACGGGCCGACCAACGAGGAGCTGATCACCGACATCTTCCGGACCTCGGTGTCGAGCTACAAGGAGCTGCCGCTCACGCTCTACCACATCCAGTGGAAGTTCCGCGACGAGATCCGGCCGCGCTTCGGGGTGATGCGGGGCCGCGAGTTCCTGATGAAGGACGGCTACAATTTCGACCTCACGAAAGAGGACGCGCTGCACGCCTATAACCGGCACATGGTGAGCTACATCCGGACCTATGAGCGCATGGGGCTGAAGGCGATCCCGATGCGCGCGGATTCGGGTCCGATCGGCGGTGACGACACCCACGAATTCCTCGTGCTCGCGCCGACCGGCGAGAGCGAGGTGTTCTACGACCGGGCGGTGACCGATCTCGTGCTGGGCGACCGGGAGATCGACTATGCCGACCGGACGGCGGTGAAGGCGATCTGCGATGCCTGGACCGCGCCCTATGCGCGGACCGACGAGACCCATGACGAGGCGGCCTTCGGGGCCGTGCCCGAGGCGCGCCGCGCCCAGGGGCGCGGCATCGAGGTCGGGCAGATCTTCTACTTCGGCACCAAGTATTCCGACGCGCTGGGGGCCATGGTCGTGACCGAGGACGGCGCGCGGGTGCCGGTGCATATGGGCTCGCACGGCATCGGCGTGAGCCGGTTGGTGGGCGCGCTGATCGAGGCCAATCACGACGAGAACGGCATCATCTGGCCCGAAGGGGTGACGCCGTTCCATGTCGGGATCGTCAATCTCAGGCAGGGTGACGAGGCGACCGATGCGGCCTGCGAGAGCCTCTATGCCGGCCTGCGCGCGGCCGGGCTCGATCCGCTCTACGACGATCGGGACGAGCGGGCGGGCGCCAAGTTCGCGACGATGGACCTGATCGGGCTGCCGTGGCGGATCACCGTGGGGCCGCGGGGCCTGAAGACCGGAATGGTCGAGCTCACCTCGCGACGGAGCGGCGAGAGCGAGGAGATGTCGCCCGAGGCGGCGCTGGCGCGGGTGACGGAGATCTATGCGGGTCTCTGAGGCGGAATGCGGACCGGCCCTTTGGCCGGATTGCCTCTCCCCCGTGCCTGTTGGCACGGGGCCCGATTCCTGCCCGATAGGGTTTCTGCCCATATGAAATCCGGGGTGACTCCGGGTGATGCGGCCATTGCGGTTCCGGACGGGGGCGCATAGTCAGGCGGCGCATCGAGCTTTGTTGCGGGGCGATCTTGGCCAGCACTCCCAGACCCTTCTCGGCCTTCGAATGGCAGATCGCGTGGCGGTATCTGCGCGCGCGTCGCCGCGAGGGCGGCATTTCGGTGATCGCCTGGTACGCGCTGATCGGGGTGATGCTCGGGGTGGCGACGCTGATCGTCGTGCAGGCGGTGATGATCGGGTTTCGCGAGGAATTCACCGACCGCATCCTCGGGGCCAATGCCCATGTGACGATCTATTATGCCAGCGTCGAGGACGCGTCGGGGAGGTCGAGCCGGCTGATCGGGGATTACGACGATCTGGCGGAGCGGCTCGGGGCGGTGCCCGGGGTGGACCGGGCGGCGCCGCTGATCCGGGGCCAGGTGATGGCCTCGGCCAACGGGCGCGCCGCCGGGATCGAGGTGATGGGGATGCGCGGGGAGGATCTCGCCGCGGTGCCGCTGATCGCGGATCCGGAACTCGCGGCGGGCGATCTCAGCCGGCTCGATGAGGGCGTGGCGCTGGGGACCGGAGTGGCGCGGGAACTGGGGCTCGGAATCGGGGACGTGGTCACGCTGATCGCGCCCGAGGGCATGGACACGCCCTTCGGCACCCAGCCGCGGCTCAATGATTACGAGGTGGTCTACATTTTCGGCGTGGGTCGTTTCGACATCGACCGGACCCGCGCCTACCTGCCCTTCACGGAGGCGCAGAGCTTCTTCGACCGCGAGGGCGCCGCCGACGAGGTCGAGGTGATGGTGGCAGCCCCCGACGCGGTGGACGGGCTCCGGTCGTCGCTTCTCGGGGCGGCCGGGGACAGGGGGCAGATCTGGACCTGGCGCGACGCCAACGGCGCGTTTCTCTCGGCGCTCGACGTGGAGCGGCGGGTGATGTTCATCATCCTGAGCCTCGTGGTGCTGATCGCGGCGCTCAACATCATCTCGGGGCTGGTGATGCTGGTGAAGAACAAGAGCCGCGACATCGGCATTCTGCGCACCATGGGGCTCACCGAGGGGTCCATCCTGCGGATCTTCTTCCTGTGCGGGGCGCTGATCGGCGTGGTGGGGACGGGGCTCGGGGTGGTCCTGGGCTGTCTCTTCGCCTTCAACATCCAGGAGATCCAGGGGCTGGTGGACTGGGTGACCGGCGGATCGGTGTGGAACCCGGAGGTGCGGTTCCTGACCGAGATCCCCGCCCGGCTCAGGCTCGGCGATGTCGCGGCGGTGGCCGGCATGGCGCTCGGCCTGTCGTTCCTCATCACGCTCTGGCCGGCGCGCTCGGCGGCGCGGCTGAACCCGGTCGAGGCGTTGCGCGATGAGTGAGGTGCTCGGCCTCGCGGGCGTCGAGAAGGTCTACAATCCCGGCACGCCGGCGGAGGTCGCGGTGCTGGCGGGGGCGGCGCTCTCGCTCGAGGCCGGGCAGGTGGCGGCCCTCGTCGCGCCCTCGGGGGCGGGCAAGTCGACGCTGCTGCATGTCTCGGGGCTGCTTGATCGGCCGCGGGCCGGGGAGGTGCGGATCGCGGGCGTCGCGGTTCCGGAGCGCGACGAGCGGGCGCGCACGCTGCTCCGGCGCGATGCGATCGGGTTCGTCTACCAGTTCCATCACCTCCTGCCGGAATTCTCGGCGGTCGAGAACGTGGCGCTGCCGCAGCGGGCGGCCGGTGTCGCGCGGGCGGCGGCGGAGGCGCGGGCCAGGGAGTTGCTGGAGGCGGTCGGATTGTCGCACCGGCTCACGCATCGTCCGGGGGAGCTTTCGGGGGGCGAGCAGCAGCGGGTGGCGATCGCGCGGGCGCTGGCCAACCGGCCGAAGCTTCTGCTCGCCGACGAGCCCACGGGCAATCTCGACCCGGAGACCGCGGGGCAGGTCTTCGAGATGCTGATGGGGCTGGTGCGCGAGACCGGACTGGCGGCGCTGATCGCGACCCACAACCCCGATCTGGCCGCGCGGATGGACCGGCGGCTGCGACTTGCGGGCGGGCGCATCGTCGACGTGACCCGGGGGGAGGTCGCGTGATCCTGCATGGTTTGCTGGCGGCGCGGGCCGAGGCCGGCACGGTGCGGGTCGCGCTGATCGGGGCGGGCCGACCGGACAGGCAGGCGGCTTCCGGGCTGATGCGGTGGCGGTGGGCTTCGGGCCTGGGCGTGACGGTGAGCCGGGCGGTGCTGCGCGATGTGGTGATCCCCTGGGTGGCTGTCGCAGCACCGCAGCCGGGTGCCGCGACGGAGCTGCGCGCGGAGACCGAGGCGCTGCTGGTCGGGGGCTAGTCGCAGATGTCGGCGAGCGCGTCCCAGTCGGCGGCCGGAATGGCGAGCGGCGCGGGCGCATCTACCGAGGGCGGCAGGATGTCGAGCCCGCGGTGGCGCAGTGCGGTGACGAAGCTGCCCGGATCGATCCCGAGCCCGGCGATGCGGCTGGCGGCCGCGGTGGCCTCCTCGGGGGCCGGGGGCACAAGGGCGGCGTCGGTGGCGCGCGCCAGGGCCGGGGCGCCGATGTCGCCGGTGAAGATGTAGCGCAGATCCTGCACCGGCCCTGCGACGCGCATCAGGTCGCCTACTGCGTCGCGCTCGAGGGCCAGGGCGATCCAGCCGGCGATCTCGGCGGGATCGGCGGCCTCGGCGATCATCGCGCGGTCGAGCACCACGGTGCGGCCGGGCAGCATCGCCACGGGAACCTCCCCGAGCTCGAGCACCCGGGTGCGCACCGGCCGGGCATCCGCACCGACGAGGGGCTCCGCGATCCGCTCGAGTGTGCGCAGCCCGTCCTGGCCCGAGCAGAGCCCGCCGCCTCGTGCTTCCATCAGGTCGAGCAGCATCCGGTCGCCGGTCTCCTCGGCCTTTTCGGGCGGCATCATGCGCGCGGCCTGGGCGCGGATCAGGTCGGGACCGAAGGCGATCCCGGCACCGAGCAGCGCGAGCAGAGCCAGCGGGGCCGCGAAGGACCGGCCGCGCGCGGCGGCGGCGGGTGGAGCGGACGGCGACAGCCGAACCGGGCGGGCGGCGCTGCGCAGCGCGGCGACGAGCTGGGCATCGTCGAAGGTGAGGGTCTCGCCGGTCTCCGCGGAGGCGGCGAAGACCGGTGCCGCGGCGGGGCCGCTTTCGGTGATGCCGGCGAGCACCCAGTGGCTGAGCGGAGAGCCGCCGGGATCGCGGATCACCAGCGTGTCGGTTCCGAGCCGGACTTCTACCGCGCGTTCCGGAGCCCCCTTCGTCTCGCGCCAGCGCCCGGGACCCTCGAGCGGTGCATTCTGCGCAGATGGCTCCGGGGCGGAGGGGGTCATGTTCGGGTGATCCGTGCCGGGGGCGGGACCGGTTCCCTAGCGCGGCCCGTGCGGCTTGTCACCCGTCGAGTGTGACCCCGTCGGCTGCCAGTTGCTTGCGCAGGGTGAGCTTCGAGATCTTGCCGGTGGCGGTGTGCGGCAGTTCGGTCCTGAAGAGGATGCGGTCGGGCAGCTGCCACTTGGCGAAATGCGGCTCCAGAAGGGCGATGATCGCTTCGGGATCGGGGCTGCACCCCTCGCGCGGGACCACGATCAGCACCGGGCGCTCGCCCCATTTGGGGTGGGCGAGGCCGATGGCGGCGGCCGCGGCCACCTCCGGATGCGCCACCGCGGCGTTCTCGAGATCGATCGAGCTGATCCATTCGCCGCCCGACTTGATGATGTCCTTCGAACGGTCGGTGATGCGGACATAGCCGTTCGAGTCGATGGTGGCGACGTCGCCGGTGTCGAGCCAGCCCTCGGCATCCACCGTGTCGGTCTCGGCCCCCGCATAGCGCCGGACCACCGAATCGCCGCGGGCCAGAAGCCGACCCTGGCTGCGCCCGTCGCAGGCGACAGGCTGGCCTTCATCGTCGCGCAGGGTCAGTTCGACGGTGAAGGGCGGATGGCCGACGGTTTCCTGGATGTCGAGGCGCTCGGTGTCGGGCAGGTCCGCGACCTCGGGCTTGAAGCTGCAGACGGTGCCGACCGGCGACATTTCGGTCATGCCCCAGGCATGCAGGACCCGCACGCCGAAGTCGTTCTGGAACCGCGCGATCACCGCGCGCGGGCACGATGCGCCGCCGATGGCGACCCGCTCGAGCGTCGAGAACGATTTCCTGTTGGCATCGAGCCAGGGCAGCAGGCCGAGCCAGATCGACGGCACCGCGGCCGTGAAGGTCACGCCGTGCTCGAGCATCTCGAAGATCGCCGGCGGTGACAGATCCCGACCCGGCATCACCATGGCGGCGCCAACCAGCGGCGCACTGAAGGCGGTGCACCAGCCATTGGCGTGGAAGAGCGGCACCACCGGCATCAGCGTGTCGGCGGAGGCGAGATCGAACATGTCGGGCCCCTGCAGGGCGAGCGCGTGCAGCGTGTTCGAGCGATGGGTATAGACCACGCCCTTCGGGTTGCCGGTGGTGCCGGAGGTGTAGCAGAGCCCGCAGGCATCGCGCTCGTCGCCCATCACCCAGGCGAAATCGCCGTCCGCGCCCGCGATCCAGTCCTCGTAGGCGATGGCGTCCGGCAGCGCCTCGGGCATGTGGGCGGCATCGGTCATCACGATGATCTCGCGCAGATGCTCGAGATCGTGCCGCACCCGGGCGATCAGGGGCGCGAGATCGGCATCGACGAACAGCACCCGCGCGGCGCCATGGTTGATGACATAGGTGAGCTGTTCGGCGGAGAGCCGCGGATTGAGGGTGTGCAGTGCGGCCCCCGATCCCGGCACGCCGTACCAGACCTCCATCATCCGCACGGTATTCCAGGCCATGACGCCGACGACGTCGCCACGCCCGATTCCCATGGCCGCGAGCGCCTGGCTGACGCGCAGCGCCCGGTCCCGGATGCCCGCCCAGTCGCTCTCCACGATGGGCCCCTCGACACTGCGCCCGAGCACCCGGCGGCGGGGGTGATAGGTCGCGGCGTGGTCGATGATGCGACTGACCCTGAGCGGGATGTCCTGCATGAGATTGTGCATTGCGCGTCTCCCCCGGAATGTTCGTTTCGGGCAGTTAAGCGCAGTCGGCGGATCGTGAACAGTCTGTTGAAACGATTGCGGCCGAACCGCGCAGCCTCGTCCGTGTTGCGTCCCGCACTATTTGCTCGATGGCTAGACCCAACAGGAGGATACCATGACCGGACGGACCACGTTGCTCGGCGCGACAGCACTCGCGTTTGCCCTTCCACTCGCGGCTTTCGCGGAAGATGTGAGCTACAGTGTTGATGGCGCTGAGTTCGAAGGATACTTCGCGGCAGCCGAGGACCCGAAGGGTCTCGTGATCATCGTGCATGACTGGGACGGCATGACCGATTACGAGAAGCGACGTGCCGACATGCTGGCCGAACTCGGCTACGATGCCTTCGCGCTCGACGTCTATGGCGCCGGCAACCGGCCCGACACGATGGAGGGCCGCATCGCCGCGACCCAGGAGGCCTTCTCCGATCGTGACCGGCTGATCACGATGGTGTCGGGCGGGCTCGAGACCGCGCGCGGGCTGAGCGATGCCGGCCTGCCGACGACGATCATGGGCTATTGCTTCGGCGGCACCGTCACGCTGGCCGCGGCGCGCTCGGGGGCGATGTCCGACATTGCCGGCTATGCGAGCTTCCACGGCAACTTCCCCGACGGCCCGGACTGGCCGGCGGAAACCCCGCCGATCCTGATCATGCATGGCGGCGCGGACGACAATCCCAGCATGGCCGATGTGGCGACCTTCGCCGCCGAGGCCGAAGCGGCAGAACTCACCTACACGATCGAGGTCTATTCCGGGGCGCCGCACGCCTTCACCGTCTTCGATTCCGAGCGCTACCGCGAGCGCGCCGATCTCGAGAGCTGGCAGGCCTTCAACGCGTTTCTCGATCAGGGTCTGATGAACTGATGCCGCGCGCGGCCGGATGGGCGATGTCCTGTCCGGCCGCTGCGACCTGCCCGTCGGCCGGTTCGATCCGCTGCAGGATCATCCCCGACAGCCACGAATACCCCAGCACGTAGAGCGCGGCCATCGCCGCCGCTTCGGCGCGGAACAATGCGGTGCCGATTGTCGCCGCTGTCGCCAGAACGATGCCTGCCGAGATCAGTCCTGGCCCCTGGAGGCGCTGCGCCGGAAGCCAGCGGATTCCCAGCACCAGAAACACGATCCCGGCGCCGTGCACGAAGAGAAGCGGCAGGGGAAGCGTCAGCACCAGCCCGGCCAGCCCGGCGCCGAGGACGGATCCCACGCCGAAGGTGAGCGCCTTGGCGCGGTGGGAGCCGGGCCGCGCCAGCGCCCGCATCGCGAGCATCACCGCGATCCAGTGCGCATGGACGGGATCGAGATGCTGGCCGATCATCAGGGCGAGCAGCAGGCCGATCCAGAGCCCGACAGCCATCGATATCCCGTAGAGGTCACTGGCCGGCGGCGCGACCATTCGCCCGTCGAGCCCCTTTGCCTTTGCCACCGCAATGCCGATCAGTGCCGCGAGGACGAAGGCGCCGATGGCCTCCGCGGTGCCGGCCAAATGGGCCTGCGCGTCGAGCGAGATCCAGCCGAACAGCGCGAAGACGAAGGCGCGCGATCCGAACCGACTGGCCTCGATACCGACGAGGGCCGAAAGGCCGGGAATGACCAGCAAGGCGATCACCCAGCCCGGGCCGACCTCTCCGATGACGAAGGCGGCAAGGGTGCACAGGATCGCGAGCCCCGCCCGGCGTGTCGAGCCCATCAATGTGCCGGCGATGCCTGCCACCGCACCGGCCACCGCGAGGGGCACGACCGGCGGCCCGAAGGCCCATTGCGCCATGCCCGCTGCGACGGCGATCGTCGCGATCAGGATCGCGACCGACGACCACGGCAGAAGCCGGGCGGCGGGCGGTCGGGCCGGTGGCGTGGCGGCGGTCACCGGGTCAGGCCGCCGCGGCGGCGTCCGTTGCGAACCGGCCGTAGAAGCTTTCGTCCTTGTCCGCCATCTCGCGCAGGAGCGCCGGGGTGTCGAACCGCGCGCCGAAATCGCGGGTGAGGCCGTCGCAGATCTCCACCGCGCGGCCCGCGCCGAGCATGTCGAGCCAGGAGAACGGCCCGCCCGACCACGGCATGTAGCCCCAGCCGAGGATCGCGCCGACATCGCCCTCGCGGATGTCCATCAGCACGTTTTCCTCGAGCGCGCGCACCGCTTCGAGCGTCTGGATCATCGCCAGCCGGTGCTGTACCGAGAGGAGGTCGGGCTGGTCGTCGCGCACCGGGAAATGCGTGGCGAGGTCGTCCCAAAGGCCCTGACGTTTGCCTTTTTCGTCATAGGCATAGAAGCCGGACTTCGACTTTCGTCCCAGGCGGCCGAGATCGGCGAGCCGGAAGATCACGTCGTCGGACGGGCTCTCGGGATAGGCGTCGCCCATCGCCGCCTTCGTGGCCTTGGCGATCTTCACGCCGAGGTCGATCGAGGTCTCGTCGACGAGCTGCAACGGCCCGAGCGGGAAGCCGAGCTGCTTGGCGGCGTTCTCGATCAGCGCGGGCTCCACGCCCTCGGCCACCATGCGCACGCCCTCGTTGATGTAGGGGATGATGCAGCGGTTGGCGTAGAAGAACCGCGCATCGTTCACCACGATCGGTGTCTTGCGGATCTGGCGCACGAAATCGAGCGCCTTGGCGACGGCCCGGTCGCCGGTCTTGCGGCCGCGGATGATCTCGACGAGCATCATCTTGTGGACCGGCGAGAAGAAGTGGATGCCGATGAAGTTCTCGGGCCGGTCGCTTGCCTTCGCCAGCTCGCTGATCGGCAGGGTCGAGGTGTTGGTGGCGAAGATCGCTTCCGCCGGGATCACCGCCTCGGCCTTCCGCGTCGTCTCGGCCTTCACGCCCATGTCCTCGAACACCGCCTCGACCACCAGATCGCAGCCTTTGAGCGCGTCGTAATCCGGCGTGGCCTTGATCCGCCCGAGCACCTCGACCTTCTTCTCTTCGGTGACCTTCTTGCGCTTGATGCCCTCGTCGAGGATGCCCTCGGCATGGGCGCGGCCCTTGTCGGCGGCCTCCTGGTCGCGGTCGATCAGCACCACCTCGATGCCGGCCAGTGCGGCGACATAGGCGATCCCCGCCCCCATCATGCCGGCGCCCAGAATGCCGACCTTCTTCACCGTCTCGTCGCCGACCTCCGGCCGCACCGCACCCTTCTCGAGCGCGCCCTTGTTGATGAAGAGCGTGCGGATCATCGCCGCCGAGGACGGGTTCATCAGCACGTTGGTGAACCAGCGCGCCTCGATGGTGAGCGCGGTGTCGAAGGGCACCAGGGCGCCCTCGTAGATCGCCGAGAGCATCGCCTTCGGGGCCGGATAGGCGCCCTGGGTCTTGCCGTTCACCATCGCGGAAGAGCCCACGAAGGTCATGAAGCCCGCCGGGTGATAGGGCGCGCCGCCGGGCAGCTTGTAGCCCTTCGCGTCCCAGGGCTTGAGGATGTCGGCGTCGGACGCCGAGAGCACCCAGGCCTTCGCCGCCGCCAGCAGCTCCTCCGCCGGCACCACCTCGTCGACCAGACCGGCCGATTTCGCCTTCTTCGGATCCGAGAGCTTGCCCTCCAGCAGGAAGGGGGCCGCCGCCATCACGCCCATCTTGCGCACCAGCCGTGTCGTGCCGCCCGCGCCGGGGAAGATGCCGACCATGATCTCCGGCAGGCCGATCTTGGCCTTCGGGATTGTCGGCGGCGAAGATGCGGTGGCAGGCGAGCGGGATCTCGTAGCCGATCCCGAGCGCCGTGCCCGGAAGCGCTGCCGCCACCGGCTTGCCGCCCTTGTTGGTCTTCGGGTCCATGCCGGCGCGCTCGATCTTGCGCAGCAGGCGGTGGAAATTCATGATGCCGTCGAAGAGGCCCTTTGCGGGATTTTCCCCGGCCATTTCCTTCATCTTCGCGATGACGTTGAGATCCATCCCGCCGGCGAAATCCGGCTTTCCGGAGGTGATGACGATCCCCTTCACCGCGTCGTCGGCCAGGGCCGCATCGACCAGCCGGTCGAGTTCGTCCACGCCGTCGAGGGTGAGCACGTTCATCGACTTGCCCTCGAAGTCCCAGACGATGGTGGCGACGCCGTCGGCGTCGGTGGTCGAAGTGAAGATGCTCATGTCGGGTCTCCGTCCTGCGGCGCCACGTAGGGGCTGCCGTCTTTCCGTGTGAATGTGGCGGTGCCGTGCTCCATCACGACCTTCAGGTCGATGTCGGAATAGGTCGCGATCTCGCGGGGCGCCTTGGTGCCGACCACGAGAAAGCGCGCTTCGCTGTCGGTGTGGTTTATGAAGTGATGCCCGTCCGGAACGCCGGCGGGAAAGGCCGCGCAATCGCCCGGAGCCATCTCGATCGGTCCGGCATCCTGCACCAGCGTCACCGCGCCTTCGGTCACCATCACGAACTCGTCCTCCTCGGCATGCCAGTGCCGCAGCGACGATTTCGCCCCCGGTGCCAGGATGACGAGGTTGACCCCGAACTGCGTTAGCCCGCCAGCCTGCCCGAGACGGATCGAGACTGCGTCCCGCCATTTCTGCGTCGTAGGGCGACGGATAGATCGAGCCGGTCTTGACCGGGGCCGATGCGATGTCGATCACGCCCATCAGATGCGCTCGATGATCGTCGCCGCACCCATGCCCGAGGCCACGCAGAGCGTCGCCAGCGCCGTGCCCTTGCCCGTGCGCTCGAGTTCGTCGAGGGCCGTGCCGATGATCATCGCGCCCGTGGCGCCGAGCGGATGGCCCATGGCGATCGCGCCACCGTTGACGTTGACCTTGCCGGCATCGACGTCGAAGGCCTGCATGAAGCGCAGCACCACGGCGGCGAAGGCCTCGTTCACCTCGAAGAGGTCGATATCGCCGATCTCCATGCCGCTCTCGCGCAGGATCTTCTCGGTCACCGGCACCGGCCCGGTGAGCATGATCGTCGGATCGGTGCCGATCTTGGCGGTCGCCCGGATACGGGCGCGCGGCGTCAGGCCGTGCTTCTCGCCGTAGGCCTTCGAGCCGATCAGCAGGGCCGCCGCACCATCGACGATACCGCTCGAATTGCCGGCATGATGGACGTGGTTGATGCGTTGGAGATGCGGGTATTTCAGCAGCGCCACCGCGTCGAAGCCGGGCATCACCTCGCCCATGTCCTTGAAGGCGGGCTTGAGCGCGCCCAGGCTCTGCATGTCGGTCTCGGGCCGCAGATATTCGTCGCGCTCGAGGATCGGCAGGCCGTTCACGTCATTGACCGGAATGACAGACCTCTCGAAACGCTTTTCTTCCCATGACCTTGCGGCGCGTTTCTGAGATTCGACCGCAAGCGCGTCGCAATCGTCGCGGCTGAAGCCGTATTCGGTGGCGATGATATCGGCCGAGATGCCCTGCGGCACGAAATAGGCCTTCATCGCGAGGGACGGGTCGACGGCAATGGCCGCGCCGTCCGAGCCCATCGGCACCCGGCTCATCATTTCGACGCCGCCGGCGATATAGGCGTGACCCGCCCCCGCCATCACCTGGTTGGCGGCGAGGTTGGTCGCCTCGATGCCGCTCGCGCAGAACCGGTTGATCGACAGGCCGGGCACGCCCTCGCCCAGATCGGAGGCCAGCACCGCCGAACGCGCGAGGCAGCCGCCCTGCTCCATCACCTGCGTGGCATTGCCCCAGATCACGTCCTCGACCGCATCCGCCGGCAGGCCGTTGCGCTCCTTGATCGCGTTGAGCGTCACCGCCGAGAGCCGCAGTGCTGTCACCTCGTGCAGGCTGCCGTCCTTGCGGCCCTTGCCGCGCGGCGTGCGGATCGCGTCGTAGATATAGGCTTCGGTCATGGCTGCTCTCCTCGAAAATTCAGGCGCTCCGCGCCGCGGGCCTGTTCCATCACGCCGCCCCGGGCAGCGGATGCCCCGGCATCAGGTCATAGGGATGTTTCCAGCCGGGCAGGGCAGCGATCGCTCCGCGCCAGCGGTCGATATTGGGATACTCGGCCATGTCCATCCCGAACTCGTCGGGGACATAGAGATAGCCGGCGCAGGAGATATCGGCGGTCGTGAGCCTGTCGCCGGCGATCCAGTCGCGCCCCGCCAGATGCGCCTCCAGCACGCCGAGTGCCGCGAAGGCCCGCCCGCGCAGGAACCCGATCACGTCCGGATTGCGCTTCTCCTCGGGCAGGAAGTTCAGCATGAACCGCAGGGGCCCGATCATCCCGTTGAGCTTCTGGTTGTCCCAGAGCGTCCAGCGCAACACCTCGCGGCGGGTGTCCGCGTCGGTGGGCGCGAAACCGGGAAACTGCTCGGCGAGATAGTCGAGGATCACCCCCGACTGGGTCAGTACGCGGCCCTCGTGTTCGAGCACCGGCACCTCGCCCATCTCGTTGAGCGCGCGGAACTCCGGCGTCCGGGTCGCCCCGTTGAAGAAATCGACGAAGACCGGCTCCCAGTCGGCCCCGGCAAGTTCGAGCATGAGGGCGGCGCGGTAGGCGTTGCCGGACTGGGCGAAGCAGTGAAGACGATAGTCTGCCAAGGGTTTCTCCCCGTATGAGCCCCGCGTGACGCGGAGCCGGTTGGTTCTACTGCGTGATCGTGACGGTCCCGATCGTCCCGTCGAAGGCGAAGGGCCGCCGCTCCGCATAGGCGCGCGACACCGGCGAGCCGAGGTCGACGCCCACGTCGAAGGATTCCGTCGCCGTGAACGCGGCGGGCACGGTGCGATCCACCGTCAGCCGCGCCGCCTCCGCGCCGTCGACGCTGATCGCCACGTCCGCCGGACCGCCGGGCGTCTCGATGTTCGTCTCGATGACGATCTCGCGTTGCCCGGCGGGGATCACGCCCGTGCGGGTCTGATAGTTCTCGATCAGCAGCATGTTGTATTCATAGACCAGTTCGCCCTCGTCCATGTAGACGCTCAGGCCCCCGCCCGCGCCGCCGACCGCGTAGAGCACGCCGCTCGCGTTCTCGCCGAGCTCCGCGTCGATCACGACCTTGGTGCTCTGCCGCCCGACGCCCGGCGCGGTGAATTCCGGCATCCGCCGCGTCGTCGGCCCGAAGGTCCAGCTGTCGTATTCCGACTTGATCCGGTCCTCGGGGTGGATCCGGAGCCAGTTTCCGGCCCCGATCGGGAAATCCGAATTCTCCTCGGCCAGCTCCAGGAACCGCGCCTTCAGCTCCGCGAGCTTCTCCGGGTTCTCTTCCGCCAGATCGTTCGCCTGGCTGAAATCCGTCGTCAGGTCATAGAGCTCCCAGACGTCGTCCGCCGAATCCCACGTCTGGATGTTCCGCGCCGACAGCGGCGTGTCCCACGGGATCAGCGGCCCGAACGTGCCGGCGAACCAGCCGTCCTTGTAGATGCCCCGGCTGCCGTTGTTGTCGAAGAACTGCTCGCTCTTCCGCGGCGCGGCCGTCCCGTCGTCGAAGGCGTAGCGCATGCTCACCCCGTCCATCGGGATCTGGTCGTAGCCGTTCACCACCTCCGGCAGCGGAATGCCGAGGATCTCGTAGATCGTCGGCGCCACGTCCACGACATGGTGGAACTGGCTGCGCATCACCCCGTCCGGCTCGATATGCCCCGGCCAGGACACGACCATCGGATTGCGCGTCCCGCCGAAATACGAGCCCATCAGCTTGGTGCCCTTGAACGGCGTCCCCCCCGCCCAGGCCCAGCCGGCATGGTACATGTTGTCGGTCGCCGACGTTCCCAGCGCATCGATCCCGCCGATCTCCTCCAGCGCCGCCATCTGCTGCTCGACCGTGTTCGGGATGTTGTTCTGCGCCAGAAGCTCGCTGATCGAGCCCTGCTGCCCCTCGGCGCTCGAGCCGTTGTCGCCGAAGATGTAGAAGACCAGCGTGTCGTCGAGCAGCCCGCGCGCCTCCATGCCGTCGAGCATCCGCCCGACCTCGGTGTCCACATGCTCGGTGAACCCCGCGAAGATCTCCATCAGCCGTTCCTGGAACGCCCGCTGCTCCGGCGGGATGCTGTCCCAGGACGCCAGCGTCTCGTCGCGCGGCGTCAGCTCCGTGCCCGGCGGAATGATCCCCATCTCGAGCTGTCGCGCGTGTACCCGCTCGCGGTAGGCGTCCCAGCCATCCGCGAACTTGCCTTCATACTTGTCGGCCCATTCGGGAAAGACGTGATGCGGCCCATGGACCGCGCCGGGCGCCCAGTAGATCAGGAACGGCTTGCCGGGATCGAACGCCCGGTAATCGTCGAGCCAAGGCCAGCGCCCGGTCCACCAGATCGGTGGTCAGGTGATACTCCGGATCGTCCTCGGGCGGCTCGACCGCCTGGAGGTTCTCGGTCAGGCGCGGCTCCCATTGCGAGGTCTCGCCGCCGAGAAAGCCGTAGAAATGCTCGAACCCGTAGCCCGTGGGCCAGCGGTCCTTCGGCCCGATCGCCGTCGTCTCGGTCACCGGCGTGTTGTGCCACTTTCCGAACGCCGCCGTGTGATAGCCGTAATTCTTCAGCACCTCCGCCACGGTCGCGGCCGTCTTGGGGATCACGCCGGTATAGCCGTCGAACGCCACCGCCCGCTCCGCGATCGTGCCCGAACCAACGCGCGTGTGGTTGCGCCCGGTCAGAAGCGAGGCGCGCGTCGGCGAGCAGATCGAGGTGGTGTGGAACTGGTTGAACATCACGCCCTCGGCCGCCAGCCGGTCGAAGGTCGGCGTGCTCACCTCGCCGCCGAAGGTCTCGGAGATGCCGAAGCCCACGTCGTCGAGCAGCACGATCAGGATGTTGGGTGCGTCCTCGGGCAGACGCTGCGGCGCGTCCGGCCAGATCATCGTCGAATCCTGCAGCCGCGGCGCGGCGACCCCCGCCATCGGCTCGGGCGGAAACGGCAGGACGGAGCCGTCGGACGGCGCCTGCGCCGACGCGATGCTCGCGAAGGACGCGCTCACAACAATCGCGACCACACCCGCCAAGGCAGGCCGGAACCGGACTGTCATTCTCGTCATGGTGCCTCTCCCGAATGCATGAACCCCAGTCCTCTTCTAGCCCGGACCCGCAGGTCCCAACAGGCGTATCAGGACGGCTCGCGGCCCTGATGCGTGCTCGGGTTCACAGCGCTCTCCCGATGATTTCCTTCATGATCTCGTTCGTGCCGCCGTAGATCCGCTGCACCCGCGCATCGGTCCACATCTCGGCGATCGGATATTCGGTCATGTAGCCGTAGCCGCCGAAGAGCTGCAGGCACTCGTCGAGCACCTTGCCCTGCATGTCGGTGATCCAGTACTTGTTCGCCGCCGCCATCTCGGCGGTCAGCTCGCCGCGCAGATGCGCCGCGACGCAGGCATCGTTGAAGGCGCGCGCGACCGTGGTGTTGGTCTGGCATTCGGCGAGCTTGAAGCGGGTGTTCTGGAACTGCAGGATCGGTCCCCCGAAGGCCTGCCGCTCCTTGGCGTAATCGATGGTGCGCGCGACGGCGCCCTCCATCGCCCCGACCGCGCCGCAGCCGATCACCAGGCGCTCCTGCGGCAATTGCTGCATCATCTGGACGAAGCCCCGGCCCTCGACGCCGCCGAGCAGGTTTTCCGGCGGCACCACGACGTTGTCGAAGAAGAGCTCCGAGGTATCCGCCGCCTTGCAGCCGATCTTGTCGAGATTGCGGCCGCGGCTGAAGCCCTCCGCCCCGTCGGTCTCGACGGCGACGAGGCTGATCCCCTTCGCGCCCTCGCCGGGGTCGGTCTTGGCCGCCACGAGGATCAGGTTGGCGTGCTGGCCGTTGGTGATGAAGATCTTCGAGCCGGTGACGCGGTAGGCGTTGCCGTCGAGGATCGCGCGGGTGCGGATCGCCTGCACGTCCGAGCCGGTCGAGGGCTCGGTCATCGCGAGAGCCCCGACCATCTCGCCGGTGACGAGCTTCGGCAGCCAGCGCCGCTTCTGGTCGTCGGTGCCGTAGTTCAGCACGTAATGCGCGACGATGGGCGTGTGGATGCCGAAGCCCCAGCTCGCCAGGTTCGCCCGGGCGCCCTCCATCAGGATCACCGCGTCATGGCCGAAATCGCCGCCCGACCCGCCGTATTCCTCCGGGATCGAGGCGCCCAAGAGCCCGAGTTCGCCGGCCTGGTTCCAGGTCTCGCGATCCATCATGCCGGCCTCGCGCCAGCGATCGAAATGCGGTGCCCATTCGTCGCGGATGAAGCTGTGGGTGAGTTCCTCCAGCATCCGGTGTTCGTCGGTCATCCAGTCCGACCGCAATGGCTGCATCGTCATCGTCGCATCTCCCCCGATCCGCCCGCGCGTCGTCAACGCCCGGGTCACTTTTGAACACGAACTGAAATCAGAGGCTTGAGCCCTGTTTCACGTTGCGCGCACCTTCAGAACGCCTCCGCCGCCAGTGCCATCACCGGCTCTGCGCCGCTCTCGATCCGCGCCAGATGCATCTTCGTGGCCGGAAGCTGGCGGGCCATGTAGTAGCGCCCGGTCGCGACCTTGGCGTGATGGAAGTCGTCGGAGCCCTCCATCGCCGCCTTCGCCATCCGCGCCCACATGTAGCCGAGGCAGACATGGCCGAACAGGTGCATGAAGTCGGTCGAGCCGGCGAGCGCCGCATTCGGGTTCTTCATGCCGTTCTGCATGAAGAACATCGCCGCCGCCTGCAGATCCTTCGAGGCCGCCTTCAGCGGGTCGAGGAAACCGGCCTTCAGCTCGGCATTGTCCTCGTTCTCCTTGATGAAGGTCTTCACCAGCTCGAAGAACGCCATCACCGGCTTGCCGCCATCCGCCGCGAGCTTGCGCCCGACCAGATCGAGCGCCTGCACGCCGTTGGCGCCCTCGTAGATCATCGCGATCCGGGCATCGCGCACGAACTGGCTGACACCCCATTCCTCGATATAGCCGTGCCCCCCCAGCATCTGCTGGGCCTGCACCGTCATGTCGAAGCCCTTGTCGGTCAGGAAGCCCTTCACCACCGGCGTCATCAGCGAGATCAGACCGTGGGCCTCGGCATCGCCGCCGCGGATATGGTCGTCGATCAAGGAGGCGGACCACAGCAGGAAGGCGCGCCCGCCTTCGACGAAGCTCTTCTGATCCATCAGCGCGCGGCGCACATCCGGATGCACGATCAGCGGATCGGCCGGGCCCGACGGATTCACGTCGCCGGTCACCGCGCGGCCCTGCAGCCGGTCGCGGGCGTAGTCGGCGGCCACCTGATAGGCGGCGGAGGCCTGGGCGAGCCCCTGCAGGCCGACGCCGATCCGGGCCTCGTTCATCATGGTGAACATCGCGCGCAGCCCCTTGTGGGCCTCGCCGACCAGATAGCCGGTGGCGCCGTCATAGTTCATCACGCAGGTCGCGTTGCCGTGGATGCCCATCTTCTCCTCGAGCTTGCCGCAGGAGAGATCGTTGCGATTGCCGAGGCTGCCGTCCGCGTTGACGAGAAACTTCGGCACGATGAAGAGCGAGATGCCCTTCACGCCGTCGGGGCCGCCGGGGATCTTGGCCAGCACCAGGTGGATGATGTTCTCCGCCATGTCGTGCTCGCCGGCGGAGATGAAGATCTTCTGTCCGGTGATGCGGTAGCTGCCATCGTCCTGCGGCTCGGCCTTGGTGCGCAGGAGCCCCAGATCGGTGCCGCAATGCGGCTCGGTCAGGTTCATCGTCCCGGTCCATTCGCAGGACACCATCTTCGGGAGATAGACGGCCTTCTGCGCGTCCGAGCCGTGGGCGTGGATCGCCGAATAGGCGCCGTGCGTCAGGCCCTGATACATGTTGAAGGCCATGTTGGCCGAGACCTGCATTTCGCCGACCGCCGTGGCGAGGATGTAGGGCATGCCCTGCCCGCCGTATTCCGGATCGCAGTCGAGGCCGGTCCAGCCGCCCTCGCGCATCAGGTCGAAGGCCTCGCGGAAGCCGTCGGGCGTGCGCACGACACCGTTCTCGAGCCGGCAGCCCTGATGATCGCCCACGGTGTTGAGCGGAGCGAGCACGTCGCGCGAGATCTTCCCGGCCTCCTCGAGGATCGCTCCGGTGAAGTCGCGGTCGAGATCGCCGTAGCCCGGCGTGGTGCGGGTCGAGACCTCGAGCACGTCGTGCAGGATGAAATCCATGTCGCGGAGCGGGGGCGTGTAGGCGGCCATCTGGAATCCTCGGCTTCTGTGTCGGGTTATTCGGCGGCGCGGGCAAGACCGGCGCGCGACAGCACGCCCCTCGCCCAGTCGAGCTGCTCGCGGAATTCGGCAATCGCCTGGTCCAGCTCGGCGCGCTGGGCTTCCATCGCCGCGAGCCGTTCCTGGCCGAGCTCGTAGGTGCGCGAGATCTGGGTCACCTGCTGATCGCCGATGTCGTAGAGGTCGAGCAACTGGCGGATGTCCTCGAGGCTGAAGCCGAAGCGCTTGCCGCGCAGGATCAGCTTGAGCCGGCCCCGGCAGCGCTTGGTGAACAGCCGGCGTGTGCCTTCGCGGATCGGGAACAGCAATTCCTTGGCTTCGTAGAAGCGCAGGGTCCGAGGGGTCACGTCGAATTCGGCACACATCTCGCCGATGGTCAGAAGTCGGTCGGTCATGGGTCCACTCATCATGTCGCTTGCCGCGGAGACATGCCGACCGGAGTGAGTCGTTTCAAGACCTGACGCTTACGTTCACGTCAATCTTACGCAACGTCATGCAAGGCGCCGGAAAGAATGCCTCGACGCTTTCCGTTTGAAAGCGGACCGGGATTGTGGCCATCTGCCCGCCATCCCGAACCGCGAAAGCAAGGCCATGCCCACGGATACCGGCACCGCAGATCAGAAGACGCGCATCGCGCGCCAGTTCATCGAGGCGATCCCGCACAGTCGCGATCTCGGGATGGAGCTGGTGGAGATCGGACCGGGCTGGGTGCTGATGGCGCTCGACTACGACACGCGGTTCGTCGGTGATCCGGAAACCGGCGTGCTGCATGGTGGCGTCGTGACGGCGCTGCTCGATACCTCGGGCGGGGCGAGCGTGATGGTGCATCCGGCGGCCCCCGGCGGAACGGCGACCATCGATCTGCGCATCGACTACATGCGCGGTGCTGAGCCCGGCAAGCGGCTGTTCGCGCGGGCCGAATGCTACCGGATCACCCGCTCGGTCGCCTTCGTCCGGGCCTTTGCCTATACGAGCTCGATCGAGGAGCCGGTGGCGGCGGCGCATGGCGCCTTCACGGTGGAAGGAGCAGCCTGATGGCCCGTCCACGTCCCGAACCGGTGCAGGTGGTCAAGCAGCGCCGCGACGCAGCCCTCGCGGCGATGGTCGCGCGGGTGCCCTACATCGCGCATCTGGGGGTCGTCTTCGAGCGGCGCGGCGACGAGCTGACGGCGCAGCTGCGCTACGACGAGCGGCTGATCGGCAACCCGATGCTGCCGGCGCTGCATGGCGGGGCGATCGGGGCGTTTCTCGAGATCACCGCGATCATGGAACTGGCCTGGGCGGTGGTCTGGGAACGCATGGAGGGCGGCGGACCGGCGGCGGAGGAGATCGAGGCGGGGCAGTTTCCGCCCTTCCCGAAGACCATCGACTACACCGTCGACTATCTGCGGTCGGGACTGCCGCGGGATGCCTATGCGCGGGCCCGGATCAACCGCATGGGCCGGCGCTATGCCAGCGTCCATGTGGAGGCCTGGCAGGACAACCGCGAGCGGCTCTTTGCGCAGGCGACAGGACATTTCCTGATGCCGCAGCCGAAGGATGGCTGAGGCGATCACGCACCGCCGGGTGCTGAACGTCGCTCTGCCCATCGTCCTCTCGAACGCCACCATCCCGATCCTCGGCGCCGTGGACACCGCCGTGGTCGGCCAGATGGGGGCGGCAGCACCCATCGGGGCCGTCGGGATCGGCGCGGTGATCCTGATGTCGGTCTACTGGATCTTCGGCTTCCTCGGATGGGCACGACCGGGCTGGTGGCGCAGGCGCGCGGGGCGGGGGATGTCGCGGAGACCGGAGCGCTGCTGATGCGGGCGCTGATGATCGCGGGGGCGGCCGGGGCGGTCTTCATCGCGGGGCAGGTGCTGCTCTTCGCGGGCGCCTTCGCGCTGGCGCCGGCCTCGGCGGAGGTCGAGAGCCTGGCGCGCGACTATCTCGCGATCCGGATCTGGGGGGCGCCGGCGGCGATCGCGATCTATGCGCTCACCGGCTGGCTGATCGCGATGGAGCGCACGCGGGGCGTGCTGGTGCTGCAGGTGGCGATGAACGGCATCAATGTGGTGCTCGACCTGTGGTTCGTGCTCGGGCTCGGCTGGGGGGTCGAGGGGGTCGCCATCGCCACGCTGATCGCGGAATGGTCGGGGCTGCTGCTCGGGCTCTGGCTCTGCCGGGCGGCCTTCGCCGGGGATCAGTGGCGCGACTGGCCGCGGGTTTTCGACGGCGAGAAGCTCCGGCGCATGGCCTCGGTGAACGGCGATATCCTGATCCGCTCGGTGCTGTTGCAGGCGAGCTTCACGAGTTTCCTGTTTCTGGGTGCGGGGCTCGGCGACGTGCAGCTTGCCGCCAATCAGGTGCTGATGATGTTTCTGCAGATCACCGCCTATGCCCTTGACGGCTTTGCCTTTGCGGCCGAGGCGCTGGTGGGGCAGGCGGTGGGGATGCGCGACCGGGCGACCTTGCGCCGGGCCGGGATCCTCGCCTCGCTCTGGGGGCTCGGCTTCGCGTTCGCGCTGGCGCTCGGCTTCCTGCTGGCGGGGCCGTGGATCATCGATCTGATGACAACTGCGCCGGATGTGCGGGAGGCGGCGCGTGGCTATCTGCCCTGGATGGTGGCGGCGCCGCTGATCGGGATCGCGGCCTGGATGCTCGATGGCATCTTCATCGGCGCGACCCGGACGCGGGACATGCGCAACGCGATGCTGATCTCGGTGGCGGTCTATGCGGGCGCGCTGGCGCTGCTGCTGCCGGCCTTCGGCAATCACGGGCTCTGGGCGGCGCTGATGGTGCTGAACGCGACGCGGGCGCTGACGCTGGCGCGGCGCTACCCCGCGCTCGAGGCGGCGGCGGAGGTCTGAGGGCGGCGCATACCATCGGCCCTTGTCCCCGGCCCGAGGCGCGCTTTCCGGGGTGAAAGGCGTGAAAATCGTCCGGAGCGGCGAATTCTGCGCAAGCTGCGGAAACGGCGTGGTTTTTTGGGGCTGGAATCCGGCTGGAAAGTGGCTGGAAACAGGCTTGCCAATTGGCTGGGTTTCGCCGTGCGGCACCCGTCATCATCGGGTGTGATCGCCGGCCGCGCCGGACCGAGTGCCGCTCTTCGCCAACGATGTGCGGTGATGTCAGAGTTCGGCTTCGAGACGCTCCACCAGCGTCTCGAGCACCTTGACGCGCGAGTAGCGCTTGTCGTTGGCCTCGATGAGCGTCCAGGGGGCCGCGGCATTCGAGGTCAGGGCGACCATGTCCTCGACCGCGGCGGCATAGAGCGGCCATTTCTCGCGGTTGCGCCAGTCGTCGTCGGTGATCTTGAACCGCTTGTAGGGCGTGTCCTGACGCGCCTTGAACCGCTCGAGCTGCTCGTCGGGATCGATCGAGAGCCAGAACTTGTGCACGATGTAGCCCGAGCCGTGCAGGATGTGCTCGAAATCGTTGATCTCCTGATAGGCGCGGCGCCAGTCGGCGGCGGTGGCGAAGCCCTCGACGCGCTCGACGAGAACCCGTCCGTACCAGGACCGGTCGAAGATGGCGATCTCGCCGCGATCGGGGATCTTGCGCCAGAACCGCCAGAGATAGGGATGCGCCAGTTCTTCCTCGGTCGGCGCGGCGATCGGGATCACGTCGCTCTGGATCGGGTCGAGGGCTCCGCGCAAGCGGCGGATCGCCCCGCCCTTGCCGGCGGCGTCATTGCCCTCGAAGACCAGCACCATCGCGCGCTCGCTCAGCGCGTCGCGGCGGGTCAGGTTGTAGAGCTTCTTGCGGGCTTCGCGCAGCCGCTCCTTGTATTCGGGCTTCTCGAGCTTCTTGTCGAGATCGAGGGCGGGCAGGGCGGCGGGTCCGTTGGAGACCCGTCGGGGCCGGGTCGGCGCGCGGGGACGCTTGCGCAGCGGCTGCGGCGGGGCGGCGCGCATGCCGGCGAGCACCAGCCGGCCGACTTCGAGATCGCGGGCCAAGGGATCATCGGCCGGCACCACGTTCCAGGGCACGTCCTTCGAGCCGGTCGCCTGCACCATCTCGTGCGCGGCCGCGACCATGCGCCGCCGCTCCTTCTTGGTGTCGATGACGCTCCATTCGACGACCAGCGGCTTCTTGAAGCCGCCCGGCCCCTTGCGCTTCTTGCGAAAGCGTTCGGCGGCCTTGTCCGCCGACAGGTCGAGCCAGATCTTGACGATGCGCACGCCTTCGGCTGCCAGCATCGACTCGACGCGGTTGACCCGCTCCAGCGTGGTGAGGAATCCCGGCCGGTCGAGCGCCTTCGTCGCCCGACGCAGCAGCATCACATGATACCACGAGCCCAGCACGACGCCGATCGCGCCCTTGCCGGGCAGGTCGCGCCAGTAGCGCCAGCCGCCGGCGCGGCGGCCTTCCTCGAGATCGTTGATGTCGTAGGCCATGGTGCGCACGCCGCGCGGATCGAGCCATTCGTTCAACCGGTTCAGGACCTCGCCCTTGCCAGCGCCGTCCGGACCGTTGACCAGAATCAGCAGCGTCTCGGTGCCGGCCTCGGTGAAGTCGAACTGGGCGTCGAGCAATTCCTTGCGCAACTTGCGTTCGGCCACGTCGAAGGCGGGTTCTTCCATCGGCTCGAATTGCTCGCTGTCAGGCATGTGGCTCCCCCGTGTCACATGGTTGTCATGATTGCCGTTCGCGCGCCGCTTGACAAGCGTTCGGTCGGACGCCCGCTCAGCCCGGGTCGGGCGCGAAGTCATGCGCCCGCGTTCCGACGGCGTCGGCGAGGCTCGCGAAGCCGTCGCGGGCCAGAAGGGCCTCGAGGCCATCGAGAATTTCGGCGACCAGCGAGACGCCGCCATAGACGAGACCGGTGTAGAGTTGCAGCGCCGAGGCGCCGGCGAGGATCTTGGCATAGGCGGTCTCGGCCGAGCTGATGCCGCCGACGCCGATCAGCGGCAGGCGGCCCTCGGTCCAGACATGGATCTGGGCGAGCACCTGCGTGGAACGCTCGAAGAGCGGTGCCCCGGAGAGCCCGCCGGCCTCGTCGCGGTGCGGGCTTGCGAGGCCGTCGCGCGCGAGGGTGGTGTTGGTGGCGACGAGGGCGTCGATCCCGCTCGAGAGGGCCACCTCGACCACGTCGGCCAGCTCGTCCGGCGCGAGATCGGGGGCGATCTTGAGGAAGATCGGCACCGGCCGGGCGAGGGCGGCATTGGCCTGCATCACGCCGGCGAGCAGGGCGGCGAGCGCCGCCCGGCCCTGCAGGTCGCGCAGCTTCTCGGTGTTGGGCGAGGAGACGTTGACCGTGGCGAAGTCGATGAGCGCCCCGGCCCGGGCGAGCACCTCGGCGAAGTCCGCCGCGCGGTCCTCGCTCTGCTTGTTGGCCCCGAGATTGAGCCCGACGATGCCGGTGGCCGGCCGGGTCGCCAGCCGGGCCGCGATGGCATCGACGCCGTCGTTGTTGAAGCCGAAGCGGTTGATCGCCGCGCGGTCCTCGGTGAGCCGGAACAGGCGCGGGCGCGGATTGCCCGGCTGTGGCTGCGGTGTCGCCGCACCCACCTCGATGAAGCCGAAGCCGGCCTTCAGGAGCGGCCCCACGGCCACGGCATTCTTGTCGAAGCCCGCGGCGAGGCCGAGCGGATTGGGCAGGTCGAGCCCGGCGAGGCGGGTTTGCAGGCGCGGGGACGTGAAGGGTCCACGGCGCGGACCGAGCCCGGCCTTGAGCGCCTTCAGCGCGAGGCCGTGGGCGGTTTCGGGGTCGGTGCGGCGCAGCAGCCCGAGCGCCAGCCGCTCGGCGATGCTCAAGCGAGATCCCCGGGCAGGATCGGCCCCTCTGGTCCGTCGGCGAGCGGCGTGGCGGCGCGGATGTCGCTGCGGTGGAGCGCGCGGTAGAGATGCGGGAAGAGCGCGCCGTCGCGGGCCGGCTCCCAGCGCAGCTCCGGGCCGAGCGTGTCGCTGTCGAGGGCGAGCAGCATCAGGCCGGTTTCGCCGGCGAAGTGCTTGGCGAGGGTGCCCGCGAGCTGGGCGCGGGTGGAGAAATGCACGTAGCCGTCGGCGCGGTCGACCGGGGCGCCGAGGGTTTGCCCGTCGCGCTCGAGGTCGGTCCATTCGGCGGCCCGCAGGAGCTTGTAGATCATCATGGCCGAGGTGTGGCGCAGGCGCCCCGTCGGGTCAAGGCGGGCTCAGCCCTGCGGGGTCATCACGCTGCGCGCCCGGGCGCGCTTGAGGCCGATCTGCCGCTCGCGCCAGATGATGAAGAGCCCGGCCGCGACGATCAGCGCGGCGCCGGTGAGCATGTGGGCGGTCGGGGTCTCGTCGAAGAGGAGGTAGCCGAAGCCGAGCGCGAAGATCATCGAGGCGTATTCGAAGGGCGCGATCACGCCGACCTCGGCATGGCGGTAGCTGGTGGTCAGCAGGATCTGCGCGACGCCGCCGAGGAGGCCCGCGGTGACGAGAAAGCCGGCCTCGCGGCCCGTGGGGACGGTCCAGCCGAAGGGCAGGGTGGCGAGCGACAGGAGCGCCGCGGTGGCCGAGAAGTAGAACACGATCGCCGCCGTGGCTTCGGTCTGCACGAGCTTGCGCACGAAGACCTGCGCGAGGGCGGCGAAGACCGCACCGAGGAGGGCGGCGAAGGCGCCGACGGTTTCGAGCTTCGAGGCGGTTTCGATGTCCATCACCGTGAGCCGCGGGGCGAGCACGATCATCACGCCGACGAGGCCGATGAGCACCGCCGTCAGCCGGAAGATCCGCACCTGTTCGCCGAGGAACATCGCCGCGAAGATCACCGTGAGGAGCGGGGCGGCGTAGCCGAGTGCTGTGACTTCCGGCAGCGGCAGGAGGCCGAGGGCCGTGAAGCCGAGCCCCATCGCCGCGGTGCCGACGAGGCCGCGCCAGAGGTGGCCCATCGGGTTCCGGGTATCGAGGCCGTGGCGCAGATCGTGGCGCCAGGCGAGCCAGCCGAGGATCACCGGCATCGCGAAGAACGACCGGAAGAACACCGCCTGGCCGGGCGGCACCCCGGCGGAGGCGGCCTTGATGCAGACCGCCATCAGCGTGAAGAGCATGACGGAGATCACCTTGAGGGCGATCCCCCGGAGCGGGTTCATGCGCCGCCCACCGCGTCCGCCGCCTGGTCGATGCGGCCGCGATCGGTGTCGAGCACCAGCGCATGATGCGCGAGTGCCAGGCCACGGCGCGAGACGCGGCCTGCGGCCTCGGCGAAGCCCGGGGTCTCGAGGGCCGAGAGCGCCGCGAGGGCGTGCTGGAGCCGCAGCGCGACCTCGACCCGGCCGGCGCCGTCCTGGGCCAGCGGCGCGAAGGCGTCCTCGAAGAGGTCGTCGGCCTCGAGCCCCGGCGCGGAGACCCGGTCGCTGACCTCGGTGTCGCCGGCGCCGTCCCCGTCCTGCGACGCCTCCGCGCGTGCCTGCGACCAGACCGTGAGCAGGCGCTGCTGCCCGGCGAGGATCGCGAAGGCGGTGCCGGGATCGTTGATGCCCGGCGAGAGCGCGCGCGAGCCGATCTCGGCCAGAACCTCGAGGCAGTAGCGCGGATCCTGGTCGAAGGAGCGCTCCGGCCCGAGGGTGAAGGCCTTGCGGATCGCCTCTTCGGCGTCGTCGTCCGGGGTCCAGCTGGTCAGGGCGAGGGGGGCGCCGGGATGGGCGAGCGCGCCGGGCTGGCAGGCGACGAAGATCCGGCCGTCCGCCTCGGTGGCGATCTTCTGGAGCCGGCCGATATCCACATGTCGCACGTAGCGGACCTCGTCGGTGCGGACCGGATGGCCACGCGCCTCGGTCGGCCCCGGCGGTATCCCGCCCAGATTTGGGCGCGAGGGCGCGGGCGCGCAGCACCGCCTCGGTCCGCTCGGTGATCTTCGAGATGGTCTCGGCGAGCCGGACCATGTCGGTGAGATGGTCGAGCCAGCCGAAGAGCGTGGCGATGACGAGCACGATGATGGCACCTGCGGCGAGCAGCAGAACCGTCTCGCCTGCGGGCGAATAATAGCCGAAGGACAGCGCGAAGAGCCCGACCACCGCGAAGACGAAGGCGCCGAGAAAGGTCGAGATGACGTTCTGCGCCACCGGGTCGTCGATCAGCACCTGCACCGCCCGCGGCGTCGCCTGCTGGGCGGCGGCGGTCAGGGCGGTGACCATCGCCCCGAGCGAGAAGGTCGCGACCACCAGCATCGACGAGGCGATGATCGCCAGCACGTCCCAGGTCGCGTCCTCGCGCACCGTGCCGATCACGTTCTGCGGCACCAGGGGCGCCATCACCGACGCCAGCAGCGCCGTGACGACGGCCGCCACGCCGTAGAGGCTCACCCGGAACCACAGCCGGCCGGTGATCTGCGCCCAGATCCAGTCGAGCTTGCTCGACCGGCCCGGGACCTGCCCGGTTTCAGCCAAGGTGACCCTCGGCCTTCGCCCAGACCATGGTCGCGTCGAGCGCGGCCTCGACCGGCGCGAACATCTCGTCGATCTCGTCCTCGGTGATGATCATCGGCGGGCAGAACGCCAGCGAATCGACGATGGCCCGCGAGATGATGCCCCGGTCGCCCAGTTCCTGCACCACCCGCCGCCCGACCTTGCCCGGCTCGGCGAAGCCCTTGGCCGAGCGGTTCGGCGCAAGCTCCAGCGCGCCGATCAGCCCGACATGCCGCGCCTCGCCGACCAGCGGATGCTGGCCCAGCCGGTCGAGATGCCCGGCGAAGCGCGGTGCGAGGCTGCGCACCCGCGCGGGCATGTCCATGCGCTCGTAGATTTCCAGCGTCTTCAGCCCGACGGCACAGCCCACCGGATGCCCGCCATAGGTGAAGCCATGCCCGAAGGTGCCGATCTTCGAGGAATTCGCCTCGATCGCCTCGGCCATCGCGCCGTTGATCGCCACCGCCGAGAGCGGGAAATAGGCGCTGGTGAGCTGCTTGGCCATCGAGAGCGAGGTGGGCTTGTAGTTCAGCGTCTGCGCGCCGAACCACTCCCCGGTGCGCCCGAAGCCGCAGATCACCTCGTCGGAGATCGTGAGGATGTCGTACTTGTCGCAGAGCGCGTTCACGCCCTCGAAATAGCCCTTGGGCGGGATCACCACGCCGCCGGCACCCTTGACCGGCTCGGCGATGAAGGCCGCCACGGTGTCGGGACCCTCGGCGAGGATCAGCTCCTCGAGCTCGCCGAGGATGCGCGCGGTGTAGTCTTCCTCGCTTTCGCCCTCGTGGCCGAATTTCCAGTAATTCGCCGCCGAAGTGTGCTTGATGCGGTCCACCGGCAGGTCGAAATCCTTGTGGTTGTAGGGCAGGCCGGTCATCGAGGCGGCGACGATGGAGACCCCGTGATAGCCGCCCTTCCGGGCGATGATCTTCTTCTTGTCCGGGAGCCCGCGGGCATTGTTGTAATACCAGGCGAGCTTGACCTGCGTCTCGTTCGCCTCCGAGCCGCTCGACTGGTAGAACACCCGCGCCATGTTGCCGGGGGCGAGTTCCTTGATCTTCTCGGCGAGTGCGATCGCCGGCTCGTGGCTCTTGCCCGAGAAGACGTGGTAGTAGGGCAGCTTGCGCATCTGCGCCGCGGCGGTCTCCACCAGCTCCTCGTTGCCGAAGCCGAGGCCCGCGCACCAGAGGCCCGACATCGCCTCGATGTAGGAGCGGCCGGATTCGTCGAACACCCGGATGCCCTCGCCGTGGTCGATCACCAGCACGCCGCTGTCGCGGATCATCGAGGCCGGCGCATAGGGATGCAGCAGCGCCTCGGCGGCGCGGGTCTGCGAATTCGAAAGCGGTTTGTTCACGGGAAAGCCTCCGGAGAGAGAAACCCCCTTCTAGGGCGGCGGTTTCATGCAGGTCAATCGCGCCCATGCTTGCACGCAGGCCCGCGCTCCTGTCATTCTGCCGCCATGAGATTGTGCCACAACCGGATTCCCGCCAGGAGCTATCGCCCATGACCTTTCGCTCGACCCTGCTCGCCAGTGCCGCTCTCGGCGTGCTCGCCGCACCCGCCGCCGAGGCGTTCACGCTGCATGTCCTGCACATCAACGACTTCCACAGCCGCATCGAATCGGTGAACGGCTTCGATTCGACCTGCTCGGCGGAGGACGAGGAAGCGGGCGACTGCTTCGGGGGGGCCGCCCGGGTTCATGCGGCGATCACCGCGAAGCGCGCGGAACTCGAGGCGGCCGGCGAAAACGTGATCGTCGTCGATGCCGGCGACCAGTTCCAGGGCTCGCTGTTCTTCACCGCCTATTCCGGCGCGGCGGAGCTCGAGATGATGAACGGCATCGGCTTCGACGCCATGGTGGTCGGCAACCACGAGTTCGACCTCGGCCCCGAGCCGCTGCAGCAATTCGTCGCGGGCGCCGAGTTCCCGGTGATCTTCGGCAATACCGACGTGACCGGCGACAACATGCTGGCCCCCCTCGACCGCGACAGCGTGATCCTCGAGGTCGGCGGCGAGAAGATCGGGATCCTCGGCGTGGTCGCCGAAGATACCGCCGAAACCTCCTCGCCCGGCCCGAGCGTCAGCTTCGGGAGCGCCGCGGAGACGCTGGCGAAGGGTGTGCTCGATCTCGAAGCCGAGGGGGTGAACAAGATCATCGCGCTGACCCATGTCGGCGTGCCGGCGGATCTGCGGCTCGCCGCCGAGGTGCCGGGGCTCGACGCCATCATCGGCGGCCATTCGCATACGCTGTTCTCCAACAGCATCGAGGGCGCGGCGCAGCCCTATCCGCTGGAGGCGCCGGGTCCGGACGGCACGACGGTGCCGATCGTGCAGGCCGGCGCCTATTCGAAATATCTCGGGCATCTGGTGCTGACCTTCGATGAGGACGGAGCCGTGACGGTGGCGGAAGGCGACACGATGCTGCTCGATGCCAGCGTGACGCCGGACCCGGCGATCCTGGCGCGCATCACCGAGATGGGGGCACCGATCGCCGAGTTGCGCGCGCGGGTCGTGGGCGAGATCGCCGCCGACGTCGATGGCTCGCGCGAGACCTGCCGGGCGGGCGAATGCGAGATGGGCAATCTCGTGTCCGAGGCGATCCTCGATCGCGTGAAGGGCCAGGGTGTCAGCATCGTGATCCAGAACGGCGGCGGTCTGCGCGCCTCGATCGCCGGCGGCACCGTCACCATGGGCGACGTGCTGACCGTGCTGCCGTTCCAGAACACGCTCTCCACCTTCAACATCTCCGGGGCCGGCATCGTGGCCGCCCTCGAGAACGGCGTGAGCGAGGTGGAGGAGGGCTCGGGCCGCTTCCCGCAGGTCGCCGGGCTGACGTATTCCTGGGACCCGGCGGTCGCGCCGATGCAGGGCCGCATCCGCGACGTGATGGTGCGCGAGGGCGCGGACTGGGTGCCGATCGACCCGGAGAAGGTCTATACCGTCGCCACCAACAACTTCATGCGCGGCGGCGGGGACGGCTATGCGGTGATGCGCGACGAGGGCACCAACGCCTATGATTTCGGGCCCGGCCTCGAGGACGTGCTTGCGGACTACATCGCCGCCAATCCGGGCTATGTTCCCTTCACCGACGGGCGGATCACGAAGATCGAGTGAAGCTGGCGCCGGCGTCGCTCCGTTCGGGTCGACGCTGCATCCGGTCGGTCAGCCCGCGCGCCGCGTTTGGCCAGGGGCATCCTGCCCTGCGCAGACGTGAAGATATGGATCGATGACTTTGCGCGCACTCCGGCGCGCAAAGTCATCGGCAGTGCAGGTTGCCCAAGGCGTCGCGCCGGCAAGGGCCGTTGAGGCCACCCTCGTCCGGGCCGATCCGGGTCTGACCGAAGGAATTCGTCCGCCAGGCCGGGATCAGCGACGGCGCCTTCAGGTCGGCATCGGGTTTCACGCGCACCGCATCGAGTCCGCGCCGCGGCTCGAAGTCCGGCGGGCGCGCCAGCGGGCGGCCGACCCCCACCGGGCAGGTCGTGGTCCCGAGCGTCGTGCCGCGGCAGACGGCTTCCGCGCCTCCTGCGCCGCCGCCGCTCCCGCCGTCCGAGAAGCGCGGCCAGCATCATAGATCCCAACCCGTCTTCGCATATCCCCATCTCCATTCCGGGGCTTTCCAACCCCGCGGCACACGCTAGGCTCAGCGCCATGTGCGGTCGCTACATGATCACCTCGCCCTTCGAGGCGATGAGCCGGCTTTTCGCGGCCGAGGCGGCCGAAGGGCTCGGCCCCGATGTGCCCCGGCTCAACGTCTCGCCGACCCAGAGCGTTCCGGTGGTGATCTCCACCGAAGAGCGCCGCTTTCTCGTGCCGATGCGCTGGGGCTTCATTCCGCACTGGTACAAGAGCCCGGGCGACGGCCCGCTGCTGATCAATGCCCGCGCCGAGACCATCGCGGAGAAGCCCGCCTTCCGCGCCGCCGTGCGCGAGCGGCGCTGCCTGTTCCCGGTCGACGGGTTCTACGAATGGTCCGGCGAGAAGGGCGCGAAGATCGCCCATGTGATCAGGCGGCCCGACGGCGCTCCCTTCGCGCTGGCCGGCATCTGGCAGGACTGGTCGCCGAAGGGTGGTGACACGCCGGCTTTCGCGACCGCGGCCATCGTGACCTGTGCCGCCAACGACACGCTCGCGCCCGTGCATCATCGCATGCCCGTTCTGATCGATCCCGAGGATGCGGCGCTCTGGCTCGGCGAGGCCGGCCACGGGGCCGCGCGGCTGCTGCGGCCTGCCGCCGAGACGGCGCTCGTCGTCGCCCCGGCCGATGCCGAAACCCGCGCGGTGCTCGCCCGGCGCGGCGGATGACGTCTCAGAACGGATAGCAGTCGGCCAGGGCGACCCGCAGCGCCCGGCTCGATCCCCGCAGGCTGAGCGTCGTGGCCGGCCCGCCGTCGACGGACAGGTCCGTCTCGCTGTCGGCGCCGCCGAGCCGGCTCGCCAGCGGCGTGTCGGCCAGGGCCACCACGAAGGCCCCGCCGGCGGTGGGTTCCATCCGGGCCTCGACCGCGACCGGGCCGGCGGCGAAACCGAAGGCGGCCTCGATCACGGCATCCGCCGGCGGGTCGAGAAAGCTGAGGCTGAGGAACGGCACCTCCTGCAGGCAGAACGCCGCCAGCGTGGTGACGTTGCCGGCGCCCACGCCGAGCGCGACGGGGCTGGCACCGGGCACGCGTCGCACGGTCCATTCCTCGGCGACGGGCAGCGGCTCCGCTCCCGCGCGCGCCTCCGGTGCCGCGACCGGCAGCGGATCGAAATCGGGCATCGGCACGTCGAGGTTCTCGAACACCCAGGACCGGGAACAGGACGGCACATCGCCGTCGCAGGAACTCGCGTGATAGGTCAGGCGCAGCACCGGCAGGGCGTCCGGCCGCTCGACGATCTCGATGGCGGTCGCGTTTCCGAGCAGGCGGCTCGCATGGCTGCCGTCCGGTTGCGAGAGCCAGACGGTGACCGGGCAGCCCGTACTGGTGCAGAACACCTCCCAGGCGCCGACGCAGTCCAGCCGGCCGAGATCGGTCACGTAGTCCGGGACGCCGTCGCCATCGAGATCCGTTTCGCTGCGGTAGCCGTCGAGCAGGACCGGTTCTCCGCCGGCCTGCCGGCAGATCTCGGCGGCGCTCTCCGCCGCTTCCATCAGTCCCGCAGGCGGCTCGGCCCGGAGCGGCACCGCAGCGAGGACCATCATGAGGGCGGCGGACGCGCTGGTGCGGATCATTGCTGGCTCACCTGAAGGGCCGCGATCGCCAGGGCGATGAGCAGGGCCGCGAGGATTGCGAGCACGATCTTGATCGTGGAATAGGGCCGCTCGCCCTGAACCGCGCCCGTCCGCCCGTTGACCACGAACCGGAAGGTCCGGCCGCCGTAGCGGTAGGCGGCCATCCAGACCGGCAGCAGCACATGCTTGAAGGTCAGCGCGCCCACATCGGTTTCGAGCTGGCCGATGCGTTGCTGGTCGCCGCCGATATCGCGTCGCACGTCCTGGGCGATGACGCCGTTCATGATGTTTCGCGCCTCAACGTAGCCGTCCTCGACCGGGACCGAATAGCCCTCGGACCGGAAGCCGGCGAGGTATTTCGGCTCGTAGCCCGAGAGCGCGGAGAGATCCCAGGGGGCCAGCGCATCGGTGAACTTCTTCGGCAGGCTCCGGGCGCCCAGCACCAGCACGTCGTCGAAATCCCGCGCCACCCGGCCGCGGACCGGTGCCCAGCGCACCTTCGCGACCTGCTGCGTCGTCATCCTGCGCCGCCCGTTGACCACGACGGGCACGCGCCGGGTCTCGTAATAGACCGTGCCGCGCTGGCCGGAGTAGCGCGTGCGGGTCTCGGCGTCGTAGGTCCAGTAGGGCACGTAGATGCCGTTCATGCCGCGCTTGGCCCGCGCGGACTTGCGCAGGTTGGAGGGCGCGAACCAGAGCCGGCCGAGCCAGCGTCTTCATCGCGGCACTCGCATCCTCCTCGCTCAGCAGGAAGGGAAGCTGCGCCTGCGGCTTGATGTAGCGCGCGACGCCGGTATCGGTGACGATCGGCGAGGCACAGAACGGGCATTGCCGCGCATGAAGCTCGGTGTCGAATTCGACCTCCGCTCCGCAACTGTCGCAGCGCACGACGCGGACTTCCTCCGTTTCGGAAAGCGGCAGGCTGTTTTCCGTGACCGCCCTGAGGTCGAGCTCGCGCAATCGCCCCCGGGGCGCGGCAACGGCCTCGGTATTCCCGCAATGATCGCACTTCAGACTGTCGGTGCCGGGGGCGAACCGCATGTCCGAGCCGCAACTCGCACAGGGAAACCTGTGGTTCTGCGACACGGCGGCGTCGTTCGACAGGCCCTCGGGCATCCGGTGCGCATCCCCCTCAGTCGGCGGGCGGAGGCGGGGGCACGTCGTTGAGGATGGCCGCGAGCGCATCCACGTCGCGCGCCCGCGCCCAGCCGGCCTCTCCCGGCGCCCAGACATGGGTGTCGCCGGTCAGGCCGCCCTCGGCCGCCATGCGTCGCAGGGCAGCGGCGTCGAAGGGGCCGGTGGCCGCACCGCCCTTGGCGATGTGCCAGCGGGGATCGGCGGGCGGCGGTGGCGGCGGGGCGGGAGTGCCCGCTTCGGCGGCCGGTGCGGTGCCCCAGGGGCCGGTGCGGGCCATGCGCTCGGCCATGGCCATGCCCATGCCGGCACCGATGCCGGCGGCCATGCCGCCGCCGCCGCCGGGATTGTCGGCGGAGCGGGTGAGGGCCTCGGCGGCGCTGAACTCGGTGTATTTGCGCAGGTCGCCGGCGATGCCGGTGGAGGTGCGCTTGTCCAGCGCCGCCTCGACCTCGGTCGGGAGCGAGATGTTCTCGATCATGAAGCTGGGCAGGTCGAGACCGTAGGCGGCGATCATCGGGGCGATGCGCTCGTGGACCAGCTTGCTCAGGTCGATCAGGTTCGCCGCCATGTCGAGCACCGGGATGCCCGAGGAGGCGATGATCTGGCTGAAATGGGTGACGATGATGTTGCGGATCTGGAACTCGATCTCGGCGGTGGTGAAGTCGCCGTCGGTGCCGACGATCTCGACCATGAACTTGCCGGGATCGGTGACGCGCATCGTGTAGCTGCCGAAGGCGCGCAGGCGGACCGGGCCGAATTCCGGGTCGCGGCACATCACCGGGTTGCGGGTGCCCCATTTGAGATCGGTGAACTGGCGGGTGTTGACGAAGTAGATCTCGGACTTGAACGGGCTCCGGAAGCCATGATCCCAGTGCTGGAGCGTGGTGAGGATCGGCATGTTGTTGGTTTCGAGCATGTAGAGGCCCGGCTCGAACACATCCGCCAGCAGGCCCTCATGGACGAAGACCGCCGCCTGGCCCTCGCGCACGGTGAGCTTGGCGCCGTACTTGATCGCATGGCCCTCGCGCTCGAAGCGGGAGACGATGGTGTCGCGGGTGTCGTCGGTCCAGTGGATGACGTCGATGAACTCGCCGCGCAGGAAATCGAAGATAGGCATCCGGGTCCTCCCCTCTTGTCAGTTCAGCGCCACCGTGGCCGTTCCGGTATCGCGCAGCTGGGCATTGATGGCATCCCGCGCGACGGCGGGCAGTATCGGTCGGGCTTCGGCCGCGGTCATGCCCGGCCGGAGCCGCGGATCGTAGAGCATGCGCAGCAGGATCTCGTCGTGCTCGGTCAGCAGCGCGAATTCGAGGCTGTCGTTGAAGAGCGACGGCCGCGCGTCCGGGCTGTCGTTGGGCAGGCCCATCGCCTGGGCCATCTCCTCGTGGACGCAGGAGAGCCGGGTGAGCGGCGGATGCTCGGCGCGGATCAGGATCATCACGGCGGCATAATTGGCCGGATCCGACGGATCGCCGAAGGCATAGGCGGTGCAGAAGGTGTCGAGGGGCGTGTCGCGCAGGGCGCCCATCACCGAGGGGGCGAAGCCGGGATAGCGCGCGGAGACCTCCCGGGCGAAGGCCTCGCGCTCGGCGTCGTTCATGAACAGCACGAGAAAGTTGACCTCGTCGTCGGTGCCGATCCGCATGTCCTGCCCGGTCAGGCGCGCGAGGCGGTTCGTGAAGGCGGCGACATTGGCGCGATCCCGGCTCGCCTCCTCGACCGGCACCGAGGGGCCGGTCATCACGCCCACCCGCACGGGGCCGCCCCAGCGCCGCAGGTAGGACGGCGTTTCCGAGCGCACGAAGCGGCCGCCCACGTCGACATATTCGTCGTAGAGCGCGATCCGCTCGAAGTTTCGAACGAGATCATCCACGGAATAGGGCGCATCCACCGGCGCGGTCTCGCGGCGCATCCGGCCGCTCGCGGTCAGCCCGCCTTCGACATCGGCATAGAAGCGCGTGAGATCGCCGTCCTGTCCCGCGCCGTCCCGTGGCTCGGGCGGGATCTCGGCGGGCATGGCGGCCTGCGGCAGGCCCTGCGGGGATTGCGGTCCGGATCCGGGCCCCGTGCAGCCCGACAGGAGGAGCGCCGCGCCGAGCAGGATCGCCGGGACGGAGGTCACACTGCTTGCGTTGCCCGTCCCGGTCGGACGGAAGACGTCGCGCCGGCTGCGCACCTCTGCGGCGATCATGTCGGAAACTGCTCCTAGTTGGTGACGCTGCCACCGACGGTGTCGCCGAGCCCGGTCGACTTGGCTTTCGCGGCGGAGAGCGTGTCCTTCAGTTCCTGCTCCATCCTGAGCAGGCTCTGCTCCGCTTCGGCGCGCTTGCTCTTGCCCTCGTCGGCGATGCGCAGGCTGTCCTCGATGGTGGCGATCAGGTCGGCATTGGCCTTCTCGATCGCCTGGATGTCGAACACGCCGCGCTCCATCTCGGTGCGGATCTCGGCATTGGCGGTGCGCAGGTTCTCGGCATTCTTCGTCAACAATTCGTTCGTGAGGTCGCCGGCCTCGCGCACCACCTGGGCCGCCTCGCGGCCGCGGTGGATGGTGACCGACTGGGCGAGCTGGGTTTCCCACAGCGGCACGGTGTTGACCAGCGTCGAGTTGATCTTGGTCACCAGGCTCTTGTCGTTTTCCTGCACCAGCCGGATCGAGGGCAGCGACTGCATGGTGACCTGGCGCGTCAGCTTGAGGTCGTGCACGCGGCGCTCGAGATCGTCGCGGGCGGCGCGGATGTCGCGCAGTTCCTGCGCCTTCATCACGCCCTGGTCCTCGGGGGCGGCCTGCACTTCGGCCTCCTTGGCGGGGATGGTCTGGCCGTCGAGTTCGGCGAGCTTCGCCTCGCCGGCGGCGATGTAGAGGGCGAGTTCGTCGTAGAATTCGAGGGTCTTCTCGTAGAGCTTGTCGAGCGACTTGATGTCCTTCAGGAGCGTGTGCTCGTGGGTCAGCAGCTCGGACGTGATGCTGTCGATCTGGCCCTGGACGTCCTCGTATTTCGCCATGAACTCGGCCATCGGCTGGGTCTTGCCGATCAGCTTCTCCCACCAGCTCTGCTTGCGGTTGGGGTCGAGCTCGGAGACCGAGAAGCCGCGCAGGCTGGTGACCATCTCGCGCAGGCTGTTTCCCGCGGGGCCGACATCCTTGTTGCGCACGCCCGAGAGCATTTCCTGGCTGATGGTCTGCAGCTCGGCCTGGGCGGCGGAGCCGAAGCGGATGATCGACTGGGTGTTGGCCATGTCGATTTCCTGCTTGCGCCGCTCGATCTCGGCCTGCAGCGCGGGATCCGCGGTCTCGACGACGATCAGCTCGCCCTTGGGCTCGGGCAGCAGCGTCGCGGTGATCGCCTCCACTTCCTTGAGCGCGGCCTCGGCCTGCGCGCGGACTTCTTCGGCCATGTCTGGTGTCTCCTCGGTTCAGCTTGTGGTCAGACCGTCCTGCTGCAGGCGTTCGCGCAGCACCTCGATCTCGATGTCGAGGTCGCTGCGGTCATCGGTGAGCAGCTGGGTCCGGTGGGTGGTGAAGCTGGCTTCCAGATCGGTCAGGAGCGCTTCGTATTTGGTCCGGGCCTCCGCATCGCGGTTGCGCCCGTAGATGTCGGCGAACTTCACCGTCGCGTCGCGCAGGCCGAGCAGATAGACGCTCAGGAAGGTGCGCGCCCGGGCCAGATCGCGGGGATCCTCCTCGACGGTGCGGAAGACGTCGCGCGCCTGATCGCAGAGGCGGTCGACACGGGTTTCCAGCCGACGGTCTCCGATGCGCGTGGCCGCGCCGGTGATGTCGCGCACGAGGCCTTCCGCCTTCTCGATGGCCCGCGCGACACGCTCGGTGGCGAATTCGTCGACGCCCTCGAGACCCTTCTTCTTCATCGGGTCGAGGCCGAACGACGCCACATGGGCGAGGGCGGCAACGGCCCCGAAGGCGATGGCGCCGAAGAGGCCCTGCCCGAGCGACAGGAGGCCGACGGCGCCGACGCTGGCACCGGTCAGCAGCGCGGCAAAGAGCTTGCGCGGGATCGTCGGCGGCCGCGCGATGGTGCGGGCGGCGTATTCCTCCTCGGCCCGCAGCCCCTCGTTCAGGAGCCAGGCCGAGAGCATCAGCCCGACGAAGCCGCCGAGTTCCGCCAGCATCTCGAGCGGCGAACCGCGGGTGATGGCCCCGAGACCGGCGAACAGAAGGGGCAGCGGCACCAGATACATCAACCGAGCCCGCACGCTGATGCGGCGCGCGCGGCGGTTGCGGAAGGGCGGCAGCGGCGTGGCGGTGCCCGACACGGTGGTGTCGGTCTGTCGACCCTTCGGCGAGTGCTTGCCGGAATAGCGCTGACCGGCCATCAGAAGATCGCCGTTGCGCCAATGGCGCCGAAGCCCGTGGCAAGCACGACCGCCACGAGCACGACAAAGCCGAATATCTGTAGTCCGGTTGTCTGCATGGCGCGCGGTTGTTCCCGGTTCACTCGGTCCGAACCTCAAGATAGTCGTGCCAAGCCACGGAAACCAGAGCGGATGCGGGATGGATGCGCAGCATTGCTCAGGCATTGTGCAATGCGGCGCCGTTTGACGACCAGGAGACGGTGGCGGAGCACGCCAAAGTAGCGAAGATGCTTTTTTTGCAGGGTGATTCGCGGTATCTTCGCGTCACGAAGTTTCGTGTCCCGATGCTGCTGCCTTCGAATGCCGCATGCCCCCGGGGGCGTGACGTCGACGAAGCCCGGACGCGGGGTCCGGGTGGCAGACCCAGAGGACTGACCGAATGGCCAAGGGCACGGTTAAGTGGTTCAACACCGAGAAGGGCTACGGATTCATCCAGCCCGACGACGGCGGCAAGGATGTGTTCGTCCACATCACGGCCGTCCAGGCTGCGGGCCTGCAGAGCCTCAGCGACAACCAGCCGATCGAGTTCGAACTGATAGACGGTCGTGATGGCCGCAAGAGCGCCGGCGACATCAAGGTCTGACGCGCGGCTTCCTGTTGGCGGGCCCGCGGGCCCGGTCTCCCGCTCCGGGCTTCGCCCCGGAGCGTTTTCGTTGCGGACCCGGCTTGCCGGGCTCTGCCACATTGACGGGCTTGCCCGTGCCGAGCTGGTCGCGGAGGATCTTCGGCGCGACCTCCTCGACGGCTCCGGGCGCGAGATCGCCGAGCTGGAAGGGTCCGTAGGACAGCCGGATCAGACGGTTGACCATCAGCCCGACCGAGGCGAGCGCGCGGCGCACCTCGCGGTTGCGGCCCTCGCGCAGGCCGACCGTGAGCCAGACATTCGCACCCTGTTCGCGGTCGATGGTGACGCTCATCGGCTGGAAGCGCTCGCCGTCGACGGTGATCCCCTTGCGGATCGGATCGAGCGCGGCATCGAGGATGCGGCCCCGGGCGCGGACGCGGTATTTCCGCATCCAGCCCGTGGAGGGAAGCTCGAGCTTTCGCTTGAGGGCGCCGTCGTTGGTCAGCAGCAGGAGCCCCTCGGAATTGAGGTCGAGCCGGCCGACGCTCATCACCCGGGGCATCTCGGGTGGCAGGCGGTCGAAGACCGTGGGGCGGCCCTTCTCGTCGGAGGCGCTGGTCACGAGGCCCTCGGGCTTGTGGTAGCGCCAGAGCCGGGTCGGTTCCGCCTCGCCGATCTCGCGGCCGTCGACGGCGATGGTGTCGCGATCGGTGACGTTGAGCGCGGGGCTGTCGATCACGCGTCCGTTCACCGCGACGCGGCCTTCGGCGATCATCGCCTCGGCGGCGCGGCGCGAGGCGACGCCGGCGCGCGACAGGCGGCGGGCGATGCGCTCGCCCTCGGGTGTGGCTGCGGCGTTGGGGGGCGTGTTTTCGGCCATGCGCTGCTCTATACGCCCGGCGCTCGCGCGCGCAACGCAATTCCCGCTTGCGTGGCGGTGGCGGCTCCCGGACAACCGGCGGCATGACCCGCTTTGCGCCCCTGATGGATGCGGCCCTCGACGAGGCGCGCGCCGCCGCTGCCCGCGGAGAGACGCCGGTGGGCGCGGTGCTGGTCGATCCGGCGACCGGCACGATCGTGGCGCGGGCCGGCAACCGGACGCGGGAACTGTGCGATCCGACGGCGCATGCGGAGATGCTGGTGATCCGGGCGGCCTGCGCGGCGACGGGGTCGGAGCGGCTGCCGGGGCTCGATCTCTACGTCACGCTCGAGCCCTGCGCGATGTGCGCGGCGGCGATCGCGGCGGCGCGGCTGCGGCTCCTGTGCTACGGCGCGGCCGATCCCAAGTCGGGCGGCGTCGAGCAGGGCGCGCGGGTCTTCGCGCATCCCCAGGCGCATCATGTCCCGCAGATCGTCGCGGGGGTGGCGGAGGCCGAGAGTGCCGCGCTGCTGCGGGCGTTCTTCGCGGCGCGGCGGTGAGCGCGACGGCAGTGGTCCCCTCTGCGGGTGAAACCGGTTGATCCGGGGCCCGGGTGATGTAGCGTGGGCGTCCAACACCATATCGGGAGGCTCGCATGCCTGTGACACATCTCAAACGCCTCACGGGGGCCGTCCTGCTCGGGGCCGTTCTGGCCGCGCCGGCCTCGGTCGCGGTGGCCGAGCCCGCCGCGCAGGTGGCGATCCATGTGGACGAGGACAATGTCCAGACCATGAACATGGCGCTCAACAATGCCGCGAACATCCAGAAATTCTATGCGGACAAGGGTGAGGAGGTGGTGATCGAGATCGTCACCTACGGGCCCGGGCTGCACATGCTGCGCGAGGATACCTCGCCGGTGAAGGATCGCATCGCGGCGATGTCGCTGGAATACGACAACATGAGCTTCTCGGCCTGCCTCAACACCGTCGAGGCGATGAAGCAGCAATCCAATGCCGACGTGCCGCTGGTCTCGGAGGCGGTCGTCGTGCCCTCGGGCGCGGTGCGGCTGATCGAGTTGCAGCAGCAGGGCTTCGCCTATCTCAGGCCCTGAGCGAAGCTGGGGCCGGGCCGGTCGTCGCGACCGCGCCCGGCCCGTCATGCCCTAGGGCTCGATCGGCACCAGAACCTCGGGCTCGATCACGGTCACGCCGGGCAGGCCGGCCTTGAGCGTCTCGGCGGATTGCTCGAGGAGCGGGAAGGTCCTGTAGTGGCAGGGGATGACCGTCTTGAAGTCGAAGAAGGTCTTGGCGGCGTAGGCGGCGCGGCGCATGTCCATGGTGAAGTGGCCCCCCGAGCAGAGGATGCCGATCTCGGGGGCGTGGAGCGCCTGGAAGATGGCCATGTCGGCCATCACGTCGGTGTCGCCGGAGAAGTAGATGGTGCGGCCCTCGCCTGAAATCATGTAGCCCGCCTCGCCGCCGGCATAGACCGGGCCGTGCGGGCCACCGAAAGACGAGGAATGGCTGGCATGGACCATCGTCACGGCGACATCGCCGAGATGGACGGTGCCGCCCTTGTTGAAGCCGACCACGTCGAGGCCGTGCTCCTGTTCCCAGAAGCTCATCAGGTCGAAGATGCCGACGACGGGGATGGCAAGCTCCTTCGCGATGGCGACGGCGTCGTTGGCGTGGTCGAAATGGCCGTGACTGAGCAGGACATGGGTGGCGCCGGCGATGGCTTCGGCGCGGCGGGTCTCGTCGAACATCGGGTTGCCGGTGAGCCAGGGGTCGACCAGGAGCACGGCGCCGCCGATCTCGATGCGGAAGCCGGAATGTCCGAGCCAGATGATCTTCATGTTGAAACCTCCCTCCCTGCGGTTACCTGCCCTCGCGCGGGCAGGGTGACGGAGGCGAGTTTCGATGGACTGGTTCCGGCAGGTCAACAGCTATTGCGAGCGGATGGGTCCGGAGTTCTGGGCCGAGCCGGTCAATGCGGTGACCAATGCGGCGTTCCTGATCGCGGCGCTCTGGGCGTGGCGGCTGGCGAGCCGGGCGGGGGATCGGGGCGGGCAGTGGCTGGCGCTGGTGCTGGGGGCGATCGGGGTGGGGTCGTTCCTGTTCCACACCTACGCGCAGGTCTGGGCGGCGCTGGCGGATACGCTGCCGATCCTGATCTACATCCTGTCCTACATCTATATCGCGACCACGCGGTTCTATGGCCGGCCGGTGTGGCAGGGGGCGCTCGCGGTGGTGCTGTTCGTGCCCTATTCGGCGGCGGTGTCGGCCGGGCTGGGAGCGGTGATCGGCGATCTGAACGGCTCGATCTCCTATGTGCCGGTGCCGATCCTGATCGCGGCCTATGCGTTCGGGCTGCGGAAGTCGGCGCCTGAGACGGCGCGAGGGCTGGCGATCGGGGCGGGGATCCTGGTGGTGTCGCTGGCATTCCGGTCGGTGGACATGGCGGTCTGCGGGGCGGTGCCGCTGGGCACGCATTTCATGTGGCACATCCTCAACGGGGTGATGCTGGCCTGGATGATCCGGGTCGCCGTGCGGCATGATTCCGGGGAATTCCGGGAGCGTCCCAGCTAGGACATTCTCCAAATATCTGAATTAAAAAAGAAAAAGTGTTAACGCTGGCGGGGACATGTTGCGGAACGGCTCCGCCGCAAGACAGGCAATGCCCGGGGGCGGATCGCGGGACGTGGGGCGCGGGGGCCGGAAAGGTGGCCGCAGCGTGCAGGAGGCGCGTGCCCTTGCGAAGCGGGGCCCGCCACGGTAATCCGGCGCCTCGTAACCATCGGGAAATGTAGAGGCTCATGGCGATCGACAGGGATACCGCGCGACGGGTCGCGCATCTGGCGCGGATCGAGGTGGCGGACGGCGATCTCGATCATCTGGCGGGCGAGCTTTCGGCCATTCTCGGGTTCATGGAGACGCTCAACGAGGTCGATATCGACGGGATCGAGCCGATGACCTCGGTGACGCCGATGGCGCAAAGGTGGCGGGCGGATGCGATCACCGACGGGGATATCCGCGACCGCGTGCTGGCGAATGCGCCGGATGCGCGCGAGGGCTTCTTTACGGTGCCGAAGGTGGTGGAATGAGCGCCGGTCCGACGGGCATGACGATCGCCGCGGCCCGCGATGCGCTGCGCGCCGGCGAGATGAGTGCTGTGGAGCTGACCGAGGCGTGCCTTTCGGCGGCCGAAGGGGCGGCGGCGCTCAACGCCTTCTCGGTGCTGACGCCGGAAATGGCGCGGGCGCAGGCGGCGGCGGCGGATGCGCGGCTGAAGGCAGGAGATGCGCCGGATCTTTGCGGCATCCCGCTCGGGATCAAGGATCTGTTCTGCGTCGAGGGGGTGAAGAGCCAGGCCGCGTCGAACATTCTCGAGGATTTCACGCCGCGCTACGAGAGCACGGTGACGGCGCAGCTCTGGGCGGCGGGGGCGGTCTGCATCGGCAAGCTCAACATGGACGAGTTCGCGATGGGCTCGTCGAACGAGACCTCGTGCTACGGGCCGGTGAGCAGTCCCTGGCGGCGGGCGGGCGACAACCGGCCTCTGACGCCGGGCGGCTCGTCGGGCGGCTCGGCGGCGGCGGTGGCGGCCGATCTGGTGCTGGGCGCGACCGGGACCGATACCGGCGGGTCGATCCGCCAGCCGGCGGCCTTTACGGGCATCACCGGGATCAAGCCGACCTACGGGCGGTGTTCGCGCTGGGGGATCGTGGCCTTCGCCTCGTCGCTCGACCAGGCGGGGCCGATGGCGAAGGATGTGCGGGACGCGGCGATCCTGCTGCGCGCGATGGCGGGGCATGACCCGAAGGACAGCACCTCGGCCGATCTCCCGGTGCCGGATTTCGCGGCGGCGCTGACCGGCGATATTCGCGGCAAGCGCATCGGCATTCCGCGCGAATACCGGGTGGAGGGCATGCCCGCCGAGATCGAGACGCTGTGGCAGCAGGGGGCCGACATGCTGCGCGACGCAGGCGCCGAGATCGTCGATGTGACCCTGCCACACACGAAATACGCGTTGCCGGCCTATTATGTGATCGCGCCGGCCGAAGCCTCGTCGAACCTCGCGCGCTATGACGGGGTGCGCTACGGGCACCGGGCGAAGCTGAAGGCCGCGGACGGGATCACCGATCTCTACGAGCGCAGCCGCGCGGAGGGCTTCGGCGCGGAGGTGCAGCGGCGGGTGATGATCGGAACCTATGTGCTCTCGGCGGGGTTCTATGATGCGTATTACCTGCGGGCGCAGAAGGTGCGGGCGCTGATCAAGCGGGACTTCGATACGGTGTTTGCAGACGGGGTCGATGCGATCCTGACCCCGGCGACGCCCTCGGCGGCCTTCGCGCTCGGCGAGATGGACGATGCGGACCCGGTGAAGATGTATCTCAACGATGTCTTCACTGTTACGGTCAATCTTGCCGGTCTGCCCGGTGTGGCCGTGCCGGTCGGTGTCGACGCGGCGGGACTGCCGCTCGGGTTGCAGATCATCGGGCGGCCCTGGGATGAGGCAGAAATGCTCAATATCGCCTCGGTCGTCGAGCGCGCGAGCGGATTTGGTGCCAAACCGGAAAAATGGTGGTAAGACAGTGCTTGTGATCCGTTCCGACCTGAAAGGCAGGACAAAGATGCGTGCGATTGCGGCCCTGACGACACTCGGCTTTCTGGCAGCCTGCACGTCGAACGTGACGGTGCCCACGGAGCCCGTGATCTACGAGGTGGTCCCGCAGGCCGGCGTCAGTTCGACCTCCGGAGGCGCGCTGCCCGTCGATGCCACGGCCGGCGGCGTCGGCGGCACGCCCGGTCTCAATCCGGACGGCACGCCGATCGGTGCGGACCGGCTCAACCTCAACGAGTTCTCGCTCGAACAGCAGAAGATCGACGCCGCGCTGGCCGAACGCCAGCTCGCGGAAGCCCGCTCGCAGCTTGTGGTGATCCAGCCGAGCGGCGTTCCGGTCGATCCGCGGGGCGTGAACGTGGCGCTCTACGCGCAGCAGACGACCAACCCGGTCGGTGCGCGGGTCTACAACCGCAGCGGGCGCGGTTTCGGCTCGAATTGCGGGCGCTATGCCAATGAGGACGATGCGCAGCGCGCCTTCCTCGCCGCCGGCGGGCCGGCGACCGACCAGCTCGGCCTCGATCCGGATGGCGACGGTTTCGCCTGCAAGTGGGATCCGTCGCCCTATCGCCAACTCGCGCTCTGAGGCGACGCGGCGCTTGGGTGCAGGCGCGGCGCATAGCCGGCGCGCAGCACGGCGCAGATCGGGTCCGGGGTGCAGAGATGCGTCGGGCGGCCGGGCTTGGGACCCAGACCGATGGCGTAACCGGTGTCGGTCCATTCCAGCCAGCCCGCACCGACCCTGAGCCAGAAACGCTCCGACTGCCGGCAGATCGCACCGGGGGGCACGGCGTTGGCGGCGCATTCCGGGGCTTGCGCGCAACGGGCCTCGTGCAGGATGTGGTCGATTTCGCCGGCGCGCAGGGCCTTCGCTCCGTGGGCCTGCGCGAAGAGGGCCGCGAAACGGTGGGCGTCTTTGCGGCGGCACTCGAAGCAGGGGCGGTGACCGGCGGCGAGGGCGGTGGCTTCGTCGAGAAAGAAGATCTCGGTATACCCCGTTTCCATCACGCGTCGCCGGCGGCCCCGGAAGGATGTCTCGCAGCAGATCCAGGCCTTGCTGCGCCAGCGGGCGCGGCCGAGGGTGAAATCGCCGCGGTGCAGGCGTCCGCCGCGATTGCCCATCATCTCCCCGCGCGCCGTCGTGGCCACGAGGCTGCCGTCGGGTCGGCATCGGTTCGGGAGCGGCGACGGGCGCGGCATTGATTTCCCCTGCGGCGTGGCGCCATCATGCGCCGCGCCACCGCGCCGGAGAAGCCCCTTGGAGATCATCGATTTTCCCAGCCCCAATTTCGGAGCGCGGCGCGAGGACGCCCGGCCGGATCTTCTGGTGATTCATTACACGGCGATGGCGTCCGCCGAGGCGGCGCTGGCGCGGCTCTGCGATCCGGGGGCGGAGGTGTCGGCGCATTACCTGATCGGGCGTGATGGCCGGGTCTGGCGGCTGGTGGCGGAGGCGGCGCGGGCCTGGCATGCGGGCGCCGGGCACTGGGGTGCGGTGGCGGACGTGAATTCGCGCTCGATCGGGATCGAACTCGACAATGCCGGGCCGCTCGACGGCTTTCCGCCGTTTCCCGAGGCGCAGATGGCGGCGCTGGAAGCGCTGATCGACGCGGTGCGGTCCCGGTGGGACATTCCGGCGGCGCGGATCATCGGACATTCGGACATGGCGCCGGGGCGCAAGGCCGATCCGGGACCGAAATTCGACTGGGCACGGCTGGCGCGGGCCGGCCGGGCGGTGTGGGTGACGGCTGGCGCGGCGCCGGTCGGCGCGGGGGAGGCGGAACTCGTGGCGGCGCTGGAGCGGGCCGGTTACCGGCTGCCGCCGGAGGGGCTCGGGCCGGTACTCGCCGCTTTCCGGTTGCGGTTCCGGCCGGGGGTTCCGGCGTCGCGTCCGGTGGACGGCGTCGATGTCGCGCGCGCCGAGGCGCTTGCGGCGGCGCATCCGTGCGTTGACCCGGCAGCGGCGCGGGCTTAGATCGGGCCTGCGCGGATGGCCGGATGACCGCGGGTCCCTTCGGGGGCACGAGGAAAGTCCGGACTCCAGGGAGAAATGGCGGCGGGTAACGCCCGCCCGGGGCAACCCGAGGGAAAGCGCCACAGAGAACAGACCGCCCGGGCTTGCCCGGGCAAGGGTGAAACGGTGGGGTAAGAGCCCACCGCGCCGGTGGCAACACAGGCGGCATGGCAAGCCCCGCCAGGAGCAAGGCCAAATAGGGGTTCCGCGACGGTGCGAGCCGTCAGGGCGCTCTCGCCCGAGGAACCCGGGTTGGCTGCTTGAGCCCGTCGGCGACGGCGGGCCCAGAGGAATGGTCATCGGCCGCCGATCCGGGCTTCGGCCCGCCGGCGGTGACAGAATCCGGCTTACAGGCCATCCGCGCATCTTCCGAATCCGCCATGGAACCCGGTGCCACCGAACGCCGATTCGGGGGGCCTGCGGTCTGGAAAGGCGGTATGTTCAACTTTAGCGAGTTTTCCTTGCGGCGGACGCCCGCAAGGCGATACCCCAGATATAGTGTTTTTTGCCGCAAGCATACGCAAGAAATGGTTTTGAAACTTAACAAGAGATGAATCCAGTTTGGCTGAAGCCTCAAGTGAATCCGCTAAGGACTGAATTCCCATAGAAAACCATTGAGTACCATGCTCTCCCATGCTATCCATACTCCCACGGAAGGCAGCGAACACGACAAAGGGCCAGAAAGGCTCACGACAATAAAAAGAGCAGGTTTCATACAGGCACGCAGTTTTCCGAATACGAAGACCCGACGCGGGAAAATAAAGAGCAGACCGCAACGTGGCGTAGTCGGGCCGAGGGCCCAAACGGATCGGATGGCGGGTCGTGCTTTCAGGCAGCACGGCCCGCCGTTCGTTTTCCGGGCGGGGCAACACAGGAGAGCAGCCGGTGGCACGGCGTTTCAGGGGCGAATCGGTCCACAAGGTGGACCAGAAGGGCCGCGTGTCGGTCCCGGCCCCGTTTCGGCGTGTGCTGGAGGAGGGCGATCCGGACTGGATCGACGGGCTCAACCCCAATTTCGTGCTGATCTACGGATTGCCGGGCCGCCCGCGGCTCGAAGGCTATACCATCGAGGGCGTCGGACGGATCGATGACGCGATCTCGCGCATGCCGCGGTTCTCCCGGGCGCGCGCGATCCTCGAGCGCACCCTGAACACCAAGTCCGTTTACGCGCAGGTCGACGAGAACGGCCGGATCGTGCTGCCGGGCAAGCTGCGCGAGCTGGTCGGGATCGACGCCGAGGCGCTCTTCGCCGGAATGGGCGACCGCTTCCAGGTCTGGGCCCCGGATGCCTACGAGATCGACGACAGCGATCTCGCGGAGGCCTTCGCCGACCTCGAGGGCAGCGACGATCCCTTCAAGATGCTCGAAGCCGCCGAACTCGGAAGCACGCCATGATGGCCGCCCCGATCGCTCCGCATATCCCGGTGCTGCTCGGATCGATCCTGAAGGCCGTGGCCCCGGTCTCGGGCGGCTGGATCGATGGCACGTTCGGCGCGGGCGGCTATGCGCGCGGGCTGCTCGACGCCGGGGCGGCGCGGGTGATCGGCATCGACCGGGATCCCGATGCGCTCGCGGAGGCGCGGAGCTGGGCCGGGGAATACGGGGATCGGCTCACTCTGGTTTCCGGGCGGTTCGGTGATCTCGACGATCTTGCCGGTGCGGCCGGAATGCCGGCGCCGGACGGGATCGTGCTCGATATCGGGGTCTCCTCGATGCAGATCGACCGGCCGGGGCGGGGATTCTCGTTCCAGAAGGACGGGCCGCTCGACATGCGCATGGAGCAGGCCGGGCCGAGTGCCGCGGATCTGGTGAACGGGCTGCCCGAGGCTGCCCTCGCCGACATTCTCTACCGCTACGGCGAGGAGCGCGCCTCGCGCCGCATCGCGCGGGCGATCGTCGCGGCCCGGAGCGAGGCGCCGTTCGAGACGACATTGCAGCTCGCCGCACTGATCGAGCGCCAGTTGCCGCGTCCGAAACCGGGTCAGCCCCATGCGGCGACGCGGAGTTTCCAGGCGCTCAGGATCGCGGTGAATGACGAGCTGGGCGAACTGGCGCGCGGGCTGGCGGCGGCCGAGGCCGTGCTGGCGCCGGGCGGCTGGCTCGCGGTCGTCACCTTCCATTCGCTCGAGGATCGCATCGTGAAGCGGTTTCTCCAGCTTCGCTCGGGTGCGGCACCCCGCGGCAGCCGCTACGCGCCGGAGGCCGCACGGGACGCGCCGCGTTTCGAGCAGGCCAGCCGCAAGGCGATCATCGCCGATGCTGCCGAAATCGCACTCAATCCGCGCGCCCGGTCGGCGAAACTGCGCGTCGCGCGCAGGCTCGACACCGCGGCGGGGCCTGTCGATTTCGCCGAACTCGGCCTGCCGCAGGTCGCACTGCCGGAGCGGGCGCGGTGAGGCTCGTCCTTCACATCTCCGCGGCGGTCTTTCTCGCGGTCTGCGCCACCTGGGCCTACCGGGTGAACTACGACACCCAGGAGGCGCTTGGCCGGGTGTCCGAGTTGCGTGCCGAGATCGCGCGCGAGCGCGAGGCGCTGGCCGTCCTGAACGCCGAATGGGCCTATCTCAACCGGCCCGAGCGGCTGAAGGCGCTGGTCGCGGCGCATTCGGAGACGCTCAAGCTGGTGCCGCTCCAGCCCGAACAGTTCGGCGAGGCGGCGATGGTCGCCTATCCGCCGCTTCCGCTCGACCTTCTCGATGTTGTCGCGGGAGAAGAAGAATGATCCGACGTCCCCTCCGTCCGCTCGCGCGCATCCTGCAGGCCCGAAGCCAGGGCGCCGACCCCGACCTGATCGAGGCCGAGGAGCGCGCTGCGCGGCTCGCGGAGACCCACCGGGCCGAGCGCAAGAAGGCGGAGACGCGGCTGATCCTGCTCGGGATCGTCTTCATTCTCGGCTTCTCCACCGTCGCGGGACGCATGGCGATGGTCAGCGCCACGGTGCCGGTCGAGCCGCGGGCCGATCTCTCGGGCGACCCGATCCTTGCCCGGCGGGCGGATATCGTCGACCGCAACGGCGCGGTCCTCGCCACGAACATCGTCACCGCCTCGCTCTATGCGCAGCCGCAACAGATGGTCGATCCGCTGCGCGCCGCCGACGCGCTCGCGCGGATCTTCCCCGATCTCGATGCGGAGACCCTGCGCGAGCGGTTCACCGGCGATCGCAAGTTCCTCTGGATCCGCAAGACGCTGTCGCCCGAGCAGCAGCAACAGGTGCACGATCTCGGCGAGCCCGGCCTGCTGTTCGGACCCCGCGAGACCCGGCTCTATCCCAACGGAGCCATTGCCGCGCATATTCTCGGCGGGGCGGCGTTCGGGCGCGAAGGCGTTCACGCCGCGGAGGTGATCGGCACGGCCGGGGTCGAGCGGGTCTTCGACGACCGGCTGCGCGATCCGGCGCGCTCGGAGGAGCCGCTCAGGCTCTCGATCGATATCGGGGCGCAGATCGCGCTCGAGGATGTGCTCGCCGAGGGCATGGTCGAGATGAAGGCGCGCGGCGCGGTCGGCATCCTGATGGAGGCCGATACCGGGCAGATCCGGGCGATGGCGAGCCTTCCGGACTTCGACCCGAACCTGCGCCCGGCCCTGCCGGTCTCGGGCGATCCGGCCGACAGTCCGCTCTTCAACCGCGCAGCCCAGGGCCGCTACGAACTCGGCTCGACCTTCAAGGTCTTCACGGTCGCGACGGCGCTCGAGGCCGGCATCGTCAATCCCGGCACGATGATCGACACCAAGGGGCCGATGAAGTGGGGACGCTTCACGATCCGCGACTTCCGCAATTACGGCCCGCGCCTGAGCGTGACGGACGTGATCGTGAAATCGTCGAACATCGGCACGGCGCGGCTCGCCATCGAGCAGGGGGCGGCGACGCAGAAGGAATTTCTCGCCCGGATCGGCATGTTCGAACCGGTACCGGTGGAGCTTTCGGAGGCGACGCGCACCAAGCCGCTGCTGCCGGAACGCTGGTCGGACCTCACGACGATGACGGTGTCCTATGGCCACGGGATCGCGGTCACCCCGCTGCATCTCGCCGCCGCCTATGCGACGATCACCAATGGCGGGCTGCGCGTCACGCCGTCGATCATCGAGAGCGATGCGCGGCCCGGCGAAGCGGACCGGGTGCTCTCGACGCGCACGTCGCGGCAGGTGCGCGACATGATGCGCGACGTGGTGGCGCGCGGCACCGCGAGCTTCGCCGACGTGCCGGGCTACGGCGTGGCGGGCAAGACCGGCACGGCCGACAAGCCCAACGCCTCCGGGGGCTATGCCCGGGACAAGGTGATCTCGACTTTCGCCTCGGTGTTTCCCGCCAATGATCCACGCTACGTGCTGATCATCGCGCTGGACGAGCCCTCGTTCAAGCACGAGAGCGGACAGGTGTTCCGCACGGCCGGCTGGACGGCGACCCCGGTGGCCGCGAAGGCGATCCGCAGGCTCGCGCCGGTGCTCGGGCTGCGACCCGACCTGCCCGGCCTCTCCGAGACGCCCGTTCTTTACACGCTGGCCGGAAACGAATAGCCCGAGCGCGGCAGCGGCTGGGCGGGTGGAGAAGATGGCCGGATCGGATCGGACGGACACGCTGATGGGATTCGAGGCGCTTGGCCTGCTGACCGGCACACGCCGTGCCGGCACCTGGACGGGTCCGCTTCCCGAGCTGACCGGCCTTTCGGTCGACAGCCGCCGCACCGAGCCGGGGCATCTCTTCGTGGCATTGCCGGGCTCGCTGGTGCACGGCGCCGAGTTCATTCCCTACGCGCTCCGGATGGGGGCGGCGGCGGTGCTGACCGATGCCGCCGGGCTCGCCGTCGCCGAGGCGGAAGCCGGCGGTCCGCTGCCGGTTCCGGTGCTGATCTCCGAGAAGCCGCGCCGTGCGCTGGCGCTGGCGGCGGCGCGCTGGTTCGACGCGCAGCCCGAGGTGATCGTCGCGGTGACCGGCACCAACGGCAAGACCTCGGTGGCGAGTTTCACCCGACAGATCTGGGAGAATCTCGACGAGCGGGCGGTGAATTTCGGCACCGTGGGCGTCGAGGGCGCGGTCAGTGCGCCGCTCGGCCACACCACCCCCGAGCCGATCACGCTGCACCGGCTGCTGGCGGAGCTTTCGGATCAGGGCATCACCCATGCGGCGATGGAGGCGTCGAGCCACGGGCTCGACCAGAACCGGCTCGACGGGGTTCATCTGGCGGCGGCGGCCTTCACCAATCTCAGCCGGGACCATCTCGATTACCATCCCAGCTTCGAGGCCTACCAGGCGGCCAAACTGGGGCTCTTCGAGCGGATCCTGCCGAAGCAGGGCACGGCCGTGATAAATATCGACGATCCGCATGGCGGGGCCTTTCTCGCGGCGGCACAGGCGCGCGGGCATGCGCTCATCACCGTCGGGCGGGCGGAGGCGGCGGATCTGCGGCTGACCGGCCAGCGCTTCGACGCGACGGGGCAGGAGCTGCTCTATTCCTGGGGCGGGCAGGCGCACCGGGCGCGGCTCGATCTGATCGGCGGGTTTCAGGCGCATAACGTCCTGGTCGCCGCCGGCCTCGCGATCGGGTCGGGAAGTGCGCCGGAATCGGTCTTCGCGACCCTCGACATGCTTCACACGGTGCGCGGCCGCATGGAGCTCGCGGCGACCCGGAGCAACGGGGCCTCGGTCTTCGTCGACTATGCCCATACGCCGGAGGCGCTGCGCACGGCGCTCGCGGCGCTGCGGCCGCATGTGATGGGGCGGCTCGTCGTGGTCTTCGGTGCCGGCGGCGACCGGGATCGCGGCAAGCGGCCGCTGATGGGGGCCGCCGCCACCGAGATGGCCGATCTGGTCTATGTGACCGACGACAATCCGCGCTCGGAGGATCCCGCGGCGATCCGCGCGGCGGTGCTCGAGGGCGCGCCGGAAGCCACCGAGGTGGGTGACCGGGCGGAGGCGATCCTGACGGCGGTCGATGCGCTGCAGCCGGGGGATGCGCTGCTGATCGCCGGCAAGGGGCACGAGACCGGGCAGGTGGTCGGGCAGGACGTGCTGCCCTTCGACGACATCGAGCAGGCCAGCGTCGCGGTGGCCGCCCTCGACGGGCTCGGCGCGTGACGACGACCTTGTGGACCCGGGACGCCGCCGTGGCGGCGACGGGGGGACGCTGCGCGCCCGACTGGGCGGCGAGCGGCGTGTCGATCGACACGCGGACCCTCGAGCGCGGCGATCTCTTCGTGGCGCTGGAAGCGGCGCGGGATGGCCATGATTTCGTGGCCGAGGCGCTCCGGCGCGGGGCCGCCGCGGCGCTGGTGAGACGCCGGCCCGAAGGTGTGCCGGAGGATGCGCCGCTTCTCCTGGTCGAGGACGTGCAGGCCGGCCTCGAGGCGCTGGCACGGGCGGCGCGGGCACGGATGGGTGGGCGCGTGATCGCGGTGACCGGCTCGATGGGCAAGACCGGCACCAAGGAGATGTTGCGGATGGCGCTCGGCGTGCAGGGCCGGGTCCATGCGGCGGAGAAGAGCTACAACAATCACTGGGGCGTGCCGCTCACCCTGGCGCGGATGCCGGCGGAGACGGATTTCGCGGTGATCGAGATCGGCATGAACGGGCCGGGCGAGATCGCGCCGCTCTCGCAGCTGGCCCGGCCGCATGTGGCGATGATCACCACGGTGGCGCCGGTCCATCTTGCGGCGTTTCGCGACGTGCGGGGCATCGCTCGGGAAAAGGCGAGCATTGTCAGGGGTCTCGAGCCGGGCGGCGTCGCGGTGCTGAACCGCGACGTGGAGACCTATCCGATCCTGCTGCGCGCGGCGCGGCGGGTCGGGGCGCGGCCGCTGCGGTTCGGCGCGACCGGCCGGCCGGAATACCGGCTGATCGAAGCGCGGATCGGTGCTGGCGGCACGGCGGTGCGGGCGCGGGCGCGGGACGCCGACTTCCTCTTCCGGATCGCGGCGCGGGGCCGGCATCTGGCGCTCAATGCGCTGGGTGCGCTTGCCGCGATCGAGGCGATGGGCGGCGATATCGGGCGGGCGGCGGTGGCGCTGGCGGGCTGGTCGGCGCCGGACGGCCGCGGGGCGCGCTGGACCGTGAGCCTCGGGCCGGGCGGGCTGGACGGGTCGCTCACGCTGATCGACGAGAGCTACAACGCCAATCCCGACGCGATGGTGGCGGCATTCCAGGTGCTGGCCGCCGAGGAGCCGGCGGACGATGTCGGGCGGGTGGCCCGGGGCCGGAGGCTCGCCTTCCTGGGCGACATGCTCGAACTCGGGCCCGACGAGAAGCGGCTCCATGCCGGGCTCGCGGCGGCGCCGGCGCTGGAGGCGATCGATGCGGTGCATTGCGCCGGGCCGCTGATGCGGTCGCTGCACGCGGCGCTGCCGATCGGCAAGCGCGGCGGCTGGTTCTCGAGCGCCGAGGAGATGGCCGCGGCGGTGCGCAAGCTCGTGGATGCGGGCGATGTGGCGATGGTCAAGGGATCGAACGGATCGCGGGTGTCGCTCGTGGTCGAGGCGATCCGGGCATTGGGAACGGCGCGGCCGGCGGATGCCGCCGCCCCGGAGGGTTGACGCTCCAACATGCTGTATTTTCTGACGGAAATCGCGCAGGACTACACGCCGCTCAACGTGTTTCGCTACATCACCTTTCGGGCCGGTGGCGCGTTCCTGACGGCGCTTGTCTTCGGGTTCATCTTCGGTTTGCCGTTGATCAACCTGCTGCGCGTCCGGCAGGGGCGCGGCCAGCCGATCCGGACGGACGGACCGGAGGGGCATATCCTGGCGAAGGCGGGGACGCCGACGATGGGGGGGCTTCTGATCCTCTCGGCGATCGTGGTCTCGACGCTGCTCTGGGCGCGGCTCGACAACGGGTTCGTCTGGATGGTGCTGTTCGTGACGCTCTCGTTCGGGGCGATCGGCTTTGCCGACGACTACGCCAAGGTCAAGAAGCAGACCCATGCCGGGGTGTCGGGGCGGGTGCGGCTCGCACTCGGTTTCGCCATCGCGCTGATCGCCGGGGGCTGGGCGATGTACCTGCATCCCGACGAGCTGACGGGGCAACTCGCCTTCCCGGTCTTCAAGGAATTCATGGTCTATCTGGGCTGGTTCTTCCTGCCCTTCGCGATGCTGGTGATCGTCGGATCGGCCAATGCGGTGAACCTCACCGACGGGCTCGACGGGCTGGCGATCATGCCGGTGATGATCGCGGCCGGAGCACTTGGCGTGATCGCCTATGTGGTTGGGCGCGTTGACTTTACCCAGTATCTCGACGTGCATTTCGTGCCCGGAACCGGCGAGATCACCGTCTTCGTCGCCGCCCTGATCGGCGGTGGTCTGGGCTTCCTGTGGTACAATGCGCCGCCCGCGGCGGTGTTCATGGGCGATACCGGATCGCTGGCGCTGGGAGGGGCCCTGGGGGCCATCGCGGTGGCGACCAAGCACGAGATCGTGCTGTCGATCATCGGCGGGCTCTTCGTGGTCGAGGCGCTCTCGGTGATCATCCAGGTGCTCTATTTCAAGCGCACCCAGAAGCGGGTTTTCCTGATGGCGCCGATCCACCACCATTTCGAGAAGAAGGGCTGGGCGGAGCCGCAGATCGTCATCCGGTTCTGGATCATCTCGCTCATCCTCGCGATCATCGGGCTGGCGACGCTCAAGCTGCGCTGAGGCGGATTTTCCGCCCGAAATCGCTGTCTGCATCCTGTACGCATTCCGTACGCATCCTGTACGTACACGTCCGGGGTGTGCTCATGTCGTGTCGGTGCGCTTCGGCGCGCAGACGACAGGCCGGGATTTGTCGGGCGACAGGGCGAGGCCGTATCTCCGTTCCGAGCCCGGAGCGATCTTTGACCCGCCGTGGCTTGTCGAAGAAACGATGGTATAGCGGCGACCAAGGTTTTTTTGGCCGGCGGGAAGATCGATGACAACTCTGCCCCTGGTTTGGCTCGTCACTGTTCTGACCACGATTGCAGCCTTCGCTTTGGCGCAAGATACCCGCATCCCCTTTCCGGCGCGGCTTTTCCTGTGCGGTTTTCTTCTGACCCTGGCGGTCATCGGCCTGCTGCTCGGGTTCCGACTTTCATCTGACGCGCCCTGGGCCGCCCGGATTCAGCCTCTGGTCGCCGTGATGGTCGCACCTTCGGCCTATCTCGGGTTCTCGGCGCTGACCCGGGACCTGGGGTGGAACTGGCGCAAGACGCTGCCATGGAGTGGGGTGCCGGTAGCCGTCGCGCAGTTGGCCATGGTGGCAGACCTCCCGATCTCGGCAGACATGTTCGTGCTCGGGATCAACAGCGTTTACCTTTTTCTGATCGCCCGCCTTCTGCACCGTGACGCGGATGACTTCGTCCAGGTCGCACCCCACGCAGTGACGATCCTGCGCTCCGCGATCAAGGCCACGATCGTGCTCATTGGAATGATGGTCGCGACCGATCTTTCGATCGTGGCCGCGAGCCTGTTCGCCGGCGATGCCTATATCCTGACATTTCTGACCGGGGTGTCGGGTGTCTTCACGGCATTCATCTTTGTCGTCGCTCTTGTCGGTGCCCCGATGTTGCTTCAGGCCACAAAAGGCGATGCAACCAAAGTCGAGAGACCGACCGACGGTGATCGCGCGATGCTGGCGGCACTTGATGCGGTGATGAACACCACGCGCATCTACACGGACAGCAATCTGACGCTTGCGCGGCTCGCGCGGCGGCTCTCCGTACCGGTACGGGATGTCTCCAACGCCATCAACAGAACGACGGGCGAAAATTTCTCTCGGTATATCAACGGCTTTCGCATTCGCCACGCCCAGGTCGCCCTGCGTGAAACCGAGCTGTCCATCACTGAAGTGATGTTTGAAGCGGGCTTCGTCAGCAAATCGAGCTTCAACACGGAGTTTCGCCGGATCACCGGGCGGACTCCGTCCCAGTTTCGCGCCGAAAGCGCAGCCACGTGACGGCGACCGCCCGAATCCATGGGTCCTAAAGGTCGGAGCATGCGGTGCTGCTTGCCGTCGCGCCAAACAGGTCGGAAATGATGGAACTTCCCGGGTTGAGAACGAACCCATGGCTCTCACTCAATCCACTCTGGATGATGATGTCGGCATCCGGGTCGTTCTGCCGGCTGCTGATGCGGTACATGTCGCTCACCACGTCGTGGCCGGATGCCAGTTCTCTGGCGACCCGCGGGGATCGGAGGATCAGACGGATTGGTCTTGTCGCGTTGGTCGAGATGCCTTCGCCTGCGAAATCGCCGGCGACAAAACGGATCGGGACGGTCAGGCAATCGTGGCTGTCATCGCTCCTCAAGATCACGATGCCGCTTCCCATGACGCCCCTCAGCTGAAGCAGCGTCGCCTCGCGCGGGGCGTCGATCCGGACAATCCCATAGGCCCCGGCAGGTATTTGTTGCCCGGCTTCCGTCTGTACGGCAGCGTTCATTGGCAGGTTGGTCTGCTGATCTGCGCTCTGGGCGCTTGCTCCGAGCGACATGAGGAGCAGCGCGGCCTGGGCGGTCAGAAGCAGAGCAACGGTTTGGTGGGTCGACATGGCTGGTGTTCCTTCGTGCATGGCTGGTTGCGTTGCGAACCTGGCCGCAACGCCCTGCACATGGAGGATGGCGCCGGGCGAGTAGCCCGAATACGCGATCCAGAACGTTCGGGATCGCGATTTCGAACATCCTCCCTTTGATCATCGATGTTTGCTCCGTCCGCAAAGCGGACCACCACACCTGCGGACACCGTCCTGCAATTCTGGCGTCGGCCGATGGGGCGGAGGGGCGGTCCGGCGGCCCGGTCCGGGTGCATCAGGGTGCGTCGGCGGCCGCGCGTCTGTCGGGCCAGGTGTCGCTGAGGCGGTAGCCGCGGGGCCAGGGGTCGGTGGGGTCGAGCATGTGCTGGTGGGTGCCGGTGATCCAGGCGCGGCCGGTGATCTCGGGGATGATGGCGGGGGTGGTGCCGACCCGGGCGGTGGCGGCGATGCGGCCGTGGAATTCCGAGCCGATGATCGAGCGCGCGGTGAAGGTCTCGCCGACCTGCATCTCGCCCTTTGCGTGCAGGAGCGCCATGCGGGCCGAGGCGGCGGTGCCGGTGGGGGAGCGGTCGATCTTGCCGGGCTGGATCGCCACGGCGGCGCGGGCGCCGAGATGGTGGCCCGCGCGGTGTAGCGGTCCGGCGAAGAGGCAGAAGGAGATGTGCGTCCAGTCGGGGTTTTCGGGGTGGTGGAAGCCGAGCTCGGCGTTGGCGGCGTTGGTGATGCGCACGCCCAGGGTCGCGAGGGCGCGCGCCTCGGAGGCGTCGAGCGCGAAGCCGAGGGAGGCCGCGTCGACCACCACGAAGCTGTCGCCGCCGAAGGCGGTGTCCACTGTGATGCAGCCGAGCCCCGGCACGTCGAGCGGCACGCCGATCCGGCCGGCGAAGGAGGGCAGGTTGCGCACGGTGATGCGCTCGGCCTTGCCGTCGCGGCATTCGGCGCGGATCAGCGGACGCAGGCCGCCGGGGGCTTCGAGCACCATCTCGGTGACGGGCTCGATCATCGGGAGGATGCCGCTGTCGAGCAGCACGGTCGCGACGCAGATCGAATTGGAGCCCGACATCGGCGGCGTGTCCTCGGGCTCCATGATGATGAAGCCCATCTGCGCCTCGGGATGCTTCGGCGGCACCAGCAGGTTGACGTGGCGAAAGACGCCGCCGCGCGGCTCGTTGAGCATGAAATCGCGCAGGGTGCCGTCCCGGGCGATCCATGTGCGCTGCTCCCAGAGCGTTGCGCCGGGCGGCGGGGCGACGCCGCCGACGATCACGTCGCCGACTTCGCCTTCGGCGTGGCATGACGACGACATGGATCGTCTTGCTGGCGCGCATGGAGTGTTTCCCTGACGGGGTGGCGGATGCGTCGGCGCAGTTTGGGGGGCGCGGGGCCGGATGGCGAGCACGAAGTGCCGGGCGACGGGACGCCTCCGCGGAGATCGTGGCGAACGGCGGTTCGGGGGGCCGGGACATAGAGTGACGATCCCGGAGGGGGGTGCCCCGGGATGATGCGGTGATGCCGATCGGCAATTGATCGAGGCCGTGCGTGGCCCCTCGCTGCGGACGTGGTCCTGTCCGTTCGACGAGTTCTCGCCAGGCCTAGCCGGTGGACTTCTTCATGTTCCGGGGCGCGCCGCTGGCCATGTCGGTGCCGGTGTAGTCGAAATCGGCGTCCTTCCAGGCGGCGAAACCGCCTTTCATGTGGGCGATGCGATCGGTGCCGCTTTCGAGAAGCAGCCGTGCGACCTTGCCCGACCGCGCGCCCGAGCCGCAATGGAAGACGATGCGCTTGTCGGACTGGCTGGGCATGTGTCGGGGCTGGAAGGCCTGCATCGGGGCGAGCAGGGCGCCGCCGATGCGCTCGACGTTGAATTCCTGCGGGGTGCGCACGTCGATCAGGATGATCTCGTCGCGCTCGAACGCCGCCCGGACCTCTTCGGGGGTCCAGTGTTCCAGCGTGCCGTGTTCGGTCTGTTCGGTTTCCATGCGGTCTCTCCTCAGAACCGGTTCAGGGGGATCTTCAGGTAGCGGTTGCCGTCGTCTTCCGGCTCGGGCAGGCGGCCGGCGCGCAGGTTCATCTGCAGGACGTGCAGCATGCGGTCGGGCAGGACGAGGGTGCTGTCGCGCTCCTCGCGCAGGCTGACGAAGGCATCCTTTCCGGTGCCGCCGCCGATATGGACATTGTGGCGGCGCTGCTCGGCCACGGTCGATTCCCAGGCCGGCTCGGTGCGGTATTCGGTGCCGTAATCATGGCCGACGAAGAGGCGGGTGTCGTCGGGCAAGGCGAGGATGGCCTGCAGCGACGCGTAGAGGTCGGCCGCCGTGCCGCCGGGGAAATCGGCGCGCGACGTGCCGGCATCGGGTTGCATGAAGGTGTCGTGCACGAAGGCGGCGTCCTCGCCGACCACGTAGGTGATCGAGCCGAGGGTATGGCCCGGCGAGAGCATCACGCGGACCGGCAGCGCGCCGATCTCGAAGGTCTCGCCGTCGCGGAACAGGTGGTCGAAATCGGCTGCGGGATCGAAGGCGCCGGGCATGTTGTAGTAGTCGCGCCAGAGGCCGGCGATCTCGGTGACCTTCTCGCCGATGCCGTTGGGCCGGTCGAGGCGGTCCTTGAGGAAGGCGGAGGCCATCAGGTGATCGGCATGGGGGTGGGTGTCGAGGATGCGGACGATCTCGAGCCCTTCGAGGTCGGCATGGCGCAGGATGGTTTCGACGCTCTCGGGATCGGTCGTGGCACTTTCGGGATGATAGGTGAGCACGATGTCGATGAGGGCGGCCTTGCGGGTCTCGGGGTCGGCGACGAGATACTGGATGCTGCCGGTGTCGTCGTCGTAGAAGCCGGTCACCTCCGGGGAGCCGGGGCCGCGGGATCTGCTGGTGCGCGAAAACTTCATGTTCAGGTATCTCCTTTCTTGCACAATAGGCGATCCCGGGGGCGAGTTCCATCGGGGGAAGCGTTTCTTGCGGCGGCTGACGGGTCCGCGCGGGCGGAGGTCAGTCGGCCGCGTTGAGGCTGCTGATCCGGATCAGCCAGCTGCCGTCGGCCTGGCGTTCGAGGACGTTCAGGGACCAGCCTTCGCCCGTTGCATCGCCGTCGGCGAAGCGGGCGAGGCACCAGGCCGTGGCGCCCTCTCCGCCGATCTCGCGCGGATCGAGGGTCTTGTTCGGGGCGGCCTCAAGGGTCCAGTCGCGGTGCAAGTCCTCGATGGCCTGTCGCCCCAGCGCCGGCGGGGCATAGGGCGAATAGACCGCGCCATCCGGCAGGTAGCAGGCCGCACAGCCGGCGGCGTCACCGGTGCGGTAGGCGTGCAGGTATCGCGCGAGGACCTCCGCGACGCCGCGTTCGATGTCCATGGGCTACGTCCTTCGACTGGCCTGTCGATCTTCCGCGAGCGTGGCGGGCACGGGAAGGGGGTCAAGGTGCGGTGGCGCCGGTCACGGCCGGAACGCCGGTTGAATATGGGGCAATGCGTCAGGCGAATGTGAGGTTTGCTTGACTTGGTTGGGCGACACCACTCCGCTCGACGCCGACGGTTCGCGAACTGATCAGATGCCAAGGGTGGCCTCCAGAATTCGGGGTCGAAATCGGGCCGGTTGGCCTTGCAAGGGCGGAGTCCGGCTATCAGAAACATCGTGACAGCGTTGATGCGCGGCACAGTTCTCACGGCGCCGTTGAAGGCGTTCGTGTCGGCGCTGTGCCTTCTGGCGGCGGGCATGATCGGCGCGCAATCCGCGCTGGCCGGAGAGCCGCCAGCGCGGGCGGGTCAGGCTGCTGTGTCACCGCAGGCGATGGCGGCTTATTCGCGGGTCGCTGCCCGGGTCAAGGTGTCGGCGGAAGCCGCGCCTGGAATAGGCGACTGGCCTGAATTCCAGTTTGTCGCGCGGCGTCCTGTTTTGACTTGTCGGCCGTGCTGTGCCCCTCGGCGACTGCATCCGCCCGGCAGGCCGCAGACCGTGGCGGGCGCGATGCTTGTCACTCTCAGTGACTGCGCTCCAGATACCGGATCTGAACCTGCTGGAGGCTCATTCCCCTGGCCTCTTCCGGAGACAAGCGGGCGTGAGAGATCAGCTGGTGATGGCGATCCACGTCGACAGTGTCCTGAAAGGCCATGGAGGTGACTTCCTCCGGACTTCTATACAGGATCTGGTCCGAAAGGGACCGGCCGGCATTGTATTTCTCGATCGCAAACCTCTCAAGTTCCGGGTTCGAGCCCGGGGTCTGCTGCTTGAAGACGAGCTCCTGATCCTGAGCCGAGAGGCCGCGGTTGTGCTTGGCCGCTGCGATCTCGGTGAGAGTCATTCCTTGCGCCTGCTCTGCTGTCAGCCCCGCGCTTCGTGCGAGTTGGCTGTCCGCAAGGGCGGCACCTGCGGTCACCGACGCGGAAACTGCCACTGCAATTGCGATGCAAAGTTTCATGGCTGTCGCTCCTATCCTTTTGAAAAAATGATGCTGAACCGACCGTGACGAGTAACGTTTACGCAACTTTGAACCGGTTCAAATTACTCGAATGTCGAGTATGAGTTAACGTTATTGAACCGGTTCAAGAAATGGTGAACACTGACGGGCCAGCATCGCCAAGGGGGCGTCCGATGAAGACATCCGTCACCATGACCGACGTTGCCCGTGCTGCGGGTGTGTCCAAGGGCACGGTTTCGAATGCCTTCAACCGTCCGGATCTGCTGGCTCCGGGGCTTCTCGAGCGGGTCAGGGAGGCGGCCCGAGAGGTCGGATATCACGGGCCCGACCCCAAGGGACGCATCCTGAGCTCCGGTCGCTACGGCGCCCTGGGCGTGGTCATGCCGGGTGTCCTGGGCATTTCCCACTCGCTCGAGAACCCTTATGTGCGCCGGTTTCTCTCCGGCGTGTCGAGCTTCTGCGAGGAACGCGGCACCGCCCTGACCCTGGTGTCCGGAGCAAATGGCGCCCGCGAGTGCGGCGCCCGGTCCGCGCTGGTGGACGGATTCATCCTCCACGGGATCGAACAGGCCGAATTCATCGAGCCCGCGCTTCGTCGCAAGCTGCCGGTGGTGGTGATCGACTATGATCCGGGGCCGGATGTCAGCTCGATCCGGGCGGAGGACCGCGCCGGGGGCTGGCTGGCGGCCCGTCATCTGCTGGAGCTGGGTCACCGGCGGATCGCGATCGTATCGACGATGTACGAGGACCGAAGCTCGGTCTTCCGCGAACCCTCCGCCGGTCCGCGCAACCTGAGCGCGGGCTTCCTCTACCCGACAACCGCGCGCATCGCGGGCATATCCGATGCGCTGAACGCGGCCGGATTGTCCCTCGGTGACCTGCCGATCATCGAGACCTCCGGCTTCACGCGCGAACAGGCGCATGATCGAGGCGGCGTGAGACTGCTGTTCGACCGCGCGCCGGAGGTGACCGGTATCATCTGCCTTGCCGGGCATCTCGGGCATGCGGTTCTGGACGAGGCGCGGTGGCGCGGTATCAAGGTCCCGTCGCAGCTCTCGGTCGTGAGTTTCGGGGGCGGCGGCGAGGAGGAATATGCGAACCCACCGCTGACCGTGGTGCGCACGCCGGTTTTCGAGAAGGGGCGCGCGGCGGCGCGGCTTCTGATCGATGGCGGGCCGGCACAGCATCTGGTTCTGCCGTTCGAACTGGTGTCGAGGGCGTCGACGGCTGTGCCGCCGCAATCGCTTGTGGCATCGCTGCCGGCCCTGAGCTAGCCGGCCGGGCTGTCCGGGGCGCATTGCCTCTCCGCGCTGTCTCCGCCTAGATGGCGCGGCCGTAGCGGAGGCCCGTCATGCAGAGATTTCCAAGCCTGTTCTTGCGTCTTTCGGGGTGTGCCGAGGTCCGTCGATGATCCCGGTGCGCGGCTACGGTGGCCACAAGGTGGCGGTGCTCGGGCTCGGGCGGTCGGGGGGGCCGGCGGTGCGGGCGCTGATCGCCGGCGGGGCGGAGGTGGTGGTCTGGGACGACGGGGCCGCGGCGCGGGAGCGGGCGGCGGAAGAGGGGCTCGCGGTGGTCGATCTGCGGCGGGTGGAGAATTATGCCGGGGTGAAGGCGGTGATCGTGAGCCCCGGCATCCCGCATCTCTATCCGGCGCCGCATCCGGCGGTGGCGGCGGCCTGGGAGGCCGGGGTGGCGGTCGACAATGATGTGGGGTTGTTCTTCCGGTCCTTCGCCACCGAGGAATGGGAGGAGTTCGACCGCGCGCCGCAGGTGGTGGCGATCACCGGGTCGAACGGCAAGTCGACGACGACGGCGCTGTTGAGCCATGTGATGGCCCATGCGCAGCGTCCGGTGCAGACGGGGGGCAATATCGGCCGGGGCGTGCTCGATCTGGAGCCGGCGGAGGACGGGATGGTGGTGGTGCTGGAGCTCTCCTCCTACCAGACCGATCTCGCGCGCGCGCTGCAGCCCGACATCGCGGTGTTCATGAACCTCTCGCCGGATCATCTCGACCGGCATGGCGGGATGGGGGGCTATTTCGCGGCCAAGGCGCGGCTCTTCACGCAAGGCGGGCCGGAGCGCAGCATCATCGGGGTGGACGAGAACGAGGGTCGGCATCTCGCGAACGTCATGCGCGAGGTGGCGGGCACGGGTGATCCGGTGATCCGGATCTCCTCGGGGCAGAAGCTGACCGGGGAGGGCTGGAACGTCTTCGCGCGCAAGGGCTTCCTCGCGGAATGGCGGCACGGGCGGCAGATGGCCTCGATCGACCTGCGCGAGATGGCGTCGCTGCCGGGGGCGCACAACCACCAGAACGCCTGTGCGGCCTATGCGGCGGCGCGGTCGCTGGGGCTGGCGCCGAAGGTGATCGCGGCGGCCTTCGAGACCTATCCGGGGCTGCCGCACCGCTCGCAGCTGGTGGCCGAGCGGGCCGACGGCGTGCGGGTGATCAACGACAGCAAGGCGACCAATGTGGATGCGGCGCAGATGGCGCTGGCGAGTTTTCCCCGCATCCGCTGGATCGCCGGCGGGCGGGCCAAGGAGGGCGGGATCGAGGCGCTGCGGCCGCTCTTCGACCGGGTGGCGAAGGCCTATCTGATCGGCGAGGCGGCGGAGGCCTTCGCGGCGACCCTGGGCGAGACGCCGCACGAGATCTCGGGGACGATGGCCGCGGCGGTGGCGGCGGCGCTGGCCGAGGCGGAGCCGGGAGAGACGGTGCTGCTGGCGCCGGCCTGTGCGAGTTTCGACCAGTATCCGGATTTCGAGAAGCGCGGCGAGGATTTCATGGCGGCGGTGAAGGCGGAACTCGGAGGGGCGTGACATGGTGCAGATCGACGGCGTGATGGGCGGGTCGTGCCGCTGCGGGCGGGTGCGGATCGAGGTCAGCGCGCCGCCGCTGGTGACGATGGCCTGCCATTGCCGGGGCTGCCAGAAGATGAGTGCCAGTGCGTATTCGCTGAGCGTGGCGGTGCCGGTGGCGGGGTTCCGGGTGGTGGAGGGCGTGCCGGTGCTCGGCGGGATGAAGGGGGAGACGGAGCATCTCTTCTGTCCCGATTGCCTGACCTGGATGTTCTCGCGACCTCCGAGGCTCGACTTCATGGTGAACCTGCGCACGCCGATGCTCGACGATCCGAGCGGGCTGGCGCCGTTCATCGCGACCTGCACGGCGGAAAAGCTGCCCTGGGTCGAGATCCGGGCGCCGCATGCCTATCCGGGCTTTCCGCCGATGGCGGACATGGAGCGGCTGCTCGGGGAATATGCCGCCTGGGCGGGGTGAGCGGAGCGGAGGCGGCGCCGCCCGGAAGTGCCGGGGCGATCCGCGACGTGTATCGGCGGCATGGGGCGGAATATGATGCGGGGCGGTTGAAGTCGCTGTTCGAGGGCGGCTGGCTGGCGCGGTTTGAGGACGCGATGCCGGAGGGGGCTTCGGTGCTGTCGCTGGGTTGCGGGGCGGGCGAGCCGCTGGAGCGGCATCTGATCGCGGCGGGGCATTCTCTGACCGGGGTGGATTTCGCGCCGGAGATGCTGGCGCTGGCGCGGGCGCGGTTTCCGACGGCCGAATGGATCGAGGCGGATATGCGGGGGCTCGATCTCGGGCGGCGTTTCGGCGGGGTGATGGCCTGGGACAGCTTCTTTCATCTGACGCGGGAGGATCAGCGGGCGATGTTTCCGGTCTTCGCGCGGCATGTGGCGCCGGGCGGGGCGCTGATGTTCACCTCCGGGCCCGAGGACGGCGAAGCGGTGGGCCGGGTGGCGGGGGCGCCGGTCTATCATGCGAGCCTCGCGCCGGGGGAGTATGTGCGGCTGCTGGAGGCGGCGGGGTTCGACCTGCGGGCCTTCATCGCGGAGGATCCGGACTGCGACCGGCATTCGGTCTGGCTGGCCCGGCGACGCTGAGGGCGCGAAACGGAGGCCGGCGCGCGGGCGCGCGCGAGACCCTGAAACAGAATGCGCGAGAATCCGCCGAAACGCTGGCGCGGCGGAAATTTTCGCGCTAGGGTGTTGCATCGAGAACGCATGCACCGGGGGCAAACTCCGGGTGTGACGTGGTACAGGCAAAAAATGGGAAAGGGCAGTTCCCGATGACCGATATGGTCTATGGCGCCGCGCCGGACAAACCGGGCGAGGCAATAATTCCGGCATGGTGGCGCACGATCGATCGCTGGTCCCTGGCCGCGATCTTCGGACTTTTCGCGATCGGGCTGCTCCTCGGGCTTGCGGCCTCGCCGCCGCTCGCGGTGCGCAACGGGCTCGAGCCGTTCCATTACGTGACGCGACAGGTCGCCTTCGGCGTGCTGGGGCTCGGCGTGATGCTCTTCGTGTCGATGATGTCGCCCACCCGGATCCGGCGGATCGCGGTGGTGGGGTTCATCTGCGCCTTCGTGGCGGTGGCGCTCTTGCCGATCTTCGGCACGGATTTCGGCAAGGGGGCTGTGCGCTGGTACTCGCTGAAGGTGGTGTCGGTGCAGCCCTCGGAGTTCCTCAAGCCGACCTTCGCGGTGTTCTGCGCCTGGCTGATGGCGGCGAGCTATGACGTGAAGGGGCCGCCGGGCAAGGCGATGTCGTTTGCGGTGGCGGTGATGCTCACCGGCATGCTGGCGATGCAGCCGGATTTCGGGCAGGCGGGGCTGATCATCGCCTGCTGGGCGCTGATGTATTTCGCCGCCGGGGCGCCGATCACGCTGCTGTCGGGCGTCGGCGCCGGGGTGATGGCGGTGGGCTGGTTCGCCTACGAGAATTCCGAGCATGTGGCGCGGCCGCATCGACGGCTTTCTGACCTCGGAGGTCGATCCGCGCACCCAGATCGGCTACGCGACCAACGCGATCCACGAGGGCGGTTTCCTCGGGGTCGGGATCGGCAACGGCACGGTGAAGTGGACGCTGCCCGATGCCCATACGGATTTCATCATCGCGGTGGCGGCGGAGGAATTCGGGCTCGCGCTCTGCGTGGTGATCATGGCGCTCTACATGACGATCGTGGTGCGCTCGCTGTTCCGGCTGGTGCGCGAGCGCGATCCGTTCATCCGGCTGGCGGGCACGGGCCTCGCGGTGCTGCTGGGCATGCAGGCGATCATCAACATGGGGGTGGCGGTGCGGCTTCTGCCGGCCAAGGGCATGACGCTGCCGCTGATCTCCTACGGCGGCTCGTCGCTGATCGCGGCGGGGATCGGGCTGGGCATCCTGCTCGCGATGACCCGGCGGCGACCGCAGGATCCGCTGGCCGATATTCTCGGCCCGGCGGGGCGCTGAGCCGGTGGCGGCGCCGCTTCTGGTGATCGCCGCGGGCGGCACCGGCGGGCACATGTTCCCGGCCCAGGCGCTGGCCGAGGAGATGCTGGCGCGCGGCTGGCGGGTGAAGCTCTCGACCGATCCGCGCGGCGCGCGTTATGCCGGCGGCTTTCCGGCGGAGGTGGCGCGGCAGGTGACGGCCTCGGCGACCTTCGCGCAGGGCGGGTTGATGGAGCGGATCGCGGCTCCGTTCCGGATTGCCGCCGGGGTCGCGGGAACGCTCATGGCGATGCGGCGGGACCGGCCGGCGGTGGTGGCGGGGTTCGGTGGATACCCTGCGCTGCCGGCGATGGTGGCGGGCGGGATGCTGAAGGTGCCGCGGCTCATTCACGAGCAGAACGGCGTGCTGGGGAAGGTGAACCGGACCTTCGCGGCGAAGGTTCAGGCGGTGGCCTGCGGGACATGGCCGACGGAACTGCCGGAGGGAACGCGAGGTGTGCCGGTGGGCAATCCGGTGCGCGCGGAAGTGCTGGCGGCGGCGGGGGCGCCTTACGTGCTGTCGCCGGACGGGCCGATCGATCTCCTGGTGATCGGCGGGTCGCAGGGGGCGGGGCTGTTCTCGCGGGTGGTGCCGGCGGCGCTCGGCAAGCTGCCCTTCGATCTGCGCGACCGGCTCAGGCTGGCGCAGCAGGTCCGGCCCGAGGACATGGACCGGACGGTGCAGATCTATGACGAGCTCGGGATCGACGCGACCTTGCGGGGGTTCTTCGACGATGTGCCGGAGCGGCTGGCGGCGGCGTCGCTGGTGATCAGCCGCGCGGGCGCGGGCTCGATCGCCGACATCACGGTGGTGGGCCGGCCGGCGATCCTCATTCCCTATGCGGCGGCGGCGGACGATCATCAGGCGGCGAATGCCGAAGGGCTGGTTTCCGCCGGCGGGGCCTTCATGCTCCGGGAAGAGGAGTTGACGCCGGAAGGGCTGGCGGGGCACATCACGCCCATCCTGTCCGATCCGGAGGGGGCCAAGGCGATGGCGCAAGCCAGTTTCTCGCAAGGCAGACCGGACGCAACGCAACAACTGGCGGCGCTCGTCGAGACGCTCGCGCAACAGGGACATCTCGCATGAACGGACAGACACGGCTGCCGCACGATATCGGCGCGATCCATTTCACCGGCATCGGCGGCATCGGCATGTCGGGCATCGCGGAGGTGCTGCTGAACCACGGCTTCACGGTGCAGGGCTCGGATCTGCGCGAGACGCCGATCACGAAGCGGCTGGCCGGGATGGGGGCGACGATCTTCATCGGGCAGAAGGCCGAGAACCTCGAGAACGCCGAGGTCGTGGTGATTTCCTCGGCGATCAAGCGCGGCAATCCCGAGCTCGATGCGGCGCGGGCGAAGAAGCTGCCGGTGGTGCGGCGCGCGGAGATGCTGGCGGAGCTGATGCGGCTGAAGTCGAATGTCGCGGTGGCGGGCACCCACGGCAAGACCACGACGACCTCGATGGTGGCGGCCCTGCTCGACGGCGGCGGCATGGACCCGACGGTGATCAATGGCGGCGTGATCCATGCCTACGGCTCGAATGCGCGGCCGGGGGCCGGCGAGTGGATGGTGGTGGAGGCCGACGAGAGCGACGGGACCTTCAACAAGCTGCCCGCCACGATCGCGGTGATCACCAATATCGACCCGGAGCATCTCGATCATTACGGCGATTTCGATGCGCTGCGGGCGGCGTTCGACATGTTCGTGTCGAACATTCCGTTCTACGGCGCGGCGGTGTGCTGCATCGATCATCCGGAGGTGCAGGCGCTGGTGGGGCGGATCGCCGACCGGCGGTGGTGACCTACGGCTTCAATCCGCAGGCGGACGTTCAGGGGCGCAACCTGCGCTACGAGGGCGGGGAGGCGGTGTTCGACGTGGCGCTGAACGCGGAGGACCGGGTGATCGAGAAGGTGGTCCTGCCGATGACCGGCGATCACAACGTCTCGAATGCGCTGGCGGCGATCGCGGTGGCGCGGCATCTGGGGATCACCGGCGGGGCGATCCGCGAGGCGCTGCAGGGCTTCGGCGGGGTGAACCGGCGGTTCACGCGCGTGGGCGAGGTCGATGGTGTGACGATCATCGACGATTACGCGCATCATCCGGTGGAGATCGCGGCGGTGCTGAAGGCGGCGCGGCAGGCGACGACGGGTCGGGTGATCGCGGTGCATCAGCCGCACCGCTTCAGCCGGTTGCGCGATCTGTTCCCGCAATTCTGTGCCTGTTTCAACGATGCGGATGTGGTGGCGATCACCGACATCTATGCCGCCGGCGAGGCGCCGATCGAGGGCATCAGCCGGGATACGCTGGTGGGCGGTCTGGTGGCGCACGGGCACCGGCGGGCACTGCCGATGACCGGGGAGGTCGAGGGGCTGGCCGAGCTTCTCCGGACCGAATGCAAGCCCGGTGACATGCTGGTCTGCCTCGGGGCGGGATCGATCAGCGCCTGGGCGAATGCGCTGCCGGATGCGGTCAATCCCGCGGTCAAACGGGAGAATGTCGGGGCGTGACGAGGGCGGGGGCGTGACGGGAGGAGAGCCGCAGACCGGCAGCAAGGCCGCCACGCGACACCGGGGGCTCGCCGGGTTCCTGCGGGCCACCTTCGTCGGCGGCATCGCCTTCCTGCTGCCCTTCGGGCTGGTGATTATCGTCTTCAACCGGCTGATCCAGATGGTGCGGCCCACGGGGGACGCGATCCGGACCCTGCTGTTGCCGGCCTCGGCGGCCGAGCCGGGGGCGACGATCTTCACCATCCTGTTGCTGGTGGTCAGTGCCTTCGCCGCCGGGCTTTTCATGCGCAGTTCGGCCGGGCGGGGGGTGTTCGACTGGCTCGAGCGCACGGTGCTGATGAACATCCCGCCCTATCGGCTGTTCAGCCGGATGATCCATGACGAGGCGGATGGTCCGGGCATCCTGCCCGCCGGCGCCGAGGACGAGGTCGTTGTGGTGCGCCTCGACGATCAGACCTTGATCGGCTTTCTGGTGGAACGCCTGCCCGACGGGCGGGGCGTGGTCTATCTGCCCGGCGCGCCCTCGGCGTTCACCGGGAGCGTGGCGATCATCGATGCGGACCGGATCACCGCCACCACGCTCTCGGCGGCGGACGTGATGGGCCGGATGCGCCAGCTGGGCGCGGGTCTCCACACGAGCCTCGGACCGGCGTGACGGCGGCCGATCTTTCCGGGATGCACGGCACGCCGGTGCGGGGGCGGGCGATGGCGGATCCGAGGTTGCTGCGGCTGGGCGGGCCGACGGACGTGCTGTTCCAGCCGTCCGACGGCCCGACGTGAGGTCAGAGCGGGTCGGCGACCGGCAGGTCGGTTTCGATCGTCGCTTTCGCGCCTTCGGGGATCAGGAGCGAGAGGAGGATCGCCGAGAGGCCCGCGAGGGTGATCGGGGTTGCCACGACCTGCTTGATGAAGGTCGGCAGGTGCTGCGTCGCGTCCGGCACGAGGATCACGCCCAGCGACAGGCCGAAGCTGACCGCCATGATGTAGACCCGGCGCTGGTCGATCGGCTCGGAGGCGAGGATGCGGATGCCCGCCACCGCGATCGTCCCGAAGAGCACCAGCGTGGCGCCGCCGAGCACCGGCTTGGGGATCACGAGGAACAGCGTGCCGATGATCGGGAAGAGCCCCATCAGCACGAGGAAGCCCGCGATGTAGAGGCCGACATGGCGGCTGGCGACGCCGGTCATCTGGATCACGCCGTTGTTCTGCGAGAAGGTCGTGTTGGGGAAGGTGTTGAACACCGCGGCGATGGCCGAGTTGATGCCGTCGCCGAGCACGCCGCCCTTGATGCGCTCCATGTAGACCGGACCCTCGACCGGCTGGCCGGCGATGATCGAGTTCGCCGTCAGGTCGCCCGAGGTCTCGATCGCGGTGACGAGGTAGAGGAAGGCGATCGGGATGAAGAGCATCAGGTCGAAGTCGATGCCGTATTTGAAGGGCACCGGCAGCGCGAAGTAGGACGCGTTCGCGAGCGGCGCGAGGCTGACCATGCCGAAGAGGCTGGCGATGATCGTGCCGACAACGAGGCCGATCATGATCGCCGAGATGCGCAGGGTCGGATGGCCGATGAAGGTCAGCACGAGGATGATGACGACGACGAGGGATCCCATCAGAAGGTTGAGCGGTTCGCCGAGCGCTTCGCCGGCGCCGGCGCCGCCCGCGAAATCGGTGAAGCCGGAGCGCACGAGGCTGAGCCCGATGATGGTGATGACGATGCCGGTGACGGTCGGCGTGATGATCCGCTTGAGTTTGTCGAGATAACGCGACAGCACGATCTCGACGACGCAGCCGGCGAGACAGAGCCCGAAGATCATCGCGAGGATTTCCTCGGGCGTGCCGCCGGCGTTCTTGACCGAGAAACCTGCGGCCATGATCGCACCGAGAAAGGCGAAGCTGGTGCCCTGCAGGCTGAGGAGGCCCGAACCGACCGGGCCGATCCGGCGGCACTGGATGAAGGTCGCGACGCCCGAGACGAAGAACGCCATCGCGATCAGGTAGGGCAGATGCTCGCCGAGCCCCAGCGCGCCGCCGATGATCAGCGTCGGGGTCGCGATGCCGACGATGGCGGCGAGCACATGCTGGACCGCGGCGAGGGCGGCCTGCGGCGGGGGTGGCACGTCGTCCAGCCCGTAGACGAGATGCGAGGATTGTTCGGGCATTGCGGCCTCCTGTCCGGTGATTGTGCCGAAAACGCTGCGCCCGACGCATCAGCGCCTCAAGATCCGGACGGGTCGGGGGTCTCCTGCGGGCCCGAAATGTTCGCTGCAGTGCAAAAAAGTGCCGTTTCGATCAAATTGCGGGCAGATCGGCCGGCGGCGGCGGGGTCTTGCCAAGTGCCGCGGGTTCGGCCTAGCGAGGGTCCATCATGGCGGATGTGACGACACCTTTGCCCGACGTGCGCGGGACGCTGATTTCGGGACGGCCGATGGCGGACGTGACGTGGCTGCGCGTCGGCGGTCCGGCGGACTGGTTCTTCCAGCCGGCCGACGCCGCGGATCTGGAGGGGTTTCTCGCCGGGCTCGATGCCGGGGTTCCGGTGTTCGTGATGGGGGTCGGGTCGAACCTGATCGTGCGCGATGGCGGGCTCGAAGGCGTGGTGATCCGGCTCGGGCGGGGCTTCAACGGCATCCGGATCGAGGAGGGGCATGTGACGGCGGGCGCGGCGGCGCTCGATGCGCATGTGGCGAAGAAGGCCGCGGAGGCGGGGATCGACCTTGCGTTTTTGCGCACCATCCCGGGCTCGATCGGCGGGGCGGTCAAGATGAATGCCGGCTGCTACGGGCGCTACATGGCGGATGCCTTCGTCGAGGCGCGGGTGGTGCTGCGCGACGGGTCGCGGGCGGTGCTGGGGCCGGAGGCGGTGGGGTTCGGGTACCGGACGAGTGCGCTGCCGGAGGGGGCGATCGTCACCGAGGTGGTGATGACGGGGCCCGAGGCAGCGCCGGAGGCGCTCGCGGCGAAGATGGCGGAGCAGATCGCGAAGCGGGATGCCTCGCAGCCGACCGGGGAGCGCTCGGCGGGCTCGACCTTCCGCAATCCGGCGGGGTTTTCCTCGACGGGGCGCGAGGACGACGTGCATGACCTCAAGGCGTGGAAGCTGATCGAGGAGGCGGGGATGAAGGGCGCAACCCTCGGGGGAGCTCAGATGTCGCCGAAACACGCCAATTTCCTCGTGAATACCGGAGGGGCGAAATCCGCCGATCTCGAGAAACTCGGCGAATTGGTGCGAAAAAGGGTTTTGGAATCGAGCGGAATGGAATTAGAGTGGGAAATCATGCGGATCGGGCGGCCATAAGCCCGGACGCAGAACCCCGACAAGGCCGAGAACGGCTCGCGGGGAGACAGATGAGGCGGGCATGTCGAGCAGGACACCAGCCCGCATCGCGGTCCTCATGGGCGGCCCCTCGGCCGAGCGTGAGGTGTCTCTCGTCTCCGGACGGGAATGCGCAGCCGCGTTGCGGACCGAAGGATACGAGGTCGTCGAGATCGACGCCGGACGCGATCTCGCGTCCCGCCTGACCGAGTCCGCCCCCGACATCGCCTTCAATGCGCTCCACGGCCGCTGGGGCGAGGATGGCTGCGTCCAGGGAATGCTGGAATGGCTGCGCATTCCCTATACGCATTCGGGCGTGCTGGCCTCGGCGCTGGCGATGGACAAGGAGCGCACCAAGCAGGTCTATGCGCGCGCCGCGCTGCCGGTGGCCGAAAGCCGGCTGGTGCCGCGCGCCGAGGTGACCGCCGGGCATCCGATGACGCCGCCCTATGTGGTGAAGCCCTACAACGAGGGCTCGTCGGTGGGGGTCTATCTGGTGGCGGAGAACGCCAACGGGCCTGCGAAGATTTCCGACGACATGCCCGATCTGCTGATGGTCGAGAAGTTCGTGCCGGGGCGGGAGCTCACCACCACGGTGATGGGCGACCGGGCGCTGGCGGTGACGGATATCCTGTCGGACGGCTGGTACGATTATCATGCGAAATATGCGCCGGGCGGGTCGCGGCATGTGGTGCCGGCGGCGCTGCCCGACGAGATCACCACGGCCTGTCTCGATTATGCGCTGCGCGCCCATGAGGCTTTGGGCTGCCGGGGTGTGAGCCGGACGGATTTCCGCTGGGACGAGGCGCGGGGGCTCGAGGGCGTGATCCTGCTCGAGACCAATACCCAGCCCGGCATGACGCCGACGTCGCTGGCGCCCGAACAGGCGGCCTATTGCGGGATCGGCTTCGGCGAACTGGTGCGCTGGATGGTGGAGGACGCGTCATGCTCCCGGTGAGAACCGGCCGGCGCGATCCGGCGCCGTCTAGGCTGAAGTACCGGCTGACGCGGATCTGGCTGCGGCCCGGTGTGCGGCGGGCGGTGAATTTCGGCGTGCCGATGGCGGTGGGCGTGCTGGCGGCCTGGACGCTGATGGCGGAGTTCGACCTGAAGAGCCGGGCGCTGGAGGTCTGGCAGACTGCGCGGGATGCGGTGATCGAGCAGCCGCGCTTCACGATCCGCGAGATCGCCGTGCCCGATGTGAGCCCGGATCTCGCCGAGCAGATCCGCATCGCCGCCTTCGTGCCGCTGCCGGTCTCGAGCCTCGAGGTGAATGTCGGGCAGGTGCGCACGCGGGTGGAATCGCTCGCGGCCGTGGAGCGCGCACGGGTGCGCGCGCTGGCGAGCGGCGTGCTGGAGATCCGCGCGATCGAGCGGGTGCCGGTGCTGGTCTGGCGCGCGCCCGAGGGCTTGCAGCTTCTCGACAAGAACGGCGTGCGGGTGGCGGAGGTCGACAGCCGGCTGCGCCGGCCGGACCTGCCGCTGATCGCCGGCGAGGGCGCCTCGGCGCATGTGCCCGAGGCGCTGGCGCTGATCGATGCCGCCCTGCCGGTGCTGCCGCGGATCCGCGGGCTGGTGCGGGTGGGCGAGCGGCGCTGGGATGTGGTGCTCGACCGCGACCAGGTGATCAGCCTGCCCGAGGAGGACGCCCTTGCGGCGCTCGAACGGGTGATGGCGCTCCATGTCGGGGAAGACCTTCTGGGGCGCGATCTGAGCGTCGTGGACATGCGCGATCCGCGCCGCCCGATGCTGCGCCTCAATGAACACGCCGCCGCCGAACTGATCCGCCTGAGAACGATCGCCATGGGAGAAGATGCATGAACCGCCATCTCTACGAGGTCCACCGGGTGATGCGCGGACGGCGCGAGACGGCGCTCAGGCGCGGGGTGATCGCGGTGCTCGACGTCGGCACCACCAAGGTCGCCTGCCTCGTGCTGCAGTTCGTGCCCGACGAGACCGAGACGGCGACCGGCGGGCGCACGGTGCTGCGGCAGGGCGCGTTCCGGGTGATCGGGGCGGCGAATACCCGGTCGCGGGGCGTGGCCTTCGGCGAGATCTCGGCGATGGAGGAATGCGAGCGCGCGGTGCGCACGGCGATCCAGGGCGCGCAGAAGATGGCGGGGCTGCGGGTCGATCACGTGATCGTCTCGTTTTCCGGCGGGCGGCCGCGCTCCTACGGGTGCAACGGCGAGAGCGAGGTGGAGAACGGCGCGGTGACCGAGACCGATATCGGTCAGGTGCTCGGGCTCTGCGAGATCCCCGATTACGGCCATGACCGCGACGCGATCCACGCATTGCCGGTGAACTTCTGCCTCGACCACCGCACGGGTCTGACCGATCCGCGCGGGCAGATCGGCCGGGACCTCGCGGTGGACATGCATCTGGTGACGGTGGCGGCGACGCCGCTCCGGAACGTGCTCCAGTGCATCCGGCGCTGCGACCTCGAACTGGCGGGGGTGGTGGTTGCTCCTTATGCGAGTGCGCTCTCGAGTCTCGTGGAGGACGAGCAGGAGCTCGGCGCGGCCTGCATCGACATCGGTGGCGGCACCACCGGCATCTCGATCTTCGTGCGGCGGCAGATGATCTATGTCGACGCCGTGCGCATGGGCGGCAGCCACGTGACGAGCGATATCTGCCACGGGCTGCAGGTCTCGATGCAGGATGCCGAGCGGCTCAAGACCATGCATGGCGGCCTCGTCGCCACGGGCCTCGACGATCGCGACATGATCGAGCTGCCGTCGATCCTCGGGGATTGGGAGCATGACCGCCGGCAGATCAGCCGGTCGGAGCTGATCGGCGTGATGCGGCCCCGGGTCGAGGAGATCCTCGAGGAGGTGCGCGCGCGGCTCGATGCCTCGGGCTTCGAATACCTGCCCTCGCAGCGGATCGTGCTCACCGGCGGCGGCGCGCAGATCCCCGGGCTGGAAGGCGTGGCCTCGCATATTCTCGGGCGGCAGTGCCGGGTCGGCAAGCCGCTCCGGGTGCAGGGGCTGCCGCAATCGGCCACCGGCGCGGCCTTCGCCACGGCGGTGGGCCTCGCGATGCACGTGTCGCGTCCACAGGACGAAGCCTGGGATTTCGAGCTGCCGGCGGACCGTGCCGGAGCCCGGAAAGTGGTACGCGCTTTGCGATGGTTTAAGGAAAACTGGTAACTTGCGGAGTTATGGTAAAAAACCGCTTTATATTGTGTTCAGACACAATATATTGGGGCTAAATCCGTGATTCTGCGTGACCATTGGGGTCAAGTGCGATATATTTTTCCCATGGACTCGAATCGAATGGTCCGAGTCATCCCGCGCGGGGCCGCGGGCAACGGGGAACAGAACAGGCGGATGCAAACATGGCGTTAACACTCTCAATCCCGGTCAACACCGATCTCAGCCCCCGCATCACCGTGGTGGGTGTGGGTGGCGCCGGAGGCAACGCGGTCAACAACATGATCGAGAAGCAGCTCGAGGGCTGCGAGTTCGTGGTGGCCAACACCGACGCGCAGGCGCTGCAGCAGTCGAGTGCGACCAACAAGCTGCAGCTCGGGGCGCGGGTGACCGAAGGGCTCGGCGCCGGTGCGCGGCCCGAAGTGGGTGCTGCCGCCGCGGAAGAGAGCATCGAGGAGATCGTCGAGCGGCTTTCGGGCTGCCACATGTGCTTCATCACCGCCGGCATGGGCGGCGGCACCGGCACCGGGGCCGCGCCGATCATCGCCAAGGCGGCCCGCGAGATGGGCATCCTGACGGTGGGCGTCGTCACCAAGCCGTTCCAGTTCGAAGGCTCGCGCCGCATGCGCCAGGCCGAGATGGGTCTCGAGGAACTGCAGGGCCATGTCGACACGCTGATCATCATTCCGAACCAGAACCTGTTCCGGCTCGCCAACGAGAAGACCACCTTCACCGAAGCCTTCGCGCTCGCCGATGACGTGCTCTACCAGGGCGTGAAAGGCGTGACCGACCTGATGGTCCGTCCGGGCATCATCAACCTCGACTTCGCGGATGTGCGGTCGGTGATGAACGAGATGGGCAAGGCGATGATGGGCACCGGCGAGGCGTCCTCGGACGATCGCGCGGTGCAGGCCGCGGAGAAGGCGATCGCCAACCCGCTCCTGGACGAGATCAGCCTCAAGGGTGCGCGCGGCGTGCTCATCAACGTCACGGCCGGTCCCGACCTCACGCTCTTCGAACTCGACGAGGCGGCCAACCGCATCCGTGCGGAAGTCGATCCCGAGGCGAACATCATGGTCGGCTCGACGCTCGATCCGGAGATGGCCGGCATGATCCGGGTCTCGGTGGTCGCCACCGGCATCGACGCGGTGGCCCGCGACGAAGCCCGTCCCGTGAGACACGCCGATGCGGAAGCCGAGCCGGTGGCAGCTCCCGCTGCCCGGCACTCCGCGCCGATCGAGGCGAGCACCCAGCCGGCGCCGCAGCCGGTGGCCGCGCGCGCCGCGACCTTCGCCGATGCGCAGGCCGTCGAGCAGCAGCAGCCCCGCGTCGTGGGCGACCCCGACGAGGTGCCGCAGCCCGGCTCGCTCCAGCGCTCGGCGCCCTTCGGCCAGCCGAAGTTCGAAGGCGGCGGCACCCGGCAGGGCGGCCAGCCCTCGCCCGAGGCGCTGAACCGCCTGCGGGCCGCGGTCCAGAACGTGCCGAAGGCGGCGCCGATGACGGCCGGTTTCGGTGGCTCCGCGCGGGCGGAGAGCCCGGAGCGCAGCGGGCGCCTCTCGATCAACGGCCTCATCCACAAGATGACCGGTCAGGGAACGCGACCGGCGGCGACGCCGGCCCCGGAAGCCGCCCCTCAGGCCACGGTCCGAGCGGCTGCCGAGCCGGCCTTCACCTCCGAACCGCAGCCGGCGACCGGCGCGGAATTCGAGGAAACCGAGCGCGAGCGGGTCGACATTCCGGCCTTCCTGCGTCGTCAGGCGAACTGATCGGAGGGCGCCGCTCCGGCCTCCCCCCCTCCCACGGCGGCTGATCCGATCGAGGCACCCGGTTCCCACACCGGGTGCCTTTTTTGCGGCGATGTCAGGGTGTTGCGAGCCGAATCACGACTGTAAGAAACGGTCACAAAGCTTGATTTGTGTCGAATGCCCCCGATCCCTACATTGCACTGCAGCAGAAAGCCGAGAAGAGGCGCGTTGAGGCGCCGGGACAATCGGGTGGGTTTTGAGATGCAGAGCACGATCAGGACAGCAGTGACGCTTGTCGGCCAGGGTCTTCACTCCGGCCGGCCGGCACGGCTTGTGATCCACCCCGCGACGAGCGGTGGCATCCGGTTCCGGCGCAGCGACATCGCGGATCGCGACAACATCATCCCCGCCCGCTATGACAATGTGAGCGACACGACGCTCTGCACGGTGCTGAGCAATGGCGCGGGCGCATCGGTCTCGACGGTCGAGCACCTGATGGCGGCGCTGGCCGGCACCGGGATCAGCCATGCGATCATCGATATCGACGGGCCGGAAGTGCCGATCTTCGACGGCAGCGCGAAACGCTTCGTGCGGGCGATCCTCCAGGCCGGTCTCCGGCGGGTCGAGGGCCCGATCGTGGCGATCCGGCTGCTCGAGACCGTGCGCGACGTGCAGGGCGATGTGGTGGCCGAGCTGCGGCCGGCGCCGGCGCTTTCGATCGACTTCGAGATCGACTTCGCCGATGCGGCGATCGGGCACCAGGAAAAGGCGCTGTCGATGGTGAACGGCACCTTCGTGCACGAATTGTCGGATTGCCGGACCTTCTGCCGGCGCTCGGATGTCGAGGCGATGCAGGCCCACGGCCTGGCGCTGGGCGGCTCGCTCGACAATGCGGTGGTCGTCGATGGCGGTGCGGTGCTCAATCCGGGCGGCTTCCGCCGGGAGGATGAATGCGTGCGCCACAAGATGCTCGACGCGCTGGGCGATCTCGCGCTTGCGGGCGCGCCGATCCTCGGGGCCTACCGCGGTGTGCGGGCCGGGCACGGGGCGACGAACCGGCTCTTGCGCAAGCTCTTCGACACGCCGGACGCCTGGGAGATGGTGATCCTCGACGCGGATCAGGCGGCCCGGCTTCCCGGCGTCGGCCTCGGCACTTCGGATCTGCGGCACGCGGGCTGATCCGCGCGGCGTGGCGCGACTGCGGTTTTCCGTTCACCCCCCAGACAAGCTGTGCTAACTCCGGGCAGGCGCGGCCGCGAGGCTGCTGTCGGCCAGGGTTTTCAGGGGCTTTCCACCATGTCGCAACGGTCAGGTCGGGGTCTGGCGCTTGCCACCGGCATTGTCCTGACGGTGGCCTTGGGCGGGTGTTCGAGCCTGCCGCGGTTTTCGGTTCCGGGCTTCGGCAATGACGAGGTCCCGATCGAGAGCCGGTCGGCGCAGACGATCTATCTCGATGGAGAGGCGTTGCTGGCCGAGGGAAATCCGCGGCAGGCCGGCGAGATGTTCGGGGAGGTCGAGCGGCTCTATCCCTATTCCGACTGGGCCAAGCGCGCGATGCTGATGGCGGCGTTCTCCTATCACGAGGGCGGGCTCTATGCCGAGAGCCGGGCGGCGGCGGAGCGGTATCTCGAGTTCTTCCCGGCCGATACCGATGCGCCCTATGCGCAGTTCCTGATCGCGCTCTCCTATTACGACCAGATCACCGATATCGGCCGTGACCAGGCGAACACCTTCGAGGCGCTGCAGGAGATGCGCGACATCATCGAGCGCTATCCCGACAGCGAGTTCGCGGCCTCGGCGGAGCTGAAGTTCGAACTTGCCCTCGATCATCTCGCCGGCAAGGAGATGGAAATCGGGCGGTATTACCTGAACCGCGGGCACTACACGGCGGCGATCAACCGCTTCCGGGTGGTGGTCGAGGATTACCAGACCACGACCCACACGCCCGAAGCGCTCTACCGGCTGATCGAGGCCTATCTGTCGCTGGGGCTGGTCCCCGAGGCGCGTACCGCGGGGGCGATCCTCGGGTTCAACTTCCAGGGCAGCGTCTGGTACAGCGACGGCTATGCGCTGTTGACCGGGCGCGGGCTGACGCCGGGCAACGAGGGCGACGACTGGCTCAACCGCACCTATCGGCAGGTGGTTCTGGGACAATGGCGCTGAGGCGCCGGGCGCGGGGCTGATCGATGCTGCGCGCCCTGAACATTCACGACATGGTGCTGATCGAGCGGGCCGACCTTGCGTTCGGCGCGGGGCTCAACGTGCTGACCGGCGAGACCGGGGCGGGCAAGTCGATCCTGCTCGACAGTCTGGGCTTCGTGCTGGGCTGGAAGACGCGGGCGGGGCTGGTGCGCGCCGGAGCGGAGCAGGGCGAGGTGACGGCGGAATTCGTGCTGCCCGCAGGGCATCCGGCCGAGGCGCTGCTGGCGGCGACCGGCGTTCCGATGGGCGAGACGCTGCTCCTGCGCCGGACGCTGACGGCGGAGGGCGGGCGGCGGCAGGCCTGGATCAATGACCGGCGTGTGACGGCCGAGACGCTGCGGGGGCTCGGCGACGTGCTGGTGGAGCTGCACGGCCAGCAGGACGACCGGGGGCTGCTCGATGCGCGGCGGCACCGGGTATTGCTCGATACCTTCGCCGGGGCCGGGGCGGCGCTCGCGGACGTGCGGGCCGCCTGGGAGGCGCGCAGCGCTGCGGAGCGGGCGTTGGCCGAGGCGCGCGCGGCACAGGCGGCGGTGGCGCGCGATGCGGAATATCTGGCCCATGCGGTCGGGGAATTCGACAAGCTCGATCCGCAGCCGGGCGAGGAGCCGGAGCTCGATGCAAGGCGCCGGCAGCTGCGCGCGGCCGAAGCGATCCGCGCCGACATCGCCTTCGCCGCCGAGGCACTCGGGCCGGAGGGCGCCGAAGGCGCGCTGTTTCAGGCGCTGCGGCGGCTCGAGGATGCCGCTCCGAAAGCCGAGGGCCTGCTCGATCCGGTGCTCGATGCGCTGGGGCAGGTGCTCACGGCGCTGGGGCAGGTGGGCGGCGAGGTCGAGGACATCGTCGGCGGGCTGGGCGGCGATCCGGGCGAGCTCGACGCGGTGGAGGAGCGGCTCTTCGCGCTCCGGGGCCTCGCGCGCAAGCATGCGGTGCCGGCCGACGATTTGCCGGGCCTCGCGGCGGAGATGCGCGCCCGGTTGCAGAGCCTCGACGGCGCCGAGGCGGAAATCGCCGGACTGGAGAAGGCGCTGATGGCGGCGGAGGCGGAACATCTCGGGGCCTGCACCGATCTGGGCGCGGTGCGCCGGGAGGCCGCGTCGCGGCTCGATGCCCGGATGGCGGAGGAATTGCCGCCGCTGAAGCTCGACCGGGCGCATTTCGTCACGGAGGTGGCGCCGACGGAGCCGGGTCCCGAGGGGGCCGACCGGGTGCGGTTCACGGCGACGACCAATCCCGGCTCACCGGCGGGGCCGATCGACCGGATCGCCTCGGGGGGCGAGCTGTCGCGGTTCCTGCTGGCCCTGAAGGTCTGTCTCAGCGAGGCGGCCGAGGGGGTGACGCTGGTGGTGTTCGACGAGATCGACCGCGGTGTCGGGGGGGCGACGGCCGATGCGGTGGGCCAGCGGCTCGAGGCGCTGGGCGCCGGCGCGCAGGTGCTGGTGGTGACCCATTCGCCGCAGGTGGCCGCGCGCGGCGCGCATCACTGGCGTGTCGGCAAGGCGGTGGTTGGGGGCGAGACCCGCACCGAAGTGATCGGGCTCGATGCGGAGGCGCGGCGCGAGGAGATCGCCCGGATGCTCGCGGGTGACACGGTGACGCCCGAGGCGCGGGCGGCTGCGGCCGCGCTGCTGGCGCAACGGGTCGGGGCAGGGGCCGCGTCGGACTGAGCGGCCTGCGGCGTACCGCGTGGGGTCTGCCGACCCGATCCTTCCCTAGACCCGCTCGATGGTGACCCGGTCGGGATAGAAGGCCATGTAGCCGGCGATCCGGGCGGCGTCTTCCAGCGGGGTTTCATAGGACCAGCCGGCATCCGAGATCAGCCCGTTGCGGGTGACGATGGTGAAATAGCTGGCCTCGCCCTTGGTCTGATCGGACCAGCGGGTGGCCGAGGGTTCGATGAACGCCATGCCGAGATCCTCGCGGGGGAAGTAGATCACCGGGTCGTGGCCGTCTTCGTGGAGTTCGAGGGCGCGCGAGGTTTCGCCGATCACGGCGCCGCCGGCGCGGATCACCCAGGTTCCTTCGGCAGGCGCGACTGTCAGTCTGCTGGTCAGCATGATGCATTCCTCCGATGTTGATTTGCCATCCTTATAGCCGGACCGTCCGGTCTTGGGAACTCACTGCGGTGTCGCGGGGCCGAGGGGGGCACAGGCCGCGCGCAGCCAGTCGGCTTCGGCCGGTGCGACGCGGGGGGCGATCTCGGCGAGGACGCGGGCGTGATAGGCGTCGAGCCAGGCGAGCTCGGCGGGATCGAGCAGCTCGGGCGCGATCAGCCGGCGGTCGAAGGGGGCGAGCGTGAGGGTCTCGAAGCCGTGCATCGGGCGCTCGCCGTCGGCGGGGATCTCGGCGGGGGTGACCACGGCGAGGTTCTCGCTGCGGATGCCGAAGGCGCCTTCGCGGTAGAAGGCGGGCTCGATGGAGAGGATCATGCCGGCTTTGAGCGGGGCGAGGGCGCGGCGCGACAGGCCCTGGGGGCCTTCGTGGACACCGAGGAAGGCGCCGATGCCGTGGCCGGTGCCGTGATCGTAATCGAGCCCGTGCGCCCAGAGCGCCGTGCGGGCCACGGCGTCGAGATCGCGCCCCGCCAGCCCCTCGGGCCAGCGGAGGCGCGACATGGCGACGAGGCCCTTGAGGACGAGGGTGAAGGGGAGGCGGGTGGCGCTGTCGACCGGGCCGATGGCGATTGTCCGGGTGATGTCGGTGGTGCCGTCGCGGTATTGCGCGCCGCTGTCGAGCAGGAGGAGCTCGCCCGGCGCGAGGATCCGGTCGGTGGTCTCGTTGACCCGGTAATGCACGATGGCGCCGTTCGGGCCGGAGCCGGCGATGGTCTCGAAGGCGATGTCGTGAAGCGCGCCGGTCTCTTCGCGGATCGCCTCGAGCCGGGTGACGACGGCGATCTCGGAGAGGGCGCCGGTGGGCGCTTCGCGGTCGAGCCAGGCGAGAAGCCGGACCATCGCGGCACCGTCGCGCAGATGGGCGGCGCGGGCGCCGGCGATCTCGGCGTCGGTCTTCAGCGCCTTGGGGAGGATGCAGGGATCGGCGCCGCGCTCGAGCACGACGCCGGCGGCCTCGAGGCGGCTGGCGATGGCCGCCGGGCAGCGGGCGGCATCGACGAGGACCGGCCCCGGGGCGAGGGCGTCGAGGGCCGGTTCGAAGGCGCCTGGGGCGTGGAGCGTGACGTCGGGGCCGAGATGGGCGCGCAGGGCGGGGGTGTCGCGGCCGGGTTCGGTGAAGAGGGCGACCTTGCCGTCCTGGTGGAGGATGGCGAAGGCGCGGGCGACCGGAGTGCGGGGGATATCGCTGCCGCGGATGTCGAGGAGCCAGGCGATGGAATCGGGCAGGGTGAGCACGGTGGCGGCGAGTTTGCGGGCCTTGAGGGTCGCGGCGATCTCGGCGCGTTTCTCGGCCGGCGGGCGGCCGCTGAGGGCGACCGGATGCGGGACGATCGGTGGCGCGGGCGGGGCGGGGCGGTCGGTCCAGATCGTGTCGATCGGATTGGCGGGCAGGGCGCTGAGCGTGATGTCGTGGGGGGCGAGGGCGGCGGTCAGTTCCTCGATGTCCTCGATGGTGTGGAGCCACGGATCGTAGGCGATGCGGGCGCCGGCGGGCACGGCCTCGGCAAGCCAGTCGGCGAGGCTGTCCTCGGGCATGCGCATCAGTTCGAAAGCAGCGGTGTCGACCTCGTCGCGGACCTGCAGGCGATAGCGGCCATCGACGAAGATCGCCGCGCGTTCGGCGGCGATGGCGGCGATGCCGGCCGAGCCGGTGAAGCCGGTGAGCCAGGCGAGGCGTTCGTCACAGGGGGCGACGGTTTCGCCCTGATGCGCATCGGCGCGGGGCACGAGGAAGGCGCCGCATCCGGTGTCGGCGAGCCAGCCCCGGAGGGCAGCGAGGCGCGGGACCGACTGGCCGGGCGTGGTGCGACGGCGGAAATCCTGGTGCATTTCGGGAACTCGCAAGAAATTTCGACAACGGGGCGAGATATCTATGGTTTGCGCAAGGGGTCAATGCGCGTTATGGGTAGGACAGATCACCCTAAGGTAGCAGGCGTGTCATGCGTGTATTCCTCATGGTTGTTTTTCTGGCCGGAGCGCTGATGCGGCTCTGGCTCGACTGGCAGGCGACGCTCGCCCAGGGCTTCGCCTTCCGCTTCACCTCGATCGGCCGGGCCTTCGCCGAGGGGTTTCCCGAAGTGTTCTACGCGATATCGAATGTCCTGCGGGGCGGGTCGCTGCAGTTCCTGTGGGATCCGGTGGCGACCACGGTGCTCGCCGCACCGCTCGCGCTGGTGCTTCTGGTGCTTGCGGGGCTTCTGTGGGTCACACGTGGCCGTGCACGAGTGCGTGGATGAAGCCGAGCTTGGCGATCACCGCCGGGGGCAGCACGAAGGGGTAGAGGTCGGGCTGGCCCATTGACCGGTTGAGGCTGTTGAGGGCGACGGTCAGCGGCAGCCAGGCCTCGACGAGCGTGTCGAAATCTTCGGCGGCATAGGGGTCGCGCCCGACCTGTGCATCGTTCGCGGGGTCGGTGCTGACGGCCGGATCGACGGTGATGCCGAAGCTGCGCGCGGTGTCGAGGGTATCGACCATGTGCAGGTAATGCGCCCAGGTCTCGGCAAAGTCCTCCCAGGCATGCGCGGTGGCATAGTCCGAGACATGGGTCTGTTCCCAGCCGGGGGCCGGGCCGGTCTCGTAATGGCGCTCGAGGGCTTCGGCGTAATCCGCACGTTCGTCGCCGAACATGGCGCGGGTCGCCTCCAGCTTGTCGCCTTCGCGAACCAGAACGTCCCAGTAATAATGCCCGACCTCGTGGCGCAGATGGCCGAGCAGGGTGCGGTAGGGTTCGTCCATCGCCACGCGCCGTCGCTCGCGTTCGGCGCTGTCGGCCTCGGCGATGTTGACCGTGACGAGGCCGTCGGCATGGCCGGTGAGCACCTTCTCCTCTTCGGTGTCGGCGACGAAGTCGAAGGCGAGGCCGTCCTCGGTCTCGTCGGTCTGGCGGGCGATCGGCAGGCGCAGGCGCTTGAGGGCATAGACCAGGCGGCGCTTGGCGGCCTCGATCTCGGTCCAGCGGGCGAGGTTGCCCGCGACATCGAGGTCGGGGATCGTGCGGTTGAGCGCGCAGGCGTCGCAGAAATCGCGGCCGGTGCCCGCGGGCACCAGCCAGTTGCAATCGACCGTGCCGGCATTGCCGCAGGTCTGCCAGAGGCCCTTGTCGTCGAGATCGGCGACCAGAAGGCCGTCCTCGCCCGGTGCGATGGGGCTGAGGCGCAGGCGGTCGGGCAGGAAGCCGAGACGGGTGCCGCAGCGCAGGCAGGTGGCGTTTTCGAAATGGAGAAGCTGGCTGCAGCGCGCACAGGTGAAGACATTCATGGCGGTTCCTCAGCCCTTGCCCGCGCGCGGCCCGGCAATGAGCCAGAAGATGAAGCCGATCACCGGCAGGAACAGGATGCCCAGCACCCAGAGCACCTTGCGCCCGGTCGAGGCGTTCGAACCGACGGTGGAGATGATCGCCCAGATGTTGAGCGCGAAGATGATGAGGCCGAAAAAGCCGCCGATTTCGGGTCGCATGCCGGATCTCCCTTTGGTTGGCTCAGGCTACAACGATACAGGCCGCATCGGGATCCTGTCAGGCGCGAATTCTTCGGGCGGGCCGGCGCCCGCGCGCCGCATCCTCCTCGAACAGGCTCGCGAGCTGTTCGGTCATGGCGCCGGCGAGCTGCTCGACATCGGTGATGGTGACGGCGCGGCCGTAATAGCGGGTGACGTCGTGGCCGATGCCGATGGCGATCAGCTGCACGGCGCGGCGGCGCTCGATCATGCCGATCACGTCGCGCAGATGCCGCTCGAGATAGCTCGCGGGATTGGCCGAGAGGGTGGAATCGTCGACGGGCGCGCCATCTGAGATCACCATCATCACCTTGCGGGCCTCGGGGCGGGCCATCAGCCTGCGGTGCGCCCATTCGAGCGCCTCGCCGTCGATGTTCTCCTTCAGCAGGCCTTCCTTCATCATCAGGCCGAGATTGGGCCGGGCGCGGCGCCAGGGGGCGTCGGCGCGCTTGTAGACGATGTGGCGCAGATCGTTGAGGCGGCCGGGCAGGGCCGGGCGGTGCGCGGCCACCCAGGCCTCGCGGCTCTGGCCGCCCTTCCAGGCGCGGGTGGTGAAGCCGAGGATCTCGACCTTGACCTGGCAGCGTTCGAGCGTTCGGGCGAGCACATCGGCCGAGATCGCGGCGATGGAGATCGGCCGGCCGCGCATCGAGCCGGAATTGTCGATGAGCAGCGTCACCACCGTGTCGCGGAATTCGGTGTCGCGCTCCTGCTTGAACGACAGCGGCGTGAGCGGGTTGGCGACGACGCGGGCGAGGCGGCCGGCGTCGAGGGTGCCTTCCTCGAGATCGAAATCCCAGGAGCGGTTCTGGCGGGCCTGCAGCCGGCGCTGGAGCTTGTTGGCCAGCCGCGATACCGCGCCCTTGAGCGGCTCCAACTGCTGGTCGAGCCAGGCGCGCAGGCGTTCGAGTTCGGCCGGGTCGGCGAGATCGGCGGCGTCGATCTCCTCGTCGTAGCGGGTGTCGAAGACCCGGTAGCCGGGATCGGCGTCGGAATGCGCCGGTGGCTGCGGCACTTCGTCGGTGGGCTCGCCCTCCTGCATCTCGGCCTCGTCGGCCATGTCGGCGTCGTCCTCGGCGTCCATCGCGACCTGGGCCTGGCTCGTGTCGGAGGATTGCTCGGACTGGCCCTCCTCGTCGGAGGCCTCGGTGTCCGACTGGTCCTCGGCGTCGCCGCCGGGCTCGTCGTCCGAGCTGTCCTCGGTGTCGTCCTCGTCGTCGGAGCCCTCGTCCTCCGACAGATCGTCGGGGTCGTCGCCCAGCTGTTCGCCGTAGCCGAGATCCTCGATCACCCGGCGCGCGAAGCGGGCGAAGGCCTGCTGATCGTCGAGCACGCCTTCGAGGTCGTCCATGGTCGCGCCGGCATGGCTGTCGAGAAAGCCGCGCCAGAGATCGAGCACGTTCTGCGCACCCGCGGGCAGGTCGCGGCCGGTGGCGAGCTGGCGCACGAGGAAGCCCGCCGCCTGCGCCAGCGGCACCCGGTCGGGATCGGTGATCTCGCCGTAGCCGCGGCGGCGGGCCTCGTCGGCGATCTTGGCGTCGATATTGCCGGCGGTGCCGGGCATGGCGCGCGCGCCCATCGCCTCGCAGCGGGCGGTTTCCATCGCCTCGAAGAGCTCGCAGGCCACCTCGCCCTGCGGCGTGTAGCGGCGGTGGGTGGCATCGCTGTGGAAGCGCCGGCGCAGCGCCAGCGCATCGGCGGTGCCGCGCGCCAGCATCACCTCGTCGCGGGTCATGCGCCGGGTGACCTGCGGCAGCCGCATGGTCTCGTTCGAGAGGCCCGGCGGGTCGACCGAGAACGCGACCTGCAGCTCGGCATCGCCCGACATGGCGCGCGTGGCTTCCGCAAGGGCCTTCTTGAAAGGTTCGGCGGGGTTGTCCGAGCGGGAGTCGCTCATTGCGCTCAGCCCAGGGAGACGCTCGCCGCGCTTTCGGGCAGCTCGGCGTCGAAGCAGCGCTGGTAGAATTCGGCGACGGTCTGGCGCTCGAGTTCGTCGCATTTGTTGAGGAAGGTCAGGCGGAAGGCGAAGCCGACATCGCCGAAGATGCGGGTGTTCTCGGCCCAGGCGAGCACGGTGCGCGGCGACATGACGGTGGAGAGGTCGCCGTTCATGAAGGCCGCGCGGGTGAGATCGGCGACGGTGACCATGCGGCTGACGGTCTTGCGGCCTTCGGGCGTGGCGTATTCGGGGTATTTCGCCAGCACGATCTCGGCCTCGGCGTCATGTTCGAGATAGTTGAGCGTGACCACGAGGCTCCAGCGGTCCATCTGGCCCTGATTGATCTGCTGGGTGCCGTGGTAGAGGCCGGTGGTGTCGCCCAGGCCCACGGTGTTGGCGGTGGCGAAGAGCCGGAAATACGGGTTGGGGCGGATCACCTTGTTCTGGTCGAGGAGCGTGAGCTTGCCGTCGACTTCGAGCACGCGCTGGATCACGAACATCACGTCGGGCCGTCCGGCATCGTATTCGTCGAAGACGATGGCCGTGGGGTTGCGCAGCGCCCAGGGCAGGATGCCTTCCTGGAATTCGGTGACCTGCACGCCGTCCTTGAGGCGGATCGCGTCCTTGCCGATCAGGTCGATGCGGGAGATGTGGCTGTCGAGGTTCACGCGCACGCAGGACCAGTTGAGCCGGGCGGCGACCTGTTCGATATGGGTCGACTTGCCGGTGCCGTGATAGCCCTGGATCATCACGCGGCGGTTGTGGGCGAAGCCGGCGAGGATGGCGAGGGTGGTGTCGGGGTCGAAGCGGTAGGTCGGATCGATGTCCGGCACCCGCTCGGAGCGCTCGGCGAAACCGCGGATGGTCATGTCGGTGTCGATGCCGAAAAGATCGCGGACCGAATAGTCCACGCTCGGCTCCAGGCCTGCTTCCATCGCTCCGTCCGCCATCGAAATCGCTCCCGCTTCGCGCCCTGCCGGGGCGCCGTGCCACGGGGCTATGTGTCGCAAACGCCGCCGGGTTGCAAGGTTGCGGGGCGGCGGATCAGTCCCGGAAACTCCGGCTGACCTTGATCTGTTCCCAGGCCCAGACGACTTCGGAGAGCCGGGCCTCGTCGTCGCGGCGGCCGCCGTTCATGTCGGGGTGGAGGTCCTTGACGAGCGCCTTGTACTGCTTGCGGATCTCGGTCTTCGTCTGGTCGTCCTGGGCGTCGAGGATCTCGAGGGCCTTGCGCTCGGTCGGCGGCAGGCGGCGCTGGGTCCGGCGGGCTCCCGTCTGGTTGCCGGGGTTGAGCGTGCCCATTTCGCCGAGGAGATCCATCGGGTCGTCGAGGCCGAAGCGCTGCCAGGCCTTGCCTTCGGCATGGGGCTCGGAGCCGCCGCGGTTCACGGTTTCGCGGAACGGACGGGTCGGGCGCTCCCAGACGCGATCGGCGGCGAATTGCTGTTCGAGTTCCGCGTCGGAGCCCGAATGGAAGAAGTTCCATTTCAGATTGTATTCGCGCACATGCTGCATGCAGAACCAGACGAAATCGTCGAGCTGGTCGGGGGATTTCGGCGCGCGGTAGAGGCCGGGCTTGCCGCAGCCGGCGCGCGCGCAGACATGGGCCGAGCTTTCGACGGCGCCGGACTTGCCGCGGGACCGGGCGCGACGCTTCTTGTCGGCGCTCACGGAAATGTCGAATTCGAAGGGCGAACGGCGGCTCATCGAGGGCCGGTTCCTTTCAGGCTTGCGACTCGGGGCCTAGAGTTTAGTCTTTTGGCGCGGCGGGCCAAGACCCGATCACCCGAGGGAGAGACGAATGGCCGATACCGGCACCGGACTGGCGACGACAATGCGCGAAAAACTGGCAACGGCCTTTGCGCCCGCCGAGGTCGAGGTGATCGACGAAAGCGAGCAGCATCGCGGGCATTCGGGCTGGCGCGAGGGCGGCGAGACGCATTTCCGGGTGGTGATGCGCGCGCCGGCTTTCGACGGCATGAACCGGGTGGCGCGGAGCCGCGCGGTGCATCGGGTCCTGGCGCAGGAGCTCGACACCCAGGTCCACGCGCTGGCGCTCGATCTCTCGGGCAGCGGCGCCGGCTGACGCGATCAGGACGAGCGGTCGGCCGGGCCGAGGCTCGGGGTCGGGCGGAGCGGCGAGACCGGATCCGGCGTCGACGGCTCCGGGGCGGGCGACGTGGCGAGCGGAGGCTCGCGGCGCAGGCTGCCGGCCTCGCGAACCCGCTCGGAGAAGGGGCGCGGCTCGGCGGCGACCGAGGGCTCGGCCCGGCCTGGCGCGGCGGCCGGCTCCGCGGAAAAAGCCGGCGCGACGGGGGTGGCGGCGATGCGCGGATCGAGGCTCTCGCGCTCGCGGCGGAACACCAGCACCGTGACCGTCTCCTCGATGGCGCGGCGGAACATGCCGCCCGGAGCCTCGGCGGGCAGCGTTTCGGCGCGGACATATTCCCAGCCGGCGCGGGCCTGCTCGGTGAGCGCCTCGCTCAGGTTGAGGCACAGCAGCTCGGCGGGATCGGTGATGCCGCGGGCCTTCTTCAGGTGGCGCGGGGCCGGAACAACCTTGTAGTCGTAGAAGCTCATGCGACGTCTCCGGTTGGGGGCATTCAGGCGATGCCGAGCTTTTCGCGCACGATGGCGTTCACGGCCTGGGGATTGGCCTTGCCGCCGGTGGCCTTCATGACCTGACCGACGAACCAGCCGGCGAGGGCGGGTTTTTCCCGCGCCTGGGCCACCTTGTCGGGGTTGGAGGCGATGACCTCGGCGACGGCGGCCTCGATGGCGCCGGTGTCGGTGACCTGTCTGAGGCCGCGGCTCTCGACGATTTCGGCCGGGTCGCCGCCCTCGGTCCAGAGGATCTCGAAGACGTCCTTGGCGATCTTGCCGGAGATGTCGCCCTTGGCGATCAGGTCGATCAGGCCGCCGAGCTGGCCGGGATCGATCGGACTTTCGGTGATGTCGTGGCCTTCCTTGTTGAGGCGGCCGAAGAGCTCGTTGATGATCCAGTTGGCGGCCTGCTTGCCGTCGCGGCCTTCGGCCACGGCTTCGAAGTAATCCGCATTCGCGACTTCGGCGGTGAGCACGCCGGCGTCGTATTCGGTCATGCCGTAGGCGGTGACGAAGCGGGCCTTCTTGGCGTCGGGCATTTCGGGAAGGCGCGCGGCGAGGGCTTCGACGAAGTCCTGTCCGAATTCAAGTGGCAGGAGATCCGGGTCGGGGAAGTAGCGGTAATCGTGGGCTTCTTCCTTCGAGCGCATCGAGCGGGTCTCGCCCTTGTTGGGGTCGTAGAGCCGGGTTTCCTGCACGATCTGTGCCGCCATCCTCGAGGATGGCGATCTGGCGGCGGGCCTCGAAGTCGATGGCCTGGGTGATGAAGCGCATCGAGTTCATGTTCTTGATCTCGCAGCGGGTGCCGAGATGCGAGAAGTCGCCGGTTTCACGGTAGCGCTCGAAGGCGCCGCGGCGGCAGACCGAGACGTTCACGTCGGCGCGCATCGAGCCTTCCTGCATGTTGCCGTCGCAGGTGCCCGAGATAGCGCAGGATCTGGCGCAGCTTGCGCACGTATTCCGCCGCCTCCTCGGGGCCGCGGATGTCGGGGCGGGAGACGATCTCCATCAGGGCGACGCCGGTGCGGTTGAGGTCGACGAAGGAGAGCGCCGGATCGAGGTCGTGGATCGACTTGCCGGCATCCTGTTCGAGATGGATGCGTTCGATGCGGACGCGGCGTGCGACGCCGGGCGCCATGTCGACCAGCACTTCACCCTCGCCGACGATCGGGTGGTAGAGCTGGCTGATCTGGTAGCCCTGGGGCAGGTCCGGGTAGAAGTAGTTCTTGCGGTCGAAGCGCGAGAAGAGGTTGATCTTCGCCTTGAGACCGAGCCCGGTGCGGACCGCCTGCTCGACGCAATAGCCGTTGATCACCGGCAGCATGCCGGGCATCGCCGCATCGACGAGGCTCACATTGGTGTTGGGCTCGGCACCGAAGCGCGTCGAGGCACCGGAGAACAGCTTGGAATTCGACGTGACCTGGGCGTGGACCTCGAGGCCGATCACCAGTTCCCAGTCGTCCCTGGCTCCGGCGATGACCTTCGGGTCTGGCTCCTTGTAGGCAAGCTCGGCCATGGCTGCATCCGTTCGTGAAAATCGACCCCGGTCTTACGCGCGTGGCGGGGCGTCGGCAAGCGCGCGGCAGGGCCGGGTGTCAGAGCGAGAGGCGGGCGGGCTTCAGGCGGGCCGGGCTTCCGTAGCGCGGGGCGGTCAGCACGGTCTGGGGTTTTTCTCCGCCGAGTTCGAGCGTGCGCGCGCGCAGCACCGCGATGGCTTCCGACGAGCCCGAGGGCAGGGTTTCGGGCGGGATCGGGGCGCCGACGGTGAGGCGGTAGGGCTGACGTGTCTTGTTGAGAACCTCGTGGAAGAGCGTGATGTCGCGCAGGGTCGGGTGAATGCGGTCGAAAAGATAGAACAGCGCCGAATTGCGCGCGGTGATGTGGATCGGGACCACCGGCAAGCTCGTAGCGCCGCGCGAGCATCGCCGCACTGGCCATCCAGGGGCGTTCATGCAGCGAGAGCCAGCGGCGTTTCGCGAGCCGTCCGGAGGGAAAGAGCACGCCGAGGCGACCGGCCTCGAAGGCGGCATGGGCATAGGCGAGCGTCTCGCGGTTCTGCTTGTGGGTGCGCTTCTCGGGGCGCCATTCGACGGGCGCGATCATCTCGGCGAGCTGCGGCATGACGCGCACCGCATCGGCATTGGCGAAGAAGAAGAGATCGGGGCGGATATGGCCGATGGCGCCGTAAAGCACGATGCCGTCGGCGATTCCGGTCGGGTGGTTGCAGACCACGATGGCGCCGCCGCGCCGGGGCAGGTTCTCGAGGCCGCTCACCTCGACATGGCGGGCGAAGAGATCCGCCGCGGTGGACATGAGGTCGGACGCTGGCATCGGCTCGAGCGCCTCGCCGATCTTCACCGTGCGCTCGTATTTCAGGATGGTGTTGAGGGCCCGACGCGCGGCGCGGGCCATCATGCCCGGCCTTTCCAGCCAGGGAGCCCGTTCCATGATCAGTCTGTCGACGATCTCACGCATATCCGCCTCGTATCGTGCCACTTTCACACCAACGTGACAAGCGCAGGGTCAGTTGCCGCTGCGCAGGAGTCTGCCGACCATTTCGGCGGTGTCGCGCGACAGGTCCGGCGGCCGGCGATGCGTTCGAGCGCGGTCTGCATCGCGGCCTGCCGGGGGCGGTCGAACATGTGCCAGGTGCCGAAGGCCGAGGTCAGGCGCGCGGCGGTCTGGGGATTGACCGCATCGAGGCGGATCAGCCAGTCGGCGACGAGCGCGTATCCCGCCCCGTCGCTGCGGTGGAAGCCGGCGGTGTTGCCGCTCGCGAAGGCGCCGACGAGGGCCCGGAAGCGATTGGGGTTGCGCCAGTCGAAATCCGGGTGCTCCGAGAGCGCCGCGACGGCTTCGGGGGCCCGGGCAGGCGCGGTGAGGGCGGCCTGCACCGAGAACCACTTGTCCATCACCAGCCGGTCATGGCGCCAGTCCGCCTCGAACCGCGCGAGGGCGGCCTCGGCCCGGTCGTGATGGACGAGGAGACGGAGGGCCGCCATGCGCTCGGTCATGTTGTCGGCGGCGTCGAAATGCCGCTCGGCCGCGCCGCCTTCGGGATCAGCGACGGTCAGGAGCGCGAGCGCGCGGTGGCGCAGCGCGCGGTGGCCTGCGGCGGCGGCATCCGGCGTGAACGGCCCCGGTACGGCATGGGCCGAGTAGAGATGGGCGAGGGTGTCGCCGAGGGCGGCGGCCACGGCGGCTTCGAGCCTTGCGCGGGCGGCGTGGATCGCATCGGGGTCGGGCACGGCCTCGGTTGCGGCCATGTGCGCGATCACCTCCTCTTCGGCGGGCAGGCCGAGCAGGAGGGCGGCGTAGGCCGGATCGAGGGTTTCGTCGGCGGCCACCCGGTGCAGGGCATCGAGCCAGGTGGCGTCGGGCGCCAGTGCGGGATCGCGCGACATCGCCGCGAGCAGGTCGAGGGCATGGGCGCGGCCGGCCTCCCAGCGGTTGAACGGGTCCCGGTCATGGGCCAGCAGGAAGGCGCGTTCGGCATCGGTCGGCGTGCGTTCGAGGATCACCGGGGCGGAGAAGCCGCGCAGGAGCGACGGCACCGGTCGGGCGGGCAGGTCCCAGTGGTAATCCGCGGTTTCGCCGTCGAGAACGACGGTGCCGGCGGCAAGCTCGACGCCGTCGGGGCCGATCAGGCCGTAGGCGACCGGGATCACCAGCGGCGTCTTGTCGGGCTGGCCGGGGGTTGGCGGCGTGTGCTGGCGGAGGGTGAGGGTGTAGCGGCCGTCGTCCCAGGCTTCGGTGGCGGTGAGGCGTGGGGTGCCGGCCTGCGAATACCAGCGCGCGAACTGGCTGAGGTCGCGGCCGGAGGTGTCCTCGAAGACCGCGATCCAGTCCTCGATGGTGCAGGCCTCGCCGTCGTGGCGGTCGAAATAGAGATCGAGGGCCGCGGCATAGGTCTCGGGTCCGACGAGAATCCGGAGCATCCGGATGAGCTCGGCGCCCTTCTCGTAGACGGTTGCGGTGTAGAAGTTGTTGATCTCGATGTATTCCTCGGGCCGTACCGGATGGGCGAGCGGGCCTGCATCCTCGCGGAACTGCTGGGCGCGCAGCCGGATGACGTCCTCGATGCGGCGCACGCCCGGTTCGCGCATGTCGCCGGAGAATTGCTGGTCGCGGAAGACCGTGAGGCCTTCCTTCAGGCAGAGCTGGAACCAGTCGCGGCAGGTGATGCGGTTGCCGGTCCAGTTGTGGAAGTATTCGTGGGCGATGATCGCCTCGATGGAGGCGTATTCGGCATCGGTGGCGGTTTCGGGGCTGGCGAGCACGTATTTCGAGTTGAAGACGTTGAGGCCCTTGTTCTCCATCGCGCCCATGTTGAAGTCGTCGACGGCGACGATCATGAAGCGGTCGAGGTCGTATTCGCGGCCGTATTCGGTCTCGTCCCAGCGCATCGAGCGCTTGAGCGCGTCCATCGCGTAGGCGGTGCGGTCCTCGTCGCCGGGGCGCACCCAGACCTGCAGGAGCACGTCGCGGCCCGAGGCGGTGGTGAAGCGGTCCTCGGTGGCGACGAGATCGCCGGCGACCAGGGCGAAGAGGTAGGAGGGCTTGGGGTGCGGGTCGTGCCACTCGGCCCAGCCTTCCCCGGACGCGGTGAGGTTGCCGTTCGACAGCAGGACCGGGTGCGTCGCCCTCGATCCGGACGCTGTAGGTGGCCATCACGTCGGGGCGGTCGGGGAAATAGGTGATCTTGCGGAAGCCGTGCGCCTCGCATTGGGTGCAATACATGCCTTTCGACATGTAGAGCCCTTCGAGGGCGGTGTTGGCGGCGGGCGCGATCACCGTCTCGGCTTCCCAGAGGAAGGCGCCGTCGGGCAGGGCGGCTGCGGCGATGCGCAGGCCGTCGGGGGTGCGGGTCAGCGCCGCCTCGGGGACCGGGGTGCCGTCGATCCGCGCGGCGCGCAATTCAAGGCTGCTGCCGTCGAGCCAGAGATCGGCCGGCGCGTCGCGCTTGTCCGCGGGGTTCGGGCGCAGGGCGAGGCGGGCGGTGACCACGGTCGCGTGGGGATCGAGGCGGAAGATCAGGTCCACCCGGTCGACGAGATGCGGCGGGGGCGTGTAATCGGCGAGGCGGATGGTCGGGGCCGCGGTCTCGGGGCGCATGTCGGTCTCCTCGGCGAAAGGCGGCAGAGACTGTCACGGGGCTCCGCGCTCGGCAAGGCGCACTCGGCTCTCGACGCCGGTGCCCGCGGCGCCTATCTGGAGAGGATCGATAACAATCCTGCGACGCGCTTCATGTCCCGGCCCGTGATCGGCATCATCGGCAACGCCCATCTGGCGAACGACGCCTATCCCGTGCAGGCGGTGGGGGTGTCGAACATCGAGGCGGTGGCCGATCTGACCGGAGCGATCCCGCTCATGGTGCCCGCGCTGCCGAAGGTCGGTGCGATCGCCGATCTGATCGGTGCCTGCGACGGCTTCGTGTTTACCGGCGGGCGGCCGAACGTGCATCCGAGCCATTACGGCGAGACGCCGACCGAGAAACATGGCGCCTTCGATCCCGACCGCGATGCGGTGACGCTGCCGCTGATCCGCGAATGCGTGGCCCGCGGCGTGCCGGTCTTCGGCATCTGCCGGGGCTTTCAGGAGTTCAACGTCGCTTTCGGTGGTACACTCGATCCGGAGATCCGCGAGATCCCCGGCCGGATGAACCACCGCATGCCCCCCGACGGGACGCTCGAGGAGAAGTTCGAGCTGCGCCATACGGTGACCTTGACCGCGGGCGGCACGTTTCACCGGCTGCTCGGCGACACGGAGGTGATGGTCAATTCGCTGCACGGGCAGGGCATCCGCGAGCAGGGCGCGCGGATCGTGATCGAGGGCCATGCGCCGGACGCGACGCCGGAAGCGCTGGTCGTCGCGGCGGCGCCGGGATTCGCGCTGGCGGTGCAATGGCATCCCGAATGGAACGCCGCGCTCGACCCGGTGTCGCGGCCACTCTTCCAGGCGCTCGGGGCGGCGGTCAGCTCCGAGCATGCCCGGCGCCAGAGTTGACAGGGCGGCTGCCGCAACCCCTGTCCGGCGCCTCGGTGCGCTGTCCGCGCGCCGCTCTGCAGCGGGACGTCAGTTGCAGAGCACCGGCACGATCGCGGCTTCGAAGCCTTCCGGGGCGCCGGATTCCATGTCGAAGCGGCCGATCCGCGCGGCGGCGGGCTGAACGCCGTTTCGGATGACAAAGTCATTCAGATCAGAAACATGTAGCGCGTAGTTGATATTTTGCGGCAAGGATCCGGTGGCTTCCGCGATGTAGCGTTCGGACAGCCGCGATACGACCAGACCGACCAGCGCACCGGTCGCATCGACCAGTGGGCCGCCGCTGTTGCCGGGCTGGACGGGGGCGGTGAAGCTGAAGAAGCGGGCATCGTCGTTGAGGCCGGTGCGCGCGCTGACATTGCCGCCGGTGAGATGCAGCGCGGAGCTGGCGATGCCGAAATAGGGATAGCCGGCGGCATGGACCCGCTGGCCGAGCCGAGCGGTGTCGGCATCGGGGCTGGGGAGTGATAGCCATGTCTCGGCGCGTTCGGTGGTCGTGAGGAGGGCGATGTCGAGATCGCTGTTGCTGGCGATGACCGTGACCGGTGCGCCGGAGGCGAGGGCGAGCCGGGCGCAGCCGGCGACCACGTGATCGGCGGTCACCAGCACCTGCGGGCCGATATGGAAGGCGGTGCCGCTCGCCTCGGGACCGTCGGGGGCGAAGGTGCCGGCGCCGAAGCCGCCCGGGGCCGGGCCGGTATCGGCCCAGGTGCCCGGCGCGTCGAAGATCGCCAGCGTGTCGCGCACCAGGCCGTCGAGATGGCCGCCCGGAGGCAGATCCCAGAAGCTCGGGCTCGGGGCGCCGAGGCTGGTGCGGATCAGGTTGAGCATGCCGGCCTCGTCCGGGCCGCTGGCGAGGAAGACCGTGCTCCAGACCCCGCCATGGCGTTCGGAGCGGGTATGGAAGTTGCGGCCGTCGGACATGGCGCCCGAGGTGATCCAGAGATCGGCGTCGCGCCGGACCATGGCCGTGCCGGCGCCGGAATGCGCCTCGGCCGCGGCGACGTGCCAGGCCTCGGCCTCGAAGGCCTCGAAACGGTGAGTCAGGAGAGTGAGCGAGCCGGTGCGGCTCCACCAGCGCAGGCCGGAATCCTCGGGCTCGGGCGCGTCGAAGATCGCTTCCGGGAGCGCCATGGTCATTCCCAGATCGTCGAAATGGCGGACCGCCCAGCCGTCGGTCTCGACGTCGGCGAGCAGGGCGATCACCAGTGCGGCGGCGTGAAGGTCGCGCGGGCTCTCGCCGAATTCGCGGGCGGAATAGGCGGCCATCGCCGCGTCGCTCGTGCGGTCCCAGTCCGCGTCCGCGGTGCCGGAGAAGTCGCCGCCGGCGGCTAGTGCCGTTTCGACGAGACGTATTTCCTGTGGCGTGAAGCGTTCGGGATCGAAGGGGACCAGCAGGTCCTCGGAGGGCAGGGACAGGGCCGTGCCGGCGGCACCCATCGAGAGGACGACAACCAGGAAACCAATCGCGCACCGCATACCCAACACCTCCCCCAAGGTTGAGAAGAGATTAGCACGCCACTTCGGAAGCCCGAAGAATTTATGGATATTTTGGCGAAAGACTTCGCGGCTTGGTTAACCTTCGGCTCAGCCGAGGATCAGGTCTTCGGCGCCGAGGCGGGCGATGTCGTCGAGGGCAATGCGCAGTTCGGCATTGCCGTTGCCGTCGAGATCGATGCGCAGCCGGCCGTCATCGAAACGCACTTCGCCGGCATTTCCCGAGAAGTCCTTCTGACCGATGAAGTCGAAGCCGTCGGCGCGGCGCGGCAGTTCGGATGCGAGGCGGGAGATGTCGAGGGCGTCCTTCCCGCGGTCGAAATCGACGATGCGGTCGAGGGCGCCGAACGCGGATGTGGTGAAGCGGAAGACATCGGCGCCCGGACCGCCGCTGAGGACATCGGCACCGCGTCCGCCGTCGAGCAGATCGGCGCCCTTTCCGCCGAAGAGCCGGTCGTTGCCGTTTCCGCCGAACAGGCGGTCCGCTTGCGCGCCGCCCTTCAGCTGATCCGCGCCGGAGCCGCCGGAGAGGCGGTCCGTGCCGGTGTCGCCAACAAGCCGGTCGGCGCCATCGCGCCCGTCGATCCGGTCATTGCCGTTTCGGCCGACGATCTTGTCGTCGAACAGCGTGCCGCGGATCCTGTCGCCGCCGCCGGTGCCGCGGATCAACGGCGCGCCGCTGTCGTCGGGCGCTTCGCCGAACCAGACGTGGAACACCCGCCCGGCATAGGGGCCCGGGCCCGGCGAGACGTCGAAGCCGATGCCGATGGCCTCGAAGTCGAGGGAGGACCACATGCCGGAATTGGTCAGGACCGCATCATGCGCCGGCGAGCCTTTCCAGATGTCGAGGGCGGCCTTCGGGTCGGACATGCCGGCCGCGGTTATCTCGTAGCCGGCGCCGTCATAGCCGGTGCCGAGACGGTCGGGGGCCTCCCACATCGCCTGAGGTGCGCGGCCGTCGCCGTAATAGGGCGCGTCGCTCCAGCTGTGCAGATTCGCGCCGGCGGGCAGGCCGTCGCCGCCCCAGATATTGTCGCGGGTGTCGGCGACGTGGCGGCCGGCGGTCGTGGTAAGGGCGGCCGAGAGCGGGATCGCATCGAGGCCCTCCTCGGCGCGGTAGGCCATGATGCGGTGATAGAGGTCGAGCTCGCCGAGGCTCAGCCGGTCCTGCGCGTTGCGCGCGTAGATGTTCGTCATGGGCCCCCCTCGCGGCTCAGAGCATTGCCGGCACGACCTGGTCGGGCGGGCGATGGCCGTCGGCGAAGGTCTTGATGTTGATGATCACCTTCTCCCCCATTTCCATTCGGCCCTCCTCGGTCGCCGAGCCCATATGCGGCAAGAGCATCACATTGGGCAGTTCGATCAGACGCGGGTTCATGTCCGCGCCGTGTTCGTAGACGTCGAGTCCCGCACCGGCGAGTTCGCCCGCACGCAGCATGCGGGTGAGCGCGTTCTCGTCGATCACCTCGCCGCGCGCAGTGTTGACCACATAGGCTGTCGATTTCATTAACTTGAGGCGGCGGGCATTCATCAGGTGGAAGGTCGAGGGCGTGTGCGGCACGTTGATCGACAGGATGTCGATGCGCGCCAGCATCTGGTCGAGGCTCTCCCACCAGGTCGCCCCCAGTTCGGCCTCGGTATCGGGATGGATCCGCCGGCGGTTGTGGTAGTGGACCTCGAGGCCGAAGCCCTGCGCCCGGCGGGCGATCGCCCGGCCGATGCGGCCCATGCCCAGAATTCCGAGCCGCTTGCCGGCGATGCGGTGGCCCATCAGCGCCGTCGGGCTCCAGCCGGCCCAGTCGCCGGCCTGCAGCAGCCGTTCGCCCTCGGCCATGCGCCGCGGCACGGCGAGGATCAGCGCCATCGCCATGTCGGCAGTGTCCTCGGCGGTGACGCCGGGGGTGTTCGAGACGATGATGCCCCGCTGCAGGGCTGTGGCGACGTCGATGTGGTCGAATCCCGCCCCGTAATTCGCGATGAGCCGCAGGTTCGGGCCGGCGCGTCCGAGCAGGCCTGCATCGATCCGGTCGGTGATCGTCGGTACCAGAACGTCGGCGGTCGCCATCGCCGCGGCGAGATCCTCGGGGCCGAGGTGACGGTCGTCGGTGCTGAGGGTCACGTCGAACAATTCCCGCATGCGCGCTTCGACGGGCGCAGGAAGGCGGCGCGTCACGAAGACGCTGACGGGCTTGGTCGACATGATGTTTCCTGTTTCTCCGGGGCCGGCTTTTGAGTATTCTGCGCGGATAATTGCACGGGCAGGTCCGGGAAATCCAGACACTTCCCGGCACGAGGACGAGAGCGGAAGAGCCGATGACGACTGGCCCGACAAGACGTGCCGCGCTGAGCGCCGTGCTGGCGATCGCCGTTTCGGCGGGGCTGGTCCCGGCCGGTCCGGCGCACGCAGCGGAAGAGCTTGCAGCGCCGGAAACGGAGCTGCGCGGCGCGGTCACCAGCCTGCCGCTGCCGCGCTTCGTCTCGATCCGGGCGGATTCGGCCAATGCCCGGCGCGGGCCGGGGCTCGATCACCGGGTGGACTGGGCGTTCGTGCGGCGCAACCTGCCGGTGGAAGTGACCGCGGAATACGGCAACTGGCGCCGGGTGCGCGATGCCGACGGGCTGGGCGGCTGGGTCCACCACACGCTGCTGTCGGGGGTGCGCACCGGGTTGGTGATCGGCCCGGCGGCGGTCGCGGTCCGGGCCGACCCCGACACCGAGGCGCGGGTGCGGGCGCTGGCCGAACCCGGCGCCGTGCTCAGGATCGAGGCGTGCCATGGCGGGTGGTGTGACGTGAATGCCGCGGGGATGAGCGGCTGGATCGAGGCGACAGCGCTCTGGGGCGTGCGGCCGGGCGAGGAATTCGACTGATCAGCCGCCGCGGCGCAGCCGGATCACCACATCGACCCGCGACAGCTCCGCGCCTTCGGGAATGAGGGGCTTGGCCGCGAGGCGCACGGCATCTCCCGGCGCATCGGTGAGCGTGCCGTCCTCTTCCCAGTAATAATGCGGATGGTCGTCGATGCGGGTGTCGAAATAGGACCGGCTGCCATCCACGGTGATCTCGTTCAGAAGCCCCGCCTCGCAGAAGGCGCGCAGGGTATTGTAGACCGTCGCCAGCGAGACCGGGGCATCATTGGCCAGGGCCGCGTCGTGCAGGCCCTCGGCGGTGACATGGCGGTCGTGCCCGTCGCCGACCAGAAGCCGGGCGAGGGCAAGGCGCTGGCGGGTCGGCCTGAGCCCGGCGGAAGCCAGCCAGTCCGAGGCACGCGCCCGCGTCCTGTCCGTCCTGCCATCCGTGTCCTGGGCCATCGTGGTCCTCGTCCTGCGATCCGTGCTCATCTAGGACGGAATCGGCCTGAATTTCCAGTCACAATCACGTCCCGTGCGCGGCGGCCCCGGTGCGATCGGGTCTTCCTGGGCGCCGCCCGGCTTCCCGCGCCGCCCTTGCGCCCGATTTGAACGAGGTGATAGACCTCGCCCCAATGCGGCATTGCTGCACGGAGAAGGGGCTGCATGCCATGACCGACCGGCCGACCAGTTTCGATTTCGACGGGCTTCTGGCCTGTGCCCGCGGCGAGATGTTCGGGCCGGGCAACCCGCAACTGCCCGCACCGCCGATGCTGATGTTCGACCGCGTCACCGAGATATCCGATGATGGCGGTCCGGCCGGCAAGGGTCATGTGGTGGCGGAATTCGACATTCATGCCGATCTCTGGTTCTTCGAATGCCACTTCATCGGCGATCCGGTGATGCCGGGATGCCTCGGGCTCGATGCGCTCTGGCAGCTCACCGGCTTCAACCTCGGCTGGCGCGGGATGCAGGGCCGGGGCCGCGCGCTCGGGGTCGGCGAGGTGAAGTTCACCGGCATGGTCACGCCGAAGGTCAAGCTCGTGGAGTACAACGTCAACTTCACCCGCGTCATCGACCGCAAGCTCAAGCTCGGCATGGCCGACGGCGTCATGAAGGCCGATGGCGAGGTGATCTATACAACAACCGACATGAAGGTCGGGCTGTTTCAGGAATAAGTCAGGGAGGCATCGCATATGCGCCGTGTCGTGATTACCGGCCTCGGCATCGTTTCCTCGATCGGGAACAACGCCGCGGAAGTCGCCACCTCGCTGAAGACCGGCAAGTCGGGCATCAGCTTTTCGCCGGATTACGCCGAGCACGGCTTTCGCAGCCAGGTCTACGGCAAGCCCGAGATCGATATCCCGGCACTGGTCGACAAGCGCCAGCTGCGCTTCATGGGCGACGGGGCGGCCTTCAACTACATCGCCATGCAGCAGGCGCTCGAGGACAGCGGGCTCGAGGAGAGCGACATCTCCAACGAGCGCACCGGGCTGATCGTCGGCTCCGGCGGGCCGTCGACGAAGAACCTGTTCGAGGCGCACCGGATCGTCATCGAGAAGGGCAGCCCGAAGCGCATGGGGCCGTTCATGGTCACGCGCTGCATGTCCTCGACCAATTCGGCCTGTCTCGCCACGCCGTTCAAGATCAAGGGCGTGAATTATTCGATCACCTCGGCCTGTTCGACCTCGGCGCATTGCATCGGCAACGGCGCCGAGCTGATCCAGTTCGGCAAGCAGGACATCGTCTTCGCCGGCGGCGGCGAGGAGCTCGACTGGACGCTGTCTTGCCTCTTCGACGCGATGGGCGCGATGAGCTCGAAATACAACGACGCGCCGACGACCGCGAGCCGGGCCTACGACGCCAACCGCGACGGCTTCGTGATCGCCGGTGGCGGCGGGCTGGTGGTGCTCGAGGAACTCGAGCACGCACGCGCCCGCGGGGCCAAGATCTACGCCGAGGTCACGGGCTACGGGGCCACCTCCGACGGTCACGACATGGTCGCGCCCTCCGGCGAGGGCGGCGAGCGCGCCATGCGCCTCGCCACCTCGACCATCGGGAACCGCCGGGTCAGCTACGTCAATTCGCACGGCACCTCGACCCCGGTGGGCGACATCTCCGAAGTCGAAGCCGTCCGGCGCGTGTTCGGCGAGGAGCACATGCCGAAGATCTCGTCCACCAAGTCGCTGACCGGCCATTCGCTCGGGGCGACCGGGGTGCAGGAGGCGATCTATTCCCTGCTGATGCTTCAGGACGACTTCATCACCGCCTCGGCCAACGTGATCGATCTCGACCCGGCCCTGAAGCCCGGGGAGATCGTCACCAGTCGTATCGACAATGCCGGCCTCGACACGGTGCTCTCCAACAGCTTCGGCTTCGGAGGCACCAACGCCACGCTGGCGATGAGCCGCTACCATGGCTGAGACGCCCGCATCGACCTTGATGCAAGGCAAGCGCGGCCTGATCCTCGGCGTTGCCAACAACCATTCCATCGCCTGGGGCATCGCGCGGGAGTTGCACGCCCATGGCGCGGAGCTCGCCTTCACCTATCAGGGCGAGGGCTTCGGCAAGCGCGTGATCCCGCTGGCGGAAAGCCTCGGGGCCAGCATCGTGATGCCCGCCGACGTGCAGGACCCGGCCTCGCTCGACGCGCTTTTCGCGCGCATCGAAGCGGAATGGGGCCGGCTCGATTTCCTCGTCCACGCCATCGCATTCTCCGACAAGACCGAGCTCGATGGCCGCTTCATCAATTCCACCCGCGCGAACTTCCTCAATTCGCTGGACATCTCCTGCTACAGCCTCGTCGACCTCACCCGCCGCGCAGCACCGCTGATGAGCGACGGCGGCTCGGTGATGACGCTCACCTTCCTCGGCTCCCAGCGCGTCACGCCGAACTACAACGTGATGGGAGTCGCCAAGGCCGCCCTCGAGAGCGCCGTGCGCTACCTCGCCAATGATCTCGGACCGCAGGGCATCCGCGTGAACGCGATCAGCCCCGGCCCGATGCGCACCCTCGCCGGCGCCGCCATCGCCGCCGCACGCAAGGTCTACAAGGCCTCCGAAATCAATGCGCCGATGCGCGCCAATGCCACGCTCGAGGCTGTGGGCGGCACGGCGGTCTATCTCGCCTCCGATCTCGGCGCCTGTACCACCGGTGAAGTGATCTTCGTCGATGGCGGCTACCACGTCACCGGCATGGCGCAGCCGGAGAACCTCTGACCCCGGAAAGGGCCGCGCGATGATCAAGGCCGTTGTCTTCGATGCCTACGGCACGCTCTTCGATGTGACCGCCGCCGCCCGGGCTGCCGCCGCGGAGCCCGGCCGCGAGGCCTTCGCGGCGCGCTGGCCCGACGTGGCGCGCGACTGGCGCCTCAAGCAGTTGCAGTATTCCTGGCTTCGCGCGGTCACCGGGGCGCATTGCGACTTCTGGCAGGTGACGCAGGACGGCCTCGACTGGGCCCTCGAGGCCGCCGGGCTCGACGACGCAGACCTGCGCGAACGCCTGCTCGCGCTCTACTGGGAACTCGACGCCTATCCGGAAGTGCCGTCCATGCTCGCGGAGCTCCGCGACGCCCGGCTCGCCACGGCGATCCTCTCGAACGGCTCGCCCGACATGCTCGGCGGTGCGGTCGAAAGCGCCGGGCTCGAGGACCTGCTCGACGTGGTGCTCTCGGTCGAACAGGTCGGAATCTTCAAGCCCGCCCGCGCGGTCTACGACCTCGTCGGCGATGCGCTGGGCACCAGCCCCGATCAGGTGCTCTTCGTTTCCTCCAACGGCTGGGACGCCGCCGCGGCCGCCGGCTACGGCTTCACCACCGCCTGGGTCAACCGCGCCTCCGAGCCGGTCGACCGCCTGCCCTGGACACCGTCGCACATCCTGCCCGACCTCACTTCGATCCCGGCCCTCGCCAGCGACGCGGACCCCGCATGAACCGTTTCACCACCTCCGACGGCCTCTCGCTGGCCTATCACGATGCCGGCTCCGGCCCCGCCGTGCTCTGCCTTGCCGGCCTCACCCGCAATTCCCGCGATTTCGGCCCGCTTCTCGCCCCCGCCACCGGCCATGTGGCGGACGGCATCCGGCTGATCCGCCTCGACAGCCGCGGCCGCGGGGACAGTGATTTCGATCCCGATTTCATGAACTATTCAGTTGCCGTCGAGGCCCGTGACGCGCTCGAACTGCTCGACCATCTCGGGCTGGAGCGCGCGGCGATCTTCGGCACCTCGCGCGGCGGGATCCTCGCCATGGCGATTGCCGCCGTCGCCCCGCAGCGCCTCTCGGGCGTGCTTCTCAACGACATCGGCCCGGACCTCGATCCCGAGGGCATCACCCGCATCCTCACCTATCTCGGCCTGCCGCCGCCCTATCCCGATCTCGACACCGCCGCCGCGAAGGTGGCCGAGATCAACCGCGCCCGCTTTCCGGACGCCACCGCCGCCGATTGGCGCCGCTATCTCGGTCATGCCTGGGAGGAGACCGAGGACGGCCTCGCGCTGCGCTACGATCCCAAACTGCGCGACGCCTTCGAGGCGCAGATGGAAGCCGGCGCGGCGGCCGATCTCTGGCCGTTCTTCGACGCGCTCCCCGACGTGCCGCTGGCCCTGCTGCGCGGCAGCCTGTCCGATGTCATCAGCCGCGACTGCGCCCGCGCGATGCAGGAGCGCCGCCCGGACATGGTCTGGACCGAGGTGCCGGGCCGCGGCCATGTGCCGTTCCTCGACGAGCCGGCGGCGATCGACGCCATGCGCGGCTTCTTCGCCAGCCTCGCCCGGTGAGCGACATCGCGGCGATCCGCGCGGCGGCCGCCCGCGCGGAGGGCCACATCCGCCGCACGCCTCTTCTGGAAGCGCCGTCCCTCTCGGCCATTGCCGGCCGCCGGGTGTTGGTGAAGGCCGAATGCCTGCAGGTCACCGGCTCGTTCAAGGCCCGCGGCGGCTGGGCGGCGATTTCGGCGCTCACGCCCGATGAGGCCCGCCGCGGCGTGCTCGCGATGTCCTCGGGCAACCACGCCCAAGGCGTCGCCTGGGCGGCCGCGGCGCACGGCGTTCCGGCGGTGATCCTGATGCCCGCCGATGCGCCTGCCTCCAAGATCGCCGGCACCCGAAGCCACGGCGCCGAAGTCGTGACCTACGACCGCGCGACCGAGGATCGCGACGCGCTGGCCGCCACGCTTGCCGCGGAGCGCGGCCTCACCCTGATCCCGCCCTTCGACCACCCCGAGGTCATCGCCGGTCAGGGCACCACCGGCCTCGAGATCGCAGACCAGGCGCGCGCAGCCGGCGTGACGGAGGCCGACGTGCTGGTCTGCACCGGCGGGGGCGGCCTTTCGGCGGGCATCGCGCTGGCGCTGGCCGCGGAGGCGCCCGGTTTGCGTGTCCGAACCGTCGAGCCGGTGGGCTTCGACGATGTCGCCCGCTCGCTGGCTTCCGGCACCCGCCAGCGCAACCCGGCCGCGACCGGCTCGATCTGCGACGCGATCCTGACCCCGGCGCCCGGAATGCTGACCTTTCCGATCCTGCAAGCCCATGCCGGACCGGGTCTGGCTGTTTCCGACGACGAGGCGCTTGCCGCAGTGGCGCAGGCGTTCCGCCATCTCAAGCTGGTGCTGGAGCCCGGCGGCGCGGTGGCACTGGCCGCGGCGCTGTACCGGCCGCAGGCACTGACCGGAGAGGCGGTGATCGCAGTGGCCACCGGCGGGAACGTCGAAGTGGAAACCTATGGCCGGGCGCTGGCCCGTCTCTGACCCGGACCGCGTCCCGTCACGCGAGATGTGCGGCCACCTCCCGGCGATGGGGTCGCGTGCGGTGTTCGAAGAGATAGATCCCCTGCCACCGCCCGAGCTGCATCCGGCCGCCGCTGACCGGGATCGACAGCGACACCGGCAGCAGGGCAGCGCGGATATGCGCGGGCATGTCGTCGGGGCCCTCGAGCGTGTGGGTGAGCCAGTCCATGCCCTCGGGCACCAGCCGCCGGAAGAAGCCCTGAAGGTCGACCTGCACATCCGGATCGGCGTTCTCCTGGATCAGGAGCGAGCAGGAGGTGTGGCGCACGAAGAGCGTGAGCAGGCCCTCGGCGGCGTCGTTGCGGTCCAGCCAGTCCGCCACCGGCCGCGTGATTTCCGTCAGGCCGGGGCCACGGGTCTCGAAGCAAAAGACTGTCTGCGCCCGGCCGCTCACGCGATGTGATCGGCGACAAAGGCACCACGCTCACCGATCGGTTGCGGTGGCCCGGTGGTGGTGTCGTGTTCCGTCCGCAATTCCATGCTCGCATTGACCTCGGCGCCGAGCAGAACGACGAAGGCACTGGCATAAAGCCAGAACATCAGTCCGACGACGGCGCCGAGCGAGCCGTAGGCCTGGTTGAAATCGCCGAAGCGCGACATGTAGATCGACAGCCCGACCGAAACCACGGCCCAGAAGAACGCGGCCAGCAGCGCGCCGGGGGTGACCCAGCGCATGCGTGCCGTCGCGCGGTGCGGCGCATATCGGTAGAGTCCGCCGATGACGAAGATCACCGCGATGGACAGGATGGCGAGGGGTGCCACGCGGGCGAGCAGGTTTCCGAGGGGCCCCAGGTCCAGGAAGTTCAGCACCGTGGGAACCGCCACCACGGCGAGAAGCGCGAAGATCGCGGTGATGATCAGTGCCAGAGTGATCATCAGCGAGAAAAGCGTCTGCACCACGTAGTTGCGACGGTCGTTCTCGGCATAGACGATGTTCAGGCCGCGGATGAGCGCATTGACACCCATTCGGGCACTCCAGAGCGCCAGCCCGATCGAAATCGCCGAAGCGGCGCCGAGCGTGGTGCTGCCGGTCCTGGCGAGATCGGTGACCTGGCGTTCGAGGATGCTGTAGGTGTCGGGCGGCAGGAACGGTTCGACCTGCTTGAGCGAATATCCGATTTCCGCAGGGTCGGAGACCAGACCATAGAGCGCGATCAGCGCCGCGATGGCCGGAAAGATCGAGAAGACCCCGAAGAAGGCGATGCCGGCCGCGATGATCGACAGGCTGTGCGCGCCGATATTCGTCCAGATCCGGGCGGCGACCCGTTGCCAGTCACGGACCTCGAATTCCGCCGGGCGCGTGGCGCCGTTTCCGCCGCCGGCTTCGGCCGCGCGGACCTGCTCTCGTGTCTGTTCCATGACCGCGACTCTGGCTCAATGATTGCAGGGTTTCAAGGAAACGCCGGGATTTGCGTGTGGGTTCCGGGATCGCTTGGAGGCCGGCGCGCGGGGTAGCGGCTGATCTGCGCCGGCGCCGTTGGCTTGGGGAGTGCAAAGGAGACCGATTGCTGATGCCCTGTGAATTTGGGCTGGCCGGATCCGAAGAAGGTGTTTCGGGCCCGCGCAGAGGGGGGCGGGGTGTGGTGTGGGGCCGGGGGAATCCGGCTCGTGACATCTGGTGTGGGGGAGACGTGCCCCGGGGGGCTCAGCCGAACAGGCGGTCGCCCTGTTCGTCGATGACCTGGCGGGCCTTGGCGAGGGTTGCGGTGATCGCGGCGGCCTCGCTCGGGAGCATGTCGGCGCGGATCAGCTGGTGCGACTTCGGCGTGCCGTCCAGCTCCTTCTCGATCCGCCCGGCGAGCCGCCACTGGCCGCCCTCGCTGATCGGCGTGGCGAAGATCCTGAAATCCTTGTAGGTTTCGGGTTCCGGCTCCGGCGTCGATGCGCCGCCACCGCCCCCGAACAGACGTGACAAGAGGGACATTTGCGGCTCCTTCGCTGCGATCGCTGATCCTCGATCCGCAGCATGCCGTCATCGGGGCCGGGGCGCAAATGCATCCGGTCCGCCCGGATTGGGCGCAGTTGTCCGGGGCGGGGGGCGCGAAAATCGCCCGGGGCGGCGGATGCGGCGCAAGCTTCGGAAAACGCGGGGTTTTCGGGGGCTGGAAACCGGCTGGAAAGTGGCTGGAAAGTGGCTTGCCAAATTGGCTGGCCTCGCCGTGCGCCTTGGCAGGACTCGCGCGCCCGCGCCGTCGGGATGAGACCCATCGTTCCGCCGCACGGGCGCGTCTTGCTGGCGCGCGTCGTGCACCGACGCGCGCGCCTCAGGCCCCGCATCGTGGCTTTCGTCCGGGTCTCCCCGACCCGCGCTTCCGCCAGCAGGGCATCCGCCCGATCCTGCGGAGCCGCGCCCGACGCGGCGGGAGGCGATGGCGGCGCTCGAACGGCTCCAGGGGACGCGCGACGCGTGGAACCGCACCGACCGGATCCGGGAGGGATGCCCCAAGGGCCGGGACCGGGTCGACGCGGAGACCCCGACCCGCCCGCGCAAGGTCAGCGTGACGCTCCGCCGCGACCAGGACATGTCGAGCCTGCGTCCATTGCCGGGAGGGGCGGCGGATCGGTCGCGTGTCCGGAGAGGTGTCTTACCTATGGGCGCTTCGGGACGCGCCTTTGCCGAGGTGTCAGCTCCGGACCGCGCCTGCCAGTCCCACCGCAGGCGCAATTCGCGCTCCCTGCCGCGCAGGTGGCGTCTTATAGGCTGCGTCGAGATCCTTTATAGGAACCTGCTGCCCGCGGCCTGAACTATCGGACGGTGGGCCGGGTGTTAGAACGCGGGCCCAGCATCTTGGGTGCCTTGGGATATAGGTGGCAGGAGGCGAAATCTGGAAGGGTGCAGAAAATTAAGGCGAGGGAGGTAAGCTTGACGACTGCACTTGGTTCGCTTGGCAGCAAATCTTGTGGCCAAAGCGGGACGACTGTTAACGAGACGTTAATCTGCTGTGGGCGAGAAAAACATGGCGGTGCGACATCACGACTCGATCAACCGAGGTTGGAAAATTGTTTCTTAAGGATCATCTAACTGCTAGGATTCCAAAAGTCCGACCGGGCAAGGGGGAAATCGACATGGCAGGAGCAACAATGACTCTGGATTCTTTGACTAAAGAATCCATTGATGAATTGCAATCGTTTGAGACCGTTGAACCTAGTAGAAGCGTCGCCTTGGCAGCCAGAGTAGCGGCAAAAAGAAATAGCACACAAGACGAGCTGAATGACCTAGCTGCTGCGCTTAGCTATGACGCGGCGGAGCGGTTTGACGATTTGATTAAGGAGATCGAAAAACTTAATAGGAAATTAGAGCAGATAAAGAAATCCGGTTAGCTGTCCGCATTTGGGCGGTTTTCTCTGCATAGACAAATTGCCATTCCGACGAAATCGCTAACGATTGAAATGAGCCTCTGCGTGGAACCTAGCGAGAATCGACCTTCGGTTCCGCTCGTAACCGCCAGCACACCGATTGGGGTGCTTTCCTCTCCTAGCCCAGATAGAGGAGAGGAATAGAATGAAACGTATGCCTTCCCATCGTAGTCTCGCTCTTCTCCATCCTGAGCGCCAAAAATCACGGCAGCCTCTCCGTTGCTAGCATTCGCTGTGGCAATTGCGCACTTTCGCTGAAATGCCAAGCCTACATGACCAGCACCTTCAGGCCACGAGCGGCTTTGACCTCTTGAAGGATGGTTTCTTGATTTGTATGTCCAAATTGGCTCAAGAAGAGAAGTCTCCTCCGAAAAAATATAAACGGCAACACTCCAGATTTCACCTGTTTCGAAATCCTAGCACTTTTCCTTCATTTGCCGTTATAGGGGCCACCATTTCTGAAATCATTTCTTTGAGAAACGTCTTCGTCCTCAATGCCTTTCTCTGCATAGGTGGCGGTCATTGCCCTCAGCGCACTATTAGTGACGCTTTCAAGATAAGCGTTCTTTAGGGCATCATCTTTGTATTTGCTGGCCAAGCTAATTTTAGAAATTTTATTTTTTAGAAGGCGCTCATTGTGGATAAGTTGAAGAACGTGGCTTCCTCTGGGGTTGGATTTATTCCAGGAGACAAAATGTGCGATTGCAATAACTATAATTAGGAAAAAGACAAATATGTCCTTAGCATCTACAGAAAATTCTCCATTTTCGTCTCTTAGGAACGAACCTAGATACCAACCAAAACCTACGTAGCAGAGGGGGATAATAATTTGCGAAAAAACTTCAAATCCATATCGCATTCTCTTGATTGACGTTGTGCTTCTACGGCCAGCGGGTCGTAGTATTGCCATTGTTCAAATCATACATAATTTGAAAAACCGGCTCCAATTGAAAACCAACATAACCGGAATGCTGCAAGATTGCACTGATCCAGGAAACTCCGCAGCTTCCGTGACCGGCTCGGATGCTTGAGCTTGCGCAGGGCCTTCGCCTCGATCTGGCGGATGCGTTCGCGGGTGACCGAGAATTGCTGGCCGACCTCCTCGAGGGTGTGGTCGGTGTTCATGCCGATGCCGAAGCGCATGCGGAGCACGCGTTCCTCGCGGGGGGTGAGGGAGGCGAGGACGCGGGTGGTGGTTTCCTTGAGGTTGAGCTGGATCGCGCTCTCGAGCGGCAGGATGGCGTTCTTGTCCTCGATGAAGTCGCCGAGCTGGCTGTCCTCCTCGTCGCCGATCGGGGTCTCGAGGGAGATCGGCTCCTTGGCGATCTTCATCACCTTGCGGACCTTCTCCAGCGGCATCTGGAGCTTTTCGGCCAGTTCCTCGGGGGTCGGTTCGCGGCCGATCTCGTGGAGCATCTGGCGGCCGGTGCGCACCAGCTTGTTGATCGTCTCGATCATGTGGACCGGGATGCGGATCGTGCGGGCCTGGTCGGCGATGGAGCGGGTGATCGCCTGGCGGATCCACCAGGTGGCGTAGGTCGAGAACTTGTAGCCGCGGCGGTACTCGAACTTGTCGACGGCCTTCATCAGGCCGATATTGCCTTCCTGGATCAGGTCGAGGAACTGCAGGCCGCGGTTGGTGTATTTCTTGGCGATGGAGATCACGAGGCGCAGATTGGCCTCGACCATCTCCTTCTTGGCGGCGCGGGCTTCCTTCTCGCCCTTCTGCACCTGGTTCACGATGCGGCGGAATTCGGAGATGTCGACGCCGACGAACTGGCCGACCTCGGCCATCTCGAAGCGCAGCTCCTCGGCCTTGTCGCGGTAGCGCGAGGTGAGGGCATCCCAGCCGCGGGTGCGCAGGTCGCTCACCCGGTCGAGCCAGCCGGGCTCGAGCTCGGCGCCGCGGTATTCGCGCAGGAATTCCTGGCGGTTGATGCGGGCCTGATCGGCGAGCTTCACCATGGCGCCGTCGAGGGCCATGAGCTTGCGGTTGATGCCGTAGAGCTGGTCCACGAGGGCCTCGATGCGGGCGTTGTGGAGGTGGAGCGAGTTCACGAGCTCGACGATCTCGCCGCGCAGGCGCTGGTATTCGCGCTCCTGGCCGGAGCTGTAGCTTTCGCTTTCGTTGAGCGTGGCGGAGATGCGGGCGTCCTGCATCTCGGCGAGGCGGACGTAATCGTCGGCGATGCGGTCGAGGGTTTCGAGCACCTGCGGCTTGAGCGCGGCCTCCATCGCGGCGAGCGAGAGGTTGGTCTGGTCGTCCTCGTCGTCATCGTCGGCGGTGGGGCGGTTCTCTCCTTCGGCATCGTCGTCCGACGTCTCGGATTTCGCCTCGTCCTCGCGGGGCCGCGCGGCGGGCGCCTCGCCGTCCTTGACCGCGTCGAGCACGCTCTCCTCTTCCTCGTCGGCTTCCATCTGGCCCGAAAAGGTCGTCTCGAGATCGATCACGTCGCGCAGCATGATGTCTTCGGCGAGAAGCTCGTCGCGCCAGATCGTGATGGCCTGGAAGGTGAGCGGGCTTTCGCAGAGCCCGAGGATCATGGTGTTGCGGCCGGCCTCGATGCGCTTGGCGATGGCGATCTCGCCCTCGCGCGACAGCAGTTCGACCGAGCCCATCTCGCGCAGATACATCCGCACGGGATCGTCGGTCCGGTCGAGGTTCTCGCTGGTGGCGGAGGTGACGGCGACTTCGCGCGACGTGGAGGTGTCGGCCTCGCCGGTGGCGTTGGAGCCGTCGTCGTCCTCGGCCTCGTCGCCCTCGATCACGTTGATGCCCATCTCGGAGAGCATCGCCATCACGTCCTCGATCTGCTCGGACGTCACCTGCTCGGGCGGCAGGACCTCGTTCAGTTCGTCGTAGGTGATGTAGCCGCGCGCCTTGGCCTGGCCGATCATCTTCTTGACGGCGGCCTGGCTCATGTCCAGCATTCCGCCGCCGCCTTCGTGGCCGTCGTCGGTTCGCTTGCCGTTGTTGTCGTTGTCCTTGGCGGCCATGGGCGGCTCCCGTTGGGTTGGCGAAGGGCAGTGTGAAGCGCGGAGCGGTCTGATTCGGCGAATCAGATCAAACGATGCTTGTCCCGCACGAATCAGCGATTCGCAAGGGAGTCACGTCCTGCGGGGTTTCTTCCAGACCTCTCTGTCGATCAATTCCTGAAGCTGGGCCGACAACCCGTCCTCGTCCGCGCTGTCATTCGCGGAATCGGCAAGGGGGGCCGTGCTGGTCCGATGGTCCGTCTCGGCGGCATCACGCAGGCGCCATCCGAAGCTCTCGGCGGTTTCCGGTGACAATTCCTTCTCCGCGTCGCGCCTTTCCGCGCTTCGTCCGCTCAATGCCGCGTGCCGGTCGATCTCCTCTGCGATTGCGCGCCGGGCGAGGTCGGGGTCGCCGCCGGCGCACAGGTAACGGTTGGCACGCACCTGACCCGGCGCCAGCAGGATATCGAACGGATCACTGCCGATCGCCCTGGCCACGGAGTTGTGCAATGCCTCCGGAGATAGGGAGCCTTGCAGCCCGGACAAGAGTGCGGCGCGAATCCGATCGAGATCGGTGCAGGCGAAGCTCAGGCGCTCGAGGCTGTCCTCGAACTCCGCCGCGAGGCCGGGATGGGCGAGGCAGCCTGCGAGGATGGCGCTTTCACGGATGCGGGCCTCGCCTTCGGTGCCGGGACCGGGGCGGGCCAGGGGCGAGGCGCGGAGCGACGGCGTGGGATCGACGGCGGCCGGAAAACGCGGGCCGAGTGGGGCGCGCGGGCTGCCTCTGCCCGTGCCGCGGACCTTGCGCTCCCACCGCGGCGGGGTGAAGAGCTGGGCGCAGCGGCGGCGGATCTCGGCCTGGTAATGGCTTCGCAATGTCGGGTCGGCGATGGTGCCGAGCTGGGCGCGGAAACCGGCCTCGAGGGAGGCGCGGCGTTCGGGACTGTCGAAGACGCCCCCCTCGGTGGCGCGCGACCAGATCAGATCGATCGCCGGCACGGACGCGTCGAGCAACGCCTGCATCGCCTCCGGGCCACCGGCGCGGATGACATCGTCCGGGTCCTGTCCCGCGGGCATCACCGCGAAACGCAGGCCGCGGCCGGCTTCGAGAAGCGGCAGGGCGAGGGAGATCAGGCGGTGGGCGGCGGCGATGCCGGCGCGGTCGCCGTCGAGGGCGACCACCGGTTCCGGGGCCATGCGCCAGATCAGCCGCAGTTGCTCTTCGGTGATCGCCGTGCCGAGGGGGGCGACGGCATGATCGAAGCCGGCTTCGGCCAGCGCGATCACGTCCATGTAGCCCTCGGTGACGATCACCGTGCCGGCCTTGCCGGCGGCGGCACGCGCGGCCTGGGAATTGTAGAGGCTGCGGCCCTTGTCGAAGAGCGGGGTTTCCGGAGAGTTGAGATATTTGGGTTGCTGGTCGGGCAGGAGGGCGCGGGCTCCGAAGGCGATGGCGCGGCCCCGTGCATCCCGGATCGGGAACATGATGCGGCCCCGGAAGCGGTCGTAGGGGGTGCCGCCACCCTGTGGCTGTCCGACCAGACCGGCTTCCACCAGCTTGTCCGGGGAGAAGCCCTTCGCGGCGAGATGCTCCTGGATCGCAGTGCGGCTGTCGGGGGCGAAGCCGATTTCGAAACGCTCGATTGTCTCGGCCTTGAGGCCGCGCCGGTCGAGATAGGCCCGGGCCTCGACGGCCCGGGCGCCGTTGAGCTGGGTTCTGTAGAAGCGGATCGCCGCTTCCATCGCCTCGGCGAGCCCGGTGTTTGCCGCGGCGCGCGCCGCTTCGGCCGGGTCGCGCTCGGGCATCGTGAGGCCGGCATCGCGGGCGAGCACCTCGACGGCTTCCATGAAGCCCATGTTCTCGCTGTCGCGCAGGAAGCTGATCGCGTCGCCCTTGGCGTGGCACCCGAAGCAATAATAGTAGCCCTTGGCGTCATCGACGTGGAACGAGGCGGATTTCTCGGTGTGAAACGGGCAGGGCGCCCAGTAATCGCCGCGGCCGGGATTGGACTTGCGGTTGTCCCAGGACACTTTGCGCCCGACGACCTGCGCAATGGAGATGCGGGAGCGAATCTCGTCGAGGAATCCGGGGGGCAGCGCCATGGAACAGTATATCGGGAAGCCGGCGGGACTTGGCAAGGGCACAATGCGCACGTTGAGGGCTGGTTGTGAAACTCTCGCCCAGGTTGAAGCATCGGCGGTGCCCGCATGCTGACCTTTGCCGTTGCGGTGTTCTTCCTCCTCATCACGCCGGGGCCCGGTGTTCTGTCCCTTGCCGGCGTCGGTTCGGCCTTCGGGATGCGCGAGGGCCTGCGCTATCTTGCGGGGCTTTTCGTCGGGACCAATCTGGTCGCGCTCGCCGTGGTCTCCGGGCTGGCTGCGATCGTTCTGGCGGATCCGCGGATCCGGACCGTGCTTCTGATTGCCTCGGCGCTCTATCTCTGCTGGCTCGCGGCGCAGATCGCGTTTTCCGGCTCGCGGATCGCCTTCATCGAGCGGCCGCGACCGCCCGGGTTTCTCGGTGGGCTGGCGCTGCAGGGCATCAATCCCAAGGCCTATGCGGTGAACACCGCGCTGTTTTCCGGCTTCGCCTTCGCGCCGCACGACCCGACCGGCGAGGTGATCGCGAAGTTCGTGCTGGTGAATGCGATCTGGCTGCCGATCCACGGGCTCTGGCTGCTGGCGGGGATCACGTTGAACCGGCTCGACCTGGCGCCCCGCATCCAGTCACGGATCAACATGGGGATGGCGGCGTCGATGCTGGTTGTCGTCGGGCTCGCGCTCCTGTCGCAACGCTAGGCCGGAATTACTCGGTGGGCAGCGATGTCGGTCACGCCGCGCGCGGCACCTGTGCGGGCATCGAAGACGCGGATGCGTTCACGGCCCTCGGCATCCGCGGTGACCACCGCCACCCAACCGGTTCCGAGCGTGACGGCGCGGGGGCGTTCGCCCTCGGGCAGGTCCACCTGGTCGGGGAGCGCGAGCGGGGCCGGCGCGCGGTTCAGGCCGGTCACGAGGCTGTAGACGATCAGCGCGAATCCGACGATCAGCGTGACCATGAGCGTCGTGACAAGCCGGCGCAGGGCGCGCAGGCGCGGCGGTTCCGGGGCTTCGACGGGAGGAGCGGGCATCGGGGTCTTTCGGTGGGGCGCGGTTCGGCTCGTGTCTAGCTTGAAGCCGGGCGAGGAACCAGTGCGGCGACCAACCGAGGATGACAGTTGCGAGGCGAGCCCGTAAGACCCGCAGGATCAGTTCGAGGAGCCGCCCGTCGATGTATGCACCACCGGAGGATCTGCATGTCACGCTCGGCACCGTGCCCGGCGTGCGGCTCGACAAGGCGCTGGCTGCGGCGGTGCCCGAAGCTTCCGGCCTCAGCCGGTCGCGGCTTCAGGCCCTGATCGCCGAAGGGGCCGTGACCCGGGCCGATACCGGCATGTTGCTGGTCGATCCGCGGTTCCGGGCCGAGCCGGGGCTCGAAGTGGTGATCTCGGTTCCGCCGGCGCTGCCGATTGCGGCGGAGGCCGAGGCCATCCCGCTCGATATCGTCTACGAGGATTCCCATCTGGTGGTGGTGAACAAGCCGGTCGGGCTGGTCGTGCACCCCGCCCCCGGTGCGCGGCAGGGCACGCTGGTGAACGCCCTCCTGCATCATTGCGGCGAGAGTCTCTCGGGGGTGGGTGGCGCGTTGCGGCCGGGGATCGTGCATCGGATCGACAAGGACACGTCGGGTCTGCTCGTGGTGGCCAAGTCGGATGTCGCGCATCAGGGGTTGGCGCTGCAGTTCGCGGCGCATGATCTGGAGCGGCGCTATCTGGCGGTGTTGCACGGGGCGCCGGATGCCGCCGAGCCGCGGCTTGCCGGGCTTCCGGGTGTCGGCTGGGAGCCGGGGGGCTGGTTGCGGATATCGGGCAATATCGGCCGTCATCCGGGGGATCGCAAGCGCATGGCGGTGTTGTCTCACGGCGGCAAGCGGGCGGTGACGCGGGCGCGGGTGATGGAACGGTTCGCCCGCGCGTCGCTGGCGGAATGCCGGCTGGAGACCGGGCGCACGCATCAGATCCGGGTCCATCTGACCTGGTGCGGGTATCCGCTGGTCGGGGATGCGGTCTACGGCCGGCAACGCCGTTCGGGCGACCTGATCGACGGCTTCCCGCGGCAGGCGCTCCATGCGGCGAGCCTCGGCTTCCTGCACCCGGTCACCGGGGCCGCGATGCTGTTCGAAGCGCCGCTGCCCGAGGACATGGCGGGATTGTTGGACAAGCTTCGCGCTCTCTGAGAAGAGCAGCGCCATGACCCGGGGCATGGCGGGGGGTGACGGAGAGCGGGAATGAATCGGGTGCTTCGCTGGGGTCTTGGCCTCGTTCTGATCGCGGCGATCGGTGCGACGGCTTTCTTCGTGTTCCATCATCCGCCGATGCGGCTCATGCCGGCGCCGCTGCTGTTCCGCATGGGCGGGGCCGATCTGGTGGAGCTTGCGCCCGCCCTGCGCGATGGCAGCGAGATCGAGATCTTCTACGCGACGAACCGGCTGCCGGTGGGTCCGCGGGACAACCGCGTCTATACGGTGGCGCCCGACACGCGCCTGCATGTCGGAAAGGCGGAGCTCCGGATCGGCGAGGAGGGCTCCACGCTCGACCAGATGCTCGAATGGACCTTCGGCGCGGATCAGGGCGACCGGCCCTTCATCCATCTGCAGCGCCTGCGGGAAAGCGGCACGCTGGGTTGGCGCAGCGGCGCGGACGCGGCGGCGGAGTGGTTCGCGGAGATCGATGCGCTCCTGGCCGCCAGCCCGGATCGGGATATCCTGCTCTATATCCACGGAGCCAACACGACCGTGGAGCGCGCCGCGGGTCAGGCTTCGCAGCTCCGGCATTTCACCGGGCGGAATTCCGTCGTGGTGCTGTTCGCCTGGCCGACGGCGGAGAATTTCCTGCGATACAGCCGGGATATCGACGCGGCGCTCGGGGCGGCGCCGAAGGTGGCGGAGTTGATCGCGCTCCTGACCGAGAACACCTCGGCCGAATTCGTCAACGTGTTCACCTACAGCGCCGGCGCGACCGTGGGCAGCGACGCGCTCGCGATCGCCGCGCGCGACGAGCCGGTCGCGGCGGCGCGGATCGCCGAAGTCTATCATGCGGCACCCGACGCCGATTTTCGGGCCTTCGTCGACGACATGATCGCGTATTCCGGCACCGTCGGGCGCGTGACCACGGCGGTCAATTTCGGGGACAGCGCATTGCGGCTGGCGGGGGCGGTCAATCGCGCGTCCCGTGCCGGGCGTCCCGACCTCGCCGAACTCGCACCGGACGCCGCGGAATGGTTGCTCGAGGCCACCGGCTCGGACGGCATCGAGGTGGTGCAGGTTCATCCCGAGACGATGCCCGATCTCGCGGCCACGTCGCATACCTTCTGGTATGACGATCCCTGGGTGAGCAATGACGTTCTGGCGACGCTCCTGTTCAACCTTCCGCCCGATCTGCGCGGACTTGAGCGTGTCGAGAGCGCTGTCAGGCAAGGCCTACTGGACGTTCCCGCCCGACTATCCGGACCGGATGCCGGCGCTGGTGCAGAGCGTGCGCGCGCTGATCGATCAGGGGGCAACGGAGCGGCGGAGCAGTTCGCCGTAATCGAGCGCGTGGTCGAAGGCTCCGGTCCTGAGGAACTGCACGACCTGGGCGATCACCAGCGGGTTGTTCATCAGGAGGGTGTGACTCACGGGCAGAACGATGTGGTCTGCCATTCCCTGGATGCGCGTGCTCTCGACCGAGACCGTGCCGTCATCCGGACCCGGAATGAGGCTGGAGAACAGCGGGTTTATCGAGCGGTTTCCGGCGATCACGCCGAGTTCGAAATCGACCGGGCCGAGCCGGTTCACCAGCGAGTTGGGATTGGTGCCAAGCTCGGCGCCCGCCGGGCCGGCCAGCCTCGTGAAGAGCACGAGGTCTCCGAAGCGGTCGACGATTTCGGAGCCGGCATTCGGGGGCGCCAGCATGACCACGCGTCCGAGATTGTCGGGGCGCTGCGCGGCGAGGAAGGCGCGCGCGACGATGCCGCCCATCGAATGGGTCACGAAATTCACGGTGTCGGAGCCGCATTCCGCGACGGCGTCGGAGACATGGCCGAGGATGGCGCCGATCGTCTCCTCGGTTGACGGGTAGTCGACGGCGACCACCCGGAACCCCGCAGCGCCGAGCATCTGTTCCATGACGAGGAGCGAGGTTCCGGTGCGGCCCAATCCGTGGAGGAGAACCACGCATTGGCCGCCGTCCTCTGTTGCCCGCGCCGGGCGGGGCACGGGAAGCGCCATGAGCGCGGCGAGAAACAGGGGCAGGACGAGACGCGACATGCGCATGCTCCGGTGAGTTCGGGAGGAGCGACAGAACAGATCTCCAGATGTGCTCGATGGGGCGACTTGTCCAGCGGGGGTGGCCACGTCTCCATTCGGTAACGTTCTGGGGAGGCGTGGCGAATTGCTTGATCCCGAGGGGCGAAAGCACGTATTCAGGATGAAATATGGAACATATCCCGCTCGGGCACGTTTCATTCCGATCACAGGAGTGCCGAAATGAGCTATGCAAAATTGCCGGCCCCGTCCCCGGAACAGGGGATGTCGCGTTACCTGACCGAGATCCGCAAGTTCCCGATGCTGGAGCCGGAAGAGGAATACATGCTGGCGAAGGCATGGGTCGATCATGGTGACAAGGAAGCTGCGCACCGGCTGGTGACGAGCCACCTGCGGCTCGCTGCCAAGATCGCCATGGGCTATCGGGGCTACGGGTTGCCGACGGCAGAGGTGATCTCGGAAGCCAATGTGGGGTTGATGCAGGCGGTCAAGCGTTTCGATCCGGAGAAGGGCTTCCGGCTTGCGACCTATGCGATGTGGTGGATCCGGGCGAGCATTCAGGAATACATCCTGCGGTCGTGGAGCCTGGTGAAGATGGGCACGACCGCGGGCCAGAAGAAGCTCTTCTTCAACCTGCGCAAGGCCAAGAACCGGATCGGGGCGCTGGAGGAGGGCGAATTGCGGCCCGAGAACGTCGCGCGCATCGCCCATGATCTGAACGTGACCGAAACCGAGGTCATCTCGATGAATCGCCGCATGGCCGGCGGCGATGCGAGCCTCAATGCGCAGGTCAAGAGCGATGGCGAAGGCACGGCGGAGTGGCAGGACTGGCTCGAGGACGAGGACGCCGATCAGGCGACGGCGCTGGCTGAGCGAGACGAATACGAGAGCCGCCAGGAACTGCTGATGCTTGCGATGGAGACGCTCAACGAGCGCGAGCGGCATGTCCTGACCGAACGGCGCCTCAAGGAAGAGCCGATGACGCTCGAGGACCTCTCGAAGGTCTATGATGTGAGCCGCGAACGGATCCGGCAGATCGAGGTCCGGGCCTTCGAGAAGCTGCAGAAGCGGATGCGCGAGTTGGCCTCGGAGCGTGGGATGGCTGCTGCTGACGAGTGAATCCGGATGCCGGCCTGGGCGCGCGGCGGATCGCGATCTGCTCCTTAGGTGAGGAAAAAGGCGATGAGCCTGTCTGATTTCGTTCATGCCCGGGCCGAGCGACCCGGGCCGAGCGGCGATGAGCGCGTCGACGGGCTGATCTCCCGACTCCAAGTGGAGTGACCCGGTCATCTCCTACGGATTTCCCGACGAGAGCCGCGATTATGAACGCGACTATCGGTCGGACGAGGACGGGGATTGGCGCGATGCACCGCATGATCGGTTCGAGCCGCTCGGGCGCGATCAGATGGACGTGGTTCGTGCCGCATTGGAAAACGGCCATCGCGGCGCGACTCCCGCTCTGGCCGGTTTCGCGGTCGAGGGCTTTACCGGTCTCGACTTCGAATTCGGCGGCAGAGGAACCGGGGCCGTCGATATCCGAGTGGCCAACAGCGACGATCCGGCGGTGCCTATGCCTTCTTTCCCGGATCGTATCCCGAGGCGGGCGACATCTGGTTCGGTGGTCTGGGGCGCGGCCGTTGCAGGGAAATGACGATCTTTTCACCATCCTGCACGAACTCGGCCACGCACTCGGTCTCAAGCACGGTCATGACAACGAGACCTTCGGGCGAATCCCGAAGGCCTTCGACTCGTACGAGTTTTCGGTGATGACCTATCGCAGCTTCGTCGGCGCAAACCCGCGCGACGGGTCGACCATCGAGGAATTCGGCTCACCCCAGAGCTTCATGATGCTCGACATCGCAGCGCTTCAGCATCTTTACGGGGCGGATTTCGAGGTGAATTCCGGTGACACGGTCTACAGCTGGAAGCCGCGAAGCGGGAAGACATTCGTCGACGGTGAGGTGGCGCTCGACCCGGTGGCGAACATCATCTTCGCCACGATCTGGGATGGCGGTGGCCATGACACCTATGACCTGAGCCGGTACCGGACCGATCTCGAAATCGATCTCAGGCCGGGCAAGCATTCGGAATTCTCTGATTGGCAGACATCCTGGCTGGGCGGCGGACCCAACGGCGGGTTCGCGCGGGGGAACATCTTCAATGCGCTCCAGTACGGCGATGACCCGCGATCGCTCATCGAGAAGGCATTGGCGGGCCGGGGCGACGATCTGGTTCGCGGCAACGACGCCGACAATCGGTTGCTCGGCCTCAAGGGTGACGACAATCTGAAGGGCGGCCGTGGTGCCGACACCCTGATCGGGGGCATCGGTGCGGATCGGCTCATGGGCGGGCGTGGTGACGACATCTTCGTGTTCCGGGACGCTTCGCATTCCGTGCCGGGGCGCGACGACCGGTTGATCGCCGGCGGTGGTGCCGCAGCATTTGCCGGCGCAGGGGAGCGCGGCGGCGACGTGATCGATTTGCGGGGCATCGACGCCGACCTGACCCGGCCGGGCAAACAGGGCTTCGAGCTGGGCGCGAAGACAGGTCCCGGAGCACTCTGGTTGCGGGACACCCGCGGGGACACGGTCGTGCTCGGCAATCTCGACGATGACCGGCGTCCGGAGTTCAGGCTGGTCATCGAGGACGGCACCACGCGGGCCGCGGCCTATGCCGAGGATGACTTCCTCCTCTGATGCGGCGACATTTGCTGCGGGTTTTCTGCCAATTGGTCGCACTTTCCGGGTCGGGGGCAACGTCCCGTCAACCTCTGTTGGCAATGCGTTAAGGCTGCCGGGCGAGACTGCATGCCTGGGACAGCTGCGAGGGGCAGTAGGGCATGGGCCTCGATACCGACCACGAATTCGAACGACTGAACGCCTTGCGGCGCTATGCGATCCTCGACACGCCGCCAGAGAGCGCGTTCGACCGGATCACGGCGCTTGCGGCCGATCTGCTCGAGTTGAGTGTTGCGATGGTCAGCCTCGTCGATGCCGACCGGGTCTGGTTCAAGTCGGTGCACGGGCCCGCCGGCATCCGGGAGATGAAGCGCGGGCCGTTCCTCTGCGGCGCTGCGATCAGTCACGAGGGAACGCATGTGGTCGAGCAGGCGAGTGCCGACCCGCGCACGCAGGAGCACCCGCTCGTCACCGGCGAGTTCGGACTGGAATTCTATGCGGGCGTGCCGCTCAAGACCCATGACGGTCATGTGCTGGGAACGCTCTGCTGCATGGACAGCCGGCCGCGGAGCGTCTCGACCAGGCAATTGCGCCATCTGGAGACACTGGCAGCCGTGGTGATGGACGAGATCGAGCTTCGCCGCTCGGCGGCGCAGATCTCGCGTCTCAGCGAGGCGCTTGCCGACGCCTGCGATGACATGGAGCGCCGCGCGAGTTTCGATCCGCTCACCGGCGTGCTTGCCCGTGCCGCGATGCTCGACCGGAGTGCCCGATTGGTCGGCAAGGCCCTGGAGGCCGGAAAGGGCGCGGCGCTCCTGCTCGTCGATATCGACCTCTTCAAGGGTATCAACGACACCTACGGCCATGCCATCGGTGACAGGGTCCTGAAGGAAGTCGCGAGCCGGATGGCATCGAGCTGCCGTGGTGGTGACCTGCTCGGCCGTATCGGCGGTGAGGAGTTCCTCGCCGTATTCTCCGATGTCACGCCGGATGTCGCCTGCACGATCGCCGATCGGCTGCGGGAGGCGGTCTGTCGCGCACCGGTGGTTCTGGCGCCGGGCAGCACGCTGGACGTTTCCGTGAGTGGCGGGTTGAGGATCCTTCTGCCGGATGAAGTCGGCATCGATCTTCCGGATGCGATGTCGCAGGCCGATGCGGCGGTCTATGCCGCGAAGTCGGCGGGGCGCAACAGGATCGTGCGCGCGGACGGGTCGGTGATGGCGCCACCCACCGGAGGGTGAGCGCGGTTTTCCTTTGCGGCCTCGTCTCCCCGGGCCTAGGCTCCCCGAAAACGGGAGGGCGGTGGAATGCGGAATGGCAGGGTGCGATGGGGCGTGCTTGGCGCAGCGAAGATCGCCGACGAGTGGCTCAACCCGGCGATCCATCTTTCCGGACGGGGCGAACTTGCGGCGATCGCCAGCCGAGATGCCGCGCGGGCGGCCACGATGGCGGCTCCTTACGGCGCTCGGGCGATCTCCGGCTACGAGGCGTTGCTTGCGGACCCGGAGATCGACGCGATCTACATCCCGTTGCCGAACTCCGATCATGTTCCCTGGACATTGCGATGCCTCGATGCCGGCAAGCACGTGCTTTGCGAGAAGCCGATCGCGCTTGAAGCCGGTGACATCGACAGGCTGATCGAAGCGCGCGACCGGACTGGGCTGGTCGCGGCCGAAGCCTTCATGGTGGTCCATCACCCGCAATGGCATCGGGTGCGCGAGATCGTCTCGGGCGGCGGGATCGGCCGGTTGAGGCATGTGCAGGGCGCCTTCAGTTTCTTCAACGACGATCCCGGCAACATCCGGAACCGGGCCGATCTGGGCGGCGGTGCGCTTCGCGACATCGGGGTCTATCCGTCGGTCACCACCCGGTTCGTGACCGGGGCCGAGCCGGTCTCGGTATCGGCGGAAATTGATGTCGAGGCCGGTATCGACGCAACGGCGCGGGTGCAGGCGCGGTTTGCGGAGTTCCACATGGACTTCTACGTCTCGATGCGGATGGCGCCGCGGCAGCTGATGACGTTCCACGGCACGGAAGGCTGGATTTCGGTGCATGCCGGGTTCAACGCGGGCCTCTATGGCGACGCCGAGATCGAATTGCGCAGCGGAGATGCTGTCACGACCTATGAACGCTTTCCCCGCGCCGATCAGTACCTCGCTCAGATCGATGCCTTCAATGCCGCCGTGCTCGACGGAGATTCCGTTCCCGTGCAGCCTCGAATTTTCACGAGGCAATCAGCGGATGATCGACATGATCTATCACGCGGCCGGAGCATTGGCGTGACCGGGATCGTGGACGGCGCCGGGCCTGTGTTCGAGCGCGAGATCACCGACATTGCGGAGCTGAGGACACTCTATCCACCCCCGAGCGCGCGGGCGGCGGCCAAGGCGATCGACCATATCGACATGATTTGCCGGCGGTACATCGCCGCCGCGCCATTCCTTCTGATCGCGACCCGGGGGGTGGACGGGCGGATGGACGTCTCGCCGAAGGGCGATCCGCCGGGTTTCGTTTCGGTGCTCGGACCGCGACATCTGGCGATCCCCGACAGGCCCGGAAACAATCGCCTCGACAGCTTCGAGAACATCCTCCGTGATCCGCAGGTCGGGCTGCTGTTCCTCATTCCAGGGCATCAGGACACGCTCCGGGTTGCCGGGAAGGGGCGACTGGTGGCCGACGAAACGCTCCTTGAGAGTCTCGCCGTCGAAGGACGACCGGCGCGGCTCGCACTGGTGGTCGAGGTTGAAGAGGTGTTCACGCATTGCCCGAAATGCGCCATTCGCAGCGGCATCTGGGATCCGGCGCGCTGGCCGGATCTGTCGCAGGTGCCTTCGCTGGCCGAAGCGCTCGTCGCTCATGCGGGCCTCGACACGCCGGCGGCGGAGGTCTCGGCCTCCCTCAGGGAGGACAGCCGGACGCGGCTCTACTGAAATCCCTGCGGAGCAAATCCTTGGCGGTCGAGGGTGGGACGGATCGGTGGGTTCGCGGCGGAGTGGTGTAATTCCTCGTTTCCGGTTTGAGGGCGCCGCGCCACGTTTTCGGGAACTGGTCAGGGCTTCGCAGGGCCGGTGAGCAGCGGTGATCCCGGATTCGGGGCGACCTCTTCGCGCAACGTCGCGCTGGTGCCCTCTGCAATCTTTGCGGTATTCCGACGAATGCCTTTAGCACCTGCGTGCATCCAGCGCCCAATTCGGGCTGTTTAGGGTGCGATCGGCATGCCAAAAGATGTCAAATCTCGAAAATTTTGTAGTATTTTCGTAGCATTCGGTCCTGCGCGTCTTTCAATTTCCGTGAGGGTTTGTGCGATAGACAGCAGGACGGGTGCCGGGGGGCGTCCGAATCTGGGTGAATGGGTCAAGGGGAACACGGGTCATGAATAGCAACCGTTTCGGCGCCAGCCTTCTGGTTTCCGCGCTGTTTCTGGCGGGATGCCAGATGGACGACATGATGGTGACCGAGTCGCCACCGGCGGAAGAGGCCATCCCCACCGACACTGCGGAATCCGAAACGCGGATTGCGGCGGCCGGAGAGACGGAAGCCGATCCGGTCTACTATTCCGCGCGTGCCGATGGAAATCGCACGATCCCGGCGGTCGACACGACGGCCTTTCATCCGGCGCTGTTGCGCAATGAGGTCGCCTTCGCAACGGATGAGGTGCCCGGCACAATCGTGATCGATACCGAAGGCCCGTTTCTCTATCTCGTGCAGCCCGAAGGCAAGGCTCTGCGCTACGGCATCGCAATCGGCCGCGAGGGCTTCGGTTGGAACGGAACCGGGACCATCGCGCGCACGGCGCAATGGCCGACATGGACCCCGCCTCCGGAAATGATCAAGCGCGAACCGCATCTCGAGGAGTGGAAGGCCGGGATGCCCGGCGGCGTCAACAATCCGCTCGGCGCCCGTGCCCTTTACATCTATTTCGGCGGGAGCGATTCCGGCTACCGCATCCATGGCACGAACCAGCCCAACAGCATCGGCTGGGCGGCGTCATCGGGGTGTTTCCGCATGATAAACCAGGACGTCATCGATCTCTACGACCGGGTCGAGCGCGGCGCGAAAGTCGTGGTTCTCTAAATCCCGGCCCGCGGTTTGGGGGGCGCTGCCCGCAGCACGGGAGATACCCGGGTCGGGCCGCTCCCCCGGCTGTCGGCGGGGAACGCTCGCAAGGCAAGACCGTTAGTTTACGCGATAGGCCCGACAATTCCGCAGTAGCGAAGGCCAAATTCCGCCTAAACGGTAAGCCTCGTTGCGAGCATAAGGCAATCATTCTATGTGTCTTGTGCGCCAAGAGTTGGCATCGATCGTTTGACAGGGGGAAACATGGATTTGATGAAGATGGTGCTTGGCACCGTGACACCCGCCATCGCCGGCAAGGTTGCTCAGGCGATGGGCATGGAGAGCAAGACCGTGGAACGGCTTCTGGGCATGGCCATTCCGGTTATTCTGTCCGGAGTTCTCGGTGCGACGCGAAAGCCCGAAGTCGCGGACAGTTTCGGCAAGGCCTTCCGCGAAATGGGCGACACGCCACTGGATTCACTAAATGATGCTCTGGCGACCGACCCGTCGCGGGTGAGCGGCGCCGGTACCGACCTGCTCGGATCCCTGCTCGGCAGCGGGACCCTGGGCACGCTGGTTTCCAAGATGGCCGACTTCGGTGGCATGTCGAAGGAGAACTCCGGCTCCCTGATGGGACTGGCCGGGTCGATGGCGATGGGTTCACTCGGCAAGGCCGCGCGGGATCAGAACCTCGACGCCGCCGGAGCCCTCAAGATGCTCGAAGGCCAGAAGGACAATATCGCCGCGGCGATACCGCCCGATCTCGCCAGGGCTCTGGACGGCACGGGCGTGCTCGCCGCGCTCGATTCTCCCGTGAAGCCGGCGGCTGCTGCGGCGAAGCCGACCGCGACGCCGAAACCGGTGACCGCCCCCGAGCCCAAGAAATCCGGCCTGACGAAATGGCTGTTGCTCGCCGCGGCAGCACTTCTTCTGTTGTGGCTGCTGCCCCGGTTCCTCGGCGGTCCGGAAGAGGTGGTCGAGCCGGTGGTCGAGACGGAAGAAGTGGCGCCTGTCGAGGAGGCTGCCCCCGAGGAGGAAGCCGCTGCGCCCGCAATTCCGGAAGTGTTCGGAACGGTCGAGGGTGCTCTGGCGCAGCTGACCACAGCACTTGGGAGTGTGACGGACGTGGCGTCCGCCGAGGCGGCTCTGCCGCAGCTTCAGGAAGTCGACACGACGCTCGGCGGTGCTGAAGCTGCGATGACGGCGCTCTCGGGCGAGTCGCGGACAATGGTACAGACCGCCATTGCGGCATCGATGCCGACCATTCAGGGTACCGTCGATGGCCTGATGGCAGATTCGGCGATAGGCGCGGTGCTTCAACCCGTAGTCGACAGCATCATGGCGAAACTGGCGGCCTACTCAGGCTGATTTCGATCCCTGTCAGATAGCTTACCACGAAACGAAGCCGCCGGTCCCAGGACCGGCGGTTTTTCATTGAGGAATGGTCAGCCTGCGTCTCAATTCGCGACGCGATGGCCAGGATGGAGGCTGTTGCTCAGGATATGCTCGCTCCGGTCGACGACGTGGCGGCTGTGGCCAACGAGCAGCGGATCGGGCTTGCCGACGATCGAGTGGTCCTTGCCCTCGTAGGGCAGGGAGGCGAGAAAATGCGTCATGCAGGCCAGCCGGGCGCGCTTCTTGTCGTTGGACTTGATGATGGTCCATGGCGCGTCGGCGGTGTCGGTGTAGAAGAACATCGCCTCCTTGGCCTCGGTGTAGTCGTCCCACTTGTCGAGCGAGGCACGGTCGATCGGCGAGAGTTTCCACTGCTTGAGCGGCTCCTTCTCCCGGGCCGCAAAACGGCGGGCCTGCTCTTCGCGGGTCACCGAGAACCAGTACTTGAAAAGCCGGATACCGCTGCGGGTCAGCATGCGCTCGAGTTCCGGGGTTTCGCGCATGAATTCGAGGTAATCGTTCGGCGAGCAGAAGCCCATCACCCGATCGACGCCTGCCCGGTTGTACCAGGAGCGGTCGAACAGCACGAGTTCGCCGCCGGAAGGAAGATTGCGGATGTAGCGCTGGAAGAACCACTGGGTGCGCTCTTCCTCGGTGGGCTTGTTCAGCGCCACGACGCGGGCGACGCGCGGATTGAGATGCTCCATGAACCGCTTGATCGTGCCGCCCTTCCCGGCGGCATCGCGGCCCTCGAAGATGATGATGATGCGTTCGCCGGTCGAAACGACCCAGTCCTGCACCTTCAGGAGTTCGATCTGCAACTGGCGCTTCTGCGCTTCGTAGGCCTTCGTCGAAATCTTGCGCTTGTAGGGGTATTCGCCGCTTTCGAAGAGGTGACGGATCGTCGCCGCATCGGGCGCGGGCTGCGATTTGGCCGTCGCGTGCGGTCCCTTGACCTGCGCTGCCGTCGCCGTCTCCTCACCTCCATTCGGGCCGATCGCCGGGATCGTCAGTTGATCCGACATTTCCGGAGCGGTTGGCTCGGCGACAGCTGCCGGCTTTGGAGCCGAGGCGCTCCGCTTGCCGGCGGCGCCCTTCGGTTTCGTGGCCACAGGCTCCGAAGTGGAATCCGGTGTTATCGTTGCGAGGTCGGCCGGTGCGTCTTTCTCGGTCATGCGCTTCCCTGTGTTCCTTAAGAAAATCCGCGCAATTCTAGACCATAGCCGAAAAGTCTGCGTTGACGCAGATCAACATGTCGACCGGGCCGGGCGATGACGTCGAGAGCGCGGTCGCCGCGCCCTCGATGCCCTGTCAGGCCTCCATTTCTTCCAGCTCGTCGATCATGGACGAGATCAGCGACAGACCCTTGTCCCAGAAGGCGGGGTCCGAGGCGTCGAGACCGAACGGCGCCAGGAGCTCCTTGTGATGCTTCGAGCCGCCGGCCTTGAGCATGTCGAAATACTTCTCGGCGAAGTCCGGATCGCCGTCGCGGTAGACCGCATAGAGCGCGTTCACCAGCCCGTCCCCGAAGGCGTAGGCGTAGACATAGAACGGCGAATGGATGAAGTGCGGCACATAGGACCAGAAGGTCTCGTAGCCGTCCATGAACTCGAAGACAGGCCCGAGGCTTTCGGCCTGTACCGACATCCAGAGCGCGTTGATGTCATCGGGAGTCAGCTCCCCTTCGCGCCGGGCGGCGTGGAGCTTGCACTCGAAATCGTAGAAGGCGATCTGGCGCACGACGGTGTTGATCATGTCCTCGACCTTGCCGGCGAGCAGGATCTTGCGGGCCTTCGTGTCCGGAGCGGCATCGAGCAGCTTGCGGAAGGTCAGCATCTCGCCGAACACGCTTGCGGTCTCGGCGAGCGTCAGCGGCGTCGAGGACAGCAGTTCACCCTGACCTGCGGCGAGGATCTGATGCACGCCGTGTCCCAACTCGTGCGCGAGGGTCATCACGTCGCGCTGCTTGCCGAGATAGTTGAGCATCACATAGGGGTGCACGTCGGCGACGGTCGGATGCGCGAAGGCCCCGGGGGCCTTGCCGGGCTTGACCGGCGCGTCGATCCAGCCCTTGTCGAAGAAGGGAGCGGCGAGATCGGCCATGCGCGGGTCGAAGCCGGCATAGGCGTCCATCACCATCGCGCGGGCCTCGTCCCAGCCGATCTTGCGATCATCCTCGCGCGGCAGGGGGGCGTTGCGGTCCCACACCTGCATCTTCTCCAGCCCCAGCCATTTCGCCTTCAGGGCGTAGTAGCGGTGCGAGAGCCTCGGATAGGCCGCAACCACCGCATTGCGCAGCGCTTCCACCACTTCGGGCTCGACGTGGTTTGCGAGGTGTCGCGACATCTGCGGGCTGGGCAGCTTGCGCCAGCGATCCTCGATCTCCTTTTCCTTGGCCAGCGTGTTGGTCACCCGTGCGAAAAGCGGCAGATTTGCCTGGAACACCTTCGCGAGGGCCTCGGCACCGGCCTGACGCTTGGCGCGATCGCGATCCGTGAGCAGGTTGAGCGTCGATTCGAGCGGAAGCGGCGCCTCCTCGCCTGCAACTTCGAAGGTGAGGCCGGCGAGGGTCTCGTCGAACAGCCGGTTCCAGGCCGACGCTCCGACCACGGACTGGTCGTGAAGGAACTTCTCGAGTTCGTCGGAGAGTTGATAGGGCTTCATCGCCCGGAGCCGATCGAGGATCGGCCGGTAGCGGTTGAGGGCCGCATCGCTGTCGAGAAGCGCATCGAGTTGGCTGTCCTCGACCCGGTTCAGTTCCAGCGTGAAGAACACGAGCGGCGTCGAGATATCGGTAAGCGTGCCCTGCATGTCGCCGAAGAACTTCCCGCGCTGCGCATCGGTCGTGTTCTGGTAGTAGCGCAACCCCGCGAACGACATGATCCGGCCCGAGATGCTCTGGATCTTTTCGTAGCGCAGGATCGCAGCCAGCAGCCCGCCGGCGTCGAGAGACGCGAGCTTTCCCTCGTAATCGGCAGCGAAGGAAGTGCATTCGGTGCGCAACCAGTCGACGTCGCGGGTGATCTCCGGGGCGTCCGGCGCCGCATAGAGATCGCTCAGGTCCCATTCCGGCAGGTTGCCCAGCGCCTTGTCTGCGGCGGGATCGCGGGAATCGAAGACGGCTCGGGTCATGGAGGGTCCTTCCGGGACTGGTTCAGACGATGCGGGCAGGCAGGGGGGCACCTGCGAAATGGGCGATCAGATTGTCGACGGCGAGCATGCCCATGGCTGTGCGCGTCTCGACGGTCGCGCTTCCGATATGGGGGAGGAGCGTGACGTTTTCCAGCGCCCGCAGCGCCTCGGGCACATTCGGCTCATCGGCGAACACATCGAGCCCCGCGCCGGCGATGCGCTTTTCGCGAAGGGCCGCGACCAGAGCCGCCTCGTCGATCAGATCACCGCGCGCGGTGTTCACGAGGTAGGCGCCGGGTTTCATCCGTGCGATCATCGCTGCGGAGATCAGGCCGGCATTCGCCCCGCCGCCCGGCAGATGCAGCGAGACGATGTCGGCGGTTTCCAGGACCTCTTCGACCGTCTCGTGCGGGGTGGCCGGAAAGTCGAACGGCCCCTTCGCAGAGCGACTGCAGTAGGTGACCTTCATGTCGAAGCCGAGCGCTGCACGTCTGGCGGTGGCCTGACCGATGCGGCCCATCCCGATGATGCCGAGTGTCTTGCCCTGCAGGCCGGTCCCGAGCCAGCCGGTCGGCGCGAAGCCCTTCCACGCACCGGCGCGCAGGGCGGATTCGGTTTCCGACATGCGCCGCGTCGCGCTGAGGATCAGCGCCATCGCCAGGTCGGCGGTGGCCTCGGTCAGAACGCCCGGCGTGTTGCTGACGACGAGACCTGCAGCCTCCGCGGCGTCGAGATCGATATTGTTCACGCCGACGCCGAAATTGGCGAGGATCTCCACCCGTCGTGAGCCCTCCGCGGCGATCGTCGTCTCGTCGAAGAGGTCCGACACGGTGCAGAGCAGACCGTCGGCCTCCTGCAGCGCGCGCATCAACCGGGCCTGCGCGAACGGGCGATCGTCGCGGTTGAGCGCAACGGTGAAATGCGCGCGGAGACGCTCCTCGACGGTTTCCGGCAATCTGCGGGTAACGATGATGCGGGGGCGGGACATGGGCGCGGTTCCGGGCTCGCGGGATCAGATACCATCAACGATTGCGAGCGTGCAATCCGCGGACCGCTCACGAAGCGGTTTCACCTGGGCGTAGTCGGGATCGTCGAGGAAGGCCCGGGCGGAGAGCCGGTCGGGAAAGCGGATGAGCACGAGGCGGGTCGGGGTCCACAGATCCGTTTCGGCCGGATCGATCGCACCGCCGCGCACGAGATATTCACCGCCGTGGCGCTCGATCAACGGAACCACCGCGACCTTGTATTGCTCGTAGGTCTGCGGGTCGTGGATGCGGGTATCGACCAGCAAATAAGCGCTCATGGACAGGCTCCTCCTCGACCGCCCTCGGGTCGCCGCCGAACGCTAGACCGCGGGACGGGAAGAATCCAGTTTCAACCGGCGTCGTCAGTGCATGCGACCGCCGTCAGGCACGGGCCGCTCCGGACCGATCAGCACCACCTCGCCGTCGGAATCGGGCAGTCCGAGCACCAGCACCTCCGAACGCACCGGGCCGATCTGCCGCGGCGGGAAGTTCACCACCGCAAGCACCTGTCTTCCGACGAGGCTTTCGGCCGTGTAGTGGCGGGTGATCTGAGCGGATGATTTGCGCTCGCCGATCCCGGGGCCGAAATCGACCCAGAGCTTCAGCGCGGGTTTTCGGGCCTCGGGGAAGGGCTCGGCCCGCGTGATACGGCCCACGCGGATATCCACTTTGAGGAAATCTTCGAAGTCGATTTCGGACATGCAGGGCTCCTTCTGGTCTGACCAATAAAAAAACCGCTCGCCCGCGAGGGGCAAGCGGTTTCGTCGGCCCACAAGGGGCGCGAACTTACTTCGTCGTCAGGTTGGCCGCGTAGTCGCGCAACTCGGCCATGCTTTCCTGGATGCGAGCCGACACGATCTCGTAGGCCTCAGCGTTGGCTTTCTGGGCGCCTTCGGCGAGCGCCTGCATGTTGGCGAGCGCCTTCTCGAAGGCGGTCTTGGCGAGTTCGGCCTGCGCCTTGGTCTTGTCGGCGTCGAGCTTGGTCGCGTCGAAGGAAGCCATATGCTTCTGCGCTTCCGCCATGGTTTCTTCGAAGACAGCCATCTGCTTCTTGAACAGGTCCTGGTATCCGGCAGCCGCGGCCTTGTTGGCCTCGATCAGCGCGTCCATGTTCTTCTGCTGGGTCGCCATCAGCGCTTCGGTGTCCATGCCGGGCATCTTCATGGCGGACATCTGCTTGGTGAATTCGTTGTCCTTGAAGAACTGGGTCATCTTCTCGACGTCGAAGGTGAAGGTCTTGGGATCGAACATATCGGGTCTCCTCGCTGGGGTGGGTTGTGTCTCGATGGATTGTATATTGTGCAGTGCAGCAAAAGTTTCAAGCGGTGAAATGCTGCACTGCACCATTTTTTTCGCTAACCCCGGAGCTCCCGACTTCTGGCGGCAGCTGCGGACACGGCTTCCCGCATCATCCCGCATAGACCTGAGCGGTCGTTCATCAGGATACCCAAGGCTGCCGCGGTCGTCCCGCCGGGGCTCGTGACATTGATACGCAACTCTGCCGGTGACTGATCGGAGCTTTCCGCCAAGGCACCCGCTCCCGCCACGGTAGCACGGGCGAGCTTCAGCGCCAAATCGTCCGGCAGGCCCTCCGACATTCCGGCGGCCGCGAGCGCCTCGATCATCAGGAAGACATAGGCTGGCCCGGATCCCGAGACTGCGGTCACCGCGTCCATCTGATCCTCGCTATCCAGCCGAACCGTCTGACCAACCGCGCCCATCAAGGCTTCGGCGAGTGCCATATCGGCCTCGGTCACCTTCGCATTGCCGATCAGTGCCGTGATACCACGTCCCACCGCGGAGGGCGTGTTCGGCATTGCGCGGACCACCGGGGTCGCGGCGCCGAGCGCCGTCTCGAAGTCGGCGATCGGCGTGCCGGCGGCGATCGAGATCAAGAGCGTCTCACCATTGCCCAGCGGAGCGAGCCGACCCAGTGCCTCTCCCATCATCTGCGGCTTCACCGCCACAAGCGCCACCGCAGGTGCGGGAGGAAGCTCGGAGTTCAGGCGAAGACCATCCTGGGCCAGCGCCTGCAGGCGGGGCGTCGGATTCGGATCGAGTATCGAGAAACGATTCGGGAGCCAGCCCGCCGGCGAGCCAGCCTTCGAGCAATGCGCTTCCCATCTTGCCGCAACCCAGAAGAACGATGCCGTTTTCGGCGCGGGCGGGAATCTTCATGACGTCCCCCTTTTCCGGCCCCGATGGACCCGGAAAAGGGGGAGGGCCGCGTCAGGCCCGACCGTAGGCTTCGGCCATGGCAATTCCAAGCGCCTTTTCCGGCGTCTCGTTGCCGAAGGCGACCAGCTGGAACGCCGGGTAGAACCGCTCCGCCGTCGAAACCGCGCAGCGCACCATGTCGTTGATCTGGGCCGAGCTGGCCTGCGCGCCGCCTGCGAGATTGAGGCTGTAGCGGTAGGCCATCAGATCCTGATCGCGCCAGAGCGTGAAGGCGCCGGTCCAGCAGCGATCGTTGGCCTTGCCCATCGCGGTGTAGAGTTCCGCGATCCGGTCCTCCGGCGGATCCATCTCGAATGCACAGATCAACCGGAGCGACTCATCCTGCTGAGAGAGCGCCAGAGTGACGGAATAGGTTTTCCAAGTTCCTTCGATCGCCATCGCGATCTGGTCGTCGCCGATGCGATCGAAATCCCAGGACCGTTCTTCGGCGAGGGTCTCGACGATATCGATGGGATGAAGGTCCTCGCAGTCGAATTCACGCTCGACAATGCTCATGCCCGGTGCCTCTGCTTCTGGCCTCCGACGGAGCTGACCCCGTGCGGGGGCTGTGAGGTTGACAACAGATCAGCAGCGCGAGCTGCCGACCTACCACATATGGTGGTTCAAACCACGGCACGCTGTAAAGGAAAAAATCTGTGTCGGAGATGGTTTATTCACGCCAGGATTAACGCCTGTGAAAGGAGTGGCCTCGGGCCGCATGTTGCGCCCTCGGCCAACCCCACGACGTGTCAGCTCTTCTTCTTGGGTGCCGCCGTCTCCATGGCGTCGAGCCGGCTGCGGAGAATGTCGTTTTCCTCGCGCGCTTTCTGCGCCATCGCGCGCACGGCGTCGAACTCCTCGCGGGTCACGAAGTCCCGATCGGCCAGCCAACGGTCCATCAGGCCTTTCATCGCCGTCTCGGCCTCGGTCTTGGCGCCCTGAGCCACGCCCAGTGCATTCTGCATCAGTTGGGCCACGTCATCGAGAACCTTGTTGCGGGTCTGCATGTCTCATCTCCTCATCCGTTGCTCATTATATGGGCGCGGGGCTGGCACTTGCCAAGGCCCGGCTTGACAGCGCCGGACCCGCCGCCGATGCAGGGGCGGCCCCGCCTGATCGAGGATTCAGATGCCGTTCCCCGTGATCGACCCAGTGCTGTTCTCGATCAACCTGTTCGGCGTCGAACTCGCGATCCGCTGGTATGCGCTGGCCTATATCGCGGGCCTGCTGCTCGGCTGGCGATATGTGGTCCGGTTGGTCCGGAAGCCTGAAGTCTGGGGCGGCGCGGCGCCCTTCGCGCCCGAGCGGGCCGACGACCTGCTTACATGGATGATCCTCGGTGTCATCATCGGCGGTCGGCTCGGTTTCGTGCTCTTTTACCAGCCAGCATATTATGCCGAACATCCCGGCGAGATCCTGGCGGTCTGGCGCGGCGGGATGTCGTTTCATGGCGGGTTTCTCGGGGTCGTTGCCGGAATAATCGGCTTCGCACTGCGCGGTGGTCATGACGTCCTGCGCGTCGGCGATGCAGTCGCGGCCGCGGCGCCGATCGGCATCTTCTTCGGACGCATCGCGAATTTCATCAATGCGGAACTCTGGGGCCGGCCTAGCAATGTGCCTTGGGCTGTCGCCTTTCCGGGCGAGGCTGCGGCGTCCTGCCCGCCGGACTGGATCGGACCCTGTACGCGGCATCCCTCGCAGCTCTACGAAGCTGCCCTCGAAGGCCTGCTGCTTTTTCTCGTTCTGGCCTGGGCGATCCGGCGTGGAGCGCTGGCACGGCCGGGGCTGGTGACCGGACTGTTCCTGCTCGGCTACGGGGCGGCGCGCGCCTTCGTGGAGTTGTTCCGGCAAGCCGACGCCCAGTTCGTGACGCCCGATAATCCCGCCGGGCATGTGTTCGGATTTGGCGCTGTCGGCCTCAGCATGGGGCAGCTTCTGTCGCTGCCGATGGTGATCGTGGGACTCTGGCTGATCGCCCGCAACCGTCGACCTGCATGACTGCTCTGGGTCGACTTGTCGCGGCACGGATCGCTGAAACGGGGCCCATCAGCATCGCCGAATACATGTCGTGGTGCCTGAGCCACCCGGAATACGGCTACTACATGCGCGGTGATCCGCTCGGAGCGACCGGTGATTTCATCACCGCGCCCGAGATCAGCCAGATGTTCGGTGAGTTGATCGGCGGCTGGCTTGTCGCGGCCTGGGAGCAGGCCGGCAGACCGGCGCAATTCGTGCTCGCCGAACTCGGCCCCGGTCGCGGCACGCTCATGGCCGATGCGCTGCGCGTCGCGGCCCGCCTGCCGGACTTCATCGCTGCGGCGGATCTCTGGCTGGTCGAGACGAGCCCGGCCCTGCGGAGTGTTCAGGCCAAGACGCTGGCTGCGCACCGGCCGCGTTGGGCCGACCGCGTCGAAGCGCTGCCGGAGGCACCCCTCCTGCTCGTCGCCAACGAGTTCTTCGACGCCCTTCCGGTGTGCCAGTTCCAGCGCGTCGACACGTTCTGGCGCGAACGCCGCGTCGGGCTGGCAGACGATGCTCTTGCATTCGTCTGGGCCGCACCGCAGGCCGCCCCCTCGCTCGATGCGCAATTTCCGGGGGTGCCGGACGGCGCGCTGGTGGAGACCAATCCGCTCGGCCAGGCGATCGCGGCCGACCTCGGGGCGCGGATCGCGTCGCAGGGGGGCGCAGCACTCATCGTCGATTACGGCGCGGAAGGCGGCACCGGCGACACTTTTCAGGCCGTGGCGGATCACGCATCTGTTGATCCCCTTTCGGCTCCCGGCGAAGCGGATCTCACGGCCCATGTGAGCTTCGACGCTTTGGCATCCGCTGCTACGCAAGGCGGCGCCAGAGCATTCGGTCCCGTTCCTCAGGGGGTATTTCTCGAGCGGCTCGGAATCACCGCTCGTGCGCGAAAGCTTGCTGCGGCCCAGCCACAGAATGCCCCAGCAGTCGCGGCCGCGCATCGCCGCTTGACGCATCCCGCCGAAATGGGAAACCTGTTCCGGGTTCTGGCCCTGTCGCAAGGGGACGGCCCGCCTCCGGGATTCGACACATGACGCTCGAGATCCTTACCCACGACCTGCTCGCGCCTGTCAGGCATGGCTTCTTCACCCGGCGTGGCGGCGCGTCGTCAGGCATCTATGCAGGGCTCAATTGCGGGCCCGGGTCTTCGGACCAGAGCGAGGCCGTTTCGGTGAACCGCGGCCGGGTTGCCGAAGCGATGCGGGTGGCGCCCGCGCGGATGCTGTCACTCCATCAGGTGCATTCGGCCGATGTCGTCATCGCAACCGACGAGGGCTGGTCGGAACGCCCGCGTGCCGATGCCGCGGTCACCAATACACCAGGTATCGCGCTGACGGTGCTGACCGCCGATTGCGCCCCCGTCCTGTTTGCCGATTCAGAGGCGGGCGTGATCGGCGCGGCCCATGCGGGCTGGCGCGGCGCTCTGGACGGTATCGTCGAGGCAACGCTCTCGGCGATGGAGGGGATCGGTGCCCGGCGGGAGGCCATAACCGCGGCGGTGGGCCCGGCGATAAGCCAGCGCTCCTACGAGGTCGGCGAGGAGTTCTTCGAGCGGTTTCTCGACGAGAGTCCGGATCATGCCCGGTTTTTCGTCAACGGGATCGATGATCGCTATCTGTTCGATCTTCCTGGGTTCGTGCTCGCGCGTCTTCGGCAGGGGGGTGTCGCGGAGGCTGGCTGGATCGGCGCGTGCACCTATTCCGATCCTGATCGCTTCTTTTCCTACCGTCGGTGCACCCATTCCGGTGAGCCCGATTACGGACGGTTGATCTCGGCGATTGCCCTGTAAGCCGCGCGTCCGGTGTCAGGGCTCAGCTCGAGCCAGCGCCTCGAAGACTTCGAACGGGACCCCGGGCGCATCCTTTGCACAGCGGATCACGAGACTCGTCTTGACGCTCGCGACATTGGGGGCAGCGGTCAGGTCCTCGGTGAGGAAATTCTGGAACGTCGAGAGATCGGGAGCGACACATTTCAGGATGAAATCGATCTCGCCGTTGAGCATGTGGCACTCGCGCACGAGGGGCCAGGAAACCGCCAGCGCCTCGAATCGCGAGAGATCTGCTTCGGCCTGGCTCGACAGTCCTACCATGGCGAAGACCTGAACTTCGAAGCCCAGGGCGCGGGCGTCCACATCGGCGTGATAGCCGCGGATGTAGCCGTTTTCTTCGAGTGTCCGCACGCGACGCAGGCAGGGCGGCGCCGATATCCCGACACGGCGCGACAGTTCCACGTTGGTCATGCGGCCGTCGGACTGCAACTCCGCAAGAATCCGGCGGTCGATCGGGTCGAGTTTCGTGTGGGCCATGATCAAGGAAATCCGTGTCCTGAGACACCATTCATTATGCGTCGGCCGGGGAAATAGCAATAATATTTCGCTAAAGTCGATCCTGTTGCCGTGCGCGCACGGGCCGCCGAGTTCGGAAGGGGCTCGGTGATATGGCAGGCTTCATCGGGGGCGCTTTCCGATTTGCAAACCAATTCGCGTTAAATTGTTCCGAATCCCTTAACTCCCCGATGTCCACGGAGTCCTCCAAAATGATTGACGCACTTCCAATTGGCGGCGGCCATGTCTTCGGAATGTCCTTCGGGACCTTCCTTCTCGACATGTTCGTCATATTCCTCCTCATAATCTGGTTCTGGCTGCTGATCCGCGTGGTTTCCGACCTCTTCCGACGCGACGACACCTCCGGGCTCGGCAGGGTGATGTGGGTGATCTGTCTCGTCCTTCTGCCGTATCTGGGGATCTTCGCCTATCTGCTCACCCAGGGCTGGGGCATGACCGAGCGTGAGCAGCAATTCAGTGCTCTGGCCCGACAATCCGTGCGCGGGGCTCCGAGCTTCAGCGTCGCCGACGAGATCGCCAAGCTTGACGGGCTCAAGGCGTCGGGGTCGCTCAGCGACGTGGAACATCGGAAGCTGCGTGCGCGGCTGCTCGGCTGAGCGACGCCGTCCCGGCTGCTCTTCCGCAGCGGGTGTGCGGGGCGTATAGAGGCGCGAACCGACACCGTCCCGAGGTCCAGACATGTCCGATACGCGCCATACCCGCCTTCTGATCATCGGCTCCGGCCCTGCCGGCTACACCGCCGCCGTCTATGGCGCGCGGGCGATGCTGGAGCCGTTGCTGGTGCAGGGGATCCAGCCCGGCGGGCAGCTCACGATCACCACCGAGGTCGAGAACTGGCCGGGCGATACCGAGGTGCAGGGTCCCGATCTGATGGTCCGCATGGAGGCGCATGCCCGTGCGACCGGAACCGAGATCATCTCGGATCACATCTCGGCGCTCGACCTGTCGCGGCGGCCGTTCCGGGCGACCGGGGATGGCGGGACGACCTATACGGCGGATGCCGTGATCCTCGCGACGGGGGCACAGGCGAAGTGGCTCGGGTTGCCGACGGAGGAGAAGTTCAAGGGCTTCGGTGTGTCGGCCTGCGCGACCTGCGACGGGTTCTTCTATCGCGGGCAGGAGGTCGTGGTGATCGGCGGCGGCAACTCGGCGGTCGAGGAGGCGCTGTTCCTCACCAATTTCGCCTCGAAGGTCACGCTGGTCCATCGCCGCGATACGCTGCGGGCGGAGAAGATCCTGCAGAACCGGCTCTTGAACCACCCGAAGATCGAGACGCTCTGGCACCATGCGCTCGAAGAGGTGCTGGGGACGGAGACGCCGCTCGGGGTTACGGGGATCCGGGTGCGGGACGTACGGGACGGGACCACGAAAGAGCTCGCCTGTTCGGGGGTCTTCATCGCGATCGGGCATGCACCGGCCTCCGAGCTGGTGGTCGACCAGCTCGAGACCCATCATGGCGGCTATGTGGTGACGAAACCGGATTCGACGGCGACTTCGATTCCGGGGGTCTTCGCGGCGGGTGACATCACCGATCACGTGTTCCGGCAGGCGGTCACCTCGGCCGGGATGGGCTGCATGGCGGCGCTGGAGGCGGAGCGGTTTCTGGCGGTCCAGGATGCCGAGAAACCGCTCGAGGAAACCGCGATCGCGGCGCAATGGTGAGTGCCTTCGGGGGGCTGTGACTCCCGCGGTTTTCGGGCGGTTTCAGCTGTCCTAGCTAGGACATTTTTCAAGCCGTTGAAAGTAATAATAAAAATAAAGAACAAATCTTTAACGGTGCGTCGGGCTCCCGGAGTCTGACGGGCAAGCCGACGGTTCCGAGATCGCGCGGATCACCCGCGAGACCATCGCGTGTCTGGCATCGGCGCTTTTGGGACATCCGAATGGATTTCAGAAGGAAGGGTTTCTGGCTCAGTGTACCTGCCATGAACCTGAGATGAGACGGAAAGCCGGACTACACAATCCACCGCCGAGAGGATCGCGGAGGACCTCTGCCTGCGCATCCGCAAGCGGCATTCGGCTGAGGAGAAGGTCCGCATCGTGCTGCAAGGCCTGCGGTTCAGGAGCCGGGCCTAGCGCAAGGGGCTTCCCAGATTATCGCGTTCCGTGCAAGTTTCGCACAACATGCGGGTGGGGTTTCCATTGAACGGGCTCTTCGATTTTCTCATATCTGTCCTTGAGGTAGCAAAGACTTGGGATCCAGCCACTCAGTTGAGCGCGCTGGTGGGTGCGCTGGTCTTTGTCGCAGGCTTGCCTCTGGGGTTGTGGACATGGGTGCGGTCCCGGGAGACCCGGCTGGTCAGCGAAGCCGCGGTCAGCAAACGTGACCTGGCAGTCGCGGAAAGGGCTCTCGAAAAGTTAACGCTGGAGAACGAGGTGCTGGCGCGTTTCCAGCCCGAAGATGTCCTGCGCGAGCTCGACCACGAGGAGCGAGACCAGAACCGCCGCCGCCAGATCTCGATCGCCGACGGATACATGAACCACCATCGCGACACCTTCGCGCGGGCCTGCCGCATTCTGGCGGAACATCACCTCTCGCTTTACGAGGAGGGCGCAGATGCTCTTGAGCGCGCCCGAGCGGCCGCGATGGGCGCGCTGGCCGCCGCCCCCGGTGACCGCGATCTGGCGATGCTGCTCAGCGAGATCGAAGCTCTGCAACGTGTCGAGGCCACACCTCCCGCCACACAGGAGGAAGCACGGCAGCGCGAGGAACGCCACCGACTGCAGCGCATTCTGCGAGAGGCACCGGGTGATTTCACGGCCCTGCGTGCCGTTGGGCAGACTGAGTACGACGCAGGCCGTTATCGAACGGCGATCGTGATCTGGGAGCGGGCCAAGAGAAGCCCTTCTTGCCGAAGGCGACGGAGGCTCCGACGATCCAACGTATCTCAAGCTCCAGCTCGATCTGGGCTGGGCCATCCTTTATGCCGGACGTCTCAAACCAGCTCGTGCTATAATCGCGCCGCTTCCAGATCTCTGCGCGAGCGCATCAACGCCAACGGAACCGATCACCATAGCCGCCCGACGGCTATTGGCCGAACTGCTCATAAGTGAAGGGGCTACAAGAAATCAGAGAACGAGCTCCGCGAGCTGCTTCCGCTTGTGGAGAAAGCGAGGGGCAAGGAACACCCCGTCACGCTCACTACTCGCCACTTCTTGGCGGTCGCTATCCGCCGCCAAAGTGGTCGCGAAGCCGAGGCTGAGGAACTGCTCCGCGAGCTCCTTCCGCTTGAGGAGAAAGTGAAGGGCGAGGACCACCCCGACACGCTCCGCGAGCTCCTTCCGCTTGAGGAGAAAGTGATGGGCAAGGACCACCCCCACACGCTCACCACCCGCTACGCCCTGGCAGGTCGCTATCTGCCGCCAAAGTGGTCGCGAAGCCGAGGCCGAGGACCTGCTCCGCGAGCTCCTTCCGCTTCAGGAGAAAGTGAAGGGCGAGGAGCACCCCGACACGCTCACCACCCGCCATGACCTGACGCAGCTTCAGCGTGCCCGAACGGGTATCGGGTGAGCGGTCCCGATGCGCGTCTCGTGCCGCGGCGGTGCAGCGGACGCCGTGGAAGGTCTTCGGGAGATGGCAGCGACGGCACGGAGACCCGGACGGCTGTCGGTGGTGGTGCTGGCTGCGACGGCGATGCTCGGCGCGGACGTGGCGGATCTGTCGGCTCAGGGGACTGGAGCGTCGGCGTGGGCGGAGCGGAAGTGCGTGCTTTACGAGCGCGCCGTGAGGGACGCGCTCGAGGTGCAGGGTGCGGACGGGCTGCGCCGGACATTCCTCGACGAGAACGCGGCGTTCATCGCGTCGGGCTGCAGGGCGGGCGGGCCGATCTGCCCGGTGACGGACCGGGAGATCGAGCTGGCCAACATGCTGACGATCCTGACGATGAACGAAGGCATGGCGAGCACCTTCGTGCCGTTCGGCTGCGATTGAACGGCACGTCGCGGCGCGGCGGCTGAGGGGCAGGCGCCGCCGCCTGGCGCGCTGGGGGGCGCGGTCAGTCGGGCAGGCCGGCGGTTTCGAGGTCGGCGAGTTCGCCTGCGAGGATGGCGGGATCGGCGAGGCGGGTGCTGACGCGCCAGAGGGTCCGGGTGATGGACGGGGCGGTCACGAGCACGTCCCGGACGGCGGCGCGGGCGGCCTCGGTCCGGCCGAGGCGCACGAGCAGGATGGCGCGGATCAGGCGGTGGTAGGGCGGGAGCCGGTCGGTCCGGTCGTAGCAGGCGAGCGCCTCGGCGTTGCGGCCTTCGAGGCGCAGGATGTTGGCCTCGGTCTGGGCGTGCAGCCAGTCGAGGTCGGGGGCGAGGTAGCGGGCCCGTTCCAGCCAGATCGAGGCCCGTTCGATCTGCGCCGCCTCGGCGGAGACCTGCGCCAGCGCCCAGACCATGAACGCGTCGTTCGGCGCCAGTCGCAGGGCCAGCCGCGCCTCGGCCAGCGCCTTTTCGGGATCGTGCTCCTGATACGAGACACGCGCGAAGAGCCAGTGTCCGTACTGGGCGGCCTGCGGGGTCAGGTCGTCGCGCGCCAGCACGTCGCGCACGAGCCTGCCGGCAATTTCGAGCTCGCGAGCGGGATCGTCGCACCAGAGAAACCCGGCCGCGAGCGAATGCTTCCAGCCGAGCATCACCGCGAGCAGCGCCGAATCCGGGAAATGGCGCAGGCCCTCCTCGAAGATCGCCCCGGCCTGATCATTGGTTTCCCGATGTCGCAGGCGCAAAAGCAGGTCGTGGCCGCGCAGATACCAGTCGTATTCCCCGAGGCTTGCACGATCCCGGCCCCAGGCGGTGCGGTATTGTGCGCGGTTCAGCATGCCGACTTCACCGGCGAGGGTCGCGATGACGCGCGCGCCGATCTCGTCCTGCAGTGCGAACGGATCCTGTCCGCGCCCGTCGTACCGGACAGTTCCGACGCTGGTTCCGCCGGATGTCTCGACAAGTTCCGCAGTGATGCGCAGGCGGTCGGTGCCGTCGTGTTCGACGCTGCCGTCCAGCACGAAGTCCGCGCCCAGATCGCGGGCCATGCCGGACAGGTCGCGGGTCCGCTCCGCCACGTCGAAGGAGGTGGCGCGTGCGATCACCTTCACGCCTCCGACGCGCGACAGCATGGTGATGATGTCGCCGGCGATCCCGCGGCCGAGATGGTCGAGGCTCCGGTCCGTGCCCGGAACGACGAAGGGCAGGACCATGACCAGGGGCGGGCCGGCGGCGGCGACGGCATCCGGCGCGGCGGGTGTCCCGGGCGCGTCGAGTCGGTAGCCGCGCCGGGGCACGGTGCGCAGGATGGTCCGTGCCTCGTCACCCAGCGCCCGGCGGATATCGCCGATGCATTGCACGAGGCTGTCGTCGGTCACGGCGATGTTGCCCCAGACCGCTTCCATCAGGGCATCCTTCGGGACCGTCCGGCCCGCTTGCTCGGTGAGATGCCGCAGCACGGCGAAGGACTGGGCGCGGAGCGGCACCTCGGATCCTGTGCCATCGCGCAGGGTTTCCGCGGCAAAATCGATGATGATATCGCCAATCCGCATGTCGAGGCCGGAAAACTCGTTTTTCAAATGCCGCTTGTTGTAGCACGGACCCGACGTTTTGCGCAGAAAACGTTATGAAACGCCGTCGGGAACGGTTTTCGGAAAAATTTCGGGGCAAATTCGGGACTTCGCAGGACTTGTCCGGCACCTTTGCTGCAGTGCGATATCGCGCTGCAGCACGAGGAGCATTTTTCCATGACCGGATTCATCGAACTCACCATCCTCGCCTGCCTTGCCGGCGGTGGCGAGGATGCCGCCTGCAAGGATTTCAGTCTGCTCTACAGCCCCTACGAGGTCTCGCTGATGACCTGCATGCTGGGCTCCCAGCCCGAAGTTGCACGCTGGTCGGAGGCCAATCCCGGCTGGGAGGTGCGCCGCTGGTCCTGCGGGATATCCGACCCGCGCACGGCGGAATCGGATATCTGAGGCAGCCTCGTCCCGGGGTCAGTGGGCGCTGACCGGCGAGAAGCTGTTCTGGCGGGCGACCGCGAAGGCGTGGGCGCGGTCGGGCACGATGGCCAGAACCTCGCCGGTCGGGGCGTGGATGGCGTAGAGTTGCTCATGGCCGCCGGTCTGGGCGCGGATCTCGTCGGGCAGGTCGGCGGCCTTGACGCCGCGCACGTAGACGATGCGTCTTTCCTCGTCGGACGCGAAGCTGGGGAAGTCGGTCATTGCGTGTCTCCCTCGATCGGGGCTGCATTGATGACGATACGCCGGACGACCGGCTCGGGTTCCTCCCGAGCGAGGTCGATGTGCAGAAGACCATTCTCGAGATGGGCGCCGATCACGTCGACATTCTCGGCGAGCACGAAGCTGCGCTGGAACTGGCGCGCCGCGATCCCGCGGTGCAGGAAAACCCGCTCGCCATCGCTGCCATCGGCCTGTTGGCCGCGCACGAGGAGCTGGTTGGATTCCACGGTGATGGCGAGATCGGCGTCGGCGAACCCCGCGACCGCGAGCGTGATGCGGTAGGACGCGGGACCGCGCTGTTCGATGTTGTAGGGCGGATAGCCGTCTCCGCCGGTCTTTGCACTGCGCTCGACGAGCCGGTCGAGGCCCTCGAAGCCGAGAAGGTGCGGATGGGAGGCGAACGTCATTTTCGTCATCGGTAAAGTCCTCGCAGAAGCGACTTTGGGTTGCGGCCCCGTATCGGCGACCGCGTTGGACTTGAAATGGGGTTTGCGGGCCCGCGAAACAAGTGTCGTGGTCCGCGTGCGGGCTTTGCCGCGCTGCCGCAGGCGGTTATAGAGGGCCAGGGATCAACGAAGGCGCATGAATGAACAATCCGCCAACGATGTCGCGCGAGGACATGCTTCGAGTGCGGCTCGACCTGCTCGAGCGCGAGCACCGGGATCTTGATGATGCCATTGCCGCCCTCGATGCCGAGGGGCGGGCCGACCCGCTGACGGTGCGGCGGCTCAAGAAGCGCAAGCTCGCGCTGAAGGACGAGATCCGGCGGCTCGGCGACGATCTCTTTCCGGATATCATCGCCTGAACCACGCCTTGCGCCCGCTGCGTGCCCGCCTATGATCCCACCTCCTTTTCGGACCGAACGAGTGAACCATGTCTGAGCCGCTGATCGGGATCGTGATGGGCAGTCAATCCGACTGGGAGACCATGCGCAGTGCGGCGGATCTCCTCGGGGAGCTGGCCATCCCGCACGAGGTGCGCATCGTCTCCGCGCATCGGACACCGGACCGGCTCTTCGCCTATGCCGAGGCCGCGGCGGAGCGGGGGCTTGCGGCGATCATCGCCGGAGCCGGCGGGGCGGCGCATCTGCCGGGGATGCTGGCGGCCAAGACGCGGGTGCCGGTGCTCGGGGTGCCCGTGCGGTCGAAGGCCCTGTCGGGTCTCGATTCGCTCCTGTCGATCGTGCAGATGCCCAAGGGCGTGCCGGTCGCGACCTTCGCCATCGGCGAGGCCGGAGCGGCGAATGCGGCGCTGTTCGCCGCGGCCCAGCTTGCGATCGGCGATCCTGGGCTGGCGGCCCGGCTTTCGGAGTGGCGCGCCGTCCAGACCGCGAACGTGGCGGAGGTGCCCGAAGGTGTCTGAGCCGCTGAGGCCGGGTGCGACGATCGGCATCCTCGGCGGGGGTCAGCTCGGGCGCATGCTGGCGCTGGCGGCGGCGCGGCTCGGCCTGCGCTGCCACATCTTCGATCCCGGTGAGGCTCCGTGTGCGGGGCAGGTCTGCGACCGGGTGACCCGCGCCGACTGGGGCGATGCGGCAGCGCTGGCGCGTTTCGCGGCGGCGGTCGATGTGGTGACCTACGAGTTCGAGAACATCGATCTGGCCGCGATCGATGCCCTGGCGGAGCGGGTGCCGGTGCGGCCGGGCCGGCGGGCCCTCGAGGTGGCGCAGGACCGGGCGTCGGAGAAGGCGTTCCTCGGCGGGATCGGGTTGCGGACGGCGCCCTGGTCTGCGGTGGACGATGCGGCCGGGCTGGCGCGGGCACTTGGGGAGATCGGGGCGCCGGCGATCCTCAAGACCCGTCGGTTCGGATATGACGGCAAGGGGCAGGTCCGGCTCGGGGCCGGTGACGCGGCGGAAGCGGCATGGCGCGAGATCGGCGGACTGGCGTCGGTGCTCGAAGGCTTCGTCGAATTCGAGCGGGAGATTTCGGTGATTGCGGCGCGGGGTCTCGATGGCGAGGTCGTCGCCTTCGATCCCGGCGAGAATGTGCATCGCGGCGGGATCCTGCACAGCACCACCGTGCCGGCCGATGTGTCCGCGGGGATCGCGCAGGATGCCGTGCTGATTGCCGGGCGGATCCTGAACGCGCTCGACTATGTCGGGGTGATCGGAGTGGAGCTTTTCGTGGCTCCGGAGGGGCTCGTCGTGAACGAAATCGCGCCACGGGTGCATAATTCGGGGCACTGGACGCAGGATGCGTGTTTGATCGACCAGTTCGAGACGCATATCCGCGCGATCGCGGGCTGGCCGCTCGGAGACGGGGCGCGGCATTCGGATGCGGTGATGACAAATCTGCTTGGTGAAGAGAGCGCCGCGGCGCCGGGCCTGTCCGGTGTCGCGGTGCATCTTTACGGCAAGGGCGCGGCGCGGGCGGGACGCAAGATGGGACATGTCACGCGGATTTCTCCGCGGACTTGATCGCCTCAGCCGTAGACGGATTCCTTCGAGAAATGCGTGGCCAGCATGTAGTAGACCACCGCGCGGTACTTGTTGCGGTTGGATCGGCCATAGGTGTCGAGCACGGTGTTGATCGCGGCCATCAGGTCCGGGCTGTCGGGGAGTCCCAGTTTCTTGATGAGGTAATTGTTCTTGACCGTTTCAAGCTCGCTCTCGCTCGTTCCGGCAACGGTCGAGGAGTCCGCGTTGTAGATGCTCGGCCCGAGACCGATCGTTACTTTGGTCAGAAGATCCATGTTCGGCGTGATGCCGCACTTTTCCTTCAGGTCCGTCGCATATAGCGCGATCAGATCGTCGCGTTTGCCCATGATGGATCCTCCCTTGATTGCGAAAGGCAGATAGTGCTGCTTCGCTTCGTACGGGTCAACCTGTTGATTACGCACTGGTCAATGCGCCGGAGCGACGTATCGCGCTCCGTCGTTTCTGGCGTCAACTTCGGGGGATGCACCCGCTGCCGAACTCTCACCCGACTGCGAGCTGAGCCTGTCTGTCGTTTGCGACGGTTGCGCGTGGCCTGAACGCCGGTCCGGGCGCGGGGAGCTTTCATACCGTCCTCGTCCGGGCGTGCGATTGAAACGCGAATGTGCCGTGCGATCCGGGTCGTGCGGCGATGCGATTTCGCCCCCTCCAAGGTCATGCGGACCCTTCGGTCTTCTTTGCGGCATCAAGGGAGGCTTTGGTCCCTGGAGTTCTCAAGCGTTTCGACATGGATCGGAGGTCGGTGGCGCCTTTGCCGCCAGCCTGAGGGGTGATGCACATTTGGTGAAGTGCGCGTCCCTTCATCTGGCCGCGCCGGGATCGTAGCGGATTGTCGTGATCCGTCAGGACGTCAAAAAGAAAACGGGAGGCTTTCGCCCCCCGTTTCCGGTTTCTGCTGCCAAGGGCAGGGCAGATTACATCATGCCGCCCATGCCGCCCATGCCACCCATGTCGGGCATGCCGCCGCCCTGGCCCTTCGGCTCGGGCTTGTCGGCGATCATGGCCTCGGTGGTGATCAGGAGAGCCGCCACGGAGGCTGCGTCCTGCAGTGCGGTGCGCACAACCTTGGCCGGGTCGATCACGCCGAACTTGAACATGTCGCCATATTCTTCGGTCTGCGCGTTGAACCCGAAGGCCGGGTCGTCCGATTCCATCACCTTGCCCGCGACCACCGAGCCGTCGACGCCGGCGTTCTCGGCGATCTGGCGCAGCGGGGCCTGGAGGGCCTTGCGCACGATCGCGATGCCTGCGGTCTGGTCGGGGTTGTCGCCGGTCAGGTCATGCAGCTTCTTGGAAGCCTGGACGAGGGCAACACCGCCACCGACGACAACGCCTTCCTGGACCGCCGCACGGGTCGCGTTGAGCGCGTCGTCGACGCGGTCCTTGCGCTCCTTCACTTCGACTTCCGAGCCGCCACCGACGCGGATCACGGCAACACCGCCGGCGAGCTTCGCCAGACGTTCCTGCAGCTTTTCCTTGTCGTAGTCGGAGGTGGTGTCCTCGACCTGGTTGCGGATCTGGGCGACGCGCGCCTCGATCTCGGACTTCTCGCCGGCACCGTCGACGATCGTGGTCTCGTCCTTGGTGATCGTGACCTTGCGGGCCGAGCCGAGCATGTCGAGGCCGACATTCTCGAGCTTCATGCCGAGGTCTTCGGAGATGACCTGGCCGCCGGTCAGGATCGCGATGTCCTGCAGCATGGCCTTGCGGCGATCACCGAAGCCCGGCGCCTTGACGGCGGCGATCTTCAGGCCGCCACGCAGCTTGTTGACCACGAGGGTCGCCAGCGCTTCGCCGTCGACGTCTTCGGCGATGATCAGGAGCGGCTTGCCCGACTGGATGACGGTCTCGAGGAGCGGGACCATCGGCTGCAGCGAGGAGAGCTTCTTCTCGTGCAGGAGGATGAGGCAGTCCTCGAGGTCCGCGTTCATCTTGTCGGCGTTGGTGATGAAGTAGGGGGAGAGGTAGCCGCGGTCGAACTGCATGCCCTCGACGACCTCGGTCTCGGTCTCGAAGCCCTTGTTCTCCTCGACGGTGATGACACCCTCGTTGCCGACCTTCTGCATCGCGTCGGCGATCTGGCGGCCGATTTCGGCTTCGCCGTTGGCCGAGATGGTGCCGACCTGGGCGACTTCGTCGGAGCCGGACACGGTGCGGGCCTGGGCCTTGATCGCGTCGACGACGACGGCGACGGCCTGCTCGATGCCGCGCTTGAGGTCCATCGGGTTCATGCCCGCTGCGACCGACTTCATGCCTTCCTTGACGATGGCCTGGGCCAGCACGGTGGCGGTGGTGGTGCCGTCGCCGGCCTCGTCATTGGTGCGCGAAGCGACTTCGCGGACCATCTGTGCGCCCATGTTCTCGAACTTGTCTTCCAGTTCGATTTCCTTGGCGACGGTGACGCCGTCCTTGGTGATGCGCGGTGCGCCGAAGGACTTGTCGATGACGACGTTGCGGCCTTTCGGACCGAGCGTCACCTTCACGGCGTTGGCAAGCAGATCGACGCCCTTGAGCATGCGGTTGCGTGCGTCGGTATCGAATTTGAGCTGTTTGGCACCCATCTGGGTCACTCCTCGTTATTCGGTTTCAGCGAAAGCAAGCGGTGTGTCTCAGGCGGCCTTGGCGGCGGCTTTGCCACCGAGGAGGCCGAGAATGTCGCTTTCCTTCATGATCAGAAGGTCTTCACCGTCGATCTTGACTTCGGTGCCCGACCATTTGCCGAACAGGATGCGGTCGCCGGCCTTCACGGACGGGGCGATCAGCTCGCCCGAATCCTTGCGGGCGCCCTCGCCGACGGCGATAACTTCGCCCTCGGACGGCTTTTCCTTGGCGCTGTCGGGGATGATGAGACCACCCTTGGTGGTTTCTTCGCTTTCGATGCGGCGGACGAGCACGCGGTCGTGCAGAGGCGTGAAATGCATGGAAGGTCGCTCCTTGTTGAGTTCCAACCTTGGACGGGCGGCATGGCTTGACTTCGTTAGCACTCGCCACCCTTGAGTGCTAAGACGCGCCACAGGTATGAGGCGGGGCCTCGGCTGTCAAGATAGCGTCGGGTCGAAAAATGAGATTGCTGCGAGGCCTGTCCCGCCGGCTTTGCCCCGGCGTCGATTTCGGCTAGGGCTGGAACGCTGCGGTCAGCCCGCAAGCGCCGTGCCACAACTCCTCTGCCCGGAAGGCCCGCCATGACCAGGATCATCACCGCACTCGATGAGATTTCCGAGGGATATTCGGCGCTTTATTGCGATCTGTGGGGGTGTCTGCACGATGGCAGGCGGGCCTATCCGGCCGCCGTGGCTGCGTTGCAGGCGTTTCGAGACAATGGGGGCGCGGTGGTTCTCCTGACCAACTCGCCGCGGCCCGCAGGGGACGTGGCGCGCCAGCTCGACGCGCTCGGCGCGCCGGCCTCGTGCTACGACATCATCGTCTCCTCGGGTGACGCCGCCCAGCAGGCGCTGGTGGCCGGGATGGTCGGACGCCGCGTGTATCATCTGGGACCGGAGCGCGATCTCGGCTTCTTCGCCGACGAGACCGGGACGCCCTTCGATATCGAGCGGGTACCCCTGGAGGAGGCGGAGGGGATCGTCTGCACCGGGCTTTTCGATGACAGCACCGAGACGCCGGACGATTACCGGGCGACGATCCTCTACGGCAAGACCAAGGGGTTGCGGCTGCTCTGTGCCAATCCCGACATCGTGGTGGATGTGGGCGAAACGCGGATCTACTGCGCCGGGGCGATCGCGCAGGCCTATGCGGAGGCGGGCGGCACCTCGCTCTATTTCGGCAAGCCGCATCCGCCGATCTATGCGATGGCGCGGCGCAAGCTGATCGAACGCCGCGGCGAGGAGCCGTCGGCCGACGAGATCCTGTGCCTCGGCGACGGCATCTCCACCGACATTCTCGGTGCGATGGGCGAGGGGCTCGATTCGCTGTTCATCACCGGCGGGCTGGCTGCCGGCGAAACCGCGACCACGGAGGACGGGCCCGATCCGGAGCGGTTGGCGGCCTATCTGCGCGCGGCGATTCTGGCGCCGCGTTTCGCGATGAGCTATCTGCGTTGACTGCCCGGCAAGAAAATTACCCCTGATCGTCAGACTTGTGTTATTTGTTGCGCGAGCAGCTTGCGGCGGTTTGGTTTTTCGCCTAGGAATGCGGCGCTGCAACATGGTCGCTGAGAAGGACGGGGAATGTTGGATACGCGCGAGCACAACCTGCCGATCGGGACGATCTGCATCGAGGATCTCGAGATCGGCATGACCCGGTCCGTGTCGAAGACCATCGGCGACCGCGAGATCGAGATGTTCGCGGAGCTGTCCACCGACTGCAATCCCGTTCATCTCGACGACGGATATGCCCGCGACACGATCTTCGAGGGACGCATTGCCCATGGCATGCTCACGGCGGCGCTGATCTCGGCGGTCATCGGCGAGCAGCTGCCGGGGCATGGCACGGTCTATCTCAAGCAGAACCTCACCTTTCTCGCGCCGGTGCGACCCGGTGACCGGGTCGAGGCGACGGTTTCGGTGCTGGAAATCGATCATTCGCGCCGCCGGGTGACCCTTGATTGCAAGTGCCGGGTCGGGGATACGGTCGTGCTGAAGGGCGATGCGCTGGTTCTGGCGCCGAGCCGGAAATTCGACTGACCGCCGCGGCTCCGCAAGGCCACGGGGCCTCGGGGGCGCATGAAACGGTATTCGGGATACGAGGGCATCGCGGCGGCGGATCGCGGTGCGGCGGCGGCGATCGGCAATTTCGACGGTGTTCATCTCGGTCACCAATCGGTGCTGGCCCTTGCTCATGCCGCCGCCGCCGGACGTGGCGCGCCGTTCGGCGTCGTGACCTTCGAGCCGCATCCCCGCCGGTTCTTCCAGCCCGACGCGCCGGATTTCCGGCTGATGACCGCCGAGGCGCGGGCGCATCGGCTGGAGAAGCTCGGGGTCGCGCAGCTTTACGAGCTGCGCTTCGATGCATCCCTTGCCGGCCTGTCGGCTGAGGACTTCGTGCGCCGCGTGCTGCACGACGGGCTCGGTCTCGCGCATGTGGTGACCGGGGCGGACTTCCGTTTCGGCAAGGGGCGCGCGGGCGATACGGACCTCCTGCGCCGGATGGGAGCGGAGTTGGGTTTCGGGGTGACCGTGGCGCCGCTCGTGTCGGATGCGGAGGGGGATTATTCGTCCTCGGCGATCCGGGCGGCGCTGAGTGCCGGCGAGCCCGGGGAGGCGGCGCGCATTCTCGGGCACTGGCACCGGATCGAGGGCGTGGTGCAGCACGGCGACAAGCGCGGGCGCGACCTCGGCTTCCCGACCGCCAATCTGCGCCTCGACGGACTGCATCTGCCGCGCTTCGGGGTCTATGCGGTGCTGGTGGACGTGCTCGACGGGCCGCACCGCGGAACCTACCACGGCGCGGCCTCGCTCGGGGAGCGACCGACCTTCGGCGTCAACGCGCCCAATCTCGAGGTCTACCTGCTCGATTTCGCCGGCGATCTCTATGGAGCCTCGATCTCGGTGGCGCTGGTGGCGTTCCAGCGCGGCGAGCTTGCCTTCGACAGCGTCGATGACCTGGTCGCGCAGATGGAAGCGGACGTCATCCAGAGCCGGGCGCTTCTGGCCGGAGTGTCATCCGTCTGAGATAACGGAAAGCGGGTCCGGAAAGGCAGGTGCGGGCGACAGCGGCAGCAGCCGGCTCGAGCGCCGGTCCGGAGGGCTGACTGCCGGGGAGGTTTGCGGGCATGCCCGTGATCGATTTCGGCAGACGTCTGGGTCGGCATGCGTCGTTTCAATGGCTCTGGTGGTGGGTCTGCCGGGTGTCGCGCAACCCATAGTTAGACAGACGGAAGCGCCGGCTGGCGTCGCCGCGGGCGATCTCGATGCGGGATCTCCTGCGTGTCGATCCCGCCGGAGCGCGAGGAGTTCATCGACTTCTCGCATTCCTTCTACGAGACGCATCTGGCGATCGCGGTGCGCCAGCAGGGCTTTCTGGCGCTGCTGGCCGGATTCCTCTCGAACCGGCAGGCGTTGATGATTCTCGGTGGCGTCCCGGGGCTTGCGGCGCTGGTGTGCGGGTTGTTCTTCCTGCTGGAGAAGGGCTCGAACGCGAAGCTCTGTTCGCGGCCGAGCCGGGTCGGGCGCATGGTCGAGGCCTTCATCATGGGATTGTTGTTCATCACGCGCGGACCGGTCAATTACCAGGAGCCTGACTCAAAAGTCGGCGGCGGCACAGAGGTCGTGCTATCTCGGGACCGCAGGAGGCCGATCATCAGCGTGAAGTGGACGAAATTGTTGACCTCGCGACATGTTGGGCGCGAATTTCGGCATCAGAGACCGTTCTGGCTGACTTCTCGGACAGGCTCCAAGATCTGCCGGGCGCGCAGCGTGCGGCTCCGTGCAAGGTTGCAGCGAGGCACCCGCCCGCGCTTTCTCTCCGTCGCTTGCGACACGCGGCCCCTTTCCCTTTCGGGCTGATCGGGTCATCTTGCGCCCATGAAAAAGGATCCCATCGACCGCACCGATTTGCGCCCCGAATTCTGGCGGCGGTTTCCGCTCGACGAGCTGCCGCGCGCCGAATGGGAGGCGCTGTGTGACGGCTGCGGCAAGTGCTGCATGATCAAGCTCGAGGACGAGGACAGCGGCGAGGTGGCCTATACCTCGATCGCCTGCCGGCTGCTGGACCGCGACACCTGTCGGTGCGGGAATTATGCGCTCCGCCGGCAATTGGTGAAGACCTGCGTGGTGCTCGATCGCGACAGCATCGAGAGCGTGGTGGAATGGCTGCCGGCGAGTTGTGCCTACAAGCGGATCTTCGACGGGCATGATCTCGCCCCCTGGCATCCGCTGATCTCGGGCGATCCGGAGAGCGTTCACCGGGCGGGCATCTCGCTGCGCGGGCGGATGACGGCGGAATACGACGTCGACGAGGATGACTGGCAGGATTACGTGATCGAAGAGGCCGTGTGATGTGGTTCACCTCCGACAATGCCGGACCGGCCGCTCCGGAAGTCATGGAAGCGCTGGTGCGGGCCAATCAGGGCCATGCCGCCTCCTACGGGGCCGAGGCGGCGATGGCGCGGGTGACGGCGCGGCTCCGGGAGATCTTCGAGGCGCCGGAGGCGGCGGTGCATCTGGTGGCGACCGGGACAGCGGCCAACGTGATCGGGCTTGCGTGCCTGTGTCCGCCCTGGGCGACGATCTACTGCCACAGGAACGCCCATGTGGAGGAGGACGAGTGCGGTGCGCCGGAATTCTACACTGGCGGCGCCAAGCTCACCTTGCTCGAGGGCGATCATGCGCGGATCGATCCGGCGAGCCTCGAGGCGGCGCTGGGCTTCACGGCGCGGGCGGGGGTGCACAATGTCCAGCGCGGGGCGCTGACGCTGACGAATGCGACCGAGGCGGGCACGGTCTATACGCCGGAGGCTGTGGCGAGGCTGGCGGGGATTGCCAAGGCGGCCGGGGTGCCGGTGCATATGGATGGGGCGCGCTTCGCCAATGCGCTGGAGCGTCTGGGCTGCACGCCGGCGGAGCTCACCTGGCGGGCGGGGGTGGACATGCTGAGCTTCGGCGGCACGAAGAACGGGCTTCTGGGCGTCGAGGCGGTGATCCTGTTCGATCCGGAGAAGTCCTGGGAGTTCGAGCTCAGGCGCAAGCGCGGTGGGCATCTGTTTTCCAAGCACCGGTTCCTCTCGGCGCAGATGGAGGCCTATCTGGCGGACGATCTCTGGCGCGATCTGGCCGGGAAGGCCAATGCCCGGGCCGATCAGCTCTCGGCGGGCATCCTGGCCTTGCCCGATGGCGATCTGGTGCATCCGACCGAGGCCAATGCGGTCTTCGCGCGGTTTCCGCGGCACCGGCACCGGGCGGCACAGGCGGCGGGGGCGAAATACTACCTCTGGCCGGGCAACCAGACGCTCGACGGGCCGGACGAGGTGCCGGTCTCGGCGCGGCTGGTGTGCGACTGGTCGACTTCGGAGGCCGAAGTGTCGGCCTTTCTCGAGGCGCTGAAAACCGAGACCGTCGCAGAAGAGGCCTGAGCCCCCGCCCGTGCAGAGGCGGGGACCGGAGCGTCGCCGCTCCGGCAGCGCGGGTCAGGCGAGGCTGGCGAGATGTGCGTCGAGATGTGGCAGGCGATCCTGGCCCCAGAACACTTCGTCGCCGACCACGTAGGTCGGTGCGCCGAACACCCAGCGCTTGAGCGCTTCATCGGTGTTGCGCTGCAGGATCTCGACGGCCTCGAGCAGACCCCGTCCGGCGATGTCGGCCTCGAAGCCGGCGGCGGTGAGGCAGTCTCGAAGGACGGCGTCGTCGGCGATGTCGCGGTCCTCGGCCCAGCAGGCCTTGAGAATGTTGTGCACAAGCTGGCCCGGATCGCCGTTCGCGCCGCTGTTCTGCGCGGCGATGATCGCGGCGGAGGCCGGCACCGCATTGGCAGGCCAGAACGCGGGCTGGAGGTTGATCGGCAGGCCCTCGAACCGGGCAACGCGGGCGATGTCCTGCATCCGGTAGCGCTTGCGGCATTCGGGCCGGTCCTTGGGCGGCGCGGTGCCGGTCTCGGCGAAGATGCGGAACAACTCCACCGGCTTGTAGGCGATCGTCGCGCCATGGCGCGCGGCGACTTCCTCGAGCCTGAGCCCCGCGAGATAGCTGAAGGGCGACAGCGGAAAGAGGTAGTAGTCGATCGTGGCCATTGCGTGGTGCTCCCTTTTGTGCCCGCCCGATCAACAGGACCAGCGAGGGCTTTGCAAGCCCGGCGCGCGGTGCTACCGGTCCGCCGACCGGAATCGCTGCGAAAGGGCCGCCCCATGAACCCCCTCTTCAAGCCGAAGCTGATCGCGGGGAATTCCAACCGGCCCCTGGCCACGGCGATCGCGCGGCGGATCTCGATCCATCGTGGCGAGCCGGTCGAGTTGGTGAAGACGCGGGTCGAGCGGTTCAACGATCAGGAGATCTTCGTCGAGGTCTACGAGAACGTTCGTGGCGAGGACATGTTCATCATCCAGTCGACGTCGAACCCGGCGAACGACAACCTGATGGAACTGATGATCATGTGCGATGCGCTCAAGCGCTCGTCGGCGGCGCGCATCACTGCGGTGATCCCCTATTTCGGCTATGCAAGGCAGGACCGGCGCACCAAGGCGCGCACGCCGATCAGCGCCAAGCTGGTGGCGAACCTCTTGACCGAGGCCGGCATCGAGCGGGTGCTGACGATGGATCTGCATGCAGCCCAGATCCAGGGCTTCTTCGACGTGCCGGTGGACAACCTCTATGCCTCGCCGGTCTTCGCGCTCGACATCTGCCACAAGTTCCGTGACCTCTCGAAGATCACCGTGGTCTCGCCGGATGTCGGCGGCGTGGCCCGGGCGCGCGAACTGGCCGAACGCATCGGGGCCGATCTCGCCATCGTCGACAAGCGCCGCTCCGCGCCGGGCGAGGTGGCGTCGATGACGGTGATCGGCGAGGTCAAGGACCGGGTCTGCATCATCGTGGACGACATCTGCGACACCGCCGGCACGCTCGTTAAGGCAGCGGATCTCCTGAAGGATCAGGGGGCGCGGGAAGTCCATGCCTACATTACCCATGGCGTGCTGTCGGGGCCCGCGGTGGAGCGGGTGCGCAACTCGTCGATGAAGAGCCTCGTGATCACCGATTCGATCGAGCCGACAGATGCGATCCGCAAGGCGCGCAACATCCGCGTCGTGCCGGTGGCGCCGCTCTTCGGTCAGGCGATCCTGAACATTGCCAACGGCACCTCGGTCTCGTCGCTGTTCGACAGCACCACCCTCGAGCCGATCTACGAGGCGCTCTACCCGACAGCGGCCTGACGGGAATGTGAAATACCGCTTGGCTTGCGCGTCGCGGCGGGCCTAGACTGCTTCCCCTGCAACCCGGACGTCGATCCGGGATCCGATCCAGGGAAGGAATGCTCATGATGCGCACCTACATGCGTGGCCTTGCAGCCACCGCGACACTCCTCTGTGCTGCTGCGGCGGCGCAGGCCTTCGAACCCGAAGCCACCGAATGCATCGCACCGGCCAACCCCGGTGGGGGCTGGGACTTCACCTGCCGGCAGGCAGGTGTCGCCCTGCAGGATCTCGGACTGGTGCCCGGTACGATGCAGGTGACGAACCTGGCCGGTGGTGGCGGTGGTGTCGCCTTTGCCGAAGTGGTCAACAAGCGCAACGATTCCAACGATCTCATCGTCGCGGCTTCCTCGGCGACCTCGACGCGGCTCGCCCAGGGCGCCTTTCCCGGGAATACGATGGACCAGGTGCGCTGGATCGGCTCGGTCGGTGCGGATTACGGCATCATCGCCGTGGCCGCCGACAGCGAGATCGCGACGCTTCCTGAACTGATGGACGCGATCAAGGCCGATCCGACGAGCATCTCGATCGCCGGCGGTTCGGCGGTGGGCGGCTGGGATCATCTCAAGGTGCTCGCCACCGCCCGCGAGGCTGGAATCGACGACGTGCGCTCTATCAAGTACGTGGCGTTTGATGGCGGCGGCGAGGCAGTGACCCAGCTTCTCGCGGGGTCGGTGCAGGCCTTCACGGGAGACGCCTCCGAAGCGAAGGGCTTCGTCGATTCCGGCGATATCAAGGTGATCGCCGTGCTGGCTCCCGAGCGGCTCGAGGGCGACTTCGGCGCCTTCCCGACGGCGCGCGAGCAGGGCATCGATGCGGTGGGCGCCAACTGGCGCGGTTTCTACGCGCCGGGCGGCATGTCCGACGAGGCCTATGATTCTGGGTGAATGCCATCGGCACGGTCTATGCCTCCGACGAATGGAAGGCCGTGATGGCGCAGAACGGCCTCGCACCGCTTGACCTGCAGGGGGACGCCTTCCAGAGTTTCGTGGCGGACTCGGTGGCGGAGATCGCCGAACTGTCGCGCGAGATCGGCCTGATCCAGTAGTCTTGCCGGAGGGCGGGGCTCCGGTTCCGCCCGAGACACATCCCGAACGGGGGGACGCCCAATGGGAGATCGCATCTTCGGCGGCATCGGCCTCGCACTCGCCGGCTTCTTCATCTGGCAGGCGACGCAGATCCAGACCAGCTTCATCTCCGACCCGGTGGGGCCGAAGACATTTCCAATCATCATCGGGCTGATCCTCGGTGCCGCCAGCCTCGCGATGATCCTGCGCCCGGACCCGAAGCCGATCTGGCCCGATCCACCGCGCTTTCTGGAGATCGCCATCGCCGCCTTCGTGATGGTGGTCTATGCGCTGGCGCTGCCTCGGCTCGGCTTCGTGATCGCGACCGCGCTGGCCTCGGCGTTCCTGTCCTGGCGACTCGGGGCACGACCACTGCCGGCACTGCTGGCCGGCATCCTGATCGCCGCCGGCATCTACACGATCTTCCATCTTATCCTCGGGCTATCGCTTGCTAAGGGCCCGTTCGGCTTCTGAGGAGACGCTCATGGACGCCCTGTCCTCTCTTGCCGACGGGTTCGCGGTCGCCCTGACGTGGCAGAATCTCGGCCTCGCCCTGCTGGGCTGCTTTCTCGGCACGATCATCGGCGCGCTGCCGGGCCTCGGTCCCTCGAACGGCGTGGCGATCCTCATTCCCCTGGCCTTCACCCTCGGCCTTCCGCCCACGCCGGCGCTGATCCTGCTCACGTCGGTCTATTACGGCGCGATGTACGGCGGCCGCATCTCCTCGATCCTGTTGAACATTCCCGGCGACGAGCCCGCTCTGATGACCACGCTGGACGGCTATCCGATGGCGCAGCAGGGCCGCGCCGGCGAGGCGCTGGCACTGTCGGGCGTCGCCTCCTTCGTCGGCGCGTTCTTCGCCACCTGGGGCCTCGTGTTTCTCGCACCCCAACTGGTCAAGGTCGCGCTGCTGTTCGGCCCGGCCGAGTATTTCGCGCTCTTCACGCTTGCCTTTGCCACGCTGGGCGGCATCGCCTCCGCCAACCAGGCCAAGGCGGCCTGGGCGGCGGCGCTCGGTCTCGGCATCGCGATGATCGGCGTCGACGGCCAGACCGGGGTGCCGCGCTTCGCCTTCGGCGAGGTGCATCTCTACGACGGCATCGATTTCCTTGTCGCCATCGTCGGCCTCTTCGCGCTCTCGGAGGTCTTCGTCTTCCTCGAGCATCGCGGCGACGGCTCCGGCGAGGGCAAGGCAGCCGGGATGAAGATCGGCCGCATCACGCCGAGCTTCAAGATGCTCAAGGAGTGCACGCCGACCATGGCGCGCTCGACGGTGCTCGGCTTCGTCGCGGGCGTGCTGCCCGGCGCCGGCGCGTCGCTCGGCTCGTTCATTGCCTATTCGATGGAGAAGAAGGTCGCCGACAAGCACGGCACCTTCGGTACCGGCGATCCGCGCGGCGTGGCGGCACCCGAAGCCGGCAACAACGCCGCTGCCGGCGGCGCGTTGGTGCCGATGCTCGCACTCGGCGTGCCCGGCTCGGGCACCACGGCGGTCCTGCTGGCGATGCTTCTCGCGCTCAACATCACGCCCGGCCCGCTCCTGTTCCAGTCCAACCCGGATGTGGTCTGGGGACTGATTGCGGCGCTTTTCATCGGCAACTTCATGCTTTTGCTGCTGAACATCCCGATGGTCGGGCTCTTCGTGCGGGTGCTGCTGGTGCCACCGAAATACCTCATGCCGATCGTGGCCATGGTCAGCTTCGTCGGCATCTACGGCATCTCGGGCTCGACCTTCGATCTTCTGGTGATGGTGATGTTCGGGGTGCTGGGCTGGGGGCTGCGCAAGCTCGAGGTGCCGCTCGTGCCGGTGATCCTCGGCGTCCTGCTGGGCAACCAGATGGAAGCCAATCTGCGCCGGGCGATGACGATCTCGGACGGTGACTGGACGGCGCTCTTCGCCTCGCCGCTGTCGATCGGGCTCTGGACGGTGTCGATCGTCGGCTTCGTGCTGCCCATCGTCTTCGGCAAGGCGATCAAGCGTCGCATGGCGATGAAACGCGATGTGGTGGGTGACACGACAGTCGACTGATTTCCCAAGGCTTTCATAGAGGTTTGCTAACCTGGAGAGCAGTCAGCCCGCGCCAAACGGCGCGGGCCGGCAAGAAGGCTTGCGCGCACCTGCGCGCTCATCAAGGGCGGCAAAGGCCGCCTTTGCCGGTTCAGGCCAGCGTGCCGTCCGGGGTGATGCGGGTGGCGCCGCGCAGCCAGGGGCGGAGGGCTTCGGGCAGGGTGACCGAGCCGTCTTCCTGCTGGCCGTTTTCCAGAACGGCGATCAGGCAGCGTCCGACGGCGAGGCCGGAGCCGTTGAGGGTGTGGACGAATTCCGGCTTCTCGCCCTCGCCGCGGCGGAAGCGGCCGTTCATGCGGCGGGCCTGGAAGTCGCCGCATTCCGAGACCGAGCTGATCTCGCGGTAGGTATCCTGCCCCGGCAGCCAGACCTCGATGTCGTGAGTGATGCGCGCGCCGAAGCCCATGTCGCCGGTGCAGAGCACGATGGTGCGGTAGGGAAGTCCGAGCAATTCCAGAATGTTCTCGGCGCAGGCGGTCATGCGGGCGTGCTCGGCGAGGCTGTCTTCGGGGCGGGTGATCGAGACCATCTCGACCTTTTCGAACTGGTGCTGGCGCAGCATGCCGGAGGTGTCCTTGCCCGCCGAGCCGGCTTCGGAGCGGAAGCACTGGCTGTGGGCGACGTAGCGGCGCGGCAGGGTTTCGGCGTCGACGATCTCGCCGGCGACGATGTTGGTCAGGGTCACTTCGGAGGTCGGGATCAGCCACCAGCCATTGGTGGTGCGGTAGCTGTCCTCGGCGAATTTGGGCAGCTGGCCGGTGCCGGTCATCGCCTCGTCGCGCACGAGGACCGGCGTCCAAGTCTCTGAAAGGCCGTTCTTTTCCACATGGGTGTCGAGCATGAACTGTGCGAGCGCGCGGTGGAGGCGGGCGATGGCGCCCGACAGCACGACGAAGCGGCTGCCGGAAAGCTTCGCGGCGAGCTCGAAATCCATGCCGGGCTTCACGGCGGGAATGTCGAAATGTTCCAAGGGCTTGAAGTCGAAGCGGCGGGGGTCTCCCCAGCGGCGGATCTCGACATTGGCGGTCTCGTCGGGACCGTCGGGCACGGTGTCGAGGGGCAGGTTGGGCAGGCCCATCAGGATGTCGCGCAGGGCGGCATCGGCGTGGGCGGCCTCGGCTTCGAGCTGTGCGATTTCGTCTTTCTTTTCAGAGACTAGCGCGCGCAACCTCTCGAATTCCGCATCGTCTCCACGGGCCTTGGCGGCACCCACTTCCTTGCTTGCGGCGTTGCGCGCGGCGAGGGCGTCCTCGGCGGCCTTGATGCGGGTGCGGCGGGTCTCGTCGAGCTCGAGGATCAGCTCGGCCTGCGGCGCCAGCCCGCGCCGCCCGAGGGCGGCATCGAAGGCGTGGGGCGTGTCGCGAATGGCGCGGATATCATGCATGGGGCGGCCTCGGATCGGGTCTCGGGCTTCGGGTCATACCGGAACCCCGGCACGGTTCAAGGGCGCAAAACCGCTGTATGCATCCTGTATGCATTCGGTACGCATGCTGTACGTACAATTTTTGCGCCGGGGGGAGAGCTCCCTGGCAGCGGTGCTATGCGCCCGCGCTTGTCCTGAGCCAGCCGATCAGCGCCTTCAGGCGGGGCGGGAGGGGGCCGGGGCGGGTGAGGAGGTGGTAGCCGGGGCCTTCGCCGGCGGTGGCGCCGGCGGCGACGAGGCGGCCTTCGGCGATGTCGCGCTCGACGACGACGCGGGGATGGATCGAGACGCCGTGGCCGGCGCGGGTGGCCGAGAGCACCAGGGTGTTGGTGTCGAGGGTGACGATGTCCATCGCGTCGAAATCGAGCCCGAAGGCCTCGGCCCAGAGTGCCTGTTCGGTGAAGCCGGTCTCGATCAGCCAGCGCAGATCGGCGAGGGCGGCGGGCTGGTGATGGTCGCGGCCGGCGAGCAGGGACGGAGCACCCACCACGGCGAAATCCGGCGCGACCAGCGGCGTGCTCTCGACGCCGGGCCAGTCGCCGTTCCCGTAGCGGATCGCGAGGTCGATGCCGTCGCGGCGCAGATCGACGAGGGCGGTGGAGGGGCGCAGGGCGAGCTCGATGCCCGGATGCGCCGCCCAGAAGCCGCCGAGCCGGGGCATCAGCCAGTTCTCGGCGAAGGCCGGGGTGAGCGAGACGACGAGCGGGCGGGCGGCGTCGGCATCGAGCAGCGCGCGCACGCCGTCCTCGATCGCGCCGAAGCCTTCGGTGAGGGTGGCGGCGAGCTGCTGGCCTGCGGGCGTCAGCGCGGTGCCGCGGCCGGCGCGGGTCACGAGATCGGTGCCGAAATGCGCCTCCAGCGCCCGGACATGCTGGGCGATCGCTGCTTGCGTGACGTTGAGATCGCGGGCGGCGGCGGTGAAGCCGCCGAGCCGGGCCTGGGCCTCGAAGGCGCGCAGGGCGGAAAGCGAGGGGATGCGGCGCCAATCCATGTCGCACAGGATAGCACAGCTATTGTCTTGTCAATCTTTGCGACTTGGGAATGCGGGCCATGGGGGCGTAGGGTCGGATCAGTTCGGAAAAGGAGACTATCATGTACGGCATCTACGCTGCGACCTTCATGACCGCGACCCGCCACGACCTGCCGGCACGGCCGGTCGTGCACCCCGCCCGGCAGACCGGCACGGCCCGCCCGGAAGCGCGGGAGACCCCGCCCAGGCGCTGAGACGGGCATCCTTCCGGGGTGGCGCGGTCGTGAGCCGCGCCGCCTTGCCAAGCTTCGGGGCCGCGCGTAGTGTCCGCGCGATTTTGCGCCCGGGTTTCGGTGCGCAGGCCATGACAAGGCGACGGGTCCAGACCCGTCCGTGCTGGAAGGAAATCCGAGATGTTCGTCACCCCCGCATTCGCCCAGGCTGCAGGAGGCGCAGGCGCCGCCGGCGGTATCGTGAGCTTCGTGCCGATCGTGCTGATCTTCGCGATCATGTACTTCCTGATGATCCGGCCGCAGCAGAAGAAGGTGAAGGAACACCGCGCCATGGTCGAGGCGCTGCGCCGGGGCGATCAGGTGGTGACCCAGGGCGGGCTGATCGGCAAGGTGGTGAAGGTCACCGACGCCGAGGCCGAGATCGAGATCGCGCCGAACGTCAAGGTGAAGGTCATCAAGGCGACGATCGCCCAGGTGATGAGCAAGACGGAACCCGCCGAGGCGTGATCCGGCCGGCCCTGCCTCCGGGCAGGGTGCGCGGCCGCCAGAGGCGAGGGCCCCGATGCTGCAATTTCCGCTTTGGAAGAAACTGACGGTCATCGCCGTCTGTGCCGGCGCGCTTGTCGTCGCCCTGCCGAACCTGGCCTATGACCGGGTCGAGCGGTTCAACGACGCCAATCTGCTGGTCGAGCAGGGTGCGTCGCTGACGCCCGAGCAGCAAGCCGACGCGGAGGGCTGGCCGTCCTTCCTGCCGTCGAACCTCGTCAGCCTCGGGCTCGATCTGCGCGGCGGCGCGCATGTGCTCGTCGAGGTGCAGGTGGGTGATGTCTATGCCGAGCGCATGGAGAGCCTCTGGCCGGTGCTGCGCGATGCGCTGCGCGACGTGCGCGACGAGGTGGGATCGGTGCGGCGGATCGACAGCGCGCCCGACGAGTTGCGCATCCGCATCGGCACGCCGGGCGGCATCGAGGCGGCGCGCACGGCGGTGCAGGCGGTGTCGCGGCCGGTGCAGACCCTGACGGGCGGGGTCTCGCGGGACTTCGAGGTGAATGTGGTGGGCGCGGACGAGATCCGGGTCACGCTCTCGGAGGCCGAGCGCCGGGCGGTCGATGACCGCACCATGCAGCAGAGCCTCGAGATCATCCGCCGCCGTGTCGACGAGACCGGCACCCGCGAGCCGACGATCCAGCGCCAGGGCGAGGACCGCATCCTCGTGCAGGTGCCGGGCATCGGCTCGGCGGAGGAGTTGCTCGCGGTGATCGGGCAGACCGCGAAGCTCGCCTTCCATCCGGTGGTGACGCGGACCGGCGACGGCACCACGCGACCGGGGCTCGAGGAGGTGATCTACCCCTCGATGGACGAGCCGAACACCTGGTACGTGCTCGAGCGGCGCGCGGTGGTGTCGGGCGAGCAGCTCGTCGACAGCCAGCCCGCCTTCGACCAGAACGGCCGGCCGGCGGTGAATTTCCGCTTCAATGCCGCCGGGGGGGCGGCCTTCGGGGCCTATACCGCGCAGAACATCGGCAATCCCTTCGCCATCGTGCTCGACGAGGAGGTGATCTCGGCGCCGGTGATCCAGAGCCACATTCCGGGCGGCTCGGGGATCATCACCGGGAATTTCACCCCCGAGGAGACGACGCGGCTCGCGATCCTGCTGCGCGCCGGTGCCTTGCCGGCGGAGATCACGGTGCTCGAGCAGCGCACCATCGGGCCGGAGCTGGGGCAGGATTCGATCGATGCCGGCAAGCTCGCCGCCGCGGTGGCGATGGGGGCGGTGCTGTTGTTCATGGCGCTGGCCTACGGGCTCTTCGGGATCTTCGCGAACATCTCGCTGGTGATCAACATCGCGATGGTCTTCGCGCTCCTGAGCCTGATCGGGGCGACGCTGACGCTGCCGGGGATCGCCGGGCTGGTGCTGACGATCGGGATGGCGGTGGATGCCAATGTGCTGATCTTCGAGCGCATCCGCGAGGAGATGAAGACGGCGCGCGGGCCGGCGCGGGCGATCGAGCTCGGCTACGAGAAGGCGGTGTCGGCGATTCTCGACGCCAACATCACCACGCTGATCGCGGCGGTGATCCTGTTCGTGATCGGCTCGGGGCCGGTCCGGGGCTTCGCGGTGACGCTGGGGCTCGGGATCGTGACCTCGGTGTTCACCGCGCTCTTCGTCACGCGGATCATGATCGTGACCTGGTTCGAGTGGCGGCGTCCCAAGACGCTCACGGTATAGGAGGGCGGCGCATGTTTCGGCTCAGGCTGGTTCCCGAGACCACGAATATCGACTTCTTCCGCTTCGACCGGATCTTCCTGATCCTGTCGATGGTGGCGATCGTCGCCTCGCTGGCGCTGTTCTTCACCCGCGGGCTGAATTACGGCGTCGATTTCCTCGGCGGCACGCTGATCATGGCGGAGACGCCCGAGGAGGAGCCGGTGGGGGATTTCCGCGACCTGCTGACCGGGCTCGAGCTGGGCGACGTGGCGGTGACGCGGGTCTCGGACCCGGCGGGCACCGAACGCCATGCGGTGCTGATGCGCATCGGCATCACCGACGAGGATCCGGATGCGCAGGCGGCGCTGGTGACCGAGGTGCAGGACGCGCTGAACGCGGCGTTTCCGGGCATCAGCTATCTGCAGGTCGACAATGTCGGTGCCAAGGTCTCGGGGGAGCTGGTGCGGGCCGGGATCATCGCCGTGGTGGCGGCGATCGCGGCGATCCTGTTCTACATCTGGTTGCGCTTCGAGTGGCAGTTCTCGGTCGCGGCGGTGGCCTCGCTGGTGCATGACGTGATCATCACCATCGGGGTGTTCAGCCTGTTGCAGATCGAGTTCAACCTCTCGATCATCGCGGCGATCCTGACGATCGTGGGCTATTCGCTCAACGACACGGTGATCGTCTTCGACCGGGTGCGCGAGAACCTGCGCAAGTACAAGACCACGCCGCTGGTGGAGGTGCTGAACCTCTCGATCAACGAGACGCTGAGCCGGACGCTGATGACCTCGGGGACCACGCTGATCGCGCTGATCGCGCTGTTCTATCTCGGCGGCGAGGTGATCCACGGTTTCACCTTCGCGATGATCTGGGGCGTGGTGATCGGCACCTATTCGTCGATCTGGATCGCCTCGGCGCTGCTCCTGCGGCTCGGGGTCAAGCGCGACTGGTCGAAGCCCGATGCGGGCGGGGCCGGAACGCAATTCGCCAATGTCGATGCCTGAGCCTGCGGGCGTGCCTTCGGGCCGCCGGCGGCGCTGACGGAGGAGAGCGGGGATGCAGACGCGCGAGGTGGTGTTCGACGGGCGCCTGCCGATCGACGGCTACGGGACCGGCGGGTTCCGCGTCGGCGGGATCGTCCATGCCGGGCCGGTGCTGCTCTGGCCGGGATGCGATCCCGAGCCCTGGATGGGCGCGCCCGATCTCGCGGCGCTGGCCGGGCGGGTCGCGGAGATCGACGTGCTGCTGGTCGGAACCGGGGCGGAGATGCGGGCGTTGGGGCCAGCGTTCGATGCTCTGCGCGCGGAGCTGGAGGCGGGCGGCACCGGCGTGGAGCTGATGGGCACGCCCTCGGCCTGCCGGACCTTCAACGTGCTGCTGGCCGAAGGCCGGCGGATCGCCGCGGCCCTGCTGCCGGTCTGATCGCGGCCCTTTCATCGGACCGCCTCCGGGCCATATAGAGGTCCGCATGGTGCGGATCCGCCGAGACGAGACATCGGACGACAAGACACCTGACGATTCCAGACCAGAAGACAGCGAGGAAAACGCAATGGCTTTCGAACTTCCCGATCTCCCCTATTCCCACGACGCGCTGGCCGAGCACGGCATGTCGCGCGAGACGCTCGAGTTCCACCACGACATCCACCACAAGGCCTATGTCGACAACGGCAACAAGCTGATCGCCGGCACCGAGTGGGAGGGCAAGTCGGTCGAGGAGATCGTCACGGGCACCTACGACAAGGGCGCGGTGGCGCAGTCGGGCATCTTCAACAACGCCAGCCAGCACTGGAACCATGCGCAGTTCTGGGAGATGATGGGTCCGGGCAAGGGCATGCCGGGCGAGGTCGAGAAGGCGCTGACGGAAGCCTTCGGGTCGGTCGACGAGTTCAAGTCGCAGTTCTCCGCCGCCGGCGCGGGCCAGTTCGGCTCGGGCTGGGCCTGGCTGGTGAAGGACAGCGACGGCAGCCTCAAGGTCACCAAGACCGAGAACGGCGTGAACCCGCTCTGCTTCGGCCAGACGGCACTTCTGGGCTGCGATGTGTGGGAGCATTCCTACTACATCGACTACCGCAACAAGCGGCCGGCATATCTCACGAACTTCCTCGACAATCTGGTGAACTGGGAGAACGTCGCCTCGCGCATGTGAGGCCGCCGTTTTTGATGGGTGATGGGCCCCGCAGGTGATCCTGCGGGGCTTTTTTGTGCGGATGGAGACGGTGGAGTGCTGACAGGGGCGCATGCCCGCCCGGAATCGAGCCGAAGGCGCCGGGCGAGCGCCTGCCCGTTCCGGCGGGCTGGCGCTTTGTCGAAGTTGGTGCGCCGGTCGGATGGAGGAGGTGTGTGGCGGCATAAATCGCGTTGCGGAAGTGTCGGAGCGCCATCCCACGGGCAGGCGCTCGCCCGGCTTGGGGCGGGCTGTGGTGCGGAGCGGGCTGTGGTTTCGCCCTCGACAAGCCGAAGGCGCCGGGCATGAACTTGCCCGTCCGAGCGGACTGGCGGGAAACCGGCGGCGCCGGCCCTACTGGGCTGCGGCGGCGATGCGGGGGGTGGTGGGGTAGCCGCGGGTTTCGAGGAAGGTGTCGACGAGGCTCTGCTCCCCGCCGGCGATGCCTTCGATCGAGAGGCCGGCGGCCTCGACGCGGTAGCCCTCGGGCACGGTCAGCTGCCAGGTGCCGGCGACCGGGGTGCCGAAGAAGGCGTCGGTGCCGGCGAGCACCAGAAGGCTGCCGCTGCGGTAGCGGGCGGGGGAGAGCGTGACGCTGCCGCCCTGCGGATCGGTGAGGGTGACGGTCTCGGGCACGTCGCGGTTGCCGTTGCCGAAATTCGCCACCAGGACGCCGCGCACGAAGAGCGGATTTTCAGGGACCTCGATCGGGTAGCTGCGCCGGCCCGCGGAATCCGGCGCGGGCTCGGTGTCGAAGACGGTGATCGCCGAGGCGGTGTCCTGCTCGCGGGTGGAGAGGTCGGGGCGGGCGGCCTGCAGCGCGGCGAGGTCGGCGGCGGCGGCCCGGAAGGCGGTGGCGGAGACGAAGCCGAAGCCGGCCTCGGGGCTGTGCGGCAGGCCGCGACCGTTGCGGCGCGCTGCCACCGGGCGGTCGGGCGCCCCGTCGGCGCCGGCGACGCTGGCGGCGGGCCGGGCGGCAAGGATGAGCGCGGCGAGCAGGTCGTGCTTGGTGAGGTAGGGATGGGTCTCGTGGAGGGCGAGGAAGAGCCCGGCGGCGGCGGGTGTCGAGAACGAGGTGCCGCCGATCTGCCTCAGATTGTAGGCGGTGGTCGGTTCGTGGCCGCGGCTCGCGTAGCGGTCGCGCAGGGTTTCGGTGGCGCAGGTGCTGTAGGCCCGGAAAAGCTCGGAGAGCGGCGTGCTGATCTGGGCGTAGGTCGGCCGGTCCAGGAGGTCGCGGCCGGCGAAGGGTGCGTCGTAGCGGGTGCGGCCGCGGCAGAAGCCGAGATTGAACGGGCTCACGAGATTCTGCGCCACGGCGCGGATCAGGGCGTTCTCGTAGAAGTCGCGGTTGCGCTCGAGATAGCCGTAGGTGCGTTGAAAGGCCTCCGCCGGGTCGGAGAACAGCCGGTAATGGTAGCCGGGGATCTCGGCGATCACCGTGACCGCGTTGGGCGGGGAATTGGCGTCGACGCGCACGGTGCCGTCGGCATCGGCGCTGCCGCGGCCGACGCGGACGTAGAGATCGTTGAAGATCCAGTTGAGATTGGCTTCCGGATAGGTCTGGGCGGCATCGGCGCGGTCGTTGCCGATGGCGTGGAAGACCGCGGTGTCGGTGCCGGCCCAGAGCGCGCGCAGCACCTCGATCCCGGCGGAGGAGGCGTATTGCGAGGAGGTGCCGCTGAAGCTGCCCTCCGCGCTGCGGGTGATCACGGTGGTCTGGCTGAGGCTGATCACGTCGGCCACCTCCACGACGCGGCGGAATTCGCCGGTGGGGAAGTCGAAGAAGCCGTTGGCGAGGTTGAAGACCGGGATGTCGCGGCCCGCGACGCTGTCCGCGCTGCGGTCGAAGATGTAGGCGGCGGCCTCGCCGTGGCGCTTGTAGAGCGCCTCGAACAGGAACGGGAAGGAGAGGTTGCCGAGGCGCACGCCGGTCTCGTTGCGCTCGATCTGCACGCCGACCGAGCGGGTGGCGGGCGGATGGGCGAGGGGGCTGTCGGTGCCGTGGCTGCGGTAGGCGCGCGGATCGGTGCCCGGAATGCCGGCGACGCGCTCGGTGGCGGGCAGGTGGCTGGCGTCGCGGGCGAAAGCGGGCGGGGTGACGAGGGCCGCGAGGAGTGCGGCAAGGGCGAGGCCGTGTCGGGGGCGGGGAGATGCGGGGCTGCGATGGGTCATGTCGCTGTCCTCGGTGCCGGCTTTCGACCGAGCATAGCGATGACCCGTTAACACACTCCTAACCATTCAAGGAAGGTGAGGCTTTGACGGGTGCATCGCAAGCGGGACCTGCGAGAGGGCCTGAGTCGCGATGTCGCAGTGCGGCATCGGCTGGGGGATTGACCCGGGCGCCGCGCGCGCTCACTCAGACCGCAAGAGAGCGGAGCGAAGCGCGGTGGATCAGGCGGCGAAGGGTGTATCGGCGATGCTCGCCGCGGCGCTGGTCTGGGGGTTGTCGAGCCTCTGGTACAAGGCGCTCGGCCATGTGCCGGCCCTCGAGGTGCTGGCGCATCGCACGATCTGGAGCGCGGTGTTTCTCGCCGGTGTCGTGCTGGTGCAGGGCCGGGTGCCGGAGGTGCGCGCGGCGCTGGCGGAACGGCGGACCCGGCGGCTGCTCGCATTCGCGGCGGTGATGATCGCGACGAACTGGCTGGTGTTCATCTCGGCGGTGCAGTCGGGGCATGCGCTCGAGGCGAGCCTCGGTTATTACATCTTTCCGCTGGTGGCGGTGGTGCTGGGCTTCGTGTTCCAGGGCGAGCGGCTGAGCCGGCTTCAGGTGGCCGCCGTGGCGCTCGCCGGGGTGGCGGTGGCGGTGCTGGCCTTCGGGCTCGGGGGCGTGCCGCGGGTGGCGCTCACGCTGGCGCTGAGTTTCGGGGCCTACGGGCTCCTGAAGGCGCGCCAGCCGCTCGGGCCGGTGATCAGCGTGCTGGTCGAGACGCTGCTGCTGGCGCCGCTGGCGCTGTTGTGGCTGGTCGGATTGCACGCGGATCTGTGGGCCGATCCGGGGGGCAAGCCCGGCGGGTGGTTCCTCGGCGACGGTCTGACCACGGCGATGCTGATCGGGTCGGGGCCGCTGACGGCGGGGCCGCTGATCCTGTTCTCCTATGCGGCGCGGCGGATCAGCTATGCCTCGGTGGGGCTCATTCAGTATCTCAACCCGACGATCCAATTCCTTGTTGCGGTTACGATTTTCGGCGAGGTGTTCACCTGGTGGCATGGGGTCGCCTTTCCGCTGATCTGGGCGGCGCTCGCGCTCTATTCGGTGGAGAGCTGGCGGCGGTCGCGGCGGGCGGAGCGGGTGGCCGGCCCGCCCTGATGCGCGGGAAGGAAACAAGCCGTGATGCGCAAAGGCGTGATTTTGTGGTATGGTGTCCGCTTTCGGAGGCGCCGGCCCGCTTCGGTCCGCCGCCCGGACCGAACCGCGCAAGCAGGGGAGAGCAGCATGCCCAAGGTCATCGGAAATCCGCTGTCATGGAGTGTCGGCGCCGTCACGGCGACCGGACGGCATCTGGGGGATGTGGCGGAGCATCTCGCGGTCAAGGAGGATGCCGCGCCGCCGGAGGTGCGCCGGCTGGAGCTTTCGGACCTGCGCGCCGCCCTCAAGGCCGGGGTCGATGATTTCGTCGCCTGCCGCTCGGATGTGGTGTTTCTCTGCCTGCTCTATCCGCTGATCGGCGGTTTCCTGGCCTGGGCCGCATTCACCGGCAACCTCTTGCCGCTGATCTTCCCGATCCTGTCGGGCTTCGCGCTGGTCGGGCCGGTGGCGGCGGTGGGGCTCTACGAGATGAGCCGCAAGCGCGAGGCGGGCTTCCAGCCGAACTGGGGCGATGCGCTGGCGGTGCTGCGCGCGCCGTCCTTCGGGGCGATCTTCGTGCTCTCGCTGATGCTGTTCGCGACCTATGTGGTCTGGCTGATCGTGGCGCACGGCATCTGGAGCGCGACGCTCGGGCCGGTGCCGCCGGAATCGCTGGGGGCTTTCGCGGCTCAGGTGTTCGGCACCGGGGCGGGCTGGGTGATGATCCTCGTCGGCATGGCGGTCGGGTTCTTCTTCGCGGTTCTGGTGCTGGCGGCGAGCGCGGTGTCGTTTCCGATGCTGCTCGACCGCAATGTGGGCCTGCCGATGGCGGTGGCGACCTCGGTGCGGGTGGCGATGGAGAACCCCGTGCCGATCGCAGCCTGGGGGCTGATCGTGGCTGGCGGGCTGGTGCTGGGCGCCTTGCCGGCGCTCCTGGGACTGGTGGTGGTGCTGCCGGTGCTGGGACACGCGACCTGGCATCTCTACCGGCGCGCGGTGGTCTGAGGCGGTCAGGCCGGGGGGGCAAGGCGCTCCATCAGGGCGGCGACGCTCGCGACCGGGGTGAGGAAGTCGAGGAACGAGGGCTCGGCGAAGCCCTGGGCCACCAGGTGGTCGAGGAGGGCCAGCAGCGGGTCCCAGTAGCCGTTGACGTTCAGGAGGTAGACCGGCTTTTCGTGGAGGCCGAGCTGGCGCCAGGTCAGCACCTCGAAAAGCTCGTCGAGCGAGCCGGGGCCGCCGGGCAGCGTCACGATCGCGTCGGCGTTCATGAACATCACCTTCTTGCGCTCGTGCATGGTCTCGGTGACGACGAAGCGCGAGAGGTCGCGCTTGCCGACCTCGCGGGCGAGGAGATGCACCGGGATGACGCCGAAAGTGTCGCCGCCGGCCTCCTGGGCGGCCCGGGCGACCGCGCCCATCAGCCCGACATCGCCGGCCCCGTAGACGAGACGCAGGCCGGCGCTCGCGAGCGCCCCGCCGAGCGCCGTGGCGGCCTCGGCATGGGCCGGGTCGCGTCCGGGCCGCGAGCCGCAGAACACGCATACCGAGTTGATCGCTGCAGCATGCATGGACACGCTCCTGAAATCCAACTAGTTTCCTGTGCCGCAAGATCAGGACACGCCCTCTGCTAGCAGGTTGCGCCGGAGCGGGCGAGACCTGTGAGCGAAACTGTTGCGTGCCGCGCGCGCGGCGCCGTGGAAGGGTCGAGAGATGACCGACAGCAAACCCGAGGTCGACCGGCCCGCCGGGGCTCCGCAGGCGGGCACCGGGTCGCGCCGGATCGTGCTCGGGATCGTGGCCCTGGCCGGGGTGCTCACGGTCGCGGCTTCGGCGATGTACTGGGGCGTGTCCGAGCGGTTCCTGCCCGAGCCGCCGCCGCGCTATCCGGATGCCGAGGGGAGCGCCGGGGCCGCCGGGGAGGCGGAACCGGAGGTCGCGGCCGGGCCGCGGACCGAGCCCGCACCGGGGGCGGCGCCGACCGAAGCGCCGGAAGCCGCAGCATCCGAAGATGCGGGGCCCGACACGGAGGCCGACACGCGAGGCCGCGCCGCAGGACGCGTCGCCCGAGACGGTCGATACCGCTGCGACCGGGGCCGAGCCGCAGGCGCCGGCCTTCGATCTGGTGCGGGTCGAGCGCGACGGTTCGGCGGTGATCGCCGGGACGGCGGCGCCGGGCGCGCGGGTGACGATCCGGTCCGACGCCGATGCGCTGGCCGAGGCCGAGGCCGATGCGGACGGCAATTTCGTGGCGATCTTCCGGGCCGATCCGGGCATTGCGCCGCAGGCGCTCACCCTCGATGCCGAGGCACCGGACGGGACGCAGAGCCGGTCGGACGAGGTGGTGATGCTGCTGCCCGACGCACCGGCGGCGGAGGCTGCCGGACGCGGGGAAGCTGCGGCGGAGGCGGCGCCCGAGGCCGAAGGCGAGGCCGGGACCGAAGAGCCGGCGATCGCCGCGACGGCGGTGGTGCGGGCCGACGGCGCGGTGGAGGTGACGCAGACCGAGGCGCCGGCGCCGCAGCCGGGCGAGGCGCGGCAGGTCACGCTGGCGACGATCGCCTATTCGGAGGCGGGTGAGGTGACCCTGAGCGGGCTCGGCACACCGGCCGCCGAGCTCAGGGCCTATGTCGACGGCGCGCTCGCCGGCGAGGGGGCGGTGGCCGGGGACGGCCGCTGGGCGCTCGAACTCGACGATCTGGCCGAGGGGCTCTACCGGCTGCGGATCGATGCGCTCGACGCGACGGGTCGGGTGACGAGCCGGGTCGAGACGCCGTTCCAGCGCGATTTTCCGGCGGCACCCCTGCCGCGACCGGGCGTCGAGGGCGCGGTGGCGGAGGTGATCGACGGGGCGGTCACCGTTCAGCCGGGAAATACCCTCTGGACTCTTGCCCGGGTGCACTATGGTTCAGGCGTGCTGTTCACGCAGATCTTCACCGCGAACAGTGAACTGATCCGCGATCCCGACCTGATCTATCCCGGTCAGGTTCTCGCACTTCCGGGTGCCGAGGAGGCCGACTGACCGATGAGTGTTGCCGAAGAAGCAGGGGCGGTGCCGGGGCCGGTGCCGCCGGAGGCCAGCGGCTGGAGCACGGTGCGCAAGGTGTCGCCCTATCTCTGGCCGGACGACCAGCCCTGGGTGAAGCGCCGGGTGGTGCTGGCCCTGCTGGCGCTGGTGGTCGCGAAGGTGGCCACCGTGATCACGCCGTTCTTCTTCCGCGGCGCCGTGGACGGGCTGGCGCCGGCCGATCCCGCGGCGCAGGGCGAGTTCCTGCTGATCGCCGGGCCGGTGGCGCTGACGATCTTCTACGGGCTGATGCGGCTTGCCGGCGTGGGGTTCGCGCAGCTGCGCGACGGCATCTTCAGCAAGGTCGGCCAGAGCGCGCTGCGCCAGCTCGCCCTCGAGACCTTCCGGCACATCCATGCGCTGAGCCTGCGCTACCACATCACCCGCAAGACCGGGGGCCTCAGCCGGATCATCGAGCGCGGCGTGAAGGGTGTGGATTTCCTGCTGCGGTTCCTGCTGTTCTCGATCATCCCGCTGATCCTCGAACTGGTGATGGTCGGCGCGATCCTCTTCTTCGTCTTCGACGTCTGGTATCTCGTCGTGGTGATCGCGGTGATCACGCTCTACGTCTGGTTCACCTTCAAGGTGACCGAGTGGCGGGTGCAGATCCGCCGGCGGATGAACGAGCGCGATACGGATGCGAACCAGAAGGCGATCGACAGCCTCCTGAACTTCGAGACGGTGAAGTATTTCAACGCCGAGGATCGCGAGGCCTCGCGTTACGACGCCTCGATGCAGGGCTACGAGGCGGCGGCGGTGCAGACCGGGGTGAGCCTCGCCTGGCTGAATGTCGGGCAGTCAATCATCATCACCGCGGGGCTGGTGATCGTGATGGTGATGGCGGCGCTCGGCGTGCAGTCGGGCGAGCTCAGCGTCGGCGATTTCGTGATGGTCAACGCCTACATGATCCAGCTCACGATGCCGCTCAACTTTCTCGGCACGGTTTACCGCGAGATCCGGCAGGCGCTGGTGGACATGGGCGAGATGTTCGGGCTCCTCGAGCAGAACGCCGAGATCGAGGACCGGCCCGGCGCCGTGCCGCTCAAGGTCGCGGGCGGGCGGATCACGTTTCGCGATGTGGATTTCCACTACGATACCGAGCGGGGCATCCTGCACGGGCTGAACATGGTGGTCGAGCCGGGGCAGACCGTCGCGGTGGTCGGGCCTTCGGGGTCGGGCAAGTCGACGATCGCGCGGCTCCTGTTCCGGTTCTACGACGTGACCGGCGGGGCGATCGAGATCGACGGGCAGGATATCCGCGACGTGACCCAGACCAGCCTGCGCGCGCAGATCGGCATGGTGCCGCAGGACACCGTGCTCTTCAACGACACGATCCTCTACAACATCGCCTATGGGCGGCCCGAGGCGACGCGCGCCGAGATCGAGGCGGCGGCGCGGGCGGCACAGATCCACGATTTCGTCGAACGGCTGCCGGATGGCTACGACACGATGGTGGGCGAGCGGGGGCTGAAGCTCTCGGGTGGCGAGAAGCAGCGGGTGGGGATCGCACGCACGCTCTTGAAGGATCCGCCGATCCTCTTGCTGGACGAGGCCACCTCGGCGCTCGACACCCAGACCGAGCGCGACATCCAGGACAGCCTGAAGGCGATGGGCGAGGGACGCAGCGTGATCACCATCGCGCACCGGCTCTCGACGGTGGTCGATGCCGACCGGATCGTCGTGCTCGAGCGCGGCGTGGTGGTCGAGAGCGGCACCCATGCCGAGCTGCTGGAGCGCGAGGGGCGCTATGCGGCGATGTGGTCGCGACAGGCGAGCGAGCGCGAGGCGGATGCGGACGCGGCGTGAGGCGGCTCAGGCCGCCGGGTCGCGGTGCTGGCGCCAGCGGAGCCAGGCCAGTGCCGCGATGCCCAGCGGGGTGAGGATGGCGGCGACGAGCGCGAGGTGGTGCCAGAAGAACGGCAGGATGTCCCTGGCGCTGGCGCCGAAGCTGTAGGCCAGCGTCGTCCAGAGGCCGACCCAGAGCGCTGCGCCGATCATGTTGGCGACGATGAAGACCGGCCAGCGCATGCCGGTGGTGCCGGCGACGATGCCGTTGAGCTGGCGCAGGATCACGAAGAAGCGCGCGAAGACCACCATCAGGGCCCCGTAGCGCGCGACCACGGCCTCGACGCGGTCCATGTTGGCGTCGGTGGCGCCGAAGCGGGCACCGTGATGCACGATGACCGGGCGGCCGAGCTTGCGGCCGATCAGGTAGCCGATATTGTCCCCGAGCACGGCCCCGACGAAGGCGGCGAGGGCCACCGCGCGGATGTCGAGGGCGCCCTTCGCCGCGGAGGCGGAGGCCACCATGACGGCGCTCTCTCCCGGAAGCGGGGCGCCGATCGCCTCGAAGGTGACCGAGAGGAACAGCGCGAGGATGCCGTACTGCTCGACGAGGGCGGTGAAGTGGTGGACCAGGTCGGGCATGCGGGCGCTCTCCGAGGCGGGCTCTCGGAGTCGGCGAGAGTGCACCGAGCGGAGCGGAGTTCAATCGGCCGGATGTTCGTGGAAGGCGGGGGACGGGAAGCGAAAAGCGGACCGATCCGAGGAGGATCGACCCGCTTCCCGCACCAGACACACACCCAGCATCACGGAGAGAGAGATGATGCGATCTCATATTCGGGAAGAGATGAATGTAATTCAAGCTCTGTCTGACGGCAGGGTTAATGGCGCCGCGGGGTCATTGCCGTTGGGTGGTTCTGGTGGGGTGGTGGCATTTCGCGCCCGGCAGAGTACGGACGTGGCTGCCGGAACGTCCGACGGGGAGGCGCGCGCGACGGGCGACCGCGCGCGCCCACGAGCTTACTGGCGTGCGCCGATGACGGCACCGGCGGCGGCGCCGCCGATGGTGGCGGCGGTCTTGCCCTGGCCGCTGCCGACCTGGTTGCCGAGCGCACCGCCGACGACGGCGCCGGTTGCGGTGTTGATCCCTTGGTTGTCGGTGCAGCCGGCAATGCCGAGAGCGAGCAGGCAGGCCGCGACGAGGGCGGTGGTTCTGGTTT
>CAVQAX010000023.1:0-60351 GCA_963710515.1 uncultured Alphaproteobacteria bacterium
TTTGGCCGATGCAATAGAGATTTATAACGGGTTCTGATTAGAGCATCCTGCATCTACGTTGAGACATATCCGGCATGGCGGAAGTAGTTCCAGCACTCATCCGGGGTGAAGAGATCGCAGGTTTCGCCGAGGGCTTGCAGAAGCTGGTCGAAGGTGCGGGCCCCGTCCCGCGCAGGAGCGCCTTGAGTTTTGAGAAGGCCATCTCGATCGGGTTCAGGTCCGGGCGTAGGGCGGAGAAACAGGGACCAGCAGCCTTGGCCGCTGAGGGCCCGGGCGGCGCGAGCGTTCCTGTGGGTGCTGAGATTGTCGAGGATGACCACGGTCCCCGGCTCGAGTGCCGGCGCGAGCTGGGTTTCGACGTAGGTGGCGAAGGCTTCGCCGTTCATCGCGCCCTCGATGATCCACGGGGCAATCAGCGCTTCCCAGGTCAGTCCCGCGATGAAGGTCTGGGTGCGCCATCTGCCGAAGGGAGCTGCAGCGTTCAGACGTCGGCCTTCGGGCGCGGCCCCGCAGCCGGGTCATGTTCGTCTTCACCGACGTCTCGTCGATGAACACCAGCCGATGCGGTCGGGCCTGCATTAACGGCTGGTGCCGCGCTATCCAACTTGCGGGCGCGGGCGACATCGGCGCGGCGCGCCGTCCGCGACCAGCGACTTTTCTATACGTCAAGCCGAGACGGCGCAGGGCGACAGCGAGGTTCGTCCACATGGACACCCTCGGCCTCAGCCAGCGCGCCTTGGAGTTCGCGCATGGTGACGTCCGGGTCCTGTTCGACGAGTTCGAGGAGAAAGCCACGGTATGGACGAGGTTCGCCCGATCCCGGCGGACGTCCGCATTTGGCGGGGGCGAGCGGCTCGCCGCGCCGGACCTTGCGCGCAAGCCGCGCGCCGGTCGCCGCGGAGATCATCGACGCCGGCGGCTTCACGGCCGCGAGGCCGGTCTCGACAGCCTGTCGAAACCGGCGCCGAAGGTCGAGCGAAAGGGGGGCGGGCATGGCATGATCCTCCTGAACAGGATGAATCACAACAACCCGCTCAAGGGAATCCCCATTCAACGTAGCCGCAGGACCCATTAGGAACACGCCCTCACGCGCAAGTAAGACCGTCCACTTCGAATAGAGCGCGGTATCCTTCAAGCGCTGTCCGAGAAGGCTCAGACTTCCAAGTCAAGAATTTCCAGCGAACTCCGCCCCTGTACTGAAAAGACCGCCGACTTCGAATAGAGCACGGTATCCTCTCAAGCGCTGTCCGAGAGGGCCCAAACTTCCAAGTCAAAAATTTCCAGCGAACTCCGCCCCTGTACTGAAAACCAGGTTCACGGTCCCACGAAGCTCTTCAGCCATTGCGCGTCAGAAGTGCGAGCACTGCCGAGCGCTGAACAAGGCCGGCGATCATCCCATCCTTCAGGACCGGAAAAATCCGGTGCGGATGGGACAGGAACATTTCCGCCGCATGAATGATGTTGTCCTCCGCATCCAGAGTGATGGGATCGCGGGACATATGGTCGGCAACTCGGCCCTTCCATTCGCGATAATAGCTTGCGTGCAGTGCGGGCCTGAAGCAGTCCTTCTGGGTGAGGATGCCTGAGAGGCGGCCATCCTCGCCGAGCACTGCAGCGGCGCCGGTTCGTGCCTCGAGAAGATGCGCTACCGCGCGGCGCATCGGGGTTTCCTCCGTCAGGGTGCCGACATCGGTCCGCATGATTGCGCCCACGCAGTAATCCGTCATGAGGTTGCCTCCTGTGGCTCTTTGCGGCGGCGCAGCGGGCATTCCGCGCACCGGCCCTGGCGAAGGCCCTCCGCGGCACCGCAACTCGTCCTGACCGGACCGCGTCCCATGACGAGCCCCAGGCCGAGTCCGACGGCGCCGAGCCCGAAGACACCGACAGCAAAAAGCACCTCGATCATCGGCATGCCCCCCTCACAACAACGCCGCGCCCATCGCGCCGGTCACGGTCAGACGGGAAACGGAGGCGTCACCGCCGGTGAACAGTGCCGAGATTCCCTGGGTTCGCGCCAGTTCCGGCCCCGCGATCTCGCCGGCCGCAAACAGCGCCGTCGCCCATCCATCCGCGATCATCGCATCGTCGGCGAGGACGGTGACCGATCGCAGTTCCGGACGCGCAGGCGCGCGCGCGGCGGGGTCGATGATATGGCCATAGCCCCGGCCACCAAGGGTATAACTCTGCTCGCCCGATCCGGAGGTCGCGACGGACATTCCGGACGGCAGGCGCAGGGTTGCAGACGGGATGGCCCCATGGCCGGTTCCCTGCACGGCGACATGCCACGACCGGCCCGAGGGATGCCGGCCGATCGCCTTGAGTTCACCGCCAAGGTCCAGAAGCAGATCGTCCAGGCCCGCATCGCGGGCGATCCCGGCGGCCAGATCGAGCGCTCGCCCCTTCGCGATGCCGCAAAGGTCGAGCGTCAGGTCGCCGCGGTCCTTGCCGATCGAACCGCTTCCGACCGAGAGACCGCGCCAGTCCGGCGCGCCACCGCCTGTGATCGGCCCGAAGCCCCAACGGGCGACCAGCGGGCCGACCGTCGGGTCGAACGCGCCACCGCTCAACTCGGCGAGGTCGAGAGCACAGGCCGTTACCTCGATTAGTTCCGTTTCGACCGAAAGGGCACCCGCGCCTGCCGCATTGAACCTGCTGATCGTACTGTCGGGCCGCCACGGCGACATCTGCCGATCGATGACGTCGAAGAGGCGCTCGATGCTCTGCCCGATTTGATCGAGCCCCGCGCCTGACGGTCCGACGATCGACCAGGTCGTTCCGAAGGCCCTGCCCTCCAGGGTCTCGAGTTCGGCTGCGCTGCCCGGAAGCGGCCGCAGGAGGGCCGAGCCGCAAAGGCCAGCGCCAAGGCCTAGGAAACTGCGCCGCGTCGGGCGAAGAACGTGGTCGACCATGCTTCAGGCTCCGAAATCGTCGTAGTAGATTGACCCGGACTCAACTCCGAGCCGCTTGAGTGTCGCGAGAACTGCCGAAATCATCACCGGTGGTCCGCACAGATAATATTCGCAGTCCTCCGGCGCGGGATGATGCGACATCTCTGCCCTGAGTATCTCGTGGATGAAGCCGGTCGCGCCGGTCCATCGGTCGCCGGGAGCCGGATCCGACAGCGCCGGGGTCCAGCTGAAGTTGGAATGCTCTGCTGCAAGCCTCTCGAACTCCTCGGAATAGAACAGATCCGCTGCCGAACGCGCCCCATAGAAGTATCGGATTCGGCGCGGGGTTCCTTGGCCGAGTTCCTGATGGATCATCGCGCGAAGCGGCGCCATGCCGACGCCACCGCCGACATAGACCATCTCCCGATCGGTCGGCTTGACATGGAAATCACCGAATGGACCGGATGCGGTCACGGGATCTCCCGTCCGGAGCGCGAAGAGCCAGGAGGAGACGCGGCCCGGCGGGATCTCGTGCTCGCGCCCGGCTGGAGGCACGGCCAGGCGGATGTTGAAGACGGCACTGCCGGCGTCCTCGGGACGGCTGGCCAGTGAATAGGCTCGGGTGACGTCTTCCTCGGATGAGGCTTCGAGGTCGGTCCAGCCCGCAATATTCCAAGCCTCCCGGAACCGGCTCGAGATGTCGAGGGTCGCGAAGTCGATACGGAAGGGCGGCGCCGTGATCTGCATGAAATCACCGGCTCTGAAAGTCGACGGTCGATCCGAGGGAAGGTCCAGGACGATCTCGCGAATGAGGGGCGCCAGCATCCGGGTCGAAGCGACCGTGCAGGTGAAGCCGCCTCCTGCGCTCAGTATGTCATCGGAGACGCGCACGGCGCAGTCGCCGCGCAGGCTGGTCTGGCAAGCAAGACGGACATGGGCGCGACGATCCCGTGGCGACAATACGCCCCGCTCGGTCGCTTGGGGCTCTCCCGCGCCTTCGCCGGTGACCGTGACGCGGCAGAGGCCGCAGGTGCCCGAGCCTCCACAGGCCGCCGGGATCCGCACACCCGCATCGTGGAGGACTCCCAGAAGCTTGTCGCCCCGACGGGCAACGAGATGGAGTGCTCCGTTGACGGAGACATCGATCCCGCCCTCGGGAACGAGCTGGCGCCGCAGGACGAGAAGCCCGGCCGCGAGGCCGACGACGAGGGCGACGATGATCGTGCTTCCGAGGGCGATTTCGATCATTGTCCCGCCGCCATCTGTGCAAAGGAGGCAAAGCCGAGTGACATCAGCCCCGCGAGGACGAAGGCAATTCCCAGACCGCGCAGGCCTTCGGGAAGGTCCGCATAGGCCAGCCGCGACCGGATCGCGCTCAGCATGACGACCGCGACCGCGAATCCGAAGCCGCTCCCGAGCCCGAACACGGCGGACTGGACGAACGTGTAGCTCCGCTCGACCATGAAGAGGCTGCCGGCGAGGATCGCGCATTGGACGGTCAACAGCGGCAGGAAGACGCCAAAGGCGGCGTGGATCGCTGGAAAGAACCGGTCCAGCAGCATTTCGAGGAGTTGGACCGTCGCGGCGATGACGCCGATGAAGGCGATCAGCGACAGATACGACAGATCGAGTTCCGGCATACCGGCCCAGCTCCAGGCACCCGGTGCCAGAAGACCCTTGTAGATCAGGTGATTGAGCGGCACCGTCAGCCCAAGCACGCCGGTCATCGCGATCCCCAGACCGATGGCGCTCTCGGACCGCCGCGAGAGCGCGAGAAAGGTGCAGAGGCCGAGGAACAGCGTCAGCGGCATGTTGTCCACGAAGGCCGACAGCAGGAAAAGGTTCCAGGCTTCGGTCATTCCGCGGGCTCCGCGCGCAGCGGCGATACGTGTTCCGGCGCCTCGGCCTGTTCGGGCCGGAACGTGCGGACCGCCCAGACGAGGCCCCCGAGAAGGAAGAAGGCCGATGGCGCCAGCAGCATCAGGCTGAGCGGAGTGAACCAGCCGCCGGCATCAGCGAGCGGCAGGACCTGCACGCCGAAAAGCTCGCCCTTGCCGAAGAGTTCGCGGACGGCACCGATCACCATGAGCACAAGGGAATAGCCGAGGCCGTTCCCGAACGCGTCGACCATGGCGGGCAGCGGCGCGTGATGGCGCGCATAGGCTTCGGTGCGCCCGAGGACGAGGCAGTTCGTGGTGATGAGACCGACATAGACCGACAGTGCGCGGCTGATCTCGGCGAACCAGGCCTGCAGGATCTGGTCGATGACGATCACGAGCGCGGCAACGATGACGATCTGGACGATCAGGCGGATCGTATCGGGAATGTGCCGACGGATTACACTGATGATGCCAGCCGCGAGGGTCAAGACGATGGTCAGCGACACCGACATGGTCAGCGCCGTCGCAAGCGTGGTCGTGACGGCGAGGGCCGAGCAGATCCCGAGGATCTGGAGCGTCACCGGGTTCTGACGGATAAGGGGATCGGTCAGCGTGGCGAGGAAACCGGTGCGTTCTGCCATCGCTCAGAACTCTCCCCGCGCAATCGCATCCATCAGCGGACCATAGCCTTCCGGACCCAGCCAGAAACGGACCATGCGGGTCACGCCGCTGCCAGTTCGCGTGGCGCCGGTGATGCCGTCCACCTCATGGACGCTGGACGCCTCGCCCCGTGCGACCTGAAAGCGAATTTCGCCACTGGCGTCGCGCGCCTCGGTCCCCGGAAAACTCGCCTGCCAGGACGGTTCGTCGATCCTGCCGCCGAGCCCAGGGGTCTCGGAGTGCCGGGTGATCGCGACGCCGGCCACGGTGTTCATGTCGCCCTGCAGCGCAAGGATCGCGTCGATGCGGCCGCCATAGCCCTGACCGGTCATCGGCAGGAGCGCGAGCGAGATCCCGTCGCCGTCACGCAGGAGGAATATCTGCGCATAATCCGGTCGTTGCCCCAGGCCGGCGATATCCGCCGCAGGCGCGAGCGCTGTCCAGTTCGCCGGATCGGCGAGTGCGGCCTCAAGGCTTTCGGATGTCACATCGGCGGACGCACGACCCGAGCCGAGATCGATCACGACAGTCGACAGGGAGCCCCCCAATTCCTCGAGAAGCGACGCCATGCCGGGAATTCCGCGAACCAGTTCGTCGATCCGGGCCTGCTCTTCCGCGGCCCGGTTCGCGGTCTGGATCGGGCGCAGCAGGACCGTCGCTCCGCTCACGAGAACGGCGCAGACCGTCGCGACGAGAAAGGCGACGACGATCGTCTTCGTCCGGCTGTCGTTCGGCAGCGCGAGAAAGCGACGCCACGGATTTCGGTCAGTCGTGGCCATGACGCCTCCTGCGATTTGCACTCCAGACAGCCAGCGCGATCTCGTCGAGAAGCGGTGCGGCCAGCGATGCGAGCAGCGCCGCAGCCACGGCCATCTGCACCGGCGCGGCTCCGCTCCAGCCAGCTGCGAACAGTGTCACGAGTCCGGCATAGAGCGCGCCGTTCAGCCATCCGCCGAGCGTCGTGGTCGCACTCGTCACGGGATCGACGACCAGAAGCACAAGGACGATACCGGCGATCGGCAGCACCCCCTCGGGCACGAGACCCGCACCCGCCGTGCCCGCCGCGACCAGAAACGCTGCGACGAGGACACTGGCGGGCATGACGCCGGTGGCCACTCCGATGAGCGCCGTCGGGATCGCGGCCCATGCGACGGGTTCGACGAATTCGGGCCAGGGAAAGCCCGGAAATCCGAAACCTAGAAACGACAGGGCGACGGTGGCCGGATTCACCACGTTCCGGCCCCATCCGCCGAAGACGAGCTCGCCCATCACCGCGCCGAAACTGATGCCGAGCACGAGCCGGAACGCGCCGAGATCCTCCGGGGCCAGCATGGCAATCGCGAAAGCCGTGACCACCGCCGCCAGGGAAGGCGGCTGCGCGCGCGCGAGCATGAAGACGAGATGCCAGAAGATCAGAACCAGTGCGGCCAGACCGAGCCGAAGGATCGCATCAGTGCCGCCATACCAGAGCCAGAACACCGCCAGCGGCAGGTAGGCGGCCAGAAGCATCAGCGCGACGGTCTCGCGATCCCAGAGGCCCCGTGTCACGCCGCAAGCTCCTTGTGAATACGATCAAGCATGCCACGCAGAAGGTCCGTCAGCCGGGCCTCGCCGCCAAGCACATAGTCGGCAAGCGCGACATCTTCCTCGAGGAGCGAGAGGACCCCGAGCTTCATTGCCAGCTCGTCATCGCCGGAACTCAGCGCACGCACCAGGAATGCGGCGGGCACCTCGGCTCCGAAAGCCTGCCGCATGGCTGCCGTGGGAACGACGGGGCCCGGACGGGCTGACCGTGTCAGGGCGGAGACGAGCCAGTGCGGGCGTGGTTCCGCGCCCTGCCGAGGCAGGGCGGTCACCTGCCGGTCGCGGGGACCAAGCCAATGTGCCGGGTGCCCGTCGAGCGGCGATCCCGACATCAGGACGTGGGCACCGGGCGTGACGAACCGCTGTGTCAGTTCGCGCAGATCAGCCCCCTGCTGCGTCCGAACCAGCCTGCTTTCGCGCATCGCACTTCCGGTGACGCTGACCTGACGCGTCGTCGGCAGGATGCCGGTCATCAGCAGATCGCCCAGCGCGGCGACGTCCTCGGCGTGGATGTCCCAGACCGGAGCATCGATCGTCGCCGGCGCGAGGTCATGGATCCGGATCCCGGCGGAGCCTTGCGGATGGCGCGGCCCGCAATCGACGGACTTCAGTCGCCCGCCGCCGAGCCCGCGCTCGAAAAGCCGCGGTCCCGGAGGCTGGCAGACGAAGACCGGGCCGTCAGTCAGCAGCGTCAGTGCGGCAAGGCCGCGCTCGACCGCCTCCGCGCGTTCCGCGATCGCGTGAATCGGCTCGGGGGCATGTGGTCGCGTGTCGATTGCCATCACGACGATCGCCGCGGGGCGTTCACCGGCCGCCGGCATGCCACCGAAGGGACGGCGCCGGAGCCAGGGCCAGATCCCGGATTTCTGCATCAGCCTGCGCAAACCGTCCTCGGTCGCTGCCGCACTCGTATGATGGCCGTCGATTTCGTCGCCCGCTTCGCGGAACAGCACGATTTCCGAAAGCCGATGACCGGGCAGCAGCGATATCCGAGCGATCCGTCCAGCCATCGGGGCGATGAACTGGATGTCCGGAGCGTCGTGCATGCAGGCGACGGGCGCACCCTTCGCAACGACCTGATCCTCACTGACCAACGCCCGCACGCGAAGGGACGGACCCGATGGCGGCCGGACTCCCGCCTCTTCGGTGATCACATCCGACGTCTCGGGCGCGCCCGGCGGAGGCGACGGAAATTCAGGCATGAGACCTGCGCGGAACGCGAAGATGCTCATCGGCTCTCCCAGAAGGCGGACACCGAGTTGGGGTGTCGCGGATGTCGGTCAGATCAGGTTTTTCCGTGCAATCGTATCATCGACGTGCTTAATTGAAAGAGTCAGATTGCAATTTGAAGCGGAGTTGCAGCCATGCGGAGTTCCTCCCGAATCTCCAACATTTTCCTGTTCATCGCCACCCCTGTCATGCTTCTCCTCCTGAGCGCAGCGGTTTCGAGCCAGAGCGACACGGATAGCGGCGCTGAAGCAACCGACGACGCCGCCATCCCCTTCGCATTACCGGAAGCAGGGCCCTTCAATCCCTCCGAAATCAAGGTCGAGAACAGCCAGGCCATCGCCGACTGGTTCCGCTCGGCCCATGCCGATGCGGCCGCCGAGGCCTTCCGCCACTGGGATGAAGACGAGGAGATCGAGGCGGAATGCGCCATCTGCCATTCCGGCGAAGGCTTCCGGGCTTTCCACGGCCTCGACGGCAGCGAGCCCGGCGTGGTCGAGGGCCCGATCAACACCGGCGGCGTTGTCGATTGCGGAACCTGCCACAACGCGGGCCTCGCTCAGATCACGGAAGTGAAATTCCCGAGCGGGTTGATGCATCCTGTCAAGGGAGTTGAGGCATCCTGCATGACCTGCCACCAGGGTCGAACCGCAGGGGTCGATGTCAGCGAGGCCACGCAGGGCCTCGAGGCCGACACCCCGACTCCCGAGTTGCGGTTCCTCAATCCGCATTACGCCACGGCCGCCGCCACCTGGCTCGGTGGCTACGGTGGCGCGGGCTATCATTACGAGGGGCGGGACTATTCCGGCCGGTTCTTCCACGCCCGACCGGTTTCGACCTGCAATTCGTGCCACGAGCCCCACACTCTCGAAATCGCGGTCAATTCCTGCCAGACCTGCCATCAGGCCGATGAGCCGCAGGCGATCCGCATCGCCCGACAAAGCTATGACGGCAGCGGCGATACGTCGGTCGGAATCCGCTCGGACATTCAGGCGAATGCCGCCAGGCTTCTCGACATGATCAAGACCTATGCAGAGGACGTGGCGGGAGCGCCCATGGTCTACGAGGGCTCGCGCTATCCCTATTTCTTTGCCGACGCGAACGGAGACGCCGTCATCGACGAGGCCGACGGCAAGGCGGTTGCCTACAATGCCTGGACGCCGCGCAGCCTGCGCACGGCCTACAACTGGAAACTCGTCACCTCCGATCCGGGGAATTACGCACATAACCCGCAGTATGCGCTGGAGCTTCTCTACAATTCGATCGACGATCTCAGCGACCCGCTGGGGACCGATATGGAGAACCTCGGCCTCCTGAGATAGGCACGGCGGCGGAGCGCCCGCGTTCCGCCCTCGTTCCCGAAGACGCCAGGGAACAAGGCTGAGCCGGCACTTCTGGCCGCAGAGCTGTTCGATCGTGTTATCGCGGCACTCGATCTTGCGGGCGCTGCAAACGATTGATTCGGGATCGGCGCGACAGTCTCAGCCTTCGTGGCGCCCGAGTTCGGCGATGATCTCGGGAGCGATCCCGCGCTTTTCGGCGCTCCTGCGAACCGCGTTTCTCAGGGTTGCGCTTCGATCGAGCACACGGCGAAAACGCTGCTCATCGAGCGATATCAATGTCGAGGGAGCCAGTGCGCGCACTTCGACCCGGCGCGGCCTCTTCAGGAGCAGCGCCATCTGCCCGAACATCTCTCCGCGCCCCAGACGCCATGTCTGCCCGGCGGTTTCCAGTTCGACGGCGCCGGACGCGATGAAGAACACGCTCTTTGCCGGCGTATCCTTGCGAATCACGACGTCGCCGGCATTGACGTAGCGGGTCCGCAATGCCTTGCCGAGGCGGTTGAGTTCGGCCTCCTCGAGGTCGGCGAATATCGGAAACTGTCGCACCATGTCGGATCGGCGGACGGCGATATCGAGCCTGGGCCGCTCTTCGCACTCCGCCCGCCGCACGCCGATCTCCAGCATCAGCGCGGTATGAAGTTCAGCGCCGATCAGCCCGTCCTCGCGCATCGTGGTGTATTCACGCTCCTCGATGCGCAGCGCCGTGCGCCGGATGAACCGCCGTTCGAGCTCCTCGAAATACCCGGGATACTGGAGGCGGAGCCCCTCGAGCGCGGTCTCGACGGCATCGAGACGTCGGGCGAGCAGATCATGAAGCAGTTCGGCGACACGGCGACCGTGGATCCGGCGAATACGGCCGTCGATGAAGCCGCCAAGATCGCGCAGGATCAGGCGATGCGCCTGCAGCAGCTCGAAGCGATCCGCGGTCATCCGGGCTAGCGGCGCTGAAATCCTCAGCCGGTTCTGAAGAAATATGGCCATACGGAAGGGGCGGCCATAAGCAAGGCTCCGGTTCGCTGCTCGACGATAGGCGAGCCTTCCACCGGTACGCGCACCCTCGATCAGTCGATCGGCATCGGTCAGGATCTGCTCGCTCATCCGGGCGGAGATCGTTCGTTCGCGCATGCCGGCCAGGATGGCATCGCGTTCCGCCCCGGCGAGGGCGATCAGGCCCAGGGTGATCCGATCCCGGTCGAGTATCTCGCGGCTGTCCTCGGCGGCCCGAACCGTCCCGTCCAGACGCTCGCCAAAGCGCTTGGCTTCCGTCCGAACGACATCGCGGGAAAGCTCATGGTTTTCAGTGGTTCTGGCCACATCCTCGCGCACGGTCTGCAGCGCAACAGCAACGACCTGGCGCGACAGCGCCTCGTCGATCGGCGACAGCCTGTCGAGACCCAGCCGGCCGATCACCATGCGCAATGTGGTGCCCTGCACGAACAGCGTGAACAGCGTGAAGCCGGTGGCGAGAATACCCACAAGACGCTTGACCTCCGCCGGAACGAGCAGGCTTTCCGTCACCGCGAGCGCCAGCGCAAGCGTAACAGCGCCCCTCAATCCCCCCCACAGGATTGCGGCACGGTAGGCCGGCTCGACTCCCGGAGACAAGCGCAGGGCAGTCAGGAGCGGCATGAGGCCGAAGAGCACAGCGGCCCGCGCGACGAAGGCCGCCAGGATAACGACACCGAGCAGCGCGAAGTCGGAAACCCGGACTTCTTCCAGAAGCCGTGGAATGAGCAGCGCCGCAAGAATGAAGATGAACGCGCCTGCCCAGTGCGCGAGCAGATCCCAGACATCGCACAGGTTTTCCCAGGTCGAGGGCGACAGCCGGCCCGGACCGACGAGGTTGAGTGTGAGCCCGGCAGCCACGACGGCAATGACACCGGAAGCCCCGATAATCTGTTCGGCGATGATGTAGGCGAGGTAGGGCAAGGCCACGGAGACCGAGACCTGCGCGCGTTCGTGGCGGGCGAAAAGCGCCATGAGCCGGATCGTCACCCGCGCCGTGAACCAGCCGGTGAAGGCGCCGCCAACGATCAGAACCGGGAAGCGCACGATCGCTTCGGAAAGCCGGGGGTCCGGCACGCCCAACATGACGTAGCCCATGAAGAGGCCGAAAAGCGCGATGGCAGCCGCGTCGTTCAGCAGGCTTTCGCCTTCGATGATCCGTGCAAGCCGGCGCGGTGCGGAGATCGAACGAAAGATGCTGACCACGGCGGACGGATCCGTGGTGGAAACGATGGCCCCGATCAGCAAGCAGGCTACCAGCGGCAGCGAACTGGCCCAGAACAACCCATAGCCCACCGCGAGGGTCGCCACCACGACCGCCACCACGGCCAGAACGAGAATCGGCACCCAGTCGTCGAGCATGCGGCGCAGGTTCATTCCCAGAGTGGCCTGAAAGAGCAGCGTCGGGAGAAAGACGTAGAGAAACGCGTTGGAGCGGATCGGCAGGCCCAGGATCGCTTCGGCCACCGGATTGAGCGCGTCCGTCAGTTCGGTTCGAAGAAAGAAGGTCGCCCCTGCGCCGATGAGGACGCCAAGCGTGGCAAGGATAACCGAGTAGGGCAGCCGCATCCGTGCTGCCAATGGCTCCGCGACCGCGATGACGACGAAGAGCGACGAGATGATCGTGGTCACGACGACGATGTCCATCGCCGTGCATTAGACGATTAGAGCCGTCGGAGGAAACAGCTTCCGCATCGCGGTTGGCACGTGTTCTCCGAAGTGGTTCACCGCTGCGCCATGAGGCCCGAAGAGCCCGAGTTTTCGCAAGGACAAGATACCTTGTCAGCAATCAGCACTGTCGATCCAAGGCAATCGCCGCGACCGAATGTCAGTTGACTGGCCTCAGTCCGAGGATGTCTCGCGCCTCGGACGCAGACGCGACGGGGCGGCCATAGCGTTCGCAGATTTGCACGGTCCTCCGGACAAGTGCGGCGTTCGAAGGCGCAAGCGTAGCACGGTCGAGGCGCACATTGTCCTCGAGACCGGTCCGGGCATGGCCACCCGCAGCAATGGACCATTCGTTCAGATCCATCTGGCTTGCACCAATGCCCGCCGCGCACCAGGGCGCATCGGGGCCGAAGAGGCGGTGCACGGTCCGGACATAGTAGTCGAAGACGTCCCGATCGGCAGGCATCGCGTTCTTCACCCCCATGACGAACTGGACATAGGGACGGTCGGGAAGGCGGCCGTCGGTGTGCATGCGGGCGGCTTGGTGAATGTGGCTGAGATCGAAGGCTTCGATCTCGGGGCGAATGTCGAAGCGGGTCATTTCCGCCGCCAGCCAGTCGATCAGATCGGGTGGGTTTTCGTAGACCCGGGTGGGGAAGTTGTTCGAGCCGACGGTCAGCGAGGCCATGTCGGGCCGAAGCGGCAGCATCCCGCCGCGCGCAAGCCCCGCGCCGGACCGGCCGCCAGTGGAGAACTGGATTATCATTCCCGGACAATGGGTTTTGAGACCTTCCTTCAGCCGGGCGAACTTCTCGGGATCGGAGGATGGCGTCTGATCATCGTTGCGCACATGCGCATGACAGATGGCGGCACCGGCCTCGAAGGCCTCCTGCGCGCTTTCGATCTGCTCTTCCACGGAGATGGGCACGGCGGGGTTGTCGGCTTTTGTGGGCACGCTTCCGGTGATCGCCACGCAGATGATGCAGGGGTCTGGCATGGGTTTCTTGGGACCTTACTTTCGGGTTGCAATGGGGTTGCAATCGGCAAGCCAGTTGGCAAGCCGGTTCTAGTCGACGCCGGGTTTCACGCCAATCCCGTCAATCCCGTGATCGCAGGGCAGCATCTGTGCATTTTCTGTTGTTTTTTTCCCTTAGCCGGGGAAAATGCACCATGGACAGCTTTTCATCCATCCTGATCGACGCCTTCGGTCTGATCCTGTCAGGGGACAGCGATCTGACGGCAATAATCGCGCTGTCTCTCAGGGTCACGTTGACGGCCCTGTTCCTGGCTTGCGCGATCGGGCTGCCGCTCGGGGCGGCGCTCGGGACGGTGCGGTTTCCCGGGCGAACGCTGATCACGGTGTTTCTCAATGCCATGATGGGGCTGCCTCCGGTCGTGGTCGGGCTGGTCGTCTACCTCATGCTCTCCGCGGCCGGCCCGCTGGGCCCGCTGGGCCTGCTCTATACACCCACCGCGATGATCATCGCCCAGACCATCCTGATCACGCCGATCGTGGCGGCTCTGACGCGCCAGGTGATCGCCGATCTCGACGAGGAATACGCCGAGCAATTCGCCTCGCTCGGTGTCGGTGTGCGCGACCGGATCGCGGCCCTGCTCTGGGATGCCCGATACAGCCTTCTGACCGTTTCGCTCGCGGGCTTCGGCCGAGCGGTCGCGGAAGTGGGCGCGGTGATGATCGTCGGCGGGAACATCAACCACGTCACCCGGGTGATGACCACGACGATCGCCCTCGAGACATCGAAGGGAAACCTCGAACTCGCGCTGGCGCTGGGGGTGGTGCTGGTCACCATCGCGGTCCTGGTCAACGGGGCGGTGATGACGTTGCGGGCATCCGCCACACGGTCAGCCTATGCGTGACATGGCGCGCGACATCCGGGCCGGCGGCGCGAGCCCGGCCTTCGGCCCGGGCAGCGAAACGCTGATCGAGGGACGCGGCCTTGTTTTCGAGCGGGCCGGCAAGCGGCTGATCGACACTGTCGACATCAGGATTGCCACCGGGCGGCGTACGGTGGTGCTCGGCGCGAACGGCGCCGGCAAGAGCCTGCTGGTGCGTCTGCTCCACGGGCTCCTGCGGCCGGACGGCGGGTCCGTCCACTGGCACGGCGGAAGCGGATGGGGCGGGCATCCAGCGCAGGCCATGGTGTTCCAGCGGCCGGTGATGCTGCGCCGCTCGGTGCGGTCCAACCTGAAGTTCGCCCTCGCGGCACGCGGGGTCCGCGGTGCCGATGCTTCGGCGCGCATCGAGACGGCACTTGCCTCGGCTGGCCTTTCTCATCTGGCGGATCAGCCGGCGAGATTGCTGTCGGGGGGCGAACAGCAGCGCCTCGCGCTGGTGCGCGCCCTCGCGACCGAGCCGGAACTGCTGTTTCTCGACGAGCCGACGACCAGCCTCGACCCGGCGGCGACCTTCGCGATCGAGGGGCTGATCTGCGAGGCGAATGCCCGCGGGGTCACGGTCGTGATGATCACCCATGATGCCGGACAGGCGCGCAGGCTCGGGGACGACGTTGTTTTCCTGCACGAGGGCAGGCTGGTCGAAAGCGGGCCCGTGGCAGAACGGCTCACCGCGCCGCGCTCCGACCCGATGCGCGCCTGGGTCGAGGGTCGCCTCTATCTTCCCGCGCCCGCTTGAGCTTCACCACCTGCCGGATGCCGAATGGCAACGGCGTCTTTCAGGAGTTGTCATGAACTTTCGCAGTCTTCTCAGCTTGACGGTCGGGGCGGCCCTCGCCTTCGGTGCCGCCACCCCGACCCTTGCGGCGGATGATTTCATCCTCGTGCAATCGACGACATCCACGCAGAATTCGGGCCTGTTCGATCATATCCTGCCGCAATTCAAGGCGGAGACGGGCATCGAAGTCCGGGTGGTTGCCGTCGGCACCGGCCAGGCGATCCAGAATGCCGCGAATGGCGACGGCGACGTCCTGTTCGTGCATTCCCGCCCGGCAGAGGAGCAGTTCGTGGCCGATGGCGACGGCGTCGAGCGCTTCGACGTGATGTACAATGACTTCGTCGTGGTCGGCCCACCGGCGGACCCGGCCGGCATCGCCGGCAGCACCGATGCGGTCTCGGCCTTCGCGCGAATCGCCGAAGCCGGCGCCCCGTTCGCATCGCGCGGCGACGATTCCGGCACGCACAAGGCCGAGCTGGCGCTCTGGGCCGAGACCGGCGTGGACGTGGCCGCGGCCTCGGGCGGCTGGTACCGCGAAACCGGCTCGGGCATGGGCGCGACGCTCAACACCGGCACAGCGATGGGTGCCTATGTGCTGACCGACCGTGCCACCTGGATTTCCTTCGAGAACAAGGGCGATTTCGGGATCGTCGTGGAGGGAGATCCGCGGCTCTTCAATCAGTACGGCATCATTCTGGTGAACCCCGAGAAGCATCCGGGTGTGAAGGCCGATCTTGGGCAGGAATTCATCGACTGGATCCTGTCCGAAACCGGTCAGGCGGCCATCGCCGGCTATGAGATCGACGGGCAGCAGCTGTTCTTCCCGAATGCCGCAGGAAGCGCCGGAGCGCGGACCGGCACCTCGGGCTGAGCGTCGCCGTCAGGGCGAGAGCCAGCGCGGACGGCCCAGTTCCGAAAGGTCGTAGCCGCCGAGACTCTCGGCCCGTTGCGCGAAGATCGCGCTGCGGGTGAGGTCGAGCAGGCGCTGCACCGGGTCGGTGAAGTAGGCGCGCCGGTCGACGAGCAGGTCGAAGCGTTCGGACAGCAGCGGCAGGAAGCCGAGATGGAACTGCCGCGCCATCGCTTCGAGCCCGATGGCCACATCTGCCTCGTCTGCGGCGACCGCTGCCGCCGCATCGCTTTCGGTGCGTGCGAGCCCCGACACGCAGGTCAGGGCCTCCGGAGCGAGGCCCGCCTCCGCGATCAGCCGGTCGAACAGCGTTCGGGCTCCGGCACCCGGTTGTCGCTGAACGATGCGAAATCCTTCCAGATCCGCGAACGTGCCGATGCGTGTGGCCGCCTCTGGGCCGAGCAGGAGACCGCGTTTACGGCTGGCCCAGCCGATCAGGACGCAATCGCGCACTGCCGCCTCGGCCACGCTGCCGATGTTCCAGCCGCCGTCGGTGTCGGGAATGTGGAGCCCGCAGATCGCAGCACCACCGGCCGCGAACCGCTCGAGGCCCTGCCGCGAGCCGTCCACCAGCATCGCGAGCCCAGACCCGGATTCGCGCAATGCCCAGTCCAGAAGAGGGTCGTGGGACCCGGTCAGCACTGCCGGCCGCTCGCCGGCCGGAGGTGCGGCATCGCCCTCGATCCATGATGCGATCTCGGCAGCCGGGAACAGCAGCTTTCCGGTGATCCGTCGATGCGGGATCTCCCCCGCTGCGGCCAGGTCGTAGACCTTGCGCTCCTTCACACGCAGGAGGTCGGCCACTTCGCGCGTGGTGAGATAGGCGGGGCGGCCAGGCTTCGGAATTTCTTGCATGAGGTCAGCTCGTTTCCGGCACGGATGGAGGATGCTGCGGATGCGACCCGGGCGCAAGCGATGGCCGGCTTGCGATCGGAGCTACGGAGCGAAGGGCGGCGGATCGGTTCGGGAGACGAGCCGGCGGATCGCGGCGACCACGCTCATGGCGGCGAGCATGGAGGAGGACGGGTTGCCGGGCAGCGCGCGGCCCTCGACGATGAAGGAGAAGCTGCCGAAGCCGCCGGTCGTGCTGATCTCGTGGCGGTTGGTTGTGATGCCGGGATCCGCGATGAGGCTGACTTGCGTCGCGTCGAACCCGGTTCCGGCCATGGCGACGAGCGCTGCGACATTGGCGTTCTTGGGGTAATGGAGTGCAGCTTCGCGGGCCGACCCGGAAAAGTGCTCGGCTGGCTCGGTCAGCGTGTCGAGATCGAGGGCGGCTTCGGCAGGGGAGCCGCGCCAGCCCGCCGGCGGCTTGCGGCCGATGTAGCGGACCCGGTCGAGGCCCCCTTCCCTTGCGGCGACAAGCGCATCGAGGGCGCCGATCGCGCCGGAGGCGAAACTCAGCTTTGCCGCGCCGCGCTCCGCGGCATCGCGCAGGCCGCGCTCGAGAGCCGCATCCGCCATCGCCCCGGGCGAGACGGAAAGAACGCCTTTGCCTGCGGCGAGTGTGGGCACGGCATGGGCGCGCAGGGCGCCGTGGCCGGCGCAGTCGACAAGCAGATCGATGCGGGGCAGCAGGTCCGAAAGGGATGTGACCGGAGCGGGCATTCCTCGCGGCACCGCGCCGTCGGGCCGCGCGACGAGGACGCCGACCAGGTCGACGGCGGGCATCTCACGGATGCGCTCCGCCACATAGGTCCCGATCGCGCCGCGCCCGACAAGACCAATGCGCAGGGTCGCATCGTGTGTCATCGACATCCTTTCCGATGGGCATGAACGGAGGGCGGTCTCAGCGCCCGGTCCCGTTGTGCGGCGTGATCCCTCCGGTGGTCGTCGTTGGGGTCGAGTCTGGTTTCTATCGCATCTTGCCGATTGGGAATCGATGGGTTTCCTGTCAAATTCGCGGTCCGGAAATTGGCTTTCCGGCATTTGCCTGGGGTCTTTCCGCCTGACCCGGAGCGAAAGCGCTGTGGACTTCGTGATCGGGGAGGTCGGGAATCGAGGAGTGCCTTTTCGGGCGCATCCGGCAAGGGTAGAAGCCGATGGAGTTGGAACGTCTGGAGACCGGATGCGACGTCGTGCGGGATGGGCAGCGAGGAGTGTCGCGACAGGTGTGGCACTGGCTTCGATCCTTGCGGGATGCGCGGGGACGCCCGACGGCGACGATGCCGTCAGCACCGGCGCGTACCGGATCGTGTTCGAGGATCGTCCGGTTCCGGAGGCCTTCCAGCGGCAGGGCGAGGCCCGGCGTGCTGCGGAGAATGCGCCCGGGGGGGTCTGGGGCGTGGTGGCCGGGTTGCGCCGGGCCGAGCGGGCGCAGGTGCGCAACATGGCCACCGGCGACGAGATCACCGTGCCGCTCTTCAATGGGCCGACCGGGGGAGCCGTCATCATCCTGTCTCGCGCCGCGGCGGATGAAATCGGCTTGGCAGAGGCGCCGGTCACCGTCACCGTGACCGCCGTGCGACGCGAGCCGAGCCTGCAGAGCACACGCAATGGTTTTTGACAGCCGCCGGGCCATCGCCTATCCCATTGCTGGACCGAGGGAGGTTCGAGACGGAGTAGAGCCATGTTCCTGCGACCTTTCACCACCGCGCTGATGGCAGCGGCCCTGCTGGGCCAGACGGAAGCTTCCGCGTTCGAGACCGAGGCCCGTGCGGCCCTCGTGGTCGACCACGCGACCGGCATCGAGTTGTTCGCGAAGGATCCGGACACGCCGCTGGCGCCGGCCTCGATGTCGAAGCTCATGACGCTCTACATGCTTTTCGAGGCGATCCGAGACGGCCGTGTCGACCGGGATACCGAGTTCAACGTGAGCGCGGCTGCCCAGGCGATGGGGGGCTCGCGCATGTTCCTCGAGGCCGGCACGACGGTTCCGGTGGATGCGCTGATCCGCGGCATCATCGTGCAGTCCGGCAACGATGCCTGCGTCGTCGTCGCCGAAGGGCTCGCCGGAAGCGAGAGTGCCTTCTCCGAAATGATGACGCGGCGCGCGCGTGAACTCGGCCTGGAAGGAACGACGCTGAAGAACTCGTCGGGCTGGCCGGAAGAGGGCCATCTGATGAGCACCCGGGATCTCCTGGAGCTTTCGCGTCTGATCATCGACGAATTCCCGGAATTCTATACCTATTTCGCCGAGACCGAATACACGTGGAATGACATCACCCAGGCAAACCGAAATCCGCTTCTGGATCTCGGCATCGGCGCGGACGGTCTCAAGACCGGGCATACCAGCGAAGCCGGGTACGGGCTTGCGGGCTCGGCAGTGCGCGACGGGCAGCGCATCGTCTTCGTGCTGACCGGGCTCGACAGTGCCTCGGAGCGCGCGACCGAAAGCGCGGCGGTGGTGAACTGGGCTTTCACCGCCTTCGACACGGTTCGGTTCTTCGGGGAGGGCGACGTCGCCGCCGATGTGCCGGTCTGGCTCGGGGAAAGCCCGGCGGTTCCACTCATCGCCCCCGGCGACATCGCCATGATGGTCCCGCGGGAAGCCAGAGCCGAGGTGACCGCGAGGGTCGTCTTCGATGCGCCGCTGGAGGCCCCGATCGTTGCCGGCGAGAAAGCCGGTGAGCTCATTGTCAGCGTCCCGGGGCAGGACGATACCAGCTTCGATCTGGTTGCGGGGAGCGACGTCGCGCGCGGGGGTCTGATGACCCGGATCGGTGCCGCGGCCTACCTCACACGGGACCGCGCGCTCGGAATGCTCTCGGTCGGGCAATAGCCCGCGGGATGACGGCAGGACGCTTCATCACGCTCGAAGGCATCGATGGCTGCGGCAAGTCGACCCAGATCGCCCTGCTCTCCGAGAGCCTGACAGCGCGCGGAATCGATGTGGTCAGGACCCGCGAGCCCGGCGGCGCGCCCGGCGCGGAGGCGATTCGCAGGCTGCTGGTGGAGGGTGAGCCGGACCGCTGGTCGCCCGAAACCGAGATCCTGCTCTTCACCGCCGCCCGTCGCGATCATCTCGAAGCGACGATCCGGCCTGCGCTCGACGCGGGGCGCACGGTGATCTCGGACCGATTCGCCGATTCGACCCGTGTCTATCAGGGGGCGGTGCGGAGCGATCTGCGACGGATGGTCGATGACCTGCATGCAGGGATCATCGGGATCGAGCCGGATCTCACGCTGATCCTCGATATCGATCCGGAAAAGGCCCTCGCCCGCGGATTGGCCCGGGGCGGAGACGAGGATCGTTTCGAGCGCTTCGGGGCGGAATTCCAGCGCCGGCTGCGCCACGGGTTCCTCGCGCTCGCCGAGGAGTTTCCCGAGCGCTGCCGGGTGATTCCGGCCGACGGGCCCGTCGAGAGCGTCGCCGGCCGGATTGCCGCGGTGGTCGCATGAGCGGATCGGACGTTCTCGAACCCGACCGCGTCGCGGGAACGCCGCACCCCCGCGAGACGGCGTCCCTCATCGGTCAGGCCGGGGCGGAGCGGGCGTTTCTCGACGCGGTGGCATCGGGGCGGCTGCATCATGCCTGGCTGATCACCGGTCCACGCGGCGTCGGCAAGGCGACCCTGGCCTGGAGAATGGCGCGGCATCTGGGGTCCGGCGGGCTGGGTGACAGCCTCGACATGGCGCCGGATCATCCGGTCTTCCGGCAGACCGCGCAATTGGCGTCGCCCTCGATCTTCCTGTGCCGACCGCCCTGGGATGCGAAGGCCGAGCGCTACCGGACAGCCATCACCGTGGACGAAGTCCGGGCGTTGAAGTCCTTCTTCCAGATGTCCTCCGCCTCGGAGACCTGGCGCGTGGCGATCGTCGATCCCACCGACGATCTGACGCCATCGGCGGCGAACGCGCTCCTGAAGATCCTCGAGGAACCGCCAAAACGATCGGTGCTCATTCTGGTCTGTCACCGCCCTGCCCTTCTGCTGCCGACGCTGCGGTCGCGCTGCCGGGAACTGCGCTGCCTGCGCCTTGGTGCGGACCAGGTCGTGCAGGCGCTTCGGGATGCCGGGATGGACATCTCTTCCGAGGAAACCAAAACCCTTGCGGCGCTCGCCGACGGCTCGGTCGGCCGGGCCTTCGAGCTGCACTTTCATGAGGGCGCCGCACTCTACGGCCGGATCGTCGACGTGCTGGCCGGGGCACCCGGGCTGGACCGTGGCAAGGCGGAGAGCCTCGCCGAGGCATCGGGCGGGCGCGACGGCGGTGCGCGGTTCCGGCAGATCCTCGACCTTGCGGAGCTCGCGCTCTCGCGGCTTGCGCGCGCCGCGGCCGATCCGTCCACGGCGTCGTCCGGGATTGCCGGGGAGGAAGCCCTGCGCCAGCGTCTCGCGCCGACCCCGGCCCATGCGCGGATCTGGGCGGAGGCGGCGCCCCGGCTCAGGAGCCGGGCCGAGGCGGCACGGTCGGTCAACCTTGACCCTGCCCAGATCATCCTCGATACGTTTCTTCAGATCGATCTCGCTGCGTCGGATGCCGCGCGCAGGTTCACCTGACCCATCGCGGACTCCGGACCAGAAATGCCTCTTCCCGACCTCGTCGACAGTCATTGCCACCTCGATTTCCCGGATTTCGAGGGAGAGATCGACGCGATCGTGTCGCGGGCGGCGGAGGCCGGCGTCACGCGGATGGTGACGATCTGCACGCGGCTGAAGCTCGAGCCGCAGGTGCGCGCGATTGCAGAGGAATATCCCGGCGTGTTTTTCGCCGCCGGCACGCATCCGATGCATGTGGCGGAGGAGCCGCTGGCGTCCGTGGAGGCGCTTGTCGCCCTGGCGCAGCATCCGAAGATGGTCGGCATCGGCGAGACGGGGCTCGACTACCACTATACGGCCGAGAGTGCCGGGGTGCAGCAGGAGAGCCTGCGGATCCATATCGAGGCGGCGCGACGAACCGGGCTGCCGCTGATCATCCATGCCCGGGATGCCGACGAGGACATGATCCGCATCCTGAGTGCGGAACATGCGGCCGGGGCCTTCGACTGCGTGATGCACTGCTTCACCTCGGGGCGGGATCTCGCACAGGCCGCCCTTGGGCTTGGGTTCTACCTGTCGATCTCGGGGATCGCGACCTTCCGGAATGCCGCCGATCTGCGCGCGATCTTCGCCGAAGCCCCGCTCGACCGGCTGCTGGTCGAGACCGACAGCCCCTATCTCGCGCCGGTTCCGCATCGGGGCAAACGCAACGAGCCGGCCTTCACGGCCGACACGGCCCGCACGGGCGCGGAGATCTTCGGTCTTTCCGAGCAGGCTTTCGCGGCACAAACCACGGCCAATTTCGACCGATTGTTCTCGAAGGCCGCGCCGGGATGTCCGACCTGATGGCCTCCCTTCGGGTGACCATCCTCGGCTGCGGCTCGTCGGGCGGCGTGCCGCGCCTCGGTGACAACTGGGGGGCCTGCGATCCGGACGATCCGCGCAACCGGCGGAGCCGCTGTTCGCTGCTGATCGAGCGCTTCGACGGCGCGGCGGCCACGCGGGTGCTGATCGACACCTCGCCGGATTTGCGCGCGCAGCTTCTGGCGGCGAAAGTCGGGGTGCTCGACGGCGTTCTCTACACACATTCCCATGCCGACCACGTGCATGGCATCGACGACCTGAGGATGGTGGTGTTCAATCGCGGGGCGCGGCTGCCGGTCTGGGCTGATGCGGACACGGCGAACACGCTGATCGACCGGTTCGGCTATGCCTTCGTCCAGCCGCCGGGCTCGGCCTATCCGCCGATCCTCGATATCAACGCCATCGACGGGCCGGTCGAGGTCGACGGCGCGGCGGGACCGATCCGCTTCGAGCCGTTCGAGGTGAAGCACGGGCGGATCGAGGCGCTGGGCTTTCGCTTCTGCGATGTGGCGTATCTTCCGGATGTCTCCGAGATCCCCGATGCTGCGTGGCCGCTGCTCGGCGGCCTGCGGCTCTGGATCCTCGACGCGCTGCGCTACAAGCCGCATCCGACCCATGCCCATGTGGCGCTCAGTCTGGAATGGATCGAACGCATGCAGCCCGGGCGGGCGATCCTCACCAACCTGCACAACGATCTCGATTATGCGCGGCTCGATGCCGAGACGCCGGACCATGTGACGCCGGCGCGGGACGGCCTGTCGGTGGACCTCGACCTGTGATCCTCGTTCTCGTCGGGGTGGTGCTTCCGGTCTTTCTTGTGGCCGGTGCGGGCTACCTCGCGACCCGTAGCGGGCTCTTCTCGCAGACGGGGGTGGACGGGCTGATGAGCTTCACCCAGACTTTCGCGATCCCCTGCCTGCTGTTCCGGGCCATCGCCGATCTGGATCTCGCGGCGGTGTTCGACCCGAGGCTGCTGATCTCGTTCTATACCGGGGCGGTGCTCTCGTTCGGGCTCGGCGTTTTCGGGGCACGGGTGCTCTTCAGGCGCAGGCCGGGGGAGTCGGTGGCGATCGGGTTCGGGGCGCTTTTCTCGAATTCGGTGCTCCTCGGCTTGCCGATCATGGAGCGGGCCTACGGGCCGGGCGCCCTGCCCCCGGTCTACGCGATCATCTCGATCCACGCGCCGTTCTGCTACCTCCTGGGGATCACGGTCATGGAGGTGGCCCGTGCGGATGGGCGGGGTCTGGTCGGGACCGGCCGGGCGGTGATGCGCGCGATGTTCCGCAACGCGCTGATGATCGGGCTGGCGCTCGGCTTCGCGGTCAATCTGGGCGGCATCCCGCTACCTGGGCCGTTCCGGGCCGGGGTCGATCTGATGGCGCAGGCCGCGCTGCCGGCGGCCTTGTTCGGGCTGGGCGGCGTGCTCACGCGGTATGCGTTGCGGGCGTCGCTGGCGGAGGCGGGCATGATCGCCGGGCTGTCACTGGTATTTCATCCGACCATTGCCTGGCTCCTGACCAGCCGGGTCTTCGGGTTGCCGGACGATTTCGTGCGGGCCGCAGTGGTGACGGCGAGCATGGCGCCGGGGATCAATACCTACGTTTTCGCGAGCCTCTATTCGCGCGGTCAGGCCCAGGCCGCGAGTGCTGTCCTGCTCGGGACGGCGCTCTCGGTGCTGACGATTTCGGCCTGGCTGGCACTGCTCGGCGGAGCCGGCTGAAAATGTCCTAGCTAGGACATTTTTCAACTTACTGAAATTTCGAAGTTTTTTTGTCGAAGCGTCCAAAATGCGGGCTGGGACGACAGATCGTTCGGTTTGCGGAGCCGGGCGGCAAAGCGGGTGGCCAGCTGTGCTCGTCCGGCGCCCTTGGCGTCCGTGCGGGCTTGGGGTGTGCGGTACTGCAGGTGCCAGTCCGAACGCTGTCGCCAGACGATGTCGGGCGTCGCGTCCCGGGTGCAAGCCGGGCAAGCGCCTGTCGGGGGGGTGGCGCCGCAACGGCAGAGCGATGCGCTTTGTGGTGCCGCCTACATCCTCCGCTTGATCGGCGCACCTTCAGTGCGACGGGACGGGCAGGCGCTTGCACGGCGCCTTCGGCTTGAGGCCGGGCGGGGTGCGCCGCGTAGCCGGTTGGGTCGGGGAAGAGCAAACCGGTTCGAATTCCTGCGCCGCGGTCGCGACCGGTCGTCGTGCGGGGCTCAGAAATCGCGCAGCGCAGAGAAGTCCATCGCGTCGAGCTGCGCGGTCTTGTCCTCGACCGAAGCCTGCCCGCTGACGCTCACGAGGATCCGGTTGTCGATCACGCCCTGCATCTCGCCGTCGTTGTCGGCAAACTGGGTGCGCTGGATCCGGGTCGGCTTGCCGCCCCCGAGCGATGCCATGCCGGTTATCATGCCGCCGATGGAGCTGACGACAGGTGAATTGGCGATGAGGGTGATGGTCATGTCGGTCGTGCCGTTGCTGTATTTCGCAGCGGCGGTGGTTCCACCGCCGAGCATCGCCATCGCCATGCCCGCGCCGTCACCCTCCGCATCCTCGCGAGTCCAGCCCGGCAGCGGTTCGGGAAGGTAGGCGGAGAGGCTTTCGGATTTCATCTCCTTGAGGAGCGTCACGGCATAATCGAGCTCCTCCCGCGCGATGGTGATATCGCCTTCCTCGTAGGCCTGGAGCGCACTGGAAAGAACATCCGTGAACTCGTCGGCCAATGCGGGGGCCGTGCTCAGGCCAAGGGCAGCGGCCGCAGCCAGGGCATGTTTGAACATCGGAACTCTCCTTCGACACGTTGAACGGGGTTATCATAGCGGACCGGAGCTGCCCGTGTCAGCGGCATTCTTGCGCTGTCAGGGCGCTGGAGCCACGCTGCCGGGATGCCGCGAAGCGGGATCGAGCTGCGAGAGCGCACGGCAGAGGTCGGCGTAGAGCTGCTCGCGTTCCGGAGGAGACAGGAAGGCCCCGAGCTCGATCTCGCGGCCGCCACCCTTGATGGTGAGATATTTCTCGATATGCGCGCCATCGAGCAACCTGGGTTGCACCCAGAAAGGGTTCGCGTGCCAGCGATGCACGGCGCCGCGGGGCTCCCGGCGTTCGACGGTGATGAGGTCGGGCCAGAGGCGCAGTTCCTCGGTGAGGTTCGCGTCGTCGAAGCTCCGGCGCATCGCCCAATAGACCGCCAGCAATGCGCCGACGAGAAAGGGCAGCATGCCCCAGGCGGCCAGCGAGCCAATCAGGAAGAAGAGCGGCAGCGAGAGACCCGCGGTCAGGAGGCCAAGAAAAATGCGCCAGCCCCCGATGGAGAGCGAGCGGTGCGGCCAGAGGTTGAACTCCATGACCGGGGGGTCGGCGCGCCTGAACGGATCGGGGGCGAATGCCGCGGCATCCGCCCCCTCGGTAGCGTGGGCTTCGGTTTCCCGGTCGCTCAATGCCCGGCCTTCTTGTCCCACATGTCGCGGGTGGGAAGGGTCTCGAAGGTATGTTCCGGTGGCGGGTTGGACAGGGTCCATTCCAGCGTCGCATCCGGCTGCGGACCCCAGTACTGCGGCTCGGTCACGCGCTGGCCGTAGCGCAGCGTGTAGAAGATGATGCCGAAGAACAGCAGGAACGAAGCGAAGGAAATGAACGCGCCGATCGAGGAGATGTAGTTGAAGAGCGCGAACTGCTCGGGATAGTCCATGTAGCGCCGGGGCATGCCCTGCCGCCCGAGGAAGTGCTGCGGGAAGAAGGTGATGTTGACGCCGACGAACATCATCCAGAAGTGGAGCTTGCCCGCCCATTCCGGATACTGGCGGCCCGACATCTTGGCCAGCCAGTAGTAGATCCCGGCGAAGATGCAGAACACCGCGCCGATGCTCATCACGTAGTGGAAGTGCGCCACCACGTAGTAGGTGTCGTGATAGGCGCGGTCGACAGCGGCCTGGCTCAGCACGACGCCGGTGACACCACCGACGGTGAACAGGAAGATGAAGCCGATCGCCCAGAGCATCGGCGTCTTGAACTCAACCGATCCGCCCCACATCGTCGCGATCCAGGAGAAGATCTTGATGCCCGTGGGCACGGCGATGACCATCGTCGCCAGCATGAAGTAGCTCTGCTGGGTCACCGACATGCCGACGGTGTACATGTGGTGCGCCCAGACCACGAAGCCGAGCGCGCCGATGGCGATCATCGCGAAGACCATCGGCAGGTAGCCGAAGATCGGCTTGCGCGAGAAGGTCGAGACCACATGGCTGATGATGCCGAAGCCCGGCATGATCACGATGTAGACTTCCGGATGGCCGAAGAACCACAGGATGTGCTGGTAGAGCACCGGGTCGCCGCCACCGGCCGGATCGAAGAAGGTCGTGCCGAAATTTCGGTCTGTCAGGAGCATGGTGATCGCGCCGGCCAGCACCGGAAGGGCCAGCAGGATCATGAATGCGGTGACCATGATCGACCAGGCAAACAGCGGCACCTTGAAGAGCGTCATGCCCGGGGCGCGCATGTTCAGGAAGGTCGTGATGATATTGATGGCGCCGAGGATCGACGAGGCGCCCGACAGGTGCACGGCGAAGATCGCGAGATCCATCGACATGCCGCTTTCGGTGGTCGAGAGCGGCGCATAGAGAACCCAGCCCACGCCCGACCCGAGCAAGCCGTTGCCGCCCGGGGACACCACAGACAGCACGGCGAGCGAGCCGCCGGCCACGAACAACCAGTAGCTGAGGTTGTTCATCCGCGGGAACGCCATATCCGGCGCGCCGATCATCAACGGCATGAAGTAGTTGCCGAATCCGCCGAACAGGGCCGGGATCACCACGAAGAACATCATCAGGACGCCGTGGGCCGTGATCAGCACGTTCCAGATGTGGCCGTTGGGCTCGCCGTCGATCAGCATGTACTGCACGCCGGGGTGCATCAGTTCGAGCCGCATGTAGATCGTGAAGGCAACCGAGATGAAGCCGAAGATCGCTGCGGTCACGAGGTAGAGGATGCCGATGTCCTTGTGGTTCGTGGACATGAACCAGCGGGTGAAGAAACCCGTTTTCGGATGGTCGGCGTGCGATTGCACGGCGGCGTCTGCCATGGGCTTGGTCTCCTGACAACAGCTTGACGGCCGAATCCGGACGGAACGCATCGGCACTTTGGAATGGTCTACCCCGCCGGGAACACGGTCTCAAGCCCCTGCGTCACCATGCGGCACGCTTGACCGGAGCGCCTTGGGGCGGCAGTCCGGGTCGCATGGCCGATGACCCCCTTCCCGGACAGCTTCTCGCGCGCGGTGTGGCGCGGCATCTGCACGCCCTCGACTTCGCGAGCCTCACGGAATTCGTCCCGGGCCCGGGGCTGAGGGTCGATCTCGTGGCGCTCGGCCCGAAGGGAGAGATCTGGATCGTGGAGTGCAAGTCGAGCCGGGCTGATTTCATGTCCGATCACAAGTGGCAGGGCTATGCCCCTTGGTGCGACAGGTTTTTCTGGGCCGTCGATGCGGATTTTCCGGTGGAGATCCTGCCCGGGGAAACCGGCCTGATCCTCGCCGACGCCCATGACGCCGAGATCGCCCGCCTGCCCGACCCGACCCCGCTTCCGGCGGCCCGGAGGCGCGCGCTCACCTTGCGGATTGCCCGGACATCGGCGCTGCGGCTGTTGAGGGGCAGCGATGCCGCCATTCAGCAGACCGGGCGCGTGTTCTAGCCCTTGCGCTTCCGACCGCCGCCCGGCTTGCGGATGTTTTTCACCCTTTCGGCGGCCGCGCGCAACTCCTCGGCGATCTCGAGGGCTTCGTCCGGCTCGAAATCGAGCGGGATTTCGATCGTGTCGGTCTCGATGTAGAGCCGCACCATGCCGTCGGTCGTCGGTCCGATCTGGAGATTGGCCGCGATCTCGCTTTCGCTGTCGATTCCCAAAGTGCACCTCACCGGCCCCGGCGGACGCGCCGGGTTTCAAACCGGGTGTGCAAGACGGACTTGCATTCGTCAATCCGGAACGTTACCCCCTTGCCCCGGAGCCGACGTAGCTCAGTAGGTTAGAGCACCAGATTGTGGATCTGGGGGTCCCCCGTTCGAGCCGGGGCGTCGGTACCATAAATCCCGGGTGGTTACGGGATTTTCCTCGTTCAAGTTGACCTCCATTTTTGGGTAGTTCGCAATCCGCCGTGCCTGGTGCATTTCGGGAACTGGGGGACGTCGACGGCTGTTCCTGACCGTCGCTCCCAACGAGCGGCCGAGCGCGGGTCAGGATATGTCTGTCCAACGTATGTGGCACAGCCTTCCGGTGAAATCGCGCTCCGCGATCGGCAAGCCCGCGCGATCCAACGCGCCGATCTCGAAGGGCGTGTCGCCGTTCCGTGCCGGATCGGTGGAGAGCGTGATGCGCGGGTCGCCGTCATCGAGGCGGCCGTGGCTGAACTCCATGTCGAAGAGCTCGAAGAGCGGCGTCCGGTCGGTGCCGGCGAGCGCATCCGCCAGCGCCTCCGAGAGCGGCCGGCCGGTCATCGCCGAGGGCCGGCCTCTCGCGAGCGAGAAATGCGTGGCCGTCCAGACCAGAAAGGCCCGGCGGCCTTCCGCGTCGACGAGCGCGCGGGTCCGGGGCGGATCGTCGAGATCGTGATGCCAGAGTTCGGAATAGTCGGCATGTATCCCGGTCTCGAGCAGGCCCTCGGGCGTGAGGCTGAGCGCGCCGACATCCGCAGCACTTTCGGGGCCCTGGGCATTGATCGTGCGCGTCCAGGTGCAGATGTCGGCCACGACGCGGGTGGTCCCTGCGAAGCCTTCGGCGCGGGAGACGGCGGTAAGGGTCGCCGCGTCAAGATCGGCAAGGGCTGTCAGGCCGGTGAAGTCCGGCAGGTCGGCGGGTATGCGGAGATCGACGAAGACCTCTGGTCCCTGGAACCACAGCACGCGGGTGGTGCGGTCCTCGATGCCCGGAGCCCGGAGCCAGAGACGGCGCCAGAGCCCGAAGAGATGATCGGGAACGGCCGGTGTCACGCCGCTTCGGTTCGCAGGGTCCCGAGCGCGTGGACGATGTCGGCGGATTGCCGCACGGCGCCGGTCTGCAGGTATTCCATCGCCCGGAGCGAGGCGTCATGGGCTTCGGTCGAGGAGCCGGCCACGGCATCGGCGACGACACGGCAGTGATAGTCGTGCTGGTGGCCGTCCGCGAAGGTGTAGTGCACGCAGACATCGGTTAGACCGCCGATGAGGATCAGCGTTTCCGCGCGCAATCCCTTGAGCAGGATCTCCAGATCGGTGCCGAAGAAGCCGGAATAGCGTCGCTTGCGGATGAAGTAGTCGCTCTCGCGAAAGCCGGTCTCCTCGACCGCGATCTCGGTGCCGGGGTCGCCCTCGACGCAGTGGACGGTCTCGGAGCCGTCGAGCTCGCGGCCGAAATCGACATGATCGGGGCGATGAGCCTCCTGGAAGAAGATGAGCGGCAGGCGGGCCTCGCGGGCGGCGTCGATCACCGTGCGGGCGCGCAGCATGCGGGAGGCATAGCCCTCCATATGGGGGATGCCGCCCGCATGGTCCTTGAGGAAGGCGCTTTTCTGGATGTCGATGACAAGCAGGGCCGCGCGGCCGACGATCAGGGGTTGCTGGGGCATGGAGGCGCCGGTCCTTTCCGGTTCAGGGGTTGCGGGAGGGATCGGCGCCCATCAGGCGCGGCAGGTCGCCGAAGCGGCCGACGAGGCCGAAGACGAGGGCCGAGACGAGGATGAAGAAGATCGCGCCGACGGCCATGGTCGGGGTGAAGCCGTTGCGCAGCGAATTGAAGATCTGCAGCGTGACGGTCGAATAGCCCGAGGCGGAGACGAAGAAGATCACGATGAATTCGTTGAAGCTGAGCACCATGGCGAAGAAGAAGCCCGAAAGGGTGTAGGGCAGCGTCTGGGGCAGGATGATGGTGCGCAGGGTGACGGTCTCGGTCGCGCCCATGGTGGCGGCGGCGTCGAGATGGGAGCGGTCGATGCCCTGCAATCCGATGGAAACGGTCGCAAGCGGCAGGGCGAGGAAGAGGGCCGCATGGCTGAGGATGCCCGCCCAGATCGTGCCGAGCCCGCCGGTGAAACTCCAGAAGAAGCCGAGGCCCACCCCGAAGACGATGGGAGGCAAGAGGAACGGCATCGCCGCGAGGCCACCCAGCGCGCGGGCGATGCGGTCCGAGCGGCGCCAGAGCGCATAGGCCAGCGGCCAGGCGACCAGCGTGGCGATGGCGGCCGAGGCCAGCGCCACGACGATCGAGGTGCGCAGGCTGTTGACCCAGACCGGGTCGCCCACGAAGAACTCGGCGAAGCGCGCAAGAGTCGGATCCTCGGGAGGGAACAGCATCGTGCGCCCGCCGTTCAGCGCCGACGCGGCGACGACGACGATGGGAGCGAGCAGAAAGAGCGCGCACCAGCCCATGTAGATCAGCCGGATCATGGGGCCCCTGCCCGCTTGGCGATGCGCAGGTTGAGGGCGAGGAACAGCGCCGCCGCCGCGAGCAGCACCACCGATTGCGCGGCCCCGAACGGCGCGTCGAGCGTGGCGCCGCGGACGGAATCATAGATCGTCACGGTCAGGGTCTGCTGCGGCGGGGCCGCGAAGACCGTGACCACCACATAGGCGCCCAGCAGATAGACGAAGAGCAGGCAGGTGGCGCCGAGCATCGGCAGCCGAACCGCCGGGATCACCACCGTGCGGATCACGACCAGCGGCCGCGCGCCCATGGTGCGCGCGGCTTCCGTCAGCGAGGGATCGAGCCGCGAGAGCGCGGGATAGAGCAGGATCACCGCATAGGGGAAAACGAGGTAGCTCATGGTCAGGATCGTGGCGAAGGCGGAGGTCTTGAACTTGAGGTCGCGGGGATTGGCAAGGTCCCAGGCGCGCAGCGTGTCGAACCAGCCGTTGGCCTTGAGCCAATCGGTCAGGCCGGTCTCGCGGGCCACCATCGGCAGACCGGACCGGCCCGAGAGCAGCACGTCCCAACCCATCACGACGAAGACTTCCGACAGCGACAGCGAGGCGAGGATGAAGACGAGCCAGGCTGTTTGCGTGCGCCGGGAGCAGCGGGTCAGCATCCAGGTAAAGGGGAATGCGAAGGCGACGGCGATCAGCGAGGAGATGATGGCATAGTAAAGCGAGTACCAGAGCTTGACGGGATAGACGAAGGAGGCCGCCTCGGGCCATTCGAAGCCGAAGAAGAACCGCTGGTAGCTCGAGAGGCTGAGCGCCCAGCGCCAGTCGGCACCCTCGATCTTCTCGCCGAAGCTGATGACGAGGACGAGCACGAAGGGCGCGAGGCAGAGGGCGAGGACGAAGAATGCCAGCAGCAGGCGCAGGACGATGCCGGGCACATCGACGCTCCGGGGCCGCGCGGCGCCCAGGGGGCTGAGGTCTGCGACCTGATCGCCGGTGCCGGCCGTCATGCGGCGACCCGGGGAAAGAGCCGGACGGAATCGGGGGGCAGTTCCGCGAAGACCGCGTCGCCGATTTCGAAGGTCTCGCGGTCGGCGTGGCCCAGTTCGGCCGTCAGGCGGACGGGGCCTTTACCGCTGTGCACCGCGTCGAGGTGTATCTCGCGGGTCGGGCCGATATCGCGCACGAAGCTCACGCGGACCGGGATCTGGTTGGACCCCTGGTCTTCGGCGCGGGTCAGGCGCATGGCTTCCGGGCGGCAGGCGAGGATGACCGGCGCGCCGGAGACGAAGGGGGCGGGGCGGGTGGCGCGGATCGTTCGACCGAGGGTCTCGACGGCGCCCTCGCGGACCTCGCCATCGAGGAAGTTGGCCTTGCCGATGAAGCCCGCCACGAAGGCGGTCTCGGGGTGGTTGTAGACCGTCTGGGGCGGGCCGACCTGTTCGACGGCGCCGCCGGACATCACCACGATGCGGTCGGCCATGGTCATCGCCTCGCGCTGGTCATGGGTGACGACGATGGTGGTGATGCCGAGTTTCTGCTGCAGGAGGCGCAGTTCGACCTGCATTTCCTCGCGCAGTTTCGCATCGAGGGCGGACATCGGCTCGTCGAGCAGGAAGACCTTGGGCTCCTGGGCCAGGGCGCGGGCGATCGCCACGCGCTGGCGTTGCCCGCCCGAGAGCGCGCCGACGCGGCGGGTGCCGTAGCCGCCCAGCTGCACGAGGTCGAGCAGTTCGTCGGCGCGCCTGAGGCAGGCCGCCTTGTCGACGCCGGAGATGCGCAGGGCGTAGCAGACGTTGTCCGACACGCTCAGATGCGGAAAGAGCGCGAAGGACTGGAACACCATACCGAAGCGGCGCAGATGGGCGGGCTGGTCAGTGACGTCCTGATCGCCGAGACTGATCCGGCCGCGATTGGGCTTCTCGAGCCCGGCGATCATCCGCAAGAGCGTGGTCTTGCCACAGCCCGAGGGACCAAGCAGCGCGGTGAGCTTGCCCTCGGGGAAGTCGAGCGACACGTTGTCGACGGCGGTAACGTCGCCGTAGCGTCGATTGATTCCGCGGAGCGCGAGCCCACCCATCGCGCCGCCGGTCATCTGGCCGGAAATCAGACCGATCCGAGCATCTGCTCCCAGGTTTCCTTCATGAAGGTCTCCTGGGTGAAATAGGCCTCGAAGGCCGGGCGGATCGCCGGGGTTCCGGATACGGAGGCGAATTCCTCCGGAGTCAGATCGGTCATGGCCGGATCGAGCAGAGGTGCCGTGCCGATCATGCGCGACATCAGGGCCTGGGTGGCGGGATCGGAGGAGAATGTCATGAATTCGGCGGCCTCGGCGGATTTGTCAGATCCGGCCGAAAGACACCACGACCCGTAGTTCTGCGGGTTGCCCTCTTGCGGGAAGACCGAGACGATCGGGAAGCCGTCGGCGGCCATCAGGCCCGCGACATCGTGGTAATAGGTGCCGCCGATGATGTCGGCGTTCTTCATGCCCTGCTCCATCTGGCTTTCGGCGGACCACCAGATCGCCACGTTGGGCTTGAGTTCGGCGGCCTTCTCGACGACCGCGACGATGCCGTCCTCGCTGTTGAGCACATCCGGCGACCCGAAGAAGGTGGCGGCGACGACGTCGAGGAAAGTGGAGTTGAACTGGCGCGAAACGCCCAGGGATGCCTCGTAGATCGAGCTGTCCCAGAATTCCGCCCAGCTGGCCGGGACTTCCGTCTGGTCCGGATTGACCACCATCGACATGAACCAGGACATCGCACCGACCCCGATCGGGCCGGTGGAATCCTCGAAGACGAAATAGGGGTCGAGCCCGTCGGCGGTGGGGATCCGCGACATGTCGAGCGGCTGGAGAAGCCCGCCGATACGCGATGCCTTGATGAGGGTCTCGCGGCCGTAGAGCGAGAGATCGGCCGGAACCTGCCCGGCCATCGCCGCCTGCTGCATCGTCACGAGCCAGTCGGCGGAGTTGGGCTGTGTGACGCTGATCACTTCGATGCCGGTCGCCTCGGTGAAGGCCGGATAGACGTGCTGCTTGAAGCTGTCCTCGAAATAGCCGCCATAGGAGCCGACCTTGATGCTTCGCGACTGCGCGAGGGCCGGCGCGCCGATGAGGCTGCTGGCGGCGGCAAGGCCGGCGGCACCGGCGCCGGACCGGAGCAATCCGCGGCGGGAGACGAGCGAGCTTCTGGTTTTTGCGGGACGGGAATTCATGACGAAACCTCCGGGAAAGGATCGGGTGCGAGGGCCTGTGGACCCTGCTCTACTTTCCAAAAGCTGAGGCAGGACCCGGGTTGCAACAAGCCGTCGAGGCTCCACCGGCGCGGATTTCGGCCCGTTGTGCACTTAATCTAGCCATAGCTGCATCCACATGCCTCTGGAACGCCCAAAAATGTAAGTGCTGGCGCTTTTTTGGGACGCATGGCATGGTTTTGGGACGAATCTCTGGATGGAGGACTTGCGATGGCGGAGATGGCCGAGGTTTTCGATGCGACGGTCGACCAGCGTGCGCGGGTAGTGGACGCGGCGAGCCTTCCGATCATCGACATCGGCGCGCTGCAGGACGGAGATCCGGCGGCAATCCGGGACACGGCGGCGCAGCTGGGTGCTGCCGCCCGCGGATCGGGCTTCTTCTACATCGTCAATCACGGGGTGTCGCCGGAGCTGATCGCGGGGATGTTCGCGGCCTCGAAGGCCTTCCACGGGATGCCGCGGCGCTACAAGATGCGCTACTGGTCGGGCTTCACCACGCATCACCGGGGGTATGTTCCGTTCGAGGAGAACGGCTCGAACTTCCCCAAGCGCATCAACATGAACGAAGCCTGGGACATGTCGTTCGAGGCGCCGGAAGACCATCCGGATCATCTCGCGCAGTGGCGGATGACCGGCCCGAATGTCTGGCCCGATCTGCCGGGTTGGCGGGAGACCGTCGCCGCCTATTACGATGCGGTATTCGCGCTGGGACTGCGGCTGCTCGATGCGCTGGCGCTGGAGCTGGATGTGGACCCGGCCGAATTGCTGAAGCATATCACCTGCCCCACATCGCAGCTGCGCCTGCTGCGCTACGTGCCCAACGAACTCCCCAAGAGCGCCGAAGTGGTCGGGATCGATGCGCATTCGGACTTCGAGTGCTTCACGATCCTGCTGCAGGGCGGGCCGGGTCTGCAGGTCATGAATTCGGAAGATGTCTGGATCGAGGCGCCGCCGGTCGAGGGCGCCTTCATCGTCAATATCGGCGACATCTTCGAGACATGGTCGGGCGGGCAGTTCAAGTCGACGCAGCACCGCGTGGTCAATTCCGGCAAGGAACGCTATTCGTTCCCGCTGTTCTTCGGGCTCGACTATCACACGATCGTCGAGCCGCTGCCGAAGTTCAGGACCGCCGAGACGGTCGCGAAATATCCGCCCATCAAGGCCGGCGACCACCTGATGCGGATGTCGGTCAATGCGTTTCGCTACATGGCCGATGCGCGCGAGAAGGGCGAGTTCACCCTCGATTTCGACGTGCCGGAGGACAATCCCTTCAAGCGCGTGGCGAAGCCCATCGATTGACGACCATGCTGCCGCATCCGGCCTTTGCCGACCGGCAGATCCCGGAGGCGATCAGCCTCGGCGTGTTCAGGCTGCGCATGTTGCGGCTCGCCGATCTCGACGCGGACATGGCGGCGATCGAGGAGAGCGCGGCGGAGCTGAAGGGCGTGCTGGGCGGGACCTGGCCGGAGGGGCTGACGCGGGAAGAGGATGCGATCGATCTCGCCTGGCACGAGCGGGAGTTCACCACCCGGCGGTCCTTCGCCTTCGTGATCGGACGGGGGGCGCGCGACTATGTCGGCTGCGCCTATGTCAGCCCGGTGCCGGGGCTGGCGGATCTGGCGGAGGTCCGGTTCTGGTTTCGCACGACGGCGCGGGAGGACGGGGACCGGGCGGCCTTTCGGGCCGAGTTCGAGGGCTGGCTGGATGGGCCGGACTGGCCCCGGATCCGCTATGCGTGGCGGTGATCGCCCGAAGCGCGGGGTCCTTTCGGCGGCGGTCCGTCGCTGAGCCGCGAGCGCGGTTTCGGGGCGGATGGGGCCTGAATCGGCGATCCGGGGAGATTATTGGGCAAGGCTCTGAAACGGCTTCGATTTCCGGGGCTGGAATCTGGCTGGAAAGCGGCTGGAAAGTGGCTTGCCATTTTTTCATGTTTCGGTCGGGTTTCGGCACCGGGCGGATGCCGGGCGGCCGGGATGGCCCCGCGCCGGATCCGCGGCGGATGGCGGTGAGCGAGCCGCGTCAGGCGGCTTCGAAGCGGGCGAGGTAGTCGTCGCAGATCGCGCGCATCCGGTCCGGGCCGAAGCTCGGGTCGTGGCCGCCATGCACGATGCTGACGGGCAGGTCGCGCAGGCGGCGCAGGGTGCGGTCGTAGGCGGCCACGTCCATGCCGCTGCCCTTCCAGATCAGCGGGCCGTCGTAGATCGCGTCGCCGGCGAAGAGGATGCCCGACCCGGCCTCGAAGAGGCCGATGCCGCCGGGGGAATGGCCCGGCAGATGCAGCACCTCGAAGACGCGGTCGCCGAGATCGACGCGGTCGCCTTCGTCGAGCAGGCCGGTGGGCGCGCAGCCCGAAAGACGCCAGGCGTAGGGGTCGAAATCGGCGGACGGGATGGCATCGATCAGCAGGTCCGAAAGCGGCGGATAGCCGGCCTCGAGGAAGAGCGCGCGGGCCTCCGGGCTGAAATCGGTGGCGCGCAGGCCCTGAGGGCCGGTGGGGTTTGCGAGCTCATCGGCCTCGGACGGGTGGACGAGCCGCGTGTCGAATTCATGGGCCGATCCCATGTGGTCGATATGGGTATGGGTGAGCACGCAGATCAGCGGCTTGTCGCGGTCAGGACGCAGCGCATCGAGCACCGGTTTGAGCGGGGCCACGCCCATGCCGGCATCGATGACCATGTCGCGCTCGGCGCCTTCGACGAGGAAGATGTTGGCCTGCTCGAGCACATGGACATGGGGCTCGATGAGCAGCGTCACGCCCTCGCCCATCGGCGTCACGCGGAACCACGGATCGGCGACGGGAAGGCCGGTCACGGGCGGTCCGCGAGAAAGCTGCGCAGGTCGACCACGCGCTTCTCGGCCAGCGAGACGTAGACGAAGCCCATATTGGTGCGTTCGGTGACCATGGGGCCGGGATAGGGAAGATAGCTGAGTTCGCGCGAGCCGAAGGAGGGCGAGGCGGTGCCGACCTGCCATTCGGTCGTGAGCGTCACGTCCACCAGCTTGAGGGACGGCGCGTCGCCGTCGCCGGGCAGTTCGCGCGGCACGCCGGCGAGGTTGAGATAGGCGGCCTTGTCGGCGGCTTCGCGGAAGCTGTCGATGAACTGGGCGCTGAGCACCTGAAGCTCGGCGGCCCGGTCCGAGCCTTGCATGTGGGAATGCAGATGATCGGCCGCGGCGTGGTTGTGGCCGGGGCCGTGCGGATCGTGGCTGTGAGGTCCGTCATGGGGCACGGCAGGGCTCCTTTCGCGGGAGGGGGTCGGGCGGAAACGCCGCGAGGCCTGCGGCCTTCATGCGGAGCGGCCCCGCCGGGAGGGGCGGTGTCATTTCGGGCGGGCCGGCGTCGACCAGCGGCGGCCTTCGAACGCGCCGCGCGGCAGGTCTACCGGCTTGTCGATATGGCCCTTGTGCTTGCCCATCGTGCCGGCCGCGACCATCGAGCCCAGCACGTCGACGATCACGCGCACGCCAAGGAGGGCCGTGATGTCGGAGGTGTCGTAGGGCGGCGAGACCTCGACGAGTTCCATGCCGCAGATGCCTTCGGCCGCGACCTTCGAGGCGAGGGCCAGCGCCTCGCGCGGCAGGAAGCCGCCCGGTTCGGGCCAGCCGGTGCCGGGCACGAAGCCGCAATCGACGCTGTCGATGTCGAAGGACATGTAGACCATGTCGACGCCGTCCCAGGCCATCTCCAGCGCCATCTCGGCGGTCTTGTCGACGCCCATGCGCTCCATGTCGGACATGGTGATGATGTTGGTCTCGCGCTCGCGGGCGACCTTGACCGCCTCGCGCGGGACCTGCCAGCCGCCGATGCCGACCTGGACGAGGTTCTTGGCGGGCACGTTGGGCAGGTTGGTGGCGTGGAACCACGGCGTGGTGTGCATGCGCTCGTCGAGATCCTTTTCCTGGATGTCGGCGTGGCGGTCGAAATGCACGATGCCGATCTTCTTCGAGGTGCAGGCGGCGATGCCGCGCACGGTCGGGAAGCCGATGGAATGGTCGCCGCCGAGGATGATCGGCATCGAGCCCGAGGAGAAGACATGGGCGCAGGCGCGGCTGATCTGGTCGAAGGTCTTCTCGATATTGGCGGGGATGGTGAAGATGTCGCCGGCATCGCAGAGGCTCATCTGCTCGCGCAGGTCGATGCCCATCTCGTAGTTGTAAGGCGTGTAGAGAGCGGAGATCTTGCGGATGCCCTGGGGCCCGAAGCGGGTGCCGGGCCGATAGGTGGTGCCGCCGTCGAAGGGCGCGCCGAGCACGGTGGCGTCGTAGAGGCCGACCTCGGCCACGTCCTCGGCATAGGGTGCCTTGAGGAAGGTGTTGATGCCGGCGTAATGCGGCAGCTCGCCGCGCGCGAAGGTGGGGATCGAGCGGTCCTCGATGGAATCGGCGCCGGTGAGGCCCATGCGCAGCGCCCAGGCCTTTTCCTTCTCCCATTCGCCTTCGGGGATGTCGGCCTCGGCCATCATCGACTTCCAGCCCTGGAGCTTGCTCAGGTCCGGGTGGTGGTAGCGGCGCTGGTCGCGACGCTGGTCCGCGGGATGGTGCGAGCGGCTTCGGTCAGGACGCGGCGAGAACATGGGTCTTCTCCTTGAGGGTCTGGAACGGGATGCCGCCGTCGCGGGCATCGAAATCATAGGTGATCGTGGCGCCGTAGGCATCAGGCGCGTCGGGGTCCCAGCGCGGCTTGTCGAAGACCAGCACGCGGTCGCCGAGCTTGAAGGCCTCGGGCAGGTCGTGGGTGACCATGAAGACGGTCATGGCGGTCTCGCGGTGCAATTCCAGCAGGAAATCGTGCATCGCGAGGCGCGTGCCCGGATCGAGCGCGCCGAAGGGCTCGTCGAGCAGCAGGATGCGCGGGCGCGCCGCCAGCGCCTGGGCGATGGCGAGGCGCTGCTGCATGCCGCCCGAGAGCGCGGCCGGATAGGCGTCGGCGACGGCGGAGAGGCCGATGCGGTCGAGCGTGGTGTCGGCGCGGGCGCGGGAGGCGCGCAGGGTGGCGCCGAAATAGCGGCCCAGAAAGGTGGCACCGAAGGATTCCGCCGCGACGATGTTGTCGCGCACGCTCATATGCGGGAAGACCGAGTATTTCTGGAACACCACGCCGCGGTCGCGGCCGGGTTCGCGGGCGGGCTCGGCACCGGCCACGCGGATCTCGCCGCGGCCGGGGCGTTCCTCGGCGAGCAGCAGGCGCAGGAAGGTGGATTTGCCGCAGCCCGAGGCGCCGACGATGGAGACGAACTCGCCCTCGGCGACGTCGAGGGAGACGCGTTCGAGAATCCGGCGCGGCCCGTAATCCTTGAAGACGTCGCGGACGGTCACGTAGCTCATAACCCGCCCTGCCCCGCCCAGGGATAGAGCCGCCGCGACAGGGCGCGCAGGCCCCAGTCCATCAGGAAGGCCAGCAGCGTGATCCAGGCGACATAGACGAGGATCACGTCCATCGCGAGATAGCGCCGCACGAGGAAGATCCGGTAGCCGAGCCCGGCATCCGCCGCGATGGCCTCCGAGGCGATCAGGAAGAGCCATGCGGGGCCGATCGCGAGGCGCAGGGCCTGGATGAGCCGGGGCATGATCTGCGGCAGGGCGACGCGAAGTGCGATGACCAGCGAGGAGGCGCCGAGGGTCTGGGCCTTGACCATCTGCTCGTGCGGGATCTCGAGGACGCGCTGCGCGAGGTCGCGGATCAGGAAGGGGGTGATGCCGATGACGATCAGCACGACCTTGGAGAGCTCGCCCAGGCCGAAGACGATGAAGAGGATCGGCAGGATCGCCAGCGGCGGGACGAAGGAGAGCACGGCTATGAAGCCCGCGAAGGTGCTGCGCATCAGCGGCAGGAGGCCGATCGCGAGGCCGAAGGCGAGCCCGATGATCGCGGCGATGCCGACGCCCATCGCGAGGCGCTGCAGGCTGGCCGCGGTGTCGGACCAGAAGAGGATGCGGCCCGAGCGGCGGTCGGGTTCGGCGATGAGGCGTCCTGGGCGGTCTCGACGATCTGCGACGGTGCCGGCAGGAGCTTGTCGGCGGGGTTGGCGGCGCGGCGCAGGTCGGAGGCGATCGTGTAGGCCGCCAGCACCGCGAGGAACGGGACCAGCATCAGCAGGACGGCGAGCGGGCGCCCCGGCCTGCGGTTGATCAGACGCATGCCGGGGCGCCCCCGGGCAAGCGATCAGAGCGCGCCGTCGGCGGCCATCTGCATCCAGGTCGAATCGAAGCGGAACTTCACGTTGTCCGGGTCGCCGGTGACCGAGCCGTCGGGATAGGCCACGCCGACGAAATCGGCCGAAGGCGCGCCCTCGCCGAGGATGCCCTTCTCGAAGAGGAACTCGGCGACATTGACCATGGTCGCGCTGATCTCGGGGCTTTCGGTGAAGGCCACGGCGGCGGCGGGGTCGTAGAACATCTCGGTCGAGGCGAGCTGGGCGTCGTAGCCGGCGAGATCGGTGCCGGAGGCCTCGGCCATGGCGGTGCGCGCGGCGACGCCTTCGGGGGTGTCCGACGACATCAGGGCCATGGTCTCGTACCAGGCGCCGACCAGTGCCTTGCCGAAATCGGGATTGGCGGCGAGGGTTTCGGTGTTGACCACCATCAGGTCGATGATCTCGCCGGGGATGTCGGCGCTGTCGAAGAGCTTGGTGGCGGCGGGGTATTCGAGGATCGCGGAGACCAGCGGGTTCCAGGTGACCACGGCCTCGACGTCATCGGTGTCGAAGGCGGCGATCATGTCGGCATCGGAGGTGTTCACGACGCCGGCGAGATCGGCTTCCGTGAGGCCGACGCTGTCGAGGCCGCGCGCGAGCAGGTAGTGGGAGACGCTGAGTTCGACGAGATGGACGGGCTTGCCGGCGAGTGCTGTGAGATCGCCCTCGCCCTTGAGGATGATCGCGTCGTTGCCGTTGGAGAAATCCCCGACGATCAGCGCCGTGGTGTCGACGCCGCCGCCTGCGGGGATCGACAGGGTGTCCATGTTGGTGGCCGAGACGCCGTCGAAGGCGCCGGCGGTGTACTGGTTGATCGATTCGACGTAATCGTTGATCTGCACGATCTCGACATCGATGCCGTATTTCTCGGCCCATTTGTCCATGATGCCGCTGTCCTCGATGTAGCCCCAGGGCATCCATCCGACATAGATCGACCAGGCCACGCGAAACTCGGTCCGCTCCTGGGCGGGGGCGATGACGGGGAGCAGTGCGAGCGCGGCGGCGGCCGCGAGGATCCGAGCTTTCGACATCAGTGAGGTCCTTCGTTGGTTCCCAGATGCAGGGCCTGCCGGGAGCTGCTTGCTCCCGCACCGGGCCATGCTTTTGGCCCATGTATTTGTACGCGTCCGGGGCTTGGCGAGCGAAAACCGGCTGCGATGTGCATGGTTGTCGCGCAATTGCGCCCGTTTGATGATTTTTCGGGCAATTGCGCAGTCTCTGACCAGACGACTTCAGGAGGTTCCGGTCGCGCGTCGCTCCTGATGACGCCCGGTTGCCTTGCGGTTGGCAAGCGCTGCGTTGTGTGGTTCGTGACGATCGCAGATGTGTTTCCCGTTGTCGGAGCGATCGTGACCGAGAATTTCTTTCACCCCGTCTCCGGCTTCGACCTGCCGCGTTTTGCCGGCGTTCCGACCTTCATGCGGCTGCCGCATGTGCCGCCCGGCCATGACCGGTTCGGGGAGGTCGAGATCGGCCTGATCGGGGCGCCCTGGGATGGCGGCACGACCAACCGGCCGGGGCCGCGGCACGGGCCGCGGCAGCTTCGGGACGCCTCGACGATGATCCGGGCCCAGCACGGCCAGACCGGGCACCGGCCCTTCGAGCGCGCGCGCTGCGCCGATCTGGGCGATGTGGCGCCGAACCCCGCCGATCTGCACGACAGCCTCGCGCGCTTCGAGGAGTATTACCGCGGCATCCGCGCGGCGGGCATCGTGCCGCTGACCGCCGGCGGCGATCATCTGGTGTCGCTGCCGGTGCTGCGCGGGCTGAAGGGGGATGCGCCGCTCGGCATGGTGCATTTCGACAGCCACACGGATCTGTTCCACAGCTATTTCAACGGCTCGATGTACACCCACGGCACGCCGTTCCGCCGCGCCGTCGAGGAAGAGCTGCTCGATCCGAAGCGGGTGGTGCAGATCGGCATCCGCGGCACCGCCTATGACAGCGAGGACCGCGACTTCGCGCGGGCCGAGGGGGTGCGCGTGATCCCGATCGAGGAGTTCTTCGCGCGCGGCGTGGCGGATGTGATGGCGGAGGCGCGCGATATCGTCGGGGGCGGGCCGACCTACGTGTCCTACGACATCGACTTCGTGGACCCGGCCTTCGCGCCGGGGACCGGCACGCCGGAAGTCGGCGGACCGTCGAGCTTCCAGGCGCTGGAGGTGGTGCGGCATCTGGGCGGGCTCGACATCGTCGGCGCCGATCTCGTCGAGGTCTCACCGCCCTTCGACGCGTCGGGCGGGACCGCCTGGCTCGGCGCCTCGATCATGTTCGAGCTTCTCTGCGTGATGACCGGGAGCCCTGCCCTCACGAAGCCTGTGCCGCGCGACTGATCGCGGCGAGCAGGCAGGCGGCGAAGTCGCTCTTGAGGGCGGTGTCTCCGGTGTCGGGCGCATAGGCCGCGACGAAGCGCGAGCGCAGGTTCCAGTCGCGGGGACGCACCGCACGCATGGCTCCCAGCGCCAGGTGTCGCGCGGCAGAGTGGACCGGCAGGAAGCCGACGAAGGCGCCGGAGAGCACGAGGATCTCCTGCGCCTCCATGCTGGTGACGCTCGCACTCGCCCGCACGCCGCCGAGCTTGTAGGTGTCGTCGAAGTACTGGTAGGCGCGCACCGCGAGGCGGACATCGTGGAAGCCGGCCAGCGTGATGGCGGCATCGTCGAGGTCGAACCAGGCATGGTCGCGGCCGCAATAGAGCCGGTGCTCCTCGATGGCGAGGTCGCGGTAGGCGAGCGAGGGGCCGGCCTGGAAGGCCGGGCCGATCACCACGTCGCGGCGGCCCTCGATCACGGCACGCTGGAGCGCTTCGGGCGGCATCACCTCGAAATCGACGAAGACCTGCGGATGCGCGGCGCTGAAGGCCGCAAGCGCGCTCGGGCAGCGCGAGGCCCTCGAAGCTCGCGACCGTGTCGATCACGCCGAGCCGGAGCCGCGCCTCCTCGCGGCCGTGCACCCGCTTCATCCGCGAGCCGAAGCCCTCGATGGAGCGGAAGAGGTCCTGGGCGGCGCGGTAGGTCTCCTCGCCCTCGAGGGTGAGGCGGAACCCGCCACGGCCGCGGTCGCAGAGGCGGGAGCCCAGCCGGGCCTCGAGCGTCGCGAGATGGGTGCTGAGGGTGGATTGCGCCATGTTGAGCGCGATCTGCGCGTTCCGAAAGCCGTTGCAGTCGACCACGGTGGTGAAGATGCGCAGGAGGCGCAGATCGACGTCGCCGAGCCGTTTCATCCCCGATCCTCCCCGGGGGTGATTGTTTCGGGTTTTCCAGATGTGAAGCAACCGAAATCGGAGATTCGTCGCTCGGCAGGGGCTGTGTAGGCTCGGGGCCAGGAAACCGGATCGGAGGATCGACCATGCTTGCACGACATGCTCTCGCCGGCGCTCTCGTCGTCGGAATAGGCGCCGGAACGGCTGTTTCGGCACAGGACACGCTGCGGGTGCTGGCGCCCACATGGGTCGGCTTCGCGCCCGCCCTCGTCGCCGGCGACCTCGGCTACTACGAGGAAGAGGGGCTGAGCGTCGATTTCCGCTTCGAGGATGACCGATCCAATGTGCTCGCCGCGATGGAGCGCGGCGACATCGACGCGGACATGCGCACGGTGGGCGAGCATCAGGGCCGGCCCCGCACCGACGAGACGCCGGGCACGATCATCGGCGTGATCGACCTCTCGCTCGGCGGCGACGGGGTGCTCGTCGACGACAGCATCGCCGAGGTCGCGGATCTCGCGGGGCGCACCGTGGCCATCGAGCCGAACATTCCCGCACGGCTCCTGTTGCAGATGGCGCTGAAGGAGAACGGCCTGTCGCTCGACGACGTGGAACTGCGCGAGATCGCCACCGCCGACACCATCGCGGTGTTCGCCGATTCCGATATCGCCGCGGTGGGAACCTACGAGCCCTTCCTGTCGCAGGCGGCGAGCGCCCTGCCCGACCGCAACCCGCGGATCCTGGTCTCGTCGCGCGAGGCGCCCGATCTCATCATCGACATCATCACGGCGCGCGACGAGGAGCTTGCGGCGAACCCGGAGAAATTCGCCAAGTTCCTGCGCGGGATCTACCGGGCCATCGATTTCCACGCCGCCGACCCGGCGGCTTTCGCGGAGCTTGCCGCCCCGCATTTCGGGCTGAGCGCGGACGAAGTGACCGAGATCATCGATACCTCGCTGGCCTATACGACCTACGAGCAGGCGGTGGCCTATCTCGGCACGCCGGATGCGCCGGGCACGCTGCATGCCGCCTTCGACCAGATCATGGAGCTCAACATGGAGTTCGGCGCGGCGGAGGTCCGGCTCGATCCGGCGCGGGAGATCGACCCGTCGGTGCTGGACGGGCTCTTCGACGGCCAGACGCGCTGATCCGCGCGTCCTGCGATGGCGCGGGCCTCGAACACCGCGATCGGGCTGGTCTCGGGCCTGGCACTGCTGCTGGCCTGGGAGCTTGTCTCCCGCTCGGGCCTGACCTCGGAGCGCTTCCTGCCGGCGCCGAGCCTGGTGATCGCGACGTTGGGCCGGATGATCGCCGATCAGGCGCTGCTCTGGCATGCGGGTGTCTCGACGCTGCGGGTCTGGTCGGCCTTCGCGCTGGCGGCGGTGGTGGCGATCCCGGTGGGCATCCTGATGGGGAGCTTCCGCACGGTGGGCGCGGCGCTGGAGCCGATCGTCGATTTCGTGCGCTACCTGCCGGTGCCGGCGCTGGTGCCGCTGGCGGTGATCTGGTTCGGGATCGGCGAGACCTCGAAGATCTTCCTGTCTGTGGATGGGCGTGTTCTTCCAGCTGGTGCTGATGGTGGCCGACGATGTGCGGCGGGTGCCGCGGGAATATCGCGAGATCTCGGCGACTTTGGGCGCCTCGCGGCTGCGGTCGCTCGTCGATGTGTCGCTGCCGGCGATCGCGCCCAGCCTCGTGGACAACATGCGCATCGCGCTCGGCTGGTGCTGGACCTATCTGATCGTCGCGGAGATCGTCGCGGCCAACAGCGGGCTCGGCTTCGTGATCTGGCAGGCGCGGCGGTTCTTCAAGACGCCGGAGGTGATGGCCGGCGTGGTGGCCATCGGGATCATCGGGCTCGTCACCGACCAGGCGATCCGCTGGGCGCATCGCCGCTGGTTCGGGTATCTCGCGCCATGAGTTATCTGAGCTTCGAGGGGGTCACCAAGCGCTTCGACGGTCCGGGCGGCGGGATCGAGGTGGTGGCGCCCTTCGATCTCGAGGTGGCGCAGGGCGAGGTGATCGTCTTCCTCGGGCCGTCGGGCTGCGGCAAGACCACGCTGATGCGGATGGTCGGGGGGCTGGAGACGCCGAGTTCGGGGGTGATCCGGCTAGGGGATGAGCCGCTTGGCGCGCCGGATCGTCGGCGCGGCATGGTGTTCCAGTCCTATTCGTCGTTTCCCTGGCTCACGGTGGCCGGAAACGTCGCCTACGGCATGCGCTACCGGACCGATCTGAGCCCCGCGCAGAAGCGCGAGCGCACCGGGCATTACCTGTCCGTGGTCGGTCTCGCGGAGTTCGCGGACGCCTATCCGGGCCGGATTTCCGGGGGGATGCGCCAGCGGGTCGCCATCGCGCGCACCCTCGCGGCGGGCTCGGAGATCCTGCTGATGGACGAGCCCTTCGGCGCGCTCGACGCCCAGCGCCGCGAGATCCTGCAGATCGAGCTGCACCGGCTGCAGGAGGAGGATGCGCGCACGATCATCTTCGTCACCCACGATGTTGAGGAGGCGGCCTTTCTCGCGGACCGGGTGATCGTCTTCACGCGCCGGCCGGCGCGGGTGCTGGCGGAGGTGGACGTGAAGGCCCGCTTCGGGGCGCGGCGGACGTTGGAGACCCGCGACTCGGCGGATTTCTTCGAGTTGCGCAAGGAACTGCTGGCGCATGTGCGCGCGACCGCCGCGGAGGACGAGGTCTGATGGAGATGCAGGGCAGGATCGTGCTGGTGACCGGCGCGAGCCGCGGCATCGGGGCGGCCATCGCCGCGGCCTTTGTGGACGCGGGGGCCACCGTTCACGCACTGGCCGAGACTGACGATATCTTCCGAGTGGCGGAAGGTCTGGGGGCGACCGGCCATCTCGCGGACATCACCGACGAGCGGGCCGTCGCGCGGGCGCTCGATGCCATCGGGCCGCTCGACATCCTGGTGAACAATGCGGGCCTCGAGCGGCTGACGCCGATCGAGGAGATGGACGATTCCGGGCTCGCGATGTTTCGCCGGGTGATCGAGGTGAACGTGGTGGGCACCTCCATCGTCACGGCGCGGGCGCAGGCGTCGATGCCGCCGGGGGCCGCGATCATCAACACCGCGTCGATCTGGGGACGGGTCGCCGAGCCGCTCTTCGGCGCCTATGTCGCCTCGAAGCACGCGATCATCGGTCTGACCAAGACCTGGGCGCGCGAGCTCGGACCGCGCGACATCCGGGTGAACGCCGTCTGCCCGGGCTGGGTGCGCACCGAGGCGGCGGTGCGCTCGGCGCGCAGCCTCGCGGCCCGCTCCGGCCAGGCGGAGCTTTGCATCATCGAGGCGGTGGAGGCCGGTCAGGCGCTGCCGGGCGGGTTGATGGAGCCGGCGGACGTGACAGGCCCGTATCTGTTTCTCGCCTCGGACCTCGCGCGCAACGTCACCGGCCAGACGCTGGGCGTCGACCGGGGGGATACGCCGTGGTGACCCGGATCGCTGTCGTGACGGGTGCGGCGAGCGGCATCGGGCGCGCGACGGTCGAGGCCCTGCGCGCCGACGGGCTGACGGTCTTCGGGCTCGATCTCGCAAGCGGGGGACGGCATCCTCGCGGCGGATGTCTCGGACGCGGCCTCGGTCGCCGGGGCGGTGGCGCGGATTGCGGAAGAGTGCGGCCGGATCGACGTGCTGGTGAACAATGCCGGGATCCTCATCGAATCGCCGCTGGCCGAAATGCACCTCGACGATCTCGACAGGATGCTGGCGGTCAACATCCGCGGGCCCTTCGTCGTGACGCAGGCGGTGCTGCCGCTGATGCCCGAAGGCGGGCTGCATCATAAACCTCGCCTCGGAACTGGCCTATCTCGGGCGCGCCGGCGCCTCGGGCTATGCGGCGACCAAGGGTGCGGTGCTGTCGATGACGCGGTCCTGGGCGCGCGAGCTTGCGCCGCGCATTCGCGTCAACGCGGTGGCGCCCGGCCCGGTGGACACGCCGCTGCTCGGCTTCGGCCGGATGAGCCCCGGCGAGCAGGCGGTCGAGACCGCCAACCCGCTCGGGCGGATCGGCAAGCCGGAGGAGATCGCCGCAGTGATCGCCTTCCTCGCCGGGCCGGGTGCGGCGTTCATTACCGGCCAATGTTTCAGCGCCGATGGCGGCGCGGCCATGCACTGAAAGGAGCCGACGATGATCCGCAACCCGATCCGGTGGCCGAACGGCGCGCGCTGCGCCTGCGCGATCACCTTCGACATCGACGCCGACAGCCTGATCCACATCGCGCGACCCTCGGACGGCTTCGACCGGCTGGCCGCGATCACCATGGGCCGCTACGGGCCGACCGTCGCGGTGCCGCGCATCCTCGAGACCTACCGGCGGCTGGGGCTGCGGCAGACCTTCTTCATGCCGGCCTGGTGCATGGAGACCTATCCCGAAACCGTCGAGGCGATCCTCGCGGCGGGCCATGAGATCGGGCATCACAGCTATCTGCACGAGAACCCGGCGACCCACAGCGACGCCGAGCAGGCGCACTGGTTCGACAAGGCCACGGACATCCATCTGCGCATGACCGGCCGGGCGCCGCGGGGCTACCGCGCGCCGGTCTACAACGTGACGCAGGGCGTGGTGGACCGGCTGATCGACCGCGGGTTCCTCTACGACAGCTCGCTGATGGCCGACGACATCCCCTACCTGATGCGCACGGAGGCGGGCGAGGTGATCGAGATCCCGGTGCACTGGGGCACCGACGACTGGCCGCCCTTCGCGCATTTCGAGGAGATCGGCTATCTCATGCCGGTCCGGGGGCCGTCGGACGGGCTGCGGGGCTTCTTCGAGGAATTCGAGGCGCAGTATGCCGCCGGCGGCTTCTGGATGGGCATCTGGCATCCGTTCCTGACCGGCCGGCTCGCGCGCTGGGCGGCGGTGGAACGCTGGCTCGAAGAGGTGCTCGCGCGCGGCGACGTCTGGTTCGCGCCGCTCGAGGAGATCGCAGCCCATGTCCGGGCCGAGCACGACGGGGGGGCGGCTTTGCGCGTGGAGCGACTGCCCTATTACGACCGCCCCGTGCATCTGGGAAAGTGAGAGCATCATGGCGCATGGATACGAGACCGGCCGGCTGAACCTGCCCTTCGTCGGCATCCCGACCTTCGGCAAGAACCGCTATGTCGAGGACTGGGACGCCATCGAGGCGGACGTGGCCGTGCTCGGCGCGCCCTTCGACTTCGGCACCCAGTGGCGGCCGGGGGCGCGGTTCGGGCCGCGGGCGATCCGCGAGGCCTCGACGCTGTTCTCCTTCGGGCATGGCGGCGCCTACGATCACGAGGACGACGCGACCTATCTCGGGCCGGAGGTGCGGATCGTCGATCTGGGTGACGCGGACATCATCCACACCGACACGACCCGGAGCCACGCCAACATCGCCTACGGCGTGCGCAAGATCCTCGCGGCGGGCGCGCTGCCGGTGGTGCTCGGCGGCGATCATTCGATCAACATCCCCTGCATCAGCGCCTTCGCGGATCACGGCCCCGTTCACCTCGTGCAGATCGACGCGCATCTCGATTTCGTCGACGAGCGGCACGGCGTGCGGTTCGGCCACGGCAACCCGATGCGCCGGGCGGCGGAGCAGGCGCATGTCACCGGCCTCTCGCAGTTCGGCATCCGCAACGTCTCCTCGACCGCCAAGGAAGGCTACGAGGCCGCACGGGCGATGGGGTCGGACATCCTGTCGGTGCGCCAGTTCCGCAAGCTCGGCGTCGAGGCCGCGCTGGCCCGGGTGCCGGCGGGGGTCGATTACTACCTGAGCATCGACATCGACGGCTTCGATCCGTCCATCGCGCCCGGCACCGGCACGCCGTCGCATGGCGGCTTCCTCTACTACGAGATCCTCGAATTTCTCGACGGCCTCAGCCGCAGGGGACGCGTGGTCGGCATCGATCTGGTGGAGGTGGCGCCCGACTACGACCACACCGGCACGACGGCGATCCTCGCCGCGCAGCTCCTGATGAACGTCATCGGACGCATCGCCGCGAACCGCTGACCGGACAGTTCTCGAAGATGCAGGCTGTCGTGCCGGCGCCGTGATTCCGACCATTCGGGATAGCAATGTCGGCTTCACACCGGCCGTCATGCGCGAACTCCGCGCCCGGTCCAGCACCGCATGGAACGGTTCCTCGTCTTGAACGCAGACCGGTGCAATCATCGCATCAAGGGGCGTGCAGGCTTGTGCCGAAGAAGGCCCGGCAACTGCCAGCACCCTCGCCCCAGCCGCGTTGAAAGCCGCCTTCCTGTTCAGGTATCATGTGACACCATCGGAGAAGATCGGCGCCTCCGCGGATCGCAATATTGGAGTTCCGCGTCACCGCACCGCTGCCTTGGCCCTGAACGTCCACTATTTGCCGGTGAATCAAATGTGCTCCTGTGTTGTGATCACCGCACATCCCCGGTTTATCTCCAATCGCGCTGTCACCCGGCACGCTTGATGTTAGAGTGCTTGGGGCGATTTGGCCCGTGAGAGGCGAGCGGAGTTCGATGCATGGACATGACCGTCAAGGTTCCGACCAGGGGCGCACTGGTCGCCATCGGCGGGGCCGAGGACAAGACCTCTCGGGCGGAGATCCTGCGCCGGGTGCTGTCGCTCGCCGACAGCGACGCTCCGGTCGTGGGTGTGATCACGACCGCGAGCAGTGTTCCGGACGATGTTTTCTCGGGCTACGCTGAGGTCTTTTCGACGATCGGCGCGGCCGATGTGCTTGATATCCGGATCCGCGACCGACAGGATTCGGCCTCCGAGACCTTTGTCGAGATGATCCGGCGCTCCGACGTGGTGTTCATCTCGGGCGGTGACCAGATGCGGCTGACCAACATTCTGGGTGCCTCTCCGGCGCTGGACATGATCCGGAACCGCCGGGCTGAAGGCGCGGTGATCGCGGGGACCAGCGCGGGCGCGGCCTGCCAGTCGCAGACGATGGTCTATGGCGGTCCGGCCGACGATTCCCTGCGCAAGGGCGCCGTGAAGATGACCGCCGGCTTCGGCCTGGTGGACGGCGTCGTCATGGACACGCATTTTCTGGAGCGCGGCCGCTTCTCACGGCTGATGGAGGTCGGGGCGACGAACCCGGAGTGTCTCGGCGTCGGCCTCGGGGAGAACGCGGCCGTTCTGTTCGACAACGGGATGATCCGTGTCTTTGGACCAGGTCACGTGATCCTGATTGACAGTTCGCAGATAACCGGTTCGAATGTGTTCGATCTTGAAGACGGCGAGGCGGTCAGCGTCCAGAACGTCATAATGCACGCGCTGGTCAACGGTTATGCTTACAGCATGGCGGACCGGCAGGTTCTGGGACCAGATGATCTCAGGGCCAGAAGCCTGGAGCATCGTATTGCATATACTTGAAAACCGTGCGCTGCGCGGTCCGAACTATTTCAGTCGCTATCAGGCGATCTACATGCGGCTGGATATCGGCGAACTGGAACAACGGCCCAGCGACAAGGTGCCTGGGATTGCCGACCGGCTTCAGAGCCTGATCCCGAGCATCCACGATCATCGCTGTTCTGTCGGCACCGCTGGCGGGTTCCTCGACCGGGTCAGGTGTGGCACCTGGGCAGGCCACATGGTCGAGCACGTGGCGATCGAGTTGCAGAACCTGGTCGGTTTCTCGGTCGGCTACGGCAAGACCGTCGATAGCTACGATCCCGGTGTCTACAATGTCGTGTTCCGTTACCGGGACGAAGCCACCGGGCTCGCGGCAGGCGAGGCTGCGGTCGAGATCGTGCAGAAGCTCTACGATGGCGCGGATGTCGAACTCGGCCCCATCATCGACCACCTCAAGACCGTGCGCGACGCCAATGCGCTCGGCCCGTCTACCGGATCGATCGTCAACGCCGCCAAGGCCCGCAACATACCAGCCTATAATCTGACGGCGGGCACGAGTTATACGCAGCTTGGCCATGGCGTGAAGCAGCGGCGGTTCCAGGCCACCGTGACGGACGCATCCGGCATCATCGGCCACTCCATCGCCGACGACAAGGAATGGACGAAACAGGTCCTCGAGGATGCCGGCGTGCCGGTGCCGCGCGGGCAGGTCTGCTATTCCTTCGAAGAGGCGGAAGAGGCAGCCGCCTGGATCGGCTGGCCGGTCGTGACCAAGCCGCTTTCAGGCAATCACGGCCGCGGCGTGACCGCGGATATCGCAAATGCCGAGGATCTGCGGGCCGGCTTCGACGCGGCACTGGCTCGCGTGCGCGACGATTCCGGAGCGGTGATCGTCGAGAGCTATATCAAGGGCGAGGACCACCGGATGCTGGTGATCGGCGGCAAGCTGGTCGCCGCTGCGCGTCGTCGTCCGGCCCACGTCATCGGCGACGGGAGAACCACGATCCAGCGGCTGATCGAGATCGAGAACTCGGATCCGCGGCGGGGTGTCGGCCATGAAAACCTGCTGACCCAGATCCAGGTCGATGTGCAGACTGAACGGTTGCTTGAACAGGCAGGGTACGCTCTCGACACCGTCCTGCCGGAAGGCCAGATCGCCTTTCTCAAATCCACGGCCAACATCTCGACGGGAGGGACTGCGGCCGACCTGACCGACGAGGTGCATCCGGAAGTGAAATTCGCCATGGAGCGGATCGGCCGGCTCGTCGGGCTCGATATCATCGGGATCGACCTTCTGGCCGAGAACCTGTCCGTGCCGCTGGATCAGCAATCCGCCGGCGTGGTGGAGGTGAATGCCGGCCCCGGCTTCCGGATGCATATGGCGCCCACCCATGGCACGCCGCGGCCTGTCGGAGAGCACGTCGTGGACATGCTGTTCCCGGACCCGACCGATGATGGTCGCATCCCGATCACGGCAATCACCGGGACCAACGGCAAGACGACGACGACGCGGCTGACCACGCATATCCTGCGACAGGCCGGCAATTCGGTCGGCATGGGCTGTACCGGCACCGTGGAGATCGACAACCACGTGATCCTGCGCGGCGACTATTCGGGTCCGGCGGCGGCACAGGCGGTACTGCGCGAACCCACGGTCGAACATGCGGTGCTCGAGGTCGCGCGCGGCGGCATCATGCGCCGCGGTCTCGGCTTCGACGAATGCGATGTCGGCGTGCTGCTGAACATCGCCTCCGACCATCTGGGCGAGCGCGACATCCATACGCTGGAAGAACTGGCCCGCTGCAAGACCGTCGTCGTGGACGCCGTGAAGAAAGACGGCGGATTCTGCGTGCTGAACGCCGACGATCCGCTGGTGATGGAGCACGGCACCTACTGGGCGCGCGGCGAGATCATCTATTTCACGATGGATCCGGAGAACCCGGCGCTCACCGAGCATCTGGCCGATCTTGGCATGGTGCTCACCGTCAGCCATGGCAAGATCGTGATGAAGCGCGGCAAGGTCACGGTCGAGATCGTCGAGGTCAACGATGTGCCGATCGCCTTCGAGGGACATGCGCCGTTCAACGTGCAGAACGCCATGGCCGCGGCGGCTGCTGCCATCGCCCACGGGATCGAGATCGACGACATCCGCGCGGGCCTGCTGACCTTCCACCCGACGCCGGCACAGATGCCGGGCCGCACGAACTATTTCGAGGCCGACGGAGTGAAGTGCCTCATCGACTACGGCCACAACGTGCCGGCGCTGATCGCGCTGGAGCCGCTGGTGAACGGGTTGGCGACGCAGCGCCGGATCGGCGTCGCGACGGCTCCGGGCAACCGGCGGGACGAGGATCTCGCGGCCCTGGGCGCGCAACTCGCGCGGATGTGTGATCTCGTCTATGTCTACGAGACGGATGCCCGCGGACGCGAGGCCGGCGAGACGTCCAAACTCATCCATGACGGCGCGGCCGGGGCGGGCACCGGCGCGCAGGTCGAAACCATCCTCGGCGAGCAGGCGGCGGTGGCGAAAGCCATCGGCGTGGCGGATCCGGGCGACTTCCTGCTGCTGCTGGTCGACGATATCGAGGGCACCACCGAGCGGCTCAAGGGCCGGACCTACTCGACGCAGGCCGAACTGGCCCGGGCCTGAGCCTGCCCACACCCAGGGCGTGCGGCATGCCGGATCCGTCCGGCTTCGCCACGCGCGCTCCCTGAAAGGGACGACACAACGTGACCAGGAACGTCTTCGTCATCGGTCTGAACGACCTGAACGCATCTCGACTGAAGCGCCTGCGCGGCGTGGAGGATGTGGTCTTTCATCAGCTTCTGACGCCAGCGCAGGTGTCGGAGACCCAGGATTTCGACATCCCGGCGATGCTGGCGGAGGCCGAGGAAAAGCTCGATGCCTTCGAGGGCTCCATCGATGCCATCGTCGGTTATATCGACTTTCCGGTTTCGACCATGCTGCCGCTCCTGTGCAAGAAGTACGGCACGCCCAACGCGTCGCTCGAGAGCCTGCTGAAATGCGAGCACAAATACTGGTCGCGCAAGGTGATGGCCGAGGTGATCCCCGACCACATCCCGAAATTCACGGCCTTCGATCCCTTCGACGACGACGCATTGTCGAAGGTGGGCGCGGCGGACCTGCGCTTTCCGTTCTTCGTCAAACCGATCAAGTCCTCCGGGTCGCGGCTGGGCTTCCGCATCGACAGCCCGGAGGACTTCGACTACGCGACCGAAAAGCTGCGCGCGGAAATACGCTCGATCGGCGAGCCCTTCGACTACGTTCTGGGCCAAGCCGACATGCCCGCCGAGATCCGGGCCGTCGAGGGCCATTACTGCATGGCCGAACAGGTCATCGGCGGGCGGCAATGCACGGTCGAGGGCTATGTCTACAACGGCGAGGTCGTCCCTTACGGCACAGTGGATTCCATCCGCTATCCGCAGGTGCTGAGCTTCTTCTACTACCTCTACCCGTCGACGCTACCCAAGCGCGTTCTGGACAGCATGAACGAGATCACCCGCACGATCATGAGCCATATCGGCTACGACAATGCCGGCTTCAATATCGAGTATTACTGGGACGAGGTCTCCAACCGGATCTGGCTGCTGGAGATCAACACGCGCATCGCCCAGTCCCATTGCGACCTGTTCGAGATGGTCGATGGCGTGAGCCACCAGCAGGTGACGATAGACCTCGGGCTCGGTCGCAGGCCGGACATGCCGCATCGCGAAGGGCCGGAAAAGGTCGCCGCGGAGTTCTTCTACCGGGTGTTCTTCAACGATGCCCGAATCGCGCGAGCCCCGTCCCGCGCCGAGATAGAGGTGGCCGCCGAACAGGTCTCGGGCACGCGGATCACCTCGTATGTGGCGCGGAACTCGCTGCTCTCCGAGCTGCCCGAACAGGATGCCTACAGCTTCGCGGTGGCCTCGGTCTGGATGGGCGCGAGCAAGCAGTCCAAGCTCTTGTGGAACTACGAGCAGGTCATGAAAAAGCTGAACTACGAATTCAGCGATATCGTGGAATAGCGACCCAGCGCGGCACGGCCACCGGCAACGACAGGTGCTTGGCCGCACAGGCACAGTTACATCGGGGAACCCAATGCAGATCGATACCCAATTGCCCCGCGCCGTGCGGGAACTTCAGCATGTCGAGATCCCGATGCCGGACGGCACGCGGCTCGCCGCGCGGATCTGGATGCCGGAGAGTGCCGAGGCGCAGCCGGTTCCGGCGATCCTCGAATACATCCCGTATCGCAAGAACGACAAGACGCTCGAGCGCGACCATGCCCGCGCGCCATGGCTGGCCGCGCAGGACTATGCCTATGTCCGCGTCGATCTGCGCGGGACCGGCGAATCCGAAGGGGTGATGGAAGACGAATACACCGAGATCGAGTTGCAGGATGGTTGTGACGTGATCGCCTGGATCGCCGACCAGGCCTGGTGCGACGGAGGCGTGGGCATCGTCGGCATCTCATGGGGCGGCTTCAACGGTTTGCAGATCGCGGCATTGCGTCCACCGGCCCTGCGAGCCGTGGTCACCATCTGTTCGACCGATGACCGCTATGCCGACGACATCCACTACATGGGCGGCACGCTGCTGTGCGATCACCTGTCATGGGCGTCGGTGATGTTCGGGATCAATACGCTCCCTCCCGATCCGGCGCATGTCGGCGATCGCTGGCGCGCGATGTGGGAGGCGCGGCTGGACGGCTCCGGTCTGTGGCTGGAGAAGTGGCTGCGCCATCAGACCCGCGATCAGTTCTGGAAGCACGGCTCGGTCTGCGAGGACTTTTCCCGGATCGAGGTGCCGGTCTACGCGGTCAGTGGCTGGGCCGACGGCTATTGCAATTCGGTGTTCCGCCTGGTCGAAAACCTGCCGGGTCCGGTCAAGGGCATCGTCGGCCCGTGGGCGCACAAATATCCCCATCTCGGCAAGCCCGGCCCGGCCATCGACTGGCTGACCGAAGAAACCCGCTGGTGGGATCAGTGGCTCAAAGGCCGCGAGACGGGCATCATGGACGAGCCGCCGCTGCGGTTGTTCCTGCAGGACCATGCCGTGCCGCGCGGACAATACGCTGAGCGCGATGGCCGCTGGATCACCGAACCGGCCTGGCCCTCGCCGAACGTGACGCGCACCGGGTTCGCGCTTGGTTGCGACGGGCGGTTGGGCGGGCTTCCCGACGCTCCGGACGCCAGTATTGCGCATCGATCGCCGCTCTGGGTCGGGGTGCAGGGTGGCAAATGGTGTTCCTACGATCATGCCGGTGATCAGCCGGGCGATCAGCGCCGCGACGACGCAGGCTCGGCAGTTTTCGAGACCGCACCGCTCGAAGCCGATCTCGACATTGTCGGGGAAGCGCGTCTGACGCTTGCCCTGCAGGTCGACCGACCGGTGGCGCAGGTCGCCGTGAGACTTGTGGATGTCGCTCCGGACGGAGCGGCGACGCGCGTAAGCTACGGTTTGCTGAATCTGACGCATCGCGACAGCCATGAACACCCTGCCCCCCTCGATCCTGGCCAGATCTATAACGTGCAGGTGCCGTTCAAGCATGTGGCGCAGACCTTCCGCGCCGGGCACAGGATCCGGCTTGCGATCTCGACCAGCTACTTCCCGCTCGCATGGCCGGCACCGGAGCCGGTCACGCTGACGATCCTGACCGGGCGATCCGAGCTCGATCTGCCGGTACGCTCGCCGGATCGTGCAGCCCGTCCGGGATCTGGGCACGCCACGGGCGGCCACGCCGCTGGACGTGACCTTCACCGAGCCAGCCGAGGCGGAATGGTCCGTCACGGAGGATCGCGACTCGGGGCGGATTACTGTTGAGACACGCGACCATGAAGGCGGCGCAAATATCAACGCCCATGACTTCTATCATTCCGCCGAAGGTCGAGAACGCTACTCGATCCTGCCGGATGATCCGACTTCCGCAAAGGGCGAGACCGAATGGACTCACGAAATGCGGCGCGAAGGCTGGTCGGTGCGCACCGTCACCACCACACGCCTGACAAGCACCCCGACCAGTTTTCAGGTCTCAGCCCGATTGCTGGCTTGGGAGGGGACCAAGCTGGTCCGAGAAAAGGATTGGGAGGTAACAATCTTCCGAGATATGGCCTAGGCTGTGAACCCCGGAGACAAAGTGGGCCACGGAAGCGGTCGGATGTTCTGAGAGTTTGTTTCAAAAGTCCCGGTAGCGGTCGATCTGTCGGGACATGAGCTTTATCATGGCGATCTGGAACAAAGCCTGCGCGGTTGCTGCGAAGCGCTCAAAGTCCTTGGCGAGGCGGCGGTTGATGCAGGCCCATGCGAAGGTGCGCTCGACGACCCAGCGCTTGGGTTGCACAACGAAGCCGGCGTCGGTGCGCTGATGATCTCCACGGGTCGCGGCGCGGCCGTGGCGACGCGGGATCCCTGGTAGCCGGCGTCGGCGAAGAACCTTTCGATGGAGGGGAAGCGCCGGGTGATCCGGTCGAAGACGAGAGCCGCGCCGTCACGGTCCTGCACGCCGGCGGAATGCACCTCGACGCGCAGCATCAGGCCGAGCATGTCGGTGACGAGGTGGCGCTTGCGGCCCTTGATCCGCTTCCCGGCGTCAAACCCCACCATTTCACGCGCGTCCGCGCCGGTTTTGACGCTCTGGCTGTCGATGATCGCAGCGGTCGGGCTCTCTTCGCGACCTTCGAGGTCGCGGGTCCGCCGATAGAGAACGTCGTGCAGCTTCGCCCACACACCGCCCGCGATCCAGGCGCGGAAGTAGCCGTAGACCGTGCTGCGTGGCGGGAAGTCCCGTGGCAGCATCCGCCACTGGCATCCGGTCTGCAGCAGGTAGAACACCGCGTTCACCAACCGCCTCAGGCACACCGACCGAGGCCGACCTCCCGGTCGCACGGCGGGCAGATGCGGCGCGGTCAGCGTCCATTCCCGATCCGTCACGTCGCTTGCATACATTCCGCTCGACCGCACATAGTCGCCGCGGGTGGCCGCCGTCCAAGCCATCCGATCCTCCGTCTTCTCTTGCCAGAAACAACGGTGAATCAGACCGGCGGCGGTCGCTCAACCCCGCCATACGGAGCCTTCTCGGACAGGCTCTGAGCGCGGCGGAGGAAAATTCCGCCACTTTGTGCCTGATGCGAACGAGCTGAAGGCGGGGAGATGTACTCTGTGGAACTCTATGCGCGTGTGCGGCGGGCATGCCATGTCGACGGGTTGAGCGAGCGAGCCGCCGCCCGGTTGTTCGGGATCGACCGCAAGACTTGTCGAAGATCCTGGAGCACTCGGTGCCGCCCGGATATCGCCGCTCGAAGCCTCCGGTGCGGCCGAAGCTCGACCCGTTCATCCCGATCATCGACCAGATCCTCGAGGCGGACCGGGCCGTACTGAAGAAGCAGCGGCACACGGCGCAGCGGATCTTCGAGAGGTTGCGCGACGAGTACGGGTTCAGCGGAGGCGTCACGGTCGTCACCGACTATGTGCGGGAGAAGAAGCGGCGGTCGCGCGAGGTGTTCGTGCCGCTGTCGCATCCGCCGGGGCACGCGCAGGTCGATTTCGGCGAGGCGGTCGGCGTGATCGGCGGGGTCAGGCGCGAGCTGCACTGCTTCGCGATGGTCGACATTGGGAGCGCCATTGGTCCGAGCGACAATGCCGACGCCGCACTCGGATGCGTTCTTCATCAAGGCGTATCCGGCCGAGACGACCGAGGCGTGTCTCGCGACTCCGCGGCCATTCCGAGACGATCGGCGCGCGGCTGCTGCGGGATCTCGACGCGCTGATGGTGCTGCCGCCCACGCCCTACGACGCCTGCGAGAAGGTCAGCACCCGGGCCACGTCGATCTCGATGGTGCGCTACCGCGGCAACGATTACTCGGTGCCGGTTGCCTATGCCCATCACGAGGTCCAGGTCCGCGGATATGTCGGCGAGGTCGTGATCGGCGCCGGGACGGAGGTGATCGCGCGGCATCGGCGGTCCTACGAGAAGGCCGACATGGTCTTCGACCCGCTGCACTTCCTGCCGCTTCCGGAGAAGAAGATCGGCGCCCTCGACCAGGCGGCGCCGCTTCAGGGCTGGGAGCTGCCCGGGGAGTTCGCCACGTTGCGCCGGCTGCTCGATCTGACCCGCTGGCCCTCGCCGCCTCTCGAACAGGTTCTGCCTGATCTCGGCACCCGGCTGTCGCTGGCGCTGCTGCAGCGCTCGCTGGACCCGGAGACGGTTCTCAAGGCGGGCCGCTCGGCGCTGCGCAAGTCCATTGCCGCTCATGCCAGCGGCAACCATCCTCACAGCGGGCCATTCGTGGAAACGCTGATCGACGGGCTGCGTCAGGCCGCACGTCAGGCCCGCGCCCTGCATCGGCAGCACGTCGACTTCGGGGAGCTTCAGGCCGAGGTGGCGCTGGAAGTCGACATCTGTGCTGAGCAAGATGGCCGCAATCGGCACTCTCGAGCGCCGTATCGCCGTGCTCTATGCCGAGCTGGATCCCAAGGCGCTGCTCGGCAGCATTCCAGGCATCGGCCGACATCTGGCGCCAACGCTTCTGGGTGTTCTGCACACGGTCCGGCGCTTCCATTCCGAAGGCCACATGCGTGGCTTCTGCGGGCTCTTCCCCCGGCGCGCCGATAGCGGCGGGTCGGAAAAACCGGGACAGTCCATCACGCAAAGTGGCAATGACCGAGTGAAGCCAGCCCTGATGCTCGCCGCCGACACTGCGCGCAGGATCGATCCCGACTTGGCGGAACTCCACTGGCGGCTGATGACGACCAAAGGCCATCACCACAAGCAGGCGCTTTGCGCCGTGGCCAACCGCATGGCCAATCGCATCTTCAGTGTTCTCAGCGGGGGCAGCCCTACGTGCTGCGAGACAGGGACGGCACCGGCATCACAGTCACCGAGGCCAGGGAGATCATTGCGGAGTGCTACACCGTGCCCGAAACCATCCGGGCCGGACTCGTGCAAACCGCTGCCGCATCGCCGCCTGAGCCCGCAAAAACGCTTGCGCTATCGGTACAAGATCACATCGCGACGGCGCTTGGCGTTCAGGCCATCGAGCATCACCGGAAGAAGGTCCGGTTCTTCTCCACCGTCGAACTCGTCAACATGCTCGAGCAAGAGAAGGCAAAGGGCATAGCGGGGAAAATCGCAGAGAGCCTCATGCGCGCCGACCTCGTGATCCTCGACGAGCTCGGCTACAAGAACCATGTCGGCATCGACCGCGAGCACGGCTTCGTCCGGCGGTTCAAGGTCACCCACGCCGCCGCCCATGACGGCGCGCAGCTCGGCGCCGTGCTCGACCCAGGCAACACCGCCAGCCCAGTCTGGGCTGACGCCGCCTACCGCTCGGCGGCTAACATCGAGATGCGCGGGAAGCGCGGCCTGAAGCCCCAGTTCCAGCGCCCCAAGCCCCGCGGCAAGCCGATGCCGCGCCACGTCGCCCGCGGCAACGCCAAACGCGCGCGCATCCGCTCCCACGTCGAGCATGTCTTCGCCGCCCAGAAGTGCCGCTTCGCCCTGCTGATCCGCACCGTGGGCAAGGCCCGCGCCACCGCGAAGCTCGCGCTCGCCAACCTCGCCTACAACTTCACCCGCTTCTTGTGGCTGGAGACCCGGCAGGCAGCCTGAACACGGTGATCGCGTTCCCATCCGGGGGCGATCACACCGCCCGGGGGCGCATGGCCGCCCGCCATCGGACTGGTAGCAGACCCAAAACACCCGGGTTCGACCTTTCCGATGCAGCCTCGGCTTCAGAGCAGCGGGTTCTTCGAGGCGTCCATGTAACTCGACGGCTTCGTGGTCTCGACCCGCGCCCGGGGCAGACAGGGATAGATGTCCAGGTCGAGTTGCGACGGCCGGCGTTCGATGCGGCACAGCACCAGGTGC
>CAVQAX010000024.1:0-89044 GCA_963710515.1 uncultured Alphaproteobacteria bacterium
CCACAAGAAACGACTCCCTCAAATTGAATATCTTCAGCCCAGAGCGCGGCGGAGATAACGAACCGGGGCTTTTATCGGTTTGGGTGAATGATCGGGCTTATGCCCGTTATCCCCGCTGTTCACAGAACACAGTCCGGCAGGAATGCGCTATAAACGCCCCGCAAAGGGAGACCGACATGGACGACGGCATCAAGAGCGAACCGGAAACCACGATTCCGGCGCTGCCCCACAACATCGAGGCCGAGCAGGCACTGTTGGGAGCCCTTCTGGTCAATAATGACGTCTATGATCGCGTGGCGAGCGCCGTCCGGGCGGAGCATTTCTTCGATCCCGTCCATGCGCGGATCTTCGAGGTTGCCGAAGAACGAATCAAACGAAACGCACTGGCCACACCGGTCACGCTCAAGGCGTTCTTCGACGGGGATACCGGGCTCGAGGCGATCGGCGGCCCGGCCTATCTTGCGCGGCTCGCTGGATCGGCGATCTCGCTCTTCGCCGCGAAGGACTATGCTCAGCTGATCTACGATCTGGCGATCCGGCGTGATCTGATCCTGATCGGCCAGGACATCGCCGAGAAGGCCATGCGCATGGAAGTCGACAGCGAGCCGCGCGACCAGATTGTCGAAGCGGAGCAGGCGCTCTACCAGCTCGGGGAACAGGGCAAGGTCGACAAGGGATTCCAGACCTTCCGCCGTGCGGTCTTCGATGCGGTCAGCAGCGCCAATGCCGCGCATCAGCGTGAAGGCGGCCTCGCAGGTCTTTCGACCGGCCTGATCGATCTTGACTACAAGCTGGGTGGTCTGCACCCCTCGGACCTCCTCATACTTGCCGGTCGGCCTTCGATGGGCAAGACATCGCTGGCCACCAACATCGCCTTCAACATCGCCAAGGCTTACAAGAAAGGAACACGACCCGACGGTTCGGAGGGCGCGATCGACGGCGGCGTCGTGGGATTCTATTCGCTGGAAATGTCGGCGGAGCAGCTTGCCGCCCGCATCCTTTCGGAAGCGGCCCGCGTATCGTCGAATGACATCCGGCAGGGCTCGCTCACGGAGGAGGAGATGCGTCGCTTCGTCGAAGCCGCCAAGACGCTCGAGAATTGCCCGCTTTTCATCGACGACACGCCGGCACTTCCGATCTCGACCATTGCCGCCCGCGCCCGCCGTCTCAAGCGCCAGCATGGCCTCGATGCGATCATCATCGACTACCTCCAGCTCGCCCGGCCCGCCAGCGCCCGTTCCGAGGGCCGCGTCCAGGAAGTCTCGGAGATCACCCAAGGCCTCAAGGCGATGGCGAAGGAGTTGAACGTCCCGGTCATCGCGCTCAGCCAGCTTTCACGCCAGGTCGAGAACCGCGAAGACAAGCGGCCCCAGCTTTCGGATCTGCGCGAATCCGGCTCGATCGAGCAGGATGCCGACGTGGTGATGTTCGTGTTCCGCGAGGAGTACTACAAGGAGCGCGAGAAGCCCGGGGAGCATGATCTCGAGAAAATGGCAACCTGGCAGCAGGAAATGGACGCGCTCGGCGGCAAGGCGGAAGTCATTATCGGCAAGCAGCGCCACGGTCCGATCGGCGTCGTCGACCTAGCCTTCGAAAGCCAGTTCACGCGGTTCCACAATCTGGTCAAACCCTATCAGAAAGGTATCGATCGGGACTTCGGATGACCGGGTTCGGGCGCCTTGGGGCCACGGCGCTTGTCTCTGACCCGTGGCGGGGCAAGTTCGAGCCAAGCTGCTGAAAAGGTGTCGTTTCCGGAGGCTGGAAACTGGCTGGAAAGCGGCTGGAATCCGGCTTGCCATTTTGCGGGTTCCTGAAGGTATGTGGCCCGGGGCGCGCGGATGGCCGTTGCTCTCAGACAAGGATCCGCTGCTCGAGCATTCGCCATGTCCGCAACGTGTCGGTCAGACGGTCCCGACCGGTCCGGCCTTGCTTCGGATAGCGCGCCACGCGCCGCTGAAGCGCGAAGACACCGGCAGCGATCTCCGCGTCGGCCGGATCGACAGCGAGGCGCGACGGCAGATTGGCGGCAAAGGCCTCGACGGCTTTTCGAAGAGCCCGGTGTTGATCGGCCGTCCCGTCGATCGGAAACAGCCTGTCAAGATCGGACCCGACGCGAGTCATCGCTCCTGCCTCCCAGTCGAAAACGACCGGCCGGGTCGGGTTGCCTGCCCTGTGACCGATGTTCCCGGGGTGCAAGTCGCCTGTGCGCGGCATATCGGCGAATCTCCGACCAGCGCACGCCGTCGACAAATCCGGGTAGCTGTCGCTCAAGTACAGTGATCTGACGGAACGCGTCCGAAGCGGCCCGGCTGTCCTGCCGGGCTGGCACCGCGAACCGGCTGCTCGTGGCGGGTTGCGGCGCGGCGCCTTCGGGCAATGGCACACCGGCGTCGCCGAGGGCTGCGATTGCGTCGAGGTCTGCGTCAGAAACCGGAAGGTCGGTCACCAGCGGTTCCATGTAGCTGGCCGCTGTGAAGAACGCTGCTTCAGGCAATGCCTCGCAGATCAGCGTGGAATGCACCCGTGCCGACAGGTTGTGGTCGGGCCGCCTTGGCAGACGCCAAAGGCTCTCTTGGAACCGGGCTTCGGTCTTTGAGCGCGCAAGCTTTTCGATCAGGGAAAGGCGCTCGCCGGAAACCGCGCGCGCTTCCACGCGGTTGAGGATCGACTTGTCGCGTCTTCCGACCTGGGAAAAACAGCATGTCGCCCGGCCGGACATCAAGCCCGAAACCGGACCATGCCGCCCGCGCCACCGCCTTGCGGCGCAAGGTCTCGCGGGGCGCTCCGATGGCTCTCATGAAGACCTCCTGCCACCGGTCATGCGAGCAGCAGCGCCGCCAGCCCGAGGAAGGCAAAGAAGCCGAACACGTCGGTGATCGTGGTCACGAAGGTTCCGGAGGCCAGTGCCGGGTCCAGCTTGGCCTTTTCCAGCAGGATCGGAATGAGCACCCCGGCAAAGGCCGCGACCACCATGTTGCCGATCATGGCCACGGCGATGACCATGCCAAGCACGGGGTCGTCAAAATACAGCCAGCTCAGAACCCCGATGATGACGGCAAAGGCCAGGCCATTGACCAGTCCCACAAGCCCTTCACGACCGACGAAGCGGCCCATGTTCGCCGGGGTGAGGTTGCGCGTGGCGAGCGCCCGCACGGAAACCGTAAGGGTCTGGGTGCCGGCATTTCCACCCATCGAGGCGACGATCGGCATCAGGATGGCGAGGGACACGATCGCCTCGATCGTGTCGGTGAAGATCGCGATCACCGCCGAGGCGAGGATGGCCGTTCCCAGATTGACGGTGAGCCAGATGAACCGGCCTTTCGCGATCTCGAGAAATCCGTCGCTGAGTTCCTCGTCGCCGACACCCGCCAGGAGGCGCATGTCTTCCTCGGCCTCGTCCTCGAGCACCTCCATCGCATCGTCGATCGTTACCACGCCGGCGAGCCGTCCGTCGGGATCGACGACCGGGCAGGAAATCAGGTGGTACTTGTTGAAGATGTAGGCGACCTCGTCCTGCTGCTGGTCCACCTTGAGGACGCGAAAGTCCTCCGTCATCAGATCCTTGAGCTCTGCAACCCGGGGCGACCCCATCAGGCGACCGAGCGACACCATCCCGACCGGGTGCATCTGGGGATCGACGATGATGAGATCGTAGAAGCTCTCGGGGAGGTATTCCTCCGCCCGCATGAAATCGATCGCATTGCCCACATTCCAGTGCTCGGGGGCGACCACCACCTCGCGCTGCATGAGGCGACCAGCGGAATAGTCGTCGTATTGCAGGGACTGCTCGACCGCGATGCGATCGGCCGCATCGAGAAACCGCAGGATCCGCTCCTGCTGGGGCTCGTCGAGGTCTTCGGTGAGATAGACGACATCGTCGGATTCGAGGTCCTGCACGGCCGCCGCGAGGATGTGATCGGGCAGTTCCGCGATGATCTCGTCGCGCACACCTTCCTCGAGCTCCGAGAGTGTCGCGCCGTCGAGTTCCACCCCCCAGAGCTGGATGAGCTCGCGCCGCTCGTCCCGGGTGATCTGCTCGAGAAGATCGGCGATATCCGCCTCGTGCAGCGGTTCGAGCAGCGCCGTCAGGCGCAGCTGATCCGCGGCCTCGACGCTGGCAAGGACCTGATCCAGCAGGTCGGCCGTGAGCGACTGCCCGGATGTCTCGAGGTCTGCTGCGGTGGTATCGGACATTTGCGGTTTGCTCTCGGCATCGACGGGAAGGGTTCGTTGCGACCATACACCACGAGCACACCACCGGAAGGCCGAAGGCGGCCTTCGCGGCGATCCGGACTTGACCGCTCTGCCTGAATCCGGCCCGGTGGCCCGGACATAGGAGCCTCGCATGGCACGCGCGCGCCTGACCATCGATCTCGACGCGATCGTCGCAAACTGGCTGGCGCTCGACGCCATGACGGGCCCGGAGGTGACGACCTCCGCGGTAATCAAGGCCGATGCATATGGTCTCGGTGCGGCGCGGGTTGCGCCGGCCCTGATGGCGGCCGGAGTCCGTCACTTCTTCGTCGCATTGGCCGAAGAAGGCGTGGCGTTGCGGGATTGCCTCGGAAGCGAACCGATCATCTACGTGCTTTCGGGATTGCTGCCGGGCGACGCGGAGCATTGTCGAAGGCATGCGCTCGTGCCGTGTCTCAACAGTCGCGAACAGATCGAACGGTTTCGGGCCGGAATGCCCGGCGGCTCAAGTGCGATCCAGATCGACAGTGGCATGAACCGATTGGGCCTCGAGCCCGACGAAGCCCGGGATCTGGCCGATGACATGCCATGCGGTCTCGCCGCTCCTCCTGATGACGCATCTGGCCTGCGCGGACACTCCGGAAGCCCCCGAAAACGCGCAACAGCTCGTCAGTTTCGATTCCCTCGCCCAGGCGCTGCCGCCTATGCCCCAGAGCGTCGCGGCCACCGGCGGCATTCATCTCGGGACGTCGTTTCATCGCGACCTGACCCGACCCGGGATCGGGCTTTTCGGGGGCCGACCTTTCGCGAAGGCGCGCCCGGTGGTGCGGCTTTCCCTGCCCGTCATCCAGATGCGAACCGTCGCTCCGGGAGAGTTCGTCGGATACGGCGCAACGTGGCATGCGTCGGAGCCACGCCGGATCGCCACCGTCGCGGCCGGCTATGCCGACGGCATCCTGCGGACGGCCGGCGAGGCCCGTGCCGGGGCAGCGGCGCTTTTTGCCGGCAAGATCCGCTGCCCGATCGTCGGACGCATCTCGATGGATCTCGTCACCGCCGACGTGACGGCACTCGAATCGGTCCCCGATTACCTCGACATTCTGGGCTCCGAGCAAGGGATAGATGATCTGGCAGATGCGGCGGGCACGATCGGCTACGAAATCCTGACGTCCCTTGGCGCGCGTTACGAACGGTCCTACAAGGCGGTGTCTTCGCTGCCGGACCCGAAATGACCCTGATACGCCGGTTCACCAGCTTTCTCGGCGCGATCGGGAGCATGGCGCTCCATATCTGCCGCGCAACCGGCCGGATCGTGAGCTTCGCGGCACTGGCATTGTCCCATCTTGTCCGCCCGCCGTTCTACCCCTCCGAACTGGGCCGTCAGTTTCATCTGATCGGATTCCATTCCCTGCCGGTGATCGGGTTCACCGCTGTCTTCACGGGCGCGGCCCTGGCACTGCAGATCCATGCCGGTGGATCGCGCTTCAACGCCGAGAGCGTCGTTCCGTCCATCGTCGCGATCGCGATCGTGCGCGAACTCGGGCCGGTCCTGGGCGGGCTGATGGTCGCCGGGAGGGTCTCGTCCGCCATAGCCGCGGAACTCGGCACGATGCGGGTCACCGAACAGATCGATGCCCTGACAACGCTCTCCACCGATCCGTTCAAGTACCTGATCCTGCCGCGCCTTCTCGCCGCGACGCTGGCGCTGCCCCTGCTCGTCGCGGTGGGGGACGTGCTGGGCATCATGGGCGGCTATCTCGTCGGAACCGGGCGGCTCGGCTTCGCTTCGGAGACGTATCTTGCCACGACACTCGACTTCCTCGAGCCCGGCGACGTCACTTCCGGCCTCGTCAAGGCCGCCGTCTTCGGCTTCCTGCTGGCGCTCATGGGCTGCTACCACGGCTACCATTCCGGGCGCGGCGCGCAGGGCGTCGGTCGTGCGACGACGCTCGCCGTCGTCTCGGCCTCGATCCTCATCCTCGGCGCCAATTATCTGCTGACCGAGGCCTTCTTCCGGTGAGCGTTCCGAAAATCGAGTTGCGGGACGTCCACAAGGCTTTCGGCGAAAAGAAGGTGCTCGACGGCCTGGACCTCCGGGTGATGCCCGGCGAGAGCCTCGTGATCATCGGCGGCTCGGGCAGCGGGAAATCGGTGACGTTCAGGTGCATTCTCGGCATCGAGAAAGTCGATTCCGGCGAGGTTCTGCTCGACGGACAGATGCCCACGCGCCGGACACGGGCCGCCTTCATCGACCGCTTCGGCATGCTGTTCCAGGGCGCCGCCCTGTTCGACAGCCTGCCCGTCTGGGAGAACGTCGCCTTTCGCCTCCGACATGGCAAAGACCGTCTTGGTCGGGCGGCGGCGCGGGATCTGGCCGTGGAAAAACTCGCACAGGTCGGGCTCGGGGCCGAAACGGCGGACCTCTACCCGGCCGAAATCTCGGGCGGCATGCAAAAGCGCGTCGGGCTGGCCCGCGCCATCGCCACCGATCCGACTGTCATGTTCTTCGACGAGCCGACGGCCGGGCTCGATCCGATCATGGCGGGCGTGATAAACCAGCTGATCCGCAAGGTGGTGACCGATCTCGGTGCGACTGCATTGACGATCACCCATGACATGAGCACGGTCGCCTCGGTTGCAGACAGCGTTGCGATGCTGCATGACGGCAAAGTGCGCTGGCAGGGTTCCCTGGTGGCCATGGAAACCGCAGACGACCCGTTGCTCGACCAGTTCATCCACGGCCGCCCTGACGGCCCGATTCCCGCCTTGCGCTGAAACGGACCCCTCTTGAGCCCCAAATCCGCAACCTTCGTCTGCTCCGAATGCGGCGCAGTCCACGCGAAGTGGTCCGGGCGCTGCGATGCCTGCGGGGCCTGGAACACCATCGCCGAGGATGCCGGCCTTTCGACCGGGCCGGCGGGCAAGGCGCTCGGCGCGAAACGCGGGCGTCGCGTCGTTCTCTCCGAGCTTGCGGCGACGGAAGCCCCTCCTCCGCGCATGATCTGCGGGATCACCGAATTCGACAGGGTGCTCGGTGGCGGCATGGTCCCGGCCTCCGCGGTGCTGGTGGGCGGCGATCCCGGGATCGGAAAGTCGACGTTGCTCCTGCAGGCCGCGGCCGCCTTCGCCCGGGCGGGCAATCCCGTGATCTATGTCTCGGGCGAAGAGGCAACGGCGCAGATCCGGTTGCGCGCCACCCGGCTGGGGCTGTCGGATGCGCCGCTGAAGCTCGCGGCCGAGACCAATCTGCGCGATATCCTCACCACCCTCGAGAACGAGCGCCCGGCGCTGGCGATCATCAATTCGATCCAGACCATGTGGGCCGACCATGTCGAAAGCGCACCGGGGTCCGTCAGCCAGGTCCGCGCCGCTGCCCATGAGTTGGTCAGCTTCGCCAAGCGTCGGGGCGTGACCGTGATCCTCGTTGGTCATGTCACCAAGGAAGGCCAGATCGCCGGCCCGCGCGTCGTCGAACACATGGTCGACACGGTGCTCTATTTCGAGGGCGAGCGCGGTCATCAGTTCCGCATTCTGCGCGCCGTCAAGAACCGCTTCGGACCGGCCGACGAGATCGGGGTCTTCGAGATGACCGGCGGCGGACTTGCCGAGGTGTCGAACCCCTCTGCCCTTTTTCTCTCCGAGCGTGGCGCACCCGGCTCCGGATCCGTGGTTTTCGCAGGCATCGAGGGCACGCGGCCGCTGCTCGCCGAAATCCAGGCACTGGTCGCTCCAACCGTGCTCGGCACTGCGCGCCGCACCGTGGTCGGCTGGGATGCCGGCCGGCTCGCGATGGTTCTGGCTGTTCTCGAGGCCAGGTTCGGCATCGGCTTCGCCGATCGAGACGTCTATCTCAACGTGGCGGGAGGGCTCCGGATCTCTGAGCCGGCGGCCGATCTCGCAGTCGCGGCCGCACTCGTCTCCGGCCGCCAGGACATAGCGCTGCCCCCCGAGACGGTCGTCTTCGGCGAGATCAGCCTGTCGGGCGCCCTGAGGCCGACGGCACAGGCCGAGGCCCGCCTGCGCGAAGCGGCCAAGCTCGGCTTCGAGCGCGCGCTCGTGCCGGCCCGGACAAAGGCGCCCTCGGAAATCGTTTTGGCAATCGACGAGGTTGCGGATCTGGGTGCATTCATAGAGAAGTGTTTCGGCACAATCGAGCGGTAGGAACGCGTATGGAAGGCTTCAACATCGTCGACGGCGTTGTGTTCGCGCTCGTGCTGATTTCGGCGATACTCGCATATTCGCGCGGCCTTGTGCGTGAATTGCTTTCGATCGCCGGCTGGGTGATCGCCGCCATCGCGGCTTTCGCCTTCGCTCCGATGGCCGATCCGCTCGTCCGGGAGATCCCCATCCTGCGCGACATCATCGGCAGCAGTTGCGAGCTCGGGATTCTGGCGGCCTTCGCGGCCGTCTTCGCGATAGCACTGGTGCTCGTCTCGATCTTCACGCCACTTCTGGCAGGAGCCGTCCAGAACTCGGCAATCGGACCTGTCGACCAGGGCTTCGGCCTGCTGTTCGGCGTGGCGCGCGGCGTGGTTCTCGTCGCCATCGCACTCGTGATCTACAACCAGTTGATGGGCGGCGACGGCGGCATTCCGATGATCGACGACAGCCGCAGCCGCACCATGTTCGCGGACATCCAGCAGCAGCTCGCCGGGATGCTGCCGGAAGACGGTCCGCAATGGATCGCGGGATATTACGAGAGATTGACCCAGAATTGCGTCACACCCGAGTCCGCGATGGCCGTGACACTCCCGAGGACAGCTTCTATATGACGGTTCAGCCGACGAGCGAGGCGACCTGAATGCATTCTCTTCCATCCCTCCCTTTCGACGATGACAAGCTGCGCGAGGAATGCGGCGTCTTCGGGGCCATCGGGTTCCAGGACGCGGCCAATTTCGTCGCACTCGGGCTGCACGCCCTCCAGCATCGCGGGCAGGAGGCGGGCGGCATCGTGTCCTACGAGCCAGAGACCGGGTTCAACACGGCCCGGCGGTTCGGCTATGTGCGCGACAACTTCACCTCCGCGAAACTGATGGAAACCCTTCCGGGCTCGATCGCGATCGGCCATGTGCGCTATTCGACCTCCGGATCGAAGGGCCAGACCCAGATCCGCGACGTCCAGCCGCTCTTTGCCGAATTCGCCATGGGCGGATGCGCGATCGCGCATAATGGAAACATCACCAACGCGCTCGCGTTGCGCGCCGAGCTGATCGAGCGCGGTTCGATCTTCCAGTCGGGCTCGGACACCGAATGCATCATCCATCTGATGGCGCGCTCGATCCAGAAGTCGATCCCCGAGCGCATGAAGGATGCCCTGCGCCGGGTCGAAGGCGCCTTTTCGATCGTCGCCATGACGCGCTCGAAGCTGATCGGCGTGCGCGACCCGCTCGGCGTCCGTCCCCTGATGCTCGGCCGCACCGGCGACGGCTGGATCCTCGCCTCGGAGACCTGCGCCCTCGACATCATCGGGGCGGAATTCGTGCGCGAGATCGAACCCGGCGAAATGGTGATCTGCACCGAGAGCGGGATCGAGAGCGTGTTTCCCTTCGGCCGGATAAAGCCGCGGTTCTGCATCTTCGAGCACGTCTACTTCTCGCGGCCGGACAGCATCATCGGCGGCAACTCGGTCTACGAGACGCGCCGTCGCATCGGAGTCGAGCTGGCCCGCGAGGCCCCGGCCGATGCAGATCTGGTCTGTCCGATTCCCGACAGCGGCACGCCCGCAGCGATCGGCTACAGCCAGGAAAGCGGCATCCCCTACGCAATGGGGATCATCCGCAACCAGTATATGGGCCGGACCTTCATCGAGCCCACCGAGCAGATCCGCAACATGGGTGTACGCCTGAAACTCAACGTCAATCGCGCGGTGATCGAGGGCAAGCGCGTTGTTCTCGTCGATGATTCGGTGGTGCGCGGAACGACGTCGATGAAGATCCGCGAGATGGTCCTCGATGCCGGGGCCGCCGAGGTTCATTTCCGGATTGCGTCTCCGCCGACAACGTGGCCGTGCTTCTATGGCGTGGATACCCCGGAGCGCGAAAAACTGATCGCCGCCACGATGTCCGAAGACGAGATGTGCGCCCATCTCGGAGTCGACAGCCTGCGGTTCGTGTCCCTCGACGGACTGTACCGCGCCGTCGGCGAGGCCGGCGGACGAAATGAACAGCAGCCGCAATTCTGCGACGCCTGCTTTTCGGGGGATTACCCGGTCATCCCGTCCGACCGGATCGCTCAGGGCTTCCGGACGAAGGTTCCTGCATGACCGCGTCCCCCGGCATCGCTCTCGTGACCGGCGCGAGCCGGGGTCTGGGATATGCGGTGGCAGCCAGGCTCGGGACTGCGGGCTGGCACGTGATTGCTCTGGCGCGGACCGTCGGGGGCCTCGAGGACCTTGCGGACGCCATCGAGGCGGCCGGCGGACCGACACCGACACTGGTTCCGCTCTCGATCACGGACGAGGGCGGATTGCAGCGCATGTGTCTGGCTCTGCACGAGCGCTGGGGGCATGTCGATCTGGTTGTGCACTGCGCGGCGGATGCGCCGCCCCTTTCCCCGGCACCCCATGTCGCCGACAAGGACTTCGCACGGGCCGTCGACGTGAACCTTCGCGGGACCCGGCTCTTGGTCACGATGCTTCAGCCGCTTCTGAGCGCAGCCGAGGCCGGCCGGTTCGTCCACGTAACCAATTCCTGCGCGGGACAGCCCAACCACGGCGCCTACGGTGCGACGAAAGAGGCAGGCACCTGCTACGTTCGTTCGTGGGCCGAGGAGACCCGGCAGATCGGCCCGGCCGTGACTTTCTTTCAGCCTGAACCGATGCCGACCGCGCTGCGGGCCCGTTTCTATCCGGGAGAAAGCCGATCGGCCCTGACGAGTTGTGACGTCGAGGCAGCACGGCTCATTGCCGGGCTTGGCCTCTGAACCGCTTTACGTCCGAAAGAGCCAACCGAGGATCCCTTTTTCCGGTTATCAGTCGCCGGTCGGTTCCGACGAACGGGACCAGAGGTTGATCTTCTGCTCGTCCGCATAACCGTCGATCTCTGACAGCTCCTCTTCCGTGAAATCGAGGTTGTCGACAGCACCGACACAATCGATCACCTGCTCGGGCCGCGACGCGCCGATCAGGGCCGAGGTGATCCCACCGCCACGCAGAACCCAGGCGATTGCCATCTGGGCAAGGGTCTGGCCGCGACGCAAGGCCATGTCATTCAGCGCACGGATGCTCTTGAGCGCATGGTCGCTCAGGAATCCGGGATCGAGCGACTTTCCCTGTGCGGCACGACTGTCGGCCGGTATCCCCTTGATATACTTTGCCGTCAGCATTCCCTGAGCCAGTGGCGTGAAGGCGATCGAGCCGATTCCGAAGCCCGCAAGGGTCTCGCGCAGGCCATCGCGCTCCACCCATCGGTTGAGCATGTTGTAGGAAGGCTGGTGGATCAGGCAGGGCGTGCCGAGATCCTCGAGAATTGCGACCGCCTCGCGCGTCTTCTCGGAATTGTAGGAAGAAATGCCGGCATAGAGAGCCTTTCCCGACTGCACTATCGTGTGGAGGGCCCCCATCGTCTCCTCGAGCGGCGTATCGGGATCGAACCGATGCGAATAGAAGATATCGACATAATCCAGCCCCATGCGCTTCAGCGAAGCGTCACAGGAGGCAATGAGGTATTTGCGGCTCCCCCATTCGCCATAAGGTCCCGGCCACATCAGATATCCGGCCTTCGACGAAATGATCAGTTCGTCGCGATATCCGCGGAGATCCGTTCTGAGGATCTCTCCGAAAGCGGTCTCGGCAGACCCCGGTGGCGGGCCATAATTGTTTGCGAGATCAAAATGGGTGATGCCGTGGTCGAAGGCGGTCCGACAAATCGCGCGTTTGGTTCCGAACGGCGTGTCATCACCGAAATTGTGCCACAATCCGAGCGAGATGGCCGGCAGGCGCAACCCGCTGTTCCCGCAGCGCCGGTAGACCATCCGCGCATAGCGATCCTCGTCCGGAACCCATACCATCACATTTCTCCCTTGAGTTTTTCGAGGCAACTTCGCATGACCTCGACGTCTGGACCATCCCGCTTGGCGAACAGAGATCGACAGGCCGGAGCGGTCCCGGCCGCCGCAGTCGCCGGGATCAGCAGGATCATGATCTATGGAAGGCAGGATGATGGAAACCGGAGACTTGGAACCGGACACCGGTCTCCTCGGCAGGCTGGTCGTCGGATGGGCACTATTTGGAGGAGCCGTCCTTGCCGGCATCGCCGCGGTCAATGTCTGGGGGGTGGCCGCGGGCATCATGGGTGGTGCCTTTCCCGGTGCTTTCGAACTCACCGAGATCGGGGTGGCTGTGGCTGCCTTCACCTTCCTGCCCTATTGCCAGATGTCCGGCCAGAACGTCACCGCGGACATCTTCACTTTCCGAAGCGGAGCGCGGTTGAATTCGATTCTTGCGGCGCTCGGCGCGGCGGTGGCGTTCGGCTTCGCGGCGCTGCTGCTGTGGCGGATGACTCTCGGGATGCTCGATCAGAAGGGCTATGCGCTCACCAGCACGATACTCCAAGTGCCGATCTGGTGGGCCTTCCTGCCGATCCTGGTTTCGCTTGTGCTCCTGCTTGCGTCGGCGGCCGCCTCTTTGCGAAGCGCAGTGCGGTCATTCAGGGCTCAGGGTGACTGATCCGCTCGCAACGGGCTTCATCGGGCTCGCCTTTCTCGTCGGTCTCATCGCCATCCGGCTTCCGATCGCCTATTCGATGATCCTCGTCGGCGCGGGCGGCATGACCCTCGTCGACGGGCCTGCGGTCGTACTGAACCAGCTCAAGACCCTCGGCTACGGGCAATTCTCGATCTACGAACTCTCGGTCGTTCCGATGTTCGTTCTGATGGGGGCTCTTGCAACGAGGATCGGCCTTTCACGGGATCTGTTCCGGGCCGCCGATGCATGGTTCGGCTGGATGCGCGGCGGGACGGCAATGGCGTCGATCGCCTCCTGCGCTGGCTTCGGGGCGGTTTGCGGCTCCTCGCTCGCCACCGCGTCGACGATGGGAAAGGTTGCGCTGCCGGAGTTGCGCCGGTTCGGTTACTCACCGGCGCTCGCGACGGGCTCGATCGCCGCAGGTGGCGTACTTGGTATCCTCATCCCACCTTCGATCGTGCTGGTGATCTACGCCATCATCGTCGAGGCGAACATCGTCACGATGTTCATGGCAGCCCTCTTGCCGGGTCTTCTCGCCGTGGCGTTCTTCATACTCACGATCGCGATCTATGTGAGGGTGTTTCCCGGATCCGGACCTGCGCGCGGCAAGGCTTCAAGGGAAGAATTCCGGGCCGCCACGCTCGGTGTGATCCCGGTCCTCATCGTGTTCGGACTCGTCATCGGCGGGTTGTATGCCGGGCTTTACAATCCCACACCGGCGGCAGCCATCGGGGTCTTCGTGGTCCTCGTCTTCGGAATGCTCCGCGGGCATATCAACCGGCCGGCCGTGCGCGGCGCGTTCCTCGAGACCGCTGGCACCACCGGAATGATCTACCTCATCCTGTTTGGCGCCGAGCTTCTCAAGATCTTCATGTCCCGGGCGGGCGTACCCCAGGCTGCAGCAGAATGGGCGACCGGAAGCGGCCTCGCGCCGATGCAGGTTCTCCTCATCCTGCTCCTGGTTCTCCTGTTGCTCGGCTGCCTGATGGACAGCCTCTCGATGATCCTGCTTGTCCTGCCCTTCTTCTGGCCCGTCCTCGCGGCGATGAATGGGGGGATTCATCAGGGCGCGGAGGGCGCCGGCTTCGGCATGTCCACCGAGGATCTCAAGATCTGGTTCGGCATCCTTGCGCTGGTGGTCGTCGAAGTCGGCCTGATCACGCCACCCGTGGGAATGAATGTCTTCGTGATTTCCGGCCTTGCCCGGGATGTCCCGATGACGGTGATCTTTCGCGGGGTTTTTCCTTTTTTCGTCTCGGAAATCGGCCGTGTGGTCTTGCTGATCGCGTTTCCGGCGATCACCATGTGGCTACCGGCCTTTCTGAGCGGCTAACCTGCCGATGGGAGCCTCCAAGAAACATGCGGATCGTGATGTGGTCAGGCCCCCGGAACCTCTCGACTGCCCTGATGCGGAGCTTCGGGCAGCGCAGTGATACCGCCGTGGTCGACGAGCCTTTTTATGCGGCCTTCCTTGCAGCGTCGGGCAAGCCCCACCCGATGCGCGATGAAATAATCGGTGCGGGCGAGCCGGACTGGCGTGCGGTCGCGCGAAGCTGTGCGCTGGAGCCCGTTTTGCCCAAGGTGCGCTACGAAAAGCACATGACGCACCATATGCTGCCCGATGTCGGCCTCGACTGGATGGACGGCGCGAAGGTCGCATTCCTGATCCGCGACCCGGCGGAAGTTGCTGCCAGCTACGCGGCAAAGCGCGAAAGCTGCGATCTCGACGATATCGGGATCGTCCGGCAATGGACCCTCTTCGAGTATTGCTCGGACCGCTTCGGCCAGCCTCCGGTTATCGATTCCGGGGATCTCCGGCGTGCGCCCGAGGCCACCCTGCGCGCGCTCTGTGCCGCCTTGGGCCTGTGCTTCGAGCCTGCGATGCTGGCCTGGCCGGCAGGGTCACGCCCGACAGACGGGCTCTGGGCCGCGCACTGGTACGGTGCGGTGGAAAACTCCACTGGCTTCGCGCCACCCGACGACGGACCGCCCCGAACACTCCCGCCGGAGCTGGATCAGGTCGTCGGCGAGGCCCAGGGCTACTACCGGAAGATGGCAAGCGCCGCGCTGCGTCCGACCGATACCGGTACGGAACCCGCCGGATAGCGCAGGGAAACCGGATCAATCGGAGGGCAGGGCCGTGTCGAAGGCGCGGCCGAGCTTGTCGACGATCTCTTCGATATGTGTATCTTCGAGAATGAACGGCGGAGCGAGTAGAACGTGATCGCCGTGCACGCCGTCGATCGTTCCGCCCATCGGATAGCAGATCAGCCCTTCTTCGAAGGCCGCGCGCTTGATCTTCGCATGAAGTTTGAGTTGCGGATCGAAAGGGGCCTTCGTCTTGCGATCCGCGACAATCTCCAAGCCGAGAAAAAGCCCCCGCCCCCGGATGTCGCCGACGAAGGGATGCTGTCCGAAAGCACTCTCGAGGGCCTGGCGCAGCTTTGCCCCCTGCTCGGCGACCCGGGCAACGAGTTCCCCCGTCGTCAGCCTGTCGAGGACCGCGCCGGCAGCAGCGCAGGCGACCGGATGGCCCATATACGTGTGGCCATGCTGGAAGAAACCGGTTCCAGCGGCGATCGCATCGTGGATCGCGTCCGTGCAAAGCATTGCACCAATCGGTTGATAACCCGCACCGAGGCCCTTCGCCATACAGAGGATATCCGGCGCGACATCGTCGATCTCGCAGGCGAACAAGGCGCCCGTCCTTCCCATCCCGCACATGACCTCATCGAAGATCAGCAGCACGCCATACTGGTCGCAGATTTCACGAATGCGGGCGAGATAGCCCGGCACCGGCGGGACTGCCCCGGCCGTCGCCCCGACCACCGGTTCGGCGATGAAGGCCATCACTGTCTCCGGTCCAAGCCGAAGGATCTCTGCCTCCAGCTCGTCGGCCACCCGTCGGCCGTAGGTCTCCGGGCTCTCGCTGGCCATCCGGAATCTGTACTCGAAGCAGGGCGCGATGTGATGGGTCTCGATCAGCAATGGCGCGAAGGGCGCGCGACGCCATTCGTTGCCCCCCACGGCCAGGGCACCGAGCGTATTGCCATGATAGCTCTGCCGCCTGGCGATAAGCCGCCGGCGCGCAGGTCGGCCGGCTTCGAGATGGTACTGCCGCGCGAGCTTGAGTGCGGCTTCGACCGCCTCCGACCCGCCGGAAACGAAGTAGACCCGGTCAAGGCGTCCGGGCGCATGGGTGACAAGCCTGTCCGCAAGGGCCTCGGCCGCTTCGGACGTGAAGAAGCCGGTATGAGCGAAAGCGAGCTGGTCGAGCTGGCTCCGGATTGCTTCCGTCACCTGCACATCGCCATGACCGAGGCAGGAGACCGCGGCCCCGCCCGACCCGTCGAACCATTTGCGCCCCTCAGCGTCGAAAAGATAGCAGCCTTCACCGCGCACGGCGATCGGCGGCACCATGGCGGTATGTCTTGCGAAGACGTGCGACATCAGGACATCCCTCTGCGCCCGAGCAGATTCGGTCTGCCGAAGGTCGGCTATTCCTCCGGCCGAGTCGACCCGTGCGACACCGGTCCAGGGGTCGGCAAGTCCTGCGTTCCTTGACATCCGCCTATCCGATCCGCCTAATCCGTGTCATCTTTGATCAAAGGGGAGCGAAATATGCGTCTCTACTCGATACTGGCACTTGCGGCCGTCGTTGCGGTCGGAACGACCTCCGCGAGCGCGCAGGAGAAGTTCATCACCATCGGCACCGGCGGACAGACCGGGGTCTACTATGTCGTCGGGCAGTCGATCTGCCGGCTCGTCAACCGCGGCTCCGCGGAGCACAATCTCAAATGCACGGCACCCTCCACCGGCGGATCCATCGCGAACATCAACGCGATAAAGGCCGGGGACATGGATATGGGCGTCGCCCAGTCGGACTGGCAGTTCCACGCCTTCAACGGCTCGTCGGAATTCGAAGGCGCCGGCTACGACGACCTGCGCGCCGTCTTCTCGGTGCATCCGGAGCCCTTCACGGTGGTCGCACGCGCCGATGCGGGGATCGAGACCTTCGATGATCTCAAGGGCAAGCGCGTCAACATCGGCAATCCGGGGTCGGGGCAGCGCGCGACGATGGAAGTCGTTCTCGACGCGATGGGCTGGAGCGTCGACGACTTCTCGCTGGCGTCGGAACTGAAGCCGGCCGAACAGTCGGCGGCTCTCGGCGACAACAAGGTCGACGCGATCATCTACACCGTCGGGCATCCGAACGGGTCGATCCAGGAAGCCACCACGACGGTCGATGCGACTTCTCGTCCCGGTGGATGGTCCTGCCATCGAGACCCTCATCGCCGAACGTCCCTACTATGCCGCAGCCACCATCCCGGGTGGCATGTACAGCGGCAACGACGCCGACGTGAACACCTTCGGCGTGAAGGCGACCTTCGTGACCTCGGCGAGCGTGGACGACGAAACCGTCTATCAGGTGGTGAAGGCCGTCTTCGACAACTTCGACCGCTTCAAGGGCCTGCATCCCGCATTCGCCAATCTCACCGAAGAAGAAATGATCTCGCAGGGCCTGTCGGCACCGCTCCACCCGGGTGCCGAGCGCTACTACAAGGAACGCGGCTGGATGTGATCCCGGCGCGACAAGACCTCGGCGGCCCCGATATCCGCGGGGCCACCGGACCTCTCGCAGACCATCGTCTCACGATCAGCAACAGGGGGCGCACGGAGCCAACTCCGTGACGGAAACCGGATGACGAATCGCGACAGGGACCAGCAAAAGGCCACGGCCGTTGAAAACGCCGCTGCCGGACATGCCGGATTGAGTCAGGCAGAGATCGACGAACTCGTCGCCTCCAGCGATACCGGCGGGCGAACGCCCGGTCCGCTGGTCAACCGCCTCATCATTTTCACCGCCCTTGCCTGGTCGTTGTTCCAGCTCTGGTTCGCCTCTCCTCTTCCCTTCATGTTCGGCTTCGGCGTCTTCAACGACACCGAAGCCCGCTCGATCCATCTCGCTTTCGCGCTCTTTCTCGCATACCTCGCTTACCCCGCTGCGCGGACACCGTTCCAGACCGGCCTGGCGGTCGCCGTTCCGGCCCTTCTCACCGTGCTCTTCATGTACAGTGCCAAGCAGGACACCCCGGTCTGGTGGATACCGCTTGTAGGTGGCGCAGTCGTCGCCGCCGTGTGGCTCGGATCACCGAAGAACCGCGTTCCGCCATGGGAATGGGCGATGGCCATCGTCGGTGCGGCGACCGCCCTCTACATATTTTTTGCCTATGAGGGAATTTCCGGACGGGTTGGCGCACCGATCACACAGGATTTCGTTGTCGCGGTTGCCGGCCTGATGCTGCTGCTCGAGGCTACCCGGCGCGCTCTGGGACCCGCCCTGATGATCGTCGCGTCCATCTTCCTGATCTACACTTTCCTCGGCCCCTACATGCCGGGGATCATCGCCCACAAGGGCAACTCGCTGTCGGAGGTGGTGAACCACCAGTGGATCACGACCGAGGGCGTGTTCGGCATCGCGCTCGGTGTCTCGACCTCCTTCGTCTTCCTCTTCGTGCTGTTCGGCTCGCTGCTCGACAAGGCCGGAGCCGGCAACTATTTCATCCAGGTCGCCTTTTCGCTGATGGGTCACCTCCGTGGGGGGCCTGCGAAGGCCGCCGTGGTTTCCTCGGCCATGACCGGGCTGATTTCGGGCTCCTCCATCGCGAACGTGGTCACCACCGGCACCTTCACCATCCCGCTGATGAAGAAGGTCGGCTTCTCCTCCGAGAAGGCCGGTGCGGTCGAAGTTGCTTCGTCGGTGAACGGACAGATCATGCCACCGGTGATGGGTGCCGCAGCCTTCCTGATGGTGGAATATGTCGGCATTCCGTATTTCGACGTGGTCAAGCACGCCTTCCTCCCGGCCGTGATCTCCTACATCGCACTGGTCTATATCGTGCATCTCGAAGCGATGAAGGCCGGGATGGAGGGCCTGCCCCGCGCCTACACCCCGAAGCCCATTGTCCAGCGGCTGGTCGGAATCGCATTCACGGTGGCGGCGATCTGCGCGCTGTCCTTCGCGGTCTATTTCGGCATGGGCTGGATCCGCCCGGCCTTCCCCGAAACCGCGGGCTACATCATCTTCGCTCTGTTGACGGCGGCCTACATCGGCCTCCTCTGGGTCGGTTCGCGGGAAGAACCGCTCAAGCTCGAAGATCCGAACGCCCCGGTCACCACTCTGCCGCTGCCGGGCCCGACCGTCCGCTCCGGCCTCCACTTCATCCTGCCGGTGGTCGTGCTGGTCTGGGCGCTGATGGTCGACCGGCTTTCGCCGGGCCTCTCCGCTTTCTGGGCCGCAGCCTTCATGATCTTCATCCTGCTCACCCAGCGACCGATCACAGCTTTCTTCCGCGGCGAAATGGCTTTTGCCCGCGACTTGGGAGAGGGCTTCACTGATCTGATCGAAGGGCTCGTCGCCGGCGCCCGCAACATGATCGGCATCGGCATCGCCACGGCCACCGCCGGCATCATCGTCGGCGCCGTCAGCCAGACCGGCGTCGGATCGGCGCTGGCGGATGTGGTCGAGGTGCTGTCCCGGGGCAACATCATGGCGATCCTGCTGCTGACCGCCGTGCTCAGCCTCATCCTCGGCATGGGCCTGCCGACCACCGCCAATTACATCGTCGTCTCCGCGCTGCTTGCCCCGGTGATCGTGACACTCGGCCAGCAGAACGGTCTGATCGTGCCGTTGATCGCCGTGCATCTCTTCGTCTTCTACTTCGGGATCATGGCCGACGTGACGCCACCGGTGGGGCTCGCAAGCTTCGCTGCCGCCGCCGTTTCGGGCGGGGACCCGATCCGGACCGGCGTCGTGGCGTTCTTCTACAGCCTTCGCACGGCCGCCCTGCCCTTTCTCTTCATCTTCAACACCGACCTCCTGCTGATCGATGTCGATTTCGCACATGGCATCTTCGTCTTCATTACTGCGACCATCGCCATGCTCCTCTTCGCCGCAGCGACACAGGGCTGGTTCCTCACCCGCAACCGATTCTATGAGAGCATCGCGCTTCTGCTCGTCGCCTTCACCCTGTTCCGGCCAGGCTTCTGGATGGACATGCTCTACCCTCCCTACGCCGAAGAGCCTCCTGCCGCGCTGGCGGACGCTGCCCTCGCCACGCCATCGGGCGATCAACTTCGCATCCGGGTTTCAGGGGTCAACGATCTCGGCGACCCGATCGAATTCGTCGCGCTGATTGGCATGGGTGACGCCGCGACCGGTGAGGACCGGCTGGCGGACGCGGGCATCACGCTGCGCACCGATGGCGAGGCAACCATCATCGACGACGTGGCATTCGGGTCTGCGGCGGCTGAGGCCGGGCTCGACTGGGACCAGGAAGTGCTCCGCGTCTTGCGTCCGATCGATGTCCCGTCGAAGTACTGGATGTACCTTCCGGCACTCCTGTTGCTGGGCCTGGTCTGGATGCTCCAGAGCCGCCGCGCCGCTGCCAAGCCGGCGCGCGTGACCGCTTGAGAGGAAGCCACCGATGTTCAAGACGATCCTGGTCCCGATTGATCTGAACCACGAAGACTCGTGGCGCGTGTCAGTGCCCCTCGCGACGGAGATGGTGCGGGCATCCGGCGGAACACTGCATTTCACGACGGTCGTGCCGGATTACGGCGCAGCCCTTGTGCAGGATTACTTCCCGAAGGATTTCGAGCGCAGTTCGCTCGAACATGCCGAAAGCGAGATGGAAAGGCTGTTTGATGACATCATGCCCGACGACGTGACCTACAAGCTGCATCTCGAACACGGCTCCATCCGGACACATGTTCTGGCCCGTGCGAAGGACATCGACGCGGATCTGATCGTCATGGCGTCCCACCCGCCCGATCAACTGCGCGAATTCCTGGTGGGCTCGCATGCGGACTGGATCGTGCGCCACGCCCCGATTTCGGTGCTTGTGGTTCGCGGCGAGACTGCCTGACGGTCGAATTGTGGGGCCGTAAGCAGTCGCGGCAGGGCTACTGGAACACGGCGTGGTCACCACGTTCTGCGGACACCTCCCCTCGGACGAGACGCTCCTGAAAATCGAACAGCGTCTCGCTTCCCGTTGATGGGGTCAGATCGGCCTCGTAGCGTCCGGTCTCGGGATCGAGGACCAGCATGGATTGAGTGGCATAATAGTGGCCGATCCGGGCAAGTGCGGCCTTCTCTGCCAGACCCCGATTGAGGCGCCCGAAGCCGGCCAAGAGCCGGGCGATCGATGACAACAATCCGACCGGTACCTGTCGGATCCGGGGCTCTTGGCCGAGTACGGAGAACAGGTGTTCGGCCTGTTCCCGCGGAGTGATCGCCGGTCCAGGTCCGCCGATAGGAAGCACGGCGTTCCAACGGGACGGATCGTCGAGGCAGCCGGCGATAAATCGACCCAGATCGCCATCACTGATCGGCTTGCAGGAGGTCAGTCTACCGTCCCCGAAAACCAGATAGGGCTTTCCCCGCTGCACCCGGGCAACCTGCCCGGTCAGCGACTTGAAGAACGCCGTCGGTCGCACGATCGAATAGGTAAGGCCCGAGGCGATCAGTTCGCGCTCCATCGCCAGTTTGGCCTCCTGAAAAGCAAGTCGCGGTCTTTGCACGCAAATTGCCGACAGCAGGACCATGTGGTCGATCCCGGCATCCCGCGCCAGCCGCAAGGCAGCGGCCGTCGCACGGTAATCTATTGCCCAAGCATCCTCGGGCACACCGGTGCGCGAGGCGAGGCATGAGACGAGAACATCAAATTCTTCACCCCGAAACCCATCCCGTGCGATCGAAATCTGATCCGTGACGTCTCCCAAGCGTTGTTCGACGTCCGGAAACAAGGCGGCCAGTTCGTCCGAGCCGCGTCCCGACCGGACAAAACAGGTAACCCGGTGGCCCCTCTCCAGTAGAGCCCTTACGGTGGCGCGCCCGATCGTGCCGGTCCCCCCGAGCACGAAGACGCGCCTAGATCCGGAGCCCGTAGACCCCGAGGCTTCCATGGTACCGGCGGCAGGCGGATGACGATTTGACATCACACCACAATATGATCCCGCGCTCGCCTGACAAGGCGGTCTGCAACGGCTTCCGCTTCGGAATGCTCCCCTGTGCGCGGCATCGACGTCCTTGAACCAGACTGCTTTCACGGACAAGTTCCCATCCAGTCGAGACGGTTCGGCCCAGCATAGCACCCGAAGGAACAACGAGGATGGACCGCACAGCGAGGCAGCACCGACCCTCGGACGCAGCGGTCCGCGGAAGGGCAATGCGATGAACCGGATTGCACTCTGGCTGATCGCGTTCGTGGCATTCGCCATGATTGCCATCTCGGTGTTTTTCCTCGAGCAAGGTCGCGAGGGGATCACCACAACGGAGATCCGGATCGGTTCGACGCCCGCCACGCTTTACGGAGAGCCCGGCCCATCGAAGCCGATGGTCGTGGTGGCGCACGGTTTCGCGGGCTCGCGCCAGCTGATGCAGGCCTACTCTCTGACGCTTGCCCGATCCGGGTATTCGGTTCTGGCTTTCGATTTCGAGGGACACGGCCGCAATCCCGTACCGATGTCTGGCGACGTGTCTTCGATCGATGGAACAACCGCCTTGCTCGTCGCGGAAACGCGCCGGGTCCTCGCCGCCGCGCGCGATCTTGCTCCTGAGACCTCAGGAGTGGCGCTACTCGGACATTCGATGGCCACTGACGTCATCATTCGCGCAGCGGCCGAGGAGCTTGTCGAAGGCCGGCCGGTTGACGCGATCATCGCCATCTCGATGTATTCAGGGGCGGTGACCGCCAGTGACCCGAAGCGGCTGCTTGTGATCACCGGAGACTGGGAGCCTGGTCTGCGCGCGGCGGCCCTCGACGCCCTGCATCTCGTGGATAAAAACGCGGTGGAAAATGAGACCGTGCAATCGGGCGACATCCTGCGCCGGGCGGCCGTAGCACCGAATGTGGAACATGTCGGAGTGCTGTTCAGCCCCGCCGCGCTCTCCGAAGCCCGAGACTGGCTGGACGGGACCTTCAACAAATCAAGCACCGCACCTTTCGTGACACCCGGGCCGTGGATCCTGCTCCTCCTGGCCGGTATCGTGCTGCTGTTCCGCCCCCTCACCGAGCTTCTACCGCCGAACCCCGCCGAGCGCGTTCCGGTCGGGGCCGCCCGCTTCTGGCTGGCCATCGCCCTTCCCGCCATTGCGGTGCCGCTCGTTGCAACGCAGGTCAGAACTCAGTTCCTGCCGATCCTTGTGGCCGACTACCTCGCGCTCCACCTGGTTTTGTTCGGCGGCCTTCAACTTCTGATACTCGGGCCTCGACGCCTCGGCCCATACTCCGGAACAGTCGTTGCAGCTTTTGTTCTCTCGATCTGGGGAATCGGTGTTTTCGGTTTCGCGATGGACCGGTATGCCGCGAGCTTCTTCCCGAGCCTCGAGCGACTACCCGTCATCGCGGTGCTGGCAGTCGGGGCGATCCTTGCCATGCTCGCGGACGCGGTGGTGACGGAGAGCGGCCGCGGACGCCTGTGGCGGCGGATCGCCGCGCGTGTCGCGCTGTTTGTTTCCCTGTCGATTGCTGCCGCCCTCGACCCCGAGCGACTGCTCTTTCTCGTGATCATCCTTCCGGTGATCTTGCTGTTCCTGCTGGTGCACGGGCAGATGGGCCGATGGGTTGCCCGCCGAAGCGGACCGATGCCGGCAGGCCTCGGCCTCGGCCTGTGCCTGGCCTGGGCGCTCGGCGTGAGCTTTCCGCTCTTCTCCCCGTAAGGTCGGCGAACGCTCGCAGAGCGCGATGCCTTTCCCAGAAGCCCCCAAGCTCCCTCACGGGGAACCCATCCTGTGACCGTTCTGCAGAAAACAACACACGCCGTTGCGTGATCTATTGCCCGGTCCGCGCTGTCCAGCTCGACGTCAGGCGACCTCGGCCAGCTGAACAGGGCCAGGAGAAACCAGTGCATGGTGCAGGGCCCGGATCGCCGGCTCCAGCGCATCCCGCTCAAGAATGAACTGCACGTCGACATTGCGAGGCCCCTGCGACGCACCCAGCGCCTCGCCACCGTCGGCCGCGATCGCCTGCAGCCCACGGGTCAGCACCGAAAGACCGTTGAGGTCTCGGCCGATCACCGAAGCCATCGAGAGCTTGCGTGATGAGATTTTCGCCTGCGGATAGAGCGCGGCCAAGTCCTTCTCGACCCGTCGCATGCTCTTCAGCGATGCATCGACGTAGTGCGTGATCGTGTTCGCGTTCGAAACCTTCGAGACGATCCGTACATTGTGCCGGGTCAGGGACGCGAGAATCGCAGCGTCGTAGCCCTTGACCCCCACCATGTCCTGCTCGAACACCTCGAGCGCAATGATGTCGAGCCCCGTCACGATCTCCACTTCCGGCCGCTCGGCCGGCTGATCGTCGATCAGCGTGCCAGGATCATCGGGTTCGAACGCGTTGGTCACCCGCAGCGGCACGCAGGCCTGCCGCAAAGTCTTTGCAGCCTTCGGGTGGATCGCCTCCATGCCGAGATTGGAGAGTTGGTCAGCCACGTCGTAGTTCGTTCGACCGAGCTTGCGGACCGAATCCTCGCCCACCAGTCGCGGATCAGCGGAGGAGAGGTGGAACTCCTTGTGGATGATCGCCTCCCGCGCGCCGGTCAGCGCTGCGAGGCGTGAAAAGGTCACCTCGGAATAGCCCCGATCGAATTCGTGCATCAGGCCTTCGATGCACTGGGCGTAACCCGTTACGATCGGCAGCTCGGTCATCGGGTCGACGTCACGCATTGCCGTCGCAATGCGATCGTCGAGGCTCAAATCGCCCGCGTCGCGCCAGCCTGAGAGGTCGACGAACCGCGCGTTCACCCCGGCCCGCTGCAGCAGTAATGACGTGGTGAAAGCGGAATGCGCCTCGCCCAGCCCGGACAGCAGTTCGCGGACCTGGAGCATGTGCTCGGTCAGCCGAAAGTGGCTGTAGGTGCAAAGCCGCTGCAGATCGATCAGGCAGTTCCGCGCGCCCTCGATCCGGTCGCGCACGAATTCGCCGGCCTTCTCAAGATCGGCGGAGTCCGTCAGCACCGCGCCATGTGCCTCGATCATCGCAACCGACACCCGGCTCAAGGCGTCGTGCCAGCCGTGATCGCTGTCCGCACTGGCGAACTGGGCATAGACGCCCGGCCGCCCGGATTTCTTGTGCTCGAGCAGAAGGTCGGTGATCCCCGCGAACGCGGATACCACGAAGACCCGTCCATAAAGCGCGTCGCCGGTACGTCCGGCAACGAACAGTGTCTCGCACAACTCGCCGATGCGCGACATCGAGGTTCCGCCAATCTTTTCAACCGTATGAGTCGCCTGGGTCATGAATTCAGTCCGCCAGTTCTTCCGCTGCCGCGTAGGAGCCATCCGCCCGATGGACCTCGTGACCGGTCACCGGCGGGTTGAAGCAGCAGGCCATCACCAACTCCTCCTCGGCGCGCAGGGTGTGCCTGTCGTGGAGGTTGAGCGCGTACATCACACCGGGCGTGATCGCATGGGTCTCGCCGGTGGCGAGATCGGTGATCGAGCCCTTGCCCGCCATGCAATAGACGCTCTCGAAGTGGTTCTTGTAGTGGAACGTGTGCTCCGAACCGGCCTCGAGCGTGGTGATGTGGAACGAAAATCCCATCCCGTCATCGGCCAGCAACATGCGCACCGAACTCCACTGCGCATCCGACACGTCGCGCTCGGTGCCCTTCAGGGCCTTGAAATCCCGAACAATCATGCGCTCACTCCGCTGCCATCTTCGAGGATGCCGTTACCTCGCGAACCGCACCACGCAGAATCGCGAAGCCCTCCCTGAACATCTCGACCGGCGTGGTGATCGGTGCCAGCACCTTCACCACCTGATCCTCGTTGCCTGACGTCTCGATCACCAGACCATTCGCGAAGGCCCGGCGGCAAATGGCGCCCGCCAGATCACCCGAGCCCACATCAACGCCCTGCATCAACCCCCGCCCCTTGAGAAAGGCACCGGGCACCATATCGGCGATCTGGCCGAGCGCGTCGGTGATCAGGTCGATCTTCACCGCCAGGTCGCGCTGAAAGGCGTCGTCGGCCCAGAACTTCTCGATGGCCACCCGCGCGGTGACGAAGGCATGGGTGTTGCCGCGGAAGGTTCCGTTGTGTTCGGCCGGGCCGAATACGTCGTGTTCCGGGCGCACCAGCGTTATTGCCATCGGCAGGCCGAAGCCGGACACCGATTTCGCCAGCGTCACGATGTCGGGCATCACGCCCATTTCCTCGAACGAGAAGAACGTGCCCGCACGGCCGCAGCCGGCCTGGATATCGTCGATAATCGTCAGGGCGCCGTGCTTCTTGGCCACGGCGGCAATTGCCCGCACCCACTCGGCCGAGGCCGCGTTCAGCCCCCCCTCGCCCTGGATCGGCTCGAACATGATCGCCGCTGGCGCATCGATCCCGCCGGAGGCATCCGACAGCATCTGGTCAAGGAGTGCTGCACTGTCCACGCCCGCTGCATAGCCGTCGAAGGGCATGCGCGTCACGCCGCTGGTATCCATCGCGGCACCACCGCGGTGATAGCCGTTGCCGGTCGCGGCCAGCGCGCCCATCGTCACACCATGAAAGCCGTTGGTGAAGGCGATGATGTTCGTCCGCCCGGTCGCCTTGCGCGCGATCTTCATTGCCGCCTCGACGGCGTTGGCACCCGTCGGGCCGGTGAACATCACCCGGTGATCCATGCCGCGCGGCTCGAGAATATGCCGCTCGAAGACCGCAAGGAATTCCGACTTCGCGTCGGTGTGAAAATCGAGCCCGTGCGCCAGCCCGTCGCCGGATATGTGCTCGATCAGCGCAGCCTTCATGTCCGGGTCGTTGTGCCCGTAGTTGAGCGACGAGCAGCCGGCGAGAAAGTCGATGTAGCGCGTGCCCTCCGCGTCGAACAACTCCGTGCCCCGAGCCCGGGTGAACAGCGTCGGAAAGCTCCGGCAATAGGAGCGTGCCGCGCTCTCGCGGCGCGCGAAAATGGCATAATCGTCGTGCATGTCTTTCGGCATGAAACGTCCTTTCAGGTCGGTTCTGTCGTTGAATTGCGGTCCGCCGGAGCGGATGCGAGCATGGTGTCGCTGCAAGCCGTTCGCTGTCAGGCGGCCCGTGCCAGCCGGATCGTGTTGGGCAGAGCGATGGTCACCAGATGCTCGGTGTCGTGATTTCCGTCGAAATGCGCCTCGCGCTTGAAATGCGGCCGGTCGGAAATTCGCCCGCCGATGGCGCGTGCGAGGCTGCGGAAGAGAGCCCAGGACGCGTCGTTCTCGGCAGTAATTGTGGTCTTGAGGGTCGAGGCGTCGGCGCATTCGTCGCGATTGACCAGATGCGTCAGCATCCGCCGTCCCAGCCCGAGGCCGCGGGCTTTGGGGCTGACGGCTACCTGCCATACGAAAAACGCGTCCTCGTTCGGGATCATGTGCCCGGAAATCCAGCCGACGATCTCCCCGTTCAGTTCCGCCACCACGCAGGTGTCGCGAAAATGATCGGCCTGCACCAGATTGCAGTACATCGAGTTTTCGTCGAGCGGCGCGCAATCGCGGACCAGTTCCCAGATCGCGGATCCGTCAGTCGCGTCGGGCTTGCGCAGACGCAGGTTGCGGGCCGAGGGTCGGGAAACGGCTTTGGGCATTGGCACTGTCCTTTTTTTGTTCGCCTTCCGAAATAGCGTTTGTCCGAAGAAATTTCAACCTGCAAAGCAATTTTTTTGTTCTTAAATAGGTGATTGCGGGAGAGCATGTCGCAAAATGCGTTATTTTTCAAAGCACCCTCAAAGGAAACCAATTAGCCAAACGAAGCATACTTATCCGTGTATGGACCGATTGCGCAGCGCTGGCTTTCCATGACAATGTGCCAGGATGACCGAAATCGCTCCGGAGCGCGTGGACGAGGCCCTGATCGCCCTGAGGCGGATCCTCCGGGCGGCGGAGCTCTACGCCCGCACGCTCGCCCGCGCCGCCGGCCTTACGCCCGCCCAGCTTCGCGTATTACAGATCGTAGGGAACCGGGGTGGGCAGGCAACACCCAAGGAACTTGCCGATCAGATGGGCGTAAGTCAGGCCACCGTCACGGCACTCGTCGACAAGCTAGTGAGCCGCGAGATGGTTACACGCGTTCGCTCGCAAACGGACCGCCGCCAGACCAATGTGGTGATTACCGATGCCGGAGTGGAGGCCGTCGCAGAAGTGCCTGACGCACTCCAGCAACGGTTCGTTGGCGCCTTCGAGGCTCTGGAAGACTGGGAACAGGCGCAGCTCGTCTCTTCGCTGGAACGGGTCGCCGCGATGATGAATGCAACCGACCTCGACGCATCGCCCGTTCTCACCATCGGCGACATCAAGTCCGGTGACACAGGCGGATGAGGAAAGTCCGGCCTGAAAGTACTGACCTGCACCGAGGTCGAGTGGCGCGATGGACTGACAAGAACGACAAGTGAATCGGGCTCGTCAGGACATTTCGGTCCAGCGATCGCAACCACAGATGGTATCGTATTTCCGGTAACGGAAACGACGCACGGTGCGTCCGTTACCCGCTACCAAATAAGAAATGTCTGACAATGATCGCCACGCGTCTCGAAAAATGTTTCGGATACGGGCCACCGTTCGGAATTTGATCCCAAGCTTTCTGTTGACCCACCGATTCCGGTCCGGCGCCCTGGACGCTGAGTTGCCGTTCACCGTTGCGCCCGGGCTGTCATTGCCTAGGTCTTCGATAGATATTCATGCGAGGAAATCCGATGACCCTGAAAGCCGCAGCATTGGCTGCAAGTTTTGCCGTGGGACTGATGCCGTCCCTAGCCACCGCGACCCCCGAAGGCTGGAAGCCCCTTCTTTCGGCACCCGAACTCTCTGACATTATGAAATCCGGCGAGGATGTCCGGGTGATCCGTGTGAGCGGAGACTACACGGCCGGACATATCCCCGGCGCGGTCTGGGCCCCATATGCCGATTGGCGCGGCCCCGAATCCAATCCCGGTCAATTGCCCTCCTTTGACGATCTCGAAATGATGGTGCTTCGCCTGGGCGTCAATACGGACACGCCTGTGGTGGTGGTCCATAACGGCGACGGCCAGACCGACATGGGCACGGCAACCCGGGTGTACTGGACCCTCAAGACCATGGGCGTCGCCGACCTCGCTGTCCTGAACGGCGGATTTGAAGGCTGGAAATCAGCCGGGTTCGAGGTGAGCACGAACACTGTCGAGCCGGAGATGGGCGATTTCGTCGCCAACGTGACCGACGACTGGCGCGTGACGACGGAGGACGTGACTGCCCTTGTCGAGTCCGGCGATGCCCGATTGGTCGACGCACGACCCGCGGGTTTCTTCGAAGGCATTCAGTGGTCGATCGCACGTCCTGGCACGCTTCGTGGAGCGGAAAACCTGACCTACAATGTCTGGTTCGATGGAAACGACATGGTCAGCCCGGATCGGGCACGCGAGATCGCCGCGCAATACGACCAGACCGATGCGCCTGTCACGGTGTCGTTCTGCAACACCGGTCATTGGGCCTCGCTCAACTGGTTTGCGCTCTCGGAACTGGCAGGCGTACCCAATACCAAGCTCTATGCGGAGAGCATGGCGGAGTGGACGCAGGCGGGCGGTGCGCTGGACAACGAACCCAGCCGCGTGGCCTATTACTGGCGCGCCACGAAGAAGTGGGCCGCCGAGACGTTTTGACCTTGAACGGGTGAGCAAGCAGCCATGCTCCGGACACGTTTCCTTCTCATCCTGCTGGGGCTCGGCCTTACGTTGGGCGTCGCGGCCTATGCGGGACCCCGAGCGGGGCTGTTGGTGCTGATCGGACTCGGCTTCGGCCTTGTGCTCGAGGGCCTCCGGTTCGGCTTCGCCGGCCCCTGGCGGATTGCGGTGACCGACCGTGACGGGCGGGGGCTGATTGCCCAGCTCCTTTCCATTGGGCTTGTTGCCGCAATCGCGCTGCCCTTGCTCGCGGCCAACCCGACAGAATTGTCGGGAGCGCATGGCCCTGTCGGCTTCGCAATGGTCGCCGGAGCGTTCGTGTTCGGGGTGGCAATGCAGATCGTCATGGGCTGCGGCTCTGGCACGCTGGTCAATGCAGGAAGCGGAAACCTCGTCGGCGCGGTTGCCCTTGTGATGTTCGTGGTCGGTAGTTTCCTCGGTACGCTCCATCTGGACTGGTGGACCGGGCTGGGGAGCCTGCCCGTGATGACCCTGCAGGGCCTGGCCGGATCGAAAGCCGGCCTCGGTCTCACGATTGTCGGACTTGTAGCCATCGCCGGCTTCGTTGCGTTGCGCTCGGCGCCGGGCAAGCGGTTGCCACAGGGACGGCTCATCCTCGCAGCCATCCTGCTCGCCTTCCTTGCCCTCGCCAATCTGGTTGTCGCAGGTCAGCCATGGGGGATCGTCTATGGCCTCGGGCTTTGGGGCGCCAAGACGGCGAGCGCCGCTGGCGCCGATCTCTCTACAACCGCCTTTTGGTCCGCCCCCGGAAATGCAGCCCTCCTTGGCCAGAGCGTTTTGCGCGATGTGACGTCGCTCACCAATATCGGTTTGATCTTTGGCGCCTTCATCGCCATGCGCTGGAAGCCTGAGATCGCGCCCCAAGTGGCCCGACTTCAGCCGGCAAGCTGGGTCGCTATCGCACTGGCCGGACTGGTACTTGGATACAGCGCCCGGCTCGCCTTCGGTTGCAATGTCGGCGCCTTCTTCAGCGGCATCGGCACGGGCTCGTTGCACGGCTGGGTCTGGTTTGCGGCCGCCTTCCTCGGTTCGATGGTGGGAATCCGCCTGCGCGGCCGCCTGTTGGTTCCCGCAACTTCCCCTGCGAGCGGAGCGAGGACGGCATGATGGCACCTGGTCCGCACCACCCCGGCCGCCTCGGCGTCGCCGGTCTAAGCCTGGGCGTGATCACGCTCTTCCTCCTCGCCGATCTGGGTCTGTCGGAACCGCTTGATCCATTCGAGAGTCCGTCTCCCCTGGCGCTTGGCTCGGGTCAGGCCCCCACGGGGGCGCATTGCTCGGCCGGGTCCGGAAGCTGACGCGCTCGCAGTCTTTGCAGGGCATCGCTTCAGTCTGGCGTGTGGGAATGCCGAAGCATGCCGAAATCGAAGCAGGGATCAATGTCGCGGGGCGCTCAACAGGGTAGAGCCGAGAAGGTGCCTCTCGGTGCTGGGAATTGCAGCTTCTCGGGGTCAACTCGCTCGCGTAGATGATCTCCACCGGGGACAGATTGCTTTGGTGTGCCGGAACTCGGGCGCTGAGGAGGCCCAGAGCGACTACGGCGCGATAAGTCCTTGGCCATGCGAGCTGCTGGCGTTTTTTTGGACCGCTCGACCAGTAGCGACCAAGGGTGCTACAGGCCGACTCAGCAAGGAAGGAGCTCGATGCCCACCGCCTCTCGCAATCGCCCGCGATACGCGGCACGGCTCAACGCATTTCGCCTCGGGCGTCCCGGCAACCCCGGAATTCGGGAGATGATCGAACGTGCCGCCGAAGTCGGCGGCCTCGATGCCGCCGACCTGAACTACCCGGACCATTTCGAGGGTCATGCCCCGGCGGAGATCGGCCGGATGCTTGCCGATGCGGGAATGGCGCTCAACGGCCTCGCCATGCGCTACTACACCGATCCGGGGTTCCGGCTCGGCGCCTTTACCCATCCCGATGCCGGGACGCGCCAGGCGGCGATCGATCTCACCCGGCGCGGTCTCGACGCTCTCGGCGAAATGGGCGGTGGCCTGATGACGCTCTGGATGGGGCAGGACGGGATCGACTATGCGTTTCAGGCGGATTACGCGCGGCTGTGGGACGACACCATCGCGGCGCTGCGCGATGTCGCGGACCACGCGCCCGGTATCGACATTGCCATCGAATACAAGCCGAACGAGCCCCGCGCCTTCGCGCTGATGCCCGATGTGGGCACCACGCTTCTGGCGATACGGGAGGCAGATCGGCCCAATCTCGGCGTCACCCTCGATTTCGCCCATGTGCTCTACGCCGACGAGATGCCCGCCCATGCGGCACATCTGATCGCCCGGCACTCGCGGCTGCTGGGCGTCCATCTCAATGACGGCTACGGCAAGCGGGATGACGGGCTGATGGCCGCGACGGTGCATCCGGTCCAGACGGTCGAACTCTTCGTCGCGCTCGAACGGATCGGCTATGACGGCGTGGTCTATTTCGATACCTTTCCCGATCACGGCGGGCTGGATCCGGTCGCGGAAGCACGGACGAACATCAAGCTCGTCGAACACCTGCGCGCGATCGCCCGCGTTCTGGGCGATGACCGGGACCTTGCCTCCGCCATCGCCCGGCAGGACGCCGCGACGTCGATGCTGATCGTCGCGCGCCATCTCTACGGCATGCCGTGACGCGACCCCTGGACGTCGTGGTCCTCGGCGCGCTGCATCTCGATGTGCTGATAGACACTCCGCGCCTGCCGCGCCGCGACGAAACCCTGATGGGTTCGGCAGTGCGCTACGTCCAGGGCGGCAAGGGTGGCAATCAGGCCGTCGCGGCCGCGAGAATGGGCGCGGCGACAGCGATGGTTGGTCGAGTCGGCGACGACGCCTTCGGCCGCACGCTGCGCAATGCACTGGATAGCGCAGGGGTGGATACCACCCTCGTCGAGACTGTCGCCGGCAAGGCTTCGGGCATGAGCAGCGCACTTGTCGAGCCCGATGGCTCTTACGCGGCGGTGGTGGTGTCCGGCGCAAATCGAACCCTGGGTGCGGAGACGATCCTGCCGGATGCCTTTTCGATCCTCTGCCTTCAGAACGAAGTGCCCGAGCTTGCAAACCTCGCCGCCGCACGGACAGCAAGAAGAATTGGCGCGCGCGTGCTCCTGAACGCCGCTCCGGCAAGACGCGTGCCGGATGCGCTTGGAGAACTTCTGGACGTGCTGATCGTAAATCGCGTCGAAGCGGCTGATCTGACCGGCGAAGCCGATCCGACCCGCGCCGCCCTTCGCCTCCGCGATCGCCTTCCCGCGACCGCGACCGTCATCGTCACCCTGGGTGCCGACGGTCTGATCGCGGTGTCCGAAGGCGCGCGTCCGCTCGCCCTGCCCGCGCCCAAGGTCACCCAGACCTCGAGCCACGGCGCCGGGGACCGCTTCGTCGGCAGCCTGGCCGCAGAACTGTCTCAAGGCACAACGCTCGTCGATGCACTGTCAACGGCGCAGGCCGCAGCGGCCTTGCACGTCGCGGGAGATGATGCGGCACGGGCGCGCCTCGACCGGGATGCCGTGATCGCCTTCCGAGACGCTCAGGCGTCGATCCGGTAGAATTCCGCTGCGGTCCCACCAAAAATCTGCGCCTGCCCTTCAAGACTGCAGTGCCTCACAAGGTCCTCCGCGACGGCCACCCAGGCGCCGTATTCCAAGCGCAGCCGACAAACCGGCCAGTCTGACCCCCACATCACGCGTTCCGGCCCGAATGCGTCGATTACTAGCTCCGCATAGGGCCTGAGGGTGTCGGCACTCCAATCTGTCTCGGCTTCAGTGACGAGGCCGGAGAGCTTGCAGTACGCTTCGGTATCACGCGCGAGGCGCGTCATGCCCACAGACCACTCGCGGAACTTCTCTGAAGTGTGGCCCGCAATGTCGGGCTTCATGCAATGGTCGATCACGACCCGCAGGTCGGGATGCCGGAGCAGCAAGGCGTGGAAGTTCTCGAGATGCCTGGGAAAACCGAGCGCATCGAAACTCAGATCCAGGTCCTCCAGGGCCTCGAAGGCCCATCTCAGCTCCTTGCCGAGCATCCAGTCCGGATCGGGGATGTCCTGGATCATCGGCCGCACACCCCGAAATGCGGGATGGCCGGCAAGTCGCTCAAGCACCTCACTGTCACCGGGACGCTCGAAATCGATCCAGCCGACGACAGCCCCGACCTCGGGCGTCGCATCGGCAATGCCCAGCAGATATTCGGTTTCAGCGATGCTTGGCGCAGCCTGAACAAGAACGGTCCGCTCTATCCGGCTTGCAGCCAGGGCGGGGCTCAGATCGGCCGGCAGATAGGGCCGATCGAGCACCGGATCACCCTCCGGCATCCAGCCGTAATCGCCGCGGGATGGGCGCCAGAAATGCTGGTGAGCATCAATTCGGAGCACGGTTTGCAAAGCCTCAACCGACGGGTGCGTCGGGCCGCATAAGCCCCTCGGTCTTCAAGGCATCCCAGAGCGCCGGAGGGATGTCGGCCGCTGCCGCAATCCGGTTTGCTGCCATTTCGTCGACGCCCTGCCCGCCCGGGATCACCGAAACTACCGCGGGATGCCGCAACGGGAACTGGAAGGCCGCATCGACGAGCCTGACCCCATGATCCCGGCACAGTTTTTCGATCCGCCCGACCCGATCCAGGATCTCCTCCGGCGCCGGTTCGTAATTGTACCATGCTCCTTGCTTTGGCCCGGTGGCCAGAATTCCGGAATTGTATGGCCCACCGATCACCACGCCGATGCCGCGCACCTCACAGAGCGGCAAGAAGCTCTCGAGGGCCCCCTGTTCCAGTAGCGTGTAGCGGCCGGCCAACAGGAAGATGTCGTAGTCACCCCGCTCCGCAAGTTGCTGGCATACCTCCCATTCGTTCACCCCAGCCCCGAACGCCTTGATAGCACCCTCGCCTCGCAGTCGCTCCAGCGCGTGATAACCGCCAGCCATCAACTGATCGACCTTGGCGTCGACGTTGGCGCGGCTTCCCTGGTTCGGCACGTCGATGTCATGGGCGAAGAGAATATCGATCCGGTCCACGCCCAGTCTCTCAAAGGACTGCTCGAGCGACCGCATGACCCCGTCGTAGGAGTAGTCGTAGACCTCGTTCCGGTTCGGCACGTCGAACCATTTGCCGTGCCCGTCGCGGGTCGCGTCCGTCGCTGGCACGAGATAGCGCCCGACTTTCGAAGAGAGAACGTAGCTTTCGCGGGGCTTGCCGCGCAGGAACCGGTTCAGCCGGGTTTCGGACAAGCCCAGCCCGTAGAGCGGCGCGGTATCGTAGTAGCGCACTCCCGCCGCCCATGCTGCCTCGAGCGTTGCATCGGCTTCGTCGTCGCTGATCGCCCGGTAGAGATTGCCCAGCGGCGCAGTGCCGAACCCCAGTTCGGTGAAATCCAATCCACCATTGCCCAACCGGTCCCAGTGTCGCGTCTTCAGTGCCATCGCTGCCTCGCTTTCGATCCAGCCGTACCAGTAGGTATCCGTCCCGACCGCCCCACGAACGGCTTGGCACGGCGGACCTGCTCCCATTCCCTCCGCTGATCCATTGATCAGCCGCGCGCGCTTCCCTTCACGATTCCCTCGTCAAAAAGACTGGCGATCTCGCGCTCCGGAAGCCGCGCGACCTCGGCCAGGATCTCTTCCGTGTGCTGGCCAAGCGCCGGAGCGGGTCTCGCCGGTTCGCGTGCCGCCGACGAGAAGGTCATCGGCGAACCCGGCACCGGGAAACACCCCATCCCCGGCTGTTCGAGGTCCGAGAACATCGGATTATCCGTCGAAAGATCGGGGTCCTCCGCAACCGCCCGCGCAAAACTCCTGAACACCGACCATGTCACGCCGGCCTTGTCGAAAGAGGCCCCGAAATCTGCGACCCTGCTTCGGGCGAACCACGGTCCGAGGATCTCGGTGATCCGCGCGCGATGGAGCCATCGCACCCCCTCGTCGGCAAGGCTTGTCCCGATTTCGCTCTCGAGTGCCGCGATCGCCTCCTGGCTGCCCGTCACCTCGACAAGACCCCGCCACTGCCGGTCGGTGAGACCGATGACCATCACGCGTTCGCCGTCGGCACAGATGAAATCCTGACCATAGGCGCCGTAGAGCGCATTGCCGCCCTTGGGCCTGTCCATGCCGTTCACGGCGACCTCTCCGATGATGCCGAGATTGCCGAGCATCGCGGCCGCGACATCCTTCAACGAAAGCTCGACCGACTGGCCCTCGCCGGTCCTGAGCCGGTGCCGTTCCGCGGCGAGAAGGGCCGAGACGGCCATGTTGCCGGCAATGCAATCCCAGGCGGGAAGCACATGCGCCACCGGCTCTGTCGAACCCTCCGGGCCGGTCGCATCGGGAAAGCCCAGCGCCGGGTTCACCGTGTAATCGACGGCGGGGCGTCCGTGACGGTCGCCCAGCAGCGTGACCATCACGAGGTCGCGACGATGCCGCGACAACGTCTCGTGATCCATCCAGCCCCGCACCCGCAGATTGGTGAGGAAGAGCCCCGCATCATCGCCGGGAGCGCAGATGATCTCGGTGATGATCTCCCGTCCCCGCGGATGTTTCATATCGATCGCGATCGATCGCTTGCCCTTGTTGAGCCCCGCCCAGAAGAGACTGCTGCCATCCTGCGTGACGGGCCATCGGTGCGCGTCGAGCCCTCCTTCGAGCCGGTCGAACCGGATCACGTCTGCGCCCATCTGCGCCAGCGTCATGCCCGCGAGCGGAATCGCCACGAAGGCCGAGCCCTCGACGACACGCATTCCCGAAAGGATGCCCATCAGGACACCTCCAGCCGCGCTTGAAGGCACTGATACCCGGAAGGAGAGCCGGTGCAGAGCTCCCAGGCGCCGTCGCCGGCTTCGGTTCCAAGCAGCAGCATATCCTCGTCGTGAAACATCGGATGGACCCCGCGAAAGCGGAAGCGGCGCGGTGACCCGCCGACGTGCCGGAGCCCGGCCTCCATCACCAGCGTCGCCTGCATCGGGCCGTGCACCACCAGCGCGGGATACTTCTCGACCTCGCGGGCATAGGGCAGATCGTAGTGAATCCGGTGCGCGTTGTAGGTGGCGGCCGAATACCGAAAGAGCCTGGCTGCGTTGACCGGCACACTCTCTCTGAAAGCGGGTATCTCCGGCAGGGGCAGCTTCTTCGGCGGACGGAACGTCTCTGGTATGTCGAGGTAGACGATATCCTGTTCCTCGTCGATGCGACCGCCCTCCGCCCCGGTCGTCACATGGCCCACACGGACGAAGACCATCGGTCCGGTTGCGCCCTCCTTCTCGTCCACGGCGAGGATCTCCGAGCGCCGCGTCAGGGTTTCGCCGATGCGAAGGCCTCCCGAAAACTCAAGGCGCCCCCCCGCCCACATCCGCCGCGAGAAGGCGAGTGGAGGAAGGAAGCGGCCGAGGCGGGGATGACCGTCCGTGCCCAGATCTGCGAGCGGCACGAATTCCGGGAACGCAGCCCAGTGCCAGAGTGTGGGCATCGGCGCACCCTCGTCGATGTCCGGTTCCGGCAGTGAAGGGTGGCTCAATGCGCCCGCCAGCATACCTGCCAGCTCCCGCGTCAGCCGTCCGGTCCTTTCCTCGGTGCGGCCGATCCATCTGCCGACACCCGCACCTTCCGCAGAGGCAGGGGCGCTTTCCATCCGGCTCACGCGGCGTCCGCCTTGGTCCACGCAGGCGCCGCTGCGACCCGCGCGGCGACGCGCACGCACTTCACCAGCCGGCCCGCGCCGTCACGCGCGATCCTGACCTTGCCCAGATTGCGCCGGCTTCGCGTGTCACGTCCCATCCCCACCTCGTCATCCAACCCTGCGGGTTACTGTAAATCCGATTTGCCGTCTGCTCCAAGGCCGATAAGCTGAGAAGCGCCACAAACTCGGGAGCAGGCACAGTATGCGGAATTTCAGGCGAGTTTTCGGGCACGGAAAGCCGGTGATCGCCATGGTCCATCTTGGCGCCCTTCCCGGCACGCCCCTTTACGATGCAGCCGCAGGCCTGGACGGCTTGCTCGAAGCTGCCCGAGCCGACCTCGCCGCACTGCAGGCGGCCGGTGTCGACGCGGTCATGTTCGGCAACGAGAACGACCGGCCCTACGAGTTCGCCGTCGACACCGCCTCGACCGCGACCATGGCCTTCGTGATCGGCCGCCTGCGCTCCGAGATCGCCGTTCCCTTCGGCGTCAACGTGCTCTGGGACCCCAAAAGCACCATCGCCCTCGCCGCCGCCACCGGTGCCGCCTTCGTGCGCGAGATCTTCACCGGCACCTACGCCTCCGACATGGGTCCGTGGACGCCGGATGCCGGGGCCGCGATGCGTTACCGCGACCGAATGGGCCGGCGCGATCTCGCGATGCTCTACAACGTCTCGGCGGAATTCGCCGACAGCCTGGATCGGCGCCCGCTGGCAGACCGCGCCCGCTCGGCGGTGTTCTCCTCGATCCCCGATGCGGTGCTGGTCTCGGGCGCGATCACCGGCGAGGCGGCGCGGATGGAAGACCTCGAGGCGGTGAAGGCGGCCCTGCCCGACACGCCGGTTCTGGCCAATACCGGGGTGAAACACGCCACCGTGGCGGATGTGCTGCGCGTGGCCGACGGCTGCATCGTCGGATCGTCGCTCAAGGTCGGCGGCGACACCTGGAAGCCCGTCGATGCGGCGCGCGCCGCCGATTTCATGGACCGCGCCCGCGCCGCCCGGGGTGGCGCATGAGCCGCGACCGGATCACCGCCGATCTCGAAGCACTCATGCTGCTCCCCGGCCTCAGCGGCCACGAGGACCGCGTGCGCCGGGCCATCTCCGCCCGGCTCGACGAGGTGGGCCTCGCCCACCGCACCGACCGCCTCGGCAACCTCATCGCCACCGTCCCCGGCGACCCCGCTTCCCCCTCGGTGATGCTCTTCACCCATATGGACCAGCTTGGCTTCATCGTCCGCCGCATCGAGCCCGGTGGGCTGATCCGGGTCGAGCGGATGGGCGGCGTGCCCGAGCGTGCCCTCGCCTCGCAGGCGGTTCTCCTGATGGTCGCCGAGGGTTGCGACGTGCCGGGCATCATCACCAACAAGAGCCACCACGCCACGACGCCGGACGAGAAATATACAGTACTCCGAGCCGCCGACCTCACCATAGACACCGGTCACGGCAGTCGTGAGGGGGTCGAGGCTGCGGGAATTCGGATCGGCACCCCGGTGGTCTACCGCCCGCAGGTCCTGCGCCTTGCGGGCGACCGGATCGCAGGCACCAGCATCGATGATCGGGCTGGCTGCGCGGTGCTGCTTGAAGTGGCCCGCGGACTGTCCGGACGGGGCACCGCGGGACCGACAGTGCATCTTGTGTTCTCGGTTCAGGAGGAGTTCAACCTGCGCGGTGCCCTCGTGGCGGCACAAGCCCTGAAACCCGACGTGGCACTGCAGATCGACCTGATGCTCGCGACCGATACTCCGGACATGGCCGACCGGGGCGATATGGCACTCGGCGGTGGACCGGGGATCAGCCTCTATTCCTTCCACGGCCGCGGCACCCTGAACGGCGTGATCCCGCATCCCGGGCTCGTCCGGCTTTTCGAGGATCGGGCGGCATCTGCCGGCATTCCGCTCCAGCGCAGCGCCCAGGTTGGTGTGCTGACGGATCTCTCGTATGTGCAGCTTGTCAGCGAAGGGGTCGCGAGCCTCGATATCGGCTTTCCGATGCGCTATTCGCATTCCAGCCTCGAGGTCTGTGACCTCGCCGATCTCGAGGCTCTGGCACGGCTGCTCTCCGCCGCCCTGCCCGGGATCGACCGGAATTTTCCGCTCACCCGCGACAGACTCGACCCATGAACCACACGCTCGGGATCGATATCGGCACCTTCGAGTCGAAGGGCGTGATCACAGACGCCTCTGGCAAAGTCGTCGCCACGGCCAGCACCCCGCACGAGATGATCGTGCCGCGGCCGGGCTGGGCGGAGCATCGGGCCGAAGAGGATTGGTGGGGCGATTTCGTCACGCTCAGCAAGCGGCTGCTCGCGGAAAGCGGTGTCGCTCCGTCGACGATCGAGGCGGTGGCCTGCAGCGCCATCGGGCCGTGCATGCTGCCGGTGGATGCCGAGGGTACTCCGCTGATGAACGCGGTTCTCTATGGGGTCGACAACCGGGCGGCGACGGAGGTAGCCGAACTGACCGCGAGCATCGGCGAAGCGACGCTGTTGGCGCGGTGCGGCAACGCGCTGACCTCGCAATCGGTGGGCCCGAAGATTCTGTGGCTCAAGAACGCGCGGCCGGAGATTTTCGCAAGGACAGCGCGGGTGCTGACATCGACCTCGTTTCTCGTCGAGCGGCTCACCGGCGAGTGCGTCATCGACCATTACACGGCAGCGAATTTCAGCCCGCTCTACGACATCGCGAAACAGGACTGGATCGACGATCTGGCACCGGAGATCCTGCCGCTCGACCGGCTGCCGCGACTGATGTGGTCGACGGAGATCGCCGGGCGAGTTTCACCGGCAGCGGCGGCGGCGACGGGCCTGAAGGCCGGCACGCCGGTCACCGCCGGGACGATCGACGCGGCTGCCGAGGCGGTAAGCGTCGGGGTGCGGGAGCCGGGCGACATGATGCTGATGTATGGCTCGACGGTCTTCATCATCATGCCGACCGCGGACCGGCTGGCCGATCCGCGGCTCTGGCATGCGCCCTGGCTCGTGCCGGGCAGCCATGCGGCGATGGCGGGGCTGGCAACGAGCGGGACGCTAACCCACTGGTTTCGTGACCATGTCGCCCGTGAGCTTCCGCGCGAGACGGCCTTCGCCACGCTCGCCGCCGAAGCCGAGGCCTCGCCGCCGGGAGCGCGGGGACTGATCGCGCTGCCCTACTTCTCCGGCGAGCGGACGCCGATCCACGATCCGGATGCGCGAGGAACCTTCTTCGGGCTCGATCTGACGCACAAGCGGGGTGATCTCTACCGGGCTCTGATCGAGGGGATCGCCTATGGGACCCGGCACGTCATGGAGACCTATGCCGAGGCCGGGGAGCGGCCCGCGCGGCTGATGGCGGTGGGGGGCGGCACGAAGAACCGGCTCTGGCTGCAGGCGACGTCGGACATCACCGGGCTCGATCAGGTGGTGAGCGAGGTGAGCCTCGGCGCGGCCTATGGCGACGCTTTTCTCGCGGCCCGGGCGATCGGGGCCGCCGGGCCGGAGGATATCGCCCGCTGGAACCCGGCCCGCGAGACGATCACCGCACGGCCCGATCCGGTCTACGAGACACGCTACGGGCAGTTCCGGCGGCTCTATGCGCAGACGCGCGACCTCATGGCGGAGCTGGCGGAAGAAGGCGCGGGTGCTGACCGAAACATCGACGCCGATCGCTGAACCGGGGCTTCCTGTCGGAGAAATGGCGCGAAAACCGCCCGGGGCGGCGGATTCGGCGCAAGCTTAGGAAAACGCGTCATTTTCCATGGCTGGAAATCGGCTGGAAAATGGCTGGAAACAGGCTTGCCAATTTGGCTGGGTTTCACCAAGCGACCTGGCCGCAATCGCGCCCCGGACAGCGCGCGGGTGGACGGCCTGATGCGGCGTCATCAGAACAGCGTCAGGAAGACCTTGATGACGAAGGCGTTGGCGATGTCCACGAAAAAGGCCGAGACCAGCGGCAGGACGATGAAGGCGAGCGGTGACGGGCCATAGCGCTGGGTAACGGCCGTCATGTTGGCAATGGCGGTCGGGGTGGCGCCCAGCGAGAATCCCGCGAATCCGGCCGAAATGACGGCGGCGAAGTAATTGCCGCCCATCACCCGGAACACCACGAACACGATGAAGAGCGCCGCGGCAATCGTCTGCAGGACCATGGTGAAAGCGAGAACGGACACGCTCGAGGCGAGCGTCCACAATTCCATGCTCATCAGGGACATGGACAGGAACACCGAGAGACTGAATTCCTGGATCAGGGACAGCGAGGCAGATCCGGCCGGCGACTTGAGACGCGGGAACAGCTTCGGCACCGTATTCGCGAGCAGGATGCCCGAGAGCAGGCACGTCACGAAGAGCGGCAGCCGCACGCCGGCCGCCTCCAGCGCCTCGTGCGCGGCCGCGCCGATGGCAATGGCGACATGGATCCACAAGACGCTGCGCATCAGCCCGACATGGGTTATGCCGTCGACTTCATCGTCACGCGGAGACGCTGCGGTGCATACCGGCGCGTCCGCGTCGGGGACCGGAGCCAGCTGCTTGCGCTCGATCAGGAACTTGGCGATCGGACCGCCCAGAAGGCTTGCGAGGATCAGACCCAGGGTAGCCGCGGCAATGCCGAGCTCCGCGGCCCCCTGCACGCCGTGCTCGCTGGCGATGGTCGGTCCCCAGGCGATGGTGGTGCCGTGCCCGCCGATCAGCGATGCGGTTCCCAGAAGCACGCCGGCCTGCGGTGGCAATCCGAAGAGCGACGCACCGATCAGGCCGATCACGTTCTGAACCAGCATGAAACCGATGGTCAGGAGCAGCATGAGCCCCAGAAGCGGGCCGCCCTTCACCAGATCGCCCAGCCTGGCGGTCAGGCCGATCGTCGTGAAGAAATAGACCAGCAGGAAGTCCCGCGCCGCCAGTTCGTAGCTGACCATCCGGCCGGTTGTCAGCACCAGCAGGAGGGCCAGAAATGCGGCAAGCAGGCCGCCGCTGACCGGCTCGGGGATCGAATAGCGCGCGAGAATGGGGAGCTTGCGGGTGAGGGCCGCCCCCAGAAAATAGACAACGATGCCGATGGTCACGGCGCTGAGACTGTCGATCTGGATCGGGGTGGGGTCCATGCCGGTGGTCTCGGTCCTGTTGCTGCCGCTGCGAATTATCCGTCAGGCGAGCGAAAGGCAATGCGCCCACACATTCGGGGCGATCACTTCACCGCGCCGGCGGCCATGCCCTTGATGATGAAGCGCTCGAGCAGGATGCCGATGATGATGAGCGGCAGGATCGCGGCCGTCGACAGCGCGGCCATCGACCACCAGTTGATGCCCTGGCTGCCGGTCTGGCTGGCGACCATCACCGGGAGGGTGACGGCGTTGGTGGAGGTCAGGAGGGCCGCGAAGAAATACTCGTTCCAGGTGAGCACGAGGCTCAGGATGAAGGCCGCGACCATGCCCGGCAGGGCGATCGGCAGGACGATGGAGAAGAACGCGCCCCAGATCGACAGACCGTCGACGAGGGCGGCTTCCTCGAGCTCGACGGGGATGCCGCTGAACTGGTCGCGCATGATCCAGATGACGATGGGCAGCACGGTGAGCGTGTAGAGCAGGATGAGCCCGATGCGGGTGTCGAGCAGGGCCAGCTCCTTGTAGAGCACGAGGAAGGGCAGCGCGAGCACGACGGGGGGCAGGATGAGCTGGCTGAGGAAGAAGAACGAGATGTCGGGGTTGCGCATGAAGCCGAAGCGGTAGCGGAACCGGCTGAGGCCGTAGGCGGCACAGGAGCCGAGGATCACCGCCAGCAGCGAGGCGGAGACGGCGATCACCGCGGAATTGGTGAAGCGCTTGAGGAACTCGGCGCGCACGGTGGATTCGGTGAAGATCGTGTCGGGCGAGACGCCCGAGCGAGGCCCAGCCGCGCCATTGCGGCGTGTAGTCGACGAAGGGGATCATGTTGCCCTGCATCACGTCGGGGGCGAGCTTGAACGAGGTGGTGAGGGTCCAGTAGATCGGGAAGAGGCAGATCACCGTCCAGAGGATCAGGATGCCGTAGATCACCGCGCGCCGCGCGAACCACGCCACCCGGGCGGGGCGGTCATGGGCGCTGTCGTGGAAGATCTGGGTCTCGGCCATTCAGTACCTCGGATTCATCCAGCGATCGACGAGCTTCATGAAGACGGTGATCGCGACGACGATGATCACCAGATAGACCATCGCCAGCAGCGTGCCGTAGCCGACGTTGGAGCGGTCGCGGTATTCGCGGAAGATGAAGCTGGTGACGCTGTCGGTCGCCCCGCCCGGCCCGCCGGAGGTGACGTTGATGATGATGTCGGCGAGCTTGAGCTTGAAGATGATGCGGATCAGGATCGCGGTGATCGAGACCGGCAGCATCAGCGGAAACGTCACTTCCCAGAAGCCGCGCCAGCCGCTCGCCCCGTCGACGCGGGCGGCCTCCTGCACCTCGCGCGGGATGCCCTGAAGCCCGGCGAGCAGCATGATCATCATGAAGGGGATGAAGGTCCAGGCATCCATCATCATGATCATGGCGCGGGCCATTTCGGGGCTGCCGAAGAACGAGACGTCCTCGACGCCGAGCCAGCGCGCGAAGCGGGCGAGCGGGCCGAAGCGGGCCTCCATCATCGACTTGCCGATCATCCAGCTCACCGCCACCGGCGAGAGCATCAGCGGCATCAGGAAGGCGACGCGGAAGAACTTCCGCGCCCGGATCTCGGAGGCGAGGATGAGGGCGAGGCCGAAGGCGATGGCGTATTCCACGAGGATCGCCAGCGTGAACCAGACCATGTTGCCGAGCGCGTTCCAGTAGAACGGGTCGTTCCACATCTGGCGGATATTGTCGGCGCCGTTGAAGCGCGGCCCGTCGAGCGAGGCGAGGTTCCAGTCCGAGAGCGCGATCGAGATGCCGAAGGCGAGCGGAAAGACCACCATCGCCACGACGAAGAGGGCGGCGGGCAGCACGAAGAGCGTGCGCTTGCCCTGCTCGCCGCGCATGATGACCTGTGCGGCGCAGAGGCAGACCGACCACAGGAGGAAGCCGTAGAGCGCCGGGCGCCATGTCTCGAAGAGCGGCGCGATCAGCTCGGCCTGCGCGGCGGCGATCAGCGCGAAGAGCCCCAGCATGATCGCGGCCGAGCCCCGGACCAGCCAGCGCCCGAAGGCCATCCGGCCCGGGCCGATCGCATCGGCGGTCACCACATGGAGAAGGTCGCCTTGCTCGGACACGCGGTCCTTTCGGGGGCTGGGATCGGGGGAGAGAGGCCGGCGGCCCGGAGGCCGCCGGCGGGGTCAGGACAGGCTCAGAGCCCGAGCGAGGCCTTGTAGAGCGCGATCTGGTTCTCGCGGCCGATCTGGTCGGTGATGCCTCTCCCAGGCGGCGGCGATGGCATCCGCGGTTTCCTGCGCGCCGGCATATTGTCCGGCGAAGCCCTTGGCCAACTCGTCCTCGGCGACCGAATAGTACTGGAAGATGCCGGGGATGCGCGGCTCGATGGCGGCGTTGGGGTGGTTGTAGCTGTCGAGGTTCGAGCCGAGATAATCCTCGATGAAGGCGCGGTCGTAGCCGGCCGCTTCCCATTCCTCGTACTGGAAGTGGCTGTTGCGATAGGGCTGGAAGCCCGACGGATAGGCCGAGGCCCAGAGCGACAGGTCCTTGCCGCCCAGATGCGCCGCCGCCGACCAGGCCGCCTTCTTCTTCTGCTCGTCGCCGTCGACGGTGGCCATGACGTAGATGCCCCAGCCGATATAGGCGTTGTTGGGCGAGACGTTCGGGGTCTCCTCCCAGGCGCCGGTCTGCGAGTTCCAGACCCGCTGCGAGCCCGGATTGATGTCGAAGCCGACCACGTCGCCCACGACGGACGTGTCGGAGGTGCGCGCCGAGGAGCCGACATCGCCCCACCAGTTCAGCATGCCGCCGGTGCCGGCGAGGAATTGCTGGAAGGCGGTGGTGCCGGGATCGGCGTTGATCTGGTCGGCGGGATAGGCGCCGGCCGCGATCAGGTCCATCACGTCCTGGATCGCCTGCACGAAGGCGGGGTTGTTCACCCGCGGCTTCATGGTGTCGGGGTCGAAGAGCCAGGCCGGATCATCGGGGTGCTTGGCATAGGGGGCCGCGCGGTTCTCGAGGAAGTAGAAGCCGAAGCCGCCCCAGCCCTTCAGGGGGTCGAGATAGCCGTGCGCGTCGAGGCCGGTGAGCGGGTCGGTCTTGCCGATCAGGAACACCGACTGGGCGTTGACCTCTTCCCAGGTGGTCGGCGGCGCCCAGGGCGTGGTGTTGCCCGCGGCGGCCCAGGCCTCGGCGAATTCGGCGTTGTCGTAATAGTCGGTGCGGTAGGCGAAGGTGTGGGTGTCGCCGTCGATCGAGACCCGGTAGGTCTTGCCGTCCCAGGTGCCGACGGGGGCCTTCAGGTAGTCGACGTAATCGTCCATGTCGATCAGGTCGCGCACCCAGTCGGGCATCTCCGAGGCCATGCCGCGCCCGAGCACGTCGCCCTCGAAGGGCGCGCCCATCTCGACGATGTCGAAATCGACGGTGCCGGTGGCGATGCTCTGCTGGAGCCGGGCGTTGTAATCGGCCTGGGCGAGGTCGATCCAGTTGATCGTCGCCCCGGTATAGGCCTCCCAGGGCTTCAGGAAGCCGCGGAACAGGAAGTTGTGCAGGTTCTGGTTGTTGAGCCCCATGAAGGTCAGCTCGACGCCGGCGAACTCGCCCTCGGCGACGGTCTCGCGGGTGCCGCCGAGTGCCAGTTCGCCGACCTTCTGCCAGTCCGCGTCGGTGGGGGAGCCCATGCCGACGCCGGGGATCTTCAGCATCTCGGCGCGCAGGGCGGCGGCATCCTGCGCCCAGACGGGGCGCGCGGAGCTTCCCGTGAAGACGCCTCCGGCCGCGGCCACCGCGCCGGTCGAGGCCATGCCCTTGAGCAGGCGCCGGCGGGTCAGGCCCGCGCGCACCATATGGGTATAGAGATCGGCTTTCATTCCCAGTCCTCCCTGACTGCTGATGCCCGGCGGTCTCACGCGCTCTGGTGGCGCCTCGGTCCGGATGGCCCCGTGCCGGGGCCGATGGCGCGAAGTCTCACCGGGAGGCCGGATTCTGTCAAGCATCTAACATGTTAGAATGCTTGGGCGATGGACAGGCGGGGAGGCCTCGGGTAACCCTTGTCGCAAACGGGGGAAACGGCGCGCGCATGGCTCAAGTCACGATCCGCGACCTGCGCAAGGCCTATGGCGCGGTGGAGGTGCTGCACGGGATCGATGTCGACATCCTCGACGGGCAGTTCGTCGTTCTCGTCGGTCCGTCGGGTTGCGGCAAGTCGACGCTCCTTCGGATGATCGCCGGGCTCGAAGCGGTGACCTCGGGCACCATCGCGATCGGCGAGCGGGTGGTGAACAACCTGCCGCCCTCCGAGCGCGACATCGCCATGGTTTTCCAGAACTACGCGCTCTACCCGCACAAGACCGTCGCGTCGAACATGGCGTTCTCGCCTCCGGATGCGGAAAATGGACAAGGTCGAGATCGCGGCGCGGGTCAAGCGTGCCGCCGAGATCCTCGGGCTCACGCCCTATCTCGACCGCTATCCGCGCGCGCTCTCGGGCGGGCAGCGCCAGCGGGTGGCCATGGGCCGGGCCATCGTGCGCGATCCGCAGGTGTTCCTGTTCGACGAGCCGCTGTCGAACCTCGACGCCAAGCTGCGCGTCCAGATGCGCGCCGAGATCCGCGAGTTGCACCAGCGGCTCTCGACCACGACGGTCTATGTGACCCACGACCAGATCGAGGCGATGACGATGGCCGACAAGATCGTCGTGATGCAGGGCGGGCATATCGAGCAGATCGGCGCGCCGCTCGAGCTCTACGACGCGCCGGCAAACCGCTTCGTCGGCGAATTCATCGGCTCGCCCTCGATGAACATGCTGCCGGGCAAGATCCGGCGCAGCGGCGGGGCTGTCACCGTGGAGGCCGAGGGCGCGACGCTCGCCGTGCCGGACGGACCGGGCCTCGAGGACGGAAGGCCGGTGACCTTCGGCGTGCGGCCCGAGCACCTCGCGCTCGACGGCAACGGCTTGCGGGTCACGGTGGCGGTGGTCGAGCCGACCGGCTCGGAAACCCATGTGATCAGCCGTCTCGGCGACCGGGAGATCACCGCGGTCTTCCGCGACCGGCAGGCCTTTGCGCCGGGTCAGGAGATCGTGCTCGCGCCGACCGCCGGCAGCGGCTTCGTCTTCGACGCCGATACCGGCGCGCGGCTCGCCTGATGGCCCGGCGCAGCCTGCTCTGCTTCGGCGATTCCAACACACACGGCACCGTCGCGCTGCGCGATCTCGGCACCCGCGACCGCTTCGCCGCCGAAATCCGCTGGCCGGGTGTTCTCGCCGCGCGGCTCGGCGTCGGCTGGCAGGTGGTCGAGGAAGGCCATCCGGGGCGGACCACGGTGCATGACGACCCGATCGAGGGCGCGCACCGCAACGGCCGGAGCGCCCTGCCCGTCCTGCTCGAATCCCACCGGCCGCTCGATGCGGTGATCGTCATGCTCGGCACCAACGACCTGAAGGCCCGCTTCTCGCTGCCGGCCTTCGACATCGCGCTCGGGGTCGAGAAGATCGCCACCGACATCCTGCGCTCCGAGGCCGGGCCGGATGGGGGGCCGCCGGCGCTGCTGCTCGTCGCCCCGGTGCCGATCGTCGAGACCGGGCTGCTCGGGCCGATGTTCGAGGGCGGCTGCGAGAAGTCCCGCCGCCTCGCGCCGCTGATTTCCGATCTGGCCGCGCGGCTCGGCGTCGCCTTCGTTGATGCCGGCGCCCATGCCGCGGTCGATCCGGTCGACGGCATCCATCTCGATGCGACCGCCCATGCGGCCCTTGGTGCGGCCTTTGCCGACGCCGTCGAGGGCCTGTTTCCCTGATACCAACCGGAGGAAGTGACCAATGCTCAAGGGGATCGATCCGCGGCTGAACGCCGAGGTCCTGCAGGTCCTGCGCGCCATGGGACACGGTGATGTCCTGGTGCTTGCGGACACCAACTTCCCGTCCAACTCGGTCGCGCGCCACACCGTCACCGGCGACCTGTTGCGGATGGACAACCTCACCTCCGCAGAGGTGGCCGAGGCCGTGCTCTCGGTGCTTCCGCTCGACACCTTCGTCGACGACTTCGCGGGCCGCATGGAAGTGGTCGATGCCCCGGACGACATTCCGGCGGTCCAGGTCGAGGTGCAGGCCGCCATCGATGCCGCCGAGGGCCGGGCGCGGCCGATGATCGCCATCGAGCGCTTCGCCTTCTACGACATGGCCCGCGAGGCCTATGCCGTGATCCAGACCGGCGAGCGGCGCTTCTACGGATGCTTCATGTTCCGCAAGGGCGTGATCCCGCCAGACGCCTGAGCCCGGGGAGGCCCGCCATGACCAAGCCCATCGTGATCCTCGGCGTCTTCGTCGCCGACACCGCCTACCGCGCCGAGCGCCCGCCCCGCATGGGCGAGACGATCATGGGCAAGAGTTTCGCGCTCGGCCCCGGCGGCAAGGGCTCGAACCAGGCGGTCGCCGCGGCGATGGCCGGCGGGAATGTGCATTTCATCTCGCGGCTGGGGCGCGACCCCTTCGCCGACATGGCGCTTGCGACCTGGGAGAGGGCCGGCGTGATCCCGGAGGTGAGCCGCCACGACGACAGCTACACGGGTGCGGCTTACATCTTCATCGAGGAGGCCACCGGCAACAATGCGATCATCGTCTGCCCCGGCGTCGCCGGCGCGATCGCCCCGGCGGACCTCGACGCCCAGGCCGATCTGATCGGCCGCGCCGCGGTGTTCCTGACCCAGCTCGAACAGCCGATGGACGCGGCGATGCGGGGCCTGTCGCTCGCGCGCGCCGCCGGGGTGACCACCATCCTCAATCCGGCACCGGCCGCCACGCTGCCCGAGGGCATGTTGGCCCTCTGCGACTACGCGACACCCAACGAATCCGAGGCCGAGGCGCTCACCGGGATCGCGGTGGACGGCCCCGCCAGCGCCGAGGCCGCCGCGAAAGCGCTGCTGGCGCAGGGCGTGGGGGCCGCGATCATCACCCTCGGAGCGCAGGGCGCGCTGTTCCACGACGGGCAGCGCACCGAACATGTGCCGGTCTTCGAGGCCGGCCCGGTGGTCGAGACCACCGGCGCCGGGGACGCCTTCAACGGCGGTTTCGCCACCGCCCTCGCCGAAGGCCGCGACCCGGTCGAGGCCATGCGCTTCGGCTGCGCGACGGCCTCGATCTCGGTCACGCGCCGCGGCACGGCGCCGGCGATGCCGTCCCGGACCGAGATCGACGCCTTGCTGGCGACGGGCGCCTGACGCGCTTCAGGCCCGGGCGGTTTCGCGCAGGAACCCCGTGATCAGCCGCGCCGTCACCTCGGGCGCCTCGACGCAGGGGATATGACCCGCCCGGATCAGCTCGAACCGGGCATTTGCCATGCTGTCGGCCATTTCACGGACCAGGTCGGGCGGGGTCGAGCCATCGGCGCTGCCGGCGAGCACCAGTGCCGGCTGGGCCAATTGGGCCGTGGAGTCCCGCAGATCGGTTTCGGCGAGGGCCGCACAGCAACCGCTGTATCCGGCCTCGGGTGTGCGCACGAGCATGTGGCGCCAGAGCGCGAGGTCATCGGGGTGCTCCGCACGCCATCGCGCCGAGAACCAGCGCTCGAGCACGCCGTCGGCCAGCGCGGCGATGCCGCCCTCTGCGATGGCACGCTTGCGGTCCGCCCAGATCTCGGCCGTGCCGATCTTCGGGGCGGTGTTCGAGAGCACCAGCGCCGAGACGAGGTCGGGCCGCTCCGCCGCCAGGCCCTGTGCAACCACCCCGCCGATCGAGAGCCCGACGAAGACCGCGCCCTGCATCCCCGCCGCCTCGATCAGCCCGGCCGCATCCGCCACGAGGTCGCCCATCCAGTAGTCGCCCGCAGGCGCGTCGCTCAGCCCGTGGCCGCGCATGTCATAGCGCAGGATGCGCAGCCCGGGCGGCAGGAGCGGCAGCAGGTGATCCCAGACCCGATGATCGGTCCCGAGCGAATTCGCGAAGACGACCGGCCGGCCCTCCGGCGGCCCCTCGATCCGGACGCAGAAGCGAAGCCCGTTGGTGGCGATCATCCGCACGGCGCCGATCCTCCGCTCAGCCCACGCCGTCGGCGGCCTTCGCCTCCGCTACCCAGGCGGACAGAATCGCGAGGTCGGGTGCGAGTTCCGTCGCGAGCCCGCCTGCGAAGGCCTCGAGGGCGGAGAGGTTGAGTGCGTTCACACCGACCAGCACCGGAACGTCACGGGCCAGCGCCTCGGCGATCAGCGGCCGGAAGCCGCGGCCCTCGGCCTCGTGCTTGCCGAACTTGTTGACGAGCAGCACGTCGGCCCCGGCCTCCAGGCTCCGCGCAACCGTCGCGACCGCCGTCTCGAGCGCTCCGGCATCGAGCCGGCATCCCCGCGCGCCGGGCCCGAGGGACTGCGATATGCGCATCATGGGACCGGCGGGCAGCACCTTTACGTCCATGTCGCAGGGCCGGTCGGGACCGCATTCCGAATTGATCTGCACCACGCCACAGACCCGCAAGCCTTCAGACAGAAGCGTCTCGCCGAGATCCCAGAGCAACCGGTCGGTCGCGCCCCGGCCCGGCGACATGGTGTAGGCGATCTGCGTCACGATCCGATCTCCGCTGGCTCCCCCCACGGGCGCCCGAGAGCCACAGTTGCCCCGTGCCGCGGGCCGTTTCAAGGGAGTCGGGCAGATTGGCCGCGCGCGGCCGGGGTTCGGGGCATTCTCGAATCCTGCAGGCGCGCGCCGCAGGTAGGCGTTGTCGGCGCGCCAGCTAGCGCTGCCGGACCCGGTCCCGCCAGCCGCGGATCCGCTCCCGCGCGCCAGGGCCGATCACCCAGGAGAGCCCGAATCCCACCGCGAAACCGGCCAGATCGGCGATCCATTCGTTGCCGCCACCGATCACCAGCCGGACCACGAGCTGGAGGGTCAGCAGGACCCCGATCAGCTTGAACGCCGCGAGGCGCGCGCGCCCGGTTCCTTCGGTGAAGAGCGACCAGGTGAAGCCGCCGATCAGCCCGTAGATGCCCGGATAGAGCCCGATCAGCGGTGCCGGGGAATTCTGGAACAGGCCGTAGGCGAGGGCCCCGGCGGCCAGCCCCGCCAGCACGAGCCCGGCCATGGCCCCTTGCGTGAAGCGCTCGGAGACCGCCTTGCCGAGCGCCAGGACCAGCACCGCCGCGAAGAGGGCGTGGACCGCACCGGCATGGATCAGGCCGTAGCTGACAAGGCGCCGGGCCATGTCGAGGTCGAGGCGTCCGGCGGCCCGCGCGCTTTCAAAGAGCGGATCATGGAAGCCGAAGCCCACGATCGCGGACATGCGCCAGCCGACGCCCGCAGCTCCACCGGCGAGCCCGGCCGCCCCGAGCTGGAACACCGCCTCGATCGCCAGCACGAGACCGGCGAGGCCCACGGCGAGCGGCGGCAGGCTCTGGAAAGGGTTGCTGTCCGACACCGGTTCGGGCGCTCCTGTTGACGGCGCTGACCCGGAGAGGCAATAAGCCGGCGTCCCTTTCCCAGCAAGCGAGTTCGGGCGATGTCCGAGGCCAGTTTCAGCCCGCGCGTGTTCTCCGGCATCCAGCCGTCCGGCAACCTCACGCTCGGCAACTATCTCGGGGCGCTGCGGCGATTCGTGGAGATGCAGGACGAGGGCATCCCGGCGGTCTATTGCGTGGTCGACATGCATGCGATCACCGTCTGGCAGGACCCCGAGGCGCTGCGCCGGGCCATCCGGGAGCTTGCGGCGGCCTTCATCGCCTGCGGGATCGATCCCGAACGCTCGATCCTGTTCAACCAGAGCCAGGTGGAGGCCCATGCCGAGCTTGCCTGGATCTTCAACTGCGTCGCCCGGCTCGGCTGGCTGAACCGGATGACCCAGTTCAAGGACAAGGCCGGCAAGAACCGCGAGAACGCCTCGATCGGCCTTTATGCCTATCCCGCGCTGATGGCGGCCGACATCCTGGCCTATCATGCGACCCATGTTCCGGTGGGCGAGGATCAGAAGCAGCATGTGGAGTTGACGCGGGACATCGCGGCCAAGTTCAACCACGATTACGGAACCGCGTTCTTTCCGATGCCCGAGCCGGTGATCGAAGGGACGGCGACGCGGGTGATGAGCCTTCGGGACGGCACCAAGAAGATGTCGAAGTCCGACCCCTCGGACATGAGCCGGATCAATCTCGTCGATGATGCCGACACGATCGCTTCGAAGATCCGCAAGGCCCGAACCGATGCCGAGCCGCTGCCCGAGGATCTCGACGGGCTGAAGGAACGCCCCGAGGCCCGCAACCTGGTGAACATCTATGCGGCGCTCGCGGAAAAGACGCCGCAGGCGGTGGTGGAGGAATTCGCGGGCCGGCAATTCGCCGAGTTCAAGCCGGTGCTGGCCGACCTCGCGGTCGCCCATCTCGCGCCGATCACCCGGCGGATGAGCGCGCTGATGGATGATCCGGCGGAGATCGACCGGCTTCTCGGACGGGGTGCGGACCGGGCGGCGGAGATCGCCGATCCGATCGTCGGGCGCACGCGCGATATCGTCGGATTGATCCGCAGCCGGTGATACGGCATGTGCTCACCGTGAATCATATATCAAGCCGTTGATTTCATTCCTGTTCGTGATGCACTTTTGGTGTGCGCGTGCGAGAACTCCCGCAGGGCAGTGGTGATCCGACCTCGGCGCATCGTCACGGAAGATGACGTTCGGCAGTGCTGCGCTATCTGATCGGGTAAGGAGGGGAACGCGACCCGGTGCCGACGCGTTTCACCAGTTGAAGACAAATCGGAGGTTCCATGCAGTTCAGCTTCACAACCAGTCTCGCCCTTGCCGGGCTGGCCCTGGCCGGAGCGGCCTGTGCCCAGAGTGCGGCACCGGCTTTCGAGGGTCAGACCGACGCGCCGAGCCGCGCTTCGGGCGTCGACTTCGATATCGAGGTGCTGGCCGAGGGTCTGGTCCATCCCTGGGGAATGGAGGTGCTGCCAGACGGCGCGATCCTCGTGACCGAGCGCGCCGGAACCATGCGGCTCATCGGCGCCGACGGCTCGACGGGGCCGGCGATCAGCGGCGTGCCCCCGGTGCTGGCGGAACGTCAGGGGGGGCTGCTCGATGTGGCTCTGGGTCAGAATTTCGCCACCGACCGCCAGATCTACTGGACCTATGCCAAGCCGCTAGGCGGCGGCATGTCGGTCACCGCGGCGGCCCGCGGCGCGCTCTCGCCGGACGGCACGGCGCTCACCGGAGTTACGGAGATCTTCGTGCAGGAGCCGCCCTCGCCCTCGCCGATGCATTACGGGTCGCGAGTGGTTCCGGATCCCTCCGGCGCGGTCTGGATCACCACCGGCGAGCATCTCACCGAGACCGAACGCGTTCTGGCGCAAGATCTTGGCACGACCTACGGCAAGGTGGTGCGGGTGACGCCGGGTGGCGCTGCGGCGGCCGGCAACCCGTTCACGGGAGATGCCGATGCGATCGATACGATCTGGTCCTACGGCCACCGCAACATCCAGGGGGCCGCTCTGCACCCAAGGACCGGCGCGCTCTGGACCATCGAACACGGGCCGCGGGGCGGTGACGAGATCAACATTCCCGAAGCTGGCGGCAATTACGGCTGGCCGGTGGTGTCCTACGGGGTGAATTACGACGGATCGCCGGTCGGGACCGGGGAGAGTTCCGCTGAAGGCATGGAGCAGCCGATCTACTACTGGGACCCGGTGATCGCCCCGGGGGGCATGCTCTTCTACGACGGCGCGATGTTCGCGGACTGGCAGGGTGACCTGCTGATCGGATCGCTGAATCCGGGCGGCATCGTGCGGCTCGAGCTCGACGGGGACCGGGTCACCGGGGAGGAGCGGCTGCTTACCGACGAGGGTCGGATCCGGGACGTCGCGGTCGACGCCGAGGGTGCGATCCTCGCGCTTGTCGACAACGAGGACGGTGCGCTCCTGCGCCTCACACCGCGTTGAGATCGGGCGGTCCGCATCTGCACGCGCCTCGGTTCGGCTGAACGTCGACCGGGTCCCGGGCGGTGGCCGTTCAAGCGGCCCGGAGCGGGGGCTTCGACGGGCCACCTGAGCCGGGGCGGCGGGTCGCTCGATCGACGGGTTGCACGCTTGCGCCTCTTGGCCGATGATCGCGGCGAAACGCCCGGGAGAGGCAGATGCGCAAGTTCCTGATCCTTCTCGACGACACGCCCGAGATGCTCAACGCCATGCGCTATGCGGCGATCCGGGCGGCGAAGACCGAGGGCGGTGTCGAGATGCTGGCGATCATCGCTCCCGAGGAATTCCAGCATTTCATGGGAGTCGCCGACGTGATGCGGGCCGAGGCCAACGAGCGGATCGAGGCGCATTTCGAGGTGTTCCGCGACCGCATGGCGAAGCGCGAAGGCATCACCCCGACGCTGGCGATCCGGGAGGGTGACAGGGTCGACGCGGTGCTGAGCCATATCCGCGAGAACCCCGATATCGGGGTTCTGGTACTGGGATCGAGCACTGGTCAGGGCGGACCGGGGCCCGTGGTGAGTGCCTTGACCGGACGTCGGATGGGCGACCTGAGCATTCCGATCACCATCGTTCCCGGAGCGATGACCAAGGAGCAGATCCTGGCGGTGACCTGACCTGCCCGAGGAAAACAGTCGGATAAACTTGAACTGGGCGTCCGAAAGGCGCATCTGTAGGCAGCAAATTCGAGGATCCGCCATGTTCATCCAGACCGAATCGACTCCGAACCCCGCCACGCTGAAATTCCTGCCCGGCAAGCCGGTCATGTCCGCCGGATCGGCGGACTTTCCGTCCTCCGAAGCGGCCCAGGCCTCTCCGCTGGCGCGGCGGATCTTCGCGACGGGAGACGTGGCCGGCGTGTTCCTCGGCTCCGATTTCGTGACCGTCACCAAGACGGATGCGGTGGACTGGGCGCATATCAAGCCCGCGATTCTCGGCGCGGTGATGGAGCATTTCCAGTCCGGCGAGCCGGTGATCGAGGGCGAGGCCGGGTCGGTCGGCCATGCCGAGCATGATGGTCCGGATTCGGAAATCGTCGGCCAGATCAAGGAACTGCTCGACACCCGCGTACGCCCGGCTGTGGCCCAGGATGGTGGCGACATCACCTTCCACGGCTTCGAGCGCGGTGTCGTCTATCTCCACATGCAGGGCGCCTGCGCCGGCTGCCCGTCCTCGACCATGACGCTGAAGATGGGCATCGAGAACCTGCTCAGGCACTATATCCCGGAAGTGACCGAGGTGCGGCCGGTTGCCGTCTGACGGCCCCTGCCTTCTCGCCTTCGACACATCGGCCGCGCACTGCGCGGCCGCTTTGCTGTCGGGTGGACGCTGTCTTGCGCAGCGCAACGAGGCGATGGGGCGCGGGCAGGCCGAGCGACTGGTGCCGATGCTGGGCGAGGTTCTCGCGGAAGCCGGCCTTGGCTGGGGCGATCTGGACGGCATCGGCGTCGGGATCGGCCCGGGCAACTTCACGGGATTGCGCCTCGCCGTGGCGACGGCGCGAGGGCTGGCGATGGCGCGCGGCATCCCGGCGATCGGTGTGAGCGGCTTCGAGGCGCTTGCCGCGGGATCGCGGGTCGAGGGATCGGTTCTGGTGGTGCTCGAGAATCGCAGGGGCCCGGATTTCATGCAGGCGTTCTTCTGCAAGGCTGGCGTGCCGGAGCCGTTGGGGCCGGCAGGGGATCGGCCTTGAGACCCTGCCCGACCTTCGCCCGGAGACCCTGTGTCTCGGTCACGACGCGGCCGCTGCCGCGGCAGCGCTCGGGTTTCGGGAGGGATCGGAGGACACCTTGCCCGATGCGGAGATCATCGCCAATCTTGCAGCAGCGCGACTGGGCGGCCGCGAAGCGCTGCCTGCCCCGCTCTACCTCCGGAATGCGGATGCGGCGCCGTCGCGGGACCGGCCGCCGGTCATGGTCGATGAACCCTGAGACACTGGCGGCGCTGCATGCCACCTGCTTTCAGGACGCGCCGCGGGCCTGGTCGGCCGCAGAATTCGCGACATTGCTGGCACAGCCGGAAGTGTTCCTGGTCGCGGGCGAGGACGGCTTCGCGCTCGGCCGGGTGGCGGGGCCGGAGGCGGAACTGATGACGCTGGCGGTGGCGCCTGCGGCGCGGCGACGGGGCCGCGGACGGGCCCTGCTCAACGCGTTCGAGCGGGAGGCGATTCTGCGGGGCGCGTCGGAGGCGTTTCTCGAAGTGGCGGTGGACAATGCGGCCGCCGGTGCGCTCTACGGGGCCGCTGGCTGGGTCCGGGCCGGGCTGCGGCCGGGCTACTACAGGACCGGCGCCGCCAGACGCGACGCGCTGGTTTTGCGCAAATGTCTCGAGGCATCCGGCGCGACGTGACGCTTGCGCCGGCAGAAAGCAATTGACCGGCCAAGAGGGTTGCGACTTTACTGCCCGTTGTATCGGGGACGACCGGAGTGGGGGTGGCAGTCTGTGCAGGCGATCCTCGGCGGCGTCCTTTCCCCTGGAGGACACCCATGACATTCTCAAAGACCCTCGCCTCTGCCGCACTGTTCGCCCTACTTGCCGGAACGGCCCAGGCCCAGGATGCCAATCCGGCCGTGATTTTCGATCTCGGCGGCAAGTTCGACCGCTCGTTCAACCAGGCCTCCTTCGAGGGGGCCGAGCGGTTCACCGCCGAAACCGGCATCGAATTCCGCGAATTCGAGCTGCAGTCCGACAGCCAGCGCGAACAGGCGCTGCGGCGCTTCGCGCAGGCCGGCCATAATCCCGTGGTGGTGGCGGGCTTCTCGAACGGTCCGGCGATGGAAGTGGTCGCCGCGGAATTCCCGGACACCAACTTCGCGATCATCGACATGGTGGTGGACCTGCCGAACGTGCGCTCGGTGGTGTTCAACGAGCATGAAGGCTCCTATCTCGTCGGCGTGCTCGCCGCGAAGGCCTCGCAGACCGGCAAGGTCGGTTTCGTGGGTGGCATGGACATTCCGCTGATCCGCAAATTCGCCTGCGGCTACGTGCAGGGAGTGATGGATACAAACCCGGACGCCGAGGTGTTCCAGAACATGACCGGGACGACCGGGGCAGCCTGGAACGACCCGGTGCGCGGCGGCGAGCTTGCCAAGAGCCAGATCGACCGCGGTGCGGACGTCGTCTATCATGCGGCGGGCGGCACCGGCGTGGGCGTGCTGCAGGCGGCGGCGGATGCCGGCGCGCTCGGGATCGGCGTCGATTCGAACCAGAACTACCTGCATCCGGGTCAGGTGCTGACCTCGATGCTCAAGCGCGTCGACAACGCCGTTTATGACGCGATGATGGACGTGCAGAACGGCGAGTGGTCGACCGGCGTGAGCGTGATGGGGCTTGCCGAGGACGGCGTGGGCTATTCGCTCGACGAGAACAACGCCGAATTGATCACCGACGAGATGAGCGCCGCGGTGGAAGAGGCCAAGGCGAAAATCATTTCGGGCGAGATCACGGTGCACGACTACATGTCCGATGACAGCTGCCCGGCTTCCTGATCCGGCATCGGGGGCGGGGTGGGCATGGTGGAAGAGCGACTGAGCACCCTGCTCGCGGCGTGGAATGCGGCGGACGAAAAGGCCCGGTCGATGTTTCTCGATACGGCCCTGTCACATGAAGGCATATACTACGCTGATCCGCACCTGCCCGATCCGGTCATTGACCGGGCCGGGCTTGAAGCTTTCCTGACGGAGTTCCGGCGGCGGCTGCCGGAGGGGCATCTGGAAGCCGGTGCCGTGGTGATGCATCACACCCATGCCTGCACCCCTTTCGTGTTGAGCGACGGGGCGCGGCGGCTCGGATCGGGCATGTTCTTTGCCGATCTCGATGGTGAGGGTCGGGTGGCACGGCTTGTCGGGTTCGTCCAGTGAGCCTGGGGCCGGAGACAGCGCCGCTCGCCATCGAGCTTCGCGGCATCTCGAAGAGCTTCGGCGCGGTGCAGGCCAACAAGGACATCGACCTGCCGGTGCGGCGCGGCACGATCCACGGGATCGTCGGCGAGAACGGCGCGGGAAAATCGACGCTGATGTCGATCCTCTACGGGTTCTACCAGGCCGATGCCGGCGAGATCCGGATCAACGGCAAAGCGATCCGGATCAACGACAGCCAGGCGGCGATCGCGGCGGGCATCGGCATGGTGCATCAGCATTTCATGCTGGTCGAGCCGTTCACGGTGCTGGAGAACGTCATTCTCGGCGCCGAGGACGGGCCGCTGCTGCGGCCGTCGCTGGCCAAGGCGCGCAGTGCGTTGAAGCGGCTGGCGGAGGAATACGATCTGCAGGTCGATCCGGATGCGGTGGTCGGCGATCTCTCGGTGGGCTTCCAGCAGCGGGTGGAGATCCTGAAGGCGCTCTACCGCGAATGCGACATCCTCATCCTCGACGAGCCGACCGGGCGTGCTGACGCCGGCGGAGGCCGATCACCTGTTCCGGATCCTCGAGCACCTGAAATCCGAGGGCAAGACGATCCTGCTGATCACCCACAAGTTGCGCGAGATCATGGCGGTAACCGACGAGGTGAGCGTGATGCGGCGCGGCGAGATGGTCCGGACGCTGACCACCGCCGAGACCAGCCCGCCGGAATTGGCGGAACTGATGGTCGGGCGTCGGGTGCTGCTGCGGGTCGAGAAGGGGCCGGCTGATCCGGGCGCGGTGGCGCTCGAGGTGCGCGGGCTGACGCTGCACGACACGCTCGGTGTCGAGAAGCTGCGGCAGGTGAGCCTCGCGGTGCGCTCGGGCGAGATCCTCGGTATCGCGGGTGTTGCGGGCAACGGCCAGTCGGAGCTGCTCGAAGTGCTCGCCGGGATGCGTCCGGCTGACAGCGGCGAGGTGTTGCTGCACGGGCAGCCACTCGATCTGCGCCGGACCACGAATGCCGATGACAGGCGCCGGGCCGGGGTCGGACATGTGCCGGAGGACCGGCATCGGCGCGGGCTGATAATGGCCTTCGCGGAGTGGGAGAACGCCTGTTTCGGCTATCACCGCGAGGCGCGGTTCAACGGGCGCTTCGGCACCCTCGATGTGGGCGCGATGCGCGAACACGCCGACCACGGCATCCGGACCTTCGACATCCGCCCGCCCGACCGGGAACTGAAGACCGCGAACTTCTCCGGTGGCAACCAGCAGAAGATCGTCATCGCGCGCGAACTCGACCGTGATCCGGACGTGCTGCTGGTCGGCCAGCCGACGCGCGGGGTCGATATCGGTGCGATCGAGTTCATCCACCAGCAGATCGTGGCGCTGCGCGACCGGGGCAAGGCGATCATTCTCGTCTCGGTGGAGCTCGACGAGATCCAGGCGCTGAGCGACCGGATCGTGGTGATGTTCGACGGACGCATTTCCGGAGAGCGTGAGGCCTCCGCGACCGACGAGCGCGAGCTCGGGCTCCTGATGGCCGGGATCGATCCGCACAAGGGAAAGGCCGCGTGAGATGAAGGACGCCCTGCCCCGCTGGGTCGATCTCGCGCTGATCCCAGCGCTCAATCTGGCTCTGGCATTCTTCGTGGCAGGGCTGGTTGTGCTCTTCATCGGCGAGAACCCGATCGATGCGATGCGGATCCTCGCCAATGGCGCGCTCGGGTCGAGCTACGGCATCGGCTGGACGCTCTATTACGCGACGACCTTCGTCTTCACCGGGCTCGCGGTGGCCATCGCGTTTCATGCGAGCCTGTTCAATATCGGCGGCGAGGGGCAGGCGCTGCTCGGCGGCGTCGGTGTCACGCTGGTCTGCCTCGCCTTCGACTGGCCGCACTGGGCGCTGGTATTGCCGGTGGCGATCCTTGCGGGCGGGCTTTTCGGCGGGGCCTGGGCGTTCATTCCGGGCTATCTGCAGGCGAAGCGCGGCAGCCATGTGGTCATCACCACGATCATGTTCAATTTCATCGGCGCTGCACTGGTGGTCTACCTGCTGGTGAACGTGCTGAAGGTGCCGGGATCGATGTCACCGGAGACCCGGAACTTCGCGGAAGGCACGCATCTTCCGTTCATCCACGAGATGCTGGCCGGGGTCGGCATCACCATGTCGCGCACGCCGATGAACCTCGCGGCGATCCTCGCCCTTATCGCGGCCTGGCTCACCTGGGTGCTGATCTGGCGCACGCGCTTCGGCTACGAGTTGCGCGCCTTTGGCCATTCGGAACCGGCCGCGGTCTATGCCGGGATCGATCCGGTGCGGATCACCGTGATCACCATGGTGCTGTCGGGGGCGATGGCCGGGCTGATGGCGCTCAATGTGGTGATGGGCAACCAGCACCGGCTGGTGCTCGACTATGTGGGTGGTGCTGGCTTCGTCGGGATCGCGGTGGCGCTGATGGGGCGCTCGCATCCGGTGGGCGTGGTGCTGGCGGCGATCCTGTTCGGCATTCTCTACCAGGGCGGCGCGGAGCTTGCGTTCGAGATGCCGGGCATCACCCGGGAGATGATTCTGGTGATCCAGGCGCTGGTGATCCTGTTCACCGGGGCGCTCGAGAACCTCGTGCGGGTGCCGGTCGAGCGGATGTTCCTCGCGCGAAGGGCGGGATGATGGATCTCGATACCATCCTGCAGATCTCGGGCTCGAGCCTGCGCCTCGCGACGCCGCTGCTGCTTGCCTGCCTCGCCGGGCTCTATTCAGCGAGCGCTCGGGCATCTTCGACATCGGGCTCGAGGGCAAGATGCTGGCGGCGGCCTTCATGGCCGGTGCCGTGGCCGCGGTGACCGGTTCGGCCTGGATCGGGCTTCTCGCGGGGATCGGCGCCTCGATGGTGCTCGCGCTGATCCACGGGCTTGCCTCGATCACCCTGAAGGGCAACCAGTTGATCTCCGGCGTGGCGATCAACTTCCTCGCTTCGGGCATGACGGCGCTGGTGGGGCAGAACTGGTTCGGCATGGGCGGTCAGACGCCGCAGCTCGGCCGGGAGGCGCGCTTCCTGCCGATCGAGCTTCCCTTCGCGGAGGCGCTCGGAGCGGTGCCGATCCTCGGTCCGATCTACCGCGATCTGATCTCCGGGAATGGCATTCTCGTCTATGTCGCGCTGCTCGCGGTGCCGGTGACGTGGTGGGTTCTGTTCCGCACGCGTTTCGGGCTCAGGCTGCGCGCCGTTGGCGAGAACCCCGGTGCGGTCGACACCGCCGGCATCTCGGTGGTGCGCCAGCGCTATGCGGCGGTGCTGATCTGCGGGCTTCTGTGCGGGATCGCCGGTGCCTATCTCTCGACGGGGATGGCTGCGGGGTTCGGGCGCGAGATGACCGCCGGCAAGGGCTTCATCGCGCTCGCGGCGCTGATCTTCGCGAAGTGGCGGCCATGGCCGGCGCTCTGGGCCTGCCTGCTCTTCGGGTTCCTCGAGGCGATCGGCATCCGCTATCAGGGCATCACCATCGGTGCGATCACCCTGCCGGTGCAGTTCATGCAGGCCCTGCCCTACATCCTGACCGTCGTGATCCTCGCGGGCTTCGTCGGCAAGGCGATCCCGCCGAAGGCCGGTGGACGGCCCTATGTGAAGGAGCGCTGAGTGATGGAGCTTGTCGAGAAGGTCCGGGCGAAGGCGGGTGCGGCGCCGATCGGGGTCGGGCTGATCCTTGGCTCCGGGCTTGGGCATCTGGCGGAGGCTGTGGAGGGCGTGGCGATCCCCTATTCCGAGCTGCCGGGCTTTCCGCATGCCGGCGTGTCGGGGCATAATCCGAAATTGGTGATCGGCGATCTCGCGGGAACGCGCGTCGCGGTACTGGGCGGGCGGGCGCATTACTACGAAAGTGGCGACGCGGCGGTCATGCGCGGGCCGATCGAGCTTCTGCGGGCCTGGGGGCCGAGCGGCTGATCCTGACCAATGCGGCGGGATCGTTCCGGCCGGACATTCCGCCGGGCGATCTGATGCTGCTCTCGGATCACATCAACTTCTCCGGTCTCAACCCGCTGATCGGCGAGCCGACCGACGCGCGTTTCGTGAACATGACCGATGCCTATGATCCGGCGATGCGGGCGGCGCTGCGGGCGGCGGCCGAGGCAGAGGGCGTCGCGCTGCCCGAGGGTGTCTATGCCTGGTATTCGGGGCCGAGCTTCGAGACGCCGGCCGAGATCCGGGCGATCCGGACGCTCGGAGCCGACGCGGTCGGCATGTCGACCGTGCCGGAGGTGATCCTCGCGCGGTTCTTCGGGCTGAAGGTGGCGGCCGTCTCGACCATCACCAACATGGCGGCGGGCCTCAGCGACGAGGCGATCAGCCACGAACACACCAAGGCGATGGCGCCGCGCGGCGCCGAAAAGCTCGAACGGGTGTTGCGCCGTTATCTCGCCACGCCGGCCTGAGCCTCGACATTCGAGAAACCGGGTGAAACCGGGGGCCGGACGCGCTAGGTCTTGATCGGCAGGATATCGCGCAAGGCTCCGGGCATGCAGATCTACCTCCCCATCGCCGAGGTTTCCGTGGACGCGTTCCTGCTCCTCGGGATCGGCACGCTGGTCGGCGTGCTGTCAGGCATGTTCGGCGTCGGTGGCGGGTTCATCCTCACGCCGCTTCTGTTCTTCATCGGCATCCCGCCGGCGGTCGCGGTGGCCTCGGCCGCGAACCAGATCTTCGGGTCTTCGTTCTCCGGACTGCTCGCGCATATCCGGCGCAAGACCGTCGATTTCAGGATGGGGACCGTGCTGCTCGCCGGGGGCCTGCTGGGATCCGCGCTCGGGGTCCAGGCGTTCACGGCCCTCAGACGCAACGGCCAGTTCGAGCTTGTGGTGAGCCTGCTCTACGTGGTGCTTCTGGGCACAATCGGTGGCCTGATGCTGCTCGAGGGGCTGCAGGCGCTGCGGCGCCGGCGCAATCCCGGCGCAGGCCCCGCCCCGCGCAAGCGGCACACCTGGGCGCATGGCCTGCCGCTGAAGATGCGCTTCCGCGCGAGCCAACTCTATGTGAGTGCGATTCCGCCCTTCGTGATCGGCGCCCTCGTCGGGGTGCTGGCGGCGATCATGGGCGTGGGCGGCGGCTTCATCATGGTGCCGGCGATGATCTACGTGATCGGCATGCCCACCAAGGTGGTGGTCGGCACCTCGCTCTTCCAGTTCCTGTTCGTGACCGGCTTCACCACCCTTATGCATGCGGTGCAGAGCAAGTCGGTGGACATGCTGCTCGCGGTGATCCTGCTTGTCGGCGGGGTCGTCGGGGCGCAGATCGGAGTGCAGCTGGCCACGCGGCTTCGGGCCGAGCAATTGCGGATCGGACTGGCGCTTCTCGTGCTCTCGGTCTGTCTCAAGCTGCTGCTCGACCTGGTGCTGCAGCCCACGGAACTCTATTCGCTCGGGCCGTCATGAGAATGCGGGCGGCCCTCCTGATGCTCATGATCGCCTTGGCGGGGCGGGGAGAGGCGCAGGATTCGCTGGTGACCGGTCTCTCGACGGACAATGTGGCCCTCAACGCCACCTTTGACGGCTCGGAGATCTTCGTCTTCGGGGCGGTGCAGCCCGACGAGGATGCCGCCCTTCAGTCGGGACCGCTCGACATAATCATCACCATCAAGGGCCCTTCCTCCAACGTCACGGTGCGGCGCAAGGAACGGCGGTTCGGCATCTGGATAAACACCGATGAGGTCGTCGTACGGCAGGTTCCGAGCTTCTACGCCGTCGCGGGCACGCGGGCGCTGGACGGCCTCCTGTCCCAGACCGAACTGCTGCGCCACGGGATCGGGATGCGGGAAGCCGTGCGCCGGGTCGGCAGCCATCCGGACTTCACCGACACGCAATCCTTCGCCGACGCCGTGGTGCGCATCCGGCAGGACAACGGCCTCTACGAGAGGATCGACGGGGGCGTGATGCTGGAAGAGGAGATCCTCTTCCAGGCGCATTTCGCCTTGCCTGCCAACCTGGTCGAGGGCAGCTACGCGGCGGAGTTCTTTCTGGTGCGGGGCCAGACCGTGACCGGCTCGGCCCGCACGACGATCACCGTGGAGAAGACCGGGATAGAGCGCTGGCTGTTCAATCTCTCGCAGGAGCAGCCGCTGGCCTACGGCATCCTGTCACTTCTGGTCGCGCTCTCTGCCGGCTGGCTCGCCGCCGCCGCCTTCGGCCGCGTGCGGCGCTAGGGTCGCGAGCATTGCATCGATCCGCTCGAGGCGGTGCAGCACGTTTTCGCGGTATTCGTCGGTCTGGGCGACGCTCTCCTCGGAATGGGCTTCCTGCATCGAGTTCACCACGAGGCCGACGATCAGGTTCACCACCGCGAAGGTGGTGACGAGAATGAAGGGCAGGAAGAACATCCATGCATAGGGATAGACCTCCATCACCGGGCGCACGATCCCCATCGACCAGCTCTCGAGCGTCATGATCTGGAACAGCGAATAGGCGGAATGACCGATCGAGCCGAACCATTCGGGGAAGCTGTCGCCGAACAGTTTCGTGGTCATCACCGCACCGATGTAGAACAGCAGCGACATGAGCGCGAAAACCGAGGCCATGCCTGGCAAGGCGGAGATCAGGCCCTCGATCACGCGGCGCAGGCTCGGGATGAGCGAGATCGAACGCAGCACACGCAGGATCCGCAGCGACCGCAGCACCGAGAGTCCGCCGCTGTCGGGCAGCAGGCTGATGCCGACGATGATGAAGTCGAAGAGGTTCCAGCCCGAGCGGAAGAAGCTGGCCCGGTAGGCCACGAGCTTGAGGCCGATCTCGACCACGAAGACGGCAAGGCAGAGCCGATCGAGCGTGATCAGAAGCGGGCCAGCGGTCGCCATCACCGCGTCGGACGTTTCGAGACCGAGGATGATTGCATTGAAGACGATGACGCCGAGGATGAAATACCGGACCCGCGCGGTTTCGAGAAACGCGGCAAGGCGGGGGCGGGTCGGGATGGCATCGGGCATCGGAAACTCCGGTGGAATGGCTGAGGATCTCGCAGAGATGGGCAGGGCCGTCGGTGCCGGCAAGACAGCGGCCCGTCGGCGCCTATCTCAGGACTCCGCCTCGAGGGCAAGGACCGGCGCCGCGGTCTGCAGATCGTCGGTCCCCAGCGGGGCATCCGGGCGGGCCAACGCGTATCGGGTGACCCAGTGAAGCCGATGCTCGGCACGGGTGATGGCGACATAGGCGAGCCGCTTCCAGACCTGAAGACCTGCCTCGGAGCGGTTCGAGCGCGCTGCGGCGTAGAGGTCGGGTGCGAAGACCTGAACCTCGGGCCATTGCGATCCCTGGGCCTTGTGGATCGTCACCGCGGCCCCGTGGAGAAACACCGCACCCATGCTCGCCGCCGTCGGGATCACCGGCTCTTCCTCGCCCGGCTGCTCGATCTGGATGATGGACGCGACACTGAGGCGAGGATCCTCCGCGCCGAGGAGGTGGATGCGGCTGAAACCGGGCTTTCGACCCGCGGCAAGCCAGACGGCCTGGGCACCCTTCACGAGACCCCGGGCTTCGAGGTCCATCCGGCGCTTTCGGTGCTTCAGGGGCAGCTCGATTCCGTCGCAGATCAGCGGCTCGCCGGGCAGCAGCATGTCGGGCGGCGCGCCATGGGCGGCACGAAAGGCGTGGATGAGCCGGATGCGCGTGGCATTGCGCCAGACGAGAACCGGGGAGCGCGCCATGGCCGATGCATCCACCCGCGGCGCGATCACCACCCGATCGTCACGGGCCGCGGCGTCCCGCACCATGTCCTCGAAGGCCTCGAATTCGAGGTCCGGATCTCCAAGTGCATGGGCGAGATCGAGGATCGGGTTGTCGGCGGTCTGCCGGTGGACGCGGCTCAACTGCATCTGCTGCCGCTCTGGCAGGCTCTGGAAGACCATCTCGCCGCTGCCGCCGACCGGCGCGAGCTGGGCCGGATCGCCGAACAGGACCAGCGTGCGGAAGAGCTCGCGCAGATCGGCATATTGCCGGGCGTCGAGCATCGAGGCCTCGTCGATCAACCCGATGTCGAGCGGCTCGTCGCGGCGCTTCCAGCCCTGGATGAAATCCGAGCCGCGCAGACCGGCGCTGGCGAGCGCGCCCGGGATCGATTGCTGGCGCTTGTAGAAGGCCATCGCCCGGTCGAGGGCGGGCGGCTCGAGGCCCTCGACCTCGGGACGGGGTCCCTTGCCGGTCAGCCACTCGGCGATCGCCTCGTATTCGGGATGATAGAGCGGCGTGTAGAGAATTCGGTGGATCGTCGTCGCGGGAACACCTCGCCCGCGCAATACGCTCGCGGCCTTGTTGGTCGGAGCGAGCACAGCCAGCGTGCGGCGGGTCCGGGACTTGCGGCTCTCGAAGTCGGAGGAGATCACCTCGACGCCGGCCGCGACCAGCTGCCCGACGAGTTCCGCCAGCAGCATGGTCTTGCCCGACCCGGCCTTGCCGATGACGGACAAAGTAGGCTGATCACCGCCGCCATCGGGCAGCAGTTCGGCATCCTCAAGGGAGACACCAGAGGCCCGGAGCAGGGATGCAATGCGATCCCACGCCCGGGCCTGATCCGTGGAAAGCTCCATTCCGTCCGCCTGTCAGCCCCTGCCCTCCCCCTCTCTAGCGGCAAGGCGGCGGGGCTGCCAGCCGTCAGGCGACGGCGGCGAATTCGGCATGGGGTACGTTGAAGCTCTGATCGAACCAACGCGCGACCAGCGCGGCGGGGATGCCCGAGCGAGCGCAGATTGCGTCACGGGCCTCTTCGGTCAGGTTCCAGACGCAGATGCTGATGCTGTCCCGGCCGTTGTCGTCGCTTCCGATCACGTCGGGCTTGTGGCCGATGCGGTGGTAGATTGGCAGGGTTCGGGTGTAGATCACGCCGATCGCCTGATCGAGACCGAACCGGAGGCCCAGCTCAACACCAGCCGCGAGCAGCGCGGCCGCGACGTTCGGTCCGGCACCGGGGGCTAGGCAGAAGCGCGTACATTCCCAGATCAGCGGGCTCGAGATGCGGACACCGTCGGTGAGATGCAGGAAGTGCTCGTTCGTCATGATCCGTCCGACGGTCGGCATGATGCGAAGCGAACCGGCATGTCGCCCGTGCGCATCCTCGTAGATGATGTAAAGCGGGTTCAGGCTGTCGTATTGATCAAGTTCCCAACCTTTATCATCGACGTCCACTTCCCATTTAAGCCGGTTTTTGAATTGCGCAGCCCGATCCTTGTACATCGATTCAGCCAGAACAGAGAACTCGTGAAGCTGGTCTGCATAGATGAAGCGGATCATTCTGATCTCCCAAGCTGTTTCTGGAGATCATGATTAAGCAAGGTTAATTAAAATTGTCCGAGCGTGCGCTGCTTCAGTATTTGGGCAACGCCCCCTTGGGCACGATGATCCCCCTGGCGAAGGCCAGAGCAACGGCGTGGGTGACATTCGCCGCGCCGAGCTTGTGCCGGGCGCTGTCGATGTAGGCGCGCAGGGTGTTCTCGGAGATATTGAGCGTCGCGGCGACTTCGGCGCGCGACTTGCCGTGTCCGAGTTCGGTCAGCGCCTCGCGTTCGCGCGGAGAGAGATCTGCGCTCGGCCCGTCCACTTCGTCACGGATGATCCGCATGGCCTGCTGGTGAACCAGATGCGAGACGAGCAGGATGTCCTTGGCCTTGGCCTTCGTATAGGCCGCCCATTCCTCGTCGGACGCAACGCTGTTGACCGCGAAAAGCGCGAATTCTCCGTGCGGTCCCCAGATCGGGACAGACCAGCCCTGATTTCCGACCCCCGCCTCGAGAGCTTCGCGCATCATCTCGCGGGACTGTGCGCTCGACCAGTCCAGCGTCTTCCAGTCCATCGGGTGGAAGCGCCGGATCGCACCGAGAACGACCGGGTCAATGCTGCGGTAATCCTTTTCGACGTAGCGCCGTGCCCAGTCGAGCGAATAGGTGAACGCCCCGACCTGCTCGCCCTTGAGATTGGCGGTATGGTACATGACATGCGCGACACCAAGGACATCGCGCAATTCATGCGCCCAGACCTGAAGCTCCTCAATGGACTTCGTGGTCTGCAAACGCTCCAGCAATTCCTCGAGCTGTTCCAGCGGTACCCTCGACAGTTCCGGAAGCCGCGATCTTCATTCCGATTTCGCTGGCCGCTACGAAGATGGCGTCGTCAAGCTGTTCGGCAAGCTCAACCATTCCGTTCTTTTCGGAAAACTGACGGATATCCTTGAGAATATCAATAACCCAGTAAGCTTTCATGGTCTATTCCCCTTCAACGCCGATCTACTGACTGGGCAAAGATTTACCACGGTCATCGAAGTCGGAAAATTCGCCAATTCTGCCCCCACAGAAATGGTGGGGTTGGCTGTCGTCAAAGTATTGAAAAGAAACAAAACCGTTCAATCAGAGCGGGATTCGCCCGGTTTGGGCGGGGCGAATCCCCCGGATTCGGGGCGCGTCTCAGCCGCGCGCACGGCTCGCTTCGAGCGCGTCCGAGAGCGTTCGCAGCCCGGTGATTGGCGCGCTCACCAGCACGGCCATGTTGCCCGGCTTGTGCTCGTTGCGCAGCATCTTCATGTGCCCGTCGGGGATCTGCTCCCAGGGAAACACTTCCGACATGCAGGGATCGAGACGGCGCTCCACCATGAGCTGGTTGGCGGCGGAAGCCTGCTTGAGATGCGCGAAGTGGCTGCCCTGGACGCGCTTCTGGTGCATCCACAGGTATCGGGCATCCATGGTCAGGTTGAACCCGGTCGTTCCCGCGCAGATCACGACCATGCCGCCCTTCTTGACCACGAAAACCGAGACAGGGAAGGTCGCCTCGCCCGGATGCTCGAACACCATGTCGACGTTCACGCCCTTGCCGGTGATCTCCCAGATCGCCTTGCCGAACTTGCGGACTTCGCCGAACCAGGCCTTGTATTCCTCGGAGCCGACCTTCGGCATCTGTCCCCAACAGTCGAAGTCCTTGCGGTTGATCACGCCCTTCGCGCCGAGGCCGAGTACGAAGTCGCGCTTGTCCTCATCCGAGATCACCGCGATGGCGTTCGCACCAGCGGTGTTGATGAGCTGGATCGCGTAGGAGCCGAGACCGCCCGAAGCCCCCCAGACCAGAACGTTCTGGCCGGGCTTGAGCTCATGCGGGTGATGGCCGAAAAGCATCCGGTAGGCGGTGGCGAGGGTGAGCGTGTAGCAGGCACTCTCTTCCCAGGTCAGGTGCTGCGGACGCGGCATGAGTTGCTGAGCCTGCACGTTGGTGAACTGGGCGAAGGAGCCATCCGGCGTCTCGTAGCCCCAGATGCGCTGGCTGGGCGAGAACATCGGGTCGCCGCCGTTGCATTCCTCGTCGTCGCCATCGTCCTGGTTGCAATGGACGACCACTTCGTCGCCGACCTTCCAGCGCGTGACGCGGTCGCCCACCGCCCAGACGATGCCCGAGGCATCCGAGCCGGTGATCTGGTAGGGTTTGCCGTGCCCGTCGAACGGGCTGATCGGCTTGCCGAGGGCGGCCCAGACGCCGTTGTAGTTGACCCCGGCGGCCATCACGAAGATCAGCACTTCGTGGCTGTCGAGCTGCGGCGTCTCGACCACCTCGACCTTCATCGCCGTATCGGGGTTGCCGTGCCGCTCGCGGCGGATGGTCCAAGCATACATGTTCTTGGGCACGTAGCCGAGGGGCGGGATCTCGCCGATCTCGTAGAGGTCCTTTTGCGGCGCGTCATAATCCGGTTGCGTCGTCGGGGCGTCCAGAGGTGCCATATCATTGTTCCCTTGCAGATCACGCGTCGATTCGGGGTGCGCCGCGCAAGATTGTTGCTCAGAATTGCTCGCGGGCATGTCTTACATTATCAAGAACGACACGCAACCGGATTTCTGCGCCGCAGCAGGGAAATTCCTGCGCAAGTTTCGACCCTCCAGCACGGATTGGACGACATATTGTGTCGCATGTTTGCGCTGCGTTGCAAAAATGCGTAATCTGCGTCACCGCGTTCTCCTGATTCGAACCACGAAAGTTGCCGCATGACCGACACGACGAAAGACCGCCCCTGGCTGTTCCGCACCTATGCCGGTCATTCGACCGCGGAGAAGTCGAACGCACTCTATCGCGGCAACCTCGCCAAGGGCCAGACCGGGCTTTCGGTGGCCTTCGATCTGCCGACCCAGACCGGTTACGACAGCGACCATGTGCTGGCGCGCGGCGAGGTCGGCAAGGTCGGCGTGCCGATCAGCCATCTCGGCGACATGCGCACGCTTTTCGATGCGATCCCGCTCGACGAGATGAATACCTCCATGACGATCAATGCCACCGCGGCGTGGCTGCTGGCGCTTTACGTGGCGGTCGCGGAGGAACAGGGCGCGGACGTCGCGAAGCTGCAGGGCACGGTGCAGAACGACATCATCAAGGAGTATCTCTCGCGCGGGACTTACGTTTTCCCGCCTGCCCCATCGCTCAAGCTGATCGGCGACGTCGCGGAGTACTGCTTCGCCGAGGTTCCCAAATGGAACCCGATGAATGTCTGTTCCTACCATCTGCAGGAGGCGGGTGCGACGCCGGAGCAGGAACTCGCCTTCGCGCTGGCGACGGCGACGGCGGTGCTCGACCAGGTGCGCGGGCAGGTGCCGGAGGAGGACTTCCCGCAGCTCGTCGCGCGGATCTCGTTCTTCGTGAATGCCGGAATCCGCTTCGTGACCGAGATGTGCAAGATGCGCGCCTTCGTCGATCTCTGGGACGAGATCTGCCGCGACCGCTACGGGGTCGCCGATCCCAAGCTGCGGCGGTTCCGCTACGGGGTTCAGGTGAACTCGCTGGGGCTGACCGAGCAGCAGCCGGAGAACAATGTCTACCGCATCCTGATCGAGATGCTCGCCGTGGTGCTCTCCAAGAAGGCCCGCGCCCGGGCGGTGCAGCTTCCGGCCTGGAACGAGGCGCTCGGCCTGCCCCGGCCCTGGGATCAGCAATGGTCGCTGCGCATGCAGCAGATCATGGCCTTCGAGACCGATCTACTTGAATTCGATGACCTTTTCGACGGCAACCCGGCGGTTGATGCCAAGGTCGAGGCGCTCAAGGAGATGGCCCGCGCGGAGCTTGCGCGGATCGACGAGATGGGCGGCGCAGTGGCCGCGATCGACTACATGAAGGGCCAGCTCGTCGCCTCCAATACCGCACGGCTCGGGCGGATCGAGGCGGGGGAGACGGCGGTGGTCGGGGTGAACCGCTATACCGGGGGCGAGGCCTCGCCGCTGACGGCGGGCGATGGCGGGATCATGGTGGTGGACCCGGAAGTGGAGGCCGAGCAGATCGGCCGGCTGGAGACCTGGCGGGCGGCGCGGGATGCGGATGCGGTCGCCGCCGCGCTGGACGGGTTGCGGGAGGCCGCACGGACGGGGGCGAACATCATGCCGCCCTCGATCGTGGCGGCGAAGGCGGGGGTGACCACCGGCGAATGGGGGGCGGTGATGCGCGAGGTGTTCGGCGAATACCGCGCACCGACCGGCGTCGGGAAGGCGGCGAGCACCGGGGCCGGCAACCTCGGAGAAGTGCGCGCCGCCGTCGAGGCGGTGAGCGAGAAGATCGGTCGTCGGATCAAGTTTCTCGTTGGAAAACCGGGACTTGACGGACATTCCAACGGGGCCGAACAGATCGCGGTGCGCGCCCGCGACAGCGGCATGGAGGTGGTCTACGAGGGCATCCGCCTCACGCCGGCGCAGATCGTCAATGCGGCACTCGAGGAATCGGTGCATGTCATCGGATTGTCGATCCTTTCCGGCTCGCATCTGCCGCTGGTGCGCGACATTCTCGGCCGGATGGAGGCGGTGGGGATCGAGGATGTGCCGCTGATCGTCGGTGGCATCATCCCGGATGCGGATGCCGAGGAGATGCGGGCGCTCGGGGTCGCGCGGGTCTATACGCCGAAGGATTTCGACCTGAACCGGATCATGCTCGACATCGTGGAACTGGTCGGCGCGGAGGACCGCGAAGCGGCCTGACGGGCCGGAATCCGCTGTATGCATCCTGTATGCATTCCGTACGGATCCTGTACGTACATCTCCGGCCCGCTCAGACGGGGATTTCCTCGCACCAGACCTTGAAGCCCGAGAGCATGTTCGGGCCGAAGGTGTGGGTGAGCGGCACGTCGGCGGCGTCGCGGCCGTTGGCGATGAGGATGCGTCCGACCCGGGGGCTGTTGTTGCGCGGATCGAAGGCCCACCAGCGGCCGCCGAGATAGCATTCCATCCAGGCGCAGAAATCCATGTCGGTCCAGGGCGGCGGCACGCCGATATCGGTGATGTAGCCGGTGCAGTAGCGCGTGGGGATGTTCATGCAGCGGCAGAGCGCCACCGCGAGATGGGTGAAGTCGCGGCAGACCCCGACGCATTCGAAATGCGCCTCGGCCGCGGTGCGGGTCGGGCGCGACTGCATGTAGTCGAAGCGGACGCGGTTGTGGACGTAATCGCAGATCGCCTGCACCCGGCCCCAGCCGGTCGGGCCGTCGCCGAAGAGCCGCCAGGCCTCTTCCGAGAGCACATCGGTCTCGCAGTAGCGGCTCGGCAGCAGGTATTCGAGCGTCTCGGCCGGCAGGTCCTCGACCGGGTGCTGCATGGCATTCCAGTCGGCCTCGTCGGGCTGGCCGTCATCGGCGATCACGCCGTCGGTCCCGAGGGTGAAGCGCCCGGCCGGAGCCACCAGCCGGCAGCACCAGTTGCCGAAGCCGTCGCGGTAGCTCTGGATCGGCACCGGCGGGTTGGTGATCAGGTGGTCGGGGTGCTCGAGCCGGCCGGCGAGCGAATAATGCACGTTGAGGATGACGATCATCGGCGTTGGCGCCGGCAGGTCGTAGGTCAGCTCGCAGCCGATGTGAATGCGCAAGATGTCCGCTCCCGTTGCTCGATTTCCCCAGAACCACAGTTGCAGGGATTGGGCGGGATGGCCAGCCGCGACGTGTGCAGTGCGGCATTTCCCGCGACACCGGGACATCGTCGTGATGCGGGGACCGGAGCGGGCTGGCGCGCGCTCCGGCTGTGCTTCGGGGCGCCGTTTCAGTCCGGCTGGTCGATGCCGAGGGCTGCGAGCATCTCGGTCATCGCGGTGATCTCGGCTTCCTGGGTGGCGATGATCGCTTCGGCGAGGGTCCGGGTGGCCGGATCGTCGCCGTGTTCGAGCAGGACGAGGGCCATGTCGATAGCCGACTGGTGATGCGGGATCATCATCAGGAGGAAGTCGGCATCGGCGTCGCCGGTTGACGCCATGCCGACCATGCTCTGCGACATGACGTCCATCGCGGTCATGTAGCCGGCCATCGGAACAGAGGCCCCGTGGGCGCCGTGGTCCATCTCCGCCATGGAAGTCTGCGCCAGGGCCGGCGCCGCGAGCAGGCCGAGGGCCAGCGCGAAAGCTGCGTAGTGTTTCATCTGTCATGTTCCTCGATATGTGAAGAGCCGGTCATGCGGAACGGGTCACCCGGGACCCGCGCCATCACGTCGGGCGCGGCGGCGGACGAAACGGACTGTCGGGCAGCATCCGCGGCAAAAGGCCGGCGCCGTCCCGGGCGCGGGCCATCCTTCGGCGCAGCGGGACGGGCGCCGAGGCGATCTCGGGACCTAGGAATGCGCAGCAGCCGTGCGGCACGCAGGCTGCGGCGGTCGCGCAGGCCTCCTGCCCAGCGACCGCATGCTGCCTTTGGTGATGCGCTGCGGAATCGGGCCCGTGCGAACCGGCCGGCGCCGCCGACATGACGGCAGGCGCCACCAGGGCGATCAGCAGGCCGACCACCAGACAGACGACGGGACCGAGTCGCGCGATGCGAGGGCTTTTCATTCAGCAAAGTGGCCCCGGCGGCGGCATGGATGTCAATCGGTGGGCAAAGACGGTCTCGGGCGGCGCCTTTCCGCTGGCGAAGCAGGCCTATCCCGGGTGATGCCGGCGAGGCAACGGCGGATCAAAGCTGGAAGCCGGGAGAACTCGAGAAGGTCGAGTGACGTGATGCCCCGCCCGGAATCGAGCCGAAGGCGCCGGGCGGGGTGCACAGCGAGGATGTGGTAATCGGAGACAGTGGGACCCGGCGCGATTCGCGGCGTCGGAAATGACCGGACCTTGCCCACGGTGTGCAAGCCGGGGGAGCGCCTGCCGGTGGGGTGGCGCCGCACCGGCGGAGCGGTCCGCTTTGTGGTGCCACGAACATCCTCCGCTTGAACTTTGCGCTTGCAGTGACAAAGCGCCGGCCCGCCGGGACGGGCAGGCGCTCGCCCGGCGCCTTCGGCTCCCTCCGGGCGGGGGTTCGCCGGGTGTTTGGCACCGGAGCGGCCCGGGGCCGCTCCGGGCTTCGGGGCGTCAGACCCGGCGTTCGACCATCATCTTCTTGATCTCGGAGATCGCCTTGGCGGGGTTGAGGCCCTTGGGGCAGGTCCGGGTGCAGTTCATGATGGTGTGGCAGCGGTAGAGCTTGAACGGGTCTTCGAGCTCGTCGAGGCGTTGCCCGGTGGCCTCGTCGCGGCTGTCGATGATCCAGCGATAGGCGTGCAGGAGCGCTGCCGGGCCGAGATAGCGGTCGCCGTTCCACCAGTAGGACGGGCAGGAGGTCGAGCAGCAGGCGCACATCACGCATTCATAGAGGCCGTCGAGCTTCTTGCGGTCGTCGATGGACTGGCGCCATTCGTGCTCGGGGGCGTTGGTCGCGGTCTCGAGCCAGGGCATGATCGAGGCGTGCTGGGCGTAGAAATGCGTGAGATCGGGGATCAGGTCCTTGATCACCGGCATGTGCGGCAGCGGGTAGATCTTCACGTCGCCGGTGATCTCGTCGAGGCCGTAGATGCAGGCGAGCGTGTTGATGCCGTCGATGTTCATGGCGCAGGAGCCGCAGATGCCCTCGCGGCAGGAGCGGCGGAAGGTCAGCGTCGGGTCGATCTCGTTCTTGATCTTGATCAGCGCGTCGAGAACCATCGGGCCGCAGCTGTCGAGATCGACGAAATAGGTGTCGACGCGCGGGTTCTCGCCGCTGTCGGGATCGTAGCGGTAGATCCGGAAGGTGCGCAGATCGGTGGCGCCCGCGGGTTTCGGCCAGGTCCGGCCGGAGACCATGCGGGAGTTCTTGGGAAGCGTCAGTTCAACCATCTGGGGTTACTCCTGTTAAGCTCTGGCGGCGGGCTCGTAGACCATGAAACGCGCCACGGAGGTGCGGCGGTCATGGGGCTGGTCGATCGCCCGGCCGAACGGGTTCGGGATCGCGCGTGTCTGGCGCCACCGGGGCAGGTTCTCTTCTGTCCACCGGGACACGTTGCGATGCAGCACATGCCGGCCGGGGGCGTCATGGTCCACATCCGAGGAATAGATCAGCACGAGGCGCGTGGCATGGGCGAAGAGATCGTGCATGTAGGCCTCGAAGACCTCGGTTTCCACGAGGTGGAAGATCACGTCGAGCGACATCGCCATGTCGTAGCGGCCGGCCCAGGCGGCGCGGTCGGCGGCGGGCAGGAAGCGCCAGCCCTCGCGGTCGGCGAACCGGGTCCGGCAGAGCTCGAGGGCCGCGGGAGACACGTCGAGGCCGGTGTAGTGCGGCACGTCGAGCAGGCCGATCTGGAAGCCGTCGCCGCAGCCGAAATCGATCACCGAGCCCACGTCGTATTCCGCGACGAGGCGGTTGATCTCGGTCGCCTTGTACTTCGCGAGGCGCCCGCGCGAGCCGGAGCCGGAGGTCTTTCCCGCACGGTAGCGGGCCTCCCAGTAGTCCCGGGAGGAGAAGTCCGCCGGAGTGTCGAGATCCGCGGTCATCGGGGATCTCCGGGTTCGGTGGCGGGCGGACGCTTTGCCGGGGTCAGAACGGACATGCGGCGGCCAGGCGGTCGGTGAGGGCATCGATTTCCGGGCGGGGGGCCGCCTCGGCGAGGCTCAGGAGACCGGCTGTGGTCTCGGAGCCGTCGAGGCGGGTGGGCTCGGGCGCATCGGTGATGCCGAAGGCGGCGTAATGGTCGGCGAACTTCACGCCGTCGCCCTTGAGCGGGGCGGCGAAGGTGACGCGGGCGGCGGGGCGGCCGTAGGCCTGGGCGACGATGACGCCGTGGAGCGAGCTCGACACGATGGCGCGGCAGGCGGCGATTTCGGCGCAGACCTCGGGAAGCGGGCGGCGCACGTCGATGATCCGGATGCCGGGACGGTCGCCGAAGAGGCGGGTCGCCTCGTCGAGATTGACGAAATGCGGGACGAGGCCGAGGTCGTCGGTCACGGGGATGGCGGAGAGGTCGAGATGGCGCGGCAGCAGGATCGCCGGGTCGCCGTAGATTTCGGGGCAATCGTAGCCGAGCTCGAGGCAGCGCGCGCGGGTGAGCGGGCCGCGCACGGCACGGATCTCGCGGGGGCGCTCGAAGACATCCGCGCGGGTGATGATGCCCGCCCCCCAGACGATGGCGGCATCGGCGCGGCGGATATGGGCCATGATGCTGCCGGCGGTGACGAGCGCCGTGCCGCCGGTCTTGCGGTCGAGCTTGTGGTGCAGCGGCTTCGTGCCGGTGCGGGCCTCGAAGAGGAAGGGGCCGACCCAGTCGCCGAAATTGACCGGCTCGCACCAGCTCCACACCATGTTCCGGCCGTCATGGAGCCGGAAGTTCTGGGCGAGCCGCGTGATGCGGCCGGGCCGTGGGAGGGTGGGTTCCGCCAGCATTGCCGCTTCCGTCTCGCCTTTCGCTCGGGCCGAGGGGTGCCTCGCGTGTCCTCCGGCGCGCTTCGGTCACAGTCGCGCCCTTGGCGTGCTCCTCAGCACACACGCGCCTTGGGCGCGATCCTCAGTAAACACGCGCCTTGGGCGCGATCTTCTTCAGGTCGATGCCGCCCTCCTCGAGGGTGGTGAGCGGGTCGAGGTGGACGGGGCGGTAGCTCAGGGTCACGGTGCCGTCGTCGGCGACCGTGGAGAGGCTGTGCTTGCGCCAGTCGGTGTCGTCGCGCTCGGAGAAATCCTCGCGGGCATGGGCGCCGCGGCTCTCGTGGCGGGCTTCGGCGGAGACGATGGTGGCCAGCGCGTTCGGCAGCAGGTTGGTGAGCTCGAGGGCTTCCATCAGGTCGGAGTTCCAGATCATCGAGCGGTCGGTGACCTTGATGTCGGCCATCTCGCCGGCAAGCTCGGCCATCAGGGTGCAGCCCTCCTGCAGCACCTCGGCGGTGCGGAACACCGCGGCATTGGCCTGCATGGTCTTCTGCATCTTGAGGCGCAGCTCGGCCGTGGGCGTGCCGCCGTCGGCGTGGCGGATCGCGTCGAAGCGGGCCATCGCCTTGTCGACGGAGGCCTGGTTCAGGGGTCGGTTCGCGGTCTCGCGATCGACGACCTCGCCGGCGCGGATGGCGGCGGCGCGGCCGAACACCACGAGGTCGATGAGGCTGTTGGAGCCGAGGCGGTTGGCGCCGTGGACGCTGGCGCAGCCGGCCTCGCCGACGGCCATCAGGCCGGGCACCGTGCGGTCGGGATTATCCTCGGTCGGGTTCAGGACCTCACCCCAGTAATTGGTCGGAATTCCCCCCATGTTGTAATGCACGGTGGGGATGACCGGGATGGGTTCCTTTGTCACATCGACGCCGGCGAAGATCTTGGCGCTCTCGGAGATGCCCGGCAGGCGCTCGTGCAGCGCCTCGGGCGGCAGGTGGTTGAGGTGGAGGTGGATATGGTCCTTCTCGGCGCCCTGGCCCCTGCCCTCGCGGATCTCGATGGTCATGCAGCGCGACACCACGTCGCGGCTGGCGAGGTCCTTGTAGGTGGGGGCGTAGCGTTCCATGAAGCGCTCGCCCTCGGAATTGGTGAGGTAGCCGCCCTCGCCGCGCGCGCCTTCGGTGATCAGGCAGCCCGAGCCGTAGATGCCGGTGGGGTGGAACTGCACGAATTCCATGTCCTGCAGCGGCAGGCCCTGGCGGGCGACCATGCCGCCGCCATCGCCGGTGCAGGTATGGGCGGAGGTGGCGGAGAAATAGGCGCGGCCGTAGCCGCCGGTGGCGAGCACGACCATCTTGGCGTTGAAGCGGTGCAGCGTGCCGTCGTCGAGCTTCCAGGCGATGACGCCCTGGCAGACGCCGTCCTCGGTCATGATGAGGTCGAGGGCGAAATACTCGATGTAGAACTCGGCGTTGTGCTTCAGGGACTGGCCGTAGAGCGTGTGCAGGATCGCGTGGCCGGTCCGGTCGGCGGCGGCGCAGGTGCGCTGCACGGGCGGGCCTTCGCCGTATTCGGTGGTGTGGCCGCCGAAGGGGCGCTGGTAGATGCGGCCGTCCTCGGTGCGCGAGAAGGGCACGCCGTAATGTTCGAGCTCGTAGACCGCCTTGGGGGCTTCGCGGGCGAGGTATTCCATCGCGTCGGTGTCGCCGAGCCAGTCGGAGCCCTTCACGGTGTCGTACATGTGCCACTGCCAGCTGTCGGGGCCCATGTTCGAGAGCGAGGCGGCGATGCCGCCCTGGGCTGCGACGGTGTGCGAGCGGGTCGGGAAGACCTTGGTGACGCAGGCGGTCTTGAGGCCCTGTTCGGCCATGCCGAGCGTGGCGCGCAGGCCCGCGCCGCCGGCACCCACGACGACGACGTCATAGGTATGATCGGTGAATTCGTAAGCGGCCATGCAGATGGGCTCCCGTCAGGCGATAAAGGCGATCTTGGCGACGGCGAAGACGCCGGCCAGTGCGAGCGCGGAACAGAGGAGGATGCTGCCGATCAGCGCCGCCGTGCGGATGCCGTGATCGGAGATGTAATCCTCGATGATGACCTGCAACCCGAGCCCGAGATGCCGGAAGGCCACGAGGATGAACAGGATCGCGACGATGGCGTTGAACGGGCTGGAATAGACCGCGACGACGTTCTCGTGGCTGGTGCCGAGCGCGTTCGAGAACGGGAACACGAAGAGCAGGAAGAGCGGCACGAGGGCGATGGCGGTGAGGCGCTGCTGCCAGAAATGGCCGGTGCCTTCCCTGGCGGAGCCGAGGCCCTGGACGCGCTGTCTGTCGGTGCGGTAGCTCATGATCTCATCCCCCTCAATAGGCCAGTGCCCAGGTCAGCAGCGTCATCGCCGCCGTGGCGCCGAAGACGATGTAGCTGCCCTTGAGCACCATGTCGCGTTCGAGCCCGTAGCCCGCGTCCCAGACCAGATGCCGCACCCCGTTGAAGAGGTGGTACCAGAGCATCGCCATCGAGCCGAGCATCACCAGCCCGCCGATCCAGGAGGTGATGAGGTCGTCGGCGGTGGTGAAGGCCTCGGGGCCGGCTGCGGCGGCGAGGAACCACCAGACCGTCAGGATCGCCGCGATCAGCATGCCCGCCCCGGTGATGCGGTGCAGGATCGACATGATCGAGTTGATCTGCGGCCGGTAGATCGACAGATGCGGCGAAAGCGGTCGGTTGCCCCGGTTGACGTCTGCCATGCTCGGCTCCTCAAGTTCACACCCCGCCCGCGCGCCGGAAATCCGGCCTGTGCGAGGCGGTCGCGGATGCGGCTGGCCTCGGTCTGGCGCGGGGCGGAAACTCCGCCGGCCCGGCTCGGGCTGGAGGTTGTTTCCATGAATTGTCCGACGATTGCAAGCGCGAAGACATTTGTGATCACGGCGATAATCCTGTGATCACAAAGACCTGCGGCGGCTGGCCGCAGGTGGCCCGGTCAGGTCGGGATCAGCGCCCAGACGTCGAGATCGAGCAGCACCTCGGGCAGGTATTTGCCGTCCGGCCCGCGCAGGGCGAAGGGCGTGTCGCCCTTGGTCGCCACCAGCCGCAGGCGCAGCGCGCCGATGCCCGGTGCGGCGGTTTCCGCGCGGTCGAGCACTTCGGACCAGCAGCGGATCGTGTCGCCGGCGAAGCAGGGATTGGCATGGGCGCCGGCGTTGATCGCGACGATGGTCTGGGCATTGGCGAGCCCGTTGAAGCTGAGCGCGCGGGCCATCGAGATCACGTGGCCACCGTAGATCAGCCGCTTGCCGTCCGGGCGGATCCCGGCGTCGAAATGCACCTTGGAGGTGTTCTGCCACAGCCGGGTGGCCAGCATGTGCTCGGCTTCCTCGACGGTGACGCCGTCCACATGGTCGATGGTCTCGCCCACCGCGTAATCACCCCAGCGATGGGGCTCGCCCGCGAGCGCGAAATCGTAGGTGGAGAAGTCGAGGCCTTCGGGGATCGTCAGGTCGGTGGCGGCGACGGCCTTGGCGAGGTCGGGCACAACGGTTTCGGGCGCCGGGGCGTCGGGGTTGCGCTTGCGGACCATCACCCAGCGCACGTAGTCGAGCACGGTCTCGTCGCGCTGGTTCAGGCCGCGGGTGCGGACCCAGACCACGCCGGAGGTGCCGTTGGAGTTCTGCTTGAGGCCGATCACCTCGGATTCGGAGCGCAGCGTGTCGCCGGGCCAGACCGGACGGCGGAAATGCCCCTCGGCATAGCCGAGATTGGCCACCGCGTTGAGGCTGATGTCGGGCACGGTCTTGCCGAAGACGATGTGGAAGGCGGCGAGGTCCTCGAGCGGGCTCGATGGCAGGCCGGAGGCGCGGGCGAAGGCGTCCGACGACCAGAGCGCGAAGCGGGTCGGGTAGAGCGCGGTGTAGAGCGCGCGGTCGCCGTCGGTGACGGTGCGCGGGACCGCATGGACGATCGTCTGGCCGAGGCGGTAATCCTCGAAGAAGTTGCCGGGGCTGGTCTTGGAGGCAGTTGCGAGCATCGGCTCAGACCTCGCTCAGTTTCATGGCCGGGTCGTAGGTCCGGTCGGTTTCCTTCACCACCGCCTGCCCGCAGCGCATCACGCCGGCCTTGGCGTCGAAGGCGTAGGTCGGGTCGCCGTAGAGCGACCAGCCTTTCGACAGCGCTTCGGTGACCTTGTGGCAGAAGGCCGCGGTGTCGTCCTCGGTGAGCAGTCGGTATGCGAGCATGGTCCTCATCCCGGAAAGACGGGGTAGCCGAGCCAGGTGTGGATGGCGGCGATGATCCCGTAGAGCACGAGGGCGATGATCGCGAGGCGCAGATCGCCCTTGAGCGGACCCGGCTCGGGCCGGACCCAGGCGCCGTCGCGGGCATTGATCAGCGCCATGTTGGCGAGCGCCCAGAGCGCGATCCCGCCGAAGAGCACGAGCGAGGCGACGTCGCCGTTCACCAGGAGATGGGCCACCGCCCAGACGATGACGGCGGTGAGCTGCGGATGGCGCAGGAGGCTGCGCGCACGGCCCTTCGAGCTGCCGGCGCCGAAGAGCGCGACGGAGAAGAGCATCAGCAGGTTGTTGAGGTGCGTTCCCCAGAGCGGCGGCGTCCAGACCGGGATGAAGGGGGCTGCGCGGTAGCCCCAGATCATCAGGAGGAGGCCGAGGCCGATCACCGCGGCGAAGGCCCCCTTGGAGGCGCCCTCGCCGAGGCTGGCGGTGAGGGCGGCCCGGCGGTCGGGGGCCGCCGCCTTGAAGAGATGCGCGGCGGTCCAGATGAGCAGTCCGAGAACGAGCAGTGTCATGTGGGCGTACTCCGGGGGCGCGCGGATCAGGCGGCGATGTCGGTTTCCAGGGCCGCGATGACGGCGGCGCGGTCGAGCAGGCGGCGGGCCGCGACGACGTGCAGGTTCTCGACGATGCGGCCGTCGACCACGGCAACGCCCTCGCCGCGGGCCCGGGCCGCCTCGAAGGCCGCGACCTGTTCCTCGGCCAGGGCCACGTCCTCGGCGGAGGGCGCGAAGACCTCGTTGGCGATGTCGAGCTGCGCGGGGTGGATCAGCGACTTGCCGTCGAAGCCCATCTCGCGGCCCTGCAGGCAGGCGGCGCGCAGGCCGTCCTCGTCGCGGAAGGCGTTGTAGACGCCGTCGACGCAGACGAGGCCCTCGGCGCGGGCGGCCAGCAGGCAGAGGCCGAGCGCCGCGATCAGCGGGGTGCGGTCGGGGGTGTGGGCGGCGCCGAGATCCTTCACCAGGTCGTTGGTGCCGAGCACGAAGCCTTCGAGCCTCGGATGGGCGGCGGCGATGGCGGCGGCGTTCAGCATGCCGCGCGGGGTTTCCATCATCGCCCAGATCCGGGTGTGCGCGGGCGCGCCGTGTTCCTCGAGCAGGGCGGCGGTGCGGGTGATGTCGGCGGCGGATTCGGCCTTGGGGATCAGGATGGCGTCGGGGCCGGCCTTGCAGGCGGCCGCGATGTCGGCCGCGCCCCAGTCGGTGTCGAAGCCGTTGGGGCGCACCAGGAGCTTGCGGCGACCGTACCCGCCCGCGGTGACGGCAGCGGCGACGAGGCGGCGGGCATTTTCCTTCTCGGACGGGGTGACCGCATCTTCGAGATCGAGAATCAACGCATCCGCCGCCAGGGTTTTCGCCTTCTCGAGCGCGCGTTCGCGCGAGCCGGGCATGTAGAGGACCGAGCGATAGGGATGGGCACCTTGCTCCATGAGACCGTCCTTCTGCTGCAATGCAGCATGGGTTTTATCCGACCTGCGCGAAAACTCAAGAGGCAATGGCGTTAACGGCCGGCCGTTGCGCCCGGGGGCGATGCGGCGCGCGCTCCGTTAAGGCTTTGTTGGCCAATTCGGGCGAAATTAACCCTCGACGACCGGCGCCCCGCTTCGGGTGCCTCCCCTGCCCCGGCGCCGACGGTGCCGGCCACCGGCGAGACCTCCGCAACACCCGCGGACGCCGGCCTCGCCACGACCGGTTCCGCGCATGGGACAAGGACCTGGGACATGATCAACGCCGCCGCCTGCCTCCGCCGCTTCGCCACGACGACCCTGCCGATCCGGCTCGCGATCACCCTCGGTCTCGCCGCCGCGACGCCGCTCGCCGAGGCCCAGACCCGCACCGCCTGCGCCGAGCGCACCTCCGTGGTGGCGAGGCTGGCCGATCGCTACGGCGAGACGCTGCAGAGCATCGGGCTCCAGTCCAACAGCGCGGTGGTCGAGGTCTATGCCTCCGTCGACACCGGCACCTGGACCATCCTGATGACGCGGCCCGACGGCATCTCCTGCCTGATCGCCTCGGGCGAGAGCTGGCAGAAGGACGTGGCGGAAGCGCCGGGTTCGGACGCCTAGACTTCCGCTCTCCCGGGCAGCGCAGGCGGGGTTCTTCCCGCAGGTCCGTCTCTGCGGAAGCCGCGTCTGGCGAGGACCGGGTGCTTTCCGGGGACGACAAGGGTCCGCTCCGGTGCAGGGACGTGCTTTCGAGCGACCCGGACCAACCACGGGCCACGATGCCCGTCCGATCGGCGCTGCGGAACGGGCGTTTTCGGGAAGCATTGCGCAGTTTCAGGGCATTCCTCTACAGTCGCGGCTGCCGGACGGTGGTCGCGCTTTTCATTCCGGGCATCGAGGCGCAGGGTTTGGCAATCGTACCAAAACCCGGAACAGGGGGAAGCCATGCACAGACAGACCTTCAACATCGCCACGATGCGCCGCCGGCAAGTGCTCTTGGGGGCCGGGAGCGCCGCCGCCGCGGCCGGGCTCGGATTGGCGCCCGGGCGGCTCTTCGCGCAGGATCCGATCAGCGTCGCGGGCATCTATACGGTGCCGGTCGAGCAGCAATGGGTCGGCCGCATCCACGCTGCCGCCGAGGCCGCGCAGGCCGCCGGGCGGATCAGCTACACCTTCTCCGAGAATACCGCGAATACCGACTATCCCCGCGTGATGCGCGAATATGCCGAGCAGGGCGTGCAGCTGATCGTCGGCGAGATCTTCGGGGTGGAGCAGGAAGCCCGGGAAGTGGTGCTCGATTATCCCGACACGGCGTTCCTGCTGGGCTCGTCCTTCCTCGAGGACCCGGCCTATCCGAATCTCGGCGTCTTCGACAATTACATCCAGGACGCGTCGTATCTCTCCGGGATCATTGCGGGTGCGATGACCCAGAGCGGCAATATCGGCATGGTCGGCGGGTTCCCGATCCCGGAGGTGAACCGGCTGATGCACGCCTTCATGGCGGGGGTGCGCGAGACGTCGCCGGATGCAAGTTTCCAGGTCAGCTTCATCGGCTCGTGGTTCGATCCGCCGAAGGCCAAGGAGACCGCCTTCGCGATGATCGAGAACGGGGCCGACCTGCTCTATGCCGAGCGCTTCGGCGTCTCGGACGCGGCGCAGGAGCGGGGCATTCTCGCGATCGGCAACGTGATCGACACCCAGCCCGACTATCCCGACACCGTGGTCGCCTCGGCGCTCTGGCATTTCGAGCCGACGCTCGATGCAGCCCTCGCTCGGGTCGCCGACGGCTCGTTCACGGCGGCGAATTACGGGATCTACAGCTTCATGAAGGAGGGCGGCTGTTCGCTGTCGCCGCTCGGCACCTTCGAGGGCAAGGTGCCGCAGGCCGCGATGGATCTGGTCGCCGAGCGTGAGGCGGCGATCCTGTCGGGCGCCTTCGTGACGGAGATCAACGACGAAGAGCCCACGTCGTCCTGATGGCGACGGATGCGTCCCGGAGGGTCGTGCTGCGGCTGGCCGGGATCACCAAGCGGTTCGGCCGGCTGGCGGCCAACGAGGATATCGGCTTCGCCCTTCATGAGGGCGAGGTTCTCGCGCTGCTGGGCGAGAACGGCGCGGGCAAGACGACGCTGATGAACATCCTCTTCGGCCATTACACGGCCAATTCGGGCTCGGTCGAGGCCTTCGGGCGGCCGCTGCCGCCGGGCGCGCCGGGGGCCGCCCTCGCGGCGGGCCTCGGCATGGTGCACCAGCATTTCACGCTGGCCGAGAACATGACCGTGCTCGAGAACGTGATCCTCGGCACGCGGCCGCTCTGGCGCGCCGGGCTGGGCGAGGCGGCGGCGCGGGCCCGGCTCGACGCGCTCGCCCGGGATTTCGGGCTCTCGGTGCGGCTCGATGCGCGGGTGAAGACGCTTTCGGTGGGCGAACGGCAGCGGGTCGAGATCCTCAAGGCGCTCTACCGGGACGCGCGGATCCTGATCCTCGACGAGCCGACGGCGGTGCTGACGCCGCAGGAGAGCGAGGCGCTGTTCGACACGCTGAGGAAGGCCGTGGCGCGCGGGCTGTCGGTGATCTTCATCTCGCACAAGCTCCACGAGGTGATGGCGATCTCGGAACGGGTCGTGGTGCTCCGGCACGGCCGTCTGGTCGGCGAGGTGGCGACGCGGGACACCGACCGGCACGGGCTGGCGGAGATGATGGTGGGCGCCGAGGTCGCGCTGCCGAAGGCCGAGGTGCTGGCGCCCGGCGAGGTGCTCTTCGAACTGCGCGACGTGTCGACGCCGGCCGAGGGCCGACGGGTCGGCCTCGCCCGGGTGAGCCTTTGCTTGCGCGAACGGCAGATCATCGGGATCGCCGGCGTGTCGGGCAACGGACAGGGCGCGCTCGCCGACCTGATCGGCGGCCTCGCGGCGCCCGGGAGCGGCGCGATGCTGGTGGGCGGCGCGCCGGTCGGGGACTGGTCGCCGCGCGCCTCGCTCGATGCGGGTGTGGGACGGATCCCGGAGGACCGGCATTCGCTGGGCTCGGTGGCGGATTTCACCCTGACCGAGAACGCGGTGCTCGAGCGCTACAACGCAGCCCCGTTCAGCCGGGCGGGGATCATGGACTGGGCGGCGGCGCGGCGGCACGCCGAGGAGATCATCAAGGACTATGACGTGCGCTGCCCGGGGCCGGACACGCGGATCCGGCTGCTTTCGGGCGGCAACATGCAGAAGCTCATTCTCGGGCGGGTGATGGAGGCCGGGCCGAGGGTGCTGCTCGCCAACCAGCCGGTGCGCGGGCTCGATATCGGCGCGCTCACCTATGTGCAGACGCGGCTGATCGCGGCGCGGGATGCGGGCGCGGCGGTGCTGCTGATCTCGGAGGATCTCGACGAGATCCTGGCGCTTGCGGATGTGGTCCATGTGATGTCCGAAGGCCGGCTCTCGCCGGGCTTCGCGCGCGGCTCGAAAACGCCGGCGGAGCTGGGCGTCTGGATGGCCGGCCAGGGGTTCGAGCATGCGGCTTGAACCCGTCGCCGCGCGCAGCTTCGCCCGTACGCTGGGCCTGCCGGCGGCCGCGCTGGCGCTCACGACGCTGGTGGCGTCGGTTCTGGTGATGCTGGCGGGGGCCGATCCCTTCGCGGCGCTGGGGCTGATCCTCGAGGGCGCGGTGGGGTCGAGATTCGCCGTGCTCGAGACGCTCAACCGCGCGACGCCGCTCATCTTCACCGGGCTCGCGATCACCGTCGCGTTCAAGGCGCGGCTGTGGAACATCGGCGCGGAGGCGCAGCTTTACGCGGGTGCTCTGGTCACCGTTCTCGTGGGCACGCAGCTGGGGCTGCCCGGGGCGCTCGCGCTTCCGGCGATGGCGATCGCGGCGGTGCTCGCCGGAGCGCTGGTGCTGCTCGGGCCGGTGCTCCTGAAGGTGCGGCTCGGGGTCGACGAGGTGGTGACCACGCTGCTCTTCAACTTCATCATGCTGCTTTTCGTGTCGATGATGCTGGAGGGTCCGATGAAGGATCCGATGGGCATGGGCTGGCCGAAATCGGAATCCCTGCCGCCGGAGGCGCGCCTGCCGCGCATCGTCGAGGGGCTGCGGCTGCATTGGGGCTTCGGGCTCGCGCTTCTCGCGGCTCTGGGGGTCTGGTTCGTGCAGGTCCGCACGACGCTCGGCTTCGAGATCCGCGCCGTGGGGCAGAACCCGGATGCCGCGCGCTTCGCCGGCATTCCGGTGAACCGGGTCTTCGTGAAGACGGCGCTGCTGTCGGGCGGGCTGGCGGCGCTGGCGGGGTTTTCGGAAGTGGCGGGGCTGAAGGGCAACCTCACGCTCGATCTGTCGCCGGGCTTCGGCTACACCGGCATCATCGTCGCCATGCTGGCCCTGCTGCATCCGCTCGGCGTGATCGTCTCGGCGATCTTCGTGGCGGGCGTCTTCGTGGGGGCCGACAGCATGAGCCGCGCGGCCGAAGTGCCGACCTACATCGCCGACATCTCGCTCGCCACGGCGCTCCTGTTCATGGTGCTGGCCCTGCTGCTGACGCGCTTCAACATCGTGCGGGGCTGAGGGCATGGAGATCATCGAGATCCTGCTGTCGGCCAGCTTCTGGGGCGCGGTGCTGCGGATCGCCTCGCCGCTGATCTTCGCGACGATGGGCGAGTTGATCTGCGAGCGCGCAGGCGTGCTGAACCTCGGCATCGAGGGGATCATGGTGATCGGGGCCTTCACCGGCTGGATCGCGGTCTATGCCGGGATGGGGCTCTGGCCCGGGGTGATGGTGGCGATGGCGTCGGGGATGCTGTTCGGGCTGCTGCATGCGACGCTGACGGTTCCCTTCGGGCTGTCGCAGCATGTGGTGGGGCTCGGCGTGACGCTGCTGGCGACGTCGACCGCCTATTACGCCTACCGGCTCGCGCTGCCGGAGGTGACCTCGCCGCCGCGGATCGAGCCGTTCCAGCCGCTCGACATTCCGGTGCTCTCGGACCTGCCGTTCTTCGGCGAGGCGCTGTTCTCGCAGACCGCGCTGACCTATCTCGCCCTCGCCGTCGCCGGTCTGGTGGCGTTGGTGCTCTACCGCACGCCGCTGGGCCTGGCACTCCGGGCGGCGGGCGAGAACCCGTCGGCGGTCGAGGCGCAGGGGCTGTCGGTGACGGCGATCCGCATGGGGGCGGTGATCGTCGGCTCCGGGCTGATGGCGGTCGGGGGCGCCTTCCTGACGATCTCGGCCTTCTCGTCGTTCTTCTTCGAGATGGTGAACGGCCGGGGCTGGATCTGCATCGCGCTCGTGGTGTTCGGGGCCTGGCGTCCGGGCAAGGCGCTTCTGGGCGCGCTGTTCTTCGCGGCCTTCGACGCCTTGCAGATCCGCATGCAGCAGACGCCGCTGGGCGCGGTGATCCCCTACCAGATCTTCCTGATGGTGCCCTATGTGCTGTCGATCGCGGCCCTCGTGCTGATGTCGCGCCGCGCCGAAGTGCCCGACGCGCTGATGGTGCCCTACAATCGCGGACAGCGCTGATGGCCGAGTTCGACATCCTCGTGACGCGGCGGCACCCTGCCGGACGGCAATGTCGCCGATATCGGCATCACCGGCGCCACCATCGCGGCCGTGGGCGATCTCTCGGGCTCGACGGCGGGCGAGGTGATCGACGCGCGCGGAGACCTCGTGAGCCCGCCCTTCGTCGATCCGCATTTCCACATGGACGCGACGCTGAGCTACGGCACGCCGCGGATCAACGCGTCGGGCACGCTGCTCGAAGGCATCGCGCTCTGGGGCGAATTGCGCGAGACCGCGACGGTGGACGAGATGGTCGACCGCGCGCTGACCTATTGCGACTGGGCGGTTTCGATGGGGCTTCTGGCGATCCGGAGCCATGTGGACACCACGCCGGACCATCTCAGGGGCGTCACGGCGATGATCGAGGTGCGCGAGCGGGTGAGGCCCTATCTCGACCTGCAGCTCGTGGCCTTTCCGCAGGACGGCCTCTACCGCGCGCCGAACGGGCTTGCGAACGTCACCCGCGCCCTCGACATGGGCGTGGACGTGGTCGGCGGCATTCCGCATTTCGAGCGCACCATGGAGGACGGACGCGCTTCGGTCCGGGCGCTCTGCGAGCTCGCGGCCGAACGGGGCCTGCCGGTCGACATGCATTGCGACGAGACCGACGATCCGCTGAGCAGGCATATCGAGACGCTCGCCGCCGAGACGCTGCGGCTCGGGCTCGAGGGCCGCGTGGTCGGATCGCACCTGACGTCGATGCATTCGATGGACAGCTACTACGTCTCGAAGCTGCTGCCCCTGATCGCCGAGGCGCGGATCGCCGCGATCCCGAACCCGCTGATCAACATCGTGCTCCAGGGCCGCCATGACAGCTATCCCAAGCGGCGCGGGCTGACGCGGGTGAAGGAGATGCAGGCGCACGGGATCAGGGTCGGCTGGGGTCAGGATTGCGTGCGCGATCCGTGGTACAGCCTCGGGACGGCCGACATGCTCGATGTGGCCTTCATGGGGCTCCATGTGGCGCAGATGACCTCGCCCGAAGAGATGCGGCGCTGTTTCGAGATGGTCACGACGGAGAATGCGGCGATCCTTGAGCTTGACGGATACGGGCTGGCCGAGGGATGCCGCGCTTCGCTCGTGGTGCTCGACGCGGGCGATCC
>CAVQAX010000025.1:0-76975 GCA_963710515.1 uncultured Alphaproteobacteria bacterium
TCGACACAATGTTCTTTCGGCTGAGATGTGCAACTCCCTCGCGTCAGTGACAACGATGCTGGACGCCGATCCTGCCGTGCGGGTCGTGGTACTGACCGGTGCGGGGGCCAGCTTCTGTGCTGGCGGGGATCTAGCCTGGATGCGGGCCCAGCTAGAAGCCGACAGAGCTTCGCGAATTACCGAGGCGCGACGTCTCGCGGGCATGTTGCGCGCCCTCAACTCGTTCGGGAAACCACTGATTGGACGGGTGCAGGGTGCCGCCTATGGGGGCGGCATAGGTCTGATGGCTGTTTGTGACGTTGTAGTCGCTACCGATACAGCCCGATTCGGACTTACAGAGACCCGGCTCGGATTGATTCCAGCGACAATCTCGCCTTATGTGATTGCCCGAATCGGAGCTGGACGGGCGAGGTCGGTGTTTTTCTCGGCGAAGACATTCGGTGTCGACGAGGCGCTTCAGCTCGGGCTCGTGACACACGCGGTTCGTTCCGAAATGCTCGATGAAGCTGTCGAGGCTGAAATCGCGCCCTGTCTTGCGGCCGCACCGGCTGCGATCCGGGCCGCGAAACAGCTTGTGCGCTCTCTCGGGCCGATAATCGACGATGAAGTCATGGAGGACACGATCCGGCGTCTCGCGGATACATGGGAAACTCCGGAGGCACGGCAGGGAATCAACGCCTTCCTCGAGAAGCAAGCACCGCCCTGGGCGACCTGAATTGCGATCAGGAACGTGTCGACTTTCTTGCCGGCATTGCGTGGGCCTCGAGTACGTCGAGGGGAATGATCTGCAGCGCCGAACGGTGGGTGCTCGCGAGGATCACCCGCGGCGCGGCATCGGCTTCCCAGGCTTCGCGCCAGCGCTCGGCACAGAGGCACCAGCGGTCCCCGGCCCTCAGGCCAGGAAAGCCGAATTCGGGCCGCGGAGTGCTGAGATCGTTACCGCGCGCGCGTGAGAAGCTGAGGAACGTGTCGGTCATGCGTGCGCACACTAGGTGGCGTCCGCGGTCCTGCGGTCCGGTATTGCAGCAGCCGTCGCGGAAGAATCCGGTGCGTGGGTCGAAAGAGCAGGGTTTCAGGGGCTCCCCGAGCACGTTCACACTTTCCTCGCGGTCTTCGTTCATAACGGCGTCCTTCTGGCTCTTCAGTGCATTTATGGTGTGGGTCCGTCGGCAAGGTCTGTCCACCTTGCCATCGGAACTCGCGGGTTACTCGTAACCGGTCATCTCCAGATAGCCACGACCCGAATGGCTGCCACTGATCCGGATCGGACCTTCCCAATAAGGAAAACTCGTACCCATCCACGCTTGCGCATTGAGCGGATCAGTCAATACGTCCAGCCCTCGCTCCGGGATTTGAACCCGCCAAGTCACGGGAACATTCCGATCCGCGACCTCGGTGACAGAAAGCGGCGTCAGGATGATCTCGTCTGAACCGAGAGGGGTCGGTCTGCCATCGCCTGATATCCAGGTTCCGGAATGGAAAACCCCGCCCTCACTGTCGCGCAGACGGAAGGTCATCACGCGTTCGCCGCTGTCAAGCGCAAGCGAGAACCAGTCCCAACCATCCTGATTCTCCGCCAGTGGCTGGCTTGACCATTCCCGATCGAGCCATGCCTGACCGGTCACCGCAATCTCGCGCCCATCCAGGGTCAGAACACCTTCCACCGAGTAAAACGGTTGGCTGTAATAATGTGAGGCCTGCCCTGCTGGCGATTTGACGCTATAGCCCTCCACACCCTGTGGCACCGGAGGCAAAGGTGCCGTTGCGCGCAGCATGTAAGCGAATTCGGCACCATTTGCTGTGATCTCAACTTTGGAAAGCGCATCTTGATCTGTATCGAGGCCCATGATGTGCCAGTCGTCGATCCACGCCCGGAACGGCGAGGCCTCGACGCCAGCCTGGCCGATACCACCTCGCGCGAAGGTTTCGGAGAATACATGGGTGTCTCCGCTCGTGGCGGCGGCATGACCGAGCCAGAGTTGATTGCTTGCCCAGCCATTCGGGTCTGGATCCGTGCCGGGCACGATCGCATTTCGGAAAAGAGTCCATTGGATGCCATAATCCGCGCCGTCATCGCCGGTCAGGGTCGCGGTCAGATACCACCATTCGATTCGGAATTCCGGATGTGGGCCGTGGTCCTGGGGGAACTCGAAGCGCGCTTCCGATCTCACCTCTGCATATCCGTCGGCAGTCGTGCCCAGGCCGGCGTAGCCCTGTGCGAAGGCAAGTCCCGAGTGCCAAAAAAACACCAGTGCCATCACCCTAACGCTCATTACTGAACCTTTGCAGGAGTGTCATTGGCGATGCCTTGTGTAATTGCCACACTGGCCACAGAGCAGCGAGGAACGCCGTGCCAACGGCCATGAGACCGAGAAGAAGCCATTGGCCGGGAAAGAGGTAGACTGGAAGACGCCAGCCGAATGCCTGGACGTTGACGACCGCGGTCAAAACCCACGCGACCGCCAGACCGAGTGGGAGTGCGCAGATGGCAGTCAGCGTGGCCAGGCCGAGGGTCTTTGCCATCTCGATGCGCGCGAGCCGGGCGCGGGTCAGACCGAGGGCCCATATCGGCGCCATCTGGCCCAGCCGGGCGGTGCCGAGGGTCAGAAGGCTGGTCAGGAGTGCGATGCCGGCGACGATGAAGGTCAAGGCGTTGAGGGCAACGGTCACGGCAAATGTGCGTTCGAAGATGCTGCGTGACAGCGCTTTCAGGGCACCCTGATCGATGGTGGCGTCTTCCTCGAGATCGAAGGCAACCCTGAGATCCAGAGCGAGCGGCCCGACAGCGTCGGGTGCGACACGCACAGCCATCCGGCTGCGGTCTGCATCGGGCCAGCGGTCGTCAAAGGCTCCAATCCGACCATGATTTGCCCGACAGGGTTGCCGTAATCGGCGTAGATCGCAGCGATCGTAGTCCGCCATCGCCCCGTCGGAACCGTGCAGGTTGATCTGATCTCCAGGTGCGAAATCGAAGCGCCGGGCCATCTGCTCGGAAATCAGGATGCTTTCGCCGCGCGCAACTTGTTGCCAGGGATCGGGCACGCTGCTGATCAGTGGCCAGTTATCTCGATAAGTCGCGTGGTCGAGAAAGCCGAAAACTTCGAGCGGCCAGTCTTCGAACCGGCCGTCAGCGCGCCAGATCGGCAGAATCGCCGACACTTCCGGCCGATTTGCGAGCCACTCGGTCATTTCAGCGGCCTCATTGTCATCGGATGCGGACAGATAGAGCTCGGACGCCAGACGCTGGTCGAGATAGCCTATGAAAGTCTGCCGAAAGCTCCCGACCATGGTCCCTACACCAACATTCACCGCCAGTGCGAGCAGCAGGGCCATCAACGCCAAGGAGAGCCCCGAGAGTTGCTGGCGGCTGTCGGCCCAGATCCACTGGCCGAGCGGCGATCTGGCATTGCGCTCACCGATAGACAGAATTCCCGCCAGCAGCGCCGGCAGAGCGAGTGCCGCCGCGAGCAGGAGGCCACCCATGACGGCGAAACCGGAGATGAGCCCATCACCCGCGATCAGGAAGCCGAGCGTCCCGAGAGTGACGAGAAGGGCCGCGAGAAGTTGGATGCCAAGCTTTCGGCGTTCAGCGCCCATCCAGGCCTGGGGCTGGGCCGTTGCAAGCAACGGCAGGTGTGCGGCGCGCCAGAGGCCGGCCGCCGAGGCCGCGAGTGCACCAAGTACGCTGATCCCTATCCCCGACACCCACCAAGTCGCGGATAGACTGAGACTTCCGGGAACCTGAGCACCGTAGAGGCCGCGAAGACTTGCGGCAACATCCGGGATCAGGGCGGCTGCGATTGCATATCCGGCAAGGACGCCCGCAAGACCTGCGACGAGCGCGATCAGAACCAGCTCGAAGCACATGACCAGCGTCAGATCTCGAGCCGAAACGCCACAGGCGCGTATTGTCCGGATCGTGGGCTTCCGGCGTTCGAAAGCGAGGCCGATGGCCGAGTAGACGATGAACAAACCGACAATGAAGCTTAGCAGGCCGAACGCGGTCAGGTTGAGATGGAAGCTGTCCGTAAGCCGGGCCATATCGCCGTCGGGAGAGGGCATTGCAATCTCCAGACGGCCGGCGAGTTCAACCGGCAAGGGTCCCGGCACTTCGTCGGCAGCGATAACGAAGCGCGAAATCTCACCGGGCCGCTGAAGAAGTCCCTCCGCGATGCCAATATCCACAAGGAGAGTGTCGGGAGGCAGGTTGTCCGCGATGGCCAATTCGGGCAACCCGTCCGGATCGAGCTTTGCGAGTGTTTCCGGTGCGACATAGGCGATGCCGGGCGGACGCAGGAAATCGGTGAATTTTTCGGTGCCGGTCTCGACCTGCAGGGTCTCGGCCTGAGGCGGCAGCGTCAGAGGTTCAATCCCGATCACGCGCAATGTGCTCTCGCCAATGCGCAGATTGCCGTCGATCACCGGCGACACCGGCCAGCCGGTACGGCGCAACGAAACGTAGTCCGCGAGAGACACCGCGCCGCCCGAGTGCGCTCGAACCGAAGCGATCTGCTCACCGTCGAGAACCGCAGCAGCTCTGTCATAGCTCGCGCGAGCTTCCGCGTTGAGGGCCTGTACGCCGCTCCAGAGTGCGGTCGCCACGCCCAGGCCGACCAGCAGCGTGACGAGTTCCAGCGGATGCCGCCACCAGTGCGACAGAAGGGCGCGCAGGACGAAATACGAATTCATGCGATGCGACCGGCTCGCAAGAGCATCGTTGCGTCGAGCAATGCCGCCAGCCGTGGTGCGTGTGTCACCATCAGGAGAGCAGCGCCGCTGTCGGAGACAATGCCAAGCAACAGGTCCAGCACGGTATCCCCGGTTGTTTCGTCAAGGTTCCCCGTCGGTTCGTCGGCGATGATAAGCGGGGGGCGTCCCGCCAGTGCGCGCCCGATTGCGACCCGCTGCTGTTGCCCGCCGGACAACTGTTCCGGATACCGCGCAAGCAGATCGGAGAGTCCCAGTCGCGCGGTGAGGTGTGCCAGCCAGTCGGGGTCGAACCGGCCTGCAAGCCTGGCCTGGAACGCGAGATTGGCAGCGACATCGAGACTTGGAATGAGGTTGAACTGCTGGAACACGAGGCCGATTTCGGTGCGGCGCAGGGATGCACGCCCCCCATCGTCAAGGTCCGAGACGCAGGTGTCGCCGATCCGAATGTCACCGCTGTCCGCAGTGTCGAGCGCGGCGACAAGATGCAGGAGCGTGCTCTTGCCGGAGCCGCTTTCGCCGGTCAGTGCCAGTGATCGGCCCGCGCGGAGACTGAACGTCACGCCGCGCAGAACCGAAATCGGAGCTTGGGCGCCCGGGTAGGACTTCGTTACGTTGGTGACCTGCAGCATCGTTCCGCTCCGGAGCTGACGGGCGGAACGTAGTGCGGGAAGGTCAGTGTCAAAGCCTTCTGGACTTCTCGCGCCTGGCAGTCGGCATCCGATCAGGCAAGCATATGTGCAATCTGGTCCTTCAGCTGCATGCGGGTCTTGCGCAGTTCGGTCTCGTGAAACTGATCGGTCGGCTCGACGTTCGTTTCTGCGCGGTGAATGTCGAGGTTCACCTGATGGTATTCCTCCATCAGCTTCTGGAAGTGCGCGTTCGACATCTTGAGCTCGTGAATGCGATCGACCTTGTCGGGAAATTCCTCGGCCAGCTCGTGTGGTGTGTGGGTCATCTGGTCTTCTCCTGAAACACTCGGGGAGCCTGCGGCGCGGCAGAGCGTGGTTCCTTGACATGGGTCAAACACGTGGACTCGAAGTGGATTAGCTTGCCGTATCCGTCACGACGGCCATCGCAACGAAAGTCGAGGTATGCGAGACATGGGGCAGGGTGGAGATCCGTTCCGAGAGCACCGTCCGGAAGGCGGAGATGTCGGCTGTCCGCACCTTGATGAGATAATCGAAAGGGCCGGCTATGAGATGGCATTCCTCGACTTCCGAAATCCGCCGGACGGCAATATCGAAGGCATCGAGAGCCGCGAGCTTGGTGTCGGTAAGGCTGACCTGAACGAAGGCAATGTGCCCGCGCCCCAGCGCATTATGGTCGAGCATGGGGCGGTAACCCCTTATTATTCCGCCTTCTTCCAGACGCCTTAGACGGTTGGTGCAGGGTGTCTTGGATAGGCCGACCCGTTCGGCGAGGTCGGTGATTGTCATGCGGCCATCTTCCGTGAGGGCGGAAATGATCGCCTGATCGATCCTGTCCAACTTCACTGTAGGCCCCCGATCGGGATTGCAGATATCCCATAACAGGTTCTGCATTTAGTGAAAAGCGCTGCTCTGGGCGTCTATTCGGCGAATTCGCCATGGGCAGTCTGCTATGGTAGGTTTCTCGTTGAACGTTCCCCGGAAGGTCTCAAGAATGTGCCCAGCTGCTGCCCCTTTTTCGTCCTCGACCCAACTCACCCGCAAATTCGATGCATCGGGTCGCGATGCAATTCTGGCAGCGACATATTCCGATGAGGCCGACCTCGTGCGGGGGCTCGTTGCGGACCTTGATCTTGACCCGGTCGCTCGGAGGCGGATGGCCAAGGATGCCGCTGACCTCGTGCGACGGGTCCGCGCCCGTTCTTCGCCGACGGTGATGGAATCGTTTCTGGCCGAATACGGCCTATCGACCGAAGAGGGCGTCGGGCTGATGTGTCTCGCCGAAGCGCTTCTGAGGGTCCCCGATGCCGAGACGATCGATGATCTGATCGCCGACAAGATCGAAGCCTCGAACTGGAGCGCCCATCTGGGGCGCTCGACTTCGCCGCTGGTCAATGCCGCGACCTGGGGGTTGATGCTGACCGGACGCGTGCTCGACGATGATCCGGCGCGGCCGGCGCGCGCGCTTCGCGCGGCGGTCCGCCGGCTTGGCGAACCCGTAGTGCGTACGGCAGTTGGTCAGGCGATGAAGATGATGGGTCGGCAGTTCGTCCTCGGAGAAAACATGAACGCGGCGATGACCCGGGCCGCGGGTATGGAAGCGAAGGGATATACCTATTCCTACGACATGCTGGGCGAGGCTGCGAGAACCGATGCCGACGCGCGCCGCTATGCGGTATCCTACGCAGACGCGATCGCGTTCATCGCGAAAAAGGCCACCGGCGATGTCCGGACTTCTCCAGGCATTTCGGTGAAGCTCTCGGCGCTCCATCCTCGCTACGAATGGACCAACCGAGAACGGGTGATGAACGAGTTGCTTCCACGCGCCCGCGAGCTGGTCCGCGCCGCGGCTGCGGCCGGGATCGGGTTCAATGTCGACGCGGAAGAAGCCGACCGGCTCGACATTTCCCTCGACGTGATCGAGGAACTGCTGAGCGATCCCGAACTGGCTGGCTGGGATGGTTTCGGCGTCGTCGTACAGGCCTATGGTCGTCGTGCCGGCCCGGTAATCGACTGGCTTCATGCGCTCGCTGAGCGGCTCGATCGGCGGATCATGGTGCGCCTTGTGAAGGGGGCCTATTGGGACACCGAAATCAAGCGCGCGCAGGAAAAGGGCGTTCCGGGGTTTCCGGTCTTCACCCGCAAGGCCCATACCGACGTGAGCTATCTCGCAAACGCCAAGCGCCTCTTGGATCGGCGAGACCGAATTTATCCACAATTCGCGACACACAACGCGCACACCGTCGCTGCGGTGCGCGATATGGCGGGACCGGATACCTCGGGCTATGAGTTCCAGCGCCTGCACGGGATGGGGGAGGCGCTTCACGACATCGTTCATGGGGAGCACGGGACTGCATGTCGCATCTACGCGCCGGTCGGGGCGCACCGTGACCTTCTGGCCTATCTCGTGCGGCGGCTGCTGGAGAACGGGGCAAATTCGAGTTTCGTCAACCAGATCGTCGATGAATCGCTTCCACCCGAGACCGTAGCGACGGATCCGCTCGAAGCGTTGGAAGCGAGTGGCGTCACGGCAGCTTCGGATATCCGGTCCCCCGACGCGCTCTTTGCGCCTCGAAAAAACGCATTGGGTTGGGACATCAACGAGCCTGCGTCGATTTCCAGTGTCATCGATGCGCGGGCCGTCTGGCACCGACACGTCTGGGGCCAATCCGGCACCGAAATTCGCAATCCGGCCGACCCGGCTGACCTTGTCGGCCATGTCAAGGAGGCGACTCCCGAAGTGGTTGAAGCAGCGCGCGCGTCTGCTTCCCACGGCTTCCGGGTTTGGTCCGAAACGCCCGCGGCTGACCGAGCCACCGCTTTGCGCCGTGCCGCTGATCTCTACGAGGCGAACGCGGCCGAACTGATGGCGCTTGCCACACGCGAAGCCGGAAAGACGCTGGCCGATTCCATTGCCGAATTGCGCGAAGCGGTGGACTTCCTGCGCTATTATGCTGACGCTGCGGAGGCAGCAACAGGAACACCAAGGGGCGTGATGGTCTGCATCAGCCCCTGGAATTTTCCGCTCGCGATCTTCACCGGTCAGGTTGCGGCCTGCCTCGGCGCCGGCAATGCCGTTCTGGCGAAACCTGCCGAACAGACACCGCTGATCGCCCGCCGGGCCGTCGAATTGATGCACGAAGCGGGCATTCCCGCGGCAGCACTTCATCTGCTGCCCGGAGACGGCGCCGATGTCGGAGCGCGGCTCACGGCGGCACCGGAGATTGCGGGTGTCTGCTTCACCGGCTCCACCGAGGTCGCGCGGCTCATTCACAGGTCGCTGGCAGAGAATGCGGCACCCGATGCTGTGCTGATCGCCGAGACGGGCGGGTTGAATGCAATGATCGTCGACAGCACCGCACTCACCGAGCAAGTGGTCCGGGATGTGCTGGCCTCCGCCTTCCAATCCGCGGGCCAGCGCTGTTCGGCGCTTCGGGTACTCTACGTTCAGGAGGAGGCCCGTGCACGTGTGGTCGAGATGCTTACCGGTGCAATGGATGCACTCGAGGTCGGCAATCCCTGGGATCTCGCGACCGACGTAGGCCCCGTGATCGATGCCGAGGCGGAAGCCTCGATCTCCGCTTATATTGATGCTCATGAAGCAGTGACCATAAAGCGGCTCAAGGTCCCGGAGGGTGGCAGGTTTGTTGCTCCGACTCTTCTGGCTGTGGATGGCATACATGCGGTGGAACGCGAGATTTTTGGCCCGGTGCTGCATCTTGCGAGCTTCCGCGCGAGGGATCTCGACAAGGTCGTGGATGCAATCAACGACCGCGGCTTCGGGTTGACCTGCGGGTTGCACAGCCGGATCGATGATCGGGTAGAGCAGGTGACGGCGCGTCTGAAGGTCGGCAACATGTATGTGAACCGCAACCAGATCGGAGCCATAGTCGGTTCGCAGCCTTTCGGTGGCGAAGGGCTATCGGGAACCGGTCCCAAGGCCGGAGGATCGCACTATTTGCCACGCCTGCAGAAACCGGCGGGATCGATTGCCGGGAACGAGGTTCCCGAGCCTGTCGGACCGACAGTCAAGGCCGCCGATCTTGCCTTGGCCCTAGCGTCGCTCAGCCCCGAGATGACGCTGTTCGGACCCGAGCGCCGGGCGCGTCTCAAATCGACCTTAGGGGGGGCTTCACCGCTCGTCGCCGCAGCACTGGAGTCGGTGGAAACGCTCCATGCCGACGCGATCGACCTCCCGGGTCCCACCGGCGAAAGCAATCGGCTGAGCCTTCATCCGCGAGGCCACGTGCTTTGTCTCGGCACGGGAGCCGAGAGCGCACTGGCGCAGGCGATTCAGGCTCTTGCGGGAGGGAACGCAGTCCTGGTCGTGGCCGAGGGCGCGGAAAGGGCGGTTGCGCCCCTGGCGAGAGCCGGTTTCCAGATCGTCGGACTGGACGGGCAGGTCGATGTGGAGGCGCTGGTCGATCTGGTGCCGCTCGATGCGGTCGCCGCGTGCGGACCGACCGACTGGCTTCGTGCCCTGAGATGCGCTCTCGCGCGTCGCACGGGGCCGATCATCGGACTTGAAACTGCCCCGGTCGCGCCGCTACGGTTCGTTCTCGAAAGACATCTGTGCATCGACACCACGGCCGCCGGCGGCAACGCCAGCCTGCTTGCCGCCAGCGCCTGAGAGGCACATGCCCGATCCTGCACCCGGCTCCCGGGACCAAGACCTGCGAGGCGAGGCTCCTGGGCCCCTGCGCAGGCGTGATGTTCCTTACACGCCGATGCCGCGTACGCTTCTCTGGCTAGCCGGAGGGATCGCGCTGATCGAACTGGTACTCTCGCTGGCGGACCGCGGCGTTCTCGGAGACAGTACGCTGCGTCTCCGGGTTTTCGAGGTGGGCGCTTTCTGGCCGCAATTGCTGCACGGCGCTCAACCGATCTTCGCGGCGCAGCCGGCTACCATGTTCCTCAGCCACGCGATGCTGCATGGCGGCCTCCTTCACATGGCGATGAACATGACGATCCTGCTGGCGTTGGGCCGGTTCGTTTCAGACCGCTACGGTGAAGGTCCGATCCTGCCGCTCTTTGCGGCGGGCGCCGTAGCAGGCGCGGCCATGTTCGGGCTGCTCTCTCCACAGCCTATCCCCATGGTTGGTGCGTCAGGGGCGGTGTTTGCGTTCCTCGGGCTCTGGATCGCGTGGGACTGGCGGCGCCATCGCGCGAACCGGGTACCCGTGCGCCCGGTCGCAACGCGGGTCGCGGTTCTGGCGGGCCTCAATGTGGTCTTCTATTTCGCTCTCGGCGGACTGCTTGCATGGGAAGCGCATCTGGGAGGTTTTCTCGTTGGACTTCTTGCCGGCAAATTCCTGGAGGATCGCATCGAAACCCGAGAGCGTGCAGAACGTCGGCGGCGAGCGCGTGCGATCGGTCGACGGCGAATAGAGCCATGAAAAAAACGTATGGTGATTTCGCGTTGCACCGACAGTATTGGCAGCCAAAAACGAACTGCAATCACAACGGCACAAACTGAGACGTTTTCGTGGAGCATGACTGAGTTGGTTTCGAGCGGACTTCCGGCGCGAGCCGGTCTCGGGCCCTCTAGTACCGAGCCAATCCGAGTATCAGACAATCCGTGCCTCCGTTGAACCGCCCGCCTGGCCCTCAGCTGCTAATGTGCATCTGTCCCCTTTGAGAGTGTACCAATCTTCCGACCCGTACGCCCGAAAAGGTCAACCGGCCTCCTCGCGGCTGAGCAGACCCACCTGAACCGACCTGAAAAACACAGTATTCGGAGTGAGCATCTGCGGAACCAGCAAAGCCCAAAGATTGCATCGTCGCTTGAGAGCTTGACCGAGCGCGAGTTTGTGGCCCAACCTGAAATCAACCGAAAGCTCGCGCGGCGATCAGATCCGCGATCGGTTGGCCTCACAGGGCGTTCTTTGCGCTGGGTCAGGGCGTTGCAAGAAGGGGGTAGGGCATGACCAAGAAACTTTTGAGGACGATATTTGCCGCGGCAGCCATAGCAGGCATTGTCGGTCCTGCAGCCGCGACGACGATGACCGGTTTCACAAGCGCCTGGTTCTTCGGCGATAGCCTGAGTGATCCGGGCAATCTCTTCGCGGCGACCGGAGGGTCCGCGCCGAGCGATCCGCCCTATTTCGAGGGTCGGTTTTCCAACGGACCCGTCTGGGCCGAGCCGGTCGCGGAAAGTTTCGGTGCAAAAGGGTTGCGGTCGGGCAATTTTGCATTTGGCGGGGCGACTGCGACGAGCAATGGTGACGCGGTCCCGGATTTGACCGAGCAGCTCGGGCTGTTTCAGCAGGCCTCAGCCGGTGGTCTGGGCGCCCGCCCTGTTGCAACGATCTGGGCAGGTGCGAATGATGTCTTCGCTGGCATTCCGACAGGGAATGCTCGAAAGGCTGGCCGAGCGGCAGCGACGTCCGTCGCGCGTACGGCGGTTGCCCTTGGACGTCTGGGCGTCGACGATGTCGTTTTGTTCAACCTGCCCGATCTGTCCAAGGTACCTGCCTATGCATTGTTCCAGCCCGCGCTGGCGGCTGAGGCCGCGGCCGGGTCGCAGGCCTTCAACCGAAAGCTCGACAGGCTTGTTCCACGTATCGAGAGGGCGGGGGTCAGCGTCGTGGAGATCGATATCAAATCCGTGTTCGATGACCTCATCTCCGATCCGCGTAGCTTCGGTGTCGCGGATGCCACCATTCCCTGCGTCTTCCCGGCCGCAGCGGGCGGATCGGTCTGCAGCCCCGAGGAAGCGCTGATGCTCGCGTTTTTTGACCCGGTTCACCCGAATTCGGTGATCCATCAGCAGGTGTCATCCATTGCCGGTGCTCATATCACTCCTGTTCCGCTTCCGGCTGCGGTCTGGCTCATGCTGGCGGCCCTCGGGGGCCTCGCGGTCGTTTCTCGCCGCGGAAGCGCTTCCGCCAAGGGCTGACGCACCACGAACGGGTCTTTGGCCACACATGCTGCTACCAGCGCAGAAGTCTGGATCCTGCAACGGCACTCGCGCCGGCTGTGGCAAGTATCGCCAGTACGTACCAGACACCGAAGAACAGCGGGCTGTCCTCGTTGCAGTAAAACGCATAGACAGCCGCCCCGGCGCCAGCGGCCATCAGGCCCGCCGCGAAACCCGCCCAGCCGGGCCGCGTGGGGGCGCCGCGCCGCATGATCAGAAGGCTGAGGGCAGCAACCGGTGCGGCGATCGACAGAATTGACAGAAGGCAGGTGGCTGCACTCTTGCCGAACAGCGCCATGCCCCAGCCTGCTGAGGGAAGGGTGATCAATTCGACCAGCATCGACACCACGAGCACAGCGGCAATCACGGCGGGGATGTAGGGCCACATCCCGAGCGGGGTGCCGGGGCGGCCCAAACGCAAGACCAGAGCGAGCCCGGATATCATCAGAACCCAGGGAAATACCTGTTTGATCAGGACCGGTGCATGGGTCAGCGCCTCCGCCAGATCGGGACGAATGCCCATTCCCGACAGAAAGATCAGGCCGGCCAGGATCGCGGATCCCAGGAGCGCCGCCGGCAACAGCCTGTCGGGAGGGCTGGCTTGCGTGGTGTCGGACGCCATCGCCCTGATCAGGTCATCGGTATTCATTCGATCATCCTCGCTCTCAGGCCGGCGATACGCTTGAGGCTGCGGTGCAGCGCCACGCGGACTGCTGTCTCGGTCATGCCGAGGGCCTTGGCTGTGTCTGATATGCTCTCACCTTCTTGGCCGATCGCGCGAACGATCTGCTGCGAGCGATCGTCGAGTTGGTCGATCACCCGGTCGGCATCGCTGCGTTCGGTCGGGTCGGTGTCCGGTTCGGCTGCAATCGTCTCGGCATAGTCCTCAATGGGAACATGAACCCTGCGGCCGCGGGCGCGAAATGCATCCACGACCTTGTAGCGCACGATGGCATAGAGCCATGGCCGTACAGGCATGTCCTCGCGCCATGTGTGGCGCTTCTGATGTATGGCGAGCAGCGTTTCCTGCACGATATCCTCGCATATGTCTGATCCGAGGCCGCCGCCGCGCGACCGGGCGATGCCCCGGACCAACGGCGTGATCTGCCCGAGAAAGGTGGCATATGCACGCGCGTCGCCGCGGAGTGCGGCTCGGAGCAGGTCGTCGAGCGACGGGTCTTCGGATTGGCCCATTCACATCCCTTTTCGTGGTTCAGCGTCGATCTGTTACATGAAGGCGGAAAAAGCGACCATTTCTCCTATCGTGAACACGGTGGCGTGAACAGGGTAACGCGGGCGCTCCCGGCGCCGAACGGCAATCTGAACCGGCTGAACGGTTCGTCATCCAACGGGAGATATCCATGACCAAAGTTTCAAAGTCCCTCGCGTTTGCCGGCTCGATGGCAACGGCGCTCACCCTGCTCGGTGGAGTTCCAGCGCATGCCGCCGACGAGATGGAGAAGTGCTTCGGCGTTGCACTGGCTGGTGAGAATGATTGTGCAGCGGGCGCGGGCACGACCTGCGCCGGTACGTCCACCGTCGACTATCAGGGCAATGCGTGGAAACTGGTCCCCGCTGGAACATGCATCGAGATGGAAACGCCCTTCGGCAACGGTTCGCTCGAAGAGATCGATCGCCCGGCGTGATCGCGATTGTCGGGGGGCGGCATCCGCGCCCTCCGACACCGTTCCCGTTTCCTGTCCTCGATACGGAGTTCATCATGCTTCCGTCCCGTCTTCCCGTCGCTGCAGGTGTCGGTTTCAAGCCCGAGCATTTTGAAGACCTTCAAGAAGAATCCGATAGAATCGGGTTCCTCGAAATTCATGCCGAAAACTACATGGGCGCGGGTGGCATCCCGCATGCTCAACTCGAGGCACTCCGCGACCGCTATGCGCTGTCCGTTCACGGTGTCGGACTGTCGATCGGTGGCGCCGGTCCGCTCGATGCGGATCATCTGAACCGTCTGGCCATCCTCTGCGACCGCTACCAACCCGAGAGCTTCTCCGAGCACCTCGCTTGGTCGAGCCACGGCACCGCCTTTCTCGATGATCTTCTGCCGTTGCCCTACACCGACGAGACCCTGCGGATTGTCTCCGAGCATATCGAGACCGTCCAGCACCGTCTCGGCCGGCAAATGCTGCTCGAAAACCCGTCTACCTATGTTGGCTTTGCTGCGAGCACCTGGTCCGAGACCGACTTCCTTGCCGAGATCGTGCGGCGCACCGGCTGCGGATTGCTCCTCGACGTCAACAACGTCTTCGTCTCGGCAACCAATCACCGAACCGATGCCCGGACCTACCTGGCCGCTTTCCCGGTGGCGGCGGTTCGGGAGATCCACCTCGGCGGACACGATGTCGAGGATCTGCCGACCGGACCATTGCTGATCGATGCCCACGGCTCCCCTGTCGCCGATCCGGTCTGGACGCTTTATGCGGACCTGATTGCGCGCACCGGACCGCTTCCCAGCCTGATCGAGTGGGACAACGACATTCCCGTCTTCAGCGAACTCGCCGAAGAAGCAAGACGCGTGACAGACATCCTGTCATCGGCGGAAACAGAGTCGAAGGTATCTCATGCACGCGCTGGCTGACCTGCAGGACGACTTTCGGACCGGTGTTCTCGGCGATGGATGTCCACAAGGCCTGACGGCCCCGGATCCAGCCGACCTCGACCGCCGTTTCGCCGTTTATCGCAACAATGTCATGGTCGCTCTGACCGGTGCCCTTGCCAAACGGTTCCCGGTGATCGTGCGGCTGGTTGGCCAGGACTTCGCTGTGGCGTTGTTCGCCGAGTTCGCGCGGCAGCATCCGCCTGCCTCCCCGCTGATGATGGAATACGGAACGGGATTGCCGCACTTTCTGGAGGACTTTCCGCCGGTGGCGAAGCTGCCCTACCTGTCCGATATTGCCCGCCTCGAACTGGCCCGCGGCAGGGCCTATCACGCGGCTGACGTGGCGCCGGTTGCGACGGAGACGTTGGAGGCCCTGGCTGCCGCTCCGCCCGATACGCTTCACCTCACGCTGCATCCGTCAGTGGCTGTCGTGCAATCGGTTCATCCCGTTCACACGCTCTGGAGCCGTAATCAACCGGGGCAAGAGGCAACCGGTCCCGTCGATTGGCACGCCGAATCCGCACTTGTGGCCCGGCGCGGCTTCGACGTGATCACGATCCGCCAGAGCGCAGGGGATGCGGCCTTCTTGGGGGCGCTTGTCAGCAACGGCACACTGGCATCTGCCAGCGATGTCGCACTTCGCGTGGACCCCGAGTTCGACCCGGCCCCCGTTCTCGCGCAACTCATCGGTGCCGGTCTCGTCGTTGCCGCCACCATCGAGCCGACCGTCAAATCCAGCCAGGAGATCAGGCCATGACCCCCACGGAACTTTCCGCCGCAGAGCCGGAGCCCGGCCTTGCGACCCGCGATACCGGCTGGAAGGGATTGGTGCGCCGGCTGAACGCGCTGGGTGACGGCATTCCCTGGAGCCTCGTGGCTCTGGCAGCACGGATCTTCCCCGCCGCGGTTTTCTGGCTCTCGGGCCGAACGAAGGTCGAAGGGTTCTCGATAAAGGAATCCACCTATTTCCTTTTCGAGCACGAATATGCGCTGCCGATCATTCCGTCGGACATGGCGGCCTGGCTCGGCACTGTGGCCGAGCATCTCTTCCCGATCCTCCTGGTCCTTGGGCTCTTCACACGGTTCTCGGCGCTTGCCCTGCTTGTCATGACGCTGATGATCCAGGTCTTCGTCTACCCCTCGGCATGGCCGACGCACGGGCTCTGGGCGGCCTGCTTTCTGGTGCTGCTCGCGCGTGGCCCCGGCCGCCTGTCCCTTGATGCGATTTCTCGGTCTGGACGGACCGCGCAAGGCGTGAAGATCCTTCTCGGAGTGCGCTGCGCGGTCGTGATCGGTGTCGCTACACCCGGCGCTGCGCAGGGCATCGCAGCGCGGATCGCGGCAGTCTGGGCCAAGACCGAATTCGGTGGAGGGTCAGGAGGTCTCTCCCGTTTATCCCGGACGGAGCACCTTGGGACGGCATCTCGGCGCCGGTCGATCTGGAGATGATCTCCGCCGGAGACGAGTCGCGGCAGTTAGTGTCGCAGGACCGGCGCAGTCCCCCGTTATGGTGATGTACGACCGTGCCTCATTCTTGCCTGCCAGCGGTTTGCCTGAGAGATGACTGGCGGAGCGATGACAGGCGCAGCCTTGCAGGAGATTCGCGGTTGGATGGAGCCCCGGTTGACCTTTCTCGCCCGTAGTCCCGGTGGGCCGGCAATGGCCGCAAGGCCTGGCGCGCCGCAAGCCCTTCGGAACGAACCCCCACACTGGTCAAGGCAGTTCCGTGACGCTCTTTCTTTACGCGGGCAGCCCGCAGCCATACCGCATAGCGCATTTGGGACGGGTTATCCGGAGCGGCGCATATGCGTGGTTTCTTCAGAGTCCGGCCGATCCGAGGCGTTGTCGAGGAAGCCGGGTTTCGCATCGTCTGGCAATCCGGTCTGGCGCTCGAACTTGAAACCAGGACCATCAAGAAAGTGAGTGATATATTATCGTTTCGCGTAAATGGTGTAGAGGCCGGTACGGATACGTTCGACATAGTTGCTTTCGCCCCGAGTGCGTTTCATCCGGACGGCGAGAAGACGCTCGAAAAGTAGTGCCTGGCCGCGACCGGGTTGGAGGAAGATGCAGCAGCGCGACACCCTGATGGACCGTCTCGGCCGGTTGCTCGCCGCGCGCCTGAGATCGCCATCGCCCGGCTTCGCACCCTATACCCATGCGAATGTCGTTGCTCTGCGTCGGGTCCTGCGACCGGGAGATGTGCTTCTGATCGAAGGCCATGCCCGGGTCTCGGTGGCGATCAAGTACCTCACCCAGTCCACCTGGTCGCATGCCGCTTTCTACGTCGGCAACGCTCTGGGACAAGTCAACGCCCACGGCGAGTCGCTCTCGCTTATCGAGGTCGAACTGGGTCAGGGCTGCATCGCCGTGCCTCTGTCGAAATACGAGGACTTCAACACGCGGATCTGCAGGGCAAACGACCTTAGCGTCGAGGACCGGGCGAGGGTGATCGACTTCATGGTGAACAGTATCGGCAAGCGCTACGACATGAAGAATATCTGGGACATGCTGCGGTTCCTCTTCCCCACTCCGCCGGTACCGATGCGCTGGCGACGGCGGATGCTGGCCTTCGGATCGGGCGATCCGACCCGAGCGATCTGTTCTTCCCTGATCGCGGAAGCCTTCCAGCAGGTGCGGTACCCGATCCTGCCCCGCATCACCCGCGAATTCCGCGCCGACGCGAAGGCGCGTTATCAGCGCCGCGAAATCCTTCACATTCGACATCACTCGCTGTTCGCGCCGCGTGATTTCGACCTGTCTCCGTATTTTCATATTGTCAAGCCGACCCTCGAGGCTGGCTTCGATTATCGGGGGCTGACCTGGGCCGATTCGCCACCCGAAACCCGCTACCCGGCCCTCGCGTCTCCGCGTGTCGCGGAAAAAGGTCGCGTATCAGGATCCTGAGGGACTGAAAACGTTAACTCTTCCTGAAGGCAGCGCGATAAGCCATGCGCTCGGCGCATGGCAGGCATGTGGTATTGGCAGTCCAAATCCGTCATCCAATGGTCATATTGCACTGCAACGCCAGACAAGCGAGGAAGGATTGACGTAATGTTCGATTACGTGGACGAGGTCGCGTACACCAACGATCAGGGTGCCCGTGCCCAGAAGCTGTTCGCCGCCGTGGTGCTGGCCGCTCTGGACGACGCGATCGCGGACGACAAGAAATACGGCAATGGGCCTGAAGTCATTGCCCGTTGGGCGCGGTCGCGCGACGGACGCGAGGTGCTGATGTGTGCCGGGATCGATCCGAACGAGCGCACGGTCAAGGGCATGATGGAATTTGTCGGCCGCGGAGTTCGTACCTCTGTGGCGCTCAGTCGCGAGGAAAGCGAGCGCCAGGCACAGCGGGCCGAAGCCGCCTGATCCGACCCATCTGACGAAAGATCACGAAGCAAAGACAGCCGCTCGGGACCGGGCGGCTGTTTCCATTCGTGGGACGCCGGTTCCGGTGCTCAGAACTCCTCGACGTGGACGACGCCTGGCGACGCTTTCAGTGCCCCGATCACCTGGGGCGTGAGCGGCCAGTCTCCGGGCAGATCGACCTCGACCTCGCCCGGCAAGTCCGGATCCATCAGCACGAGATTGACCGGCCCCCGGTGCCGGACCTCGGTCGTCTTTTCAGCGGCGGCGAGGCGCGCTGCCAGCGAAGCCGGGGCCTCGGTGCCCGTCACGAAGACCCTGAGCCCGAGGCTTGCTGTTCCGGCCAGCGCGACGTCGATCGGTGTCGCCGCCTTTGCCAGAAGGCTGACATCCTCGCCCTCCGGCGTCGCCACCACGGTCAGGACCACGGCCTGGCCCGGTTCCAGATAGTCGCGTGCCACGTCGAGCACGTCCGAGAACATTCGGACTTCGTAGAGCCCCGTCGGATCCGACAGCTTCACGAAGGCATACCGTGTTCCTCGCGCTGACTTTCGCTCGTCGCGCACCGAAACCGCGCCGGCGATCCGGCAGACGCTGGCCTGTCCGTTCGCTGCATTGCGCAGGACGTCGGCATAGGTCGAGACACCCGCCCGCCGCAGCACGCCGGCATAGTCATCGAGCGGATGGCCCGAGATGTAGAAGCCGACGGCACCGTTTTCGTGCAGCAACCGGTCCATCGGCCGCCAGTCCTCGGATTGGGCGAGCTTCGGAGTGGGCAGGGCAATGCCCGCGCCCCCGAACAGGCTGACCTGCGAAGAGGCTCGCTCGTCGTGAGCCGCCGCCGAAAACCGCACCAGCGCCTCGATGCTCTCGAAAACCTTTCGGCGGTTTGCTTCGAGCATGTCGAAGGCCCCGGCCCGAGCCAGCATTTCCATCGCCTTCTTGCCGACCCGCCTCAGATCGACCCGGGCGGCAAAGTCGAACAATCCGTCGAATGCTCCGCCTGCTTCCCGCGCCTCGGTGATCAGCCGCATCGCCTCGACCCCGACGCCCTTGAGGGCCCCGAGCGCATAGAGAATGCGTCCGTCCTCCACCGTGAAGGTCGCGGCGGAGCGGTTCACGCAAGGCGGCATCACCTCGATCTCGAGCCGGTCGATCTCCTGCTTGTAGGCACCGAGCTTGTCGGTGAGATGGATGTCGCAGTTCATCACGGCAGCCATGAATTCCACCGGATGGTTGGCCTTCAGCCAGGCGGTCTGATAGCTGACCACCGCATAGGCGGCCGCATGCGACTTGTTGAAGCCGTAATTCGCGAACTTGTCGAGCAGGTTCCAGACCTCTTCGGCCTTGCCCTTGCCGACACCGTTTGCCGCCGCGCCCGCCAGGAACTTGGGCTTCTCGGCATCCATCGCCTCCTGGATCTTCTTGCCCATGGCCCGGCGCAGCAGGTCGGCGCCGCCCAGCGAATAGCCGGCCATCTTGCGGGCGATCTCCATCACCTGTTCCTGGTAGACGATGATGCCCTGTGTTTCGTCCAGAATGGCGTCAATCGATGGATGAAGGCTTTCACGCGGCTCGCGGCCGTTCTTGACGTTGCAGAACTTCGGAATGTTCTCCATCGGTCCGGGCCGGTAGAGCGCCACCAGGGCGATGATGTCCTCGATGCAGTTGGGTTTCAGCTGGCGAAGGGCCGAACGCATGCCGGCACTTTCCACCTGAAACACCGCAACCGTCGCGGCGGAGGCGTAGAGATCGTAGCTCTTCGCATCGTCGAGGGGGATCGCGCCGATATCGATCTCGATCCCGCGCCGCTTCAGAAGATCCAGTGCGTTCTGGATGACCGTCAGGGTCTTCAACCCGAGAAAGTCGAACTTCACCAGCCCGGCTTCCTCGACCCATTTCATGTTGTACTGGGTGGCCGGCATATCCGAACGCGGGTCGCGGTAGAGCGGCACCAACTCGTCGAGCGGCCGGTCTCCGATCACCACGCCCGCGGCATGTGTCGAGGCGTTCCGGAGCAGTCCTTCGATCTTCCGCGCAATGTCGAGCAGGCGCTGCACTTGTGGATCCGACCGGGCTTCGTCCCGCAGCCTCGGCTCGTCGGCAAGGGCCTTCTCGATGCTGACCGGCTTGACGCCCTCGACCGGGATCAGCTTGGAGAGCCGATCGACCTGACCGTAGGGCATCTGCAACACCCGGCCGACATCCCTGACCGCGGCCTTGGAGAGCAGCGCACCGAAGGTGATGATCTGCGCCACCCGGTCGCGGCCGTACTTTTCCTGCACATAGGCGATCACTTCTTCCCGCCGGTCCATGCAGAAGTCGATGTCGAAATCCGGCATCGAGATGCGCTCCGGATTCAGGAACCGCTCGAAAAGCAGGCCGTAACGCAACGGATCGAGATCGGTGATCGTCAGCGCATAGGCCACGAGCGAGCCGGCTCCGGAGCCGCGTCCGGGCCCCACGGGAATGTCGTGTTCCTTGGCCCATTTGATGAAATCGGCAACGATCAGGAAGTAGCCCGGAAACCCCATGGTCTCGATGACGCCCAACTCGTAATCCAGCCGAGCCTCGTAGTCGGCCACCGGTGCGGCTTGCGGGATCGTCGCGAGGCGCGCGGTGAGCCCCGCGCGCGCCTGTCGCTGCAGTTCCTCGATCTCGTCGTCGGCAAAACGCGGCAGGATCGGATCGCGGACCTTCGGCCGGAACGCGCAACGCCGGGCGATCTCGACGGTGTTGCGGATCGCCTCCGGCACGTCGGCGAAGAGCGTCGCCATCTCGGCCTGGGTCTTGAAGCAATGCTCTTCGGTGAGATGCCGGCGCGGTTCCTGCTGATCGACATAGGTGCCGTCCGCGATGCACAGGAGCGCGTCATGCGCCTCGTAGACGTCGCGCTTCGGGAAATGCACGTCGTTGGTTGCCACCAGTGGCAGGCCCAGATCGTGCGCGATGCCGATCAGCCCCGGCTCGGTTGCCAGTTCGATGGCCGTGCGCGATCCATCCCCGCCCGGATGACGCTGGATCTCGACATAGAGACGGTCGCCGAAAGTCGCCGCCAACCGCTCGCAGAGTGCCCTGGCGCGGGCTTCGTTTCCCTCCGCGATGAGCCGTCCGATCGGTCCGGTGCTTCCTCCGGTCAGGCAGATGAGCCCCGCCGCATGTCGCTCGAGCGCATCGACGGTGATGTGCGGCAGCGCGTCGCCGGCCTCAAGGTAATTGATCGAGCTGAGCTTGAGCAGGTTGCCGAAGCCCACCTCGTTCTGGGCAAGAAGCACGAGCGGGTCCGGGCGTGGCGGCTTCTCGTCCGGCCGCGCGGCCGCCTGATGGGCCAGATCCAGCTGGCATCCCATGATCGGCTGGATACCCTCGCGCGACAGGGCGGAACTCGCCTCCATGGCCCCGAAGAGATTGCCGCTATCGGTGATCGCCACAGCCGGCATGGTCTCATCGCGGCAGAGCTTCGCGAGCGCCTTGACCGGGATGGCGCCCTCCAGAAGCGAATAGGACGTGTGAACGCGAAGATGGATGAATCGGGGGGTGCTGCTCATGGCCGGCACTCTAGGCGAGCCCGCAATGGCGCGAAACCGGATTTCGCGCTGGATCCGACTCCCTGCCGGCGCACAGCCACCGTGCCCACCAAGACGGCGTCAGTGCCGAAATTGAAGGCAATACGCCAGTGATGATCTGCGGGTGGGCAGTTGACGGCGGATCGGTCCCTTGCCTTGGCCCGAAAATAAGGCTTCTCTGAGAACGTGCACCGGTCCGGATCTCTGCCGCGTCGAACCGGATCGGCGAATGACACGACGGGCAGGGCGGCGGGTTTATTGATGGATGTTGCGTTCCTGTTGAACGGTGAGGCTGTCCGGCTGTCGGGCGTGGCGGCGACGACGACGCTGCTCGACTGGCTGCGCGAGACCCGTGGTCTCACCGGCACCAAGGAGGGGTGCAACGAGGGCGATTGCGGGGCCTGTACCGTGACGGTCGCGAGCGTGGAGGACGGCTCCGTTGTCCACCGGGCTCTCAACGCCTGCATCCTTTTTCTGCCGCAATTACAAGGCCGTGCGCTGCGAACCGTCGAGGGCATAGCCGCGCCGGATGGTGGCCTGCACCCGGTGCAGGAGGCGATGGTCGAGAACCACGGCTCGCAATGCGGCTTCTGCACGCCGGGCATCGTGATGTCGCTCCATGCCGCGCATCGCGCCGGGCGGCAGGACTGGAATGACGTGCTCGCGGGCAATCTCTGCCGATGCACAGGTTATGCACCGATCATGCACGCCGCGTATGCATTGGCGCGCACACCCTGTCCCGCCTGGGACGTCGAGGACGGGACCGCGCTCGCCGGTCTCGAGGGCGCCGACGACCCGGCGCTGCCGACCGATCTCGACGCCTTCGCGCGCTGGTATGCCGCCAATCCGGAAGCCACCCTGATCGCCGGGGCCACCGATGTCGGGCTCTGGGTGACCAAGGCGCTCCGGACGCTGCCCAAGCCGGTCTTTCTCGGCCGCCTCGCGGCACTCCGCGCCATCACCGCGGAGCCGGGGGGGCTGCGGATCGGGGCAGGGGTCACGCTGTCGCAATTGCGCGGCGTGATGGCCGGACGCCACCCGGACTTCGCCGAGCTCCTCCGCCGCTACGGTTCGGTCCAGGTCCGCAACGCCGCGACGATCGGCGGCAACATCGCCAACGGCTCGCCGATCGGCGACGGCCCGCCGGCCCTGATCGCGCTCGGCGCGCGGCTGACGCTGCGCCGCGATGCCTCCCGGCGGGAGATGCCGCTCGAGGATTTCTTCCTCGATTATGGCCGGCAGGATCGCCAGCCCGGCGAATTCGTCGAGAGCATCTTCGTTCCCGCCCAGGATGATGCTCTGCGCTGCTACAAGATCTCGAAACGGTTCGATCAGGACATCTCCGCGCTGTGCGGGTGTTTCTCGATCCGGGTGCGGGACGGGCTGGTGGCGGAAGCCCGCATCGCCTTCGGCGGCATGGCACCGATCCCGAAGCGCGCGCGTGCCGTGGAGGATGCCCTGATCGGAATGCCCTGGACCGAAGCGACGGCACGGCGTGCGGGCCGCGACTTCGTCGCCGATTTCACGCCGATCTCCGACATGCGCGCCAGTGCGGCCTACCGGATGCGCACCGCGCAGAACCTGCTGCTGCGCTGCTGGCACGACACCCAGGAGCAGGTGCTGCCGCGTGTCGCGTCCGGGCGCGGTCTGACATGAGTGTCCACGCCGCCCTGACGCATGACAGCGGCGTGCTCCACGTCACCGGTGCTGCGCGCTATGTCGACGACACCCCGCTCCCGGCCGGTGCCCTGCACCTTGCCTTCGGGCTTTCCGATCGCGCCCGGGCCCGTATCGTCGCCCTCGACCTCGATCACGTGCGCGCGGCTTCCGGCGTGGTGGCCGTGCTCACGGCCGCCGATCTGCCCCATGCGAACGACGTCTCGCCAGCCCCCGCGCCGGAGCCGTTCCTCGCCGATGGCGAAGTGCATTATTGCGGCCAGCCGATGTTCCTCGTGATCGCCGAGAGCCATCTCGCCGCGCGGCGGGCCGCCCGCATGGCGCATGTCACCTGGGAAGACCTTCCCGCACTCCTCGACATCGACGCGGCCTTCGCGGCCGGAAGCACCGTCGCGCCACCGGTGGAATACGCCCGGGGCAACCCGGAGCCGGCGATCGAGACGGCGCCGCACCAGGTGTCCGGCAGGATCGAGATCGGCGGGCAGGAACACTTCTATCTCGAAGGCCAGGCCGCGACCGCCCATCCCGGCGAGGACGGCGAGATGCATGTGCTGTCGTCCACGCAGCACCCCTCGGAGATCCAGCACAAGGTCGCCGGGGCGCTGGGCGTGCCCTATCACAAGGTCCGCGTCGAGATCCGGCGCATGGGGGGTGGCTTCGGCGGCAAGGAAAGCCAGGGCAATGCGCTCGCGGTGGGCTGCGCGCTCGCCGCACGGCGCACAGGTCGCTCCTGCACCATGCGCTACGACCGCGACGACGACATGGTGATCACCGGCAAGCGCCATCCGTTCCGCATCGCCTACCGCGTGGGGTTCGACGACGAGGGCCGCATCCTCGGTGTCGTCTTCGAGCACTTCGTCAATTGCGGCTGGTCGCAGGATCTGTCGATTCCCGTCGCGGACCGCGCGATGCTGCATTCCGACAATGCCTACTACCTGCCGGCCGTCCGGATCACCTCGCATCGCCTGCGCACCAATCTCTGTTCCTTCACCGCCTTTCGCGGCTTCGGCGGCCCGCAGGGCATGGTCGGCATCGAGCGCGTGATCGACCACATCGCCCACGAAATCGGGCGCGATCCGCTCGATGTGCGGGCGGTGAATTTCTACGATTCCAGCGGCCCGCGCACCGTGACGCCCTACCACATGACCGTCGAGGACAGCATTGCCCGCGAGCTGGTTTCCGAGCTGGCGGAGAGCTCCGACTACGCGGCGCGCCGGTCGCGCATTACGGAAGAAAACGCCGGCAAGCCACTGATCCGGAAAGGGATCGCGATCACACCCGTGAAGTTCGGGATCTCCTTCACGCTCACCCATCTCAATCAGGCCGGCGCGCTCGTCCATGTCTATTCCGACGGCTCGATCACCCTGAACCACGGGGGGACCGAGATGGGCCAGGGGCTGCACACCAAGGTCGCGCAGGTCGCCGCCTCGGTGTTTGCCCAGCCCGTCTCGGCCGTCCGGATCAGTGCGACGGACACCGGAAAGGTGCCGAACACCTCGGCGACCGCCGCCTCGTCCGGTTCCGACCTCAACGGCATGGCGGTGAAGGCGGCCTGCGACACCATTGCCGGCCGCCTGCGCGATTTCGCCGCCGAGCGCTGGCAGGTGAAGCCCGAGGCGGTCGTCTTCGCCGATGGCGCGGTGCGGATCGGCACGCAGAGCGTCGCCTTCGCCGATCTGGTGGCCGAGGCCTACACCGCCCGTGTCCAGCTGTCCGCGACGGGCTTCTACGCCACGCCCAAGGTCGAATGGGATCGCATCACGGGCCGTGGCCGGCCCTTCTACTATTTCGCCTACGGTGCTGCGGTCACCGAGGTTGCCCTCGACACGCTGACCGGAGAGAACCGGATCCTGCGCGCGGACATTCTCCATGACGCCGGCGCGAGCCTCAATCCGGCGATCGATACCGGCCAGATCGAGGGGGGCTATGTTCAGGGCGCCGGCTGGCTGACCATGGAAGAGCTGGTCTGGGACGGGCAGGGCCGTCTCGCCACCCATGCCCCGTCGACCTACAAGATCCCCTGCGCTTCGGACCGTCCCGGCATCTTCAACGTCGCGTTGTGGAACGGCCGCAACGCCGAGGACACGATCCACCGCTCGAAAGCCGTGGGCGAGCCGCCGCTGATGCTCGGCATTTCGGCGCTGATGGCACTTTCGCATGCCGTCGCCTCCTGCGGCGACGGAGGCTACCCGTCGCTCGACGCCCCGGCCACGCCGGAACGGCTTCTGCGGACCATCGATGCCCAGAGCGGGATCCTCTGGTGAGGGGTGGTTTCGATCTCGCCCAGCTCTCCGCCGCGGTGGATCGCCACCGGCAGGTCGCGCGCGTCGTGGTGGCGGATTTCAAGGGCTCGACACCCCGGGAAACCGGTGCTGCGATGCTGGTCTGGCGGGACGGCCAGTCCGGCACCATCGGCGGCGGCGCGCTCGAGCTGGAGGCGACGACACGGGCCCGCGATCTGCTCGGCGAACCCGGTGCCTGGGGCCGGCGTCTCGACCGCCTGCCGCTCGGTCCCGCGCTCGCCCAATGCTGCGGCGGCGCGGTGACCCTGCTGATCGAGCGGTATTCCCCTGACGAGATCGACACGCTCGCGGCCCTTGGGACGCCGTCCTTCATCCGACCGGTCGCCTCCGGCCTGCCACCGGACGGGCCGGGTCTCGATCCGGCACGGCTCGCCCGGGCGGTGCGGTCCGGGACGCTTCCGCTGGGCGGGCTGGTCGACGGCTTCATGGTCGAGCCCTGGAGCGTGCCACGGCTGCCGGTCTGGCTCTACGGCGCGGGCCATGTCGGTCGTGCCATCGTGCATGCGGCCGAGGGTCTGCCGCTCGAGATCACCTGGATCGACACGGGCCCCGGGCGTTTTCCCGACCCCGTGCCGGCCCATGTCACCCGCCTCGTCGCGGCCGATCCGGTCCGCGTGGTCTGCCATGCCCCGGACGCGGCCGCGCATCTCGTGCTGACCTATTCCCATGCGCTCGATCTCGGCATCTGCCATGCCGTTCTCGGGCGTCCGTTCCACCATCTCGGGCTGATCGGCTCCGCCTCGAAGCGGGCGCGGTTCCTGAAACGTCTGCGCGACCTTGGCCATGACGACGGCAGCCTCGCGCGGCTGGTCTGCCCGATCGGGGATCGGAGCCTCGGCAAGGAACCCGCCGCCATCGCCCTCGGCGTGCTGTCCGATCTGCTGCGCCTTTCGCAGGCCGCCGCGACGCGGGAGGCCCGCCGCGCATGATCCCGCTGCTCGACGTCCGTGACGTCTCCAAGGCCTATCCCGGCGTGAAGGCCAATGATGACGTCAACTTCGACGTGGACCGCGGCGAGATCCATGCGCTGCTGGGCGAGAACGGCGCCGGCAAGTCGACGCTGGTCAAGATGATCTACGGCCTCGTGCGGCCCGACAGCGGCGCCATGGCGCTCGATGGGGCGCCCTATGCGCCGCAGGGGCCGGTCTCGGCGCGGGCGGCGGGTGTCGCGATGGTGTTCCAGCATTTCTCGCTCTTCGAGGCGATGAGTGTCGCCGAGAACATCGCGCTCGGCATGGAGCCGGCACCGCCCCGCCGCGAGCTTGCGGCGCGGATCCGGACCGTGAGCGCCGAATACGGCCTGCCGCTCGACCCGGACCGGATGGTGGGCGACCTGCCCGTGGGGATCCGGCAGCGGGTCGAGATCGTGCGGTGCCTGCTGCAGGCGCCGAAGCTCCTGATCATGGACGAGCCGACCTCGGTGCTGACGCCGCAGGAGGTCGATCAGCTGTTCCGGACGCTGCGGAAGCTGAAATCCGAAGGGGTCGCGATCCTCTACATCTCGCACAAGCTCGACGAGATCCGCGCGCTCTGCGACCGGGCGACGATCCTGCGGCTCGGCCGGGTCGTCGCGACCTGCATTCCGGCCGCCGAGACCGCGCGCTCGATGGCGGAGATGATGATCGGGCAGGAACTCGCGCATCCCGTCGCGCGCGACTTCACGCCGGGCGAGACGCTGCTGGAGATCGACGGGCTCGATCTGCCTCCGGCCGGGCCCTTCGGCGTTCCGCTGCGGGGGATCCGGCTGCAGCTCCGGGCCGGGGAGATGCTCGGGATCGGCGGGGTGGCCGGGAATGGCCAGGACGAGTTGATGCTGGCGCTTTCCGGCGAGGCCCGGAGCCCGGAGGCGGCCATCCGGCTCAAGGGGCGCGAGATCGGTCGGGCCGGTCCTTCGGAACGGCGCGCGCTCGGCCTGCTGACCGGGCCGGAGGAGCGGCTGGGACATGCGGCGGCGCCGGACATGTCGCTGGCGGAGAACGGGTTTCTCACCGGTCGCATTCGGGGTGCGCTCGCCTCGGGCGGGCTTCCTGAAACCCGCCCGCATCGACGCCTTCGCCACCCGCATCGTCGAGGCCTTCGACGTGCGCACACCCGGGATCGAGACCCGTGCGGGTGCCTTGTCGGGCGGCAATCTCCAGAAATTCGTCATCGGCCGCGAGGTGTTGCAGGACCCGGTCGTGCTCGTGGTGAACCAGCCGACATGGGGGGTCGACGCCCATGCGGCGGCCCAGATCCGGCGTGCATTGCACGGGCTGGCCGCCGCCGGGGCGGGGGTGATCGTCATCAGCCAGGACCTCGACGAATTGATGGAAATCTCCGACAGCTTCGCGGTGCTCGAAAGCGGGCGTCTCTCGCCGATCCGCCCGGCGGCCGGCCTCGACATCGAGACCATCGGCCTGATGATGGGCGGCGATTTCGACGCCATGCCGGAGGTCGTCGATGCTGCGTCTTGAGCCCCGCGCCCGGACCTCCGCGCTGGTGCAGGCGGCCACGCCGGCCCTTGCGGTGCTCGCCACGATGATCGCCGGCGGGCTCCTCTTCGCGGCGCTCGGCAAGGACCCGGTCGAGGCGATCCGGATGATCTTCGTCCAGCCGCTCTTCGATCCCTATTCGCGCACCGAACTTCTCATCAAGGCCGCTCCGCTCATCCTGATCGCCCTCGGGCTCTCCTTCGGCTTTCGCGCCGGCATCTGGAACATCGGTGCCGAGGGCCAGTACGTGATGGGCGGCCTCGCGGGCAGCGCCGTGGCGCTGGCGTTCTGGAACGTCGAAGGGATCTGGCTGCTGCCGCTGATGGCGCTTGCGGGCATGGCCGGAGGGTTCCTCTGGGCGATGATCCCGGCCCTGCTGAAGACCCGCTTCAATGCCAACGAGATCCTCGTGAGCCTGATGCTGGTCTATGTGGCGACGCTCTTTCTCTCGGCGATGGTCTCGGGCCCGCTGCGCGATCCCCAGGGCTTCAACTTTCCCCAGTCGCGGATCTTCCATGACAGCGCCCGCCTGCCGATCCTGATCGAAGGAACCCGCGTGCATGCCGGCGTCCTCGTGGCACTGCTCGCGGTTGTGGTGGCCCATGTGCTGCTGACCCGCCACCGTTTCGGCTTCGATGTGCGCCTTCTCGGCCAGGCGCCCCGCGCCGCGGCCTTCGCCGGTGTGAACGGCAAGCGCCTCACCATCACCTGCCTCGGCCTCTCCGGGGCGCTTGCGGGCCTTGCGGGCATCTTCGAGGTCGCGGGGCCGATCGGCCAGCTGCAGCCGAGCCTGCCCGTCGGTTACGGCTTCACCGCGATCATCGTCGCCTTCCTCGGCCGCCTGTCGCCGGTGGGCATCCTGCTTGCGGGCTTCGTGATGGCGCTCACCTATATCGGCGGCGAGACGGCGCAATTCGCCCTCGGCATCCCCGCTGCGGCGATCTCGGTGTTCCAGGGCATGCTCCTGTTCTTCCTGCTGGCGATGGATCTGCTGACCCGCTACCGCATCCGCCGCGTATCCCGGAGACCTGTCTGATGGACCTGTCCGCCATCGATCCCGTCTCCCTCGCCGCCGGCCTCATCGTCGCCGCGACGCCGCTTTTGTTCGCGGCGCTCGGCGAGTTGATCGTCGAGAAATCCGGCGTGCTCAATCTCGGCGTCGAGGGCATGATGATCACCGGTGCGGTCTGCGGCTTCGCGGTGGCGGTGCTGACCGGATCACCGCTGCTCGGCTTCCTCGCCGGCGCGGCCGGCGGGGCGGCGATCTCGATGATCTTCGGCCTGATGACCCAGTATCTGCTGTCGAACCAGGTCGCGACCGGTCTGGCGCTGACGCTCTTCGGCCTCGGGCTCGCCGCGCTGATCGGCCAGCCCTTCACCGGCGTGAAATCGCCCTCGATGCCCTCGCTCGACATTCCGCTCCTTTCCGACATTCCGGTTCTGGGGCGGGTCTTCTTCAGCCATGATCTCGTGCTCTATCTCGGCATCGCCCTCGTCGCCGCGATCTGGTGGTTCCTGAACCGTTCGCGCGCCGGCCTCGTGCTGCGCGCCGTCGGCGAGAACCACGACGCCGCCCATTCGCTCGGCTACCCGGTGGTGGCGATCCGGCTCGCCGCCATCGCCTTCGGGGGGGCCTGTGCCGGCGTGGGCGGCGCCTATCTCAGCCTGGTGCGCGTGCCGCAATGGACCGAAGGCATGACCGCCGGGGCGGGATGGATCGCCCTGGCCATCGTCGTCTTCGCGGCCTGGAAACCCTGGCGCGTCCTGATCGGCGCCTGGCTCTTCGGGGGCGTCACCATCCTGCAGCTGAACCTGCAGGCCTCGGGCTTCCTGTCCTGGCTGCAATCGGTGGGCATCCCCGCCCAGGCCCAGTATCTCGCGATGCTGCCCTACATCGTCACCATCCTCGTTCTCGTCATCATTTCCGCCGACCGGACCCGCGCGAGCCTGAATGCGCCCGCGAGCCTCGGTCGTCCCTTCGCCCGCTCCGGCTGAAGCCGGGCACCCCACGTCCCAACAGGAGAAAGACCCCATGAAGACACCCAGGTTCCTCGCATCCGCCGCCCTCGTGGCGCTTGCCCTCGGCAGTGCCGCGCAGGCCCAGGACGACCCGCTCAAGGTCGGCTTCATCTATGTCGGCCCGGTGGGCGATTTCGGCTGGACCTACGAGCATGACCAGGGCCGGCAGGCCGTCGAGGCCGAGTTCGGCGATGCGGTCGAGACCACCTATGTCGAGAGCGTGCCCGAGGGGGCCGACGCCGAGCGGGTGCTGCGCCAGATGGCCCAGTCCGGCCACGACCTGATCTTCACCACCTCCTTCGGCTTCATGAACCAGACGGTTTCGGTCGCGAGCCAGTTCCCGGACGTGAAGTTCGAGCATGCCACCGGCTATCAGCGCGCCGACAACCTCGCGACCTATTCCTCGCGCTTCTACGAGGGCCGCCACGTCATCGGCCTGATCGCCGGGCAGATGACCGAGAGCAACATCATCGGCTATATCGGCTCCTATCCGATCCCCGAGGTGATCCGCGGCATCAATTCCGCCTATCTCGCGGCGAAGTCGGTCAACCCGGATGTCGAGTTCCGCATCGTCTGGACCAGCACCTGGTTCGACCCGGCCCTCGAGGCCGACGCCGCCAAGACCCTGATCGAGCAGGGGGCGGACGTGCTGATGCAGCATACCGATTCCACCGCACCGATGACCATCGCCGAGGAGGAGGGCATCGTCGCCTTCGGCCAGGCCTCCGACATGATCGGCTTCGGCCCGAACGCGCAGCTCACCGCCATCATCGACGACTGGGCGCCCTATTACATCGACCGGGTGCAGGCGATGCTCGACGGAACCTGGGAATCGACCGACACCTGGGGCGGCATCGACACCGGCATGGTGGCCCTGGCCCCGTTCTCCGAGCGCATCCCCGAGGAGGTCCGCGCCCAGGCGCAGGCGGCTGCCGACGCGATCGTCGCGGGCGAGCTTCATCCCTTCACCGGGCCGATCAACAAGCAGGACGGCTCGGTCTGGCTGGCCGAAGGCGAGACCGCCGATGACGGCACGCTGCTGGGCATGAACTTCTATGTCGAGGGCATCGAGGGCGTGATCCCGAACTGAGCGCGACGACCGGGGCGCGGGACGTCATTTTCGACTGTCCCGCGCCCCGGACCTGCAGCTAATGTGCCCTCCGGTACCGGGATGTCGGAGGCATCATGCACGCAGCGGCGATCTGTCGGCAACACGGTCAGCCCCTCACGATCGAGACCGTGACGCTGGCCCCGCCGGGGCCGGGGCAGGTCGGCGTCAGGCTGGCCGCCTGCGCGATCTGCCATTCCGATCTGACCTATGCCGAGGGCGCCTGGGGCGGTGCTCTGCCGGCGGTCTACGGCCACGAGGCGGCGGGCCACGTCACGTCTCTGGGCGACGGCGTGCGCGGCTTCTCCCTCGGCGATCCGGTCCTCGTTACCCTGATCACCAGTTGCGGCACCTGTCCGGCCTGTTCCGGTGGCGCGCCGACCTCCTGCGCCCATGCCTGGGATGCCCGCCCGAGCCCGCTGCGGGACGCGTCGGGCGCGACCGTCACCCAGGCGATGGCCACCGGCGCCTTCGCGGAGGCGGTGGTGGTGGATGCGTCGCAATGCGTGCCGCTGCCCGCCGACCTTCCGCTCGATCAGGCGTCGCTTCTGGCCTGCGGCGTGATCACCGGCGTCGGGGCGGTGCTCAACACCGCGAAGGTGCCGCCGGGTGCGCGGGTTGCGGTGATCGGCGCCGGCGGGATCGGTCTCAACGTGATCCAGGGGGCGGCCCTTGCCGGGGCGTCGCGCATCGTCGCCCTCGATCTCTCCGAGGCCAAGCTTGGCGATGCGCGCGACTTCGGCGCCACGGACGGCCTGATCGCCGGGCCTGATGCCCCCGCGCGTCTCCACGCATTGCTGGGCGGGGCCGGTGCGGACTACGTCTTCGTCGCCATCGGTGCGCCGCGGGCCATGGAGCAGGGGCTCGAGATGCTCGCGGCTGGTGGTGCGCTCGTGCTCGTCGGCATGGCCGCGCTCGGCCAGCGCGTCGCCTTCGACCCCTGCACGCTGGTGGCGATGAACCAGCGCATCCTCGGTGCCCGCATGGGCGAGACGGTGCTGGCCCGCGACATCCCCTGGCTGATCGAGCGCTGGCGCGAGGGGCGGCTGAAGCTCGCCGAACTCATCACCGAGCGCTACCCGCTTGCGCGCATCAACGAGGCGATGGAGGCGACGCGGTCCGGGCGCGCGCGGCGCAACGTCATCGTCTTCGAGGCGGCGCCGTGAAGCTCGCCGATCTCGACATTCTGGTGGTGGGCAACCCGCCGCCGGGTTTCGGCGGGCGCTATTTCATCTTCGTGAAGCTCACCACCGCCTGCGGCATCATCGGCTGGGGCGAGGTCTATGCCGCGACCGTCGGCGCGGAGGCCATGCGCGCCGTGATCAGCGACGTGTTCGCGCGCCACATGCAGGGGCAGTCTCCCGAGAACATCGAATGGATGTTCCGCCGCGCCTATTCCGCCGGGTTCACCCAGCGGCCCGATCCCACGGTGATGGGCGCCTTTTCGGGCCTCGAGATCGCCTGCTGGGACATTCTCGGCAAGGCCCATGACCGGCCGATCCATGCCCTCTGGGGGGGGCGGCTCCGTGACCGGCTGCGCAGCTATTCCTACATCTATCCGCGCCCCGATCAGGACCCGGCAAGCTTCTATGCCGACCCCGATGCGTCCGCCGAAACCGGGGCCCGGATGGTCGCCGAGGGCTTCACCGCGCTGAAGTTCGATCCCGCGGGGGCCTATACCGTCTTCGGCGGCCATCAGCCGAGCATCGCCGATCTCGACCGCTCCGAAGCCTTCTGCCGGGCGTTGCGCCAGGCCGTCGGCCGCGACGCCGACCTGCTCTTCGGCACCCACGGCCAGTTCACGCCCTCCGGGGCCGTCCGGCTCGCCCGCCGCATCGCGCCCTATGACCCGCTCTGGTTCGAGGAGCCGATCCCCCCCGACGCGCCCCTCGACTTCGCGGAGGTCGCGCGGCACTGCCCGATCCCCATCGCCACCGGCGAGCGTCTCACCACCAAGGCCGAATTCGCCACCCTGCTGCGCGGCGGCGGCATCGGCATCGTCCAGCCGGCCCTCGGCCGCGTCGGCGGCCTGCTCGAAGCCCGCAAGATCGCCACCCTTGCCGAGGCCTTCTCCGTGCAGGTGGCCCCCCATCTCTATGCCGGCCCCATCGCCTGGGCCGCGGCGATCCAGCTCGGCCTCTCGATCCCGAATTTCCTCATCCTCGAGACCATCGGCACCGGAACCGGCTTTCAGGCCGACCTGCTGACCGACCCGATCCGCTGGGAGAACGGCTATGTGCTGGCCCCGGAAGGTCCCGGCCTCGGGACCGGGATCGACGAGACCGTCGCGCGGGCGCATCCCTGGACCGGCAGCCGGCTCCATCTCGAAATGAGCGAGGAACCGCCGGATCCCCGCGGCGGCAGCGGCTTCGCGGGCGGCTGAAAGACCGCTCCGCCACCGAAGTCGCGATACCGGTGGTTAACCTTTCGCAAAACCCTCTGGGATAGGGCTGGCGGGCATTCTGCCGGTTCCGCCGGCGCGTCGCGAGGCCTGCCATGGAGACTTCGAGGAGATCACCGGCCCTGCTCCCGGTCACCGAGATCGCGCAGGCGAGGGCTGCCGCCACGGAACCTGCGGCCTTGCGCGCGCGCGTCCGGCTTCTCGAGGAAGTCATCGAGAACTTCCCCGGCGGCATCGCGCTCTTCGACAGCGACCTGCGCATGACGCTGTGCAACGGCAAGTTCGCCCGGATGGTGGATTACCCGGCGCATTTCTTCCAGGACGAGCCACCCGGCATCGAGGATATCTTCCGCTTCAACGCCGCCCGCGGCGAGTACGGGCCCGGGGACATCGAGGATCTCGTGCAGCGTCGCATGGACCGCGTCCGCCTGCGCGAAGCGCATTGCTACGACCGCGAGCGCCCGGACGGAACCACGATGGAGATCCGCGGCGCGCCGCTGCCCGGCGGCGGTTTCGTCTCCACCTATCTCGACGTGACCGAACAGCGAAAGGCCCAGGCGCAGATGGCCCATATGGCCCATCACGACGCGCTCACCGGGCTTCCCAACCGGGCGCTCTTCGAGGATCGCCTGGCCACCGCCCTCGCCCTGGCGCGCCGCGGCGGGGTCGTGGCCCTGCACTATCTCGACCTCGACGAGTTCAAGCCGGTGAACGATCGCCTCGGCCACCAGGCCGGTGATGACCTGCTCGGCCAGGCGGCCCGCAGGCTGGGTCAATCCCTGCGCGAAAGCGATACCCTTGCGCGGATCGGGGGCGACGAATTCGCCATCGTCCAGACCGGAATCGAGCGGGCCGAGGATGCCTTCGCCCTCGCCGGACGCCTTTGCGCCCTGATGGAGCGCCCGTTCCGGCTCCACGACGAAGACGTGCGGATCGGCGTCAGCATCGGCGTGGCCCTCGCGCCGGATCACGGCCTGAAGCCCGAAGGTCTCGTCGCCGCCGCCGATGCGGCGCTCTACCGCAGCAAGCGGGCCGGTCGGCATTGCTGGAAGGCCTACGAGCCGAGTTGAGCCGGATCAGGGGGCCGCGGACCCGACCGAGGTCGCCGCCCCGCCGCGCGCGTTGATCTCTTCCCAGGCCGCGTTGATCGCGCTCAGCCGCGCATTCGCCAGCGTCACCGTCTCCGGCGGCAGGCCGCGCGCGATCATCCGGTCGGGATGGTTGGTCCGCACCAGCTCCCGCCAGCGCGCCCTGATCTCGGCAAGCGGCATGTCGCGCGTCACGCCGAGCACCATCCACGGATCATGGCTTCCGCCGAGATGCCGCGCCTCGATGCAGCCGAACGCCGTCTCCCCGATGCCGAAGATCCGGCTGACCCGGCGCAGGAATTCCTCTTCGCCGGTGTGGTAGCGCCCGTCGGCCATCGCGATCTGGAACAGCCCTTCGAGGATGTCCTCGAGGATCTGCGGCCGGTCCGCGAACATCCGCCGAATGCGGCGGGCATAGACGTCGAAGCCGGCGATGTCCTGCCGCGCCAGGTTGAAGACCCGTGCTGCGGCCTCCTCGTCCTCCGGCGCGATCCGGAACACCTGCCGGAACGCCGTGACTTCCGAGGGCTGCACCTGTCCGTCCGCCTTGGCCATCTTCGCCCCGAGCCCCACGACCGCGATCGTGAAGGCGACCGAGGCCTCCGGCGCGCGGCGGCGGCGGTCGAACACGGCCGACAGCGCCTGCCCGCGGGCGACGAGGGCGGAGATCGCGTCGGTGATGCGGGTCCAGATCGACATGGGGACGACCCTAGCAGTCCTGCCGAAGCCGCGCAGCAGTCGATTGCCCCGGAACCCTGACCCGACCTGCCGGGCTCTGGCCAGCCGGCGCGCGGGCCGGTAGAGCTTGCAGGAGAGCGGGCAGGGGGCGGATGATGAGCGCGGATGCGTGGGATTTCTGGATCGACCGGGGCGGCACCTTCACCGACATCGTCGCCCGCGATCCCGAGGGCGCGCTCCACCGCGCCAAGCTGCTGTCGGAGAACCCCGAGCAATATCCCGACGCCGCCTTGCACGGCATCCGCCGCTTCCTCGGTCTCGGGCCCGAGGAGCCGATCCCGGCCGCGCGCGTCGCCAGCGTGAAGATGGGGACCACCGTCGCCACGAACGCGCTTCTGGAGCGCAAGGGCGAGCCGCTCGTGCTCGTCACCACCGAGGGCTTCGCGGAGCATCTGCGCCTCGCCTACCAGAACCGCCCGCGGCTGTTCGACCGGCACATCATCCTGCCCGAAATGCTCTATGCGCGGGTGATCGAGGCCCGCGAGCGCGTGCGGGCCGACGGCACCGTGGAGCTTCCGCTCGACGAGGACCACCTGCGCACTGAGCTGGAGACCGCCCGTGCGACCGGTCTGACCGCCTGTGCCGTCAACTTCGTCCATGGCTACCGCCACCGGGCGCACGAGGACCGTGCCGGCGAGATCGCCCGGGACGCCGGCTTCACCCAGGTTTCGGTCAGCCATGCCGTCTCGCCGCTGATGAAGATGGTTTCCCGCGGTGATACCACCGTGGTCGACGCCTATCTCACGCCGATCCTGCGCCGCTACATCGACCGCGTCGCCGCCGCCTTCGAGGGCGACATGACCGGCCGGCTGATGTTCATGCAATCCTCCGGCGGGCTCACCGATGCGGCGCTCTTCCAGGGCAAGGACGCGATCCTGTCGGGTCCTGCGGGCGGTGTCGTGGGGGCGGTCCGCACCAGCCAGATCGCCGGCCACGACCGGATCATCGGCTTCGACATGGGCGGCACCTCCACGGATGTCTGCCACTTCGCCGGCGAGTTCGAGCGTGTGCTCAACACCGCCATCGCCGGCGTGCGCGTGACCGCCCCGATGATGAACATCCACACCGTCGCCGCCGGCGGCGGCTCGCTCCTGACCTTCGACGGGGCGCGCATGCGGGTCGGCCCGGAAAGTGCCGGCGCCGATCCCGGTCCGGCCGCCTACGGCCGCGGCGGCCCGCTGGCCGTCACCGATGCCAATGTGCTGACCGGCCGGCTGCGCCCGGACTTCTTCCCGGCGATCTTCGGCCCGGACGCCGACCGGCCGCTCGACATCGATGCGACCCGGGCCGCCTTCGAGAGCCTCGCCAGGCGAGATCGGCAAGCCGCCCGAGGAGGTCGCCGAAGGTTTCCTGCGCATCGCGGTGGAGAACATGGCCAACGCGATCAAGACCATCAGCGTCCAGCGCGGCTACGACGTCACGGATTACTGTCTCACGGTGTTCGGCGGCGCCGGCGCGCAGCACGCCTGCGCCATCGCCGACAGCCTGGGCATGTCCACCTGCCTCATCCACCCGATGGCGTCGCTGCTCTCGGCCTACGGCATGGGTCTCGCCGACATCCGCGCCACCCGCACCGAGGCGCTCGAGGCCGATCTCGACGATACCGCGCGCCTCAACGCCGCCGCGATGCTCGATGGCCTCGGGGTCAGGGCGCTGGGCGAGGTCGAGGCGCAGGGCGTGCCGGAGCGCCAGATCCGCCTCGAACAGATCCTCCATCTCAAGGTGAAGGGCACCGACACGGCACTTCCCGTCGCCTTCGCACCGCTCGACACCCTCCAGGCCGCCTTCGCCGAGGCGCACCGCGCCCGTTTCGGCTTCGATCCCGGCGAGGCCACGCTGGTCATCGAGAGCGTGCAGGTCGAGGCCATCGGGGCTGCCGCCGATCTCACCGAGGCCGAGACCGCCACCGAAACCCGCTCCGAGACCGACATCGCCACCGCCCTGACCGCGCCGGTCTTCCTGCACGGCGGCTGGCACGATGCGCGCTTCGTCACCCGCGAGGCACTGCGCCCCGGCGACACGCTCACCGGGCCCGCAGTGCTGGTCGAGCCCCACACCTCGATCCTGATCGAGCCCGGCTGGCAGGCGCGCATCACCGGGCACGACCATGTGGAACTGAAGCGCATCACCGCCCGTCCGAGCCGCACCGCGCTCGGCACCGAGGCCGATCCGGTGATGCTCGAGGTGTTCAACAACCTCTACATGTCGATCGCCGAGCAGATGGGCGCGGTGCTCGAGAACACCGCGGTCTCCGTCACCATCAAGGAACGCCTCGACTTCTCCTGCGCGGTGTTCGACGCTTCGGGCGATCTCATCGCCAACGCGCCGCACATGCCGGTGCATCTGGGCTCGATGGGGGCCTCGGTGAAGGCGATCATCGCCCAGAACCCCGACATGGCGCCGGGCGATGTCTATGTGCTGAACGCCCCCTATAACGGCGGCACGCATCTGCCGGACATCACCGCCGTGATGCCGGTCTGGGACGATGCCGGCGAGACCGTGCTCTTCTACACCTCGGCGCGCGGCCACCACACCGATGTGGGTGGCCTCACGCCGGGCTCGATGCCGCCCGACAGCCGCACGATCCACGACGAGGGCGCCTATATCGACAACTGGAAGCTGGTCGAGAAGGGCCGCTTCCGCGAGGCCGAGACCCGCGACCTGCTCCTGTCGGCGAAATACCCGGTGCGCGCGCCGGACATCAACATCGCCGATCTCAAGGCCCAGGTCGCCGCCTGCGAGAAGGGCGCGCGCGAGTTGCGCCGCATGGTCGCGCAGTTCGGCCTGCCCGTGGTGCAGGCCTACATGGCCCATGTGCAGGACAATGCCGAGGAGAGCGTGCGCCGCGCCATCGAGGCGCTGTCGGACGCGGAATACGTCTATCCGATGGACGACGATTTCGACGGCACGCCGCGCGCCATCCACGTCGCGATCCGCGTGGACCGCGAGACCCGCACCGCGACCATCGATTTCACCGGCACCACGGCGCAGCTCGCCACCAACTACAACGCCCCCGAGCCGGTGACCCGGGCCGCGGTGCTCTACGTCTTCCGCTGCCTCGTCGACGACAACATCCCGATGAACGAGGGCGTGATGAAACCGCTCGAGGTCGTGCTGCCCCGCGGCACCATGCTCTCGCCCGACTATCCGGCGGCGGTGATCGCCGGCAATGTCGAGACCAGCCAGGCCGTCACCTCGGCGCTGTTCCTGGCACTCGGCGTGCAGGCGGCGGCGCAATCGACCATGAACAACACGACCTGGGGCAACGCGACCTACCAGTATTACGAGACGGTCTGCGGCGGCACCGGCGCGGGCAGGCTCGCCGACGGCTCCGGCCATCCCGGCACCTCGGGCGTGCACAGCCACATGACCAATTCGCGGCTCACCGATCCCGAAGTGCTCGAATGGCGCTTCCCGGTCGTGCTCGAGGCGTTCCGCATCCGCAGCGGCTCCGGCGGGGCAGGGCGCTTCCCCGGCGGCGACGGCACCACCCGGCGCATCCGCTTTCTCGAGGCCATGACCCTCGCCATCCTCGCCGGCCATCGCACCGTTCCGCCGCCGGGCCTCGCGGGTGGTGAGCCGGGCGGTCTCGGCCGAAGCCGGATCCTTCGGGCCGACGGCAGCGAGGAGGTTCTCGCCCCGGCCGACCGCCGCGAAGTCCAGGCGGGCGATGTCTGGCTTCTCGAGACCCCGGGTGGCGGCGGTTACGGCACACCGGAGTCCTGAACGAAAACGGGGCGGCGCATCGAATGCGCCGCCCCGCCTTGAATCAGTTCATGGGCGCCGCTCAGGCTGCCTTGCGCTTCCGGAGCTTTGTCGCACCCATCACGCCAAGTCCGCCGAGCAGCAGCAGCGCCGCCGGCGGCAGCGGAACCGGCTTCACGTCCGGAGCGGCGAAGCCGAAGGTCGCGCCGGTCAGGTCGTCGGCGCCGAACACGTCCGTGAGCGCGCCGGCGAGTGCCGTGCTGATCAGCAACTCCACACCCCGCGGATCGCCGCTCGACGCGATGTCGAAGAACGTCACGCCCGAGGCGACTTCCATGCCGGTGCCGGCATCGATGATCCCGCCCGATACGGTGCCAGTGCCGGTATTGATCAGGAAGTTCCCGACCGTCGCCGACTTGGTCGAATCCGCCAGGGCCGACAGCGTCACGCCACTGCCCCGATGCTCGATCAGCGCGGTGTCGGTATGGCTGTCGATCGTTCCGCCGGTGATCGGAAAGGTGAAGACCGGATTGGCGCCCGACACGTCGGCCGTCGCGGTCCCGAACGGGGCGCCGGACAGTCCGAGCGCGCCCAGAGGCGCCGTCACGGTCACCTTGGTCTCGACACCGGCGATGCCGACCGTCGCCGCTTCGGCAACGGTGCTGGCGCCGCCCAGACCGATGCAAGCGGCGACAGCCGCCGCCAAGAAGGTTCTCTTTTTCAAATTCTCACTCCCTTGGACAGACATGGTAAACGTAGGACCCTGCCAGTTAGAACCGCAACGCAAATGGTCGCGCGGAGCAGGATCACGAAACGGTGAGAATCCGCGATTTTCCGGCAGATTGTTTCCATGCGATTGTCAGTCGGGTTCGACTCATCCGATGCGCGAACCGGTCGGTCGCCGAGGCGACGGCAGCACTCAACTCACCACCACAACGCCTGCGTGGCGATGGCGTGCCCAGTTGCAATTCGATAGTTGCGTTGGTCCCGCCGGGTATTGACCCCTGTCTGCACCAAGATCGTCACATCGCAGGTCCTCTCACCGGCGCTCCGGCGCAGGAAGCGAAAGCCGGACCGCGCCGCGCCCCGCGGGAGGAGCCGTCAGGGCAACTGGCGCCAGAGGAAGGCCACGCCAGCCAGCATGCCCACGAACACGATAACGCCCAGGATAGTTGCCATCGATCTTCTCCCGCGATTCCGGCTACGACCCGGACAAGTTGGTCCAAAACCGACGCCAGTTCAAGCGCCGCCGCACCGCTCAGGTACCGCGCGCGATTGCTGCGACCCCGGTCCGCGCCACATCCGTCAGCCCCAGCGGGCGCATCAGTGCCACGAAGGCATCGACCTTTTCCGGCGTGCCGGTGATCTCGAAGACGAAGCTCTCGAGCGTCGTGTCGACCACCTTGGCGCGGAACACGTCCGAGAGCCGCATCGCCTCCACGCGCTTCTCGCCGATCCCCGCGACCTTGATCAGCGCAAGCTCGCGCTCGACCGCAGCACCTTCGACCGTGAGGTCGTGCACGTCATGGACCGGCACCATCCGGCCGAGCTGCGCCTTGATCTGTTCGATCACCGCCGGGGTGCCGGTGGTCACGATGGTGATCCGCGACCGGTGCCCCTCGTGATCGGTCTCGGCCACCGTGAGGCTGTCGATGTTGTAGCCGCGGCCCGAGAACAGGCCGATCACCCGCGCCAGCACCCCGGCCTCGTTGTCGACCAGCACGGCGAGCGTGTGGGTTTCCTGATGGTCGCCGAGCGGGTTGCGGAGGTCGTAGGCCGAATGCTTCGACGTGCCGCGCTTGATGTTGAGGGCTGACATGGAATGGGTCCGGATCTGTTCGGGTGTCGCGGCTGCCTAGACGATCCCGCCCCCCTGCGCCAGCGCGATCGCGCCGGGGTCGCGGTCCGGGCGGAGGGCAGGGCCCTCCGCCGGAAAGCTGCTCAGACCAGCACCGAGCCCTTCGCGTCGATCACGCCCTGCGTCTCGGCCTCGCCGAGCAGCATGTCGTTATGCGCCTTGCCCGACGGGATCATCGGGAAGCAGTTCTCGTGGCGCTCCACCAGACAGTCGAAGATCACCGGCCCGTCATAGGCGAGCATCTCCAGGATCGCATCGTCGAGATCCGCCGGGTCGGTGCAGAGGATGCCCTTCGCGCCGAAGGCTTCCGCGAGCTTCACGAAGTCGGGCAGCGCCTCCGACCAGGAGGAGGAATAGCGCTCGCCGTGCAGCAGTTCCTGCCACTGGCGCACCATGCCGAGGCGCTCGTTGTTGAGGATGAACTGCTTGACCGGCAGCCGGTACTGGATCGCCGTGCCCATCTCCTGCATGTTCATCAGCCAGGACGCCTCGCCGGCGACATTGATCACCAGCGCCTCGGGATGGGCGATCTGCACGCCGATCGAGGCGGGGAAGCCGTAGCCCATCGTGCCGAGGCCTCCGCTCGTCATCCAGCGATGCGGTTCCTCGAAGCCGAGATACTGCGCCGCCCACATCTGGTGCTGGCCGACCTCGGTGCAGATGTAGCGATCCTGGCCCTTGGTCAGCGCCTCGAGCCGCTGCAGCGCATGCTGCGGCTTGATGACCTTGTCCGAGTTGCGGAACGACAGGCAGTCCTTCGCCCGCCATTCCTCGATCTGCTTCCACCATTTCGCGACACCTTCGGACGCGGTGCGCGATCCGCGCTCCTTCCAGAGTGCGAGCATGTCCTCGAGCACCGAGGCGACATCGCCGATGATCGGCACGTCGACATGGATGTTCTTGTTGATCGAGGACGGGTCGATGTCGATATGCACCTTGAACGAGCGCGGGCTGAATGCGTCGAGCCGGCCGGTGATCCGGTCGTCGAAGCGCGCGCCGATGCAGAGCATCACGTCGCAATCGTGCATCGCCCAGTTGGCCTCGTAGGTGCCGTGCATCCCGAGCATGCCGATCCAGGACGTGCCCGAGGCCGGATAGGCGCCGAGGCCCATCAGCGTCGAGGTCACCGGAAATCCGGTGCCGGCCGCCAGTTCCCGGAGTGCCGCCGTGGCGCGCGGCCCGGAATTGATCACGCCGCCGCCGGTGTAGAGGATCGGCTTCTTCGCCTCCTCGAGCGCCTCGACCGCCGCGAGGATCATCTCGGGCTTGCCCTTGGTCTGCGGCTGGTAATGCGAGACCCGCGCCTTGGCCGGCGGCGTGTAGCGGCCTTCCGCGAACTGCACGTCCTTGGGGATGTCGACCAGCACCGGGCCGGGCCGGCCGTGCGTGGCGACATGGAAGGCCTGGTGGATCGTGTTGGCCAGCTCGTCGGTGTCCTTCACCAGCCAGTTGTGCTTGGTGCAGGGTCGGGTGATGCCGACGGTATCGGCCTCCTGGAAGGCGTCGTTGCCGATCATGAAGGTCGGGACCTGCCCGGTGAGCACGATCATCGGGATCGAATCCATCAGCGCGTCGGTCAGCCCGGTCACCGCGTTGGTGGCGCCCGGACCCGAGGTCACCAGAACCACGCCCGGCTTGCCGGTCGAGCGGGCATAGCCCTCCGCCGCATGGGTCGCCGCCTGTTCGTGGCGCACGAGGATGTGCCGGATGTCGCTCTGCTGGAAGATCTCGTCGTAGATCGGCAGCACGGCGCCGCCGGGATAGCCGAACACGGTATCCACGCCCTGGTCCTTCAGCGCCTGAACAACCATCTGGGCACCGGTCATGCGTCGGGTCATCTTTCTCTCCGATCCTTCGTGCGGTCCGGGCGCCTCGCCCGGTTCCCGCAGCAGCGCAACAAAAAGGGCCCCGTCGGGGCCCGAAGCGCGGCGATCCGTCGGGGCTCTATCGCCCGCGCCGGATCCCGCGCCGTCCTACGATGATGAAGTCTGTCGACATCAAGCCTCTCCTTGGATCGGTCTTAGGCAGGGATCGGCGGATGGTCAACCGCATAAGGCGCGAAAAGTTGCGACAGGATGGCCATTCCGGAACTTTTCTTTCGAAAAGGCCGGCCCGCGGGATCGAAACGCGAAAGAACGGATGGACCATAGCCGCAGGCAGCCCGCCCGGGGCCGCCGAATCGCCCGACGCTCGGATAGGGGTCAGCGTGTGGAGGGAAGCTCGATCGCGGCGACCTGATCGCGGATCGCCGTGCGACCGCTGGTCTCGCCCTGGCCCGGGACCGGGGTGTCATCGGTCATCCGCGTCCATTGCCCGCCGAAATAGAGCTCGAGCGGGCGGTAGCGCGCCTTGTAGTTCATCTTCGGACTGCCCGGCACCCAGTAGCCGAGATAGACGTAAGGAAGCCCGGCCTCGCGGGCGATCTCGACATGGTCGAGGATGATGTAGGCGCCGAGGCTCTGCCGCGCCAGGTCCGGATCGAAGAACGAATAGACCATCGACACGCCGTCGTTGAGCACGTCCGTCAGACAGACCGCGATCATCTCGCGCAGCGCCCCGTCCGGCGAGCTGCGGTAGTATTCCACGACCCGGCTCTTCACCGGGGTCTCCTCGATCATCGCGGCGAATTCGGTCATGTCCATGTCGGCCATGCCGCCGGTCGCATGCCGCGCATCGAGATAGTCGCGAAAGAGCGTGTACTGATCCTCGGTCGCCCAGGCGCTCCGCGAGATCCGCTGCACGCCGGCATTGCGCTTCAGGATCCGCTTCTGCCCGCGGGAGGGGCGGAAATCCTCCACCACGATCCGCGCCGAGAGACAGGCCGAGCAGCCCGCACAGGAGGGACGGTAGAGCACGTTCTGCGAGCGGCGGAAGCCCTGGTGCGACAGCACGTCGTTCAGCCGGTCCGCGCCGTCGCCGGTCAGCGCCGTGAAGAGCTTGCGCTCGACCTTGCCCGGAAGGTACGGGCAGGGCTGCGGCGCCGTCACGTAGAACTGGTGCGATTGCGGCAGGCTGTGACGCATGGACGGTTTGCGATCCCTCTCGCCGGACGATTTCCGATCGGCAAAAGCTAGCAGCAGCGATCCGCGGCCGGCAACCGGATTCTGCGCCTTGCCGCGCAGTGGATCGACGGACCGTGTCAGTCGATGGGTCGGTTGATCGCGGTCGTGCGCAGGATGATGTCCGCGAGGCCCTGCCGGTAGCGCGTGCCGACGATCATCAGGCAGCTCAGCGCCTGCAGCACCAGCACCCCGATCGACAGCGCGTAGATCCCGGCATGAAGGGCCGCGGTGACCAGATCGAATCGCCCGCCATCATGGCGCCGCATCTCGATCCCCATCGCCCGCATGCCCCAGGTCGCCGAGCCGCCCGAAAGCGTGATCACCCGGTAGACATAGCCCACGCTCGAGATCAGGAACCAGAACAGCAGGAAGCCGAGCCCGAAGGTCACGATGCCGAAGACGAGCGCGATCGGCACGCCGATCGCCAGCACGATGCCCACATCGATGACCCAGGCCGCCAGCCGCCGCGCCGGCACGCCGTCGTAGAACTGCGGATCCCGCTCGGGGTCGGGCAGGCCGGGCATGTCCGGCGTGAAGGTGAGCGTCGTCATGGCGGTGTCCCGTGCGTTGCGTCGTCCCCCAGATGGGGAGCGTCTAAGCCCCGCGCAAGGTTTCGGCCTGGCCCGGCCCCCATCCAGCCGCGACGCAAAGCCGTCGGAGTGCCGCCCTCACCGCCTCGGGCTCGGCATGTTGCGGCATGTGGCCGATGCCTTCGAGCCGGGTCAGCCGGGCCGCGCGGAACCTGGCGCGACAGTGGTTCGGCATGGATGTGGATCGGCACCGTGCGGTCGGCGGTGCCGTGCAGGATCTCGACGGGCATGCCGAGGCCCGGATAGAGCGGCACGAGCGCGCGGATCTCGCGCTTGAGCGCCTTCAACTGCCGCGCATTGCGCCGCAGGTTCTGCGGATGAAGCACCAGCTCGCGCCGCAGATGCTCGAAATACCCCGCCGGGGCCGGCTGCGGCGCGAAGGCCCGCCGCACGCGCGCCTGGATGAACTGCTCGCTCACCAGGGCCGAGGCGCCCCGCGCGAAGAGCGGCCCGGCGAAGCGGTTCGCGAGGATGGTCTGCAACGGCCCGATCCCGCCCCCGGGCCAGACCTGCGACGGGTGCCGCGATCAGCAGAAGCCCCGCGACGCTTTCGGGGGCCTCGAGCGCCCAGCCGAGCGCCACCGAGCCGCCGTAGCTGTGCCCCGCGACCAGCGCCCGCGCGATCCCGAGCCGGGCCAGCGCCGCCTGCATCAGCCGCGCCTGGCCGCGCAGCGTCTCGCCGCCGCGCGCCGGCCAGCCGCTCAAGCCGTGGCCCGGCCGGTCGAAGGCGATGACGTCGTGGTCCTGCGCCAGCCGGTCGAACCCCGCGAAGCTCCAGTCGCGCAGATTGCCGCTCGCCCCGTGCAGCAGCACCAGGGCCGGCCCCGATCCCGCGCGGCGGAAATGCAGCGGCACTCCGTCGACGGTGAGGGTCTCCCCGGTCTGCCCGGTCCCGCTCAGCGGCCGATCTCCGCGAGATCGAACGGCGTCGTCTGGTAGATGTGGTTGATCCAGTTGCCGTAGAGCAGCTGCCCGTGGCTGCGCCAGCGGTTCTCCGGCGGCTCGGCCGGATCATCGTCCGGGAAGTAGTTGAGCGGCACCGTGATCGGTCCGCCCGCCGCCACGTCGCGGTCGTATTCTTCCTTCAGCGTCGTCGAATCGTATTCGAGATGATTGAACATGTAGAGCGCGCGGTGCTTCGGGTCGTCCACCAGACAGGGCCCGACCTCGTCGGAGAAGAGCAGCATCTCCAGCTCGGGATTGAGATCGAGATCCTCCGCGCGCACCTCGGTCCAGCGGCTCACCGGCACCAGCAGGCTGTCGGAAAACCCCTGCAGGAACGGCGAGGCCGGCCGCACCGCCCGGTGCCGGAAGCAACCGAAGGCCTTGGCGGGCAGCATGTGCTTCGGCACGCCGTGGAAATGCCGCAGCATCGCCATGCCGCCCCAGCAGACCCCCATCGTGTGATGCACATGGGTCTGGGTCCAGTCGAAGACCTCGCGCAGCTCGTCCCAGTAGCTCACCGACTCGTAGTCGAGATGCTCGATCGGCGCCCCGGTGATGATCAGCCCGTCGAACCGCTTCTCGCGCGCTTCCGAGAACGGCTGGTAGAACGCCTCGAGATGCTCGGGTGCCGTGTTGCGCAATTCATGCGCCGACATGCGGATCAGCGAGAACTCGATCTGCAGCGGCGTCGCCCCGATCAGCCGCGCGAACTGGGTCTCGGTCTGCACCTTCTTGGGCATCAGGTTCAAAAGCCCGATCTGCAGCGGCCGGATGTCCTGGCGCTCCGCGGTGCTGTCGGACATGACCGTCACGCCCTCGCGCTTGAGCACATCATATGCGGGCAGGCTCTCGGGGATCTTGATGGGCATGAGCGGGTGGTCTCCTCGGGCCCCGCTAGATAGGCCACCCGATCCGGCGAGACAACATCGCCCGAAGGGCAGGGGCCGCCGATACCGCCGCTTCCGGCGCGCGGTGGCCCACGCTGGCAATTTACCGCCGCCCGGTCCTGCGCTAACACGGCAGCATCCACGGGCGGAGGGAGTGCGATGACGGCGACGGCGGATCTGGCGGCGAATGTGGCCGAGCCGTTCGAGCGGGCGCTGGCGATGCCGCGGTCGGTCTACACGTCGCCGGAGTTTCTCGAGAAGGAACTCGACTGCCTCTTCCGCCGGGAATGGCTCTGCGCCGGGCGGGCGAGTGCGCTGCCGGGGCCGGGCGATTATGTCGCCTTCGACATCGCGGGCGAGCCGGTGATGGTGATCCGGGGCCGCGACGGGATCCTGCGCGCCCAGTCCAATGTCTGCCGGCACCGGATGGCGGTGCTGCTCGAGGGCCGCGGCACCGTGCGCTCGATCGTCTGCCCCTACCACGCCTGGACCTACGATCTCGATGGAAGGCTGCGCGGCGCCCCGGCGATGGAGCGCAACGAGCGCTTCGACCGGTCGGCGATCCGGCTGCCGCAGATCCGCTGCGAGATCTGGAACGGCTGGATCATGGTGACGCTGAACCCCGACGCGCCGCCCTGCGCCGAGGCGCTGGCCGGCGTCGATGCGCTCGTCGGGCATTACGGCATGGAGCATTATGTCGAGAGCTTCCGCGAAACCCATCGCTGGAACACCAACTGGAAGGTGCTGGCCGAGAATTTCATGGAAAGCTACCATCTGCCGGTCTGTCATGCCGGCACGATCGGACACACCGTCGATCTCAACCAGATGACCTGCCCCGAGGGCGATCCGGCGTTCAACCACCACTGGATCCTCAAGGACGAGACGATGGCGCTGACCCTCGCCCATCCGGCCAATACGCGGCTCGAGGGCGACGACCGGCGCAAGACCTATCTCATCTCGATCTATCCCGCGCTCCTGATCACGCTGACGCCGGGCTATTTCTGGTACCTGTCGCTGCATCCCGACGGGCCGGACCATGTGCGCATTCTCTTCGGGGGCGGTCTGGCGCCGGAATTCCGCGACGATCCGGACGCGAAGGCGCATTTCGCCGCCCTCAAGACCCTGCTCGACGAAGTGAACGAGGAGGACCGGGGCTGCACCGAGAGTGTCTATCGCGGCATCCGCGCCGGCCTCTCGGCCCCCGGTCCGCTCTCGCATCTCGAGCGCCCGAACTACGACTTCGCCCGCTGGATCAGCGACCGCATCGACGCCTGCTGAGCCGCGGCCGAGGCTTGGCCTTCGCAGGGCAGGGACACGACCGCCCCCACGCCCGGACCGCAGTGTCAGGTGGCACTATCGCCGTCAGTCCCCGACCGGTCTCGCGCGGCATGGTCCGGACCGATCTCGACGGTGGCATGGTCGAAGGCGAATTTCTCCCGCAACCGGGATTTCACCGCGATGCGCGTCGCCTCCGGATCGGTGCCGGGCGCGATCAGGGCCTCCAGCGTGATCATCGGCCGCTCCTGACTGATCGACCAGGCATGGACGTGTCGCACGGTGGCGAGCCCGGGCACCGTGGTTTCGAGATCCGCGATCACCGCGTCCCGGTCGAAGCCCGCCGGGCAGCCCTCGAGCAGGATATGCCCCGATTCGCGCACCACGTAGAACGCCGCGCGCAGGATCAGCAGCGCCACCAGAACCGAGAGGATCGGATCGATCGGCGTCCAGCCGGTCGCGAGGATGACGAGGGCGGCCGAGATCGCCGCCACCGAGCCCAGGAGATCGCCCAGCACATGCAGGAGGGCGGCGCGCAGGTTGAGATTGTCGCGATCGCCGCGCGACAGGATCCAGAAGGCCGCGATGTTCACCAGGAGGCCCGCCGCCGCGATGCCGAGCATCAGCGCGCCCGCCACCGGCTGCGGGTCCGAGAGCCGCAGCACCGCCTCCCGGATGATCCAGGCCGCCACCGCGAAGAGCGTCAGCCCGTTCACGAACGCCACCAGCACCGAAAGCCGGTCGAAGCCGTAGGTGCGCCGCGCATCCGCCGGCCGCCGCGCCACCCGGAAGGCCAGCCAGGCCATCGCGAGCGCCGCGAAATCCGTCGCCATGTGCCCGGCATCGGCGAGCAGCGCCAGGGAGCCGGAGAGGATCCCGCCGATCACCTCCGCCAGCATGAAGCCGCCGGTCAGCAGGGCCGCAAACCCGACCGCCCGCGCCGTCGCGCCGGTGCCGTGGTGGTGGTGGGAATGCCCGTGGCCCGGATGCCCCTGCCCGGAATGCCCGTGCGCGCCTTCCATCAGCCGCGCCGGTCGAGTGCCGCGCCGATCAGGGCTCCGAACTGGGCCGGGCTGCGCACTTCCGCCACCTCCGCCGCCTCCACCGTGACGCCCCAGCGCGCGGCCATCGCCGCATAGCGCGGCAGGCGGTGGGCCATCAGCGCCCGGAAGCCGTGACGGATGAAGGCGTCGGGATCGACCTCCTCCGGGGCCACGCGGTGCTCCGCGAGATAGGCCTCCCAGAGCCCGGTCAGGAAATCCTCGCTGTAATACATCGGCTTGGGCGCCTTGTCGAAACGCCGGCAAAGCTCCTCCACATGGGCATCCGTGCCCCGGATCCACACCGGCAGCACCGCCCCGGCGAGATCGGTCATCACCGGATCCGCGGGATCGTCCGGATCGACCACCTCGCAGAGCGAGCCCGAGGTGTCGCAGACGAAATCCGCATAACCGTACATGTCCTCGGCCTTGCCGATGAAGGCGAGCACGTCCCGGGTCGCCGCGATCTCGGCCTCGCGGTGCTGGCGCTGGCGGTGCAGATACTGCGCGAAGGGAATGCCGCCCTTCGCCGGATCGCCGGGCTTGCCGAGATAGGTCGAGAGCGGGCTGAGATTGTTGAACGAGATGTTCGACGCGATGTAGATCGAATCCGTGCGCAACAGGTCGCGCAGGAACGGGTTGCGCATCGCCTCGCGCTTGAAATTGTCGACGATATGCTCGCCCATGTACCGGGTGCCGATGCGGAAATCGACCGAGTAGTGGAACCAGTCCGCCTCGTCGCGCAGCATCGCCGAGAGCCGGGTCTTGCCCAGGCCCGACATGCCGAAAAGGGCGACCCGCCTGTGCGGAGCGCCCTGCCAGTCCTGCGAAGTGCGGTAGATCATCTGCGGTCCCGGAGCCGTCACCGCGCCCTGCCTATAAGCCGGGGCGCGGCGATGCAAGCCGGGGCCGGCGGCCGGCTCAGAAGCTGTAGCCGACCCGCACGCCCGCGCCCCAGACCGACCCGTCGTTGAAGTCGGTGGCGAGCACGTTGGTGGTGTCGCCGAGCACGCCGTAGGTGATGCCGCCGGTGACGTTGAACTGGCCGTAATCGTAGCTCAGCGCCGCCGTGCCGGTGGTGCGGCCGTCATAGGGCCCGAGCGTGGTCAGCTCTCCGCCGATCTCCGGCTCGTAGCTGATCGAGAGCGACCCGGCGAGCGCATCCGAGAAGGCGTAGCCGACACCGGCGGTGTAGGTCCACCAATCGTCCGCATAATCCACCAGCGGCCGGCCCTGGGTCGCCACGACATAGCTCGGCGGCTCGATGGCGAAATCGGACCAGTCGACCCAGCGGATCGAGCCGAAGATCAGCGTCTGCGGCGCCACGCCGGTCTGGAACTCGAGCATCGCCGATTGCGGCGTCGTCACGTCGGTCTCGGTATCGCCGTCCTGCAGGCCGGGAACCGTGATGCCGCCGAACTCGGTGGTGGTCAGGTCGTGATCGATCGACGAGTAGTAGCTCAGCGCCACCCGCAGCGCGATGTCGGGCTTGGAATAGGCCCAGCCGAGCATGTAGCCGTAGCCCCAGTCCTCGTTGGTATCGATCGTGTAGCCCGGCAGGCCGGCAGTCGGTCCGACGAAGGGGATCGCGGCATTGGCGTCGAGCCGCTGGGCGCGCAGGCCACCGTAGACCTTCATGTCGCCGGGCAGATCATAGGCCAGCACACCGGTGATCTGGTAGGTGTTCAGCTCCGCGGTCGTGCCGTCATAGTTGAACACGCCCGCCGGTCCGGTCATCGGCCCGTTGCCGTAGGCGGTGTCGGCGCCGAAGGGCTGGTCGAACAGGATCGCGTAGGACAGCTGCTCGTTGATGTCGGCCTTGTAGGCGCCGCTGAAGTTCCAGCTGCTCTCGAAGAGATCGCCGGTGCTGCCCTCGAAGCTGAGGGGGGTCTGGGTCGGGCTCAGCAGCGGCGGCAGCGTCGCATCGTCGCCGCTCTGGTCGGGATCGGTGTAGGACACCCCGAATTCGAGATAGCGGCCTTCCTCGTAGAGGATGCGCGTGGTGGACGGAATGGCGCGCTCGATGGCGGCACCGAAGGCGGAGGTGGCCAGGAGCGTGGCCCCGAGGCTCAGGGTCGCGAGACCGGTCATGCGGATCATGTGATTCCTCCCGAGAATCGATCGTGAAAGGCGTTATTTCTCGGGGCTGAATGCGGCCGCTTTACGTTTCGGTCAATCATTACGCGGCGTCATGCTGACGTCAGATGTCACAGTGTTGCCGTTCTGCACGTCCCGGAACGCAAGAAGGCCCCGGCCGGGCCGGAGCCTTCGATCCGTCGCGGTGCCTGCGTTATTTCTTCACGGCGTCCAGCGAGGTCTGCAGGATCGCCTCGGCCTCGGCCTTGTCGCCCCAGCCGATCACCTTCACCCACTTGCCTTCCTCGAGATCCTTGTAATGCTCGAAGAAGTGCTTGATGCGGTCGCGGGTCTTCTGCGCCACGTCGTCGAGGTCCTGGATATGGGCCTGGAACGGATCGACCTTCTCGACCGGCACGGCGATCAGCTTGTCGTCCATGCCGCCGTCGTCTTCCATCTTCAGGACACCCACCGGCCGGCAGCGGATCACCACGCCCGGGGCGAGGTCGAAGTCGCACAGCACCAGCACGTCGGTCGGGTCGCCATCCGCATGCAGCGTGTTCGGCACGAAGCCGTAATTGCACGGATAGAACATCGGCGTGTTCACGATCCGGTCGACGAAGACGGCGCCGCTGTCCTTGTCGATCTCGTATTTCACCGGCGCGCCCCCGGCCGCGCCCCCGGTGATCTCGATCACCACGTTGATGTCCTTGGGCGGGTTCTTCCCGGCCGGGATCTTGTCGATGTTCATGTACCGTCTCCTCGCTTCAACTTCGCGCGATCGCCTAGCATGTGTGCAGGCGCAACAAAAGAGCCCGCGTGCAGCTCCGGATCGGCGCTAGGCCCGGCGTCCCTGCCGTGCCTGGGCGCGCAGATTGACGATGTTGCCGGCGATGATCAGTGCCGCCCCGCCCAGCACCGCCACATGCAGCGGCTCGCCGTAGAGCCACATCCCCACCGTCGCCAGGACCGGCAACCGCAGGAACTCCATCGGGGCGACCACCGTCGCCGGGGCGACCCCCAGCGCCGAGGTGAGGCCGAGATGCGCGCTCAGTCCGGCCACGCCGACCACGACCACCCAGGGCACCACCGCCGGCGACGGCCAGGGGATGCCGCCGGGCAGGGCGAGCAGGAACCCCATCACGGTCTGGGACAGCGTCATCCAGAACAGCACGCACATCACCGGATCGAAGCGCATGATCTGCTTGGTGAACATGGTGTTGAAGGCAAAGCCGAGGGCCGCCCCCAGTGCCGCGACATGCCCCCAGTCCAGCACCGCCGAGCCGGGCCGCACCACCACCAGCACGCCGAGGAAGCCGAGCAGCGCCGCGACGATCTTCGGCGGCGTCAGCTTCTCGCCCAGAAGCGCCGGGGCCAGCAGCGCCACCCAGATCGGATTGGTCATCTCGATCGACACCACCTGGGCGAGCGGGATCGCCGCCACCGCGTAGAACCAGGCGTTCTGCCCGGCGAAATGCACGAGGTTGCGCCGCACATGCATGCCCGGATGCGCCGTCCGCACGATCCCGAACCCGCCGCCGCGCAGGACGATCACCGCGACGATCACCAGCCAGCCGATCGCCGAGCGGTAGAACATCAGTTCGAAGGTGTTCATCTCGGTCTGGATCTCGCGCCCCGCCACCGCCATCGCGGTGAAGGACAGGATCGCGAGCGACATCCAGGCCATCGCCAGCAGCAGGCGCGCCGGCGGGATCTCGGCCAGCGACGGGGCCGGGGGCACACTCATGCCAGCAGGTCCGCCCGGCCATCCGTGTCGATCCCGATCAGATCCATCGTGCCCCAGAGCGCGATGCGCCCGGCGTTGAACCACCAGGCCAGTGTCTCCCGTCCGACGCGCCGCAGCTTCGCGCCGGGTGTTCCGCCTCCGAAGGCCGAGGCCGCCGAGAGCGTGACCGGCTCGTAGCCCGCCCAGCGAAAGCTCGCCCAGGCCCGCGCCAGATGGTAGCCGTCCGAGACGAGGATCACCGGTCCGGCCGAGGCGGGCGGCACGATCTCACCGGAAAAGAGCGCGTTCTGCAGGGTCGAGCGCGAGTCGTTCTCGGTGATGATGGCGGCCTCCGGAATGCCCGCCGCCAGCGCCACCGCCGCCATGCCGTCCGCCAGCCCGGTCACATCCGGATTGCGATGGCCGCCGGTGAACAGCAGGTTGGGCGCCAGCCCCGCATCCCAGAGCGCGATGCCCTGCTCGGTGCGGCGCAGCGTGTCGGGTCCGGGTGCGCCATCGGCCCGCACGCCGCCGCCGAGCACCACGATGGTCTCCGCCGGCCCCGGCAGCGGCGCGAGACGGTCGAGCCAGATTGCATGCAGGCTGATCATTCCGGCCGTCAGCACCAGCAGGAGCGCTGCCAGCCCCGCAATGCGCGACAGGGCACGCCCGAGCCGGCCCCAGGTCACCGGACCGTCCCGATGCTCAGCCTGCGTCGGGCCGGGCAGGGTTCATTCCCACTCGATCGTGCCGGGCGGCTTTGACGTGATATCGTAGGTGACACGGTTTATGCCCTTGACCTCATTGATGATCCGGGTCGCTGTCTCCGACAGGAAGTCGTGGTCGAAAGGGTAGTAGTCCGCGGTCATCCCGTCCACACTCGTGACCGCCCGGAGCGCGCAGACGTGATCATAGGTCCGCCCGTCGCCCATCACGCCCACGGTCCGCACCGGCAACAGCACCGCGAAGGCCTGCCAGATCTCGTCGTAGAGCCCGTGCCTGCGGATCTGGTCGAGATAGACCGCATCGGCGCGGCGCAGGATCTCCAGCTTCTCGCGGGTGATCTCGCCCGGACAGCGGATCGCCAGCCCCGGCCCGGGGAACGGGTGCCGCCCGACGAAGCTCGCCGGCAGCCCGAGCTCGCGCCCCAGCGCCCGCACCTCGTCCTTGAAGAGCTCGCGCAGCGGCTCCACCAGCTTCAGATGCATGCGCTCGGGCAGCCCGCCGACATTGTGATGGCTCTTGATCGTCACCGACGGCCCGCCGGTGAAGCTCACGCTCTCGATCACGTCCGGATAGAGCGTGCCCTGCGCGAGGAACGCCGCATCGCCCACTTCGCGGGCATGGTGCTCGAACACCTCGATGAAGAGCCCGCCGATGGTCTTGCGCTTGACCTCCGGGTCGCTCACGCCCTCGAGCGCGTCGATGAACCGATCCGCCTCGTCGGCATGGATCAGCGGGATGTTGTAGTGGTCGCGGAAGAGGCCCGACGACCTCCTCGGCCTCGCCCATCCGCATCATGCCGGTATCGACGAAGACGCAGGTGAGCTGGTCGCCGATCGCCTCGTGGATCAGCACCGCCGCAACGGAGCTGTCCACGCCGCCCGACAACCCGCAGATCACCTTCGCATCGCCGACCTTGTCGCGGATCTCCGCGATCGCCTGCTCGCGGTAGACCGCCATCGTCCAGTCGCCGGTGAACCCCGCGAGATCGGTGAAGTTCTTCAGCATCCGCGCGCCGTTCACGGTGTGATGCACCTCCGGGTGGAACTGCACCGCATAGAACTGCCGCTCGGGGTCGCCGACGATCGCATAGGGCGCGTTGGGCGAGGTCGCCCAGACCTCGAAGCCCGGCGCCAGCGCCGTCACCCGGTCGCCGTGGCTCATCCAGACTTCCTCGCGCCCCGCCGCGAACAGCCCGAGGAAGAACTGGTGATCGGCCGCCTCCGAGGGCGTCACGAAGGCCCGGCCGAACTCCGCGTGGTGCCCGGCTTCCACCTTGCCGCCGAGCTGTTCCATCATCACCTGCTGACCGTAGCAGATGCCCATCACCGGCACGCCGAGCCCGAAGAGCGCGTCCGGCACCCGCGGGCTTCCCGCCTCGGTGACGCTCGCAGGCCCCCCCGACAGGATCACCGCCTGCGGCGCGAACTCCGCGAGGAAGTCCGGCGTCACCTTCTGGAACGGATGGATCTCGCAGAAGATCCGCGCCTCGCGCAGCCGCCGCGCGATGAGCTGCGTCACCTGGCTGCCGAAATCGACGATGAGAAGGCGCTGATGGCTGGTATCTGTCATGGCCACCGCATAGGCCGCCCGCTCCGCTGCCGCAAGTCTCGGCATGCGATGTCGCTCCCGGGCCGTAGCGGGGCGCAATTCCGCCCGCGCCGCCGGAAACTTGCGCCTAGAACCGGAGGCAGTCTTTCAGCCATCCCCCCGGGAGCCGTGCCATGTCCGAAGCCGCAACCGCCGCCCAGCCGCAGCGCGCCCGTCGATCCGGAGGGGGGGCTGCGCGCCGGGCCGAGCGCACCGCGCCGCGCATCGAGGCAGCACCTCCCATCCACCGCCGCATCCCGACCTTCGACATCCTGAACGAAGAGGCGCTCGAGATCATCGAGCGCAATGCCGAGACCGTGCTCCAGGAGATCGGCGTGGCCTTCGTCGACAACCCCGCCGCGCTCGAGCTCTGGCGCGAGGCCGGCGCCGACGTGCAGGCCGAACGCGTCCGCATCCCCCGCGGTCTCGCCCGCAAGCTCTGCGCCACGGCGCCTTCGACCTTCATCCAGCAGGCCCGCAACCCCGAGCGCGCCGTCGAGATCGGCGGCGACAGCCTCGTGCTCGCCCCGGTCTACGGGCCCCCCTTCGTGCGCGATCTGGAGCAGGGCCGCCGCTACGCCACCATCGCCGATTTCCGCAACCTCGTCCGCTTGGGTCACATGTCGAAATGGCTGCACCATTCCGGCGGCACCGTCTGCGAACCCACCGACATCGCGGTGAACAAGCGCCACCTCGACATGCTGCTCGCCCACATGACCCTCACCGACAAACCCTTCATGGGCAGCGTCACCGAGCCGTCGCGCGCCGCGGATTCGGTCGAGATGTGCAAGATCCTGTTCGGCGCCGACAATGTCGGCCCGACCTGCTACATGACCTCGCTCATCAACATCAACTCGCCGCTCACCTTCGATTCGGTGATGATGGGCGCGCTCGAGGTCTATGCCCGCGCCGGTCAGGCCTGCATCATCTCGCCCTTCATCGTCGGCGGCGCGATGGCCCCGGTCTCGGTCGCCGGCACCCTCACCCAGCTTCTCGCCGAGGTGATGGCCGGCATCGCCTATTCCCAGCTCCTCAATCCCGGCACGCCGGTGATCTTCGGCGCCTTCGTCACCTCCATCGACATGAATTCCGGCGCGCCGACCTTCGGCACCCCCGAAGCCTCCAAGATCCTCTACGGCGCCGGCCAGCTCGCCCGCCGCATGAACCTGCCGTTCCGCTCCGGCGGCGCGCTCTGCGGCTCCAAGCTCCCCGACGCCCAGGCCGCCTACGAGACCGCCAACACCCTGCAGGCCGCCCTCCATGGCGGCGTCAACTTCATGCTCCACGCCTGCGGCTGGCTCGAGGGCGGGCTGGTCTCGTCCTTCGAGAAATACGTGCTCGACGCCGACCAGCTCGGCGCGCTCCACGCGCTGGCCGCCGGCGTCGACATGAGCGAGAACGGCCAGGCGATGGATGCCATCGCCGAGGTCGGTCCCGGCGGCCACTATCTCGGCTGCGCCCATACCCGCGAGACCTTCAAGGCGGCGTTCTGGCGCTCCGAGGTGCTCGATTACCGCCCCTTCGAGGCCTGGGCCGAATCCGGCGCGCCGGATTCCGTGCAGCTGGCCAATGTGCGGATGCGCCGGATGCTCAACGAATTCGAGGCCCCGCCGCTCGATCCCGGCATCGCCGAGGCGCTCGAGGATTACGTCGCCCGGCGCAAGGCCTCCGAGCCAGACGCCTTCGGCTGAGCCCCGAGCCGCGCGGCCTCGCCGGCCAGCCAGGCCCCGAGGGCCGCCGGATCATCCATCCGGATCCGCGCGGCACTCGCCCCGTCGCCGATCTTCACGCCGATCCCGCCCAGATCCTGCGCGGCTTCGATCGCGTCCTCGTCGGTGGTGTCGTCGCCGATCATCACCGGCCGCCGCCCGACAAAGCCGGGGCGTTCCATCATCGCCCTCAGCGCGTGCCCCTTGTGTGCGGCTTCGGGTTTCACCTCGACCACCATCTTGCCGGCCTGCCAGACATGGCCCGGCACCGAGGCCGCCGCGTCCCGCGCCGCAGCGATCGCCGCCGCCTCCGCCTCCGGCGCCGCGCGGAAATGCAGCGCCGCTACCGGCCCCTTCAGCTCCAGCCTGACCCCGTCATGCGCGGCTTCGACCGCCCGCAATGGCCCGAGCAGTCGCGGGTCAGGCCCGGCGGGGGCGGCAGGCACGGACCCGCCCGGTTCCAGCACCTCGAGCCCGTGACGCCCCGGCCCGCCAGAGCCCGTCCGGCGTGCGCCGCACCAGGTCGCGCAGATCGCGCCCGCTGATCAGCACCAGCGCCCCGTCGAGGGCCGCCGCAAGGCGCGCCAACGCCTCCGCCGTCGCCGGGTCGAGCCGGATTGCGTCCGGATCGGGGCCGAGCTCGGCCAGCGTGCCGTCGAAATCGAGAAACAGCGCGTCCTGTGGCATCAGCGAAATCATCGCCGCCGCCTCTGCGCTCACGCCGCGCGCTCCGCCAGCGCGTCGAGCTCCGCGAGGAAGCTGCGCCGCCACCAGGCGATGTCATGGGCGCGCACCGCCCGGTCGAGGCTGGTCCAGCGCTCGATGCGTTCTTCCAGCGACATCACCAGCGCGCGATGGATCGCGTCCGCCGTGGCGCTGATGTCATGGGGATTGACCAGGAGTGCTGCGTCGAGCTGATCGGCGGCCCCGGCGAATTCCGACAGCACCAGCGCGCCGGGATCCTCCGCGGTCTGGGCCGCGACGAATTCCTTCGCCACGAGGTTCATGCCGTCATAGAGCGGGGTGACCAGCCCGACACGTGCAAGCCGGTAGAGCCCCGCCAGCGCCCCGCGCGGATAGCCCCGGGCCAGATAGCGGATCGGCACCCAGTCGAGATCGGCATGATCGCCGTTGATCCGCCCGGTCAGCCGGTCGAGCTGTTCGCGCAGGTCCTGATAGGCATCCACATCCTCCCGCGACGGCGGCGCGATCTGCAGGAAGCTCACCTGGCCGTGCAGATCCTCGTGCTCGTCGAGCATGCGCCCGAACGCTTCCATGCGCTGGGGAAGTCCCTTCGAGTAATCCATCCGGTCGACGCCGAACACCAGGGCCCGGTTGTCGATGATCCGCCCGAGTCGCCCCGCGGCGTCCTTCGCCTCCTCGCCCTCGGCCTGGGTCGCGATGTCGTCGGCATCGATCCCGATCGGAAACGCCTTCGCGGTCAGCGTCCGCCCGAACACCTCGATGCGGCCGCCGGCGCTGATCTTCGCATCGCAGAAATCGCGCAGATAGCGCTGGAAATTGGCGCTGTCGCGGTCCGTCTGGAACCCGACCAGATCGAACGCGCAGAGCGCACGCGCCAGCCGCTGGTGCTGGGGCAGGGAGGTGAAGATCTCGGGGGCGGGAAACGGGATGTGCAAGAAGAAGCCCATCGGCCCGTCCCAGCCCGATTGCCGCATCTCCTGCCCGAGCAGCAGGAAATGGTAGTCATGCGCCCAGACCGTGTCGTCCGCCCGCGCCACCTGGGCGAGCAGCCGGCCGAATCGCCGGTTGACGTCCTCGTAGATGGCGAATTCCTGATCGTCGAAATGCGCGAGATCGACCCGGTAGTGGAACACCGGCCAGAGCGCGCGATTGGCGTATCCGAGGTAATAGCCCTCGTATTCGGCCTTCGTCAGATCGGCGAGCGCGAAATCGACATTGCCTTCGGCGAAGAGCCGCACGCCCCGGGTCTCGCGCTCGAGCGTCTCGCCGGACCAGCCGAACCAGACCCCGCCGCCCCGCTCCGCCAGCGCCTCCCAGAGCGCGACCGCGAGGCCGCCGACCTTGGGTTCGCCCGGACTTGCCGTGCGATTCGAAGCGATGATGAGACGTCCGGCCATGCCCGATAACACTCCGGATGGCCTTCGGTTGCAACCATCCTCGGCCTTTCGCGCAAGGCCCGCGCGGTCAGGCCGCGATGCGGGCCACGCGCGGCGCCGGGGTCACCACGTGCAGGGTCGGCTGTGCGAGCCGGGCGTTGCGGGCTTCGGCGATGAGGGCGGTGAGCACCATCACGTGGCGCTGCACCGAATAGGTCGCATCGCCCTCCTGCCGCTGGGTCTCGATGCGCTCCTCCTCGGCCAGGAGCGGCACGAGCACGTTGCGGTCGCGCGCCGGTCGCTGGCCCTTCAGGATGCGCTTCAGGTCGCGGTCGCGGCGGTATTCCGCCAGGCCGGCCCGGGCGGCGCGGATCAGGATCTTCGGACGGCGCACGGCGTTCAGGGTGTTGGAAAAGTCGGTCATGATGTCCCTCATCGGTTTGGTCTCGGGAAACATCATCGCTCAACTGTTGCGGTGTTGCACAACTTTTACGTGTAGCGAACGGTGCTCGGATTCTGGTAAAACATTGATAATCAATGAAATGCGGCAGAATTAAGACTCCCTTAGAGAATCAACCTTAAGACGAGTTTTGCGAAAAATTTACCGAAGGGGGCCTGCCGGTGAACCTCGACGACCTGTTCCAGACGACCCGCAAACCGCGGTCTCGCGCATGGTGACCCCGGTCCCGGACTGGCTTCCGGAATTGGCCCTTACCTACCTCGCCCACACCACCGCCGGCCATCCCATAAGGGTATTGGCCCGCGCCAAGGGCTGCCACGCCTCCACCGTGCTGCGTCAGGTCCGCAAGGTCGAGGCCCAGCGCGACGATCCGCTGATCGACGAGGCGATGGAGCGGATGTGCCGCATTCTGGCCGACGAATTCCTTGATCCTTCCACCCTCAGAGAGGTCCCGACCATGCCGAAAGCCGCCGCCACATCCGGTGCCATGCCCGAATCGCGGATCGAACGCGAGGCACGGCGCATCCTGCGGCGGCTCTGCGAGAAGGGCGCCTTCCTCGCCGTCGCCCCGGAGATGGAAAAGGCCGTGGTGATGCGCGAAGTGGTGCCCGGCCGCCAGAACCGCATCGCCGTGGTCGAGCGCGATGTCGCCCATGCCTTCGCGCTCCAGGAATGGATCGCCTGCGAAAAGCCCGGCAAGATCTCGTGCTACGCCATCACCCCGGTCGGCCGTGCCGCGCTCAAGCGCCTGCTGACCGAGGAGCGCCAGGCCCGCGACCGCGCCCCCGGCGGCTTCGCCGAGGCGCCCAGCGCCTTCCAGGAACAGCACCGCATGTTCGCCGAGCGCACCGTGATGGCCGATGACGGCTCGGGCGAGCGCAAGGTCCGCTTCAACCTCGCCGAAAGCCCGCTCTCGGTGCTCGGGCGCAAATGCGGCCGCGACGGCCAGCCCTACCTCACCGCCGAACTCATCGAGGCCGGCGAACGGCTCCGCGAGGATTTCGAGCTCGCCCAGATGGGCCCCCGCGTCGCGCAGAACTGGGAGCGCTTCCTCACCGCCGGCGGCCAGGACGGCGCGCTCGTCGGCGGCCGCGGCCCCGCCGAAGGCCCGTCAGGCGCCCGCGACCGCGTCGCCGGCGCGATGCAGGCCCTTGGTCCGGGCCTCGCCGATATCGTTTTCAGGGTGTGCTGCTTCCTCGAAGGCCTTGAAACCGCAGAGAAACGCCTGGGATGGTCCGCCCGTTCGGGCAAGGTCGTGCTCAAGATCGCCCTCGACCGGCTCGCCGCGCATTACCGCGCCCCGGCCCGGACGGAGCGCAAGGTCGGCTGATCAGCCCGCCGCAGCGATGATCGGCCCGAAATCCGCGGCCTTCAGCGCGGCGCCGCCCACCAGCGCGCCGTCGACATTGCCGATGGCGAAGATCTCCGCCGCATTGCCCGGCTTGACCGATCCGCCATAAAGCAGGCGGATCGCGTCACCGGTCTTGGGCCCCAGCCGCTCGCGGAGCCGGGCGCGCAGGAAGTCGTGCACCTCGCCGATCTCCGAAAGCGACGGCGTGCGCCCGGTGCCGATCGCCCAGACCGGCTCGTAGGCCAGCACGAGATTCGCCGCGGTCGCGCCGTCCGGCACCGATCCGCCGAGCTGGCTGCCGACCCGCTCGAGCGTGCGGTCCGCATCGCGCTCGGCCTCGGTCTCCCCGAGGCAGACCACCGCCGTCAGCCCCGCCCGCCAGGCCGCCCGGGCCTTCGCCGCGACCATCGCATCGGTCTCGCCGTGATCCGCCCGGCGCTCCGAATGCCCGACGATCACCGCCACAGCCCCGGCATCGGCCAGCATCTCGGCGGAAATGTCCCCGGTATGCGCGCCGGTCGCCTCGGCATGGCAATCCTGGCCGCCCACATCGAAGGCCCCGCCCGCCAGGGTCGCGATCAGCGTCGCCGGCGGACAGATCAGCACGTCGCAGCCCGGATCGGGCTGCGCGGCCGCGAGCTCCGCGAGCATCTCCGCGGAGGCCTTCAGGCCGTTCATCTTCCAGTTTCCGGCGACGAGCTTGCGGGGGGCCATGTGCGCTTCTCCTGAGATGCAGTCGCGCTCCGGTTAGCAGAGCCGCCCGGTCAGGAAAAGCCGGGATGGTTCGCCGCGAGCGAGGCGCGCGCCCAGGCACAGGCGGCGTCGGCATCGTCGAGCGCGTCGTCGGGCAGCGTCCAGTAGCCCATCCGGTCGATCCGGCCATCCTTGCGCGGATAGGCGAATTGCTCCGAACCCTCGGCCTGCAGCGCCGCGGCCAGATCGCCCTCGGCCTTGAGATAGACCCGGTCGCCGAGACCGACGATGCCGAAGATCAGCCCGTCGGAATAGAGCGTGAGGCCGCCCATCATCGCCCGCGCGGTGACATGGCCGAGGCCGTCGAAAAGCTCCAGGACGAAGGCGCGGGTCTCCTCCGAGACCGCCACCGCCTCACATCCCCGCGAACTTGATCGATTCGCCGCAACCGCAGGATTCGGTGACATTGGGGTTGCGGAAGCGGAAGCCCGATTCCAGCAGGCCCGTCTCGTAGTCGATCTCGGTGCCGAACAGGAACATCTGCGCCATCGGCGCGATCATCACCCGCGCGCCGTTCTGCTCCACCACCTCGTCATGCGGATCGATCTCGTCCACATAATCCATGGTGTATTCCATGCCCGCGCAGCCGCCCTTCTTCACGCCGATGCGCAGGCCCTTCTTGTTGCCCTTGTCCATCAGCCGCTGGATCTGCGTCTGCGCCGCTTCGGTGATGTTCACCGGTGGTTTGCCTGGAATGCCGAACATGGCGCGGTCACCCTTTTCCGATCATTTCACTAAGGTAGAGAATCCGTCCGCCGATCTCAAGGGGCAGCACGGAGCGCCTGCAGCAGGTCCTGCGTCGCGAAGGCGGTCGCCAGCGCCCAGGCGAAACTCGCCAGCGTGCCGATGATGACATATTCGCTCACATGCCGGTCGGTCTCCCGGGCGAGGTCGTTGAAGCGCAGCACCGATTTCGCCGCGATCAGGAAGCCGATCGCGTCGGCGTGGTCCGTCAGCACCAGCACGAGGATCAGGAAGCGCTCGAGCCGCCCGATGATCTGCCCGCCGCGCGGCAGGCTCGGATCGGCCGCCGGCATCAGCACCGGCGACGTGCTCATGCCCGTCAGCACCGCCTTCACCGCATAGCCCCCGGCCCAGACCGTGGCCACCAGCCCCGCGAGCAGCGCCAGCGCCTCCGGCAACCGTGCGAGGAGGGGCAGGGCGGAGACCAGCTCCGGCCGCACCCAGATCCCGCTTGCCCAGAGGCCCGGCCAGGCCGAGGCGATGCCGGCGATCACCGCCAGATGCGCCGCCTGATCGAGCGCGAAGGGCCCGAAGGCCGACGAGCCGTGGCGCGCCTTGGCCCAGTCGATCACCAGATGCGTCCCGGCCAGCACCGCGAAGGGGATCGGGTCGAGCGGCAGGCCGAGCGCCACCCAGCTCGCGACGGTCACGATCGCCACATGGGCCAGCAACGGCCCGGGCTTGCGCTTTCCCTCCGCCATCCAGCCGGTCTGGAGCAGGAAATCCGCGATGACATGCCCCGCCAGCAGCGCCACGAAGGTGGCAAGCATCACCGGACGCCCCGGTGCGACGCATCCACAACCTCAGAATATTGTATCTGCCGAAACAACCTCCTGACGGTGTTTTGCCTCACGACCGCTCCGTCCCCTCGAAGGCCGCCAACGCCAGACGAAGCGCCCGGTCGCCCCCGGCCTTGAGGTGCTTGGCGACCATCTGCTGGCTGACCCCGAGCCGGGCGGCATGGTCGGTCTGCGGCCCGGCGCCGGGGGGCAGGGCGAGCACGAACACCGCCGCCTGCCGCACGGTCCAGCGCCCCGAAATCTCGTCGCAAAGGGCGAGGATCGCGTCCTCCGCCGCGCCGCAGGGTGCCGGGTCCGCCCGTCCGAGCATCAGCCGCCGGCCCCGGCCCATCGCGTCGAGATTGCGCCCCGAGACCTCGAACACGCTCCCGCTCGCCGACGACAAATCGCCCGCATCCGGCACCCGTCCCGGTCCGATCGCCGCCGAAATCCGCGTGTCGCAGCCCGCCTCCGCCGCCCGCAACCGGGCGCGCAGAAAGAGCATCGCCCGCAGCGCCAATTCCGGTTCGGGACCAAGGCTTTGCCAGCCATCACCGCGAAACCGCGTGAACCGCGCCTCGCGCCCCGACCAGCCCGCCGCCTCGGCACAGCCAGCTCTCACCACGCCGAGGGCGGCGTCGAGTGCTGCCGCGCCCAGCGTCGAGGAGGCGACGATGTCGCCGGTCAGCACAATCATCTCGGGTCGGGTCATGGGCAATCCGCTGGCCTACGGGCCGGACCCCGACCATGCCGCAGCCCGACCGCCCCCCGCAAGCCCCGCCACGCACCTCCGCTCTACCCGGAACCGCCAGCCCAGAGCGCAAGCCGGGTGCGCGCCTGCCCGTGGGTTGGCGCTGCAACGCCTGAGCGAGGCACTTTATGGCGCCACACACCTCCTCCGCCCGACCGATGCACCAACGCAACCAAAGCGCCAGCCCGTCACGCCGCAGGCGTGCCGAACATTGGTGGCGCACCTCCGGTGCGACGGAACGGGCAGGCGCTCGCCCGGCGCCTTCGGCTCGATTCCGGGCGGGACTGCACGGCAGAGGCCGTCGCGTCGCCCGCGCCCAGCGCCACGAATACCTCAGCCATACCGCTCCGCGCAGCAGGTGTCGCAAATCCGATTTGAGTGATTGACCTTCCGCCCGGCCGCGCCGCCCACAGGGCAGGCGCCGGCCCCGAGCGCCTACATGAAGCCGAGTTCGAGCCGTGCCTCGTCGGACATCATGTCCATGCCCCATTGCGGCTCCCAGACCAGCTCGACATTCACATGCCGCACGCCGGGCAGGGGCTCGATCGCATCCGCGACCCAGCCGGGCATCTCGCCGGCCACCGGACAGCCGGGGGCCGTCAGGCTCATCGCGATGTTCACGTCGTCCGCGTCGGTGATCTCGATCGTGTAGATCAGACCCAGATCATAGATGTTCACCGGGATCTCCGGGTCGAACACCGTCTTGCAGGCCTCGACCACGCTGTCATACATCGCGTGATCCGTCGTGGAGGGTTTTATCAGCGGAGTCCCCTCCATCGGGGCGTCAGGCGCAGCGGTCATCGGTCACAAGCTCCCTATTCCTGACCACTTACATAAGGTAATCGGCCGCGCGGGTAAAGCCGCCCTCCGGACAAAAACCGCCTCTCCCGCCGATTAAGATCTGTACGTACCGGATCCGTACGGGATGCATACAGGATGCATACAGCCGATTCCGGCGCGCAGGCAGCATCTCGGGGGTTTGTCCAACCCCGCCAACCGGCGTAAGCGTGCGCCATGACCGGCATCCGATTCTCCATCTCCGCCCGCGACGGCCGCGCCCGCACCGGGGTCCTGTCGACCCCCCGCGGCGACATCCGCACCCCCGCCTTCATGCCCGTCGGCACCGCCGGCACGGTCAAGGCGATGCTCCCCGAAAGCGTGCGCGCCACGGGTGCGGACATCCTCCTGGGCAACACCTATCACCTGATGCTGCGCCCCGGCGCCGAGCGCGTCGCCCGCCTCGGGGGCCTGCACCGCTTCATGAACTGGGACCGCCCGATCCTCACCGATTCGGGCGGCTTCCAGGTGATGAGCCTCGCGGATCTGCGCAAGCTCACCGAGGAAGGCGTGACGTTCCGCTCTCATGTGGACGGATCGAAACACATGATAAGTCCCGAGAGCAGCATGGAAATCCAGCGCCTGCTCGGCTCCGACATCGTGATGTGCTTCGACGAATGCCCCGCCCTGCCGGCCAGCCGCGACACCATCGCCGCGAGCATGGCGCTCTCGATGCGCTGGGCCCGGCGTTCCCGCGACGCCTTCGGCGACCGCCCCGGCCACGCCCTCTTCGGCATCCAGCAGGGCGGCCTCGAGGAGGACCTGCGGGCGGAAAGTGCGGCGGCCCTGCGCGCCATCGGCTTCGACGGCTACGCCATCGGCGGCCTCGCCGTGGGCGAAGGCCAGGAGGCGATGTTCGGCGTGCTCGACTATGCCCCGGGCCAGCTCCCCGAGGACCGCCCCCGCTACCTCATGGGCGTCGGCAAGCCCGACGACATCGTCGGCGCGGTCCTGCGCGGCGTCGACATGTTCGACTGCGTGCTCCCCTCCCGCTCCGGCCGCACCGGCCAGGCCCTCACCCGCTTCGGCGCCGTCAACATCAAGAACGCCCGCCACGCCGACGATCCCCGGCCGCTCGACCCGGACTGCACCTGTCCGGCCTGTTCGCACTACAGCCGTGCCTATCTGCACCACGTGTTCAAGGCCGGCGAGATCATCGCCTCGATGCTGCTGACCTGGCACAACCTGCACTACTATCAGGAGCTGATGGCGGGGCTGCGGGAGGCGATCTCGGAGGGTCGGCTGGAGGCATTTTCGGAGGCCTTCGCGGCCCGTCGCGAGGTCGGCGACGGCCCCCCGCCGTGACTGTCCCAGCTAGGACAGAACTCAAATATCTGAAAATAATATATAAAAATATTAACAACGAAGGGGGCTCGCCAGAGCCCGCAGTGCAATGGCATCGTCTGCCATGTTTGCTGCCGCCGGCGAAAGCCGGCAAGCCTCCCGCCCTCCGGCAGCGTCCCGGAAGACCAAGAGGGAAAACGGCGACCGGGAAATCGTGCCTCCCGACTGTCGGCGTCACAACCTTACCCTGCCGCTGCCGGCGCATGGGCTGTCGACGGCGGTCCTCTGGGGGGGGCGTCGCTCCTGTCAGCACAGATGCTCCGGACGTGCTGCCCTGCCCGACGATACCGGTGACGGGGCGGTTGATTGCGACGGCCGTGACCGGCACTGTGGGTCCGGGGGCCCGGTGCAGCCGGCGGCCCCATGGTATTTCGCGACGGAGATCTATCTACATGCGATACTGCAGACTTGTGGTTGCGGCGCTGGCGGTTTCGTTCGCAGCCGTTCCCTTGCCCGGACAGGCCCAGGACCAGACCAACGTTTTCAACCCGACCGTGCAGGATGCACCGCATCTCGAGCCCTATATCCCGCGCCCGGAACAGGAGGCCGCGGCTGCCGAAAAGCTCGCGGCGCTGGAGGAGCGGTTCGGCCGCAAGCCCAATATCCTGATCCTGCTGGTCGACGACATGGGCTGGGGCGATCCCGGCGTTTATGGCGGCGGCATTGCCGTCGGGGCTCCCACCCCTGCGATCGACGAACTCGCCCGCGAGGGGCTGATGCTGACCTCGACCTATGCGCAGCCCACCTGCACACCGACGCGCGCCGCGATCCTGACCGGCCGCATCCCGACCCGCAGCGGGCTGACCCGGCCGACGCTGTCGGGCGAGAACCCGGCGGTAAACCCTTGGGACATCGAGGTGACCACGGCCGATCTCCTGTCGGCGGCGGGCTACCGCACCGCGCTCTCGGGCAAGTGGCACCTCGGCGAAGCCGAAGGCTCGCGGCCCCACGAGGTTGGCTTCGACGAATATTATGGCATCCTGTCGGTGATCAGCGACATGTCCCAGCAGCTCGACGCGCGGCTCTATCCCGATCTCGTGCTGCGCCCCGAGCGGCTGGCCGCTCTCCAGGCCGTCAGCGAGGCGGCGATCACCCAGGGCGTCAAGGGCGCGCCGATGGAGGTGGCCGAGGAGATCACCTCCATCGAGGAGCTCGCGCAGATCGACCAGAAATTCGCCGACTTCTCGGAGGACTTCATCCGCCGGGCGGCTCGCGACGAGGTGCCGTTCTTCCTCGAGCATTCCTTCGCGCGGGTTCACAACGACAGCTATCCCGCCGAGGGTTATGCCGGCAGCAGCCCGGCCGGGTTTCCCTACAAGGATGCGGTGATCGAGGTCGACGACATCACCGCGCGCCTGATCGGCGTTCTGGAGGAGACCGGCCAGCTCGAGAACACGCTGGTGTTCTTCACCTCCGACAACGGAGCCAACGAGGATCTCTGGCCGGATGCCGGTTTCCACCCGTGGCGCGGCGGCAAGGGCACGACCTGGGAGGGCGGGGTGCGGGTGCCCGGCATCGCCTACTGGCCCGGCACGATCGCGCCGGCGCGCCAGAGCGACGGGCTCTTCGACCTGACGGATCTCTTCAACACCTCGCTCGCCGTGGCCGGGGTGTCGGACTCGATCCCGACCGAGCGCTATATAGACGGCATCGACCAGACCGCGTTCCTGCTGGCCGATGACGGCGTGTCGCGCCGCGACGCGGTGTTCATGTATTCCGAGAACAACTTCATGGCGGTGCGCTGGCTGGAATACAAAGTCCACTTCAAGGTGATGGAGACCCACGCGCCACGCCGCAACCTCGACGAGACCACCATCTCGGATGTCGGCATGAGCCCCTGGATCTACAACCTCTACATGGACCCCAAGGAGCAGGCGAGCTCGGGCCATTCCCGCTTTGAATGGGGGATCCCGCAGGTGCTGCAACGCTCGGCGCGGCATCTGGCGACATTCGCCGATTATCCCAGTACCGATATCGGTCTCGGAAAGCCCTGACACGACCGGCACGGGCCCGGCCCCTGGGCCGGGCCCGTGCGTGATTTCGGGGCGCCATCGACCGCCGTCATGCCGCGACCAGGCCGTGACGGGACGCAGAGGGGGTGCCGGCGGAACGTTTCGCATCGCCGCGCACCCGGCGCCGCTTGCGCCGGCTGGGCCGGGCGGGCAAACTGGCCGCGACTTGAAAGCGTCTTGGGGGAGCGCCATCTGAAACGCCGAGGATATACCCTCGCTGCCGCGGTTCGCGGGGCCGGGTGTGTCGCCAGAACAAGGAAAACAACATGAGCGAATTGAGCAGCACGATCCATCCCGTCCTCCCGTTGCGCGACATCGTCGTCTTCCCCCACATGATCGTCCCGCTTTTCGTGGGTCGTGAGAAGTCCGTGCGGGCGCTCGAGGCGGTGATGAGCGAGGACAAACAGATCCTGCTCGCCAGCCAGATGGACCCGTCCGAGGACGAACCGTCGGCCGACGGCATCTACCGTGTTGGCGTTCTCGCCAATGTCCTGCAGCTTCTCAAGCTGCCCGACGGTACCGTGAAGGTGCTCGTGGAGGGCAAGGCGCGCGTAAGGATCGCGGATTTCACGGAAAATGACGCCTATTTCGAGGCGAGTGCCGAGGTTATTGCCGAGACCGAGGGCGATGCCGCGTCGATCACGGCGCTGAGCCGTGCTGTGACCGAGGAGTTCGAGCGTTACGCCAAGCTCAATCGCAACATCCCTGACGAGGCGGTGTCGGCGCTGTCCGAAGACATGGCGGCGGGCAAGCTCGCCGATTCCGTCGCCGGGCATCTCGGTGCGAAGCTCGAGGAAAAGCAGGCACTGCTGGAGGAGACGGATGTCTCCGCCCGGCTCGAGGCGATCTACGGGCTGATGCAGGGCGAGATGTCTGTGCTCAAGGTCGAGAAGAAGATCAAGAGCCGCGTCAAGACGCAGATGGAGCGCACCCAGCGCGAGTATTACCTCAACGAACAGATGAAGGCGATCCAGCGCGAACTCGGCTCGGGCGACGGCGAGGGCCAGGACGACGCCTCCGAATACGAGGAGAAGATCGAGGCGACGAAGCTCTCGAAGGAGGCGCGCGAGAAGTCGCTGGCCGAACTCAAGAAGCTGCGTTCGATGTCGCCGATGTCGGCCGAGGCCACGGTGGTGCGCAACTACCTCGACTGGATGCTGTCGATCCCCTGGGGCAAGAAGAGCCGGATCAAGAAGGATCTCGGTGCTGCCCAGAAGGTGCTCGATGACGACCATTACGGGCTCGAGAAGGTCAAGGACCGCATCGTCGAGTTCCTGGCCGTGCAGTCGCGCTCGACGAAGATGAAGGGACCGATCCTCTGTCTCGTCGGGCCTCCGGGTGTCGGCAAGACCAGCCTTGGCAAGTCGGTGGCGAAGGCCACGGGGCGCGAGTTCATCCGCATCTCGCTCGGCGGCGTGCGCGACGAGGCGGAGATCCGCGGCCATCGGCGCACTTATATCGGCTCGATGCCCGGCAAGATCATCCAGTCGATGAAGAAGGCCAAGACCACCAACCCGCTGATCCTCCTGGACGAGATCGACAAGATGGGCCAGGATTTCCGGGGCGATCCCGCGAGCGCGATGCTCGAGGTGCTCGATCCGGAGCAGAACGCCACCTTCATGGATCACTACCTTGAGGTCGAATACGACCTCTCGAACGTGATGTTCATCACCACGTCGAATTCCTACAACATGCCGCGCCCGCTGCTGGACCGCATGGAGATCATCACGATCTCGGGCTACACCGAGGACGAGAAGATCGAGATCGCCAAGCAGCATCTGATGGCCAAGCAGGAGAAGGGTCACGGGCTGAAGAAGGGCGAGTTCGAGCTGACCGATGAGGGCTTGCGCGACATCGTGCGCTACTACACCCGCGAGGCCGGCGTGCGGAACCTCGAGCGCGAGATCGCCAAGCTCTGCCGCAAGGCCGTGACCGAGATCGTGAAGGGCACCTCGAAGAAGGTGGTCGTTACCCCGGAGAACCTCGAGGAATATCTCGGGGTTCGGCGGTTCAAGTTCGGGCTCGCCGAGGAAGCCGATCAGGTCGGTGTCGTAACCGGTCTGGCCTGGACCGAGGTCGGCGGCGATCTCTTGCAGATCGAGGCGCTCAAGCTGCCGGGCAAGGGCCGCATGAAAACGACTGGCAAGCTCGGCGACGTTATGAAGGAGAGCATCGACGCCGCGGCAAGTTGGGTGCGGTCGAAATCGCCCGAACTCGGCGTGAAGCCGACGCTGTTCGAGACGGTGGACATTCACGTGCATGTCCCGGAGGGGGCGACGCCGAAGGATGGGCCATCGGCCGGTATCGGCATGGTGACCTCGATCGTCTCGGTGCTCACGCAGATCCCGGTCCGACGCGACGTGGCGATGACCGGCGAGGTGACGCTGCGCGGCAACGTGCTGCCGATCGGCGGTCTCAAGGAGAAGCTGCTGGCGGCCCTTCGCGGCGGCATCACCACGGTGCTGATCCCGATCGACAACGTGAAGGATCTGAGGGACATCCCGGACAATGTGAAGAACGGGCTCGAACTGATCCCCGTCTCCAATGTCTCGGATGTTCTCAAGCTCGCTCTGGTGCGCGCGCCCGAGCCGATCGAATGGGACGAGGCCGCGGAGGCCGCGGCGGCAGCCGCCCGGGCGCAGTCCGGGTCGACGCCTTCGACGGCGCCGCACTGATCCGATCCTTTCCGGTCTCCCGATCTTCGGGGGGCCGGGATATCCTCCGGCCGACCGGCCGATTTCCGACGGGAAACTTCGATGAAAACCAAGGATGACGTGATTGCCCATGCGAGCGAGGCCACCGGCGTGGCGCGCGCGGATGTCGAAAAAGTGCTTGAAGCGGCCTTCGCCTTCGTGAAGCAGAGCGCGGTCGAAGCAGGCGGCTTCATGCACCCCGCCATGGGCAAGCTGCGCCGTGTCGAACGCCAGGCGAAGGATGGGACGACCCAGATCGTCTACCGTTACCGACCCGATGCCGACGCCGCGACAAAGGCTCCCGGAGCCGGACCAAGGCGTGGCGGCAAGGGCGGCGGAGGCGGGCGCAAGGGCAAGCGGGCAGGTGGCCGCAAGGGGGCTGGTGCAGCCGCGACCGAGTGACGGACGCATGCAAGGCCGGGAGCCTGTGCAGTTGATCTGGTCCGATATGGAAGGCCGCTGCGGGGCTCAGCCGACGCCGGTCGCGTTCGGCTCGGAATCCTGATCGCCGGTCATGCGGAAGCGGCGACGATAGGCGCCGGGGCTTGCGCCGATCTCCTGACGGAACAGCCTCGAAAACGAGCTTGCGTCGCTGTAGCCGACCTGAACCGCGATCTCCTGAACTCTCATGTCGCCGGCTTCGAGCAGGCCGCGCGCGGCCTGCAGGCGGACCGATTGCAGGTATTCAAGCGGCGTCTGGCCGATTGCGGCCGCGAACCTCCGCAACAGGGTCCGGTCGCTGACGGCCATCGCATCGGCGAGCTCGCTCATTGCGACGGGCCGCGCCATGTTCTTCTGCAGCCAGCCCTGTGCGCGTGCGACGAGCGAATCCCCGTGGTCCGCTTCCGCAAGCAATGGCAGATAGGGGATCTGCCCTGTGTGGCTGACGTCGATCAGCATGGTTCGGGCGCATTGGGATGCGATCGTGGGACCCGCCAACCGGTCGATGATGCGCAGGGTCTGCAACGTGTGGCTGGCGGTTGCTCCGGCGCAGATGAGCCGATCGACCTCCGTCAGGACCGACCGGTACTGAAGGTCGACCTTGGGATAGCGGGACCGGAACGGGCGATCCAGCCACCACGTTGTTGTCGCGGCGCGCCCGTCGAGCAGGCCGGACTGGGCCAGGAGGAAGGTGCCGGTGCAATTGGCTCCGATCCAGGCGCCACCGCTCCATTGTTCCTGCAGCCAGCCGGAAATCTCATGCTGCCGGTCGAGCAAGGCGGCGAAGGTCTTGTAGCCGGGATAGAGCATGGCCGGGATCATGATCACATCGAAACGCGGTTCGCTGCCGATGCGCTCGGTGGCGATCGGGAGGCCGTTGCTGGCAGCCATCGGTCCGCCGCGAACCGACACGAACCTCCATTCGAACGGCTGGCAGGTCGGGCCCTGCTGGAGCGCGAGGTGGACGTTGGCCACCTGGAGCACGTCCGCGAAGCCGGCGGCACAGGAGAGGTAGCAGCCGTCGATGGCAAGAATCGCGATCTTTGGCATGATTGGCGGAACCCGCACATGAGTTGTCTGGTCAGACACTTTAGTCCGGATGCCCCGCGCACCAAACTGGAATCCACACAAGAAGAACCACGGAGGTTGCCGATGCCCACGACGCTCGCTGAAATCCTTCCCGCAGCCGCACGGCGTCACGGACCGCGGGTGGCCCTTGTCGTGGAAGACCGGCAGGTGACCTTCGACGAACTGGATGGCCTCGCGGAACGTGTCGCGCACGGCCTTGCCGATCTCGGGGTGAAGTCCGGTGACGGGGTCGCTCTTTTCGGCGCCAACAGCATCGAATGGGTGGCGGCGTATTTTGGCGCCGCGAAGGCCGGCGCTGTGTTGATTCCGTTGAGCAGCATGCTCACGACGGACGAGTTGCGCTACACTCTGGCGGATGCCGGCGCGCGCGTGCTGATCGGTTCTGCGGACAAGTTGGGCCTTCTCACGGCGGTGAAGGCGTCCGGCGCGGTCGACCACCTCGTCGTGTGGGGCGGTACCGAAAGCGGGGACGCGATTCCGATGGGCGACTGGCTCGACCGCGACAGCGGGCCTTTTGCCCTTTGTCCGCGCGATGCCTCCGACCTCGCGGTTATTGCCTATACGTCCGGCACGACGGGCCACCCCAAGGGTGCGATGCAGAGCCACCGCGCCGTCGTCGGTGCGGGCGCTGGCACGGCGCTGATGGCCGGTCGCACGGCCGAGGACCGTGTGATCAGTGCGCTCCCGCTCTTTCATGTCTATGGAAGCTGCGTCCTGAATGCGGCGATCCTGGCTGGCTCGACCCTGATCTCGCTTCCGCGCTTCGATGCGGCGGCGATGCTCGACGCGATCCGAACGCACCGCGCCACCCTGATGGACGGTGTTCCCACGTCCTACTACTACCTGCTCTCGCATCCTGATTTCGACGCCTCCGACCTTTCCAGCCTGCGGCTGGCCTGGGTCGGAGGGCAGACCTTGCCGGTCGCGAAATCACTTGAATTCACCCGCCGCACCGGCTGTCCCGTGCACGAGGTCTGGGGCATGACCGAACTTGCGGGTGCGACAAGCGCCAACCCCGTTCATGCGGACAACCGGCCCGGCACGATCGGGCTGCCCTATCCCGGCAACAGCTTCCGCGTGGTGGATGCCGAGGATTCGACGCAGGAAATGCCGCGCGGCCAGCCTGGGGAGTTGATGTACCGGGGCCCGCTCGTCATGATGGGCTATCATGGCAAACCGGCGGCGACTGCCGAGACCATCCGTCCGGACGGATGGCTCCATACCGGCGATATCGCGGTCATGGACGAGGACGGCTGTGCCACGATCATCGACCGCAAGAAGGACATTATCCTGACGGCGGGGTTCAACGTCTATCCGGCCGAACTCGAGCGTGTTCTGTGCATGCATCCGGCGGTCGCACTTGCCGCGGTCGGACGGATTCCGGATACGGTGAAGGGCGAGCTGGCGAAAGCCTATGTCGTCCTGCACGCCGGGGTCAAAATCGACGGTGCAGCTCTGATCGCCCATTGTCGGAAACATCTTGCTGCCTACAAGGTGCCGCGCGCCGTGCAGTTCGTCGATGCGGTGCCGATGACGGCTTCGGGCAAGATCATGCGCCGCAGGCTTCCGGAGATCGACGACGGATGCTCGACCTGCGTGGATCCGTTCGCGGTCGGTGCGGCTTGATTTCGCCGAGGGCTCAGACGGCCTCGAGAAGTGTCTGGAGTTTCGGAAAATCCGTCTTGCCGGATGCGAGAACCGGAATTTCCGACAGGTTGCGCAATTCCGAGGGCAACTGGATTTCAGCGACGCCGGCCTCCCGCGCTCTCATCCGCAAGGTGTCGAGCGTGGCGTCGGGATGGGCGACGGCGAGGACGACGCGCTGTCCCTTGCGTGGGCAGGTCAGGGCGGCAGCCCCCAACGGATGTTCGGGCCAGACCTCGGCGGCCAGCGCCTCGATGCCGGCCAGCGACACCATCTCGCCGCCGACCTTCGCAAAGCGCTTCACGCGCCCGACGATGATGACACGTCCTTCCGGGTCCAGGCGGACAATGTCGCCGGTGTCGTACCAGCCATCCGGCGGCGCGGTGATCGCGCCCGCGTCACCCGGCATCAGATAGCCCGACATCACGTTCGGGCCGCGCACGACAAGCCGGTGGCCATCGATGCCCGCGACCGGTTCGAGGCGGTGCTCGATCCCCGGCAACAGGCGCCCCACGGTTCCCGGCCGCGGATCCGCGAGAGTGTTGAGCGCCAGAACCGGTCCGGTTTCGGTCGCGCCGTAACCCTCAAGGATCGTCGCCCCGAACCGCTCGGCCCAGAAGGCGCGGGTGGCGGGCCTCACCGGCTCGGCGCCGGCGACCACGGCGCGCAGCGCGCCGAAATGTTCCCGCCCGGCGCGTCGGCCCCAGCCTGTCAGGAACGTGTCGGTGCCGAACAGAAGGGTCGCCTGAAGCTTGCGCGCCAGTTCCGGGATCACCCGGTAGTGCAGGGGTGAGGGGTGGAGGCCCGTCCGGACCCCGGTCAGCAGTGGCAGGATGATCCCGGCGGTCAGCCCGAAGCAATGGAACAGCGGCAAGGCGGATACCGCGCGATCCGCCGGACCCAGGCTTTCGCGGGCCTGGATCTGCGCCACGTTCGCAAGCAGGTTGCCGTGGCTGAGAACAACGCCTTTCGGCGCACCTTCGGTTCCCGACGTGAAAAGAACGGCCGCCTCCGTGGCATGGCCGATATCGCGGGGCACGAGCCGGGATGTGGCGAGCGCCACCGCCTTGTCGATGGCGCCGACGGCGGCCTTCAGATCCTCGGTCCAGAGCATGCGAAAGCCCTCGGCTTCCACCCGTTCGATCAACTCGCCGAGTTCTCCCTTCTCCACGAAGGCACGGCTCGAGACGACGGTTTCGCAGCCTGCGGTCCGAAGGGCCGCAATGAGTGGCCCGCTCCCCACCGTGGGGTTCAGCATTGCGGGCGTGCGGCCGGCACGCCAGAACGCGAGCAGGACCGCTACGACGCCTGGTGCCGCCGGGAGCAAGACACCGACCCGCTCGCCCCGGGCGAACCGAGAGCGAAAACCGCGTTCGAGGGCCGCACCGGCGAGGGCAAGCTGGCCGTAGGTGAGGCTCGCGTCGGCTACATCCTCGAAGGCGACGGTGCCGGAGCCATGGCTGCGTCGGGCCGCCAGGATCGCCTCCGGAAGCGAGCCGAATCGGTTCAGTTCCCTGAAACGCTCCTCTTCCATCACTATTCTCCCCTTGGCTTGCCCGGCCTATGGCTTCGGGCTCTCGGCAGGCACCGTTGCCGATCTGGCCAAAAGCGATGTTATGACAAGCTGCAGACCATGCAAGTGGGTCTGGATTTGGCAGCGCTGCAAGAATTCTGAGCGGTGCTCTGAAAGGATCCCTCTCTTTCGCTTGGCATGTCGCTGACTTGCTCTAAGACAAGCCTCCTCTGGCTTCGCAAAACCAAGCGGAAGCGACCTCGGCCGCTCTTGAAACTCCAAACCCGATCGAGCCGATCGAACATGCCGGCGCGGGAAGACCGGGTCGAACTCCTCAGGCGTCGAGGATGATCTGGAATCCGCCGAAGATCATCCGCTTGCCGTCGAAGGGCATCGCGGCGCCGTCGCCCTGCATGCGAGGATCCGACATCAACTTCTCCCAGGCGGCGTCCCGTGCCTCTCGCGAGGGCCATTCGATCCAGGAGAGAACCACCGTCTCGCCAGATGCGCATTGGACCGCCTGCGGAAACGAGGTCAGCTTGCCGACGGGCACATCGCTGCCCCAGGTCTCGACGATGCGCAGCGCGCCGTATTCGCGAAACAATTCCGCCATGGTCGTCGCGTGCGCGATGTATTTATCGCGGTTGTCGTCCGAGACCGCCGCCGCGAAGCCGTCGATATAGCCCATGATCCGTTCCCCCTTGCCGAGAGCGGCAAGGTATCATGCCAGGGCCATGCCGTCAGCCGCCGGCTTCCGTTATCACCGGCATAATGCGTTTCTCGAGGATGTCGCGGGTCAGCGGGCCGGGGTGGCGATGCAGGATGGTGCCGTCGGGGCCGATCACGAAGGTTTCCGGCACCCCGTAGATGCCCCAGTCTATGCCTGTTCGGCCGTTGCCGTCCGTGCCGATTGCGGCATAAGGGTCGCCGAGTTCGTCGAGAAAACCCTGCGCGTTCTTGGGTGTATCCTTGTAGTTGATACCGATCACCGGGATGTCGCCTTCGCCGAGTTCAACCAGCAAGGGATGTTCCGCGCGGCAGGGGCCGCACCAGCTGGCCCAGTAGTTCACAAGCTTCACACCGGGCGCGCGCAGATCTGCATCCGTGGGGGCAGGAACGCCGCCGAACTCCGTGAGCTGGTCGAGCGAGGGGGCCTCACGGCCGACGAGGGCCGAGGGAAGCTCGCCTGCGTTCTCGTTCTTCAAGCCGAGATAGGCCGCGAGCGCGAAGGCCATGAAGATCGCCGGCGGCAAAAGGACGAGTGGGTTGAGCCTACGCTCTGCCATCGCGGCTGCCTTTCACCTTGGCCTCGATGCGCGCGAGGGCATCGCGGGTGCGCGCCGCGCGCCAGAACGAAAGGGCCACGATGGCCGCTAGAAGTGCGATGGTAACCGCATAGGCGCCGAGCACTGTACCGGCGTATTTGTCGAGATCGGGGATCATGCCCGAGCCTCCATGTCGCGGAGCGCGCGCAGTCGGCGGGCGCGGATTTCGGTGCGGGTGCGCGGCAGCACGAGGCACATGAACAGCAGGACGAATCCGGCGATCGAAATCAGCAGGGGCCAGTAGAAGGCGTCGTGGACGTTCTCCTGCTTGTCGAGTGACAGCGACGGCCCCTGATGCAGGCCCTGGCTCCAGAAGAACACGGCGTAGCGCGACAGCAGCGCGAAGAC
>CAVQAX010000026.1:0-108326 GCA_963710515.1 uncultured Alphaproteobacteria bacterium
CTGAAGGCCGAAGGCTATGCGACGGGGCAGTTCGGCAAGAACCATCTCGGCGATCAGGATTCGATGCTGCCGACCAATCACGGTTTCGACGAGTTCTTCGGCAACCTCTATCACCTCAACGCCGAAGAGGAGCCCGAGAACGAGGATTACCCGCAGAGCGCGGAATTCCGCGAGCGCTTCGGTCCCCGCGGCGTCATTCGGTCCTCCGCCGACGGCACGATCGAGGATACCGGCCCGCTGACCAGGCGCGCATGGAGACCGTGGATGACGAGACGGTTGCCGCGGCCATCGACTTCATCCGGCGTCAGGAAGATGCGGGTGTGCCGTGGTTCGTGTGGTGGTCCGGAACCCGGATGCACTTCCGCACCCATGTGAGCGAGGAACGCCGCGAGATGGCGAACGAGACCGCCGGCGGTCATGTCGACGAATACACCGCCGGCATGATCGAGCATGACATGCATATCGGCCAGTTCCTCGACCTGCTCGACGAATTCGGCATCGCCGACGAGACCTTCGTGTTCTACTCGACCGACAACGGGCCGCACATGAACACCTGGCCCGACGCGGGCATGACGCCGTTCCGGGGCGAGAAGAACACCAACTGGGAAGGCGGCTGGCGCGTGCCGGCGATGGTGCGCTGGCCCGGCCGGATCGAGGAAGGCGCGGTTTCGAACGGGATCATGCACCACATGGACTGGTTGCCGACCTTCCTCGCGATGGCCGGCAACGAGACCGTGAAGGAAGACCTGCTCGAGGGCATCACCGTGGCCGAAGTCGGCGGCGGGCGGGATTACCGCGTGCATCTCGACGGCTACAACTCGCTGCCGCTATCTGCTCGGCGAGGCCGAGGATACGCCGCGCAACGAGATCTTCTACTTCTCGGATGACGGCGATCTGACGGCGCTGCGCTGGAACGACTGGAAGGCGATCTTCCTCGAGCATCGCTATCCGCAGACCCTGCGGGCCTGGGCCGAGCCGCTGGACGGAGCTGCGCATTCCGCTGCTGTTCAACCTGCGGCGCGATCCCTACGAACGCGCGAACATCACGTCGAACACCTATTACGACTGGTATCTCGACCGGGCCTTCGTGCTGCTGCCGGCCGCGGAATACATCGGCGAGTTCCTCGCGACCTTCGAGGAATACCCGCCGCGCCAGGAGCCCGGCAGCTTCACCATCGGTGATGCCGGGGACATGATCCGGGCCAAGGCCGCCGGCGGCCAGTAAGCCGACTGCACGGAGGGCGTCCCGGAAGCGGGGCGCCCTTTTTCGTTTTCCGGCGCCGTTGGCGCGCTTTTCCTGTTCGAGGACCGATCATGCTGACCCTCCGTTCCGCTGCCGGCGCCGTTGCCCTTTCGGTGGCCCTTGCCGCTCCGGCGCTCGCCGACCCGCTGCCGTCCTGGAACGACACCGATGCCAAGGCCGCCATCGTGGATTTCGTCGACGGTGTCCGCGACCCGGATTCGGAGAGCTACGTCACGCCCGAGGAGCGCATCGCGGTCTTCGACAATGACGGCACGCTCTGGTCCGAGCAGCCGATCTATTTCCAGTTCCTGTTCGCGATGGATCGCGCGAAGGCGCTGGCCGCCGCCGACCCGGACTGGGCGACGACCCATGTGCTTCAGGCCGCGGCCGACGGTGACATGGGGCAGATCCTTGCCGGGGGCGAGGAGGCGCTGCTGGAGGTGGTGAATGCCACCCATTCGGGCATGAGCGTCGGGGCGTTCCAGGACGAGGTGCGGGCCTGGCTCGAGACGGCGCGGCATCCCGAGACCGGGCTCGCCTATGACGAGATGGTCTACCAGCCGATGCTCGAGCTTCTGAGCTATCTGCGTGACAATGATTTCGAGACCTACATCGTCTCGGGGGGCGGCATCGACTTCATGCGGGCCTTCGCCGAGGAGGCCTACGGCATTCCGCCGGAGCAGGTGATCGGCTCGATGGGCAATTCGGCGTTCGAGATCGTGGACGGCGTGCCGCAGGTCATCAAGCAGCCGGGGATCGCCTTCATCGACGACAAGGGCGGCAAGCCGGTCGGCATCATGCGCGACATCGGCCGCATGCCGATCTTCGTCGGCGGCAATTCCGACGGCGACATGGCGATGCTGCAATGGGCGAGTGCGGGCGAGGGGCCCCGCTTCGGGCTGATCGTGCATCATACCGATGCGGCGCGCGAATGGGCCTATGACCGTGACAGCCATGTGGGTCAGTTGAACGAGGCGCTCGATCTGGCACCGGAGGCCGGCTGGCTGCTGGTGGACATGGCAGCCGACTGGGAGACCATCTACCCCTCGGGCAACGCCCGCTGAGCCGGGGCGGCAGCGCCGCAGCTTTGCCGCCCGCCGCCGCGACCTGTTCGCGCCGGGCTGCCCGCGCCAGTCCTGCTGTGCACAACCTTGATTTCAGGGGCTTACCTCGGGTTTCACGTTGCGCGCACCTCTGAGGCGCGGCCACATCCCGGCGATCTGGCGCTCCGGGCGTGGTTTACATCCCGGCGGGGCTGGACGAATATCCCGGCAAAACGGGAGGACAGAAATTGGATCGTCTGAAAGGCAAGACCTGCCTCGTCACGGCCGCTGGGCAGGGGATCGGCCGGGCCGCGGCGCTCGCGATGTTCCACGAAGGCGCGCATGTGATCGCGACCGACATCAACGCGGCGGCGCTGGCCGAGCTCGAAGGGCAGGGGCTCGAGACGGCCGTGCTCGATGTGCGCGATCCGGAGGCGATCCGCGCGCTGCGCGACCGGGTCGGCGGGGTGGACGTGCTCTTCAACTGCGCGGGCTTCGTCGAGCATGGCACCATCCTCGACACCGACGACGAGAAATGGGCGTTCTCCTTCGATCTGAACGTCACGGCGGCCTACCGGATGATGCGGGCCTTCCTGCCGGGCATGATCGCCAAGGGGTCGGGCTCGATCATCAACATGGCCTCGGTCGCCTCCTCGATCATCGCCGCGCCGAACCGCTTCGTCTACGGCGCCACCAAGGCCGCGGTGATCGGCATGACCAAGGCGGTCGCCGCCGACCACGTGACCCAGGGCATCCGCTGCAACGCGATCTGCCCGGGCACCGTCGAGAGCCCGTCGCTGCACGACCGGATGCGGGCGCAGGGCGACATGGCGGCCGCCCGCGCGGCCTTCACCGCCCGCCAGCCGATGGGTCGGCTGGGCGAGCCGGAGGAGATCGCGGCACTCGCGGTCTATCTGGCCTCCGACGAAAGCAGCTATTCGACCGGCGTCGCTCATGTGATCGACGGCGGCTGGAGCAATGTTTGAAATCTTGAGGAGAGCGACATGAAACTCGTGCGGTACGGCGCCATCGGTGCCGAGAAGCCCGGCCTGATCGATGCGGAGGGAAAGATCCGTGACCTGTCGGACGTGGTCGGCGACATCGCCGGCGCGACGCTGTCGGATGCCGGGCTGGACCTGATCCGCTCGGTCGATCCGGCGACACTGCCCGAGGTGGAAGCCGATGTGCGGCTCGGGCCCTGCGTCGCCGGGATCGGCAAGATCGTGGCGATCGGACTGAACTATTCCGACCATGCGGCGGAATTGGGCATGGCGGTGCCGCCCGAGCCGATCATGTTCATGAAGGCGACCTCGAGCATTTCGGGGCCGAACGATCCGGTGATCATTCCGCGCGGCTCCGAGAAGACCGACTGGGAGGTGGAACTGACCATCGTGATCGGTACGCGGGCGAAATACGTCTCCGAGGCCGACGCGATGAACCACGTCGCCGGGTTCTGCGTGATGAACGACGTCTCGGAGCGGGCGTTCCAGATCGAACGGCAGGGCCAGTGGGTGAAGGGCAAGTCGGCGGACACTTTCGGCCCGATCGGGCCATGGCTGGTCACCCGTGACGAGATCGACGATCCGCAGGCGCTGGCGATGGATCTGTCGGTGAACGGCGAGACCCGGCAGAACGGCACGACGGCGACGATGGTCTACGGCGTCGCGCATCTGGTGAGCTATGTCAGCCAGTTCATGACACTGCATCCGGGCGACATCATTCCGACAGGCACGCCGCCCGGTGTCGGGATGGGGATGAAGCCGCCGACCTACCTCAAGCCGGGAGACGTGATCGAGCTGGGGATCGAGGGTTTGGGCCGGCAGCGACAGGTCTGCGTCGCCGATCCCGAATGAGCCGGATCTGAGGCGTCAGTCCTCGCCGTCTGCGGGCGGCGGGGACCAGGTGATGAAGAGCGCCCAGAGCAGGTAGCCACCGAGACCGGCGAAGAGCAGTGCCCAGAGGGTGTTGCCCATCGAGATCTCGACGAATGTCCAGCCGAAGCAGAGTGCGACCAGTCCGGCGCGCACCCAGACCGGGCGGTACAGCGGGTGGTCGAGCGCGAAAAAGCGCTTCATCGGGCGGTCCGTCTCATGCCCGCTCGACGTATTCCATCGTTTCGGTCGAGACGATCACCGCCTCGCCCTCGCCGACGAAGGGCGGCACCATGATGCGCACGCCGTTGTCGAGGATCGCCGGCTTGAAGCTGTTGGCCGCGGTCTGGCCCTTCACGGCCGGTTCGGTCTCGGTGATGGTGCAGGTGACCTTGTCGGGAAGCTGGGCGCTCAGGGCCTCGTCGTCGTAGTATTCGATATGGATCGTCATGCCGTCCTGCAGGAACGGGCGGCGTTCTCCGAGGATATCGGCCGGGATCTCGATCTGTTCGTAGGTTTCGGCATCCATGAAGACGAGCATGCCGTCGGTCTCGTAGAGAAACTGCTGGTCCTTCTGGTCGAGCCGGACGCGTTCGACCTTGTCCGCGGAACGGAAGCGCTCGTTGAGCTTCGAGCCGTTGCGCAGGTTCTTCATCTCGACCTGTGCGAAGGCGCCGCCCTTGCCCGGTTTGACGTGGCCGACCTTGACCGCGATCCAGAGACCGCCGTCATGTTCGAGGATATTGCCGGGGCGGATTTCGTTGCCATTGATCTTGGGCATCGGTTTTTCCAGTCGATTCATCTGTTTGAAAGTTGGGCCTGCTATAGAACGAAGGACAGGGGCTGACAAGCTGCGGACGTCGCAGGCATCCGCATCGGCACGCCGGCTCAGGCATGGCCGTCAGCCACCCCAGATATCCAGGACATGAGACATGATATTCCCTCCGGGACGGTTGCCGCCGTCCCTTCAGCGGACGCTCGCCGCCCGTGGACATACGCGCCTTACCCCGGTGCAGCAGGCCGTGCTCGAAGCGCTGCCGGCCGCAGGCGATCTGTTGATCTCGGCGCCGACGGGGTCGGGCAAGACCGTGGCGTTCGGCATCGCGCTTGCCGTCACCCTGGGTGACGCGGTCTGTGCCGCGATGGCGGGTTTTTCGGCCTGCGGCCTGGTGATCGCGCCGACGCGGGAGCTGGCGCAACAGGTCTGCAGCGAGTTGCGCTGGTTGCTGGCGGAGACCGGGCTCAGGACGGTCTGCGTCACGGGCGGCGGCAACGAGGCCCTGGAGCGCAGCCGGCTTCGGCGAGGCGGGTCCGTGGTGGTCGGCACGCCGGGCAGGTTGAGCGCCCACGTCGCCGGGGGTGCGCTCGATCTGAGTCGGTGTCGGATGGTGGTGATCGACGAGGCCGACGAGATGCTGGCCCTTGGTTTCCGGGCCGAGCTCGATGCGCTGCTGGCGTTGCCGAAAGCTCCGACGCGGGTGATGCTGCTCTCGGCGACGGTGCCGGCCGAACTCGAGCAGATCGCACGCCGCTACCAGACGCGCCAGCTGCGGCTCGACCTGCCGGAGGGCCGCGTGGCGTGTCCCGGGTTCGATCTCTCCGCCGTGGAAATCATCGGCCGGGACCGGGATGCCGCGCTGGTGAATCTGCTGCGCTTCCACGATCCGCGGGCCGCAGTCATCTTCTGCAATCGCCGGGCGTCGGTTGCCGTCGTTGCGGCGCGTCTCGCAGCGAAGGGATTTCGGGTGGTGACGCTGTCGGGGGCTCTGCCGCAACCTGAACGGCAGGCTGCCCTGGAGGCGATGCGAAGCGGTGCGGCGCGTGTCTGTGTTGCGACCGATCTGGCGGCGCGCGGTCTCGATCTGCCCGGCCTCGACCTTGTGCTGAATGCCGATGTGCCAAGCGGCAGCCAGGTGCTGCTGCATCGCTCCGGCCGCAGCGGGCGATCCGACCGGCGTGGCCGGTCAATCATTCTGGCGACACGGCGCGAGCGGGCCCGGGTCGAGGCGTTGGCATGCGCGGCACGGCTCGAAGTGACCTGGGAACAGGTTCCGGCGCCGGATTCGGTCCGAAGGAAGGATCTCGAGATCATCGGGGCCGATCCGTGCTTCCATGATCCACCGGACGCCGAGACCCGGGCGTTGGCCGCGCGGCTCGCGGCGCAGCACGAACCGGAAGATATCGCGGTTGCGGCGGCCCGGCTCTGGCGCGCCATGCGGCCCGATCCGGTATCGCTGGTGGCACGGACTTCGGGTGCTTCGAGCGGACGCTGGTTCGAGGTCGCCGCTGACGGGGATGATCCGGACCGAATGGGCGACGTGGTGTCCCGGGTCTCCCAGCTCGCAGGTGTGCCGCGCTCCGTGATCGGGCGGATTCATGTCGGTCCGGAGCGTGTCTGCTTCGAGGTGACCGGCGGAGACGGGAACCGGCTTCTTGAGGAGGTCGGGAAGACGGAGCGCGGGACGGTTTTTCTGCGGGCGGTCGATGCGCCGCGGCGGCGTGGAAAACGGTCGCGATAGCGGCGGCGTCCCGGTGCGTGCGATCGGGCTGTGTCGGGGCGGGTTCGGCGGTTGACACCCCGGTCGAGGCGGCTATAAGCCCGCGATCCACCGTCCGATTGGGGCGGAGGAACCATGGCGCCTGTGGACCCCGCAAGGGGAAGCCTGTCAGCCGGGATCTCCCGGACAAGGAAGGCGCCCTTCATGTTATGACCGAAGGACCGCCGACGTGACAAAAAGAACGTCTTCCAAATACAAGCTCGACCGCCGCATGGGCGAAAACATCTGGGGCCGGCCGAAGAGCCCGGTGAACCGCCGCGAATACGGCCCCGGCCAGCACGGCCAGCGGCGCAAGGGCAAGCTCTCGGATTTCGGCATCCAGCTGCGCGCCAAGCAGAAGCTCAAGGGCTATTACGGCGACCTGACCGAAAAGCAGTTCCGCCGCATCTACGGCGAGGCCGAGCGGCTGCGCGGCGATACCGGTGAATTGCTCATCGGCCTGCTCGAGAGCCGCCTCGATGCGCTGGTCTACCGTGCGAAGTTCGTGCCGACGGTGTTCTCGGCGCGCCAGTTCGTGAACCACGGCCATGTGACCGTGAACGGCAAGCGCGTGAACATTCCCTCCTACCGGGTGAAGGAAGGCGACGTCGTGCAGATCCGCGAGAAGTCGCGCCAGCTTGCCATCGTGATGGAAGCCGCCGGCAGCCCGGAGCGCGACGTGCCCGACTACCTGCAGGTCGATCATTCCAAGATGACGGTCGAGTTCGTCCGCACCCCGGCCCTGGGCGACGTGCCCTATCCGGTGATGATGGAACCCAACCTCGTCGTCGAATACTACGCCAAGAACTGATCCGCCGGAGCGGCGCGAGACACGGGCCGCACCTCACCGGTGCGGCCCTTTTCTTTTGATGGCAGGGAGAGCCGCGATGACGCAAACCTATCCGATCCATGGTCGTATCGACGGCCCGCTGGTGATGATCGGCTACGGGTCGATCGGCCGCGGCACGCTGCCACTTATCCGCCGGCATTTCGACTTCGACCCTGCGCAGCTCCACGTCATCGAACCCTCCGAGCGGCATGCGGCGGAACTTGCGGGCGAGGGGATCCGGCATCATCGCGTTGCGCTCACGCGGGACAATTTTCGCGAGGCGCTTTCGGAGCTTTTCCCGGATGGACGCGGCTTTTGCGTGAATCTCTCGGTCGATACCGGGTCGCGCGATCTGATCCGGCTCTGCCGGGAGCTCGGCGTGCTCTACATCGATACGGTGGTGGAGCCATGGCCCGGTTTCTATTTCGACGAGGACGCCCCGGATTCGGCGCGGACGAACCACGCGCTGCGGCAGGCAGTCCGCGACGAGAAGGCGGCTCATCCGGGCGGCGTGACGGCGGTGTCGTGCTGCGGCGCCAATCCCGGCATGGTGTCCTGGCTGCTGAAGGAAGCCCTCCTGAGGATCGCGGCGGATACCGGCGTCGAGGCCGGAGCGCCGTCGGATCGGGATGGCTGGGCGCGGATGATGCGCGATCTGGGGGTGAAGGGTGTGCATGTCGCGGAGCGGGACACGCAGATCAGCGGCACACCGCGGCCGATCGGCACCTTCGTGAACACCTGGTCGGTGGATGGCTTCGTCGCCGAGGGGTTCCAGCCCGCGGAGCTCGGTTGGGGCACGCATGAGCGGTGGTTTCCGCCGAACGGCCATCGTCAGACCCGCGGCTGCATGGCGGCGATCCATCTCGATACGCCCGGCGCGCTGACCCGCGTGCATACCTGGACACCGGCGGCGGGGCCGCAATTCGGCTATCTGGTGACGCATAACGAGGCCGTGTCGATCTCGGATTACTACACGATCGGCGCCGGCGCGGACCCGGAATATCGGCCGACCTGTCACTATGCCTATCATCCCTGTGACGATGCCGTGCTGAGCCTCCACGAGACATTCGGGACAGGCGAGATCCAGAGCCGGCAGCACATCGTCGACGAAGACGAGATCATCAGCGGCGAGGACTGCCTCGGCCTGCTGGTCTATGGCCATGCCAGGAACGCGCTCTGGTACGGATCCCGGCTGTCGATCGAGGAGACGACGGGACGCTCGCGCCGCTGCAGAATGCGACCGGGCTGCAGGTCAGCTCGGCGGTGATTGCCGGAATGGCCTGGGCGCTCGCCAATCCGACGGCCGGGATCGTCGAGACCGACGAGATGGACCATGCTTTCTGCCTCGACGTGCAGCGGCCCTATCTCGGGCGGATCGAGGCGCATTACACCGACTGGACACCGCTCTCGAACCGCTTCGTGCAGGTGCCGGCCGATCTCGACCGCGACGATCCCTGGCAGTTCCGCAACGTGATCGCCGACTGACGCGCCGCCCTCAGGCCACGGCGGCAGCTTCGGCACGGCGATCGACGAGGGCGTCGGTGATCGCTGCGCCCGCCCACATCGCGGTCAACGTGATCCAGGCGGTGAGCGCGAAGGCAGACCCGCCGGTCACACCTGCGCCGACTGCGCAGCCGCCGGCGAGCATGCCGCCGAAGCCCATCAGCGCCGCCCCGATCAGGTAGCGCCGCATCGAGGCACCGCCCTCGAAGCCCTGAAGCTTGAGTTCGCGCGCCCATGCGGCTGCGAGGAAGGCGCCGAGGAAGGCGCCGGGAACCAGCCCGACATCGAAGTCGAGTTTCGGATCGGCCGTGAGAAAGAACATCAGTGTATCGGCGGAAGGCCCTGTGAAGGTGATGCTTTCGACGCCAACCGGCTCGAAGCTGACTTGGCCGAGTGCGTAGGTTATCCACCAGCCGAGGGCGACGGCGAAACCGACACCGGATGCCATGAAAAGCAAACCGAAGCCGACGCGGTTGCGCCATGCGATCCAGAGGGCAACGGCTGCGAAGGCGAGGCCGAGCACCACGCCGGCGCCGGAGGGCAGGCCGAGCGCGTCGAGGATGTGGATGTTCGCACCGCCAGGCGTGATCCAGAGCCCGGCGAGATATTCGCGCAGCGGCGCCAGCCAGCCGTGGAACGACATCTGGGCCACCACCGCGAAGACAAGCCCCGAGACCAGTGCCCGGAGATTGCCGGTGGCAGCGAGCACCAGAAGCCGGCTCGAGCAGCCGCGGTCGAGCACCATGCCCACGCCGAAGAGGAGACCACCGAGGACGGCCCCGGAGACCGATCCCGGCGAGGCCAGCATGCGGGCTTCGGAGAGCGACAGGAGACCGGATTCCGAGCCAGCCTGAGTCCAGAATACGGCCGTCGCGAAGGTGAGCAGCCAGACCGCGAGCTTGGGACCCAGAGCGCCGCGGGCGAATTCGACCGAGGCCGCCCGAAGGCAGAAGCGCGAACGCTGCGCCGCGACGCCGAAGACCACGCCGACCAGCAGGCCGGCCAGCAGGATGGAGAGATCCTCTCCGAGGAAATCGACGAGCGGTGCGAAGTCCAAGGTTCGCCTCCGGGCAATCAATGCTGCGTCCGATTAGCGGGATGCGCGCCTTGCGTCCTTGATCTGGATCACGATGCGTGAATACGGGATCGCTGCCGCAACACTCTGTCGCTTCGGTCGCGGCTCGTAATCCGTCCGAGGCTGACCTAAGACGTGGATGGGAGCCCGGACCGGGCCGCGCGGGATGCCACCGGATGACCAGCGACGCAAAATTCACCCGCGGCAGCACGATGCGTCATGTCGTGGTCATGACGCTGACGGGGGCGATGGGGCTCACCTTCCTGTTCCTCGTCGAGGCTGTGACGCTGTTCTGGGTCGCCCGCCTCGAGGACGAGCGGCTGATGGCCGCCCTCGGCTTCGCCTGGACGGTGATCTTCTTTCTGATCTCGATCGGCATCGGCCTGTCGATCGCCGCCACGGCGCTGGTCAGCCGGGCGCTGGGACAGGGCGACGGCGATGTGGCACGCAAGGCGGCGAGCGGGGCGCTCGTGATCAGTTTCGGACTGTTGGCCGCGATTTCGCTCCTCGTGCTTGTGTTTCGGGACGCGATCCTCGGTTTTGCAGGCGCGCAGGGCGAGACACTCGCGCTGGCCGGGCGGTTCCTAGCGATAACCGTGCCGTCGATGCCCTTCCTCGCGGTCGGCATGACCGGGGGGGCGGTGCTGCGCGCCCGCGGCGATGCCTGGCGGGCGATGTCGGTGACCCTTGGGGCGGGCGTCGTGGCGATGGTTCTCGATCCGCTGTTGATCTTCGGGCTTGGCTTCGGCTTCGACGGAGCGGCGTGGGCCACCGCAATCGCGCGGTCCTGCGTCGGGTTGCTGGCGCTCCACTACCTCGTCAACGTCCACCACATGCTGGTTCCGGTCCGGCTCCCGACGGTGCGGAACCTGTCGCGCCCGTTCTTCGCGATTGCCCTGCCGGCCACCGCGACGCAACTGTCGACGCCGTTCGGCAACTACCTTCTGACCTCGCTCGTCGCTCAGCACGGCGACGGCGCGGTGGCCGGATGGGCGGTGGTGACCCGGCTCTCGGTGCTCGCCTTTGGTGGCATCTTCGCGCTCTCGGGGGCCATCGGCGGGATCTTCGGCCAGAATTATGGCGCCGGGCTTCTCGACCGGGTGCGCTGCACCTTCCGCGATGCCCTGGTGTTCTGCACGGTCTATACCGGGCTCGCCTGGGCAATTCTGTTCGCGATGCGCGATATCATCGTCGTGGCTTTCGGGCTCGGTCCGGAGGGCGCGGCGGTGGTTCACGCGTTCGTCGGCATTGCCGCGGGTGGCTTCGTCTTCACCGGCGCGCTCTTTTGTGCGAACGCAGCCTTCAATACGCTCGGCAAGCCTCTGCGCTCGACGGCCCTCAACTGGTCACGCGACGGCGTCGTGCTGTTCCCGATGGCCTGGGCGCTGTCGCAACCCTTCGGTGCTCCGGGCGTGATCTACGGCCAGGCCGCGGCAGGGGTCGTGGTCGGTGCCGTGGCGGTCTGGGCGGCCTGGCGTTTCGTGGCGGCGCTGGAAGCGGCCGAACCCCTTGGAAAACCGGTCCCCGCACCTATTTCCTGACGTAATCCCGCAAACGAGGAGCTCCCCCATGTTCTCGAGCCTGTTTCGCAAGCCCGACCTGCCCGAAGCCGGGTCAGCCCTCCCCGGGCGCGCCGAGGCGCTGCCCACGGCCGAGACGCATTTCGTCTCCGGCAGGCCCCTCAAGGGGCCGTATCCCGAGGGTTTGCAGGTCGCGGACTTCGCCCTCGGGTGCTTCTGGGGAGCCGAGCGGGTGTTCTGGACCGTACCCGGTGTCTGGGTGACGGCCGTCGGCTATGCCGGGGGCGAGACGCCGAACCCGACCTATCGCGAGGTGTGTTCCGGGAAGACCGGCCATACCGAGGTCGTGCGCGTCGTGTTCGATCCCGGTCTCGTTCCGTTCGAGGAGCTGCTCCGGGTATTCTGGGAAAGTCACGATCCGACCCAGGGCATGCGCCAGGGCAACGATGTCGGCACCCAGTACCGGTCCGCAGTCTATACGGCCGAGCCCGGCCATCTCGCTGCCGTGGAGGCGTCACGCGACGCCTATCAGGATCAGTTGCGCGCTTCCGGCTACGGTCCGATCACCACAGAGATCCGCGACGCTCCGGAATTCTACTTCGCCGAGGACTATCATCAGCAATACCTCGCCAAGAATCCCGGTGGCTATTGCGGGCTCGGCGGCACAGGGGTCGCTTGCGCCTCCGGTCTGGTGACCTGACCGTTCAGCGATGATGCCGCGCCGGTCTTGACCCGACCGGTGCGCTCTCGTAGGCGCGAGCGGCAACAGGAGTGCCGCCGATGACCCTCTATCACGCCACCACAGCCGTTTCGGGGCGGAGCTCTGCCGAGGTTCTATGCGCGGCGCTCGACGACCTTGATCCGGCACCGAGCGCGAGCGGAGTGCATGATCGCGACGACGGATCGGGCCTCTGGGAGATCGGGGCCTATTTCGAGGCCCGTCCGGATGCAACTGCGCTTGCGCTGCTCGCCGCAGCCCACGGCGCGCCCGACTTCTCCGTTGCGCCGGTGGGCACCCGCGACTGGATGGCCCAGGTGCGCGCCGGCCTCACGCCCGTCCATGCCGGCCGGTTCGTGGTCTACGGCAGCCATGATGCGGCGCGGGTGCCAGCACATCTGATCGGGCTGGAGATCGAGGCGGCTCTGGCCTTCGGGACCGGCCATCATGCGACGACGCAGGGGTGCCTGATTGCCCTCGACCGGCTGGTGCGGCAGGGGATGGTGGCGCGCAGCGTGGCGGATATCGGCTGTGGGACAGGTGTTCTGGCGATGGCGGCGGCACGGGTCTGGCCTGCGCGGATCATGGCATCGGACATCGACCCGCTGGCAGTCGAGACCGCCCGCGCCAATGCCCGGGCGAACCGTCTCGGTCCGCGCCTTCGCTGTCGCATCTCCAAGGGATTCGATCACCCGGATCTGCGCCGTGCGGCGCCCTTCGATCTCGTTTTCGCCAATATCTTGGCAAGGCCGCTCAAACGGCTGGCCCGTGACATGGCAAGCCATGCGGCGCCGGGCGGATGTCTGGTGCTTTCGGGGATCCTGACGCGGCAGGCGGCCGGTGTGGAGGCGGTCTATCGCAGCCACGGTTTCTGGCGGCATGACCTGATCAGGAGGGAAGAGTGGACGACGCTGGTATTGCGCCGTCCTTGACCGCGGACGGGACCGGCTGAGCCGGCCCCTACAACACCGATCAGAAGCCGGCGAGGCGCCGGGAGACACCATGGATCGCACCACGATCCAGACCGATATCGCGCAGTTCGCGATCGGAGAGCTTGTGCAGGGCCTTTTCCGTTTCGGCAGCCCGGCGTCGGGCGTGGTAACCGGTCAGGAAACCTTCAAGGGCGTGGATGAGCCGGTAGGTGGCGATGGCGCCGAAGGGCGCGACGTGCGTGTTGGTAGTCGTCGTCATGATCGTTGAACCAAATAAGAGGATGTAGCTACTGCTTCGCAGGAGTTTGATGGCATCTAGGCCCGCGCCGAGCTCCGGACAAGCGGCATAATCCACATGCCTGCCATGCAATTCTCGAAGGGGTATCAATACTTTGGTAAACTTTGTCGCGACTGGGTCGCCGTATGTCGCATCCGATTTTCGGTGCCATGCCGAGACGCTTGGTGATGCGGTGCGGCCCGTGATAAGACTGCGTCGAGCAGAAAAGGACGGCAGAAAATGCGCGTCATCGGAATCGACCCCGGCCTTCGCAGGACAGGCTGGGGCATCGTCGACGTATCGGGAAGCGGCGTTGTTCATGTCGGAAATGGCGTATGCGAATCCGATGGTGCCGCAGACCTCGCCTACCGGCTGTGCAGCCTCCATACGCAACTCACAGCCGTGTTCGCGCGCTGGAGGCCCGAGAGCGCGGCGATCGAGCAGACCTTCGTGAACAAGGATGCCGCCGGGACCCTCAAGCTCGGACAGGCGCGCGGGATCGCGCTTCTGGTTCCGGCCCAGGCCGGGCTTCCGGTGGCCGAGTATGCACCCAATGCGGTGAAGAAGGTGGTCGTGGGCGTCGGTCATGCCCAGAAGGTGCAGGTCCAGCACATGGTCCGTCTTCAGCTTCCGGGCGTCGAGCTCAACGGCCCCGATGCGGCGGACGCCCTCGCGATCGCGCTCTGCCATGCCCATCATGCACGGTTCTCGAGCCGGCTGGCTGCGGCGGTGGCTGAGGCCCGGGCATGATCGGCAAGGTCTCGGGGCGGCTCGATCATCGCGGCGCCGACCACGTGCTGATCGACACCGGCGGCGTCGGCTATGTCGTTTTCTGCTCGGAGCGCACGCTTGCGGCAATGCCAGGCCTCGGCGGGGCAGTGGCGCTCTATACCGAGCTTCTCGTGCGTGAGGATCTTCTGCAGCTCTTCGGCTTCCTGACGCTTGCCGAGCGGGAATGGCACCGCCTGCTGACCTCGGTGCAGGGGGTCGGGGCCCGTGGTGCGCTTGCGGTGCTCGGCACACTCGGCACTGACGGCGTTGCGCGGGCCCTGTCGCTGGGCGACATAGCCGCGATCCGGGCGGCACCGGGCATCGGGCCAAAGATCGCCCAACGGATGGTCCTCGAACTCCAGTCCAAGGCGCCTTCCGTCATGGCGATGGGCGCGGCCGGGGCGCGACAGGCGATGCCAGCGGGCGGCGGCGGGAAGCCATTTGCAACCGCAGAGCAGGCCCCCGTAGCTGCCTCCCAGCCGGACGAGGGCATGCGCGGAGCCGCGGCGCAGGCCGATGCGCTCTCGGCGCTTTCGCATCTCGGCTATGGTCCGGGAGAGGCGGCGTCAGCGGTGGCCGAGGCGGCGGCGGGAGATCCGGATCTGGACACGGCGGGTCTTATCCGCGCGGCGCTGCGGCGTCTGGCGCCGGAGGCATGAGACGATGAGCGAACCCGATCCGGCCCTGCGCCCCGACCTCCTTCCGGAGGATGCCGACCGGGCGTTGCGGCCCCAGACGCTTTCGGAGTTCATCGGCCAGCGAGAGGCGCGCGCAAATCTCGCGGTGTTCATCGAGAGCGCGCGCATGCGCGGCCGGGCAATGGATCACACGCTCTTCTATGGGCCACCGGGTCTCGGCAAGACCACGCTGGCCCAGATCATGGCGCGCGAACTCGGCGTGAACTTCCGGATGACATCGGGCCCGGTGCTGGCGAAGGCGGGCGATCTCGCGGCGATCCTGACCAATCTCGACGCGCGAGACGTGCTGTTCATCGACGAGATCCACCGGCTCAATCCCGCGGTCGAAGAGATCCTCTATCCCGCCCTGGAGGACTTCCAGCTTGATCTGGTGATCGGCGAGGGACCTGCCGCGCGGACCGTGCGGATCGAACTCCAGCCCTTCACACTGGTCGGGGCCACGACACGGCTCGGACTCCTGACGACGCCGCTGCGAGACCGATTCGGCATTCCGGTTCGGCTCGAGTTCTACAACGAGGACGAACTCGTCGAGATCGTCACGCGGGCGGCGAGGCTCCTGCAGGCCGATGCATCACCGGAAGGCGCGCGGGAGATCGCCCGGCGCGCGCGGGGCACGCCGCGGATCGCCGGGCGGCTCCTTCGGCGCGTGGTGGATTTCGCGGTGGTGGAAGGCAATGGCGGGGTCGACCTGAAGATCGCGGATTCGGCCCTGACCCGACTCGGCGTGGATGACCTCGGGCTCGATGGCGCGGATCGGCGCTACCTGCGGCTTCTTGCCGAGCATTACGGTGGCGGCCCGGTCGGGGTCGAGACGATCTCGGCGGCCCTGTCGGAATCCCGCGATGCGGTGGAAGAGGTGATCGAGCCGTTCCTTCTCCAGCAGGGCCTGATCCAGCGGACACCGCGCGGTCGCTTGCTCGCGGCCCGAGCCTGGACGCATCTTGGTCTGACGGCCCCGCGACCGGGGCGGCAGGATGATCTCTTCGAGGATGATTGATTGCGCATGCGCTGGCGCGGACGCTCGATCATTCGTGCGGTCCGAACCACCGGTTCTTGGCCGTTCTCCGGCGAAGATCAGGCAATGCTGCGAGCCGCAGAACACAGGGCGTGATGGAGCGACACCGCGAAGGAGCGTGGGCCCAGCACACTGAACCGTCGGCGCGTTTCGCGGCAGATCAGCAGGCAGCCCATGTGCTCTAGCGGAGTGCGGGTTGCATCATGGGTCTGCATCCGGCGGGAGGGGGCAGGACAGAGGCGCTCCAGCAGATCGACGACCCCGGAGCCTTCGATGTCAAAGCGGACCCAGCCGTCGGTCTGATCGGTGAGCGAGGCCAGGTCGCCGAGAGCTTTCTTGAGGATCAGGTCGAGTCCGTCATGTCGGGCGAGGTCCGCTTCGACCAACCATTGTTCGGGGCCCATCCAGATCAAGGTGAAAGTCTCGCCGGAAATCCACTTGCCCGGACCGGGGGGAGTAACGGCGAACAGGTCTTCAGCGACCGTGCCAAAAGCTTCGGCCTTGCCGAGACGGAGGGCGACCGAGGCGAGGGCGGTGTCGACAACCTCGATGATCGTGATCGAACCGATCGCGCTCCGCCGCGGAGCGCGGGCACCGAGCGGAGTGGACGCCGAGAGCTTATCCACGAAGCCGCTCCCCTGTCGGATCGATGAAGTGCGGGCTGACCACTTCGACCGCCGTTTCGGAATTCTCGACGGGATTGACTGCGCGCAGGGTTTCCCCGATGCGCGCGTTTCCTTTCCTGAGAAAGCCAAGTCCGATGGTGTGACCAAGTTCGGGAGAGAAGGCGACGGAAGTGATATAGCCTTCATCGTTGGCGGCAATTGCGAGGGCATCCCCGGCGATCAGATGCGCGCCGGCCGGGAAGCTCTCGCCACGGCTGACCGGCTGGAAGCCCACCAGCCGCAGTCCGTCTTCCTTTGCCAGCGCTTCGCGTCTGGAAAGGATCACGCCAATGCTGTCTTTCTTCTTCGAGACCATACGATCCATGCCCAACTCGCGTGCCGTCGTGGTTCCGTTGAGTTCGTTGCCGACCGGATGGCCCTTCTCGATCCGCATCACGCCGAGCGCCTCTGTTCCGTAGAAGGTTGCGTCGAATTCCGCCCCGACCGCCATCAGGCGGCGGATCAGTGCATCGCCGAACCGGGTCGGCACAGCGATCTCGTAGGCGAGCTCGCCGGAGAACGAGATGCGAAAAAGCCGGGCGCGCTGGCCGCCGCAGACGGTGATTTCGCCGCAGGCCATGTAGGGGAAGGCCTCGTTGGAGATGTCGTGGCTGGTGTCGACGAGCCGTTGCAGGAGCTTTCGGGCGTTCGGGCCGGCGACGGAGAACTGCGCCCAGGCTTCGGTCGTGGAGATGAGTTGGACATCCATCTCCGGCCACAGGCACTGACGGCAGAATTCCATGTGTCGGTAGACCGAGGCCGCATTGGCCGTGGTGGTGGTCACCACGAAATGATCTTCGGCGAAGCGGGCCGCCGTACCATCATCCATCGCAATGCCGTCCTCGCGCAGCATCAGGCCGTAGCGAACCTTGCCGACCGCGAGGCTCGTGATGGCGTTGGCATAGACCCTGTCGAGAAACGCCGCCGCGTCCGACCCCTGGACGTCGATCTTGCCGAGGGTGCTGACGTCGCAGATGCCAACTGAGGCCCGAGTGGCCGAAACTTCGCGGTCCACTGCCGCGCGCCAGTGGGTCTCGCCAGGGCGCGGGAGCCACTGGGTCCGGAGCCACATGCCCGCCTCGACGAAGACGGCGCCCTGTTCAGCGGCCCAGCCATGGCTCGGGGTTCGACGGATGGGGCGGTAGTCGCGCCCAGCTGAGCGTCCGGCAAAGGCGGCGATCGGAACCGGCGTGTAGGGCGGGCGGAAAACCGTGGTGCCGGTTTCGGGTATGGAGCGCCCGGTCAATTCGGCCATGACCGCGAGCCCGGCCACATTGGCGGTCTTGCCCTGGTCGGTTGCCATGCCGAGCGTGGTGTAGCGCTTGAGGTGCTCGACCGCGCGATAGCCCTCCTGGTGCGCGAGCTTGATGTCCTTGACGGTGACGTCGTTCTGCTGGTCTATCCACGCGCGCTTGGCCTCCGCGACATGCCAGAACGGCGCAAGCCGCACAGGAGCATCCTCGGCCTGAGGAAGATCCGTGGACGGAGCGTCAATACCGAGATCTGCGAGGGCCTCCATCGCACCGCGGGCTCCTGAGGCCAGAGCGGCGGCGGTCGACATCGCTCCGGCGGCTGCGCCGGCCACGCGCATTCCCTTCGGACAAGCGCCAGGCAGGAAGGCCGCTAGGGTATCATCCCAGCGCGGGCGGTGGCCTTGATGGCACGTGAGATGGATATTGGGGTTCCAACCACCGGACACACCAAGCGCGCCGCAGTCAAGTGCGCGACGGCCGCCACCGGGCATGCGCACGCTCACGCCCGTCAGGCCGAGGCGCCCGCGTGTACCGATGATCTGACCGCCGGCGATCAGGTCGCAGTCGGCGATCCGCGGCGCATCGGAGCGGGTGTCGATGATCGCGGTGACCTCAACGCCTTTGGCGAGCAGATCGATGGCAGTGCGATGGCCATCGTCGTTGTTGGTGAAGATCGCGATGCGGCGGGCGGGCAGGGCGGCCCAGCGGTTTGCGTAGCTCCGGAGCGCGCCAGCGAGCATGATGCCCGGACGGTCATTGCACTCGAAGGCGATGGGGCGCTCAATTGCACCGGCGCAGAGCAGGCTTTGTTTCGTGTAGATGCGCCAGAGCGTATGTCGCGCCTTGCCGTCGCCCGGGACGGCAAGGTGATCCGCGTTGCGTTCGAGTGCGCCGAAGATCCCGTGGTCGAAGGCGCCGATCACGGTGGTGCGGCGCATCAGCCTGACATTGGGCAGCGCATCGAGTTCGGCAGCGGCCGCCCGGGCCCAGTCGGAGCCGGCGGCGTCTCCGAGCGTATGAGTTTCGGCGTTGAGCCGGCCGCCGATCAGGTAATCCTCGTCGGCGAGGATCACGTCGGCGCCGGCGCGACCGGCGGTCAGGGCGGCGGCGAGACCGGCGGGGCCGCTGCCGATGATCAGGAGATCGCAGTGCAGGAAGCCCTTGTCGTAGAGGTCGGGATCGGGAGCGCCGCTGAGGCTGCCCAGGCCGGCGGCGTGGCGGATGGCCGGTTCGTAGAGCTTTTCCCAGAACGCATCTCGGCCACATGAAGGTCTTGTAGTAGAAGCCCGCCGCGAAGAGCGGCGACAGGAAATCGTTGATCGCGAGTGCATCGAAGGCGAGTGCCGGCCAACGATTCTGGCTTCGGGCGTCGAGGCCTTCGAAGAGTTCGGCGGTGGTGGCGCGGGTATTGGGCTCCTGCCATGCGCCACGGCGCAGTTCGACCAACGCGTTGGGCTCTTCGGATCCGGCGGAAAGCGGGCCTCGCGGGCGGTGGTACTTGAACGACCGGCCCATCAGGCGCACGCCATTGGCCAGCAATGCCGATGCCAGCGTGTCGCCGGGATGTCCGGTGAAGGACTTGCCGTCGAAGCGGAAGTTGATTGCGCGCGAGCGGTCGATCAGGCCGCCGCCGATCCGATTTGCCTGGCTCATCGGCTTCGCCCCCGGGCCCTGGCGACGTCGCGGGCAAGTTCGACAGACGTGATCTCGTGGGTGACGGTGTTGCGGGTGACGACGAGCCACGAGCGGTCGCCGTGTTCGTGGTACCAGAGTTCCCGATGCTCTCCGGCGGGGTTGTCGCGCAGGTAGAGGTAGTCGTGGAACTGGTCGAGTGCGTCCTCGGCCTGCCAATCGGGCCGGTCGATCAGGCCTGCATCGCCGAAATAGGTGAACTCCTGAGCGTCGCGGGGGCCAAGCAGCGGGTGAGGGATTAACATGCAGACGGCCTCAATGCAGGTTGGGCTGCGCGCCCATGCCCTTTTCGTCGATCATCCGGCCGGTCCGGAAACGGTCGAGGCGATAGGCGGTGGCGGTTTCGTGGGGGGTGCCGGTGGCGAGGAGATGCGCGAAACACCAGCCCGAGGCCGGTGTCGCCTTGAAGCCTCCGTAGCACCAGCCGCCGTTGAAGTAGAGGCCTTCGATCGGAGTCCGGTCGATGATCGGCGAGCCGTCCATCGACATGTCCATGATGCCGCCCCACATCCTGAGCAGCCGCGCGCGGCCGATCATCGGCATCACGCTCATGCCCTCCGAGCAGACATCTTCAACCAGGGGCATGTTGCCGCGCTGGGCGTAGGAGTTGTAGCCGTCGAGATTGCCACCGAAGACGAGACCGCCCTTGTCGGACTGGCTGATGTAGAAATGGCCTGCACCATAGGTGATCACGCCGGGGATGATCGGTTTGAGCCCCTCGGAGACGAAGGCCTGCAGGACATGGCTCTCGATCGGTAGGCGCAGGCCGGCCAGCGCCATCACCCGGCTCGAGGAACCCGCGACGGCGACGCCGATCTTGCCGGCCCCGATATAGCCGCGGCTGGTCTCGACGCCGATGCACTGGCCATTCTCGATCCGGAAGCCGGTGACCTCGCAGTTCTGGATGATGTCGACGCCTCGGCTGTCGGCGCTGCGGGCATAGCCCCAGGCGACGGCGTCGTGGCGAACCGTGCCGCCGCGGCGCTGGAGCAGGCCACCGGTGATCGGGAAACGGGCATTGTCGAAGTTGAGGAAGGGAGCCATCCGGCGCACGCCGTTCGCATCGAGCAGTTCGGCATCGACTCCATGCAAGCGCATCGCGTTGCCGCGACGGCGATAGGCATCACGCTGCGCGTCGCTGTGGCAGAGATTTAACACGCCGCGCTGACTGACCATGGCATTGAAGTTGAGGTCCTGCTCGAGCCCTTCCCAAAGCTTCATCGACAGCTCGTAGAACGCCTCGTTGCCGTCGAGCAGATAATTGGAGCGTATGATGGTGGTATTGCGTCCGACATTGCCGCCACCGATCCAGCCCTTTTCGAGCACCGCGATATTGGCGCGGGAGTGTACCTTCGCGAGATAGTGCGCCGTTGCAAGCCCGTGACCGCCGCCGCCGACCACAACGAAATCGTAGTGCAATCGCGGGTCAGGATCCCGCCAGGCCGGTTTCCATCCGCGATGGCCGGTCAGTGCTTCCTTGAGGATCCTGAAGCCCGAATACCGCATGTTTGATCCCGGTTCGATCCTCGTCTCTATGCGACGCCAGTCAGACTGACCGCCAATTCCTGACCTGATGCCCAAGCAGCGAATTGCGGCATCGGAGGCCGTGGATGCAAGGGGCTCCTGTGCCTCCGATCATCATACATAGAAGAACATCCGACGCCGGAACAGGCATGGCGGAATGAAGTCGTGGTTCTGTCTGTGCGGGCTCGCATCTCGACCGCCGATCGGAGAGTTCAAAGACCAGAGTTCAGGCTGTGAGCCCCTCGGGTTCCTCGAGGCCATTCGCGCGGCAGCATGCAGTCAGGGTGTTTGCGAGCAGGCAGGCGATTGTCATCGGGCCGACGCCGCCGGGAACCGGCGTGATGGCGCCGGCGACCGCTGCGCAGCTATCGAAGTCGACATCGCCCACCAGTCGGGTCTTGCCGTCGCCCGTATCGATCCGGTTGATCCCGACATCGATCACGGTTGCGCCCGGGGCGATCCAGTCGCCGGTGACCATCTCGGGTCGGCCCACGGCGGCCACCACGATATCGGCGCGGCGCACCACGTCGGGCAGATCGCGTGTGCGCGAATGGGCGATCGTCACGGTGCAGCTATCGGCGAGGAGAAGCTGTGCCATGGGTTTGCCGACGATATTGGAACGGCCGATCACCACCGCATTCAGTCCTGACAGAGATCCGTGCAGATCGCGCAGCAGCATCAGGCAACCGAGAGGCGTGCAGGGTACCATCGCCTTCTGACCCGTCGCGAGGCGTCCGACATTCTCGATGTGGAAACCATCGACATCCTTGGCAGGATCGATTGTCGCCAGAACGGCGGCCTCGTCGATCTGATCGGGCAGAGGCAGTTGGACGAGGATGCCATGCACGGCCGGGATCGATGTTGAGCTTCCCGATGAGGGCGAGCAGCTCGGCCTGCGAGGTCTCGACCGACAGCTTGTGCTCGAAGCTCGCCATGCCCGCCTCGAGCGTCTGCTTGCCTTTCGATCGGACATAGACCTGACTGGCCGGATCCTCGCCCACAAGAACCACGGCGAGTCCGGGTGTGATTCCGTGTTTTTCCTTCAGCCTGCCGACATGCGCGGCCACGCGCGTCCGAACCTCGGCCGCGAAGGCCTTTCCGTCGATAACTCGTGCTGTCATTGGGCTGCCTCTTCACCATGCGTCGCTCGCGAAGCGCGCAACGCGCGCGGGAACGGGCATATCTCTCGACACGACCGGGTCCTTTCCGCAAATCCTCGTGGATCCGGGGTAGCCGAGAGATGCGCGGATAGGAAGGCCGACCATTGGCTGTGCCAAGGGTCGACGAACTCAACGGGGTCCGGGATCGCCGCGACTTCGGCTTTGCGGAGAAGTGCAGCCTTTGCGTGCTGCCTCAAAAACTCATGACGGTCGTATCATCCGCGACGATGGCAGCCCCCATTGCATCCGGAGCAGCGGCAGTGACGCCGTCGATCAGGATCGAGGCATCGGCAGCCTTGCCCGGCAGGTAAATCGCGCAGACCTTCACGGAAAGGCCGTTCTTTTCCATCATCATCTTCATGAGACCCTGCGGGCTTGCGTCTCTGGGTGGCTGACCAGTGGTTGCGGACGCCGGCGCCTCTTTCAGCGCGATATCTGCGGCTGGACCGCAGAGCAGCATTTCGGCATCGGCACCGGCGGCCATCGCATTCATCGTGAGCACCATCGCCATGAGCTGGGTCTGGGGCTCCGGAGCGGTGAGGATGGTGATGAGCCGGTTTGGATCTTCGGCATTGGCCGCCGGTGCAAGCGCCATCATCGATGCCATTGCAAGCGATCCGAGAGTGAGACGGGACATCATATTCTCCTTTGTTGAGGGGGATTGGAAAACGAGCGAAGGCTATTCCGGCACGCAAATGGCGCCCTGACGGATCGCGCCGAGCGTGCGGAGGATCAAAAGGGCGATCACGAGGGTCAGAAGGCAGAGCAATCCCAAGCCGATCAGTCGGTGGGGCTGCGAGTCCGCCGCATTGGCCTGGGTGAATGATGCTATGGCCAACGCCGCGATCGGGAAGGACAATGCCCACCATGACAGGGCAAACGGCATCCGGAGCATCTTGCCGGCCTGGGTCGCGACGAGGGCGGCAAAGACATAGGCCGCGCTGAGCAGGAAATGTCCGAACGGATCCACGCCGCCACCATTGAGTTGCATCCAGGCCACAAACCCGACGGCGGGTGGGGCCACGAGGATCATCAGGGTCGGAACCATCTTCGAGGGCATGGGATCGTGGAACATCAGTCGGTTGAACACCAGCGTCAGGAGAACGATCCAGAAGATCAGTCCGCCGGAAAAGAACAGCCAGGAGGTCTCGACCCAGCCCAGTTGTACTCCGGCAATGGGCACGATCACGTTGCCCACCGCGGGAATGAACCAGGCCGGGGTCAGATGCCCGGTGAGAAAGGCACGGTGGCCGATCCACGACCCGATGACAGCAAGCGCGAGAATGCCTTGAACCAGCGTCCCGATCATCCAGACACCGGCCGCGATCGCGGGCCATTCGGGAAGAAGCGCTGTCGAAAGCAGCAGAAGTGAAATCGAGATCGCCGGAAAGAATGCAATTCTGACCGGGTGGTGCCATTCCGTGGTCACGGCGTCCGGAAAGCGGAGCGCCTTTAACATGTAGATCCCGGTGACGAGTGCGAACAGCAGTGCCGAGAGCGCAAGAACCAAGTTTGAGACCGCACTGCCGAGCCCAAAAGCCTTCTCGGCAGCGTGGATCGCCAGGGTGAAACCCAGCATCCCCATTCCCACGGCAAAGAACGTGACCGGGAAGTGCTCGAGCCGATGGTCGTGCCCGGGAGTGGCGGTTGTTTCGACAGCACTGGTCATCGATCTGGCTCAGCCTCGCGCCAGAAGAGCGACTGCAGCGTGTAGACGACGATGGCCATGCCGATCGCACCGAGTGCTGCAACGCCCAGGAGCACCATCACATCGACCGGCCCGCCGATGTCGGAGAAACTCGAATGGGTTGCCGCCTGCACGAACAGGACGGCAGCGATGGCCCCGAGCGGCATCGAGATCTGGGCCAGCAGGAACTTGCGCATCGACAGCGCACGGTCGCGAACGAGAACATAAAGGTAGGCAAGTGTCGCGAGTGCAGCGACTGCAACCATGCTCCAGAAAAGACCGCGGCCGAAGATTTCTTCGAAGACGGCGATCAGGGTTCCGAAAGTCAGGTCTTTCATGATGGTCTCCCTAAGCCCGGCCACGCAGCATGGCATTGTAGGTGGCCTTCAGCGCGACCTCCTTCATGAGCCAGCTGATCCAGAGTTCCTCGAGGGGCGCGATCATGCCTGGAAAGCTCGGAACGAGGTTGTTGTGATAGTCGAATTCGACGAGCATCGCCCGGCCAACTCGGGTGATGAGTGGGCATGACGTATAGCCGTCATAGGCCGCACTGCTTTCGCGGCCCTCGATGTCGGCCACGAGATGGTCCTCGACCACGGGTACCTGCCATTTGACCGAAGCTGCCGTCTTGCCCTTGGGAACGCCGGCCACGTCGCCCACGGCGAAGATCTCGGGATAGCGGCGGTGGCGCAATGTCGCCGGGTCCACCTCGACCCAGCCCTGATCCGTCCACTTGTCCGCCCAGGGCAAGGGCGAGTTGCGGATCACGTCGGGCGCGCGCTGCGGAGGAATGACCTGAATGTAGTCGTATCCGAGCTCGGTATCGCCTTCGGGGGTCGTGAAGGTTGCCCGTCTCGTCCCGGGATCGATGGCCTTCAGTATGTGGCTATAGGCAGTCCCGATGCCGCGGGCATCGAACAGCATACGCACTTTTTCGGAGACGATCGGCACGCCGAACAGGCTGTCGTTGTTCGCGGCGTAGATGAACTCTGCCTTTCCGCGTGTGCCGGCACGGCTTGTGATGTCCTCGAGAAGAAACGTGTGTTTCAGCGGTGCACCGGCGCATTTCATTTCGGTGCCGGGGCGGGTGATCAGGGCGGTGCCGCCGGTTTCGACGAAGCCCTGAGCGGCCTCCCACGTCCGGGCTGCATATTCGGGACCGGCATAGAGGGCACCGATCCCGTCGCGCCCAACCAGGTCCAGCGAGAAGCCGTCGATTGCGTCCCAGTCGAGTTTCAGACCCGGTGCTACGACCAGAAAGTCGTACGACAATCTGGTTCCGCCCGACCCGGTCACCACTCTCGCCTCCGGGTCGATTTCGATGGCTTCTTCCTCGACCAGGGTGACGGCCGCTGGCAACCAGTCCGTGGTTTCGGAGATGGTATAGCTCGCGGGCTTGAGCCCGGCCGCGACCAGAGACAAGCCGGGTTGGTAGAGATGTTGCTTGCGGGCATCGAGCAGGGTGATCTCCGCACCGTCAAGCCGTCCAACGAGCCGGTTGGCGAGTGCTGTGCCGGCTGCCCCAGCGCCCACGATCACGATCTTCGCCCTGGTGGGCGTTTTCGCAGCCCGGGCCGGGGCCGAGGTGGCGGCAAGTGCGACGGCGCCACCGGCAAGGCCGAGAAAACGACGGCGTGAAGGATGCAGCTCGACCTCTGCGGTCATGGGAGACTCCCCTCGGTTTCGGAACAACCCCGACCGAAAGGAGGTGTCCCAAGTTCAATTATGCGATTGTTTAAGGAGTTGGAGTCGTGTGATCTTTGATTTAAATCAACGTACAAAAAATGTATTTTATGGCCTGAACCTATCGGTAGGGCGCCGTTCGGCCGTTTTGACCCCGTTCAGACGGACGTCGGGGGCCGCAAATCTCAGGCGGAATCAAGGGCCACGGTACGGCGCAAGGCATCGGCGATGAGGCCCGGGATCAGCGGATCGGTGCCAATCGGATCCAACCGCAAGCCGTTGAAACCGGCCGCGTCAAGCGCTTCGGGGATGTCTTCGCGAACATGGCCATTGGCTGCGGCGAAATAGGGCAGGCAGATTGCCGGGCCTTTGATCCTTGCGGCATCGGCGAGAAAGGGCGCTTCATCGACGAACCCGGTCACCACGTCGCGGAAGGTATCGGCACGCGCAATCTTTGCGGCTACTTCCCGAGCCACTTCCCCTGCCCGCGGCGCCGAAGGAGATCCGTGGGCCGCAAGCAGCAGAGTTGCGTCGGATGGGTCGAAACCCGCATCCAGTGCTGCCTCCTTCGCCCTTCGAAGGCAGAGGTCGGGAAGGGCCGGATCGAGACCGAGCGGCGGAAGCACCCTGCACCGGGATCCACCGGCTTGCGTGAGGCGGGCGGGCAGGCGGTCGCTCACGAACCAGCCATCAGTCATGAAGAGCGGGTAGACAATGATGTCGGTTCCGAGCGTGCGGATTGCGGCTTCGAGCGTACCCTGTCCGGACAGCGTTGTGCCCGCCACCTTCCAGCCCGACAAATGCCCGGCAACCTCTGCGGCCAGGGCACGAAGATCTGCCTCAGGCCCGTCCGGATCGGAGGGCTGGCCGTGAGATATCAGAAGGGCAGCTGAATGGTCGGTCATGGCAAGCTTGCTCCAGTTCTGGAGGCATGGTCCAACTTTGATCCAGCGCGGGCAACCACTGATATGCACAAAAAAAGGCCGCCGATGTCGCAGACACCGGCGGGAGGAGGAAGTCGGGCCTCTTGTTGGTCAGTGAGCTTCCTTGGCTGTGCCGCGTATCTTCCGGCGGATGTATCCGAAGAGCGGCAGCAGGATCAGGATCACCGCGATAATCGTGATCGGCCCGGCGATCGGGCGGTTCAGGAAAATCATGGGATCGCCCGAGGAAAGCAGCAGTGACTGGCGGAGTGTCGGCTCGGCGATCGGACCCAAGACGATTGCGAGCACGGCCGGGGCGAGCGGATAGTCGAATTTGCGCAGGAAGAACGCGCTTATCCCGAAGCCGAGCATGAGCCATACATCGTGCATGTCCCGGGTCGCGGCGTAACCACCCACGATCGAGAGCACGAAGATCATGGGCGCCAGGATCGTGAACGGCATCCGGAGCATCCAGATGAAGAGCGGGATGAACGAGAGGTTGATCACGAGCGCGAAGAAGTTCGACACGTAGAAGGAGCCGATCAACCCCCAGACGAATTCCGGCTGGTCCGTGAAGAGGCGCGGGCCCGGGGTCAGGCCCCAGATCACCATGCCGCCGAGCAGGATGGCGGTCGTCGGGGAGCCGGGAATGCCGAGCGTCAGCATGGGAAGCATCGACCCCGTGGAGGCGGAGTTGTTTGCCGCCTCCGGCGCTGCGACGCCGCCCGGATGTCCCTTGCCGAACTCGTTCGGCGTCTTGGAGACCATCTTAGAGACACCGTACGCCATGAGCGAGCCGGGTGTTGCGCCAGCGGCCGGCAGAATGCCGACGAAGAAACCGAGGAACGAGCCGATCGTCGTGCCTTTCCAGCCCCGCTTCATTCCCTCCTTCGAGTCGGCGACGATGCCCTTCACGGTCATCTTCGCTTCCGACGTGGTGATCTTTCCGCGCGTGGTGTCGAGGGTCCAGAGCATCTCGCCGATGCCGTAGACACCGATGGCGAGCACGAGGAAGTTGATGCCGTGCAGGAAGCCGGTGATATCGAAGAACACGAGCCGCGGTGCGCCGGAGATCTGGTCGAAGCCCACGGCGGCGAAGACGAGGCCGAGGCAGATCGACAGGATGGTCTTGGGGATGTCGTCGCCGCCGAGCCCCACGAAGGTGGCGAATGCGAGCAGCATGAGCGCGAAGATCTCGGGCGGCCCGAAACTGAGTGCCACCGAGGCCAGCGCCGGGGCAAATGCGGTGAAGAGCACGATCGAGACGGTCCCGCCGACGAACGAGGCGATGGCTGCGGTTACGAGCGCGAGGCTCGCTCGGCCCTGCAGTGCGAGTGGCCTGCCGTCGAACGTCGTGGCAACGGCTGTGGAAGCCCCGGGGATTCCCAGTGTGATCGAACTTATGGCGCCACCATACATGGCTCCGTAGTAGATCGCCGCGAGAAAGATGATCGCGGAAGCCGGCGGAACGAGGAAGGTGATCGGCAACAGGATCGCCACACCGTTCACCGAGCCGAGACCAGGCATCGCTCCGATGAAGAGGCCGAGCGTCACACCCACAATGATCAGTCCGAGGTTGAGCGGCTGGATCGCGTCGATGAAGCCGCCGCCGAGAAGTGAAAGAATTTCCATGTCGGTTATTCGCTTCCTGTGCGTGGCTCAGTAGATGATGTCGTAGAGCACGTTGAAGAACGGCTCGGTGAAACCCAGTCCCTTGGGCATGGTGATCCGCATCAGTCCCTCGAAGAAGAAGAAGAACAGGATCGGCGTGGCGATCGCGAGAAGCGATGCCAGCCAGAGCTTGTGACGACCCAGAAACCAGACGTAGTAGAACAGGAACAGCGCCATCGCACCGTAGAGCGAAATGATGTCGATGAGCGCGATGAAGGCGAAGAGGCCCCCGCCGACCTGCAGGAACATCTTGCGTCCCTCTGCGTCGAGGACCGGCTCGCTCGAGCGCGAGGCCGGCGAGACGCGGCGGACCCAATTGAGAGCGATGAAGCCGGTGCAGATCAGCATGATCGCCGACAGCCAGAATGGCCAGGCCCCGCCTCCGGGGCCTGTGCCTGTCACGTATCCGATGTTCAACTCGGTGCTCTTGTACATCATGTAGATGGACAGGAGGGCGAGAACCCCCGCGGTCACGATTTCTCCCAGGCGCATCTCGTCCTCCCGTTGACCTTGCTGAACCGGATTTTTCTTATTGTTCCATCGTCGCGAGCAGTTCCCTGTGGCGATCGATCTGCAGCGCCCAGTAGGCCTGTTGCTCTTCGGCATTCATCCAGAGCGGCGAGAGGCTCTCGGATTCCATGTAGCCCTGCCATTCCGGCGTGTTGTAGATCGTCTCGAAGAGGCCCTGGTAGTACGCGGCGGCCTCCGGAGACTGACCCGGCGCACCCACAACGGCTCTCTGGTTGTAGTAGCTGAAGTCCTGGCCGAGTTCCTTCACGGTCGGGACATCCGGGAATGCCGGAAGCCGCTCGTCGGAGAACGCCACCAGCGGCACGACGTCACCCGCCTCGAAGAAACCCTTCGCTTCGGCCGGGTTGTTGACGCTTGCCATGATCTGCTGGCCGGCCAGATCCTTCGCCACGGCACCGCCACCATCATAGGGGATGTACTTGATGTCGAGGTCGTAGGCGTTCTCCATGAACTCGATGACCAGGCTGTCTTCCTGGCCGGTACCCGTTCCGCCCATGACATATTCGCCACCTCGCTGCGCGCACCGTTTCGAGCCACTGCTCGAAGCTGGTGATGCCGCTGTCCTTGTGAACCCAGAGCACGAACGGATCGACGCCCATCATTGCCACCGGCGTGAAGGTCGTGACGTCGATGCCGAGGTTTTCCTGCCGCAGCGGCGTCGTGAAGAACGAGTTGAGCGTCACGAGGATCGTGTGGTCCGGATCGTTGGTGCCACTGAGCGCGATCAGCGCTTCGGCGCCCGAGCCGCCGCCCTTGTTGTTGGGCACGAGTGGACGGGAGGTGAGGTCTTCCTTTTCCGCGACCGACTGAAGGAAGCGGGCGATCTGGTCCGCGCCGCCACCGGCACCGGCCATGATCACGAAGTCGATGGGCTTCGTCGGCTCGAAATCCTGGGCTGTGGCCGTGAAGGCCGAAAGCACAAAGGCGGCACCGCCCATAAGTCCGATCAGATTGCGTCTCTTGATAGTCATTTGTATCCTCCAAGGGTTGTTGTTCCGGACGGCCGAATGCCTCTTTTGGCGGGCATTTCGGTTAACCGGTTCTCGTAGCAGGCATCTCGAGGTTTTCTTCGTTAACGTCCTCTTTCCCCGATGTTATTTGCTCTTGTGGACGCCTCAGTGGTTCAACATAACCGGAAATTCCGCACCGTCGACAATCTGTTGTGTGTTGCCGCCGAACACGGTTTCTCGCTCATGACTGTCGCCGTATGCCCCCATCACCATGAGGTCCGCTCCGACGTCATGGCTGGCCTTCAACAGGTCCCTTCCGATCTTGCCGGAGCCCCCGAACGAGACCGTGCTGGCCTTGACGCCCTGCAGAGCGAGATAGGCGAGCAGGTCATCGACGCTGGTCCCGGGCCCGGAATCGGCCCCGTTTGACAGCACATGCACGGAATCGGCCTCCCTGAGCAGATGGAGACACTGGGCCACAGCCCGGGCGGCTTCGGAGCTGCCGTTCCAGGCGAGCGAGACACGCGCGCCGAGGGTCTTCGGCGGGGTTTCCGCGGGCGGGCACATCAGGACAGGCCGGCCGGAATGGAAGAGCGCCGCTTTCAGGGTGTTCTTGCCGAGATTGCGATCACGGTCGGGTTTTGCGACTGCGATCACGTCCGCCAACCGCCCATGTCGCTTGATGACATCGACCTGCCGGCCGGCTTCCTCGACGAACGAAACAGTCGGTTCACTTTCGTGGCCGTCTTGCGAAACCGAAAGATTCAGTTTTTCCGCCATCGCTCGCAGTTCTTCGCGCAGGCCGGCCTCCTCCTGATCTGCGACCTCGTAGGATTGCTTGATCAACTGTTTTCGCAGAAATTCCGGGATCGCCACCCCGTACGGCATGAGATCTTCCGGACGTGGTCGGCAGTGTACGATCTCGATGTGGGCGCCGTGCCGATGGGCGAGGGCGGCCGCGTGGGCGAGGACGTTGTCGCCCTTGCCGTCGCCTCGGACCGGAACCAGAATTTTGCGAATCACGGTGTCACCTCTCTCAGAACAAGCCGTCGATCAGGCCGTCCTCGTTGATGCGGATGTTCTCTGCGGACGGCACGCGCGGGAGGCCTGGCATGGTCATGATCTCGCCGCAGATGACGACGACGAAACCTGCACCGGCGGAGAGCCTTACCTCGCGCACAGGCAGGGAATGCCCGCGCGGCGCGCCGCGTCGCTCGGGATCAGTGGTAAAGGAGTATTGGGTCTTCGCGATGCAGATCGGCAGATGGCCGTAGCCGTCGCTTTCCCAGCCCTTGAGCTGATCGCGGATCTTCTTGTCGGCGATGACCTCGTCGGCCCGGTAGATCCGTTTGGCGATGGTCTCGATCTTCTCGAAGAGTGGCATCTCGTCCGGGTAGATCGGGGCGAATTGGGCCGATTTGCTCTCAACCATTGCAACGACCTTGTGCGCAAGATCGGCGATGCCGGCCGAGCCCTTCGCCCAGTGCTTGCAGAGTACGGCCTCCGAGCCCTGGCTGGCGACATAATCCTTGATCGCCTGAACCTCCGCATCGGTGTCCGTGACGAAATGGTTGATCGCCACGACCGCTGGAACACCGAAGCTTTTCACGTTCTCGATGTGCTGGCCGAGATTGGCGCAGCCCTTCTTGACCGCCTCGACATTCTCGGTGCCCAGATCGTCCTTCTTGACGCCGCCGTTCATCTTCATCGCGCGCACGGTGGCGACGATCACCACCGCCTCGGGCTTGAGGCCCGCCTTGCGGCACTTGATGTCGAAGAATTTCTCCGCGCCCAGATCGGCGCCGAAGCCGGCCTCGGTCACCACGTAATCCGCGAGCTTGAGCGCCGTGGTCGTGGCGACGACCGAGTTGCAGCCATGCGCGATGTTGGCGAAGGGGCCCCCATGCACGAAGGCCGGGTTGTTCTCCAGCGTCTGCACCAGATTCGGCTGCATCGCCTGGGCGAGCAGAACGGTCATCGCGCCGTCGGCCTTGATGTCGCGGGCGTAGACCGCCGTGCGGTCGCGGCGATAGGCCACGATGATGTCGCCCAGACGCTTTTCGAGATCCTTGAGGTCTTTCGACAGACACAGGATCGCCATGACCTCAGAGGCCACGGTGATGTCGAAGCCGGACTCGCGCGGGAAGCCGTTGGCGACGCCGCCCAGGTTCAGAACGTTCTGGCGCAGCGCCCGATCGTTCATGTCCATCACGCGGCGATACGGGATGCGGCGGATGTCGATGTCGAGTTCGTTGCCCCAGTAGATGTGGTTGTCGAGCATGGCGGCCAGCAGGTTGTGCGCGCTGGTGATCGCGTGGAAATCACCGGTGAAATGGAGGTTCATGTCCTCCATCGGCACGACCTGCGCCATGCCGCCGCCCGCAGCGCCGCCCTTCATGCCGAAGTTCGGCCCGAGCGAAGCTTCGCGGATGCAGATCGCAGCCTTCTTGCCGATGGCGTTCAACCCGTCGCCGAGACCCACCGTCGTCGTGGTCTTGCCTTCGCCGGCCGGCGTCGGGTTGATCGCGGTCACGAGGACGAGGTGGCCGTTGGGCTTGGCCTCAAGCGACTTGATGAACTCCTCGGAGACCTTCGCCTTGTCATGGCCGAAGGGCAGCAGATGCTCGGTCGGGATGCCGAGCTTGGCTCCGATCTCCTGGATGGGCTTCTTGTCGGCTTTGCGGGCGATTTCGATGTCGGACATGCGTGTCTTCCTTCCGGTGGAAACTTCTGTTTCAGGTTCCGAGGGTCGTTTTGGGTTCGAGATTGACGGATTTCGCCCATTCGGCAGCGCTCATCTTGGCGCCGCCATCGGGCCGGACCCGCTTGATCAGGATACGGCCGCCGACGCATTGGACGCTGACGCCCTCGTCGGTGATCTCCATAACCCGGCCGGAAATGCCGTCGCCGGGAACGCGGGTGCTGTCGAAGATGTCCACCGTCGCGCCGCTCAACGTCGTCCAGGCGCCCGGCGCGGGATTGGTGCCCCGGATCAGGTCGTAGACCTGACCCACCGGCCGGTGCCATTCGATACGCGCGTGGTTCTTGGTGCAGCGCCGCTCATACGTCGCCTTCGACTCGTCCTGTTCCTTGTGGGGCGGGTTTCCGTCCCGGTAGAGGTCCACGACATCAAGCACCGAGTCCACGGCAGCCGGATAGATCTTCTTGAAATAGAGGTCGATCACCGTGTCGTCCGGTCCGATCGGGCACTCCCAATCCAGAAGGATGTCGCCCTCGTCCAGCCCGTCAGACGGATAGAACCAGCAGAACCCGGACTTGTCGGAGCCCATGATGATCGGCCAGTTCACTGCCGACGGCCCGCGATGGAGCGGAAGAAGGGAAGGGTGGAAACAGATCGATCCGTGCGTGGGCGTATCGCGCGCCGCCTCCGGCACGAACACGTTCACGAAGGCCATGATCATCAGGTCGGCCTTGAACGCCGCCAGTTCGTCGATCGTCGACTGATCCTTGAAATCGGCCGGCTGGAGGACCGGCAGGCCCTTCTCCAGCGCGAATTCCTTGATCGGGTCGACCGGCTTGCCGTCCCTGTCGGGCTCGCAATAAACCGCGACGACCTCGTCGGTCCCGGCTTCGAGCAGTTTGGCAAGGGCGTCCTTGCCGAAGGCCTGCTGACCCATCACGATCAGGCGCATGCGTATTCCCCCTTTGATCGGGTGGGACCTTTTTGCCAGCCCCATCCCGCGTCTTCGTCGTCTAACCGCCGCGGATCACTCCGCGGCGATGGTCTTCGGCTGTCCGACCGCGCCGGACTTCACCACCCGGTCGAGATCGTCCCCGCTGTATCCCAGCACCTTCGCGAGGATCTCCGTCGTGTGCTCGCCCAGAAGCGGGGAGCGCGTGACCTCCGCCGGGCTGTCCGAGAGCTTCACAGGGCAACCGACGCTCAGGTACTTGCCGCGCTCCGGATGATCGACCTCGACGATCGTGCCGGTGGCGCGCAGGCCCTCGTCCTCGGCCAGCTCCTTCATGCTCAGGATCGGCCCCTGCGGGATGTCGAGCTTGTTGCAGATGTCCATGACCTCGTACTTGGTCTTGGTCATCGTCCACTGCTCGATCCGCTCGAAGATCTCGTTGAGCTTGTCGAGCCGCTCGGGCGGCGTCGCGTAGCCTTCCGCGGTCTTCCAGTCGGGCTCGCCGATCAGGTCGCAGATCGCCTCCCAGACCGGCGCCTGGGTGATGAAATACGTGTAGGCGTTCGGGTCGGTCTCCCAGCCCTTGCATTTGAGAATGCGCCCCGGTTGGCCGCCGCCGCTGTCGTTCGCCGCGCGCGGCACCGCGTCGCCGAACGGCACGCCCTCGCCGAACTGCGAGTATTCCTTGAGCGGACCCGCCGCCAGCCGCTGCTGGTCGCGCAGCTTGACGCGGCAGAGGTTGAGGACCCCGTCCTGCATCGCCGCCGAAACCTTCTGCCCCCGCCCGGATCTTCTCGCGCTGGAACAGCGCCGTGACGATCCCGAGGCAGAGATGCAGCCCCGTGCCGCTGTCGCCGATCTGCGCGCCGGTCACCATCGGCACCCCGTCGCGCTCTCCGGTCGTCGAGGCCGAGCCGCCGGCGCATTGCGCGACGTTCTCGTAGACCTTGCAATCCTCGTATTTGCCCGGCCCGAAACCCTTGATCGAGGCGAGGATCATCCGCGGATTGATCTCCTGGATCTTCTCCCAGGAAAATCCCATCCGATCGAGCGCACCGGGCGCGAAGTTCTCCACCAGCACATCGCATTCCTGCACCAGCCTGCGTGAGGACTTCCTTGCCGATCTCGGTCTTGGGATTGAGTTCGATGGATCTCTTGTTGTGGTTGAGCATCGTGAAATAGAGGCTGTCTGCCCCGGGCACGTCGATAAGCTGCTTGCGCGTCGCGTCGCCGACGCCGGGGCGCTCGACCTTGATCACGTCCGCGCCGAACCAGGCCAGAAGCTGGGTGCAGGTCGGGCCCGATTGCACGTGGGTGAAGTCGAGAACCTTGATGCCTTCAAGAGCTTGCATGAAATCCGTCCTGTCCTGTCAGATCTTTTTTGCCTGTGGGTAGCGGGCCTGCGCCACCACCGATTGGGGATTCAGGTTGCCGATGTTTCCGCTCTCCTTGCCCGCTGCGGGGTCGATCGCGGCATTGATCAGCGTGGGCTTGCCACTTGCGAGCGCCTCGTTGACCGCGCGGCGCAAATGGTCGGGTGTTTCCACCCAGACGCCGACACCGCCGAAGGCTTCCATCATCTGATCGTAGCGGGCGTCCTTTACGAAGACCGTGGTCGCCGGATCGTCACCGCCACCCCAGTTCGTGCCGTCGCCGCGATAGATGCCGTTGTTGTTGAAGACCACGACGCAGATCGGCAGGTTGTAGCGGCAGATCGTCTCCACCTCCATGCCGCAAAACCCGAAGGCACTGTCGCCCTCGATGGCCAAGACCCGGTTCCCGGTCTCGATGGACGCTGCGATCGCAGCCCCCATCCCGATGCCCATCACGCCCCAGGTGCCCACGTCGATGCGGTGGCGCGGCTTGTGGATGTTCACGATGGACCGGGCGAGGTCGAGCGTGTTGGCACCCTCGTTCACCACGATCGTGTCGGGTTGCTCGGTGACGATGTCCTTCAGAACGCCGAGCGCAGCATGATAGTCCATCGGCACGTTGTTGTTGCGCAGACGGGCCGACATCTTCTCCATGTTGGCTTCGGCCTTGGCATGCACCGTCTCGAGCCATGCCACCGGCGGCGCGATGCCCTCACCCTCGATCGCGTCGAGCAGCGCCTTGGCGCAGGATCCCACGTCGCCGACCAGCGGCGCCGCGATCTCGACGTTCGAATCCATCTCCTCGGCGGCGATGTCGATCTGCACGAAGCGCTTGCTGCCCGGCTCGCCCCATTGCTTGCCCTTGCCGTGCGACAGCAGCCAGTTGATCCGCGCGCCCATCATGATGACGACATCGGAGTCCTTGAGCACCGTCGAGCGCGCGGCCGCCGCGCATTGCGGATGGGTGTCGGGCAGAAGCCCCTTGGCCATCGACATCGGCAGGAACGGATAGCCGGTCTTCTCGACGAAGGCGCGCACGATGTCGTCCGACTGGTCGTAGGCGGCGCCCTTGCCGAGCACGATCAGCGGCCGCTCGGCGCTCTTCATCACTTCGATGGCCCGCGCGATCGCGTCCGGCGCCGGCGTCTGGCGCGGCGCGGGGTCGATGACCTTGACCAGCGTCCGCGCGCCCTCGGCCGCGTCCATGACCTGGCCCAGCATCGAGCCCGGAATGTCGAGATAGACCCCGCCGGGCCGGCCGCTCACCGCGCTGCGGATCGCCCGCGCGATGGCGATGCCGATGTCCTCGGCGTGGTTGAGCCGGTACGCCGCCTTGCAGAACGGCCGCGCGATGGCGAGCTGGTCCATCTCCTCGTAGTCGCCCTGCGCCAGATCGACGATCTCGCGCTCCGACGAGCCCGAGATCAGGATCATCGGCCAGCAGTTGGTCGTGGCGTTCGCCAGCGCCGTGATGCCGTTGAGGAACCCCGGCGCCGAAACGGTCATGCAGACGCCGGGTTTCTTCGTCAGGAAACCTGCAACCGACGCGGCGTAGCCCGCGTGCTGCTCGTGTCGAAACGAGATCACCCGCATCCCCTGCGCCTGGGCGTAGCGGCCGAGATCCGTGATCGGGATGCCCGGAACGTTGTAGATCGTCGTTATTTCATTGAGCTTGAGCGCGTCGATCAGCAGATGGAAGCCGTCTGTCAACTCCGCCGGCGTCCCGGTGTCACGCGTCATTTCGGCATCTGTCAGCGCCATGATGGGTCTCCCTTTGGGACGATGACACGAGGGCGGGAGCATGCGCCCCGTTTCGCGCCGTTCGTCTTCGCCGCACCGGGTTTGGCCCGGCCTGTCGGCATGTCATTCGGTATTCTCCGCGCGGGGCTCATGCGGTATCGGTCCGCTGCTGATGAATCGACTCGAAGCGTGACCAAGTCCGCTTGATGTGGTCGTGCAGTCGGAGCGTATGTTCGCGCACCAGCCGCGCGGCGAGATCGGCGTCCCGTGCTTCGAGGGCCTCTATGATTTCCGTATGGTCGGCGACGGAGCGGCTTGCCCGGTCGCCTTCGCCCATGGCGCGGCGCCGGATCGCCAACATATGAGTGAAAAGTCCGTCGGCCATCGACTTGAGCAGCGGGCAACCCGACAACTCGAGAATGGTCTGGTGAAAGGTTATGTTCGCGTCGGAGTATTCCTCGAGCGTGGCGTGGCGTGCGCTGTCACTGTGCTTGAGCGCGAAGTTGCGGAGCCGGCGCAGATCGGTGTCACTGGCATTCTCGGTCGCCATGCGCGCAGCCATCGTCTCGAGTGCCGCCCAGGCGATCACCATATCGAGAATCTCGTCGCGTGACCGGCGCTGGACATACACACCCTTGCGTGGAACGATTTCGACCAGGCCTTCGGATGCGAGCCGCGAAAGGGCCTCGCGGATCGGTGTTCGAGACACGGCGAGCTGGACCGCCAGCTTGCGTTCATCGAGCCGAAGATCCACGTCCGGGTGATAGATGTTCATCTTGAGGATCGCCTCACGCAGAACCGCATAGGTGTGATCCTTCAAGGAGAAGTTCACGGAAATCGGCGTGAGATCGTCGGCGAGTTGCACCGTTTTTCATCTCCCCTGCTTGAGCATCAGTGCCCCAGCGTCGCGTTCTTTGCCGCGTTTCGTGGTATACCATACACCGGATAATGATTCGGTCAAGCGGGTTCGCGGAACCTGCTTCGAAGTGGAAAGGGGTGTTTACCATGCTGCGTCGTGCACAATATGTCGCAGGGGCGTTCCAAGGCGAATCGCGCGCGCCGCTCTGGCGTTTTCACTATCCGGAAGGGTGCAAATGTTGATCCGTCCAGCCGAGTCGGTTCTCATCGTCATCGATGTGCAGGACCGTCTGCTCCCGGCGATGCAGGCGCCGGCGCGAACCATTCGCAACACGAAACTGCTTCTCGACTCCGCGCATGAATGCGGTGTCCCCGTTCTGCTGACCGAGCAGTACAGCAAGGGTCTGGGCCATACGGTGCCCGAGATCGCCGCCGCGGCGCGGGGGGCTCGGACGATCCAGAAGATGCACTTCTCCTGCATGGAAGAGCCTGCCTTCGCCGAGGCGTTCCGGGCTCTGGATCGCCGACAGGCCGTCCTGGTCGGCATGGAGGCGCATGTCTGCGTCGTCCAGACCGCGGCAAGCCTGCTCGAGCAGGACTACGAGGTGTTCGTGGTCAGCGATGCCACCGCCTCGCGGACGCTCGAGAGCGAGGCGGCGTGCCGTACCCGCATGACGGCCTCGGGGGCACATGTGGTCACCACCGAGATGGTGGTCTTCGAATGGCTGGGAAAGGCCGGAACGGACGCGTTCAGGCGCCTGTTGCCGGCCATCCGCTGACGCCGTAAACCACTGCGCAGCTTCAACAAGGGAAGAAGGGACGGGGATGAATATTCACGAACACCAGGCGAAAGGCATCCTGAAGGAATTCGGGGCGCCGGTCGCTGCCGGCGTGGCGATCACGTCGCTCGACGAGGCCGAGGCGGCTGTCGCGGCACTTCCGGGCCCGGTCTGGGTCGTCAAGAGCCAGATCCATGCCGGCGGACGCGGCAAGGGCAAGTTCACCGAGCTCGGACCGGACGCGAAAGGCGGCGTGCGGGTGTCCTTCTCGGCGGACGAGGCGCTCGCCAATGTCCGCGAAATGCTCGGCAAGACGCTGGTGACCAAGCAGACCGGCCCGGCCGGCAAGCAGGTCAACCGGATCTATGTCGAGGCCGGGGCCGACATCGCTCGCGAACTCTACCTGTCGATCCTTGTCGATCGCGAGACCGGCCAGACCTCTTTCGTCGCCTCCACGGAAGGCGGCATGGACATCGAGGCTGTCGCCGAAGAGACGCCGGAGAAGATCCACACGATCGGGATCAGCGCCTCTGCGGGCTGCACCGATGCCGATGCGGCGAAGATCGCCGATGCGTTCGAACTCGCGGGCAGCGCACGCGAACAGGGAATGGCGCTTTTCAAGGCGCTCTACCGGGCCTTCACCGAGAAGGACATGAGCCTGCTGGAGATCAATCCGCTGATCGTCACCAAGGCCGGCGACGTGCAGGTGCTCGATGCGAAGGTGTCGTTCGACGGCAACGCGCTCTTCCGGCACCCGGACGTGATGGAACTGCGCGACGTCACCGAGGAGGACGACAAGGAGATCGAGGCGTCGAAATACGACCTCGCCTATATCGCGCTCGATGGCGAGATCGGCTGCATGGTGAACGGTGCCGGCCTCGCGATGGCGACGATGGACATCATCAAGCTCTACGGCGCCGAGCCGGCCAACTTCCTGGACGTTGGCGGGGGCGCGACAACCGAGAAGGTGACGGCGGCCTTCAAGATCATCACATCGGATCCGAACGTGAAGGGCATCCTCGTGAACATCTTCGGCGGCATCATGCGCTGCGACGTGATCGCCGAGGGCGTGGTGCAGGCGGTCAAGGATGTCGGGCTGTCGGTGCCGCTGGTGGTGCGCCTCGAGGGCACACGGGTCGCCGAGGGGAAGGACATCATCAACAAGAGCGGCCTCAACGTCATCGCCGCCGACGATCTCGACGATGCGGCGCAGAAGATCGTCAAGGCAGTGAAGGGGTAAGGCCATGTCCATTCTGATCGACAGGAACACGAAGATCATCGTGCAGGGTCTGACCGGCAAGACCGGTACCTTCCACACCGAACAGGCGCTGGCCTATCACGGCACCCAGATGGTGGCCGGCACGCACCCGAAGAAGGGCGGCGAGAAATGGACCGGGTCCGGGGGCGAGAGCCTGCCGATCTACACCTCGGTCGCCGAGGCGAAGGATGCCACCGGGGCCACGGCCTCGGTGATCTACGTGCCACCGGCGGGCGCCGCTGCGGCGATCGAGGAGGCCATCGACGCGGGGATCGGGCTGATCACCTGCATCACCGAGGGCGTGCCGGTGCAGGACATGGTGCGGGTGAAGGAAAAGCTTGCGGGCTCGTCCTCGCGGCTGATCGGGCCGAACTGCCCGGGCCTGCTGACCCCGGACGAATGCAAGATCGGCATCATGCCGGGCAGCATCTTCCGCAAGGGCTCGGTGGGCGTGCTGTCGCGCTCGGGAACGCTGACCTACGAGGCGGTGTTCCAGACCACGCAGGCCGGCCTCGGCCAGACCACGGCCGTGGGCATCGGCGGCGATCCGGTGAAGGGGACCGAGTTCATCGACGTGCTCGAGCTGTTCCTGGCCGACCCCGAGACCCAGTCGATCATCATGATCGGCGAGATCGGCGGCTCGGCGGAAGAGGATGCGGCGCAGTTCCTGATCGACGAGGCGAAGAAGGGCCGCTCGAAGCCGACGGTGGGCTTCATCGCCGGCCGCACGGCCCCGCCGGGCCGGACGATGGGCCATGCGGGTGCGGTGATCTCGGGCGGCAAGGGTGGCGCCGAGGAGAAGATCGCGGCGATGGAAGCGGCCGGTATCCGGGTCTCGCCCTCGCCGGCGAAGCTCGGCGTGACGCTGGTCGATCTGCTGGGCTGAGAGATGCGGCGCGGCCCCGGTTTCGGGGCCGCGCCGAACCCGGAAAGAGCTGCCGGGGAGTGCGGCTCGGGGTCCTGGAAAGGCGTCCTAGCTAGGACATTTTTCAAGGCGCTGATTTCAAAAGAAAACTTCGTTAACAATCTTTGAGCTGCAGCCGAGCTCCCAGGTTTGGTTCGGCGGGCTGGCTTGCAACATTGCGATCCCGGGTTCTGCTTTTGTCCGGAGCGGTAAACCCTGTTTGACGGCGGGACGCCGCCAGTGACGGTCGTGCGGAAGACGTGCACTGATGGAGTCCCGGCGCAGTCGGTCGGGGCCGCGGTCGCTCAGATCAGGAGGTGCCGGATCGGGATGCCGATGGGTCGGCTTCGGGCTGGCTGGGGTGGCGGCGGTGCCGCACGCGTTTTGCCCGGGGCCTTGGCTGACGCAGCTCTTCTGTGGCCAGTGGCTGGTTCCGGCTCTGTGACAACGCCGGCGACGTCAGTCGATCCTGTCGGAGTTGGGTGCCGGACGGTCCCGGCGTTCGGAGTGGGATACGGTGCGGCGCCGGGGTGCTTCGGGAAGCCGTGCGGATGGATCCCCCGCCGTGGTGGCGGGCGCGCGGTCGAGGCGCGCCCGGTCCGGGTCAGGCGTTGGCGCGGTTCGCGGCGAGGCGGGCGTCGACGGTTTCGACGACCTGGTCCACGGTGGCGTTGTGCAGGTCGAGGCGGTTGCCGATGAGCTGGACCATGCGGTCGACCCGCTCGATGGTTGTGGCGCCGGAACCGACGGCGCGGGCGGCGGAGGAGGGCTTCAGCAGGCCCTCGGCGGCCTTGGCATATTTCGCGAAGGGCACCTGGTCGGCGGGATCGGCGCCCAGTTTGCGCGACAGGGCATCGACCCAGTCGTAGGTGGCCTGCGAGGCGGAGATATCGCCGTGAACCGCCTCGCGGATCGGCTGTTCGCCACCCGGCAGGATGCAGCGGTAATTGCCGGTCAGCAGCATGCTCCACTTGGCCATCGGCACGAAGAGGCTCTCGAAGACGCGCAGTTTCACCGGCACGTCCTTGCCGTCGAGGCGCACCGCGTCGATGTCCGCCTCGAGCTGGCGAAGCTTGGCATTGTGGGCCTCGTCGGCGAAGACGGCGGCCTTGAAGTTGGTGGGCAGGCCGACCTGAAGCACGTTGGCACCTTCCTCGGGCGGCCGGAAGGCCTGCGGGTCGGGGCTGCAGAGCGACATCAGGCCGGGCTCGAAGCCCTCCCAGACCGAAGGATCGTCGTAGCAGCCGTCAAGATCGGCGTCGGCAAGCTCGGGGATGCGGCGCAGATAGGGCAGGGGCGGCATGTTCATGATCGAGAGGCACGGCACCCGGCTCGCCGCGACGCGGGCCATCAGGGCCTTGACCGCGGGGGCGCTGTATTGCGGCTCCTGCATGGCGAGGCCGACGAAGTCGTAATCCTCCGGGCGGGCCTCCTCGGGCGTGACCGCATCGACCTTGCCCGGAAGATCGCCGGACCGGATCTCGCGCGGCGTGTCCTCGTCGCGCAGCTTTATCCGCACCAGCGTGCCTTCGGAATTGATCAGGGCCGCGGTCTTGTCGCGGCAGACCAGCGTGGCGTCATGTCCCGCCATCATCAGCTTGGTCGACAGCAGCGATCCATAGGATGCGCCCAGGATAAGCATCTTCATCGGTTTGTCCCCACTCCGGAATATTCTTGCGCTCGCATGCAGCCATACAGGCTGGGCCCGCCATGCTCAACATGGCAGGCCCAAGACTTAGGTCGGTCCTATTCCGCGGCGGTGACCGCCGGGGCTGCGGCCGCAGTGACCCGGCAGGCGGAGAACTTGAACTCCGGGATCTTGCCGTAGGGGTCGAGCTGCGGATTGGTCAGCACGTTCGCCGCCGCCTCGACATAGGCGAAGGGCACGAAGACCATGTCCTCGGCGACCGCCCGGTCGGCGCGCGCCATGATCTCGATGGCGCCGCGCCGGGTCTCGATGCGGAGCATGCCGCCGGGTGCGACCCCGAGCTTGCGCAGCGTCGCGGGATGGAGCGAGGCGTTGGCCTCGGGTTCGGCCCAGTCGAGCACCGCGGCGCGCCGGGTCATCGAGCCGGTATGCCAGTGCTCGAGCTGCCGGCCGGTCATCATGATGAACGGGAATTCGGCGTCCGGCACCTCGGCCGGCGGGGTAACCCGGGCCGGCGTGAACTTGGCGCGACCGGCGCGGCGCGGGAAGCCGTCGCCGAACACCACCGGCTGGCCGGGATCGGTCTGGCTGAGGCTCGGATAGGTCACGGCACTCTCGGTCTCGAGCCGTTCCCAGGTGATGTGATGCAGGCTGCGCATCGACATCTTCATCTCGGAGAACACCTCGCGCGGATGGTCGTAATCCCAGTCGAGCCCGAGCGCGTTGGCGATGTCGACGGTGATCCGCCAGTCCTCGCGGGCCTCGCCCGGCGGCTCGACGGCCTTGCGGCCCATCTGCACCTGCCGGTTGGTGTTGGTCACCGTGCCGGTCTTCTCGGGCCAGGCGCTCGCCGGCAGGATCACGTCGGCGTAGTTCGCGGTCTCGGTCAGGAACACGTCCTGCACCACCAGATGTTCGAGCTTGGCCAGCGCCCGGCGGGCGTGTTCGACATCCGGGTCGGACATCGCCGGGTTCTCGCCCATGACGTACATGCCGCGGATCTCGCCGCGATAGATCGCGTCCATGATCTCGACCACCGTGAGGCCGGGCTTCGGGTCGATCTCGGTGCCCTGCCAGATGTGCTTGAAGAGATCGCGCGCCTCGCCGTCGGCGACGAGATGGTAGTCGGGCAGGGCCTGCGGGATGAGGCCGGCGTCGGAGGCGCCCTGAACGTTGTTCTGGCCGCGCAGCGGGTGGAGGCCGGTGCCCGGCCGCCCGATATGGCCGCAGAGCAGGGCGAGGGAGATCAGGCAGCGCGAATTGTCGGTGCCGTGGATGTGCTGGCTGACGCCCATGCCCCAGAAGATCATCGCCGTGCGCGCGCCCGCGAACTTGCGGGCCACGGTGCGCAGGGTTTCGGCGTCGATGCCGCAGAGCTCGGCCATCCGCTCCGGCGGGAAGGCGCGGATATGGTCGCGGAACTCGAAGAAGCCTTCGGTGAAGCCCTCGATGTACTGCCGGTCGTAGAGCTTCTCCTCGACGATGACGTTCATGATGGCGTTGAGCATCGCCACGTCGGTGCCGGGGCGGAACTGGAGCATGTGCGTGGCGTGGCGCTTGAGGCCCTGGCCGCGCGGGTCCATGACGATCAGCTCGCCGCCGCGCTTGGCGAACTGCTTGAAATAGGTGGCGGCGACGGGGTGGTTCTCGGTCGGGTTCGCGCCGATGACGATGGCGACTTCGGCGTTCTCGATCTCGTTGAAGGTCGCGGTGACCGCCGCCGAGCCGACGTTTTCCATCAGCGCCGCCACCGAACTGGCATGGCAGAGCCGGGTGCAGTGGTCGACGTTGTTGTGCTTGAAGGCCTGGCGGATCAGCTTCTGGAAGAGGTAGGCCTCCTCGTTGGAGCATTTGGCCGAGCCGAAGCCCGCCACCGCGCGCCCGCCCCAGAAGCTGCGCAGGTCGAGCAGGCCATCGGCCGCGACCTTGATCGCCTCGTCCCATTCCGCTTCGCGGAAGTGGGTCCAGGGATTGGCCGGATCGACGTTGAGGCCCTTCGAGGGCGCATCGTCGCGGCGGATCAGCGGCTTGGTGAGCCGGTGCGGGTGGTGGATGTAGTCGAAACCGAAGCGGCCCTTGACGCAGAGCCGGTTCTCGTTGGCCGGGCCTTCGAGGCCGTCGACGAACTTGATCTTCTCGTCCTTGATCTTGAAGGAGAGCTGGCAGCCCACGCCGCAGAACGGGCAGACCGAGGCGACCTCGCGGTCGATGTCCTCGCTGTCGCCGTGCTGGGCGTCGTCGAGCACGGTGGCTTCCATCAGCGCGCCGGTCGGGCAGGCCTGGACGCATTCGCCGCAGGCCACGCAGGTCGAGGCGCCCATCGGGTCGTTGAAATCGAACACGATCTCGGCGTCGAAACCGCGCTCCGCCATGCCGATCACGTCGTTGACCTGGACCTCGCGGCAGGCGCGGACGCAGAGGTTGCAGTGGATGCAGGCGTCGAGATTGACCCGCATCGCGACGTGGCTGGAGTCGAGGAGCGGGATGTGCTCGGGGGCGCGCCGGGGGAAGCGGCTCTCGGTGACGCCCTGCGCATCGGCCATGTCCCAGAAATGCGAGGACCGGTCATGGGCCTCCTCGCGAACGGGTTGGTCGGCGACGAGCATCTCCATGACCATCGCGCGGGCCTTGGTCGCGCGTTCGCTCTCGGACTTCACCACCATGCCTTCGGTCGGCTTGCGCACGCAGGAGGCGGCGAGCACGCGGTCGCCGTCGATCTCGACCATGCAGGCGCGGCAATTGCCGTCGGGGCGGTAGCCGGTCGCGTCCTTGTGGCAGAGATGCGGGATCGTGGTGCCTTCGCGCTTGGCGACCTGCCAGATGGTCTCGTCGGGGCTCGCGGTGACAGTCTTGCCGTCGAGGCTGAAGGTGACGGTCTTCGTGGCGATGTCGAAGGTTGCTGGCTTGTTCATCGTCTCACACCTCTTCCGGAAAATGCTTGATGACCATGCGGATCGGATTGGGCGCGGCCTGGCCGAGACCGCAGATCGAGGCGTCGACCATCACGCCGCAGAGGTCCTCGAGGAGGTCGGTGTCCCATCTGTCCGCCTCCATCAGCTTGACCGCCTTGGAACAGCCCACGCGACAGGGCGTGCATTGCCCGCAGCTCTCGTCCTCGAAGAACCGCAGCATGTTGAGCGCGGCACCCCGGGCACTGTCCTTGTCCGAGAGGATCACCACCGCCGCCGAGCCGATGAAGGTGCCGTGCGGCTGGAGCGTGTCGAAATCCATCGGGATGTCGGACATCGAGGCGGGCAGGATGCCGGCCGACGGGCCGCCGGGCTGGTAGGCCTTGAAGGCGTGGCCGTCGAGCATGCCACCGGCGGCGTCGATGATGTCGAGAATGGTCGAGCCGGCGGGCAGAAGGTGGACGCCGGGGTTTTTCACCCGGCCCGAGACCGAATAGGAGCGCAGTCCCGTGCGGCCGTTCTTCTCGACCGAGCTGAGGATCTCCGGCCCCTCGCGGCAGATCCGCGCGACCCAGTGCAGCGTCTCGACGTTGTGCACCAGCGTCGGCCGGTCGAAGAGGCCGACCTGCGCCACGAAGGGCGGGCGGTGGCGGGGCAGGCCGCGCTTGCCCTCGATCGATTCGATCATCGCGCTCTCTTCGCCGCAGATATAGGCGCCGGCGCCGCGGCGGACCTCGATATAGCCGGGTGCTGCGAGACCGGCAGTCTCGAGGGCGGCGATCTCGTCGGCGAGGATCTTGAGCACGGCGGGGTATTCGTCGCGCATGTAGATGTAGCAGCGCGCAGCGTCGACGGCCCAGGCGGCGATCAGCATGCCTTCGAGGAAGAGATGCGGATTGCGCTCGAGGTGGAAGCGGTCCTTGAAGGTGCCGGGCTCGCCCTCGTCGCCGTTGACCGCGAGATAGCGCGGGCCGGCCTCGGAGCGGACGAAGGACCATTTCTTGCCCGACGGGAAGCCCGCGCCGCCGAGGCCGCGCAGGCCGGAGGCGAGCACCTTGTCCTGAACCTCGTCCGGGGTCGCGGACCCGCCGCGAAAGGCTTCCAGCTCGGTGTACCCGCCGGCCGCGCGATAGGCGTCAAAGTCCTCATAATCGGGCATGTCCGGGTGGAAATGCTCGGCGGCGATGGCCTTGGCCACCAGCTCCGGTGTCGCGAAGTCGATGTGGTGGTGGCCGATCTCGAGCACGGGTGCGGTGTCGCAGCGGCCCATGCAGGGGGCGCGCAGCACGCGGACCTCCGACGGGTCATGGCCATCTTTCAGCGCGGCCAGAAGCGCCTGCGCCCCGGCAAGCTCGCAGGAGAGACTGTCGCAGACCCGGATGGTCAGGGCGGGCGGCGGGGTCTCGCCTTCCTTCACCACGTCGAAATGCGCGTAGAAGGTCGCGACCTCGTAGACCTCCGCCTGGGAGAGGCGCATTTCCTCCGCCAGCGCGCGCAGATGCGCGGCGGAGAGATGGCCGTATTCGTCCTGGATCAGGTGGAGGAACTCGATCAGCAGGTCGGGTTGCCGGGGCCGGTCGCCGAGCAGCGCGCGGACCTCTGCGAGGGCCGCATCTTCGTACTGGCGGCCCTTCGGGGTCTTCCTGCCCTTGCCCTTGCCGGACTTCCATACACCTTCGCGCGCGGTCTGAACGTTCATCGTGATCCTCCCAGATTACGGCGGAGTGTCGCAGGGTTGCGCAATCATTTCCAATCTTGTTTTTGGAAGGGGCGATCTGTTCTGGTTATGACAGGCTGCGGATCGCGTCGCGCAGGGCAGCGATGGCCGGCAGGACCGGCTCCTGGCCGAGGGTCACCAGACCGATGGCATGCGACACAAGCGGCTCGGTGAGGTCCAGGCGGACGGAGTCGCGGCCGGCGAACACGTTGTCGGCGAGCCATTTCGGCGCGATCATCGCCGCGGTGCCGCTCGCGACCTGTGCGAGGGCGGCGGTGAAATCGTCGGTTTCCATCACGGGAACCGGGTGGCTTCCGATGGCGTCGAAGGCGGCGTCGATGAGCTGTCGGTTGCGCATGTCGCTGGTGAGCAGGCAGAGCGGAAGGCTCGCCGCCTCGTGCCAGCTGGCCTCGCCGGATGTGCGCGGCGCCATCGCGCGCGGTGCCACAAGGACGTAGGTTTCGTCGTAGATGGGTTCGAGAAGCTTGTCGCCGATGTTCTCGGCGCCGACATAGGTGATGCCCGCATCGAGCGAGAAATCGTCGAGGCCGAGGCCGATCCGCGACGAGGTGAGCGAGTGGATCTCGACGGCGAGGTCCGGGTGGCTGTCGCGCAGGCGACCCGAGACGAGGGCGGCATAGGGCAGGGCGGTCGGCACGGCGCCGATGACGAGCTTGCCGCGCAGGGAGCCCTTGATGACCTCCATCTCCTGCCGCATGCCTTCGAAGTCGGTGAGGATCTTGCGCGCCCATGTGAGCAGGACCTCGCCCTCGCGGGTGAGGCCCTGGTACTTGTTGCCGCGCCGCACGATCGGCAGGCCGAAATCTTCCTCGAGCCGCCGGATGCGCGCCGAGAAGGCCGGCTGCGAGATGCCGGCCTCGGCGGCGGCGCGCGAGAAGTGCCGGTGGCGCGCGAGGGCCGCGAGAAGGCGCAGATCCTTGATGTCGGTCATCGGCGCGGTCTTTCTTCAGCGGGCCGTGTGCCTCGGCGAGGGAGGCGAGTGTAGAGAAGAACCCGCCCCGGTCAAAGGTCGGGCGAGTCATCCGCGGTGCCTGGGCCCCATGCGCCGAGCGTGACCCCGCGTTCGGCCGCGAGATCGAGCGCGGGCCGACCGGTGCCGGCAGTGTCGAGCGCTGGCCCCCAGCCGAGCGCGTCGAGGCAGCGCCGCTCGAAGCTGTCGGCCGCGAAGGGCAGGGTTTCGGTGGCCGCGCGGTAGGTCCAGGCGCCGTCCTGCAGTCGGCCGTAGACTTCGCCGGTAGCATGGTCGGCCAGCGTCACCTCGGGGATCCGGGCGAAGCAGCTGCCGAGGAAGGCGAAGCTCTCGGTCGGGTCGGCGGGCAGCACCTCCGCGGGGCACCGTGCGGCCACGTTGACCTGCCGGAAGCGGTCGATGTCATCGAGACGGGCGAGGTCGAGGATGATCATCCGGCCGTTCCAGCCGAAGGCGATGGTGCGCGGCTCGGCTCCCAGCGGCACGGAATTGTCGAGAAACTCGAAATGGGTCTTCTTGGTGGCCGAAAGCACCGTGGGAAAGAACAGGTTCGGCATGCCGCTATAGGCTTCGATGTTGTGGTAGAGCAGGTCGTCGACGGCCTTGAAGCGGCCGGTCTGCAGCCCGCGTTTCCACGAGCGCTCCACCGTCTCCGCCGGCGGGGTGACCACGAAGAACAGGAAGACCCGGGTGCCGAAGCGGGTGAGGAGCTGGCTGGTGCGGCTGCTGTCCTGCGAGGTGTCGAAGCTGTCGAAGCGGAAGCGGTCGATGAGCATGTGGGGCAGGGCATGGCGGGCGGCCTTGGCCTCGATGTAGCGGTCGAGCTTGCGGTCGATGATCTCGAGTTCCTGGCCTGTCAGCATCGCGGCGTATTTGTGGTCGTCCCCGAGGCTGTCGTAGTCGAGCAGGTATTTGCGCCAGTAATCGGGGCTGATGAGCGCGAAATCCTGCCAGGGCACGCCGAGCTTTTCGGCCAGCGCACGCTGCTTGGGGCGGATGGTGCTCTTGCCGGCGGCCGAGGCGCCCTTGACGTTCATGAACAGCGGCTCGGCCTGCACCGGGAGCCTGCGGTAACCCTCGGCGGCGACCGCCTCGGCGAAGATCGGGTCGAGCAACCGTCCGATCTCGTCGCTCCCGTAGCCGTTGCAGACCATGTTGCAGGCGAAGTCCGCGACCATCGCGCGGTCGGCCATCAACTTGCCGCGCCGGCCGGTGATGCCGCCGACGACGGTGATGAGCGCGGACAGGCAGGCGGCCTCGAACGGGTCGGTGCCGGCGGCATCGAGCCGGGCCCGCCAGGCCGAGAGCGCGGCGATCTCCGCGGGCTCCGCCGGAGCCGCGGAGCGTGGCGGCGGGGCGGGCTTGCGGCCCGCGAGACGGGCGAACAGACCGGCGGGCTTTTGCGGCGGGTTCGGCGGAGGCTCGGGCCGGTCGAGACCGCTCGCGAGATCATGCTCGATCCGGGCCCGCGCGCGGCTGCGCAGGGTGTCGAAGGCCTCGCGGATCTCCGGCATCCTCGGGGAGACGTGGGTGTCAAAGATACGCGCGGTCATGCCCCGCAGGCTGATGCCGAGATCGGCATAGTTCGGCCCGTCGGGCACGGTGAGATCGGCGGTGACGCGGATCAGGATTTCGTGGACGATGAGGCGTTCCGGGCGTCGAGCGCCGCCATCGCCTTCGGCTCGAGACCGCAGAAGGAAGCGGCTTCCCGGGCCTGCGCATAGCTGACGGTCGAGTTCTCCGGTCGGTAGAGTGTCGCCAGCGGCATCAGCCTTGACGGAATCTCGGATTCAAGTCCGGGATGCCAGGCGTCGAAGGGGGTGGGGCCGTCGGTCACGTTGGGCATTCCTCGGGGGCTTCGTCCGTCCATCAGCGCCACGACCGGAACACGCCGGGCATGGGTCCGTCAACGTCGGGCCTGAGGTCACTGCGTGTAAGTCCGCTCGCTCAACGGCACTCGGGCAATGCGTTCGAGCAGCAGGGAACGGATTGCAGCTTCGGCCCGGTTGGGCCGGGATCGGGGGTTCGAGGCCACGAAGACATCGACAGCTGGCGGGTCTTCCAGCGGGGGAAGGCGCCACAAGAGGCCGTCGCGTTCATCGCGGCGGGCGATGTGGAGCGGCAGCGGGCCGATGCCGAGGCCTGCGATGATCATGCGGCGCACTTCCTCGAGATGGGTCGAGCTGGCCACGATGCGGTCTTCGGGCGAGGCCCGCGCGCGCAGGAGGGCCACCGGGCGCAGCACGTCGCCGAGCTGGTCGGTGGTGAAGGAGACCCAGTCGCAGCCGGCGAGATCGGTGTCGCGGCGCGGCAGGCGTCCGAAGAGCGGATGGGTCGGGCCGCAATAGAGCCCGAAGAACTCGCGGTACATTTGCGTGTAGGTCAGCCGGGGATGACGCCGCTGCACGAGGCAGATCGCGAGGGCGGCGCGCTGCGCGACGACCTCTTCCACCGCGACATTGGAGCCGGTGACGTCGAGGGTGAGGCTCGCACGGGGGTGCGTCTCGCGGAAATCGGCGAGAACCTGGTCGAAGAGCGGGCAGACCACATGGCTCGCCATGACGATGCGGATGTGGCCGGTGACCGGTTCGGTGACGTCGCGCATCTGGCGGTGCAGGCGCAGGATGGTCCCCTGCACATCAACCGCCTCGCGGTAGAGCCGCTGGCCGGCGGCGGTGATCTCGAAACGGCCGGGACCGCGGTCGATCAGCTTGCGCCCGAGGGTTTCCTCCAGCCGTCGCAGGGCGTTGGAGAGCGTGGGTTGCTGCAGTCCGAGGGCGCGGGCGGCGGCGGTGAGGCCGCGATGCTCGACGATGGCGACATAGGTGCGCAGCAGGTTCCAGTCGAGATTGCGGGAGAGCCGGGCGGCAGGATCATCGGTCGGGTCCATGATGCCATAGAAGCGATGAATGCTCCCCATAGCAATTATCTATTTTGGGAATGTCATCGCGCTTGCGATGCTGGGGGCGCGCAAGGAGAGCGACATTCCGATGCCCACCCTGGAGGCGCGCGAGCGCCGAGCCCCGAAGGTATTGCTCGCACCGTCGCTGATCGCGGTCGGGCTTCTGCTGATCGTGCCACTCGGCTTCATCGTGGTTTATTCGTTCTGGCTGCGCTCGGCCTCGGGTGCGGATCAGGCCGGCTTTCATCTCGACAACTGGCAGGCGGCGCTCACCGATCCGTTCTACCGCTACATCCTGCTCAACACCCTGAAGATCGCCGCGATCACCACGATCGTCTGTGCATTCGCAGGCTACCCGGTCGCCTACTTCGTCGCCCGCTCGACGACGCGCCACAAGGTGCTGCTGCTCCTGCTGCTGATCCTGCCGTTCTGGATCAGCTACATCATCCGGACGATGTCCTGGATCAACATTCTCGGCTCGTCGGGCGCGCTCAACAGCATCCTGATGGGCCTCGGCGTGATCTCCGAGCCGCTGCGTCTCCTCTACAACGAGGCGACGGTGATCCTCGGGCTGGTGCATTTCCTGCTGCCCTTCATGATCCTCAACGTCTTCGTCAGCCTCGAAGGCATCGACACCTCGCTCGAGGACGCCGCGACCTCGCTCGGGGCCACCCGGCTCCAGGCGTTCCGCGAGGTGACGCTGCCGCTGTCGGTGCCGGGGCTGGCGGCCGGAAGCCTGCTCTGCTTCGTGCTGGCGGCGGGCACCTACATCACGCCGCTGATCCTCGGCGGGCCGCGCGACGCGATGTTCGCCAATCTGGTCTACGAGGCGATCATCACCCAGCTGAACTGGCCGCTCGGCTCGGCGCTGTCGCTGCTGCTGCTCGCGGTGCTGTCGCTGGTGGTGCTGGTCTACAACCGCTTCATCGGCATGGGCCAGATCGCCCGGGGGATCGCGCGATGAGCGGCTGGGCCTTCATCCGGGGCTGGGCGATCCTCGTCTATCTCTTCATGTTCCTGCCGGTTGCGGTGGTGGTGCTCCTGAGCTTCAACGCCAACCAGTTCGGCAGCTTCCCGATGACCGGCTTCTCGTTTCGCTGGTTCGTGGCGCTCTGGGAAAACGAGGCGGTGATGCGCGCCTTCCGCGTGTCCTTCGTGCTCGGCGCGCTGACCGCGATCATCTCCACCACGCTGGGCGTGCTCGCGGCCCTTGCGATGGTGCGCTACGACTTTCCCGGCAAGACGGCGATCTCGACTTTGCTGATCGCACCGATCCTCGTGCCCGAGGTGGTGCTGGCGGTGGCGCTCCTGCTGTTCCTGCAATTCCTCGACCTGCCGAAGAGCTTCTTCCTCTTGCTGATGGGCCATGTGATCTTCACGCTGCCCTTCGTGATCCTCGTGGTGCAGGCGCGGCTTTCGGGCATGCGGCGCGACATCGAGGAGGCGGCGCTGAGCCTCGGCGCCTCGCCGATCCAGACCTTCTTCCAGATCACCCTGCCGATCATGCTGCCGGCGGTGCTCGCCGGGGCGCTCTTCGCCTTCACCATCTCGTTCGACGACATCACCGGCACGCTGTTCTGGAAGCCCGGCGGGGTCGAGACGGTGCCGACGCAGATCTTCTCGATGCTGCGCAACTCGATCAGCCCGGAGATCAACGCGCTCGGCACGGTGATGATCGTCATCACCGTCGGCCTGCCGCTCCTTGGCGCGGCCCTCGCCCGCTGGCTTTCAAACCGAAAACACCAATGAAACCGATCAACAGGAGAGACGACATGGACACCACCACACGCCTTCATCGCCTGCGGACCCGCTATCTCGAGGGCGGGATCGACCGCCGACGCTTCCTCGGCCTCATCGGTGCGGCCGGCGCCGCCTACGGTGTCCAGACACCCTTCGCCGGCCTCGCCCGGGCGCAGGACGTGGCCGAGGTGCGCTTCGACGGCTGGGGCGGCGTGGTCTCCGAGGCGTTCCGCACCTATGCCTTCGATCCCTATACCGAGGCGACCGGCATCACCGTGGTCGACGGGACCTTTGCAGGCGGCGACGAATATCTCGCGCAGGTCCGCTCCAGCCAGCCCGGCACCTACAACATCGCGCATCTCTCGGGGGTGTTCGACTATGCCCGCTACCACAATTTCGATCTGAGCACGCAGCTCGACACCGCCAACATCCCCAATCTCGACCTGGTGATGCCGGCGCTGATGGAGGCCTTCGACTCGATCACGCCGGGCAGCCTCAGTGCGGCGCCCTACAATTACGGCACCACCGGGATCGCCTATAATCGCAAGTACATCTCCGACGAGGAGGTGCAGGAGAAGGGCGCGCGGATCCTGATCGACCCGGCCTATCAGGACCGGATCGGCGGCTGGACCGACTGGCGTACCCGGATCTGGTACGGCGCGCTGCAGACCGACCAGCACCCGAACGACATCACCGACATGGATGCGGCATGGGATGCGGTGCGCCAGCATCGCGACCTCGCGCTGAAATACTGGGCCTCGGGGGCGGAGCTGATGAGCCTGCTGGCCGAGGAGGAGATCTACGTCACCGAAGGCTGGTCGGGCCGGATCTTCGCGCTGCAGGAGCAGGGCCACGATATCGGCTACTACGATCCGCCCAACGGCTTCGGCTGGCAGGAATGCCTCTTCGTGATCAAGGGCAGCCCGATGGCGGAATGCGAGCAACTGCTGAACTTCATGCTCGAGCCGGAGACCTCGATCGCGGTGGCCGAGGGGCAGAACTATCCGCCGGCGCTCGATCCGAACAAGGTCGATCTCGGCGCGAAGATCCCGACCCTGCCGGCCTTCGATCCGACCGGCACGCTGTCGGGGCTCGTCTTCGCCGATCCGGCCTACTGGAACGGCAACGAGCAGGAATGGTCGGAAACCTTCAGCCGCGTTCAGCGCGGGTTCTGATGGGACCGACCCCGATCTCCGACGGCGCGCGGCCATGAGCGCTCGCCGCCGTCAGTCTCAGGAGCGTGGTCAAGCGCTTCGGGGATTTCCTTGCCGTGGCGCCGCTCACGCTCGACATCCCCGAAGGCGCGTTTCTCACGCTTTTGGGGCCGTCTGGCTGCGGCAAGACGACGACCCTGCGGATGATCGCCGGGCTTCTGGACCCGAGCGAAGGCGATATCGACATCCGCGGGGTGCGGGTCAACGACGTGCCGATCCACCGGCGCAATCTCGGGCTGGTGTTCCAGAACTATGCGCTGTTCCCGCACAAGACGATCTTCGACAACGTGGCCTTCGGGCTGAAATACCGCGACGTGCCGAAGGCCGACATCGCGCCGAAGGTGAAGGCGGCGCTCGATCTCGTGCAGCTTCCCGATGTCGGCGACCGCTTCCCGGCGCAGCTTTCGGGCGGGCAGCAGCAGCGCATCGCTCTTGCCCGCGCCATCGTCATCGAGCCCGACGTGCTCCTGCTCGACGAGCCGCTCTCGGCCCTCGACGCCAATCTGCGCGAGGACATGCGGGTGGAACTGAAGCGCATCCAGCGCGAGACGGCGATCACCACGGTCTTCGTCACCCACGACCAGTCCGAGGCGCTGGCGATGTCGGACCGGATCGTGGTGATGCGCGACGGCCGGGTGGAGCAGGAGGGCCCGCCCGAGGAGGTCTACAACCATCCCGCCAGCGAATTCGTCGCCCAGTTCCTCGGGGCATCGAACATCGTGCCGGGCCGGGTCGAAGGGGTGGATGCGAGCGGTGTCCGGGTCGCGGTCGCGGACCTCGGAATGCTCACCCTGCCGCCGGACCGTCAACGCGGGGCCGTCGAGGGCGAGCGGGTCAAGGTGGTGATCCGCGCCGAGAAGCTCCATCTGCGCGGCGCCGATGTGGTCGATCCCGACACCGTGGCGCAGACCGCGACCGTGGAGACGGTGGACTACCAGGGCCAGGCGGTGCGCTATTTCGTGCGTGTCGGCGACCGCCAGTTCCAGGCGATCAACATGATCGACACGCGCCCCTTCGCCGTGGGAGAGACCGTGTCGGTCCATCTGCGCGGGCGCGATTGCGCGCTGCTTCCGGAGTAGGTCATGACCTCGCATCTCTTCTACCAGACCCGGCACCCCCGGCCGACGCTCGACCGCGCCGAGGGCATCCACATGTGGGACACCGAGGGCCGGCGCTACATCGACGGCTCGAGCGGGGCGATGGTCTGCAATATCGGCCATTCCAACCCGGCGGTGCTCGACGCGATGCGCGCGCAGATGGCCCGCTCGACCTTCGGCTACCGGCTGCATTTCGAGACCGAGGCCGCCGAGGCGCTCGCCGCCCGCACCGCGCGCTGGCCCCCGAAGGCCTCGACCGGGTGTTTTTCGTCTCGGGCGGCTCGGAGGCGGTGGAGAGCGCCATCAAGCTCGCGCGGCAATACGCTCTGGCGAAGGGCGAGGGCAGTCGCTGGAAGGTGATCTCGCGATACCCGTCCTATCACGGCTGCACCCTCGGCGCGCTGGCCCTCACCGGCTATGACCCGCTCACCGAACCCTTCGCGCCGATGATGCGCGCCATGCCGCTGATCCCGGCCCCGACCGCCTGGGCGGATGACCGCGATCCGGACGACCCTGCGACAGGCCGTCATTATGCGGGCCTGCTCGAAGCCGCGATCCTGGCCGAAGGCCCCGAGAGCGTGCTGGCCTTCATCGTCGAGCCGGTCGGGGGCGCCTCCACCGGGGCCCTCGTGCCGCCCGCCGGCTACATGGAGACGGTGGCCGAGATCTGCGCGCGCCACGGCGTGCTGATGATCCATGACGAGGTGATGACCGGCGGCGGCCGCACCGGGCGCTTCTTTGCAGGCACGCACTGGAACGGCGTGCCCGACATCCTCGTGACCTCGAAGGGCTTCGGCGCCGGCTATGTCCCGCTCGGGGCGATGCTCGCCCAAACGAAGATCGTCGAGACGGTGCTCGATGCGGGCGGCTTCCTCCACGGCTTCACCTATGCCGGAAACCCCTTGGCCTGCGCCGCCGGCCTCGCGGTGATCGACGAGATCGACCGCCACGACATGATGGCGACCGCCTTCCGCACCGGTGCGGCGCTGCGCGACGGGCTGGCGGCGCTGGCCGACCGCTTTCCCTTCATCGGCGAGGTGCGGGGCATGGGCCTCCTGCTGGCGATGGAACTGGTCGCCGACCGCGAGAGCCGCGCGCCGCTGCCGCCCGCCCTTAACGCCCACGACCGGCTGGTCGAGGCCGCCTATGCCCGCGGCCTCATCATCTACTCCCGCCGGACCCGGGGTGGCCGCGCGGGCGATCACGTGATGGTCTGCCCGCCGATGATCACCACCGAAGCCGAGGCCGGCGAGATCGTGGCGATCATGGCCGATGCGCTCGGCGCCCTGGCCACCGAGCTCGACCTTCCCGTGGACCGCGCCGCATGAGCGACATCCTGATCAGTTGCGCGATCACCGGCGCGATCCACACGCCCAGCATGTCGCCGCATCTGCCGGTCACCGCGGACGAGATCGCCACCAGCGCCATCGACGCCGCCGAGGCCGGAGCGGCGATCCTGCATCTGCATGCCCGCGACCCCGAAACAGGCCGACCTTCCGCCGATCCGGCGCACTGGATGGCGTTCCTGCCGCGCATCGCGCAGGGCTGCGACGCGGTGGTGAACATGACGACCGGCGGCTCGGCGGTGATGAGCCTCGACCAGCGGCTCGCCGCCCCGAAGGCCGCCGCCCCCGAAATGTGCTCGCTCAACATGGGCACGATGAACTTCGCGCTCTATCCGATGATCGCCCGCGTCACCGACTGGAAGCATGCCTGGGAAAAACCGTTTCTCGAATCCAGCGACGATCTGGTGTTCCGCAACACCCCGCGCGATATCGCCCATGTGCTGCGGGAGATGGGCGCCGAACGCGGCGCGCGCTTCGAGTTCGAGTGCTACGACATCGGCCATCTCGACATGCTGCGCCACTTCGTCGATCGCGGGCTGGTCGATCCGCCCTTCTTCGTCCAGTTCGTCTTCGGCGTTCTGGGCGGCATGGCGGCCGAGCCCGAGGCACTGGTCTACCTCAAGGCCAAGGCCGACCGGCTTTTCGGGTCCGACTACCTCTTCTCGGTGCTGGCGGCGGGCCGCGCCCAGATGCCGATGGCCGCCCTCGCGGCGTCGATGGGCGGCCATGTGCGCGTCGGCCTCGAGGACAGCCTTCATATCGGCCGGGGCGAGCTCGCCCGCTCGAACGCCCAGCAGGTCGAGAAGGTCCGCGCCATCGTCGAGGCGCAGGGCCGCATTGTGGCCGGTCCGGCAAAGGCCCGCGCGATGCTCGGGTTGAAGGGCTCCGCCGAGGTCGGGTTTTGAGCCGGCCCGTGATCCGACCGGCCCGCAGGGAGGATGCCGGCGGCATTCTCGCCTGCCTGCGCGCGCTCTCGGAGCAGGACGGCGCGATCCATGCCGCCTCGGAAGAGGATTATCTGCGGCACGGTTTCGGTCCGAACCGGGTCTTTCAGGCGATGGTGGTCGCTCAAGGGACGACTCTCGACGGCGTCGCGGTGTTCTTTCCCACCTTCTCGACCCAGCGCGGGCAACCGGGGGTCTACGTGCAGGACCTCTACCTCGCGCCCGGCCTGCGCGGAAAGGGCTTCGGGCGCTTGCTGCTCGCGGCGGTGCGGGGACAGGCGGCCGGCTGGGGAGCCGATCATCTCCTCTTGATGGTCGGCCGTGGCAATGCGGCGGGCAAGGGCTTCTACGAACGGCTCGGGTTCCGCGAGCTGGAAACATATGCGCCGCTCGTGCTCGACGGCCCGGCGCTGGCTGCCCTGGAGGATCCAGCATGAGAGCCTTTTTCGACCCGGTCCAGCGCAGCCACGACCCGAAGGCCTTCCTGTCGTCCGGGGCCCCAAAACCCAACCCCGAACAGCCGGCGCGGGTCGACGCGCTGCTGGCCGGCCTCGCGAAGCTCGGCATCGCGCCCGAGACGCCGCCCGATGCGGGGCGCGCTCCGATCGCCGCCGTGCACAGCCCGGAATACGTCCGGTTCCTCCGGACGATCCACGGGCGCTGGCTGCGCATTCCGGATGCATCCGCGGAAGTGATCCCGAACATCCACCCCGATCGCCGCGACGTGAGTTATCCCGCATCCGCCGTCGGGCAGGCGGGCTATCATATGGCCGATACCGCCTGTCCGATCTCGGCCGAAACCTGGGAGGCGGCACGCCGCAGTGCGATGTGCGCCGTGGCGGCGGCCGACGATGTGGCGGGCGGAGCGGGTGCCGCCTATGCGCTCTGTCGCCCCCCGGGCCACCACGCCTTCGCCGATCTCGCCGGGGGCTTCTGCTTTCTCAACAATTCCGCCATCGCCGCCGAACGCCTGCGCGCTGCGGGGCGGCGGGTGGCGATCCTCGATGTCGACCTTCATCACGGCAACGGCACACAGGGTATCTTCTACGCCCGCGGCGACGTGCTGACGGTCTCGGTCCATGCGGATCCGATCCGCTTCTACCCGTTCTTCTGGGGCCACGCGCAGGAGCGCGGCGTCGGGGCCGGGCGCGGGGCCAACCTCAACCTGCCGATCCCGCGCGGCACCGGGGATGACGGCTTCCGGCAAGCGCTCGCCACCGGGCTCGCGCGCATCGCGGATTTCGGCGCCGACACCTTGGTGATCGCGCTGGGGCTCGATGCGTTCGAGGGCGATCCCTTCGCGGGGCTTGCCGTCACCACCGCCGGCTTCGCGGCGATCGCAGGCGATATCGCGGGCCTCGGCCTGCCGGCGGCGATCGTCCAGGAGGGCGGCTATCTCTGTCCCGAACTGGGCGACAATCTCGCGGCCTTTCTGGGCGGCCATGCCGGGACGGGCCCCCGGCCATGAGCGCGGAATCCTGGGACGTGATCGTGATCGGCGGCGGCATTGCCGGGATCGGGGCTGCGGCGCGCATCGCCGCCGACGCCCGGGTTCTGGTCCTCGAGCGGGAGCCGGCGATCGGCTACCACACCACCGGGCGGTCGGCGGCGATGCTGATCGACGGCTACGGCAACCGGGTGATCCGCGCCCTGACCGCAGCCGGCCGTGCGGGGCTCACGGATCCCGACCCCGAGTTCTGGCCCGACCCCCTGCTCGGCTCGCGGGGCGAGCTTCAGCTGGCCCGCCCCGGCGAGGAGGCGCTGGTCGAGGCCCGTGCCGCCGATCATGGCGGTATCGAGGTTCTGAGCCCGGCGGAGGCGCTCAAACTGGTCCCGATCCTCGACGCAGGCGCGGTGGCGCTGGCGGGCTACGACCGCGCAGCGCAGGACATCGATGTCGATCTGCTGATGCAGGGCTTCCGGCGCATGCTGCTCAAGCGGCAGGGCGAAGTGCGGACCGGGGTGGACATCCGCGCAATCGCGCGCAGCGCCGGTGTCTGGCGGATCACGCTGGCGCACGGAGCGGTCGAGGCGCCGGTGGTGGTGAATGCGGCAGGCGCCTGGGGCGACGAGGTGGCGGCGCTGGCCGGCGTGGCCCCGGTCGGGCTCGAGCCGAAGCGGCGCTCGGCGGTGATGGTGCCGCTGCCCGAGGGTCTCGATCCCGGCGGCTGGCCGCTCTTCGGCGGGGTGCGCGAGGACTGGTACGCGAAGCCCACGGGAGGGCAGCTCATGGTCTCGCCGGCCGACGAGGATCCGGTCGAGCCGCATGATGCCTGGCCCGATGACATGGTGCTGGCCGAGGGGCTCGAGCGCTACGGGCGGATGGTGACGCTGCCGGTCACGCGGATCGGGCGCAGCTGGGCGGGCCTGCGCAGCTTCGTCGCCGACCGGTCACCGGTGGCGGGCTTCGATCCGCAGCATGAGGGTTTCTTCTGGCTGGTGGGCCAGGGCGGATATGGTATCCAGACCGCGCCGGGCCTGTCGGCCTGCGCCGCCGATCTGATCGCGGGGCGCGCGCCCGCGGTTCCGGCCGATATCATCGCCGGCCTGTCACCGGGCAGGCTCTCCCGTTCCACCTGACCGAAGGAAACCGTTCCATGCCCGACATCACCCGTCTCCACCCCGGCGCCCGCATGAGCCAGGCAGTCATCCACGGCGACCTCGTCTGGCTCGCCGGGCAGGTCGGTGCGCCGGGCGCGCCGGTGGCCGAGCAGGCCAGGGCTGCGCTGGCCAAGGTCGATGCGCTGCTTTCGGAGGCCGGATCGGGGCGGGACCGGATCCTCTCGGCGACGATCTGGCTCGCGGACATGGCGGATTTCGAGGCGATGAACGCGGTCTGGGATGCCTGGGTCGATCCGGCCAACCCGCCGGCCCGGGCGACCGGGGAGGCGAAGCTCGCAACCCCGGATTACCTCTTCGAGGTGATCATCGTCGCGGCCCGTTGAGGCTGCCGAGCGCGCGCACAGGGTGCACGCAACGCGAAACATGGCTTAACCGGCTGATTTGATTGGTGTTTGTGTAAGACGGCTGTGCGCCCACAGGCGGTTCGGAGTCGGGGCCGCCTCGAACCGGCACTGCCCGGACCGGCGCGCAGTCGATGATCCGGATGCGCGTTCTGCCGCGCCCGGTGGCGCAGGGTTCCCTTGCGATGCCGGTACGGCGGGCGTATGCCGGACATAAGCCTGCCGGTCGCGCGGTGTCGCGTTTCCCGTCCGGCCGTTTCCTGATCCGGAGGCCAGATGCCTTTCCTTCGTCCCGGCCTTTCCGGCCTCGCGCTCGCATTTCTCGCCCTGACATGGCCCATCGCCGCTTCGGCGCAGGGGCCCGGTGGCGGAGAGCGCCCGCCGACGGCGGTCACGGTGGTCACCCTGGCCGAGGATGACGTGACGCTGACCGCGACGCTGCCGGGGCGGGTGCTGGCGTCGGGGATCGCCGAGGTCCGGCCGCAGGTGAACGGGATCATCGTCGAGCGGCTGTTTCGCGAAGGCGAGGCGGTGGAGATCGGCGCGCCGCTCTACCGCATCGACGCGGCGGTCTACGAGGCGGCTGTGGCGGCCGCGACGGCCCAGGTCGCCCAGGCCCAGTCACAGCTCCGGGTCACCACGAGCGAGGCGGACCGGCTGACCGAACTCATCGAGCGCGACGTCGTGAGCCAGCAGACGCTGGAAGGGGCCCAGGGGGCGCGGGATGCCGCGGCGGCCGCCCTGCAACTTGCACAGGCACAGCTTTCGGCGGCGGAGATCGATCTCGACCGCACGACGGTCCGCGCGCCGCTCTCCGGGGTGATCGGCCGGTCGCTCACGACGCAGGGCGCGCTGGTCACCAGCGGGCAGGCGCAGCCGCTCGCGGTGATCCGCAACATCGATCCGGTGCTGGTCGACGTGACCCAGTCGGCCGCCGAGATCCTCGCCTGGCGGCGCGGCCTGATGACCGAACGGCTGCAGGAAGCCCGGCCGGAGGTGGTGCTGACCCTCGCGGACGGCGAGACCTACGAATTCGAAGGATCGCTGACCGCGGCCGAGCCCAACGTGAACGAGCAGACCGGCGTGGTCACGCTCCGGCTCGAATTCCCGAACCCTGACAAGCTCTTGCTGCCCGGAATGTATGTTCAGGTCGAAATGCCCCAGGGCGTCGTGTCCGGCGTGGTCCTCGCGCCGCAGCAGGGGGTCTCCTTCGACCGGCGCGGGCGGCCGACGGCGCTGGTGGTCAATTCCGAGAATGTCGTCGAGCCGCGCGAGCTCGAGATCATCGCCGCGCGGGATGCCGACTGGATCGTGAGCAGCGGGCTTGCCACCGGCGACCGGATCATCGTCGAGGGCGTGCAGAAGGCACCGCCCGGTGCCACCGTGATGCCCGAAGAGCGGGGCGCATCCGAGGGCGGTGCCGAGGCACCGGCTTCGGCCCCGGCCGACGCCGGCTGACGGCGGCAGGGGGGAAGCACGATGGCACGTTTCTTCATCGACCGGCCGGTCTTTGCCTGGGTGATCGCGATCCTGATCATGGGCATCGGGGCCCTGTCGATCATCTCGCTGCCGGTGGCGCAATATCCGCAGATCGCCCCGCCCTCGGTCTCGGTTTCGGCGAATTACCCCGGCGCCTCGGCGGAGACCGTCGAATCGACGGTGACCCAGGTGCTCGAGCAGCAGCTCACCGGGATCGACGGGCTGCGCTACATCTCGTCGTCCTCGACCTCGTCGGGCAGCGCCTCGATCACCCTGACCTTCGAGACCGGAACCGATGCCGACATCGCCCAGGTCCAGGTCCAGAACAAGCTCGCCCAGGCGACGTCGCTGCTGCCCGAGACGGTGCAGCGCCAGGGCGTGCAGGTCGACAAGGGGTTCTCGGGCTTCCTGATGGTGATCGCGCTGATCTCGCAGGACGGCGCGCTCGAACAGGTCGATCTGGCGGATTACCTCTCCTCGAACCTCGTCGACGAGATCAGCCGCGTCGAGGGCGTTGGCGGCGTGCAGGTCTTCGGCGCGCCCTATGCGATGCGGATCTGGCTCGATCCGTCGCGGCTCGCGGCCTACGAGCTGTCGCCCGCGCAGGTGACCGCGGCCGTCTCGGCGCAGAACGCGCAGATCTCCGCCGGACAGTTCGGCTCGCTGCCCGCCGTCGAGGGCCAGCAGCTCAACGCCACGATCACCGCCCAGTCGCTCCTGCGCACCCCGGCGGATTTCGAGCAGATCGTGCTGCGCTCGGAGACCGATGGCGGCCTCGTTCTGCTCAAGGACGTGGCGCGGGTCGAGGTCGGGGCGGAGAATTACGGCACGATCTCGCGGTTCAGCGCCCAGCCGGCCTCGGGCATGGCGCTCCGGCTCGCCTCGGGGGCGAACGCCCTCGACACGGCCGAGCGGGTGAAGACCCGGATGGAGGAACTCGCCGCGTTCTTCCCCGAGGGCGTGACCTACGAGGTGCCCTTCGACACCACGCCCTTCGTGCGGATCTCGATCGAGGAGGTGGTCAAGACGCTCTTCGAGGCGATCGCGCTCGTCTTCCTCGTGATGCTGCTCTTCCTCGGCAATCTGCGCGCCACGCTGATCCCGACGCTCGCCGTGCCGGTCGTGCTCCTCGGCACCTTCGCGGTGCTCGCGGTGGCGGGCTTCACCATCAACTCGCTCACCATGCTGGCGATGGTGCTGGCCATCGGGCTTCTCGTCGACGACGCGATCGTCGTGGTGGAGAACGTCGAGCGCATCATGGAGGAGGAGGGGCTCGGGCCCCGCGAGGCGACGCGCAAGTCGATGGACCAGATCACCGGCGCGCTGATCGGCATCGCGCTGGTGCTCTCGGCGGTCTTCGTGCCGATGGCGTTCTTCGGCGGCTCGACGGGGGTGATCTACCGGCAATTCTCCATCGCCATCGTCTCGGCGATGGCGCTCTCGGTGCTGGTGGCGCTCACCCTGACGCCCGCACTCTGCGCGAGCATGCTCAAGCGGCGCGACGTGCACGCACCGCGCCGCGGGCCGCTCGCCGCCTTCGCGCGGGGCTTCGCGTCGCTCACCAACCGCTACGGCCTCGCTGTGGACGGGATCCTCAAGCGGCCGATCCGGGTCGGGCTGATCTATCTCCTGCTCGTGGGCGGCATGGGCTGGCTCTTCGTGCAGACGCCCACCGGATTCCTGCCAGAAGAAGATCAAGGGATCATGTTCGTCTTCGTGCAGGGGCCGTCGGGGGCGACGGCGGACCGCACGCTCGACGTGATGAAGGACATCGAGGAGCATTTCCTCGTCACCGAGGGCGAGAACGTCGAGAGCCTCTTCACCGTCGTCGGCTTCAGTTTCGCCGGGCAGGGCCAGAATGTCGGCATCGCCTTCGTGCGCCTGAAGGACTGGAAGGACCGCGTGCGGCCCGACCAGTCGGTGCAGGCGGTCGCCGGGCGCGGGTTCGGGGCACTCGGCCAGATCCGCGACGCCTTCGTGTTCCCGATCGTGCCGCCGGCGGTGATCGAGCTCGGCAACGTCTCGGGCTTCGATCTCTACGTGCAGGCCCGCGGCGGCCAGACCCACGAGGAATTGCTGGGCGCGCGCAACCAGATGCTCGGCATGGCGGGAGAGAGCCCGATGATCGCCTCGATGCGTCCCAACGGGCTCGAGGACGCGGCGCAATTCGCCCTCGACATCGACTGGCGCAAGGCCGGCGCGATGGGGGTGACGGCGCGCGACGTCGCCGATCTGCTGACCACGGCCTGGGCGGGGCGCTACGTCAACGACTTCCTCGATCAGGGTCGGATCAAGCGGGTCTACGTGCAGGGCGATGCGGAATCGCGGCGCAACCCCGAGGACATCGAGCGCTGGCGGGTGACGAACGCCACCGGCGGGCTGGTGCCGTTCTCGAACTTCGCCGACGGCTCGTGGCGCTTCGGGCCGCAGGGGCTCTACCGCTACAACGGCGTGCCGGCGATGCAGCTCCAGGGCCAGCCGATCCCCGGGGTGACCACCGGCGAGGCGATGATGGAGGTCGAACGGCTGGCGAGCCAGCTTCCGCCGGGCTTCGACCTCGCCTGGACCGGGCTCTCGCTCGAGGAACGCCAGACCGGCGGGCAGGCGCCGCTCCTCTACGCGCTGTCGCTCGCTGTGGTGTTCCTGAGCCTCGCGGCACTCTACGAGAGCTGGGTGATCCCGGCGGCGGTGATGCTGGCGATGCCGCTCGGCGCCCTGGGCGCGCTGATCGGGGCCTATCTCGGCGGCTTCGCCAACGACGTGTTCTTCCAGGTCGGGCTCCTGACCACCATCGGTCTGACGGGCAAGAACGCCATCCTGATCGTCGAATTCGCGCGCGCATTGCAGGAGGAGGGCATGGAGCTGTACCAGGCCGTCAGCCAGGCCGCGCGGCAACGCTTCCGGCCGATCATGATGACCTCCATGGCCTTCTCGCTCGGGGTGACGCCGCTGGTGCTGAGTTCGGGCGCCGGGGCGGCGGGGCGCAACGCCATCGGCTCGGCGGTGCTGGGCGGGACGCTCTCGGCGACGCTTCTGGGCGTGCTCTTCGTGCCGATCTTCTTCACGACGATCCGCCGCATCTTCCCCTACCGGCCCCTCGAGGAGGAAACCGTGCCGGCCCCCGAAGCGTCGCACTGACGACGCTCCGGGGGCTCGCGGCTCAGGCGGCGGCGCGCACCGCCACCTCGCGCTCCCAGCTTCCGCCGGGCCGGTAGCGGGCGGCGACCTTCCCGTCCTCGAGGGCGAAGAGGTGCAGCCAGCCATTGTCGAAGAGCGCCCGGACCTGCGGGTGCTTCTCCAGCACGCCGTCCATCGCCTCCGCCGGGGCCTCGATCATCACCGAGAGCCGGAGCGGCTCGTGCGCGAGCAGGTCGCCGTCATGCACCGCCTGCCAGGGCAGGCCGGCGCGCAGCCGCCCGCCATTGCCCTCGATCACGCCGAGACCGCCGACCACGTTGTGCAGGAGCTTGTTGCCGGCGCCGAACGTGTCGGGCGCGACGCTCGAGCCGTAATATTGCAGGCTGATCCAGCTCGCGACCACCACGGGCGCCGTGAGGATCAGTTCGAGCGTGCCGAAACCCGCATCCGCCTGCCAGTCGTAGGAATGCAGGAAGGCCCGCCCCCCGAGATCGCGGCCCTGGGTGGCGCTCCGGGGGGCGGCGATGAAGGCGGCGCAGCCCGCAAGGCCCCATTCGGGGCGGATCTCCGACCAGTCATGGGCGCGCCCCTCGATCGAGGCCGCCGAGGCGCCGGGAAGTCGCAGCGCGCGCTCGGTCCGCGCCCGCGCGCCGGCCTTCGCGAGCCAGGTCCGGGCATGGGCCAGGTCGGCGGTATGCGCCGGGGCGGGGCTGTCGGTCCAGAGCGTGATCCGGTCGGTGGTGGTGTCGTGCAGCCCGGCGACGAAATGCGTGTCCTCGGGCAGCGCGAGGCCGTGGGCGGCGAGGCCGGCGCGGGCTTCGGGATCGTTGAGGATCTGCGCCAGCAGCCGCGCCGAGACCTCGCCGGTCTGCCCGCCGCAGGCCCCGCAATGATACGCACTCTCATGCGGGTTGTTGGTGACCTGCGCGCCGTGGCCGAGCAGCAGCACAAGCCGCGCATGACCTTCGGTCATCGACATCGCCTTGAGCACCGCCGCCGCCGTCGCCGCCTTGTCGGCCGCCGAGAGCGGCACGTCGAGCGCAGGCGCCGGGGCAGGGGCCGGTGCCGGTGCGAGACCCAGCGCGTCGCGCACCAGCTTGCCGGCATAGAACGGCCCGGCCGCCTCGACGAAGGCGAAGGACGAGACCGCCGCCTGCCGGAACCGCCCGAAGGCGCGCACCGCCCGCGCCCTGATCCGCGCATCGGCCTCTTCGGCCTCCGACCCTGCGGCGGACGAGGTCATGCCGGGGTTCAGCAGCACCGGCAGATGGGCCGCGACGATGTCGGAGGCGAAGTCCCGGTGCGCCATCGGCAGGCCGAAGAAGCCGGCGAATCCGATCGTCTCGATCCCCGGATCGAGGCTCTCGAGCGCCCGGCGGAACACTTCCGACCGCACGTCGATGCAGAAGGCGGCCTGCAGCGCGGGCCGGGTCGTCGCGGCCTGCGGTGCGGGTGCGGCCAGCAGGCCCGCGATCCGGCGCTGATGGGCGCGCTCGGCGGCCTCCTGCAGGATCGCGTCCACCACCTCGGTCGGCACCCGGCTCGATCGGCGCGGCGATGCTCGACGACGGTGCGGTCCCAGGCCGCGGCGATGCTCTCGCGCGCCGAGAGCCAGAGCGCCTCTTCCCAGACCAGCCGGATCGCCAGCAGGTCGGTCAGCGTCGCATCGGTGCCACCGGCAAGCTCGGCCTGCCAGAGCAGCCAGCGCGCATGCTGCGACCAGCCGCCGAGATCCATCAGCAGCCGGTGAAAGGCGGTCTCGGCGGCGTCCGCATCGAGGCCGAGGGTCTCGGCGGCGCGGAACATCGCGCGCTCGGGCGTGTCGGGGCAGGCGGCGACATGGGCGCAGAAGCCGGTCAGCCCGGCGATCTCGGGCGTGAGGTCGCGGCTCGCCCAGGCCCGCCAGGCGACGAAGGCGCCCTGATCGGGCTCGGCGGTCCAGAGCGCCTGTCCGCGGTCGAAATAGCCCGCGGCCCAGAGGCCGAAGCTGCGCGCGATCACGTCGGGCCAGGCGATGCCCTGGGCCTCCGCGGCGAGATCGGCGATCGTCGGCAGGGCCTTGGGGGCCGGCACGTCCTGTTCGGCCGCCGCCTTCAGCGCCGCGAGATCGGCGGGCCGCAGCGGCGACGCGCAGGCCGCGAGGGCTGCTTCCAGATCCGCATCCTCGATCTCGCCCGCGACGATGCGGTCGGAGAAGGCCGCGCGCGGCAGGGTCAGCCGCGCGCCGGCGACCCGGCCCAGCCGGGCGGCGGTCGTCGCGAGATCCGCCCCGGTCTGGCCGAGGAAGGGATTGACCGCGACCGTCGCTTCGAGCGGGAAGGCCGGCGGGATGGCCCGTGCGGCGGCTTCGGCGGCGGAGAGCAGGCCCGCGGCGCTGTCGGGCGAAATCTGGCTGTGCTTGAGAAACATCGGGATCTCCACGGATCAGAGGGTATTCTGGGTGCGAAAGCCGCCGATCATCCGATCGAGGATCGCGTTGAAATAGAGGCCGTTCGCGAGATGGACGCGCAGGCCGGCGGTCGCCGGATGGTGCGCCCAGTGCGGGAACAGCGCCTGGGCAATGGCCACCGTGCCGAAGGAGGCGAGGGCGAGCAGGATCAGCGCCCATTCCAGCGCGCCGGGGACCGGTGCTGCCGGCAGCGCGCTGCCCGCCAGCGCCTGGGCGATGGCCTGGAAGCCGAAATAGGCCAGCGCGGCCGCCCCCGAGGCGATCAGCGTGCGCCGGGTCAGGTCGCGCGGCGCCGCATCGGCGAGACCCTGGGCCACCAGATAGGCGACACCGAAGATCAGGATCGCGCCGAGCGCCAGCGCCTGGGCGGATTTGGGCTCGAAGAGCAGGCCGAAGCCGGCCGCGACGAGGGCATAGAGCACCAGCGCGAGCGCGAAGGCCTGCAGCACGGCGCGCAGTCCGGGTGTCGCGACCGGTCCCGGCTTGCGCGCGGTGAGCACCGCGCCGACCGCACCGCCGGAGCTGAGGAAGGCATGGGCCTTGTAGAGCGCATGGGCGACGATATGCAGGAGCGCCAGCGCCCAGAGGCCGAGGCCGCATTGCAGGATCATGAAACCCATCTGCGCCACGGTCGACCAGGCGAGCGCCGTCTTCACCGCACTCTGGGTGAGCATGACCACCGCGCCGAAGAGCGCGGTCAGCCCGCCCACCATCACGAGGGCCGCCATCGCGCCGGGGCTCGCCTGCACCGGATCGGCGAAGCGCAGCAGGAGCACGCCCCCGGCATTGATGATGCCGGCATGCAGGAGCGCGGAGACCGGGGTCGGCGCCTCCATGACTTCCGTCAGCCAGCCATGCAGCGGCAGCGTCGCGGTCTTGAGGAGGGCGGCGAGCACGAGGAAGCCGACGGCGGCATGGCCGGCGGGCGAGAGGCCCTCCGCGCGGGCGGCGTCGTTTATGGCAGCGATATCCGCGGTGCCGAAGCCCGCCCAGAAGAACAGCGCCGCGACGAGAAGCGCGAGATCGCCCGCGCCCCAGACCAGCGAGAACTTCGTCGCGGCCCGGCGCGCCTCCGGCCGGCTCGCGTAGAACAGCAGAAGCTGCCGCAGCCCGAGGCCGACCGCGACGAAGGCGAGGATCAGGACCGCGAGGCTCCCGGCCTGCACCAGCAGCAGCACGGCGGCGATGGTGGCCAGCAGAAGTCCGTGGAAGGCCCCCTCGCGCGCCTCGCCGTCGAGATAGGTGCGCGCGTAGCGCACGACGATCCAGCCGATGAAGGCGACCAGAAGCGCCATGACCGCGCTGATCAGATCGAGCCGGAGAGCCATGAGCGCCCCGCCACCACCGATGGAATAGGTGTGGGCACCGCCCAGCGCGAACTGGACCAGGCCGCCGAAGGCGAGCAGGAGCGCTCCCAGCGTCGCCATCTCGGCGAGGCGGGGCCGGGAGCCGGGACGGCGGCCGGGGGATCCTGCGAACAGGGCCGCGGCGGCGAGAAGCAGGACGGGGGCGAGGGCGGCAATGGGCATGGCGGTCTCCTGTCACGAGCGGGTCGTCGGGGGATACCGGATCGCGCACATCCAGAAAATTAGATTGTTTGGACCGTTCCGTTCTGTTTAATGGAAGTATGGCCGTCCTGAACCTGCATCACCTGCGTCTCTTCCGCGCCGTCGCCCATGACGGCACGCTGACCGGCGCCGCGCGCCGGCTGAACCTCTCGCAATCGGCGCTCTCGACGCAGCTGCGCACCCTCGAGGCGACGCTCGGGCATGATCTCTTCCTGCGCGAGGGGCGGGGGCTCACGCTCACCGAGGCCGGGCGCATCGCCCTCGACCATGCCGACGCGATCTTCCGCACCGCCGAGGATCTCTCCGCGACGCTGCGCGAGGCCGGCCAGGTGCGCCGTGCGTTGCGAGTCGGGGCGCTCGCCACCTTGTCGCGCAACTTCCAGATGGCCTTCCTGCGGCCGGTGCTCGGGCGGGGCGATGTCGAGGTGATCCTGCGCTCGGGCAGCCAGGCGGAGCTCCTGCGCGGGCTCGACGCGCTCGCGCTCGACGTGGTGCTGACCAATCTCGCGCCGCCGCGCGATGCCGCGAGCGCCTATCTCACCCACCGGCTGAACCGCCAGTCGGTCAGCCTCGTGGGCACCCCGGACCGGGTTGCCGCCCCGGCGCCGCTCGCGCGACTGCTGGCAGAGCATCCGCTGATCCTGCCCACGCAGGAGACCACGATGCGCGGCGCCTTCGACGCGCTGACCGCCCGGCTCGGGATCGTGCCGGCGATCGCGGCGGAGGTCGACGACATGGCGATGATCCGGCTTCTGGCGCGCGACGGTGCCGGCCTCGCGGTGGTGCCGCCGATCGTGGTGCAGGACGAGCTGTCGTCGGGGATCTTGATCGAACTTGCGCAGCTTCCGGACATCGAGGAGACGTTCCTCGCCGTCACGCTGCAGCGCCGCTTTCCCAACCCGCTTCTGCGCGATCTCCTGACCGCCGCCACCCGGTGATCCAGGGAGGATTTCAGCCTGCCGACGCCCCGTCCCGACACACCGGGTCACGCAATTCTTAACGATTGGTTTACCATGCCGGCGCTAGGATAGCAGCACAGGCAACGCGACCGAGCAGACTTCCTCAGAAGTTCGAACTGGAGGGGCTCAGGCCCCTCCATTTTTCTGTAAGCCCAGGGGCTCAGCCCTCGAGCGCCGCATCCATCGTGATCTCGGCATTCAGCACCCGCGAGACCGGGCAACCCGCCTTGGCGGTCTCGGCCGCCTTGGCGAAGGCCTCGGCATCGGCACCCGGAACCTTCGCGCGCACCTCGAGATGCACGCCCTTGATCTCGAAGCCGCCGTCCACCGGGACGATATCCACCGTGGCTGTCGTGCGAATCTCGTCCGCCGTCAGGTCGGCGGCGTTCAGGAACCCCGACAGCGCCATCGAGTAGCAGGCCGCATGGGCCGCCCCGATCAGCTCCTCGGGATTGGTGCCGGCCTCCTCGCCGAAGCGCTTGGCAAAGCTGTAGGACGTGGCGTCGAGCACACCGCTTTCGGTGGAGACGGTGCCGCCTCCGGTCTTGATGGCGCCGTTCCAGATAGCCGATCCGCTGCGCTTCATGATGCTTCCTCCTGAATTCCCGCGCCCCGGTTCGGGCGCCCCGTTCCTCACATAGCCCCCCGGGCGTCGGGGATCGAGTCCCCGCCGTCAGGAAACCGGACGCCGGGGCCGCGAAAACACCATCTTCTGCCCGCCGAGGGCTTCGGGATCCCCCTGCCAGGCATAGGCCAGCAGGCAGGGCGAGAATTCCGAGATCGTGATCCGGTGGGTATGGCCCGGCGGATTGTAGATCAGCGAGCCCGGCGCGAAGACCCCCTGGTTGTTCTCCGACATCGCCCCCGAAAGGCAGACATAGCTCTCGGCGATGCCGTCATGGGCATGGGCCGGGTAGATGCAGCGCGGCGCGAAGAGCACGATGCCGAGGATCACCCGATCGGTCAGCACCGGGCCGTTGGGTCCGGCGAATTCCGCGAAGCCGTAGCGCGCGGCGAGCCCCTTCGGGACCTTCTCGTAGCCGTATTGCCAGGTCAGTTGCGGCGCGATCGCCTCGATCGCCCGGATGAAGCTTGGGCTGCGCTCGAGCTTGCCCTCGTCGAGGGCGCGGCGCAGATGGCGGGTAACCGGCAGGTCCTGGGGCCGTGGCGGCGCCATCACCGGATCGTCGCGCACGATTCCCGCGATACTCGCCCGCACAGCGCGCTGATGCGCCCGGATCGGCGCCGATCCTCCGGATTTGAGCAGACGGTAGTGATCCTCGAATTCCCGCAGCAGGTACCCCCAGTCTGGGCTCTCCGAAAGCCGGATTGCGGGGGTGACGGTGGTCTGGTTGGTCATGGATCGGCAGGCTCCGGCCAGGATGCAAGACGCGCGACGAGCACCATCGCCAGCACGGCGCCCAGCGCGTTGAAGCACAGGTCGAGCGCGGTGTTGATATAGCCGCCCACATTGGTGTCCGGAACCAGCAAAACGGCGGTGAACTCGATGATCTCGTTCACCGCCCCGAGCCCCATCGCGGCCAGTGCGGGAAAGACCAGGATCGCCTTGCTGCCGCGCAAGGACGGGTGAAACCGCGCGAGCAGATGCCACAGCACCCAGGCGGTGACACCGAAGCCGTAGGCATGCACGATCTGGTCGTATTTCAGGATGGTCATCTCGCCGGTCGCGATCACCGGAAAGACCGGCATCGAATAAAGCACGCCGTCGCCGACCGGCACGCCGCCCCCGGCCATATGCGCGAGCCCCCAGAGCGACAGCGCCCAGAGCATGGCCGGCGGATAGGCGGCGCGCGCGCAGGCTGCGCGCGATCAGCCAGATCAGCACCGCCATCGTCACCACGTAGACGATGAACTCGAAATTGCCGCGCAAGAGGAACCAGGCGGTGAAGAGCCCGACATAGCCCAGCGTGAACACCGCCACCGCCTTCTCCTGCGGCGCGAGGCGCGACCAGAAGCCCGGCGCGGACCCGTCTCCGGAGCTCACTGCTGGATCGATTGCAGATAGAGCACGAGTTCCAGCACCCGCGCCCGGGCCAGCTGCTCGGAATTGCCGATGGCGTAGGAATACCAGTTCTCCGAGACATGGCTGTGCACGAACCGGTTGCCGAAGACCGGCATCGGGCTGCCATGCGCCCGGATTTCCTGCCGCCCGTCGACGATCTGCATGATCTCCTCGGTCGGGAACACTCCATCGTTGCGTGCAGCGATTCCCGTGAGGTCCGGAACCGGTTCGCGGAACAGCTCCGCCATCGGGCCGTCGCCCGCGGCGGTCTCGCCGTGACAGGCCGCACAGGCGGCGAGGTATTCCTCCCGCCCGGCGGCGAAATCCTCCGCCTCGGCCCGTCCCGGCGCCAGAAGGCTCGCCAGCAGGCAGCCGGCGAGAAGGGGTGCAAATCGGGGCTTCGCCATGTCGTGCTCCCGCAATGATGATGGACGCCCCAGATTTCGCCGGATATTGCAATGAGTCAATGAAAACCCCGGCGCACGGGATCGCCGGGACGAGGGGAGCGCGCGCCATGAAGATCAATGCGGATTTCGACAAGAGGGTCGTGCTGCACGCCGACGAGATCGACTGGCGCGACTCGCCGATGCCCGGCGTCAGCCGCCGGCCGCTCGACCGCATCGGCGACGAGGTCGCCCGCGCCACCAGCATCGTCCGCTACGCGCCGGGCAGCCACTTCTCGGCCCATGTCCACGACGGCGGCGAGGAATTCATCGTGCTCGAGGGCGTGTTCCAGGACGAGCACGGCGATTACCCCGTGGGCTCCTATGTGCGCAATCCGCCGCGCTCCTCGCACACCCCCGGCTCGGAGCCGGGCTGCACGATCTTCGTCAAGCTCTGGCAGTTCGACCCCGAGGATGAGACCCATGTGCGCGCCCATATCGGCAAGATGGGCGCCGTGTCCCGACGCCGACCGCCCCGGCGTCTCGGTGACACCGCTGCATCTCGACGACCGCGAAGAGGTCCGGGTGGACACGCTCGCGCCCGGAGCCGCGACGCGCTACGCCGTGCCGGGCGGGGCGGAGCTCTTCGTGCTGCACGGCACCGCCGCCGAGAGCGGCGACGAACTGCGCCCGCAATCCTGGGTCCGCGTGCCCCCCGGCGGCACGGTCGATCTCAAGGCCGGGGCAGGGGGCGCCAGCATCTGGGTCAAGACCGGGCACCTCAGCGATGTGCGCGCGCCCGGATAGGTCCGCCACGATCTCGCCCGAGCGCGGCACTCTACTCCAAAAAAGCCGAATGCCCGAAGAGATGCTCGCCCGAAATGGTTTCGCGAAGATAGGCGCAGGGATCAGTCCGCGACTGCCAGAAGTGCCACGACTTCCGTGCAAAGACCAAGGGATCGAACCCGTAGATCACGGCATTCAGGTCGGCCTCCTCGACCGGAAGCGTCAAGCGCCTGACAGAGAGAAAGTCGGACCGGGCGTCATCTGGAAGTGCTGCAAGCTGAACGATTGCCGCTATGAATTCATGGGGAACAAGCCGATTGGTGGGCATGCCAAGCTCGATGATCGTGGCATGCGCGGTTTCATGTGCCACGATGCTGCGCCAGGCGTCGGAAGCCGGGACGATCCCGAAGAGGCCGCTGGGCCGTGCAGCAGTCTTGCAGCCCTCGAGACTGGCGATTCGCATTTCTCCAGAACTCCGGTTGTAGCTTCCGTGTGCCGGAGTCCCGCAGAATTCCAGCATGCCGGGGGCTACAGAGACACGTACCGGTTCAACCGGAGGCAGGCCGCACGCTGAAAACAGGTTCGCGGCTCGCTCGACGCCTTCGCAGGCCAGCAGGTTCTCTTCGGACGTTCCGTTCACGATAACGGCCTGTCCATGACCGCAGGCGAATTCGCCATCGGCGCCGGCAGACAGGTCTGGAACGAGAAGGGCGATGCCGGCAATCACGCAGAAGCGAACTGTACGGCGAAACACGGGCTCACCCGCCGGTATGGCTCATGTGCCGGCTGACCTGACCCGCGACGCTCTGGCGGGAATAGTCGAAATCGTGGCCCTTGGGCTTGCGGAGGATCGCGGCGCGTATCGCCTCGACCAGCGGCGCGTCGCTCTCGGGATGCTCGCGCAACGGCGTGCGCAGATCGGCGTCGTCCTCCTGCCCGAGGCACATGAAGAGCTCGCCGGTGCAGGTCAGCCGCACCCGGTTGCAGCTCTCGCAGAAATTATGCGTCAGCGGCGTGATGAAGCCGACCCGCCCGCCGGTCTCGCCCACCCGCACATAACGCGCCGGCCCGCCGGTGCGGTCCGCAGTATCGGTCAGCGTCCAGCGCGTCTCGAGATCGGCGCGCAACTGCTTCAGCGAATAATACTGGTCCAGCCGGTCCTCGTTGCCGAGATCGCCCATCGGCATCACCTCGATGAAGGTCAGGTCATGCCCGCGCGCCCCGCACCACTCGACCAGCGTGTGGATCTCGTCGTCGTTCACGCCCTTGAGCGCCACCGCGTTGATCTTCACCTTCAGTCCGGCCTCGGTGGCCGCGTCGATGCCGTCCATCACCTGCGCGAACCGCCCCCAGCGGGTGATCGCCTTGAACCGGTCCGCATCGAGCGTGTCGAGCGAGACATTCACCCGCCGCACCCCGCACTCCGCGAGTTCCCCGGCAAAGCGCCGCAGCTGGCTCCCGTTGGTGGTCAGCGTCAGCTCCTTGAGCGCCCCGCTCTCGAGATGCCGCGACATCGCCCGGAAGAACGTCATGATCCCCTTGCGCACCAAGGGCTCGCCGCCGGTGATCCTGAGCTTCTCGACCCCGAGTCCGACGAAGGCCGTGCAGAGCCGGTCGAGCTCCTCGAGCGTCAGCAGCTCCTTCTTGGGCAGGAACTCCATGTGCTCCGACATGCAGTAGACGCAGCGGAAATCGCAGCGATCGGTCACGGAGACCCGCAGATAGGTGATATCGCGCGCGAACGGGTCGGTGAGGCGGGGCATGTCGGTCAAGGCAAGGCTCTCCGGGTTGTCGCTTGAACGCTATGCCGAAATGCCCGAGTATTCAAGTCGGGCACTTCTCCGACGCGCCGTCCTCGGCGCATCGGTCCGCCCTGAACCGCGTGGCAATTGGACCGCGACATGACGCAGGATGACTGGAAAAACCTGACCGGCCCGGCCTCGCCGCCATGCTTTGCCGCCGACCTCGTGGCCGGTCAGCCCTGCGACCCCGAAACAAGGCGCGACGTGGCCCGGTTTCGTCGTGCCGAGCGGGACCGGCTGATCGCGGAACGCCTTGCCGTTCCGGCCGAAACCCGCGCGGCCCTCGCCGCGGAGATCGGCACCGAACTCGACCGGCTGGTCGACCCCCGTCCCGGAATGTTCATCAGCCTCTATTGGCCCTTCCGCGGCGAACTGGACATGCGCGGCTGGATGGCCTCGGCGCATGGCCGCGGCGCCGGGATATTGCTGCCGGTGGTGGTGGCGAAGGCCGAACCGCTGGTCTTCCGTGCCTGGAGCCCCGGATGTGCGATGACGCGCGGCGTGTGGAACATTCCCGTGCCGCGCGACGGGCCGGATCTGCTGCCGGACGTGGTGATCGCACCGCTTGTCGGGGTCGACAGGGCCTGCTTCCGCCTCGGCTATGGCGGCGGCTTCTACGATCGAACCCTTGCGTCGCTGCCCCGAAAGGCCCTCGTGGTCGGCATCGGGCCCTCCGAGGCGTCGATACCGACGATCTTTCCCCAACCCTGGGACGTGCCGATGGATATTGTGGTGACCGGCAGCGGCCAGGTTCGCGAGCGGCAGACCGTCTGACCGGATTGGCAGCGCCATCGGGATGTGCTTGATTCGGGGTTCACCGTTTGGAGACGCCATGCCGCGCCAGGGTCAGCCGCTGATGAAACCGGCCGAAAGCTGGGACGCCCTGCGCGCGGGCTTCCGCTGGCCCCGCCGCCGGCGCTTCAACATCGCCGAGGCCTGCTGCGACGCCTGGGCCCGCACAGAGCCCGACCGGCTGGCCCTGCGCTATCTGCGCCCCGACGGCACCGAGCGCGACTACAGCTACGGCCAGCTCGCCCGTGCCGCGCGCCGCCTCGCCAACGCGCTCGCCGGCCACGGCATCACCCGCGGCGACCGGGTCGCGGTGCTGCTGCCCCAGACTCCGGAGACCGCGCTCACCCATCTCGCCGCCTACCGCCTCGGTGCCATCGTGGTCCCGCTCTTCACGCTCTTCGGCGAGGACGGCCTCGAATTCCGCCTGCGCGATTCCGGCGCGAAGGCCCTGGTCACCGACGGCGCCAACCTGCCCAAGGTGCTGGCGATCCGCGACCGGCTGCCGGACCTCGCCACCATCTGGTCGATCGATGCCCGCGAGGCCGGCGTGGACGGCTTCTGGCAGGAACTCGGCAAGGCCGCCGACCGCTGCCCGATCGTGCCGACCGGCCCCGATGATCCCGCCTTCATCAGCTACACCTCCGGCACCACCGGCCCGCCCAAGGGCGCCCTGCACGCCCATCGCGTGCTCCTGGGCCATCTTCCCGGCATCGAGCTCGCCCACGGCTTTCTCGGACAGCCCGGCGACTGCCTCTGGACCCCGGCCGACTGGGCCTGGATGGGCGGCCTCACCAACGTTCTGCTGCCCGGCCTCTATCTCGGCGTGCCGGTCGTCGCCCACCGCATGGCGAAGTTCGACCCCGAGGCGGCGGTGGCCCTCACCGCCCGGCTCGGCGTGCGCAACGTCTTCTATCCGCCCACCGCCCTCAAGCTCATGCGCCAGGCCGGCGTCACCGAAGCCCCGGGCCTGCGCTCCGTCGCCTCCGCCGGCGAGGCGCTCGGCGCGGAGCTGCTCGACTGGGGGCAGGGGGTCTTCGGGCTCACCATCAACGAATTCTACGGCCAGACCGAATGCAACGTCGTGCTGGCCAATTGCGCCGAGCTGATGCCCGTGCGCCCCGGCTCCGCGGGACGCGCCGTGCCCGGCCACGAGGTCGCCATCCTCGGCCCCGATGGCACCGTCCTTGCCCCCGGCACCATCGGCGAAATCGCCATCCGCCGCCCCGATCCGGTGATGTTCCTCGGCTACTGGAACAACCCGGACAAGACCGCCGCCAAGTTCACCGGCGACTGGATGCTGACCGGCGACGAGGCGTCGATGGACGAGGACGGCTACGTGCAGTTCCGCGCCCGCACCGACGACGTCATCACCTCCTCTGGCTACCGCATCGGCCCGAGCGAGATCGAGGATTGCCTCACCGGCCACCCCGACGTGGCGCTGGCCGCGGTCATCGGCGTGCCCGACCCGATCCGCACCGAAGCGGTGAAGGCCTTCGTGGTGCTGCGCGCCGGCGCCGCCGAGGCCGGGCTCGACACCGCGCTCATCGACCGGGTGCGCGCGCGCCTGTCGCCGCATGTCGCCCCGCGCAGCGTGGTCTTCGTCGAGAGCCTGCCGATGACCGCCACCGGAAAGATCCAGCGTCGAAATCTGCGCGAAGACCCCTAGACTTGATTTCGAACGGCAAATTCTGCCAGAAAGGTCGGGACTAATACTTTGGCGATTACAACTTACACCATTGATTGAAAGTAGTGGGATGGACACCGGGGATTTCGAGAAGGCCGTTGCAAGCTCCGAAATGCCGCCAGCGCTCTGGGAAGCCTGCCGCGGCTTCATCGACGGGCGCGGGGTGTCGCGCATCGCCTATGTCCACTTCCCGCCGATCGGCGCGCCGGATGCAGATCTCTTCCGCATGAAGGTCGACGGCTTCGCGCCGGAGGATGTCGAGCAGTACATCCGCAAGAAGCTCTACCGCAGCAATCCGCGGATCGGCCTCGCCCAGAAGCGCATCGAGCCGTTCTACTGGGACGAGGTTCCGGTGACGCAACTCCAGTCGGAGCGCGACCGGCTCTATGCCGAACTCGACGACCGGATCGGCTCGCCCTACGGCTACGGCATCCCGGTCTTCGGCCCGAACGGCCGCAACGGCTTCGTCGGCCTCACGCTCGATGCGCCGCGGCTTCCCGAGGCCGTCGAACGGGATTTCCGCTGGGCCTTCCAGATCGCCCATCTGCGCTATTGCGCCATGCTCGCCGACGCCTTCGGCCCGGTTCCCGCCCTCTCCGAGCGCGAGCGCGAGGTGCTCGCCTGGGTCGCCCGCGGCAAGAGCAATCCGGCCATCGGCACCATCCTCGGCATCTCCGCCCATACCGTCGACGCCCATCTGCGCCGCATCTACCTCAAGCTCGGCGTCTATGACCGCATCACCGCCACGGTACGCGGCCTCGGCGTCGGGCTGATCCAGTCCGACGTCTGACCGGGTCCATCACGTGATCACGTTACCCGGGGTTCAGAATATCGCGCGAACAGGCTGAGCTTTAGACCTTTTCCCAAGTTGCAAGGGGATAAAGGCGATGTTGGCAAGCACTGGTGAAAACGATCTCTTGGCCGTCATGCAGCACGGCAGCTCGGCGCTTCCCGAGGATCTCGGCATGTTGAAGGGCTACATGCGGGCGATCGCCGGGCTTCTGGCCGAAAAGGCCTGCGAGAACCAGCCGACCCTCGCGCTCGAACACGCCGCCGCCGCCGAGATCGAGATCCTGCTCAGCCTCGAAACCCTCGTCGCCGAGAAAACCGCCGCGGTGTCGTGCAAGTCGCTCGAATGCCTGCGCTCGAAGCTCGACATCTGGGACGTCATGGAGCCGGCCTGTTCCGACGATCTGCCGCGCGAATCCATCGTGCATTCGGTGCGCGGCGACATCGCCCGCATGAGCTACCGCAACGAACGCCGCATCCTCTCGGGCGGGCTCTACTGATCCGCTTGGTCAGGTGGGCAGGCGCCGCTCCGCATCCCGCCGGGCGAAGGGTTTCAGCCCGGCGCCCGGCCCGGCGAGAAACGCCCGCACCGTATCGGGATCGTGCACCGAAAGCGTCCGGAGCCACCACGCCACCGATTTCTGGATGAACCAGTCGCGGTCCGCGACATAACCCGCCGCCCAGCCCAGAATGCGGGCGCGCGCCTCGATCTCCGCCGCGTCCGGATGCGTGAGCTTCGCCCAGGGCAGCGTCGCCACCAGCGCCGCCCGCCGCACCCAGAGGTTGCCATCCTTCGTCCAGCCCGCCACCGAATCGAGCCGGGCCGGCTCTGCGCGCAGCCGGCGCTCCGCCACCTTGCAGGCATGATCGGCCAGCGCCCAGCCATCGAAGTCCGGCAGCCAGCGCAGGAATTCGGCCCAGACCGCCGCATCGTCCTCGGGCGCCAGCCGGGCCTGGACCAGGAGCTTCGCCGCGGCGATCCGCGCCTCGAAAACCCCGCTGTCCCAGAGCCCGCCCGCGAGAGCCACCCGCGCGGGGATCTCCGGCGCCTCGGCCCGCCATTCCGCCACCAGCGCCTCGATCTGCGGCACCTGCAGGCCAAGACATCTCCGCTCGGTCTTGTGATAGGCCGCCATCCCGGCGGCGCGCTCGGGATCGGCCAGCGCCTCGAGGCCGGCCAGCGCCGCCCCGGCCGCGATCATTCCACCGTGACCGATTTCGCGAGGTTGCGCGGCTGATCGACGTCGGTCCCCTTCAGGATCGCGCAATGATAGGCCAGAAGCTGCATCGGAATGGCATAGGCGATCGGGGCGATGAAGGGATCGGTATCGGGCAAGGCGAGCCCGTGCCAGACGGTCCCGCCGGCAGCCGCGAGCCCCTCGGCATCAGACACCAGAACCACCTTGCCGTCGCGCGCCATCACCTCCTCCATGTTCGACACCACCTTGTCGAAGAGCGGCCCGCTCGGCGCGAGCACCACCACCGGCACCGCATCGTCGATGAGGGCGATCGGCCCGTGCTTCAACTCGCCCGACGCATAACCTTCCGCATGGATATAGCTGATTTCCTTCAGCTTCAGCGCGCCTTCAAGTGCGATCGGAAACAGCGATCCCCGCCCGAGGAACAGCACGTCCCGCGCCCGCGACACGTCCTTGGCGATCTCCGTGACCAGGGGCTCCCGGGCCAGAACCTGTGCGAGGATGCCCGGCAGCGTGACGAGGGACGCGACATGCCCGGCCTCCGCCGCCTCCGACAGCCGGCCGCGCGCCCGCGCCAGCCCCAGCGCGAGGCAGGCCAGCACCAGAAGCTGGCAGGTGAAGGCCTTGGTCGAGGCCACGCCGATCTCGGGCCCGGCGAAGATCGGCAGCGCCGCGTCGCTCTCGCGGGCGATGGTCGAGGTCTCGACATTGATCACCGAGACGATCCGCCCGCCGGCTTCCTTCAGATAGCGCAGCGCCGCGAGCGTATCGGCGGTCTCGCCGGACTGGCTCACGAAGATGCCCAGCGTGCCGTCCTCGACCGGCGGCTCGCGGTAGCGGAACTCCGAGGCGACCTCGATCTCGACCGGCACCCGCGCCAGCGACTCGATCCAGTATTTCGCGACGTGACAGGCGTAATGCGCCGTGCCGCAGGCCACCAGCACCACGCGCCGACACGTGCCGAGATCGAGCCCGTCGGGCAGGGTGACGCGCTGCGCCCGCGGATCCACATACCGCGCCAGCGCATTGGCCAGCACCGCCGGCTGTTCGTGCATCTCCTTCGCCATGAAATGCTTGAAGTGCCCCTTGTCGGCGAGAAACGCCTCCGTGGGCACCTCCTGCACGAGGCGCTCGACGGGCTCGCCGGCCGCATCGAAGATCTCGACCGAGCGCCGGCTCAGCACCGCCATGTCGCCTTCCTCGAGATAGGCGATCCGGTTGCTCAGGGGCGCCAGGGCCAGCGCGTCGGAGCCCACGAACATCTCACCATCGCCGTAGCCCAGCGCCAGCGGCGAACCGCGCCGGGCGGCGATCATCAGATCGTGGTGGCCCTCGAACAGCAGGCAGATCGCGAAGGCCCCGTCGAGCTGTCTGAGCGTCCGCCGTGTCGCCTCGAGCGGGCTCGCCCCTTCCGCGAGGGCCGCCGCGCAGAGCTGCGCGATGGTCTCGGTATCGGTCTCGCTCTCGAAGACCGCTCCGGCCGCCTCCAGATCGCTGCGCAGCGCTCGGAAATTCTCGATGATCCCGTTGTGAACCACCGCCACACCGCTTCCCAGATGCGGATGGGCATTGCGCTCGGTCGGCGCGCCGTGGGTCGCCCAGCGGGTATGGCCGATGCCGGACGTGCCCCGCACCGGATCGCGCACCAGCGCATCGGAGAGGTTCGCGAGCTTGCCCACCGCGCGCCGCCGGTCGAGCCGGCCCTCCTGCAGCGTGGCGATGCCGGCGCTGTCATAGCCGCGGTATTCCAGACGCTTGAGCGCCTCGACGAGCAGGGGCGCCACTTCGTGCTGCCCGAGAATGCCGACGATCCCGCACATCAGTGCCGTCCCTTCTGGTCCTTGCGGCCGCGCAGGGCCTGCATGAGCCGGCGCCCCAGCTCCGGCATGGTGCGCTGGCGCCCGCGCCCGATCCCGAGCGCCCCGTCCGGCACATCCTCGGTGATGACCGATCCCGCGCCGATCAGCGCCTCGGCGCCCACGCTCACCGGCGCCACCAGCGCGGTGTTCGACCCGATGAAGGCCCGGGCGCCGATCTCGGTGCGGTGCTTCGAGACCCCGTCGTAATTGCAGGTGATGGTGCCGGCCCCGACATTCGCGCCGGCGCCCACATCCGCGTCGCCGACATAGGAGAGATGGTTGATCTTCGCACCCTCGCCGATGATCGCGTTCTTGATCTCGACGAAATTGCCGGCCCGCGCCTTCTCCGCAAGCTCCGCACCGGGCCGCAGCCGGGCAAACGGCCCGACGACCGCGCCGTTGCTCACGTGACAGCCCTCGAGATGGCAGAAGCCGTGGATCGTCGCCCCCGATTCCACCGTGACCCCCGGCCCGAAGAACACCGACGGCCCGATCGTCACGTCCCGGCCCACCGCGGTGTCGAGCGCGAACCAGACCGAGCCCGGATCGGTGAGCGTCACGCCGGTCTCGAGTGCCTCGCTGCGCGCACGCGCCTGGAACGCCGCCTCGGCGATTGCGAGATCGGCGCGGGAATTCACTCCCATGGTTTCGGATTCCGCGCAGCGGATCACCCGTGTGTCGAGGCCGCGCGCGCGGGCGATCCCGACGATGTCCGTGAGATAGTATTCGCCCTTCGCATTGGCATTGCCGACCGCCCCCAGAAGCTCGAAGAGCGTCGCACGACTTGCCGCCATGACACCGGAGTTGCACAGGGTGATCGCCTGCTGCGCCGGCGTCGCCTCGCGTTCCTCGACGATGGCCGAAAGCTGCCCCTCCGCATCGAGGATCAAACGCCCGTACCCGGTCGGGTCCGCCGCCTCGAAGCCCAGCACCACCACGCCCGCCCCGTCGGCGCGCGCCTCGAGCATGGCGGCGATGGTCTCGGGCCGCACGAAGGGCGTGTCGCCGTAGAGCACCACCGCATCGCCGGTGAAACCGTCGAGTGCCGCCTCGGCCGACCGCACCGCATGGGCGGTACCGAGCTGTTCGGTCTGCGCGACGAAGGTGGCCTCGTCGTCGATCTCGCGCACCACGTCGGCCACCGCTTCGCCGCCATGCCCGGTGACCACCACCACCCGCCCGGCCTCCGCCGCGCGCGCCGTGCGCAGCGCATGGGCGACGAGGGGCGCTCCGGCGAGCACATGCAGGACCTTGGGAAGCTCGGAATTCATCCGCGTGCCCTGTCCGGCGGCGAGCACGATGGCTGCAAACGACATGTGACCGAGCTCCGGTTGATCTTTCGCTTCGTAACAGCCTGCCCCGGAGGAAAAAAGCCCATGTCCGGGTCCGGGAGGCCGGAAGATGTATAAAAGTCTTTCGATCTGGGGCAAGAGGGCGTGGAACGCGAAAGGACAGACCCCCATGCGCACCGCAGTCTTCGATCTCGACGGCACCCTCGCCGACACCTCGGCCGATCTGATCGCCGCCGCCAACGCCACCTTCGAGGAGGCCGGCTGGGGACGGCCGCTCGAGGCATCGGCCGACGCCGCCATCGCCTTCAGGGGCGGGCGGGCGATGCTGGCCGCCGGTTTCCAGCGGCGACCGGCCGCCGATTTCGACCATGCCGCCGAAGCCGACCGGCTCTATCCCGTCCTGCTCGAGCATTACCGCACCGGCATCGATGCGCAGACCAGGCTCTACGACGGCGTCGAGGCCGCGCTGGACGCGCTCGATGCCGAAGGCTGGGCGCTGGCCGTCTGCACCAACAAGCCGGTCGCGCTGGCCGATCTCCTGCTCGACCGGCTGGGCCTCGCGCCGCGGTTCCGCGCCGTGCTGGGGGCCGACAGCCTCGATGTGCGCAAGCCCGATCCGCGGCATCTGCTGGAAACCATCGCCCGCGCCGGCGGCCGGCGCGAGGCGGCGGTGCTCGTCGGCGACACCGTCACCGACCGCGACGCCGCGCGCGCGGCAGAGGTGCCCTGCATCCTCGTGAGCTTCGGACCGGACGGGGCGGGCGTCGAGACCCTGGAGCCCGAAGCCCTGCTGGCGCATTACCGCGATCTCGGCCCGCTGCTCGACCGGCTGGTTCCCGCGGAGCGGGCAGGGGCCTGAGAGGCGGCGCGGATCTCTCGGGAGGGGATGGAGCGGGCGACGGGAATCGAACCCGTATCATCAGCTTGGAAGGCTGAGGTCTTACCATTACACAACGCCCGCGACCGAGTGCTGCGTATCATTTCCGGGCCGCCGGCTTCAAGCCGCAAACGCATCTCCGCACATCGGCACGCAACCGCGCCGGACTGCCGGGGTTGAACCGCACGGCCCCGCGCCGCTACCCTTCGCCGGACCGAAAGGAAAACGCCATGAAACAGTCCGCCCTCCTGCTCGCCGCCTCTCTGCTGACCCTGCCGGCCGCAGCCCAAGACGCCTCCGGCACGCATCGCCGCCACGCTCGACGGCGCGGAGCGCGTCTGGACCGTGCTGCCCGAGGACGCCGGCGGACAATCCTGGTGGACCGCCACCGGCCCCGTCATCGGCGTCGGGCTCTGGGCGGCCCCCGAAGGCAGCGCCGGCCCGATCGAGGACGTGCTCGACCTGACGCTCTCGGCCGTGCAGCAGGGCGGCACCACCGTGCTCGCCGGCAGCGAGTTGCGGCTGCTGACCAGCGACCTCACGGTCTACTACCACGCAACCGAGGACGACCTCGCGCTCGAGATCACCGATCTCGAGGCCGGCGAGGCCGGGCTTTCGGTCAGCGGCAGCTTCTCCGGACGCCTCGCCCGGACCACGTTCTCCGATGGCGCCGAAGTCGCCGACCCGGACGATACCCGCGAGATCGAGGGCACCTTCGAGGCGTTTCTTCCCGCCGAATAGCTGCGCCACCGCATCCGCTTGAGCGTCGCGCCCCGGCTTGCTATGCCTCGGCCGCAAAATCCGCGGACAGGGCAGGGCATGGCGAAGACCGACACCGAAGCACGCGACCGCGCGAAGTCGAAGACGATCTCGCCGCTGCGCGCCCTCGTGCCGTTCCTCAGCCCCTACCGCCTGCTGCTCGTCGCGGCGATCCTCGCCCTCGTCATCACCGCCATGCTCTCGCTCACGCTGCCCCTGGCGGTGCGCCGGGTGGTCGACGGCTTCTTCGCCGAATCGCTGCCGATGATGGATCTCTACTTCGCCGCCGCCATCGGCATCGCCGGCCTTCTCGCCATCGGCACGGCCCTGCGCTTCTACCTCGTCACCCGCCTCGGCGAGCGCGTGGTGGCCGATATCCGCGAGGCGATCTACGACAACGTGATCGGCATGAGCCCGGCCTTCTACGAGCGGATCATGACCGGCGAGGTGCTCTCGCGCCTCACCACCGACACCACCCTCGTGCTCTCGGTGATCTCCTCCTCGGTCTCCATCGCTCTGCGCAACGCCCTGATGCTCGCCGGCGGCCTGATCCTCCTCTTCATCACCAGCCCCAAGCTCACCGCGCTGGTGCTCGTCGGCGTCCCCCTCGTGGTCTTCCCGATCCTGACCCTCGGCCGCAAGCTCCGGGTCCTCTCGCGCGAAAGCCAGGACCGCATCGCGGAATCGAGCGCCCAGGCCTCCGAGACCCTGCTCGCCGCCCAGACCATCCAGGCCTACACCCACGAGGATGCGAGCCGCCTCAGCTTCCGCGACATCACCGAACAGGCCTTCGACGTCGCCCGCCGCCGGATCCGCATCCGCTCGATCATGACCGCCATCGTGATCTTCCTCGTCTTCACCTCCATCGTCGGCGTGCTCTGGATCGGCGCCCGCGACGTGCGCGCCGGCGTGATGACCCCGGGCGAGCTGGTGCAATTCGTGATCTATGCCGTGCTCGTCGCGGGCTCCGTCGCCGCGCTCTCGGAGATCTGGGGCGAGCTGCAACGCGCCGCGGGGGCGACCGAGCGCATGGTCGAGCTCATCAACTCCACCGACAGCATCGCCGAGCCCGAAGCGCCCCGCACGCTGCCCATCCCGGTGCGCGGCGACCTCACCTTCGAGGGCGTCACCTTCCACTACCCCGCGCGCCCCGAGATCGCCGCTCTCTCGGAGCTCGACCTCACCGTGCGCGCCGGCGAGACCGTGGCCCTTGTCGGGCCCTCGGGGGCCGGCAAGACCACGATCTTCCAGCTCCTCATGCGCTTCTTCGATCCGGCCTCAGGCGCCATCCGCCTCGACGGCATCGACCTGCGCGACCTCACCCGCGCCGATCTGCGCCGCCAGTTCGCGCTGGTGCCGCAGGAGCCGGTGATCTTCGCCACCTCCGCGCGCGAGAACATCCGCTTCGGCCGCCCCGGCGCTTCCGATGCCGAAGTCGAAGAGGCCGCCGCCGCCGCCGCCGCCCACGATTTCATCACCCGCCTGCCGCAGGGCTACGACACCTATGTGGGCGAGCGCGGCGTCATGCTCTCGGGCGGCCAGAAGCAGCGCATCGCCATCGCGCGGGCCATCCTGCGCGACGCGCCGATCCTCCTGCTCGACGAAGCCACCTCCGCCCTCGACGCCGAAAGCGAACGCCTCGTCCAGCAGGCCGTCGAGAGCCTGGCCCAGGGCCGCACCACCCTGGTGATCGCCCACCGCCTCGCCACCGTGAAGAAGGCCGACCGCATCCTCGTCTTCGACGACGGCCGCATTCTCGCCGAGGGCAGCCACGCCAAGCTGGTGAGCGATGACGGCCTCTACGCCCGCCTCGCGCGCCTGCAATTCACCGACGGAGCCGCCTGACCCGTCAGACGGGCGGTTTCGCGCACCTGACACCACGGAACCGCTTGCCCCCTGATCGCCTGCCACCCATTATCGCCGGCGCGAAAACAACGCCCGGTCAACCGGGTACCGGGAGGTGACATGATCCAGTTCGGGGTCCTCGACGACAAGCGCGCCGCGGAAGCGGCGATGCCGCACACGCAACGCTGGACGGCACGCACCCTCTACGAGCAGCTGGTCGAGACGGCCGCCCGGTTTCCCGACCGCCCGGCGATCAGCTTCCAGCTGAAGTCCGATCCGGGCGACAAGTCCGTCACGCTCACCTGGCGCCAGCTCCGCGCCGAGGTCACCCGCACCGCCAACCTGCTGTACGGCCTCGGTGTCGGTCCCACCGACGTGGTCGCCTACATCCTGCCGAACGGGCTCGAAGCCCCGATCACCCTGCTCGCCGGCGCCACGGCGGGCATCGTCAACCCGATCAACCCGCTGCTCGCCCCCGAGACCATCGGCGCCATCCTGCGCGAGACCGGCGCCAAGGTCGTCGTCACCCTCGCGCCGTTCCCCAAGACCGACCTCGCCCAGCAGGTCGACAAGGCCGTCGCCCTCGCGCCCGATGTCGAGACGGTGCTGCAGGTCGATCTCTGCCGCTATCTCGCGCCGCCCGCCTCCTGGATCGCCCCCTTCATCCGCCCGAAACTGAAGCCGAGCCACAAGGCGAAGGTGCTCGATTTCGCCAAGGCGGTGCATGTCCACCGCGCCGACGAGCTCGATTTCGCCGAGACCGCCGACGACCGCTACTGCGCCTATTTCCACACCGGCGGCACCACGGGCATGCCGAAAGTGGCCCAGCACCGCGCCGGCGGCATGCTCTACAACGGCTGGCTCGGTTCCTCGATGCTGTTCACCGAAGACGACGTGCTGATGTGCCCGCTTGCCGATGTTCCACGTGCTCGCGGCCTATCCGGTCTTCATGTCCTGCCTGATGAGCGGCGCGCATGTGGTGTTCCCGACGCCCCAGGGCTACCGCGGCCAGGGCGTGATCGGCAATTTCTGGAAACTGGTCGAGCGCTACCACGTCACCTTCATGATCACCGTGCCCACCGCGGTCTCGGCGCTGATGCAGCGCAAGATCGACGCCGATGTCTCCACCCTGCGCCTCGCGATCAGCGGCTCGGCGGCGATGCCGGTCGAGCTCTTCACCCGCTTCGAGGAAAGTGCCGGCGTCAAGGTGCTCGAAGGCTACGGCATGACCGAGGCCACCTGCCTCGTCTCGATCAACCCGCCGCACGGCGCGCGCAAGATCGGCTCGGTCGGCCTGCCGTTCCCCTACACCGATGTGCGCATCCTGCACTGCGACCAGACCGGCGCCATCGTCAGGGAATGCGGCATCGACGAGATCGGCGAGATCTGCGTGCGCAATCCCGGCGTCGGCACCGACATCTACACCGACGCGACCAAGAACCGCGGCGTCCTCGCCGAGGGCGCGTATCTGAGGACCGGCGATCTCGGCCGGCTCGACATCGACGGCTATCTCTGGATCACCGGCCGCGCCAAGGACCTGATCATCCGCGGCGGCCACAACATCGACCCGGCGGTGATCGAGGAGGCGCTGATGCGCCACCCTGCGGTCGCCTTCGCCGGCGCGATCGGCCAGCCCGACGTCCATGCCGGCGAGGTCCCGGCGGTCTATGTCGAGCTGATCGAGGGGGCCGAGGCCGACAGCGACACCCTCATGGCGCATCTCAGGCAGCATATCGACGAGCGCGCCGCCCTGCCGCGCCATGTCGAGGTGCTGGGCGAACTGCCCAAGACCGCGGTCGGCAAGGTCTTCAAGCCCGATCTGCGCCGCCGCGCGATCAGCCGCACCTTCGACCACGCCCTCGAGGTGGCGAAACTCCCCGCCCGGGTGGCCGAGGTGGTCGAGGACAAGAAGCTCGGTCTCGTCGCCGTGCTCTCCGCCCCCGCCGATGCCCGCGACGACGACGCCGTCGGCCACGTGCTCGGGCGCTTCACCGTGCCGTGGCGCTGGCAGGGCGACGGCACCTCCTCGCTGCCCGACGCATGAGCCAGGGCATGGCCGGACCGCCGATGCGCACACCGCCAGCACTCCAGACCCTCGTGCTGGCGCTGGCCCTCGGCATCATGGTCGGCTGGCTGCTCTATGTCGGGCGCAGCATCATCGTGCCCCTCGTCGTCGCCGTGGTGGTGGTCTACGTCATCGACGGCCTCGCGCGCTTCCTCGATCACGTGCCGTGGATCGGACACCACATGCCCGGCTGGGCCCGCCACGTCTTTTCCATTCTCGTCATCGTCGCCGGGCTCAACACCATCGTCTCGCTGATCGTCTCGAACGTGAACCAGGTCGCCGCCGTTGCACCCCGCTACGAATCCACGCTGCTCGGTTTCGCCCAGCAGACGTCCGAGATCTTCGGCTTCGAGACCCAGCCGACCTGGACCACCATCCGCGACGAGGTGCTCAACCAGATCGAATTCGGCACGCTGATCCGCGCCACCGTGGCGTCGCTCTCGGGCTTCGTCGGCGTCTCCGCGGTGGTGATGATCTATGTGAGCTTCCTGCTCGCAGAGCGCGCCAGCTTCGCCGCGAAGATCGCCAATCTCTCCCGCGACCCCGAGACCCTCGCCGAGGTCAACGGCGTCATCCGGGCGGTCAACAAGCGCGTCAGCCACTACCTCGCGCTCAAGACCCTGATCAACATCCTGCTCGGCTTCGTGAGCTGGGTGGCGATGTCGCTGGCCGGCGTCGAGTTCGCCGCCTTCTGGGCCGTCTTGATCGGCCTCCTGAACTACATCCCCTATGTGGGCTCGTTCATCGGCGTCACCTTCCCGGTGCTGCTCTCGGTGGTCCAGTTCGCCGATTTCGGCACCGTGCTGATGATCCTGCTGGCACTCACCGGGGTGCAGATCATGGTCGGCAACTTCATCGAACCTTACGTGATGGGCAATTCGCTCAATCTCAGCCCGACGGTGATCCTGATCGGCCTCGCCTTCTGGGGCGGGCTCTGGGGCATCCCCGGCGCGATCCTGAGCGTGCCGATCACCGCGAGCCTCGTCATCGTCTTCGCGAGCTTCGAGACCACCCGCCCGGTCGCGGTGCTCCTGTCGGCGAAAGGCGAGGTCGGCGAGCCGATCGACCGGGGGTAATCGGTCCGGTGGCCCCCCCGTGGGCCGATCAATCAGTGCCTGTCAGGAGCAATCCTTGGCGCTGGTGAGTTCCACATCCGGCTTGCGGGCGGCATTGCGCCGGGTTTCGGTCTCGAGAATGAGAATGGCGTCGTCGAGCTCCTCGGCGAGACCGGGGAGCTGGTTCATCGCCGCATAGAGCCGCAATTCCGACAGGATGTCGCTCATCTGTGCGTCGTTTTCCGGCAGATACATCACTCACCCCGTTCCGTCCCGAGACGCAATCCATGCGCCCGTATCCCCACTGCTACAGCAAGCGGAGACGCTAATGGTAGCACTTTATTAAGTTAATTTCCCGTTAACACTACTTTGGGGTGATGTTGGTTAAGCGATTGCAACCGCAAATAATCCGTAATCGACCGGCCTTGTCGCCCACCGATCCCCCGGATCCCGCATCGCGCCGATCACCTGTCGACACCACCCGCACGACGCTCTACCTCCCGTGCGACCGACAGGGGCAGAGGGCAGGGCGGTGACGGATCTCGATGAAACCCGATTGCGCAGTGCGCTGGGGCGCTTCGCCACCGGCGTCACCGTCGTGACCACGATGACCCCGGACGGCCCGCTCGGCATGACCGCCAACAGCTTCGCCAGCGTCTCCCTCGACCCGCCCCTCGTGCTCTGGTCGCCCGCCCGCCGCTCGCAGCGCTTCCCCGCCTTCGAGGCCGCCTCGCATTTCGCCATCCACGTGCTCGGCCGCGGCCAGATGGCCCTCGCCCAGCGCTTCGCCCGCTCCGGCATCGACTTCGACGGCCTCGACACCGCCAGCGGCCACGGCGACGCGCCGCTCTTCGCCGGCTGCGCCGCCCGCTTCGAATGCCGCCACGCCGCGCAATACGACGGCGGCGACCACCTCATCGTGGTGGGCGAGGTGCTGCGGCTCGAGGAGAACGACCTCGCCCCCCTGGTCTATCATTGCGGCAGCTACACCGGCATCGCCCCGGGCTGAACTTGCTCCCCGGGACCGCGCGCGCTACGAGAGCGCCGATCCTCCAGACCGGACCCAAAGATGGCCAGCAAGAAGACGAGCAAACCCCGCCGCCCGCGCGCCGAAACCCCGCGGGGCTTTCGCGACAGCTTCGGTCCGGAGGTCGCGGCCCGCAACACCATGCTCGCCCGGATCTGCGCGGTCTACGCCTCCTACGGCTTCGACCCGCTCGAAAGCCCCGCCATCGAGACCGTCGAGGCCCTGGGCAAGTTCCTCCCCGATGTCGACCGCCCCAACGAGGGCGTCTTCGCCTGGGACGACCCCGACGAGGGCTGGCTCGCGCTGCGCTACGACCTCACAGCCCCGCTCGCCCGCGTCTTCGCCCAGCACCGCCGCGACCTGCCCAACCCCTACCGCCGCTATGCCGTGGGCCCGGTCTGGCGCAACGAAAAGCCCGGCCCCGGCCGCTTCCGCCAGTTCACCCAATGCGACGCCGACACGGTGGGCGCGGCCTCCGTCGCCGCCGATGCCGAGATCTGCACCATGCTCGGCGACGCGCTCGCAGCCGCCGGCATCGCCCCCGACGACGTCTCGATCCGCGTGAACAACCGCAAGGTCCTCAACGGCGTGATGGAGGTGGCGGGCCTCCTCGACCCCGCCGACCCCGAGGCCGGCGCCGCCCGCCGCGGCATCGTCATGCGCGCCATCGACAAGTTCGACCGCCTCGGCGCCGAAGGCGTGGCAGCACTCATGGGCGAAGGCCGCCGCGACGAGAGCGGCGACGTCACCGAAGGCGCGGGCCTCGGCCCCGACCAGAGCGCGCTCCTCCTCGCCTTCATCGGTGCCCGCGCCGCCGACAGCGCCGCCACCTGCGCGGCCTTGCGCGATCTCGTGCGCGGCTCCGAAACCGGCCTCACGGGCGTGCAGGAACTCGAGACCATCGCCGAGCTCGTCGCCGCCGGCTCCGGCCGCGCCATCATCGACCCCTCCGTCGTCCGGGGCCTCGGCTACTACACCGGCCCGGTCTACGAGGCCGAGCTCACCTTCGAGATCCGCGACGAGAAGGGCCGCCCGCGCCAGTTCGGCTCCGTCGCCGGCGGCGGCCGCTACGACGACCTCGTCAAACGCTTCACCGGCGAGACCGTGCCCGCCACCGGCATCTCCATCGGCGTCGACCGCCTGCTCGCCGCCCTCGACGCCAAGGGCCGCGGCCCGGCGCCGAGCACAGGCCCGGTGGTCGTCACCGTGATGGACCGCGACAACATGGCCGCCTATCAGGCGATGGCCGCCGAGCTCCGCGCCGCCGGCATCCGCGCCGAAGTGTTCCTCGGCTCCGGCAACATGGCCAAGCAGCTCAAATATTCCGACCAGCGCGACGCCCCCGTCGCGATCATCGAAGGCGCCGACGAGCGCGCCCGCGGCATCGTCCAGCTCAAGGATCTCGCCCTCGGCGCGCGCCTCGCCGCCGATATCGAGACCAACGAGGACTGGAAGGCCCAGCCCGCCCAGATGGAAGTCTCCCGCACCGATCTGGTGGCCGCAGGTCCGCGCCATGCTCGCCCGGGCGGCCGGCTGACCCATGGTCGCCGACCGGGCCTATCTCAAGGGTGCGCGCACCGGCGCCGGCCTCGCCCGCCTCCGGGCCGAGACCGCCCGCGTGATGGCGGTGCTGGGGCAGGGCGGGGCTTCGGAAGTCGAACCCGCCGCCCTCCAGCCCGCCGACATCCTCCTGGACCTCTACGGCGAGGACATCCGCGCCCGCGCCTTCGTCACCGGCGAGGACGGCGCCGAGATGATGCTGCGCCCCGATTTCACCGTCCCCATCGTGCGCCTCCACATGGAATCGGGCCTGCCCGCCGCCCGCTACACCTATTGCGGCCCGGTCTGGCGCCGCCAGGCAGGCCGGCTCGACGCGCCCGCGCGAATACCTGCAAGCCGGCGTTGAGGATTTCGGCGCCGCCGACCCGGCCCGCGCCGATGCCGACATGCTCGCCCGCCTGCGCGCCGCGCCTCGGCGACACCGTCCCCGTCGATCTCGTCACCGGCGACATGGGCCTCATCCTCGCCGCCATCGCCGCCCTCGACACCGCCGAGCCGCGCAAGGCCGCCCTGCGCCGCCACCTCTGGCGCCCCGCGCGCTTCCAGACCCTGCTGCGCCGCTTCGGCGCCGGCCATGCCGCCCTCACCGCAAGCCCGCGCCCCGCTGCTCGCCGCCGCCCGTGACGGCCATCTCACAGCAATGATGGCGGAGGCAGGCAAGCCGGTCGGCCAGCGCTCCGCCGCCGACGTGGCCGAGCGCACCGCCCGCCTCGTCACCGAGGCCGAAACCCCACCGCTCGATGCCGGCGCCGTGCGCCACCTCGAAGAGGTGCTCGCCGTGCGCGGCCCCAGCACCGCAGCCCTCGCGCAGTTCCGCGCCATCGCCACCGAGACCCCCGGCCTCACCCCGGCCATCGACCGCTTCGAGGCCCGCCTCGACGCCCTCGACGCCGCCGGCATCGCCCCCGACACCTTGCCCTTCGAGGCCAGCTTCGGCCGCACCACGCTCGAATATTACGACGGCTTCGTCTTCGGCGCGCTCGCCCGGAACCGCCCCGATCTGCCACCCCTCGCCAGCGGTGGCCGCTACGACGCACTCACCCGCGTGCTCGGGGCCGGCCGCGCCATGAGTGCCGTCGGCGGCATCATCCGCCCCGAAGCCCTGCTCGCCGCCGGGGAGGACGCCCCATGACCCTCTCCCTCGGCGTGCCCTCCAAGGGCCGGCTCCAGGACGACACCATCGCCTGGTTCGGTGCGCGCGGCATCGAGATCGCCCGCTCCCGCGCGGGCCGCGAATACCGCGGCACCGTGCGCGGCATCGACGGCGTCGAGCTCGTGCTGCTCTCGGCCGGCGAGATCCCCCGCGAACTCGCCGCCGGCCGCCTGCATCTCGGCGTCACCGGCCAGGATCTCGTGCGCGAGGAAATGCCCCACTGGGCCACGCTCCTCACCGAACTCACCCCGATGGGCTTCGGCTTCGCCGATCTCGTCGTCGCCGTGCCGGCCTTCTGGGTCGATGTGCGCGACATGTCCGATCTCGACGCCGCCGCCGCCGCCTTCCGCGCCCGCAGCGGCCACCGCCTGCGCGTCGCCACCAAGTACCACCACCTCGTGCGCGACTTCTTCCGCGCCCACGGTGTCGCCGATTACATGCTGGTCGACAGCCAGGGCGCCACCGAAGGCAGCGTCAAGAACCTCACCGCCGAGGCCGTCGCCGACATCACCTCCACCGGCTCGACGCTGCGCGACAACCACCTGCGCATCCTCGACGACGGGCTGGTGCTCCAGAGCCAGGCCACGCTCTTCGCCGCCCGCCGCGCGCCTTGGCACGACGACCAGCGCGCCACGCTCGCCGCGCTCTGCGACCGCCTCGGCGTCACCGCCCCCGCGCTCGGCCCCGATCAGTCGTAGGCGGCAAGCCGCGCGCGCAGCGTGTCGCTGCGCCGCGTGGCGAACAGCACATCGTCGATCCGCATCGTGCCGTCCGTCGCCGGCACGATCACCAGGTAATCGCTCCAGCTCGGCCCGCCGACCCCGAAGGCCGACGCGCTTGATCTCCACCAGCGCCGCATTGCGCGTGCTCGCCTGGCAGGTCTCGACCTCGTTGAGATAGGTCTGGAACAGCACCCGCGCCGGCGGCATGTCCGGACTGCCGAGCGTCGCCCGAATGTCCGCCGTGAGGCTGTCGCTCAGAAGCGGCGCGATCTGGTTCAGATCCCCGGTCAGGGTCGCGCGGCAGAACTCGGTCCCGAGCGCGTCCCAGTTGAAATCCTGCGCCGCCGCCGGGCCGGGCAGGGCGAGCCCCGCCGCCAGGACCCCGACCGAAAGCCGCGCCCCGCAACGGCCAAGCAGGCCGCGCAGGGACCCAATGCACGCAAGACGCATCACCTCACAACACTCCGATATCCGAAAGTTCCGCCATCAGCTTCGGCGGCAATTCCGCCGCCGCACTTGCCGCATCGAGATCGCGCGGCGCATCCTCGGGCCGCAGGTAGCGCCAGCCCTGGAACGGTCGCCGCGGCTGCGGCACCACCGGCACGATCTCCGCATCCAGCACGATCCCGCAGCGCCGGATCCCGTCCGCCCCGTCGCGCGGATCGAGCGCGAGAATGCGCTGCCGCCCCAGCACCATGCCCTTGAACACCCAGTAGAGCGAGCCGCCGCCGTCGATCAGCTCGTCGGCCCGCTTGGGCCACATCCGCGTCACATGCACCGGCCGCGGATCGCGCCCGAGCGCGCGCATCTCCTCGCCGCGCCGACGGTGCCAGTCCGCGAGTTCCGCGATGCTGTCGGTGCCGACACAGAGTTTGAGAAGATGGACGCTGGGACGCATGTCGGCCTAAGGTCTGGTGGTCTCGAGAAGTCAGGCCACAACATAGCCGGGATTTTCGCGCTGTCATCCGCTTTCCGCCCCTCGGGCGGAATTGACCGGATGCCCCCTTCGGCGTATCCTCTGGTCCTCTCCGCACACCCGAGGATGCCCCGCAGATGAACAAGCCGGATCGCCGGACCCACGCCCTTTCCGAGCCCCGCGACCTGCCCTGGCAGGAGGTGAGCCTCGACGTGCTGCGCGAGAAATACGCCAAGGGTGCGGAGCGCGATCTCGACGGCCCCGACATGGCCCGGGCCATACGCCAAAGGGTCGCGCGCGGCCTCGCCGCCGTCGAAACCGACCCCGCCGCCCATGAGCCCCGCTTCCTCGAAGCCCTCGAGGAAGGCTTCATCCCCGGCGGCCGGATCAATTCCGCGGCCGGCTCGAGCTTGCGCGAAGTCACCCTCATCAACTGCTTCGTTCAACCTGTGGGTGATTCGATCTCCGACACGGTGGACGGCAAGCCCGGCATCTACATCGCCCTCCGCGAAGCCGCCGAGACAATGCGTCGCGGCGGCGGGGTGGGCTACGACTTCTCCGCCATCCGCCCCCGCGGCGCCTGGGTCGAGGGCACCGACAGCTCCGCCTCCGGCCCGATCAGCTACATGCATGTCTTCGACCAGTCCTGCGCCACCGTCGAAAGCGCCGGCGCGCGCCGCGGCGCCCAGATGGGCGTGCTGCGCTGCGACCACCCCGACATCATGGAATTCGTCTCCGCCAAGCGTCAGGCCGGCCGGCTCAACAACTTCAACATCTCCGTCGGCGTCACCGACACCTTCATGCGGGCCGTCGAAGCCGATGGCGATTTCGAGCTCGTGCACGAAGCCGCCCCCGGCGCCGGATTCCGCTCGGCCGGGGCGCAGAAACGCGAGGACGGCCTCTGGGTCTACGCCACCATCCGCGCCCGCGAACTCTGGGAGGTGATCGCGCGCAACACCTACGAGGCCGCCGAACCCGGCGTGCTCTTCCTCGACCGCATCAACACCGACAACAACCTGCATTACTGCGAGCGCATCGAGGCCACCAACCCCTGCGGCGAGATCCCGATCCCCGATTACGGCTGCTGCTGCCTCGGCTCGATCAACCTCACCCGCTTCGTCACCGACGCCTTCACCCCCGAGGCGAGCTTCGCCGCCGAAGCCTTTGCCGAAACGGTGACAACCTCCGTGCGCATGCTCGACAACGTGCTCACCGCCACCGTCTGGCCGCTGCCCCAGCAGGCCGAGGAGGCCGCCAACAAGCGCCGCATCGGCCTCGGCTTCACCGGCCTCGGCGACGCGCTGATCCTGATGGGCCTCGCCTATGACAGCGCCGAGGCGCGCGACTTCGCCGCCGACGTCACCCGCCAGATGCGCGACGCCGCCTACCGCGCCTCCGTCGCGCTGGCCCGCGAGAAGGGCGCCTTCCCGCTCTTCGATGCCGAGAAGTTCCTCGCCTCGGGCATGGCCAGACGCCTGCCCGACGACATCCGCGCCGAGATCCGCAGCCACGGCCTGCGCAACTCGCACCTCCTCTCCATCGCCCCCACCGGCACCATCAGCCTCGCCTTCGCCGACAACGCCTCGAACGGCATCGAGCCCGCCTTCTCCTGGACCTACACCCGCAAGAAGCGCGAGGGCGACGGCTCCATGCGCGAATATTCCGTCGAGGACCACGCCTGGCGGCTCTGGAAATCCCGCGGCGGCAACACCGCCGAGCTGCCCGCCGCCTTCCGCAACGCGCTGGAAATCTCCGCCCGCGACCACATGAAGATGCAGGCCGCGATCCAGCCCTATATCTGTGCGGCGATCTCCAAGACCGTGAACGTGCCCGAAGACTACCCCTTCGCCGATTTCGAGGATCTCTACCTCGAAGCCTGGCGGGCAGGGCTCAAGGGCATCACCACCTACCGCCCCAATTCGGTGCTCGGCTCGGTGCTCTCCGTCGAGGGCGAGGCCGGCGCGCAGGATCTCGACCAAAGCGAACCCGACCGCCGCATCCGCATCGGCGACGCACCCCAGGTGGCGCTCGCCGCCCTGCGCTGGCCCCACCGCCCGAAGCTCACCGCCGGCTCGCCCTCCTGGACCTACATGGTCGAGGCCCCGGCGAACCGCTTCGCCGTCTTCGTCGGCCATGTCGAGAACGGCGCGAACCAGCCCTTCGAGGTCTGGGTGAACGGCGAGGAGACCCCGCGCGGCCTCGGCGCGCTCGCGAAAAGCCTCAGCATGGACATGCGCGCCCAGGACCGCGCCTGGCTCAAGCTCAAGCTCGAAAGCCTCGCCCGCACCCCCGGCGCGCCCTATCACGTCGCCATGCCGCCCGACGGAAACCAGCTCCCCGTCGCCGGCAATGTCAGCGCCTTCGCGCAAGTCGTGCGCTACCGCTGCGAGGCCCTCGGCGTCTTCGACGGCCCCGAAGGCGAGACGCCGCTGGTGGACGCGATGTTCTCCCGCAAGGAGCCGAAATCCGGCGTCGACGGCACGCTCAGCTGGACCGTCGACATCCTCAACCCCAATACCGGCGACGATTTCGCGATGTTCGTGAAGGAATGCCTGCTGCCCGACGGCACCAAGCGCCCGTTCAGCGTCTGGCTTTCGGGCGCCTATCCGCTGGAATTCAACGGCCTGACCAAATCCCTCAGCCTCGACATGCGGGTGATCGACCCCGCCTGGATCGGCAAGAAGCTGCGCGGTCTCAAGGACATGCCCGAGGCGCAGGGCGATTTCTTCGCCCGCCAGCCCGGCTCCGAGAAACAGGCGGTCCAGCCCTCCACCGTCGCCTACATCGCCCGGCTGCTGATCCACCGCTACGTGCTGCTCGGCGTGCTCGATGCCGACGGCTACCCCACCTCCGGCAGCGCCATGCTCTGGAGCGACGCACCCGCCCCGCAGGAGGCGACCGCGATCAAGGGCAAGCTCTGTCCCGAATGCGGCCATGCTGCGGTAATCCGTCGCGACGGCTGCGATTTCTGCACGTCCTGCGGGCATACCGGGGCCTGCGGGTGACGTTCTCCAGCGAAATCGCGCAGATAAGACGAATTGCAGTTTGACTATTCAATTTGCATTCTAAATAGCGTATGTATGACAGCATACCTAACCAGAGGTTTCCGGAGATGACGACGAGCAACGGCGATGACTGCGGACGACAACAGCGCCCCGCTGGCGTTCTCCTCGATGGCGGACCAGGCGAAGACCGCTGCCGATTTCATGAAGGCCCTGGCCCATGAGGGCCGGCTCATGATCCTGTGCCACCTCGTCGAAGGCGAGAAGTCGGTCAGCGAGCTCGAAACCCTGATCGGCGCCCGCCAGGCCGCCGTGTCCCAGCAGCTCGCCCGCCTGCGCCTCGAAGGCCTCGTCTCGAGCCGCCGGCAGGGCAAGGCGATCTATTATTCGATCGGCGACCCCAAGGTGCAGAAACTGATCGGCACCCTGCACGACCTGTTCTGCGACGACTGACGCGCAATCGCCGTGCTTTGGGTGGTTTGCTTGATCGATACCGTGGCCATAAGGGCGCGGTCTCGCGCCGAAAGGTGGAAACTTGCTGGTTCAAACCGTGATTTTGCGGATTCCCACGCCGGCGAACGTTAGTTTTCTCTGAAGTGAAGCTTGGACTTACAGGTTTCTTGCCGTGGGGCCGGGCAACTCATCCGGGCTTCCAAGACAGTCGGCGGATGCGTTTTAGGTAAGCTTCGTGTGGCCGGAGCCAGAGGCGACACGGAAGCTCCTTCGGTCTACCAATAAATTTCGCTGTCACTCAGACTGAAAACCAAGGCTGCAGTTTGCTTTGCACAACGAACCCAGTCATCTCTCAAAGGTTATAATTCGAGAACTGGGAACCCTGAGGGACCCCTTGAGAGGCCCCTCGGAAAATGCCTGCCAAAGACTGAATGAATTCAGGTTCTCTGCCAAAATTCAGGGATGGCAAACCGGTATGCCGTCTTTCAGCGTCAAGCTACCATCGCAGCTTACAGCAGGGTTCAACGACCTACTCTTGCAACGAAATCAGGTGTTCGAGCAGCAGTGCTATTCTTCCGCGAGTTACAACTTCGGCGCCATAAAAGCCGAATTCTTCCTCTGCGGTGGCCGAGAAGCGTTCGCCCCAGATTGGCATGCTGCCACCGTGACCGCGTACGCCCCCCCGTCCATCTACGATCAGGAAGACATCGAGGTAAGGGAATTCACCATCGTTTGCTGCCGCAAGCCCGGTAAGACTGGGAGTTTCGATGTTCAGCAATTCCGCGAACGGACCCTGACCTTTCCCGCTCTCCCCATGACACACGGCGCAGGCAACCATATACTCCTTCTCTCCGGCATCCTGTGCGAGAGCCGGACAAGCGGCGGCGGCCAGCATGGCGCCTCCAAGCAGCCAGCCCGGAGAGTCTCTGTGAAATTTGAACATCTTGGCTTCCTTCTCTCTCATTGAACACTTTGCCAGTTTAGCACCGCTCAGACACGTAGGCTTTGCGATATGTCAATAAACCAATCTGACTGAACTGCGACCTGGATGCTGACGTGCCGACCCCAAAGGCAACGATTGGATCAAGCAGCTTCTTTGTCGCAGTCGGCGGTCGGGGTCTTCAATCGCAATGCCTCAAACGCCAGCCCACTCACCCCTGCCGCCATTGCCCGGATTTCACAAAAATAGTTGCCCCCGGAGAAGGGACATCGGGTCGGTTTGCAGACTCAAAACCCGGCCCTGACCGTCACCACTCAAGACCCGGCCCGCTCCGCCCGTTTCTCCGCATCCCAGAGCGCATCCATCTCCGCCAGATCCGACTGCTCCGGCCGGCGGCCTTCTCGCGCCAGCGCCGCCTCGATGCCCTGAAAGCGTCGGGTGAACTTGGCATTGGCGGCCCGCAACGCCGCTTCCGGATCGATCTTCAGGTGCCGCGCGAGATTGGCCATCACGAACATCAGATCGCCGTATTCCTCGGCCATGCGCGCAGGGTCGCCCGTCTCACGTTCGGCGACCAGTTCCGCGGTCTCCTCCGTGATCTTCTCGAGCACCGCCCCCGCATCCGGCCAGTCGAAACCGACCCGGGCCGCGCGGTTCTGCAGCTTCACCGCCCGGGTCAGCGCCGGCAGGCCGGCCGCCACCCCGTCGAGCGCACTCGCCGGACCTTCCCCGCCGGCCCGCTCGGCGGCCTTGATCGCCTCCCAGTCGCGGGTCTGCTGCTCGGGGCTCTTGTCGCGGTCCGCTTCGCCGAAGACATGCGGGATGGCGGCGCACCATCTTCTCCGAGATGGCGTCGGCCACATCGGCAAAGTCGAACTGCCCGGCCTCCTCGGCCATGCGGGCGTGATAGACCACCTGCAGCAGGAGGTCGCCCAATTCGTCGCGCAGATCGGCCATGTCGCGGCGCGCGATGGCGTCCGCCACCTCGTAGGCTTCCTCGATGGTGTAGGGGGCGATCGTGTCGAAATCCTGCACGATGTCCCAGGGGCATCCGGTCTCCGGATCGCGCAGCCGCGCCATGATCGCCACGAGCCGGGACGCCGCCGCATCCGGGCCCGCTGCGGGAGGGATTGCATCATCTGCCATCGCCGGACCTTGCCCGCTCGGCCACATGCCCGCAAGCCGCCCCGGGGCAATTCCGCCACCCGTTAACCGTTTCGCGCCGCGGCGGCCCTGTACGTACGGGATCCGTACGCGAAGCGTACAGGATGCATACAGCGATTTCGGGGGTTAACGCGGCAGGTCCGGAGGCCTGTCCCGGGGCGTCGACCGGGCCGCCCGCAGGGCGCCCGGTCGGCTCCGTCAGTCGTTGTCGAGCACCTTGGTCCACAGGAGTGCGCCCAGCACGGCACCCGCCAGCGGGGCCAGCCAGAACACCCAGAGCTGCATCAGCGCCGGGGTTTCCGCGAAGAACGCCACCGCCGTCGAGCGGGCCGGATTGACCGAGGTATTGCTCACCGGGATCGCGACCAGATGGATCAGCGTCAGGCAGAGCCCGATCGCGATCGGCGCGAAGCCCGGAGGTGCGCCGCGCTGGGTTGCTCCGAGGATGACGAAGATGAACCCGGCGGTCAGGATGACCTCGACCAGCAACACCGATCCGAGGCTGTAGCCGCCCGGAGAAAACTCGCCGAACCCATTGGACGCAAAGGCTCCCGGGGTCCAGTCCAGCGTTCCGCTCGCGATGATGTAGAGCGCGAGCGCCGCGAGGGTTCCCCCGGCGATCTGGGCGATCCAGTAGGGCAGCACGTCGCTCCACTCGCACCGCCCGGCCACCGCGCAGCCGAGGGTGACGGCGGGATTGAAATGCCCGCCCGAGATCGGGCCGACCGCATAGGCCATGGTGAGCACCGTCAGGCCGAAGGCCAGCGCGACGCCGGCGAACCCGATGCCAAGCTCGGGAAAGCCGGCAGCGACCACGGCACTGCCGCAGCCGCCGAACACGAGCCAGAAGGTGCCGATCGCTTCGGCCGAGAGTTTCTTGATCACGGGAGGGTCGCCTTTCCGAGCTGGGAATCGATTGCGAATAAGCTGCCTCAATCGATCACTTTTGTCGCCGGAAAAATCACCCCGCCGCGCGCAGCTGCAACACCTCGAGCCCGCGAAAATGATAGCGATCCGCGAACCTGGGTTTCCCAACCATTTCAAGCCCCTGCAACCTCGTGAAGAGGATCGGCAGCGCCGTGACCAGTTCGAGCCGCGCAAGCGGCGCACCAAGGCAGAAGTGGATGCCGGCGCCGAAGCTCAGATGCGCGCCCGCATTGCCGCGCCCCGGGTCGAACCTGTCCGGCTTCGGAAAGACCGCCGGATCCCGGTTCGCCGCCGCCAGCAGGCACCCCGCGGTCTCGCCGCGGCGGAACCGGTGACCGAACAGCTCCACATCTTCCAGCGCCATCCGGGTGAAGAGATGCAGCGGCGCGTCGAAACGCAGCATCTCCTCGACCGCGTTTGCAACCGCCTCCGGTCCCGCCAGCACGGCCCGAGGCTCCAGACCGGATTCGAGCAGCGCCTTCACGCCATTGCCGATCACATGCACCGTGGCCTCGTGCCCGGCGTTGAGCAGCAGGATGCAGGTGGCGACGATCTCGTCCTCATCGAGCGCATCCCGCTCCGACCCCGCCGCGACCAGCTTCGAGATCAGGTCATCCTCTGCCCGGTGCCGGCGCGCCTCGATCAGGGCTCGCAGGAATGCCGAGAACGCCGCGGCCGCTTCATTGGCCCGCTCCTCGACGGCCCTGTCGCGGCGGGCCTGATACATCGCCACCATGTCATGCGACCAGGCCAGCAGGTCGTCACAGGCGGCTTCCGGCACGCCGAGCAGCCGCGCGATCACCAGAACCGGGAGCCGTTCGGCAAAGTCCGCCAGCAGATCGAATTCTCCGGGCGGCAGACTGTCCACCAGACCCTCCGCCAGAGCCTCGATGTCCGGCGTCAGCGCCGCGATCCGCCGCGCCGTGAAATCCCGCAGGACCAGCCGCCGGAGCCGGGTATGGTCCGGCGGTTCCCGGTCCAGCATCGAGAGATCGTCGACCGCGCGAAACGCCCGCAAATGCTCCGGCACGGCCGCCCGCGGCTCTCCGGGAAGTTCACGCCCGAACCGCCGATCCCGCAGGAGCGCATTGACTTCCGCATAGCCTGCCGCACAGGGAAACCCGTATTCCTCCCAGTCGAACCAGGGCCCAACCGCACGGGCCGAGTCGTAGAAAGGGTATGGGTTCTGGACGAAATCGGGATCCCGCGGAGGCTGCGAAAGCCGCCTCAAGCGCGGGCGCCCCGGTCAACCGTGTCGGCGACCAACCCCCGGGATCGGCGGACGTCAGCCTCGCCTGGCCATGCCTCTGTCATGTCTCGCGCCTCGCCTGATCACGGATTTTGCCCCGCCCATGCTGGCGCCGGCCGTTCGCGTGTGCAAGCCGTCAGGCGGGCTCGTGCTGCCCGACCCGCCACAGCGCCGACGGGTCCGCGACCGGAGACCCGGTGGCGAAGCCCTGCGCATGGGTGAACCCCATCCGGCGAACGGCGGAGAGTTGCTCCGGCGTCTCGACCCCTTCTGCGGTGACCGCGATCCCCTGAGCGCGGGCCGAGACGATGATCGCCCGGATCAACTCGGTGGTGCAGGGATTGGCCAGATCCTGCACGAAGCACCGGTCGAGCTTGATGCGGTGATGGGGCAGGCGGGCCAGATAGGCCAGTGCACTGTAGCCCGTGCCGAAATCGTCGAGCGCGATCCGCACGCCCCGATTGATGAGCGTCCGGAGCTGCCCGATGGTCTCGGGATTGTCACGCATCAGCACTGTCTCGGTGATCTCCAGCTCCAGCCGTTCCGCCGGAAAGCCGGTCGCTGCAAGAGCCGCGTCGACCTTGCGGGTGAAGTCCGGCTGGCGGAACTGCAGCGCCGAGATGTTGACCGAGAGCCGAGGTCCGTCCGGCCAGTCCGCTGCCTGTTCCAGCGCCCGGCGCAGCGTCCAGTCGCCGACCGGCAGGATCTGACCCGTGCGCTCGGCCATCGAGATGAAGGCCGCGGGCTGAAGCTCACCGCGCTGGGGATGGTCCCAGCGCAGCAGGGCCTCCACACCGCAAGGGCGATTGCTCGCGAGATCGAGATAGGGCTGATAGACCAGCCGCATCTGGTCGAGATCGATTGCCTGTCCAAGATCGAGTTCGAGCCGGCAGCGCTCCTGAACCGCGGCCTCGGCCCGGGCTTCATGCCGCACCAGACGGTTGCCACCGTCATTCTTGCCGCTGCGCAACGCGTTCTCGGCCTGCATGAGCAGGGTCTCCCCGGTCAGCGCCGGATCCTTCGAGGTGACCAGTCCGAGGGTCGCCTGAAGCACGATCACCTCGCCGGCGATCGGGATCGGTTCGCCGAGACTGTCCGCGAGCTTGCGCGCCAGTTCGGGCAGATCGGCGGCCGGCCTGTCGGAGAGCACGAGAAAGCGATCGGATTCGAGCCTCGAGAGCACCTCGCGCGGTCCGATCGACCGGGCGAGCCGGGTCGCGGTGATGGCCAGCAGTGAATCTCCCGCCGGAAATCCGAGGACCGCGTTGATGGCGCTGAAGCGGTCGATATCGATCAGCAGAAGCGCTGCCGCGTTTGTGCCGGCCTGCCGGGCCTCGATGAGCCGACAGGCGTCGGCCCGGGGCAGAACACAATGACGCCCCATCGGGCCGCTCAAAGCGCGTGGCGCGGTCGCCGGCAGAAGAGCGAGCAACTCGGCGCCCTCGCGAAGTCCGTCGGTCAGCGCGGGGGTTCCCTTGATGCGATCGCCAAGCGCCACAAGGAGACCGGTGGCGTGACCTTCCATCCGGACCGGCATCGCAATCACCTGCGCGCAAGTGCCATCGTTCGAGGTCAGATCCAGCGGCGCTTCCGTGGCCGCGGCCAGACACGCGCTCCAGTCGAAAGCTGTCTCTTCGGGGTCGATCAACTGTCGGTATCCGGCGACCGCATCGGTTGCGGCGATCACCCGCGGCGGGGTTTCGGCAGGATCGATGTAGCAGATTGCATCAATACCGGTGCGCGCAGCGATCATCCGCATCAGGGCCCGCTCGGGAGTGTCAGGGGCCGCGGCACGTGCGGTCATGGCTGGCATCCTCGGTGGTGGTTCGGGCTCAGGCGGGCATTTGCCACTCAATGCAACCTAAGGTAGATACTTGGGGTCGGCAATACCCTATCGCATCCTTCGTCGCCCGCGATCTCCGGAATTCCGGGCGGGGCAGGAGAGCGGGAATGTTCCCCGAGCCATCGCCGCCCCTCGGAACAACGCCTTCTGTGCGATCCGCAAGGCACGTCCCACGATTCCGGAATCCGCAACCACATCGCGCTTTGGCTCTTGTCTCCGCCAAAGCAATGGGTCTATACCCCGCCTCAGGACGCGGGCGTAGCTCAGGGGTAGAGCATAACCTTGCCAAGGTTAGGGTCGTGAGTTCGAATCTCATCGCCCGCTCCAATTTTCTCCCAGATATTCTTAAAAGGTTCACTCAGGCGCGGGTGTCCTTCGTGGCGGCCCTGGGTTCGTCGGGAGTTCTCCTGCCGTTCGCCGAATAGGTTCCGATGGCTCGGCCGGATTGTTCGATCCGGGCGATCTCGGCATCGGCCGAGCGCAATCCGGCGAGGCTCGCCTGGATCAGCCGGGCATTTCGCTCACCCTTCGCTCGAAGGCTTTCCAAGAAGCTTTCGGGAAGCGCGCCAGTGGCGTTCGAAATCTCCGCCATCGCCGATTCCCTGCGATCCACGATGGCCGCCAGTGCGGTCAACGGTCCTTCTAGCAGGATGCGCCGTTCCTCGTCGAGCAGCCGGAGAATGCGGGCCTGACGGGCCGAGGCCAGAATGGTGGTGATCATGGTGCGACACTCCGCTGTTTGAGCAACTCGAAGACCTGTTCGGCCAGCCCTATGCCGCCACGTTCGGCGAGCAAACGGCCGTATTCCTGTGTCAGAAGCCCGGAAAAGGCATCTTCCCCGGCTCCGCCCCCGAAAGCATCCGGCATGGCATTGATGCCGGAGTTCTCCAGCACGTCCGCGAGGAAGGCCGCCTCGAAGGCCTCCGCGGTCTCGCGCATCCGGGCCTCCTCCGCCGAGCGGTCGAGGCCCTTCGCCTGAGCGGAAAGCGGGAGAGAGGGCAGGGGAGGAAGCTCCATCGAACAGGCTCCGATCATCTGTTTACGAAGGAAGATTGTGCCTATCGCGGTAAATAAATCGTAATGCTTTGGGGAGATTGAGGAACGTGACCCGTTTGATGGAGCGCCCATGCCGCCTTCCTCCGAATCCGTTTTCCTGCGACCGGCGACAACCGCGCAGCGCCCGGCCTCGTCCCCGGCTGCACAACCGCGCAGCGATACTGCCGGACACGGAAAGCGGGAGGGCGCTTCCGACTTCGAGGATCATGTCACGGCGCGCACAAAACCGCGCACCGCCGAGAAAGCGGCCCCGACAGACGCTTCGCAGCCAGTGGATGCCGCTGCGAAGGATCCGGCGGAGGACGGTTCGGCGCCGAAGGCAGACGCCGATCCGGAGACTGTGCCGCTGACAGCACCGGACGATCGGATTTCCAGCCGGCAGGCCGGGACGCCCGCCGCCGCGCCGCCGATCAATCCGGATGTCGCTGTTCCAGAACAGAATTCGGAACAGGCGCCCCTGACGACAGACGCCGACCGTGCCGAGCAGCCACGAAGCATCGTGGAACCGGGTATCGCAAGGGCAGTGACCTCGGACACGCCGCAAATCGGAGCCGCGACCAGACAATCTCATCCTGCGGGGCCGGGTGTTGTCCAGCCATCGGAACCGACAGCGATAATTCCCGCAAACACAGCTGTTGCGGCGGGGGATCTCGCCCCGGACCCCCTGACGGAAAGCGACGCCGATCTGCCCAATGCTCTCGCCCGGACAAGTCCCGAGACAGCGAGCGCGTCGCCCGCCGTGACGGCCTTCCGGTCAGTTTCCTCGGCACCCCAGTTAGCTCCGACGGTCGGACCCGACATCGGAAGCCTCGGGACGGAGACCATGCCGCATGCCAGCTCCGGTCGTGGCGCAGACTGGCGCCTTGAAGCGATCTCCGGATCACCGGCCTCCGCCCTCGGAGCGGACGGCCGGACCAGCGCGGTCGCTGCCCAGCCGCAGGCGGTCGCCGGCCAGATAACTGTTGCGCTAACCCGGACCCGCGAACGTAGCGTCGAGATCCGCCTCGATCCTCCGGAACTCGGACGCGTCCAGATCCGTCTCGACCCTGCCGAGGATGGCCTTCGCGCCGTCCTGCTGGCGGAGCGTCCCGAGACCCAGGATTTCCTCAGGCGCCATGCCGACACGCTGATCCGGGACCTGCAGGAAGCGGGCTACGAAAACGTATCGCTCGGCTTCGATTTCGGCGGCGAGATGCCTGGCGAGCCCGACCACGGCGAAGAACGCAGTGTGGTCCAGCCTGCGTCGCAAGCCTCGCCAGCCGCCGGGCCTGACAGCTCGATCGCGCAGATGCGTGGGACGCTCGTCACGGACACTGGCCTCGACATCCGCCTCTGAACCCCGATTTCAGGAAAGGACCTGCCATGGAACTCACACCCGCCCAGATCGCCAACCTCCCCACGAAGGCCGCGACCGGCTCGAAACAGGATGTCAGTTCCAACGAGCTGGCCGGCGACTTCGAGACTTTCCTGACGCTCCTGACCACGCAGATGCGCAATCAGGACCCTCTCAAACCCATGGACAGCACCGAATTCGTCGCCCAGCTCGCGAATTTCTCGGGTGTCGAACAGCAGGTTCGCTCGAATGACAGGCTCGAGCAGATCTACAACCTGCTGGCCGGCGGCAATGCCGAGGGCATGGCATCCTGGATCGGCCGCGAGGTGCGCGCGCCCGGCAAGACCGAATTCGCCGGAAATCCGGTCGATGTCGCGATGACACCGGTGGCGGATGCGGATCGCACGGTTCTGGTGATCCGCAACGACTTCGACCAGATCGTCGGCCGTCGCTCCCTCGATGCCGTCGACGGCCGGATCACCTGGGACGGCCGAAATGCATCCGGAACGGAATTGCCCCACGGGACCTACGGATTCTCCGTCGAGAGCTACAAGGGTGACGCCCTGCTAGACACCCAGGAGGGAAATGTCTTCTCGGAAGTGACCGAGGTCCGCCTTGCCGGCGGTGCACCGCAACTCGTCCTCGCCGGCGGCGGAACCGTGGCGCTCGATGCGGTGACCGGTATCCGCTGAGACGATCAATCGGGGTCGAGCCGTGCCTTGGCCCGGTTGATCATGGCAGCGAGCGTGTCCGATCCGCCCATGTCCGGATGGTTTCGCTTGATCAGCCGGTGATACGCCGCGCGGATCTCGTCAGCATTGGCACCGGGCTCGAGGCCCAGCACTCTCAGTGCTTCGGCCTCGCTCATCTCGTCGGATTGAGTTTCAGGGCCATCGTTGTTTCCCGGGTCCTCCGCCTCGATGCCGGAACGTTCGAGATAGGCCATAAGCAGGGCAAGACTGTCGTCGTCCTCATCGGTGCGGAACTGTGCGGCGAGGCGGTGCAGCGCTGCGACGTCGAGCTGCGAGAGCCGTCTGCCGGCCATCGGCCCCGTCAGGATCGTGCCGTCCAAGACGCCGCTATCATGATCGAGCCGCATGGCCAGTCCGGCCGAGCCGACCTCGGACGCCTGCCCGCTGGAGGGTGCTCGGCTCCGACCAGATGGCCGGCCAAGGCCCGCGCCCCGGCTCCACAGGCTGAAACCGACCATGGCCAGCGGGATTGCGAGCGGTAGCATCCGCAAGAGCGCAAGTGCTGCCGCGGAGGCGAGAACGAACGTGGCGATCGCGCGCTCGCGTGGAACCCGCCCCGTCACGATGGCCGCAATTCCGAACCCAAAGACGAGCGCCGCACCCGCGACCGCCGGGTTCATCCGCGCATGTCCGAAAGCAACTGGCGGGCCGCACGACTGCCGGAGGCCTCCAGCGCCACGCGGCCTCCCGCGGCGTAGGCGCCCACCGCACCGAGGAGAGCGCGCAGTTCCGCTGGCGCGGCCGGATCGAAGCGGAGGAATGCGCCGCCGGTCAGCCGTGCGATCTCGCGGTAGGCGCGTTCCGCAGTCGGATCGTTGCCCTCGAGGAACATGAATGCCCGTGTGTTGTGAATCGCAAGCTTCCCCGCCTTGTGACAGAGTTGATCGATGTTCTCCTCCATCGCATCCCCGACATAGGCAAGGGCTGCGACAGGTCCCTTCGCGGCCTCGTCACCGGCGTGATCGAGAATCCGGCCTATCTGGGTCAGCCCGCCGTGACAGGCAATGCCTGTCATCAACCCGGTCAGGCCGCGTGCATCGCCAACCCATCGCGAGGACCGCGCCTCGGCTCGCCCCCGAAAATAGGACAGCTTGACATCGAGGCCGCCGGATCGCGCGGCGGCCTCGAACATCTCCGCCTGCAGATCGCATGCAAGGTCCCAGGTCGGCTGACGGCTCATCGTGGCGTCGAGCGCGAATATAAGCCTGCCACGCACCGCACCCGTCCGGGGGGGTGCCGTCCGGCGCGTTTCCGCGATGAAGGCCGCGACGTCCGACCGCCGCCGTTCCCCTTCCTCGGGCAGGTAGTCACCGTCGGCTCGCGTCACACCGAGACCGGTCCGCGTTGAGCCCGGCATCTGCGGGACCGTATCGTTGATTTGATCGGTGCGATGTTTTTTCATTGCATTTCCTGGGCTGAGAGATGGGTCCAGTCCCCCGATTTGCAAGTCTTCGAGCCCTACGGATGCCGGTCTCCCGGGCCGTCCGCAATTGCACTGGACGCCCCGAAACGCCTTTGCTATAGCCTCGCCCTGCGCAAGCGCATGGTCCGGCGTAGCTCAGTGGTAGAGCAGTTGACTGTTAATCAATTGGTCGTAGGTTCGAACCCTACCGCCGGAG
>CAVQAX010000027.1:0-12677 GCA_963710515.1 uncultured Alphaproteobacteria bacterium
GTCCCAGGTATCCTCCAGCGGATTGTGCCGCCACGCATCCGCGTCGCCCCGCTTGGGGTATTCCTGCTGCGGCGGAATGCGGTGCCAGACCAGAGCGATCGCGACAAGGATGACGCTGCCGAGGATCACCGCCTCCAGCAATTCCAGCACGTCGAGCGTCTCGCCGAAGGCGATCAGCGGGATCGCACCGGCCGGCGGATGCGTCACCCGCAGCACCCGCATCAGCACGAGGCTCAGCCCGATCGAGGCCGCGGTGGCCCAGAGCACACCCGGAAAGATCTGCGCCACCCCGAAGGCGACCAGCGCCGAGACCGTGTAGCCGGCGACCACGTTCACCGGCTGCGCGAGGATGCCGCGCGGCCGGCCAAACAGGAGCACCGTGCTCGCCCCGAAGGGCGCGATCAGCAGGGGTAGACCGGTGCTGTCGAGCATGACGCCAAGGATCAGGATCGCGATCAGCGCTCCGAGACCCGCCTTGAGGCTGTAGCGCAGCGGCGCTTCCGGCTCGTGCCGCGCAAGAAGATCCCGCAGCTTCACGGTGATGCTCCCCTGGCCGCCCGCAATCGCAACCGAAGCTACAGGCCGTCGCCCCCGCCGTCAAAGCCGAGATCGGCCGGATCGAAGGCATAATGCGCCCCGCAGAACTGGCAATCGGCGGTTACCTCGCCATCGGCGGTGATCATGCCGGCGATCTCGTCGGCGTCGCAGGTCGCCAGCGCATCAACCACCTTCTGCGGCCCGCAGGTGCAGCCGAACTGGACCGGGCGCGCCGGAAACACCCGCGGCGTCTCCTCGTGGAACAGGCGCAGCAGCACCTCGTCGGCTCCGACCAGCGGCCCGATCAGTTCGAGCGCCTCGACTGTCTCCATCAGCATCACCGCCCGCGACCAGTTCTCGGCACTGGCGTCGTCGAGGATGTCCTCGGGTGCCAGAAGCCCGTCCGGCCCGCTCGCTTCCTGCTTGGCATGCGGCGAGGCCTTGGGCAGAAGCTGGAGCATCAGCCCGCCCGCACGCCAGCGGCGCACTTCGCCGGGCGCCGCCGCCTCGCCCATCGCGAGGGCGAAGCGCGTCGGGATCTGCTCGGACTGCGCGAAGTAGGTCTCGGCACATTGCGCGAGCCCCGATCCGGCGATCGGCGTGATCCCCTGATAGGGCGCCATGTCCGGGCCCTGGTCGATCGTCATTCCGAAGAGTCCGCCGCCAAGCAGATCGAACGGCCGTGCCTCCGCTGGTGCCGCCGCCAGCGCCTCGGCATCGAAACTCGCATAGGCCCGCATGCGCGCCGGCGCGCCCTCGGTCTCCGGCGCGAACCAGTCCGTGGCGATGAAGCGGATCGCCCCCTGCCCGCGCACCTGCAGCGACAGCCGCCAGCGCAGCTTCACGCTCTGGCCGATCAGCGCCGTCAACAGAGTCGCCTCCGCGACGAGCGCCGCCACCGGGACAGGATAGGAATGCTGCCCGAGAATAGTCTCCAGCACGGTATCGAGCCGAACGAGCCGACCGCGGATGTCCGCGCGGTCGAGCTGGAAGGGCAGGACGGAATCGTCCCAGGCAATGCGGCCGGCAAGGCTCATGGATATCTCCCGAAAACTGGGCCTCCAGATAGGGGCTTGGGCAGCCGGGTGCAATCCGCCCCTTGCGGGCCACGCGGCCGTTGCCGCTCGGCACGCACCGGGTTAAGCCTCGCGCCATGCGCAGATACGGCGACCCCGTCCGCCCCGACCGAAGCTACATCACGCGTCCGGGCGCCTATGCCGTGCTCCTGTGCGGCGACCGGCTGTTGGTTACCGAACAGAGCTGGCCGCAGACCGAGTTCCAGCTTCCCGGCGGCGGGATCGACCCCGGCGAGAGTCCGCTCGCCGCCCTCCACCGCGAATGCTTCGAGGAAACCGGCTGGAAGATCCGCGTGCTGCGCCGCCTTGGGGCCTTCCAGCGCTACACCTTCATGCCGGAATACGACATCTGGGCGCGCAAGGTCTGCCACATCTACCTCGCCCGCCCCACACTCCGCCTCGGCCCGCCCGTCGAGCCCGGCCATCGCGCCGTCTGGATGCCGCGCGCCGAAGCCGCGCGCGTGCTGGGCAATGCCGGCGACCGCGACGTGGTCGCGCGTCTCCGCAGGACAACCGCCCGGACTTGAGAGCGGACCCGCGACTGCTCTCGCAGTCAGCAAGTCTGAACGCCTGCCGCGCGATTTGAAACTTGCGGCTTGTGCAGAGTTGCTCTCCGGAAAGGGCAGCGACCGCCCCGCCTACCCCGGCCGGCCCCCGGCACCCCGCGCCGCCTTGCGCAGCAAGCGCTCCAGCGCCTCGAGAAACCGCGCCCGGTCCGCCTTCGAGAACGCCCGCCCGCCGCCGGCCCGGAACGGATCCGCCGCCCGCAGATCGGCCGCGAGATCGCGCATCGCAAGACGCTGGCCCACATTGGCCGTGCTGAATTCCTGCCCGTCCGGTCCGAGTGCGGCCGCACCCGCCGCGACCACCCGCGCGGCCAGCGGCACATCCGCCGTCACGCAGACATCTCCCGGCCCGCACCGATCGGCGATCCACTGGTCGGCCACATCCGGCCCCGCATCGACCACCACCACGCTGACCAGTGGATGCAGGCTCGGCCGGATGCCGCCATTGGCCACCATCACCACCTCCACGCCATGCCGCTCCGCCACCCGCACCACCTCGTCGCGCACGGGACAGGCATCCGCATCCACATAGATCATCTGAGCCTCATTCCATGACCAAGAGTTTCACCGCGATCGCCCACATCACCAGGGCGATTCCGCCCTCCAGCACCCGCCACGCGAGCGGCGTCGCGAAGAGCGGCCGCAGCAGTCCCGCCCCGTAGCCGAGCGCGAAGAAGAACACGAACGACGCCGTCACCGCCCCCGCCGCGAAGGCCACCCGGTCGTCATACTGCGTCGAGATCGACCCCAGAAGCAGCACCGTATCGAGATAGACATGCGGATTGAGCCAGGTCAGTGCGAGGCACACCGCCAGCGTCCGCCCCAGCGCCAGAACCGGCCGCTCCGCGGGCATCAGCGCGGCATCCGGCCCGAACGCCGCCCGCGCCGCCCGAAGCCCGTAGAGCACCAGGAACGCCGCCCCGCCGTAGCGCATCACCGGCACGATCCCCGGCAGCCACTCGGTCAGCCGCGCGAAGCCGAACACACCGATCGTGATCAGCACCGCATCCGACACCGCACAGGCCAGCACGACCGGCAGTACATGCACCCCCAGAAGCCCCTGCCGCAACACGAAGGCATTCTGCGCCCCGATCGCGAGGATCAGGCTCAGGCCGAGCAGGAAACCGGGAAGAAAGGCAGCCATCCGAGGCGCTGTGCCGCAGCCCGCGGGCAAGCGCAAGCACTTGCACTTGTCCGCAGCAGCCCACCCTCTCGGAACCGCCCGAAGTACGGGATGTTTCGCGCGATCGATCCAAGCGTCACGTCGTCGGTCTGAAGGAGCAGCCCGCCGCCCGCCCGTCTCCGCGCCTGTGCCCCTTGTGCGCACCGCCCGCCAGGGCCAAGGTGCCGCCCCCGAACGCGGACCCGAAGGAGCTTCCGATGCCCCCCCATATCCTCCAGATCGCCCCGATGATGCCCCATGTGGAAGCGGCGCTGGCGAAGGCCGGCACGGTGCACCGCTACTGGGAGGCGGAGGACAAGGGCGCCCTGCTTGCGGAAACCGGCACCCGGATTCGCGCCGTCGCCACCGACGGCGGGAGCGGCCTGCCCCCCGGCGTGCTCGACGCGCTTCCGGCGCTGGAGATCGTCGCGAGCTACGGCGTCGGATACGACGCCATCGACATCGCCGCCTGCAAGCGCCGCGATGTGCGGGTCACCAACACCCCCGACGTGCTCACCGACGCCATGGCCGAGATCACCGTCGGCCTGATGATCGCGCTCTGCCGCCGCCTGCCCCAGGCCGACCGCTTCCTGCGTGACGGCAAATGGCCTTCGGGCAATTTCGGCCTGACCGGCGAGTTGACCGGTGCCCATGTCGGCATCCTCGGGCTCGGGCGGATCGGCAGCGAGATCGCCCGGCGGCTGCAGGCCTTCCGGATGCGCATCTCCTATCACGGCCGCACCGAGCAGGCCTATGTGCCCCACACCTTTTACCCCGACCTCACCGCCATGGCCCGCGACGTGGACTGGCTGGTGGTGATCGCGCCAGGCTCGCCGGAGACCCGCCACATCGTCTCGCGCGACGTGATGGAGGCCCTCGGACCCGCGGGCAACCTCGTGAACGTCGCCCGCGGCTCGCTGGTCGACGAGGCGGCGATGGTGGAGCTTCTCGCGGCCGGCAAGCTGGGCGGGGCCGCCCTCGACGTGTTCGAGGCCGAGCCGCAGGTCCCCGAGGCGCTGCGGGCGATGGAGAACGTCGTGCTCTCGCCGCACCAGGGCTCCGCCACGGTCAAGACCCGCACCGCCATGGGCGATCTGGTGATCCGCAACCTCGCCGCCCATTTCGCCGGCGATCCGCTCCTGACCCCCGTCGCCTGAGCTGGCACTGGCAAGCCACCTGCCCAGCCGGATTCCAGCCTCTTTCCATCCGCTTTCTTGCACCATATATCCGCCCGATGCTCGATGCCCCGTCCAACACCCCGCCGCTGCCGCCCGAGATCGCCCGCCGGCGCACCTTCGCCATCATCTCGCATCCCGATGCGGGCAAGACCACGCTGACCGAGAAGTTCCTGCTCTACGGCGGCGCGATCCAGATGGCCGGCCAGGTCCGCGCCAAGGGCGAGGCGCGCCGCACTCGCTCGGACTTCATGAAGATGGAGCAGGACCGCGGCATCTCGGTCTCCGCCTCCGCGATGTCGTTCCCGTTTCAAAACTGGTGGTTCAACCTCGTAGACACGCCGGGCCACTCCGACTTCTCCGAGGACACCTACCGCACGCTGACCGCCGTCGACGCCGCCGTCATGGTCATCGACGGCGCGAAGGGCGTGGAGAGCCAGACCCGCAAGCTCTTCGAGGTCTGCCGGATGCGCGACCTGCCGATCCTGACCTTCTGCAACAAGATGGACCGCGAGGCGCGCGACACCTTCGAGATCATCGACGAGATCCAGCAGGAGCTCCAGCTCGACGTCTGCCCCGCCTCCTGGCCCATCGGCCAGGGCCGAGACTTCCTCGGCTGCTACGACATGCTGAACGACCGGCTCGAGCTGATGGACCGCGCCGACCGCAACAAACGCGCCGAGAGCGTCGAACATGCAGGGCCTCGACGACCCCCGCATGGCCGACCACATCCCCGCCGCCCTCCTCGCCACGCTCCGCGAGGAGGTCGAGATGGCCCGCGAGCTTCTGCCCGTCCTTCGACGCGGACGCGATGGCCGGCGGGCAACCTCTCGCCGATCTGGTTCGGCTCCGCGATCAACTCCTTCGGCGTCCAGGAACTGATGGCCGGCATCGGCGCCTTCGGCCCGCCGCCGCAGATCCGCCCGGCGGAATCGCGCGGCGTCGGCGCCTGGGAGCCCGCCGTCACCGGCTTCGTCTTCAAGGTCCAGGCCAACATGGACCCCAAGCACCGCGACCGCGTCGCCTTCGTGCGCCTCTGCTCGGGCCATTTCGAGCGCGGCATGAAGCTCCACCACGTCCGCACCGGCAAGCCGATGGCGATCTCCAACCCGGTGCTCTTCCTCGCCAACGACCGCGAGATCGCCGAGGACGCCTGGGCCGGCGACATCATCGGCATCCCCAACCACGGCCAGCTCCGCATCGGCGACGCGCTGACCGAAGGCGAGGCCCTGCGCTTCACCGGCATCCCGTCCTTCGCACCGGAGCTGCTGCAGACCGTCCGCGCCGGCGACCCGATGAAGGCCAAACACCTCGAAAAGGCGCTCACGCAATTCGCCGAGGAAGGGCGCCTCCAAGCTCTTCAAGCCGACCTTCGGCTCGGGCTGGATCGTCGGCGTCGTCGGCCCCCTGCAATTCGACGTGCTGGCCTCCCGCATCGAGCTCGAATACGGCCTGCCGGTCCGCTTCGAGCCGACGCAGTTCTCCTCGGCCCGCTGGCTCTCGGGTCCGCGCGAGAAGATCGAGGACTTCGTGAAGGCCAACAAGGGCCACATGGCCGAGGACCACGACGGCGACCCGGTCTACATGACCCGCCTGCAATGGGACATCGACCGCGTCGAGCGCGACTGGCCCGATCTCAAGCTCACCGCCACCAAGACGATGATGGTCTGACCCACCGGCTCAGCTGCAGCCGTTGACCCGGACGATCTCGTTCCGGATCTCTCCGACCCCGTCCTGCGAGGCCGCGATGCTCTCGGCTATGCCCCGGCTCGCACTGTCCGCGACGATGCCATAGAGGCGAACCTGCGCATCCTCCACCGTGATATTGACCCGCGTCCCGCGCCTGTGCATGCCGGAATCCCGCGCCAGAGCATCCGAGATCCGCACCTCGAGCAGCCTGTCGCGCAGCGCTCGATCCGTGTCGGGCGTCTGGGCGAATGCCGGGTTCCGGACCGCATCGCAGAGGATGTCGGCGCAGACGGACGGCGTCAGGTGCTCGGTGTTCAGCACCAGGTCGTAATTCGTCGCATCCCGCCAGTCCTGCTCGAAGAACCGCAGGAAGGCCCGGCCATGCGAGGCATCGCTGCGGGTGATCTCCCGCCGCGCCCCGCGCTCATCCACCCCGAGCCGGTCCATCATCTGCGCGACGCGAAACGCCATGGGCGCGCAGACCCGGACTGACAGCACGTTCGGGATCGACTTGAGCAGGCTCGCCCCGCCCCAGCCGCGGATGATGGTATCCCCTGCCAGGGCGATTTCGAAAACCTGTTCGCGCGTCAGATAGCCATCCTCGGTGTGATTGTTCCGCCATTTGGCGAGTTCTGACTCGCTGCCCTCGAGAAACCGGTACACCTCGCTTTCCTCGCCGGACCTTGCGGAGGTCTCCTCCACAAGCTCATGGTGTACGACAGAGTAGTTCATGCGTCGGGCGAACTCCCGGGCAACCTCCTTGCCCAGAGACCCCATCTCGCGGGTCATTGCGATGATTGTCATGTTTCAGGCCCCCTAAAACGATCTTGAACAGCCAGAATTCCTTTTCAATCAATAGCGCAAAATACAACCGGCAGGCGCGAACCAAATCGATGCACGCCGCTTCGCAAACAAATTCCGGCAACTCCTTTTACGATATAATTGCCATTTTCGCAAAGATTTTCAGTAAAGGGCATCTGACGCATCAAAATTCCAGATGTGCCTTTCCCCGGCCCGATCCAACGGCAGAGGCCCGACGGGACCTGCCCCGGAGAGATACGAAAGACCGCCCGGAAGATCCCCGGTGCAAGTCAAGGAACTTCGCCCTCCATGACGGCAACGCAGCACCAGGACCAAGCGTTCATCGAGGCCGACAGGGCAAGCACAACTCGCGATCCCCTCGGCGACCCGGTTTACATGACGCGCCCGCAATGGGATATCGATGGCGTAGACCGCGACCGGCTTTGGCTCAGGCTGACGGCCACCCCGAAAATCAAGGCCCATAACGGGCCGGAGCGGCCGGACGAGAACCGCAATGGAGGCATCGATGCAGCTCTGGATCGGCGTGGCGCTTCATCTGTTCCTGCAGGCGCTCTTCATCAGCCGCGCGCTCCTGCGCCCGAACCGGGATCCGTCCTCGCGCATGGCCTGGGTGCTGGTCATCCTCGGCGCACCTGTCGTCGGCATGCTCGCCTATCTGCTGTTCGGCGACGCGACCATCGGCAGCCGGCGCATCGCAAAGCTCCGCGCCAGTCTCGACCGGTTGCCGCCGTTCGAGCAGACCGGCATCCACGAGGGCGAAGGCAGCGCCGAGGTACCCGCCGATATCGAGCCGCTCTTCCGCGTCGGTCGGACATTCAATGGCTTCCCCCCGGTCGGTGGCAACACCGCGACCCTGCTCGACGAGGGTGACAGCCCCTTCGACGTGATGATCGCCGATATCGACGCGGCCACCGAACACGTCCACTTGCTGTTCTACATCTGGATGCCCGACGCCACCGGCCTCAGGGTCGCCGAAGCCGTGATGCGCGCCGCCCGCCGCGGCGTCTGCGTGCGGGTGATGGCCGATGATCTCGGCTCACGCCTGCTTATCCGCTCGCCGCACTGGGCGAAGATGTCCGAAGCCGGCGTGGAACTGCAACGGGCGCTCGAGGTCGGCCACCCACTTCTGCGCGTATTCAGCGGGCGCATCGACATGCGCAACCACCGCAAGATCGCCGTGATCGACAACCGCGTCACCTATATCGGCAGCAAGAACTGCGCGGATGCCGCCTTCCATACCAAGGCAAGCTTCGCACCCTGGGTCGACATCCTGCTGCGCTTCGAGGGGCCGGTGGTCCGCCAGAACCAGTATCTTTTCGCCTCCGACTGGATGACCGGCGACGACGACGACCTCACCGAACTCCTGCATCCGGGCAGCGTCCCGGCCGGTCCCGGCTTCACCGCACAGGTCATGGCCTCAAGCGCCGCGACCCGCCCGACGGCGGTGCCAGAAATGTTCACCACGCTGATGTTCTCCGCCCGCCGCGAGCTCGTCGTGAGCACGCCCTATTACGTGCCCGACGATTCCATCCAGGCCGCGCTCTGCGCCACGGCGCGGCGCGGCGTCGACACGACGCTCATACTGCCGCAACGCAATGACAGCTGGATCGTCGCCGCCGCCAGCCGCTCCTACTACCCTCAGCTTCTCGAGGCAGGTGTGCGCATCATGGAGTTCCGCCCGGGCCTCTTGCATGCCAAGACCCTCACGCTCGACGGCGAAACCGCGCTGATCGGCTCGGCAAATCTCGACCGCCGCAGCTTCGAGCTCAATTTCGAGAACAACATCCTCATCCACGACGCGGAGCTGACCGCCGGCATCAGGGCACGCCAGCAGACCTACATCGACCGCGCCGACGAGGTCACCCACAAGGATGCCGAGAACTGGAGCCGCCGCGACCGGCTCTGGAACAATGCCGTGGCGATGTTCGGCCCGGTGCTCTGAGCCCGGCCGACGCGCGCGATCTCCCCGGTTGACGGAGCCGAGCCCGCGTGAATTTATTGGCCGGCTGACGGGAGAGCACGGAATGAACATCGGAGCACCGATCGCAGTTTTTCTTTGGCTGATCTGTGCAGTCCTCATCACGGTCACGATCCTGCCGTTCTCGCACAGCCACCGCTGGTGGGTGCGGATCTGGGACTTCCCCCGCGTCCAGACGGCGATCTGTCTCGGGATCCTCATCGCGCTCTTCCTCGTCCTGCCGGTGCCCGGTCGCTGGCTCGGCCTCCCGCTTCTCGGCGCCGCCCTCGGCTGGCAGCTTCACCGGATCCGGCCCTTCACGCGGCTGGCCGCGACCGAAATGACGATGGCCGAGGCCCGCGATCCGGAGGTCGATGTCGTCTTCCTCGCGGCCAACGTGCAGATGGAGAACACCAATCACGCGAAGGTCGCCCGGCTGATCCAGGACACCGATCCCGACGTGATCCTGCTGATGGAAACCGACAGCCGCTGGATCGAGGCGCTCGACCCGGTGCTGCGCCGCTGGCCCACGATCATCCGCGTCCCGCAGGACAATCATTACGGGTTGGTCTTCGCCACCCGCCTCGACGCCGAACAGGCCCGCGAGGTCTATCTCACCCCCGACCGTATTCCGTCGATCCATGCGATTCTGCGCGATCGCCAGGGCCGCCGCTTCGGATTTCTCGGCCTGCATCCGCGCCCGCCCGTGCCCGGCGAGGACACCGAGGAGCGCGATGCCCAGATCCTGCATTCCGCGCTCTGTGCTCGCGATGCCGATCTGCCGGTGGTGGTGATGGGCGATTTCAACGACGCCGCCTGGTCTCCCACCGCCCGTCGCTTCAAGGAGGTCGGCCGCTATCTCGACCCCCGCGTCGGCCGCGGTCTCTATGCCAGCCACGACGCGAACAACCCGCTGCTGCGCACCCCGATCGATCAGGTCCACATCACCGAGGACGTGGTGCTCGTCGAGTTCGGCCTCGGCGGGCATGTGGGCTCCGATCACTTCCCGCTGGTCACGCGTCTGCGCTTCGACGCCGCCGAGGCCGCGTCGCTCAACATCATCCCACCCCATCCGACCCCGGAAGCTCGCGCCAGGATGGAAGAAACGCTCAAGGCCTACCGCCAGAAGCTTCGCGACGGAAACGCCGGAACCTGACCGGGACCCACCCGCGAAAATTCTCGCCGGCTCTTGCGTTCCTTCTGCATACCATCCATATACCATCCAAACGGATGGAGAAACCAATGAGCAGCACCGTCACCCCCCTGCGTCCGCGCATGCCGGACACCGAAAAGATCACGATCAATCTGGGCTATATCGACCTTGGCCGGATCGACCTCCTCGTTCAGGAGGGCTTCTACTCGAACCGCACCGATTTCATTCGCACCGCGATCCGCAACCAGCTCGACAGCCATTCCGAAGAGGTCACCGCCTCGGTCGAGCGCCACATGCTCGAGCTTGGCCTTTTCGAGATTACCGCCGAAAGGCTCGAAGCGGCGCAGGCCGCCGGCGAGAAGCTACACCTCAAGGTGCTCGGCCTTGCGCGCATCGCCGGCGACGTCACGCCCGACCTGGCCCGCGCCACCATCGGATCGCTGACCGTGCTCGGCGCCCTCCAGGCCAGCGCGGACGTCAAATCCGCCCTTGCCGACCGCATCACCTGATTGACCGGAGTCCCTGACATGTCACAGAATTTCCAGGCCGCCATGCAGCGCGCCACCACGGCCACCCGCAACATGGACCCGATGGAAGCCACCCGCATCATCCAGGCCGCCCTCGCTGGCACCTCGGCCCCGACCGCGCCCGCCCCGATGGCCGACGCGCCGCGCGAGAGCCGGCCGCGGCGCACCCTCGGCGCCGTGATCGAAAAGCTCCGCGCCGGCAAGCAGCAGTTCGGCAGCCTCGCCGGCCTGCGCCCCGGCGCCGCGAAGGCCCCGGTGCCGGACCTGCCGCTGCCCGAGGGGGCGGAGTTCCGCGCCGCCCAGTTCACCAGCCGCCACGGCAGCCGCGACTACCACCTCTACATCCCCGGATCGCTCGCGGCCGAAGCCCCGGCGGGCCTCGTCGTGATGCTCCACGGCTGCACCCAGACCGCAAGGGATTTCGCCCGCGGCACCGGCATGAACGTCCTCGCCGAGCGCCACCGTCTGCTCGTCGTGTACCCCGAGCAGACCCGCTCCCACAACGCCGCCGCCTGCTGGAACTGGTTTCGTCCCGGCGACCAGACCCGCGAGACCGGCGAACCCGCCCTGATCGCGGCCCTCGTCGCGGAGATCGCCGAAAACCATGCCGTCCCGCGCGACCGCCTCTTCGCGGCCGGCCTTTCGGCGGGCGGCGCGATGGCGGCAACCCTCGCCGAGACCCATTCCGACCTGTTCTCCGCGATCGGCGTGCATTCCGGCCTCGCCGCCGGATCGGCCAGCGACCTCGTCTCCGCCTTCGCCGCGATGCGCGGGGAGGCCGCGGACACCGCGTCTCGCGCCACGTCGCCGTCGGCCAGGATGATCGTCTTCCACGGCACCGCCGACCGCACCGTGCATCCATCCAACGCCCGTCGCGTCGCCGACCGCGCAGCCGCCGATGGGGAGATCTCCACCGACCGGATCGACGGTCCCCGGCCCGCAACCCGGATCACCGGGCGCAGCGCTGATGGTGCGTCGCGCATGGAATGCTGGATGGTCGAGGGCACCGGCCACGCCTGGTCCGGCGGCGATGCCGCCGGCAGCTACACTGACCCGCAGGGCCCCGACGCCTCGGCCGAGATGATCCGCTTTTTCCTGGAGCGCTGAGGCGTCGGGTGCCGCCCGACCGGATCAGCCGTTCCGGTCGGGGATGTTGAGCGCCCGCTGCGACGCCGGCCGCGCAAGGGCCCGCTCCAGCCAGTCGCCGATATGGGTGAACCGGTCCAGCCCCAGCAGCTCCTCCGCTTCGTAGTAGCCAAGCACCCGGATCCACGGCCAGATCGCCATGTCGGCGATGGTATACTGCTCACCCATCATCCAGTCGCGCCCCGCGAGCCGCGCATCGAGCACCTTCAGGAGCCGTACCGCCTCGTCGGCATAGCGCCGTTTGGGGCGTGGATCCTCGATCTCGGCACCGCCGAGCTTGTGGAAGTAGCCGAGCTGCCCGAACATCGGCCCGATCCCGCCCATCTGGAACATCAGCCATTGCAGCGTCTCGTAGCGCGCCGCCGGATCGGCCGGCAGGAACTGCCCGGTCTTCTCCGCGAGATAGACGAGGATCGCCCCGCTCTCGAACAATGCCAGCGGCGCGTCCCCGGGACCGTGCGGATCGAGAATCGCCGGGATCTTGTTGTTAGGATTGAGGGCGAGGAATTCGGGCGTCGTCACGTCGCCCGACAGCCGGACCAGGTGCGGCTCGTAGGCCAGCCCGGTTTCTTCGAGCATCGCCGAAATCTTGATGCCGTTCGGCGTCGGAGAGGAATAGAGCTGAAGCACGGAAGCATCCGCGGCCGGCCAGCGCCGCGACACCGGATGGTCGGCCAGAGCCGTTATCGGAGCGTCGAACATCGGAGATCCTTTCTCTGTGTTCGGTCACACATGGTCCGCTTGAGCCGGCCCCGCAAGCCGGAGCGCCCGGTTCAATCCGTTGCAAATATCGAGACAATGTTGAACGTGGTACCACGACAGGTTTCCGAGAAAAGCCTGACAGACATCCCCCGCGACCGCACGCAG
>CAVQAX010000028.1:0-28947 GCA_963710515.1 uncultured Alphaproteobacteria bacterium
TGGGCTCGGAAGGATTCGAACCTTCGGCCAATTGATTAAGAGTCAACTGCTCTACCACTGAGCTACGAGCCCGCCCGCTTCGGTGCCTTGGTGAGCCCGACAGGATTCGAACCTGTGACCCACTGATTAAAAGTCAGTTGCTCTACCAACTGAGCTACGGGCCCAAAGCGCGGGCAGACCTATGCCGCAGGCTCCGCCGGGTCAAGCGCGAATCGGCCGCACCCCGGATGGCCGGGTCTCGCCCTCGACGGAAAGCTCGACTATAGGACGGTGATGGACGGCAACAGCAGCACCCTGCCGGCCGGCGGACTGAGATTTCTCAAGATGCACGGTCTGGGCAACGACTTCGTGGTGATCGACGCGCGCGGCAATGCGGCGCCGATCACGGCGGGTCTGGCGCGTGCGCTCGGCGACCGGCATCGCGGCGTGGGCTTCGACCAGCTTGCGGTGCTGCGCGACGATGCCGCGGCCGATGCGGCGGTGGAGTTCTGGAACCCGGACGGCTCGCGGGCGGATGCCTGCGGCAACGCCAGCCGCTGCGTCGTGCGACTGCTGGCCGAGGAAACCGGGCGCGACCGGTTCGCCCTCAGAACGGGGCGGGGCGTTCTGACCGCGGAAGCTGTCGGAAACGGCCAGATTCCGGGTGAACATGGGACCGCCGGTGCTGGACTGGTCGGGCATCCCTCTGGCACGTGACATCGCGCTGGATCCGCTGCCGATCGACGGGGCGCCGGCGGCGGTGGGGATGGGAAACCCGCATTGCGTCTTCGTGGTTGCGGATGCCGAGGCCGTCGATCTGGCCGGACGCGGCGCGGAGATCGAGCGTCACCCGCTGTTTCCGGAACGCACGAATGTCGAGTTCGTCGAGGTGATCGACCGTGAGACGATCCGCATGCGGGTCTGGGAACGCGGGGGCATGATCACGCTGGCCTGCGGATCGGGCGCCTGCGCGGCGGCGGTGGTCACGGCCTCGCGCGGTCTGACGGAGAGGCACGTCACGGTGCGGCTCGACGGCGGAGATCTCGAGATCGACTGGCGGGACGACGGGGTCTGGATGACGGGCCCCGCTGCCCGGGTCTTCGAAGGCACCCTGAGCGCGGAATTCCTGGAGGGTCTCGCATGAGCAGCCATCCGGATTTCACCACTTTCGGCTGCAGGCTCAATGCCTACGAGACGGAGGTCATGCGCAAGCTGACCGGCGAAGCCGGGCTCGAGGATACGGTGGTGATCAACACCTGTGCGGTCACCGGCGAGGCGGTGCGGCAGGCACGGCAGCAGATCCGGCGCTCCCGGCGCGCCAATCCGGGCGCGCGCATCGTCGTGACCGGCTGTGCGGCCCAGACCGATCCCGGGGCCTTCGCGGCGATGCCCGAAGTCGACGTGGTGCTGGGCAATGCGGAAAAGCTGCGCCCCGAGGCCTGGAACGCCCTCGGCCGCGGCGAGACTGTGCCCGTCGCCGTTGGCGATATCATGGCCGAGACGCGGGCACCTGCCCCGCTGATCGACGGGCTCGGCAGCCGCGCCCGGGCCTATGTGCAGGTGCAGACCGGCTGCGACCATCGCTGCACCTTCTGCATCATTCCCTACGGACGGGGCAATTCGCGCAGCGTGCCCGCGGACAGGGTCGTGGAACAGGTCGCGCGTCTGGTGGATCGTGGCTTCAACGAGGTGGTGCTGACCGGCGTCGACATGACGAGCTGGGGTGCCGATCTCGACGGCGCCCCGAAACTGGGCGCGTTGGTGGATGCGGTGCTGCGGCGGGTGCCGTCCCTCCGGCGGCTTCGCATCTCCTCCATCGATTCGATCGAGGCCGATCCGCTCCTCGTCGACCTGATCGGCGGAGACGCGCGTTTCATGCCGCATCTGCATCTCTCGCTGCAGCACGGCGACGACATGATCCTCAAGCGCATGAAGCGCCGGCATCTGCGCGACGACGCGATCGCCTTCTGCGAGGCGGTGCGCGCGCGGCGCCCCGACATCGTCTTCGGCGCCGACATCATCGCGGGCTTTCCGACCGAGACCGAGGCGATGTTCGAAAATTCGCTCCGGCTGGTCGAGGAGTGCGGACTGACCTGGCTGCACGTCTTTCCCTACAGCGCCCGGGTCGGAACGCCGGCCGCCCGGATGCCGCAGCTCGACGGCCCGACCATCCGGGAGCGGGCGGCGCGGCTGCGCGCGGCAGGGGACGCACGGGTGGCGGCGCATCTCGACGCGATGCAGGGACGCGACGCGCAGATCCTCATCGAGAAGCCGGGCCTCGGGCGGACCGAGGGATTCGCGCAAACGCACTTGCCGGGCGATCACCCGCCGGGCGGGATCGTGGCTGCGCGGATTACCGGTCACGCCGACGGAAAGCTGATCGCCGAGGCGGCGTGAGGCCGGGATGATCCGGACGGCGGGCGCCTGCGCCGCTGGCCATCACTCCGCGGTCGATCTGGATGCGCCCGAGAACGGTATCCAGGGCGATACGCCGACGCATGCGCCGCTTGCCGTTCGAGAGCTGATCGCACTGGCTGCCGGTGTCCGTAGGCTCTGCCTCTTTGCGACCGCCGGCGAATGCCTATATACTAAGCGCCAACACTGGGACTTTTCGCGTCCACACTGCAAGGGAGGCTCACGATGCCTGCACCGATTGCCTTCTCGCCGCTCGCCTGGACGGCGTTGCGTATCGGCGCTGTTGCCGCCGTGTCGCTCTATGCCGCCCGGGGCCGGGCGAGCGCTCCCAAGGATCCGCGCCACGAGACCGTGCTCGATGATCTGCCGGAGGGGCATTCGGTACAGTCTCACAAGGCCGAAGCGGAAAACGCCATGCATGGCCGGAGCCGGTTTCGCCGGGTCGTGCGGCTGGGACCGAGCGGACCCGGAATCGAGATCGACGCGGCGGCCCTGGGAAGGGTGCGCTTCAGGCGCGTGGATTGAGCTTGAGGCTCCATCACGCGAAGGCGTCGCCCTTCGTCCGGATGGTCATGGTCGTGCTGCACGAGGCCGGCATGGCCGGTGAGGTCGAGCTGGTCGCCGCCGAAGGCAGCGCCGTCGATCCGGGCACGATGCCGATCGGCCGCAATCCGCTGGGAAAGATCCCGACCCTGGAGCGCGCCGACGGCGTGGCGCTCTACGACAGTCGGGTGATCTGCCGCTACATCGACGATCTGAGCGCGTGCCGCCTCTACCCCGGGAAGCCGCGTCTGTGGGAAACGCTCACGCTCGAGGCCACGGCGCACGGGATCTGCGACGCCGCGATCCTCATGGTCTACGAAGCGCGCATCCGGCCCGAAAAGCATCGGCATCCACCTTGGGTAGAGGGCCAATGGACAAAGGTCACCCGTGCACTGGACGCCCTCGAAGGGCGCTGGATGTCGCATCTGGCGGGCCAGCTCGACATCGGCCAGATCGCCACGGGCTGCGCGCTCGGCTATCTCGATTTCCGGCACGACGCCCGGGACTGGCGGGCCGGCCGTCCTGCGCTCGCCGCATGGTACGAGACCTTCAGCCAGCGCCCGTCGATGCTGGCGACCAGACCGGACCTGGCTTGACGCGAGTGCAACCGGGATTTTCATCCGATCTCTTGTGCAGCAATCGCGATACATGCTGCACGAGGCTTTACGAAGATAGCCTTTTGCGCTTTCGGGACGGCCGTGTACTCCAATAGGATGCAAAAGGGGCATCGTTCCGCGATGCAGGGGTTGATTGAGTGGATGAGTGGCCGTGACCGGTTCCGATGAAAAACCACCCGGGAAGGTCGCGGAGAACTGGGGCCGGCGTGATCATATCCGCGCGGGCTCGGTATCCGGGCCGTGGCGCAGCACGCCCCGCGACGATACCGGAGAGCTTCCGGTTCCTCCGGCATCGGCCCGCAGGCCCCCGGCCTCTACCCCCGGAAAGCCCCTGCCGCTGGACTGGATGGGACGCGGCGAGAGGGCAAAGGTCGCGCGCCCCGGCGCCACAACGTCGAACGAAGATGCGATGCCGGAGGCCGCACGCGGCCGCGCGCCCGATCCGACAAAGCCGGCGACGTCTCTTTCTTACCGCGGGCCGAGCACCGACAGGCTGAACACGGAGGACCCGACCTCGGAATTCGATCGGCGATCGGACCCGCAAGCGCCTGCGGCCAACCAGAGACCGACCCCCATTGTCCCGATGCCACGGTCGACCATGGTGCCCGTGATCGCAGCCGCCAGCCTGGTTGCCGTGGCGATCGTCATCGCGGCGACCCTGCTGCGTCCGGACGCGCCGGTATCGCGCAGTGCCGCCCTGCCGGACCCGACCGCGTCGGTCACGGAGGCGGTCGATCTGCCGACGATGCGCCTGCGTCTCGGGCCGGGGTTTCCGCCGGAGCGCCAGAGCGAGATCATGACCCTCCTTGTCGGTGCGGGCCACGACGACGTGCTCGTGGAGCGCATTCCGTTCAGCATCGCGGTCTCGCGTGTCGGCTATTATCGCCCGGAGGATCGCGCTGCCGCGGCAGACCTTGCGCGGCTGGTCTCGACCGTGCTTGATGAGCCCACCGGTACCATTGCAGTTCGTGATTACGCCGAGCTGATCCCGGACGCCGTTCCGGGCAGGCTCGACCTCTGGATAGGGGACCAGCAGGAGCGATGATCTCTGCAAACGATTGCATGACCGCCCGTCCCGGAGCGGTGTGGATCCTGGGGTTATGCGTCCTCCTGGCCGGGGCACCTGTCGCGGCCCAGGAATCCGGCGCCGGGGCCCCGAGACCCTTCCGGTCGCGGTCCCGGTTCAGGGTGCCGAGGCGCTCGCCGTTCTCCAGGCGGAGATCGCCGAACTGGACGCAAGGCGCCGGCAGATCGAAGAAACCGTCGCCGCGGCATCCACCGAGGCGGCCGAGCTACAGGAAACCGTGGCCCGGCTCGAAGAGGCGCGGTCGGCCGCCGAACGCGGTCTTGCGGCCGCGGAGGCCGAATTCGAAGATCGGCGCGGCACACTCGCGGGCGAAATCGCGGCACTGGAACAGAGCCTCGCCTTTCTCGGTGGCGAGCGGGAGGCCGGCGAGGCGGCAGCGGCCGAGCTCCGCGCCGAGATTGACGCTCTGTCGGCCCAAAAGAACGGCCTTGACGCCGAACTCCAGGCGGCCGCGGAACTGCAGGCCGGAACCGCACAAGCACTTGAAGCCCGTGCCGTGGAGCTTGATGCGACGGAGGCCGAACTGGCGGCCCTCGAGGCGCGCCTGACCGAGATCCGGTCGGAGGCCGAGACCGCCCAGACAGCCCTCGCCGCCGATCTGGCCTCCCGGGACCGCGTCCGCGCGGAGACCGCGGCCCTTGACGCCGAACTGGCCGAACGCACCGAGTCCGCGACGGAACTCGCCGCACGGATCGAAGCCCGCAACGCGGAGCTGGCTGACCTCGACCAGCGGATCGCGGCACGGACCGCGAGCGAGGCCGCGCTGACGACCCGGATCGCGGACGCCGAGGCGCAACTCGCAGCGCTGCTCGAGACCGGAGAACAGGCTGCTTCAGCCCCGCAACTGGAACTTGCGCGACTGCAGGAAGAGCTCGAGACGGTGCGGGCCGAACTTGCCATCGCGGAGGTCGGCCTCGCCAGCCGGCAGGCCGCGCTGCAGGATGCCGATGCCGACCCTGCCCCCACGCCGGACAGTCCGGCCGAATACCGCAGCACCCGACCCGGCCACGCCCCAGACCGGACGGCGCTCTCCGCAAGCGGTGTCGGCGGTGGTTGCGGCGGCACCCGGCCTCGCAGGTGCCGGCGCCGATCAGATCTCGGCGCTCGTCGCGGAACTCGAAGGCGGCGCCTGCATCACCGATGCGCTCACAGCCACGATCGGCAGCATAAACCGGCTGACGGCGGCGGCCCTCATTCGCGGGCTCGGCGATTGCTGAAGCCGCTCGGGAAAGGAACCCTGATGATTCTCCTGCGTGCGGCTCTGACCGCTGCCGTCGCCACCCTGGGCATACCGACCGTCGCGCCCGCGCAACCGGTCGAAATGAACATCATGACCGGCGGCCCCCAGGGCACCTATTTCCGGTTCGGCCAGGATATCTCCGATCTGGGGGCAAGTTGCGGGCTCTCGATCGGCGTCCGCCAGAGTGCCGGTTCGGTCGAGAACGTCTTTGCGGTGCGCGACCGGCCGGTGACCCAGTTCGGCATCGTCCAGAGCGACGTGCTCGAGTATTTTCGGACCTACGAGGACGAGGATCCGGCACTTCGCCGGGCCGCTCAGGGTCTGCGGATCGCCTTTCCGCTCTACGACGAGGAGGTGCATATCCTCGCCCGCCGCGAGATCGCCGATCTGGGCGCGCTTTCCGGACAGCGGGTAGCCGTCGGCGCGGACGGCAGCGGTACCGCCCTCACCGCACGGCTGGTGCTCGATCTCGCCGAGATCGCCCCGGGCGAGACCCGCACCGATCTCGGAACCACCGAAGCGCTCGACGCGCTGATCGCGGGTGATATCGACGCGATGTTCTATGTGGTCGGCGTCCCGGCCGCGCTTTTCGAGGATCCGCGCATCGATGCCGAGCGCTTCCACCTTCTGCCGGTCGCGGATCCGGTCCTCGAAACCGTCTACAGCCCGGCCACCATCGTCGCGGGGACCTATCCCTTCGTCACCGAAGACGTGAGCGGCATCGCGGTGAAGGCGGTTCTGATGACCTTCGATTATGACCGGGCACGCAACGCCTATCATGGCGCAAGCTGCGATGCGGTGGCCGACGCGGCGCATCTCGTGCTGACCCGGTTCGACACCCTGCGCGAAACCGGACACCCGAAATGGCAGTCCGTGGACATGACCGCGATCCCGCCGGGCTGGGAAGTATCGGATTGCGTGCTCGAGGGTCTCGATCCTGCCCACGCCTTCACCTGCGTTTCTCCCGGCGGCGGCGTCATCGAGACACCGGTTGCGGTGCCTGCCGAGGGCAATCAGCTGTTCATCGAACGGGTCTGCGCCCGGATCGGCTGCTGAGGGCCGCGCCAAGCGATCCAAAACGCACCAAGCGGCGGCACATGTGCCGCCGCCTGGCGCGATATCGGGGTGAAGAAGTTCTAGAGCGCGAGATGCGCGCGCAGGGACGCCACGTCGCGCACACGCTGCGACGCCGCCATTGCCGTTTCCGCCGGAGCTTCCGCAAGCGCCTTGTCGGCATCCCCTGACAGCGCGTCGAGCATGGCCGCATCGACGTCCGCCCGAGCCACCGCGCGTTCGGCAAGGATGGACGTGGCCGTGGGCGAGATTTCCGCGAAACCGCCGGTCACGACGTATTCCGTCGTCGTCCCGCCCGCTTCGACCCGGACGATGCCCGGACGCAGCGTTGTCAGGAGCGGCGCATGATCGGGCATGGCGGTGAGATCACCCTCCATGCCCGGGATCTGAACCGAATTCGCCTCCATGGAAGCGAGCTTGCGCTCCGGGCTGACCAGATCGAACTGCAGCGTTTCGGCCATGTTGCTTCTCCGCTCAGGCCGCTTCCGCGGCCATCTTCTCGGCCTTGGCGACCACTTCCTCGATGCCGCCGACCATGTAGAACGCCGCCTCCGGCAGATGATCGAACTCACCAGCCACGACGCGCTTGAAACTGTCGATCGTGTCCTCGAGCGGCACCTGAACCCCGGGCGAGCCGGTGAAGACTTCCGCCACGTCGAAGGGCTGCGACAGGAAGCGCTGGATCTTGCGGGCGCGGGCGACGGTCAGCTTGTCCTCTTCGGAAAGCTCGTCCATGCCGAGAATGGCGATGATGTCCTGCAGCGACTTGTAGCGCTGCAGAATGCCCTGAACGTCTCGCGCGACCTGGTAGTGCTCTTCACCCACCACCTGCGGGTCGAGCACGCGCGACGTGGAGTCGAGCGGATCGACGGCCGGATAGATGCCGAGCTCGGAAATCGCACGGCTCAGAACGGTCGTCGCATCAAGGTGCGCGAACGACGTCGCGGGGGCCGGGTCGGTAAGGTCGTCGGCGGGCACGTAGATCGCCTGCACGGAGGTGATCGAGCCGTTGCGGGTCGAGGAGATGCGCTCCTGCATCTGGCCCATGTCGGTGGCCAGCGTCGGCTGGTAGCCCACCGCCGATGGGATACGTCCCAGAAGGGCCGACACCTCGGAGCCCGCCTGGGTGAAGCGGAAGATGTTGTCGACGAAGAACAGCACGTCCGTGCCCGACTGGTCGCGGAACTGCTCGGCCAGCGTCAGGCCCGAAAGGGCGACGCGCATGCGGGCACCCGGCGGCTCGTTCATCTGACCGTAGACCAGTGCCACCTTGGACTTAGACTTGTCCTCGGCGTTGATGACGCCGGATTCGATGAATTCGTGGTAGAGGTCGTTGCCCTCGCGGGTCCGCTCGCCGACGCCGGCGAACACCGAATAGCCCGAATGCACCTTGGCGATGTTGTTGATCAGTTCCTGGATCAGAACCGTCTTGCCCACACCGGCGCCACCGAAGAGGCCGATCTTGCCGCCCTTGGAATAGGGGGCAAGCAGATCGATGACCTTGATGCCCGTGACGAGGATCTCGGATTCAGTCGACTGCGACGCGAAATCCGGGGCCTCCGCATGGATCGGACGGTACTCCGTGGCTTCGATCGGGCCCTGCTCGTCGATCGGATCGCCGACCACGTTGAGGATGCGGCCCAGCGTGCAATCGCCCACCGGAACCTGGATCGGGCGGCCGGTATCGATCACCTTGGTGCCGCGCACCAGACCTTCGGTCGCATCCATCGCCACCGCCCGCACCGTCGATTCACCCAGATGCTGGGCAACCTCGAGCACGAGCCGCTGGCCGTTATTGTCGGTTTCGAGCGCGTTGAGGATCTCGGGCAGGGTATCCTCGAACTGCACGTCGACGACTGCACCGATGACCTGTGTGATTTTGCCGACAGCCTGGTTTGCCATAGCGGTGTTCTCCGTCCTTCTAGAGCGCCTCGGCGCCCGAAATGATCTCGATGAGTTCGCTCGTGATCGCCTGCTGGCGCGAGCGGTTGTACTGGATGGTGAGCTTGTCGATCATCTCGCCGGCGTTGCGCGTGGCGTTGTCCATCGCGCTCATGCGCGCGCCCTGCTCGGATGCACCGTTCTCGAGAAGCGCGGTGAAGACCTGGGTCGCGACACCGCGGGGAAGCAGATCGGCGAGGATCGCACCTTCCTCCGGCTCGTAATCGTACTGGGTGCTTTTGCCCGATGCAGCCTCGCCGCCTTCGGCCGGCTCGAACGTGGCCGGGATCAACTGACGCTCGGTCGGAATCTGGCTGATCACCGACTGGAAGCGGCTGTAGAACACCGTGCAGACATCGAACTCGCCCTCGTTGAAGCGGTGCAGCAGATCGCGCGCCACTCCGGACGCATCCTCGTAGCCGACGCGCTTCACCGCCGTCATGTCGACATGGCCGACGAGCAGGCTCGAATAGTCCCGGCGCAACTGATCGCGGCCCTTCTTGCCGACGGTCAGGACCTTGACGGTCTTTCCCTCGGCGCGCAGCCGCTCGATGCGCAGCTTCGCGAGCTTGACGATGGAGCTGTTGAAGCCGCCGCAAAGGCCCCGCTCCGACGTGGCGACCACCAGAAGATGGGTCTGGTCCGCTCCGGTTCCGGCCAGAAGCCGCGGCGCGGAGGGGCTGCCCTCGACACCGGACGCGAGATTGCCAAGGACGGCTTCCATGCGTTCGGCATAGGGCCGCGCGTTTTCCGCCGCTTCCTGGGCACGGCGGAGCTTGGCCGCCGCGACCATCTGCATGGCCTTGGTGATCTTGCGCGTCGACTTGACGCTTTCGATCCGGATCTTGAGGTCCTTAAGGCTCGGCATGAACCGCGCTCCCTATTCTCGGTCCGGTCAGGCGAAGGTCTTCGAAAAGGAATCGAGGACGCCGACGATCTTGTCCTCGATCTCGCCCGCGATCTTCTGATCCTTCGTGTCGATGGTGTTCAGCAGATCGGCGTGATCGTTGCGCATGTGCTTCAGGAGACCACTCTCGAACCGACCGACATCCCGCACCGGCAGCTTGTCGAGATAACCCTTGGTGCCGGCGTAGATGACCACAACCTGCTCGGCATTGGTGAGCGGCGAATATTGCGGCTGCTTCAGGAGTTCGACCAGGCGGGCACCGCGGTTGAGCAGGCGCTGCGTGGACGCGTCGAGGTCCGAGCCGAACTGCGCGAAGGCCGCCATTTCGCGGTACTGCGCCAGCTCCAGCTTGATCGAACCGGCAACCGACTTCATCGCCTTGGTCTGGGCCGAGGAGCCCACGCGGCTCACCGAAAGACCGACGTTCACCGCCGGGCGGATGCCCTGGTAGAACAGCTCGCTCTCGAGGAAGATCTGGCCATCGGTGATCGAGATCACGTTGGTCGGAATGTAGGCGGACACGTCGCCGGCCTGGGTCTCGATGACCGGCAGAGCGGTGAGCGAGCCCGAGCCGTGGTCGGAGTTCAGCTTCGCCGCGCGCTCGAGCAGGCGCGAATGCAGGTAGAACACGTCGCCGGGATAGGCTTCGCGGCCGGGCGGGCGGCGCAGCAGCAGCGACATCTGGCGGTAGGCGACGGCCTGCTTGGAAAGGTCATCATAGATGATCAGGCCATGCATGCCGTTGTCGCGGAAATACTCGGCCATCGCGCAGGCCGAATAGGGCGCGAGGTACTGCATCGGCGCCGGCTCGGAGGCGGTCGAGGCGACCACGATCGAATAGGCCATCGCGCCGGTTTCCTCGAGCTTGCGCACGAGCTGGGCCACCGTGGAGCGCTTCTGGCCGATGGCGACATAGACGCAATAGAGCTTCTTCGACTCGTCGTCTCCGGCGGCGTCGTTGTAGACCTTCTGGTTGAGGATCGCATCGAGCGCCACGGCGGTCTTGCCGGTCTGCCGGTCGCCGATGATCAGCTCGCGCTGGCCGCGGCCGATCGGGATCAGCGCGTCGATGGCCTTGAGGCCGGTGGCCATCGGCTCGTGCACCGAGCGGCGGGGAATGATGCCGGGCGCCTTCACGTCGGCGACGGCGCGCTCGGTGGTCTCGATGGCGCCCTTGCCGTCGATCGGGTTGCCGAGCGCGTCCACCACGCGGCCGAGCAGCGCCTTGCCGACGGGCACGTCCACGATGGACTTGGTGCGCTTGACGACGTCGCCTTCCTTGATGTCCCGGTCGGAGCCGAAGATCACGACGCCGACATTGTCGATCTCGAGGTTCAGCGCCATGCCGCGGATGCCGCCGGGGAACTCGACCATCTCGCCGGCCTGCACGTTGTCGAGACCGAAGACGCGGGCGATCCCGTCCCCGACCGACAGCACACGCCCGACCTCGGCGACCTCGGCCTCCTGGCCGAAGTTCTTGATCTGCTCCTTGAGGATCGCGGAGATTTCAGCGGCTTGGATCGTCATTATCCGACCTCTTTCATGATATTCTGGAGATTGGCGAGCTTGGAGCGGATGGAGGTGTCGATCATGCGCGAGCCGACCCGGACCACGAGGCCGCCGATCAGGCTTTCATCGACCTTCACATTCATCTTGATATCCTTGCCCGCGCCCTTTGCAATGGTTTCCGACAGCGCCTGCGTCTGCGCGTCGGTCAACGGGACCGCGGAGACGACCTCGGCCGAGACCTCGCCGCGATCATCCGCGATCAGCGCCGCGATCTGATCGATCATGGCCGGCACCACGAAGAGCCGCCGGTTCTGGGCCATCAGCCCGAGCGTGTTCGTCGTCTGCTGCCCGAGACCCATCTTCTGGGCCACCGCGCCGATCGCGCTCGCCTGCTGGTCCCGGGTGTAGATCGGGGAGGAGATCATGTCACGAAGGTCGGAACTGTCGTCGAGAGCGGCCGAAATGGCGTTCAGATCTGCCTCGAGCGCATCTAGGGTCTTGGCTTCCCTGGCGATCTCGAAAAGGGCGGTGGCATATCGTCCTGCCACTCCCGAGGTCAAAGATGCGGAGCTGGACACGAACACCCTTTCGATTAAGCGAAGCCCGCCAGAACGGCGGGCCGCGATTTCCCCCCGGCGCAGGCTGCTCCCCCGCCAAAATCGGCGCGGTGATAGCAGAGGGAATGCTGCAAGGCAATACGCAGGGGGGCGAAGAACCGCCCCCTTGCCTCAGCGCGCTCCCGGCTCGGAAAAACCCGCCATGCAAGGGGGCCCGGCAACGATCCGGCCGCGACCGGGAACCGGCTCGTGCGACGGGCCGGCGAGCCCTTCGAGCATGTCCAGAGGCCCCCGGACCGCCTGCTTGAACCCGCGGGATTCGGGTCGCGCGAACACCTGTTTGGACGCTTCCACGACCAGCGCCCCGGCCCCGAACAGCGGCCGGAACCGCCGGCCGTAGCCCTCCCAGAAATGCGCCGTCTGATGCCAGAACCGGCGGTGCGACGGCGGGGCATAGAGGGCGGTCGCGTGGCGCTCGGGCACGAACCGGTTGCCCGCGAGCAGCGTCTCGAGCTGGCCGATGCTGTAGGGCCGGCCGTAGCCGAAGGGCGTCGCGTCGCGCTGCGCCCAGAGGCCGCTGCGATTGGGCACCACGAAGAGCACCCGACCGCCCGGCGACAGCACCCGCCAGATCTCGTCGAGCAGCGCATCGGGGCGCTCGCAGGTCTCGAGACCGTGCAGCACGACGATGCGATCGAGGATGCCCGCCTCGATGGGCCATGCGGTTTCCTCGACCAGCGCACAGAGATTGTCCGCACCCGCCGGCCAGGGCATCACGCCCTGCTGCGCGGGCATCAGGTTCACCAGGGCCCGGCTCTCGCGCAGGAACGGCCGCATCACCGGCGCGGCGAAGCCGTAGCCCGCGACGATCATGCCGCGGGTCTCGGGCCAGAGACCGCCGATCGCTCCCTGCAGGGCGCGCTGTGCCGAACGGCCGAGCCGCGTCTGATAGTAGAACTCCCGCAGGGCGCGCACATCCAGATGCATTGCAGGACCCTAGCCGATCGGACAGACTGACGCCAAGCGCAACACACAAGGAGAAATCCATGACGCTCGAGATCGTCACCGTCCCGTGTCGGAGCGACAATTACGCCTATCTCCTGCGCGATACATCGACAGGGGCGGTCGGGCTGGTGGACGCACCGGAAGCCGCTCCGATCGAGGCGGCCCTCGACGCGCGCGGCTGGGGTCTCGACACGATCCTGATCACCCATCACCACGACGATCACGTCGCAGGCGTCGCGCAGCTGCAGGCCAAGTACGGCGCGAAGGTCGTCGGCGCCGCCGCGGATCGCCACCGGCTTCCCGCCCTCGATCTGGAACTGGCCGAGGGTGACACCGTCGCAATCGGAGAATCGCGCGCGACCGTGATGGAGGTGCCCGGCCACACCGTCGGCCACATCGCCTATCATTTCGCCGAGGATCACGCCCTCTTCTCCGCCGACAGCCTGATGGTGATGGGCTGCGGACGGCTCTTCGAGGGAAGTGCCGCGCAGATGTGGGACAGCCTGAGTCGGATGGCCGCGCTTCCGGACAGCACGGATGTTTTCTCCGGACACGAATACACCGAGTTCGAATACGCGCTTCGCGCTCTCTGTCGACGAGGCCAATCCCGCCCTGCGCGAAAGGGCGGCCCTGATCGCCGCGATGCGCCGGGACGGGCAGCCGACAGTGCCCGCGAAACTCGGCCTCGAGAAGGCGACGAACCCCTTCCTGCGCGCCGGAGAGCCCGATCTGAAGGCCCGCCTCGGGATGGCGCAGGAAGATGATGCCGCGGTTTTTGCGGAGATTCGCCGCAGAAAGGACGCTTTCTGAGCAAGCATCCGGTTTTGAGGGTTAATTCGGACCTCCGTCACCGAAACGTTTTGCCCTCTCTCGGAACGATGGGCATAATCGCCCTTGAAGAATGGCGAACAAAACCGAAGTTTAACGGGTAGCGGGTAAGACTGAGAAATCTTGCCCAGGCCGACCTCCCCGGGGTCGGCAGGTTCAGACCGGAAGGACGCAGAGAATGCCCTCTTTCTCGAGTACCCTCGAAGCCGCCATCCACAACGCGCTCGGCCATGCCAATCAGCGCAAGCACGAGCTCGCCACCCTCGAGCACCTGCTTCTCGCCCTGATCGACGAACCGGACGCGGCGCGGGTGATGAAAGCCTGCGGGGTCGACGTCGAGGCGCTCCGCAAGACCATCGTCGCGTTTCTCGACGACGAACTCGACGCGCTCGTCTCCGACATCGAGGGCTCCGAAGCCGCCCCCACCACCGGCTTCCAGCGCGTCATCCAGCGCGCCGCGATCCACGTCCAGAGCTCCAACCGCGCCGAGGTGACCGGGGCCAACGTGCTGGTCGCGATCTTCGCCGAGCGCGAGAGCCACGCGGCCTATTTCCTGCAGGAGCAGGACATGACCCGCTACGACGCGGTCAACTACATCAGCCACGGCGTCGCGAAGGATCCCGCCTTCGGCGAGCCGCGCCCGGTCAAGGGTGCCGAAGCGACCGCCGCCGAGCCGAAGGCGAGCAAGGAGGGCGGCAAGGATTCCGACGAATCCGCGCTGCAGAAATACTGCGTCGATCTCAACGCCAAGGCCGAGATCGGCGATGTCGATCCGCTGATCGGCCGCGAACACGAGGTCGAGCGCTGCATTCAGGTGCTCTGCCGCCGGCGCAAGAACAACCCGCTCCTCGTGGGCGATCCCGGCGTCGGCAAGACCGCGATCGCCGAGGGCCTCGCGCGCAAGATCGTCGACGGCGAGACGCCGAACGTTCTGTCCGACACGACGATCTTCTCGCTCGACATGGGCGCACTGCTCGCCGGAACCCGCTATCGCGGCGATTTCGAGGAGCGGCTCAAGGCCGTCATGAAGGAACTCGAGGCGCATCCCGACGCGATCCTCTTCATCGACGAGATCCACACGGTGATCGGCGCGGGCGCGACCAGCGGCGGGGCGATGGACGCCTCGAACCTGCTGAAGCCCGCGCTGCAGTCCGGCAGCCTGCGCTGCATGGGCTCGACCACCTACAAGGAATACCGCCAGCACTTCGAAAAGGACCGCGCGCTCAGCCGCCGGTTCCAGAAGATCGATGTGAACGAGCCCTCGATCGAGGATGCCTTCAAGATCCTCAAGGGCCTCAAGCCCTATTTCGAGGAGCATCACGACATCCGCTACACCGTGGACGCGATCCGCACCGCGGTCGATCTCTCGGCGCGCTACATCCACGACCGCAAGCTGCCCGACAAGGCGATCGACGTGATCGACGAGGCCGGTGCGGCCCAGCACCTCCTGCCCGAAAGCAAGCGGCGCAAGACCATCGGCACCAAGGAGATCGAGGCGGTCGTCGCCAAGATCGCCCGGATCCCGCCGAAGAACGTCTCCAAGGACGATGCGGAAGTGCTGAAGGATCTCGAAGGCTCGCTGAAGCGCGTCGTCTTCGGACAGGACAAGGCGATCGAGGCGCTCAGCTCGGCGATCAAGCTCAGCCGCGCCGGCCTGCGCGAGCCCGAAAAGCCGATCGGCAACTACCTCTTCACCGGCCCCACCGGCGTCGGCAAGACCGAGGTCGCCAAGCAGCTCGCCAGCACACTCGGCGTGGAACTCCTGCGCTTCGACATGTCGGAATACATGGAGAAGCACACCGTCAGCCGCCTCATCGGCGCGCCTCCGGGCTATGTCGGCTTCGACCAGGGCGGCCTGCTGACCGACGGCGTCGACCAGCATCCGCATTGCGTTCTCCTGCTCGACGAGATGGAGAAGGCGCATCCGGACGTCTACAACATCCTGCTGCAGGTGATGGATAACGGCAAGCTCACCGACCACAACGGCCGGACCGTGGATTTCCGCAACGTCGTGCTGATCATGACCTCGAATGCCGGCGCGCAGGAGCAGGCCAAGGCAGCACTGGGCTTCGGCCGCGACCGGCGCGAGGGCGAGGACACCGCCGCGGTGGAGCGGATGTTCACGCCGGAATTCCGCAACCGTCTCGACGCGATCATCAGCTTCGCGCCGCTGCCGAAGGAAATCATCGTTCAGGTGGTCGAGAAGTTCGTGCTCCAGCTCGAAGCCCAGCTTCTGGACCGCAATGTCCATATCGAGCTCTCGCCGGAAGCAGCCGGCTGGCTCGCGGAGAAGGGTTACGACGACAAGATGGGCGCGCGCCCGCTCGGTCGCGTGATCCAGGAGAACATCAAGAAGCCGCTGGCCGAGGAGTTGCTGTTCGGCAAGCTCGCCAAGGGCGGGCTGGTGCGGGTCATGGTCGCCGACGACAAGCTCGATCTCAAGATCGAGCCGGCCGCCGCACCCCGCATCACCTCGAAGAAGCCGCCGCTCCTGACGGCCGAATAGGCCAGACCGGACACTCGAAAAAAGGGCCCGTTTCGCAAGAAGGCGGGCCTTTTTCATGGGACTGACATGAGAATCCTGCGCGTCAGATCGACCGGATCAGCTTCCGGTCCAGCACCCGCAGCACCGCCCGCAAATCGGCGCCGCGCTTGAGGATGCGCCCGTCCATTCCGATCACCGCATACTGGCCCTGCCGGCCGGCGAGCTTCGGGCGCTTCTCGATGCGGTAGATCGGGTTTTCCGCCGTATGCCGGAACACCGAGAACACCGCCACGTCCTTCAGCATCGAGATGCCGTAATCGCGCCACAGCCCCGCGGCCACCATCTGCCCGTAGAGCGCGAGGATGACCGCAAGCTCGGTCCGGTGAAAGCTCACCCGATCGGGACTGGCGGGAAAGGGCGTGATCTCTGCGGACTGCACCATGGGGTCGAGTGTGAAGCCGGCTTGCGGTTTTGGCAAGCACTGCGGTTCGCGATTGCCTAACCGGCCCGGGAGCGTATTCATGCGGGTCCGACCGACCGAAAGGAGCCCCCCGCAATGCGCGATCTACACAAGCCCGGCCGATCCCTCGTCCTGTCGCTGAACGGCATGTGCGCGACCTCGCATCCGCTGGCGGCCCAGACCGCGATCCGCATCCTGCAGGACGGCGGCAATGCGGTCGACGCCGCCATCGCGGCCGCGGTGCTGCTCGGGCTCTGCGAGCCGGCGATGACCGGGCTCGGCGGCGACGCCTTCGTGATGATCAAGCCCGCCGGCGAGGAGCGCATCGTCGGGCTGAACGGCTCGGGCCGCGCGCCGGCCGGGCTCGATGCCGCGGGTCTGCGCGCGGCCGGCCATACGACGATGCCGCTGCGCACCCCCGACGCCGTCACGATCCCGGGCGCCGTCGATGCCTTCGTGCGGCTCTCGCAGGATTGGGGCCGGCTCGGTCTCGCCGCCTGCCTCGCCCCGGCGATCCACCACGCCGAGGCCGGGATCCCGGTGGCGCCGCGCGTGGCCTTCGACTGGACCAGCCACGCCGACGCCCTGCAGGGCGAGGCGCGGAAATTCTACCTGCATGACGGCAAGCCGCTCGGCCTCGGCGCGCTCTTCCGCGCTCCGGGCCAGGCCGAAGTGCTGCGCCGCATCGCCCGCGAGGGCCGGGCCGGCTTCTACGAGGGCGAAGTGGCCGAGGACATGGTCGCCTCCCTGCGCGCCCTCGGCGGCACCCACACCCTCGACGATTTCGCCGCGACCGCCTGCGATTACGTCGAGCCGGTCGCGGGGCCCTACCGCGACCACGAGCTTGTCGAGCTGCCCCCCAACGGCCACGGCGCCACGGCGCTCCTCATGGCGAAGATCCTGTCGCATTTCGACGTGGCCGGGCTCGACCCGCTCGGCGCCGCCCGCATCCATCTCGAGGCCGAGGCGACGGCGCTGGCCTACGATGCCCGCAACCGCTTCATCGGCGATCCCGACGCCGCGCCGCTCCGGCTCGATCACATGCTGTCGGACGAGACCGCAGCCCGGCTCGCGGCGCTGATCGACCCCGGACGCCGCACGGCCGAGCTGCCCGCCCAGGCAGGAGAGGTGCACAAGGAGACGGTCTATCTCACGGTGGTCGACCGCGACCGGATGGCGGTGTCGCTGATCTATTCGATCTTCAAGGATTTCGGCTCCGGCCTCGCCTCGTCGAAGTTCGGCATCAATTTCCAGAACCGCGGGGCCGGGTTCAACCTTGCGCAAGGCCACCCCAACGAGGCCGCCGGCGGCAAGCGGCCGATGCACACGATCATCCCGGCGATGCTGCGCCACGAGGGCCGGGTGGTGATGCCCTTCGGCGTGATGGGCGGCGCCTACCAGCCGGCGGGCCATGTGCGCCTGATCAGCAACCTGCTCGATTTCGGCATGGACCCGCAGGAGGCCATCGACACGCCCCGCGCCTTCGCGGATGTGGACGGGCTGCGGCTCGAGAACGGCTATTCCGATGCCATCGCCGCGGAACTCACGGCGATGGGCCACCAGATCGTCCGCACCGAAACGCCCATCGGCGGCGCCCAGGCGATCCGCATCGACCCCGACAGCGGGGTCCTCATCGGCGCGAGCGACCCCCGCAAGGACGGCTGCGCGATCGGCTATTGAGGGCTGCTTTCGGCAGGCGCGGTTGTGGCAAGAACCTCAAAAGCGGAAGCTCCCTTCCTGCTCGATACCGCCGCCCGTGCTCAATACCCCCGCCCGGACTCAAGCCGATGGCGCCGGGCGACCGCCTGCCCGGCCTGCACCAAGTCCATGTTCCCTGTGGAAAGACGCTTCCAGCCGGCGTGGAGCCCGTCACCCAAGACGTCGCAGGACCCATGGACAGACATCGGCCCAGCTCACCAGGTGACAGTCGACCTATTCTAGCTGGCCCAGCGAACCGGCGCCCCTTCCGGGAACTCCCGAAAACCGATGACGCCTCCAGCCCCAAAGCCCGCTCAGTGCAGGTGGCTGTCGACCTCGTAGCGGCCGCCCTCGCGCAGAGTGCCGAACATTTCGGAGACCTCCGGATGATCGACCGGCTCGCCGCTGTCGTCGCGCACGAGGTTCTGCTCGGAGACATAGGCCACGTAATACGAGGTCTCGTTCTCGGCGAGCAGGTGGTAGAACGGCTGATCCTTGTTGGGCCGGTTCTCCTCGGGGATCGATTCCCACCATTCGTCGGTGTTGTTGAAGCTCGGATCCACGTCGAACACCACGCCGCGGAACGGGTGCACCCGATGCCGGACCACCTGTCCCAATCCGAATTTTGCCGAAGTCTTCATCATGTCGTCCGCGCGTCCGAGTCTGCTATCCCGCATTGCATCATACAGACTGGTTGACTTTAAGTCCACATCGCGGGACAGACGCGGCCCCGGCGACTTCGCTTATCGTTAACCTTCGGGCCAGCCCATGACTCTCGTGTTCCAGGTGCTGCAGATCGTGGCGCCGGTGTTCTTTCTGGCGCTGATCGGGTTTTTCTGGGTGCGGCGCGGCTGGGCCTACGACGTCGAATTCGTCACCCGGCTGTCGATGACCGTCTCGATCCCCTGCCTGATCTTCATGGCACTGACCCGCTCCGAGGTCGATCCGCTGGTGCTGCGCGACACGGTGGTGGCGGCCATCGTCGCCTATCTGGCCGTCGGCGCGGTGATGTGGGCGCTGGTGAAGGTCGCGGGCCTCGACATGCCGACCTTCTGGGCACCGCTCACCTTCGGCAATACCGGCAATATCGGCCTGCCCATCGCGCTTTTCGGCTTCGGCCAGGCCGGATTCGACGTGGCGGTGGTGGTCTTCGCGGTGATGGCGATCTTCTCCTTCACCTTCGGGGTCTGGGTGGTTGCGGGCGGCGGCTCGCCGGTGGCGGCGTTCCGCGAGCCGCTGGTCTGGGGCACCGTGCTGGGCAGCCTGTTCCTGGTGATGGGCTGGCAGGTGCCCGCCTGGGCCGGCGCCTCGCTCGACCTCGTGGGCCAGATGGCGATCCCGCTGATGCTGGTGACCCTCGGCGTCGCGATCTACCGGCTCCAGCCGAGCGCGCTCGGCCGCGCCACCTGGCTCTGCCTGCTGAAATACGCGATCTGCGTCGCCGTGCCGCTGGCCGTGGGCGAATATTTCGGCCTGCCGCCGGTGGCGCTGGCGGTTCTGGTTCTGCAGGTCTCGACCCCGGTGGCGGTCACCTCCTACATGCTGGCGGCGAAATACAAGGCCCGCGCGGACGACGTGGCGGGGCTCGTGGTGGTCTCCACGCTGATGTCGGTCGCGGCGATTCCGGCACTTCTGGCATATTTTATCTGAGTTTTGCTTGAATCGCGGCCGATTTGTGGCATTCTGGCTCGGGACGTGCACCAAGACACGCGAGCAGGTACATGATGACAGGCAAGAAACGAGCCGGGGCACTGGCGCTTCTCGTTGCTATTCTCGCGCTCTCCGCGTGCAGCAACAACAAACCACCCTCATCGGTCGCCGATGCGTGCCGCATGAAGTCCGAGCGGCCGCAATGGTTCGATGCGATGGAACGCACCGAACAGAAGTGGGGCGTGCCGGTTTCGGTGCAGATGGCGACCATCGCCCGCGAATCGAGTTTCGTGCATGATGCGCGCCCGATGAAGAAGGTCGGCTCGGGCATCTTCTCGCGCAAGGTGCCGCGCTCCTCGGCGCTGGGCTATTCGCAGGCCATCGACGGCACCTGGGACATGTATGTCAACGAAACCGGGCGCAGGCGGGCCGACCGCACCAATTTCAACGACGCCTCGGATTTCATCGGCTGGTACATGAGCCGAAACGCCCAGGTGAACGGCGTGCCGCATTACGACGCCTACAACCAGTACCTCGCCTATCACGAGGGCTTCGCCGGCTTCGCGCGCGGCACGTACAACCGCAAGGACTGGCTGCCCGGCGTGGCGCGGGACGTGCAGAACTGGGCTGTCCGCTACGATCAGCAATTGCGCAGCTGCCCGTGACCACCGCTGGTTGACCTGCAGGCCCCTCCGGTTCTAGTTTCCATCAGGGAAACAGTCGGGCGGGTCGGGATGGATCGTCTATCTGAAATGGAAGCATTCGTGCAGGTCGTCGATTGCGGCGGCTTCACCGAGGCCGCGCGCAAGCTCGGCGTCTCGAAATCGGCGGTGTCGAAATCGGTGTCCTCGCTCGAAAGCCGGCTCGGGGTGCGGCTGCTGACCCGCACCACCCGCCGCGTCAGCCCCACCGATCTCGGCCTGGCGTATTACGATCGCTCGCTCACCGTGCTCAAGGATGCCTCCGACGCGGACGAGATGGTGACCTCGATGCAGGCGAGCCCGCGCGGCTCGCTCAGGATCTCGGTGCCGGTGAGTTTCGGCGTGAAGCACCTGTCGCGTGCCGTGGCCGGCTTCCTGTGCGAATACCCCGAGGTTTCGGTCAACATGGTGCTCGACGACCGCTTCGTGGAGCTGGTCGCCGAAGGCTACGACCTCGCGATCCGAATCGGTGTGCTGGAGGACAGCTCGCTGCGCGCCCGCAAGCTCGCCACCGCGCGGCTGCGGCTGGTCGCCTCGGAGAGCTACATCGCCCGGAACGGCCGGCCGGCCTCGATCGACGATCTCGCCGCCCACACGCTCCTGCATTACTCCAACCTCGCGACCGGCAATTTCTGGCGGCTGCGCGCCGCCTCCGGCGAGGAGCGGCAGGTCCGTGTCGGCGGGCGGCTCACGGCCAACAACGGCGAGGCGCTGATGGAGGCGGTCGAGGCCGGGCTCGGCATCGTCATGGTGCCGAGCTTCATCATCGGCGGCGATCTCGCGTCGCGCGGGCTCCTCGAGGTGCTGCCCGGCGTCGCCCCCGAGGCGCTGGGGATCTACGCGGTCTATCCCGAGGGGCCGTTCCCCCAGCCCAAGCTGCGCGCCTTCATCGACTACCTCGCCGCCCATTTCCGCGACGCCGGCCCCGACGACTGGCCCGCCTGAGCCCGCCGGCTCAGCGCGCCTGCGCGTGGTAGTCCGGGTTCGGCACCATCGCCACGGCACTCGCCATCCGGTTCGACATGTTGAAGAAGCTCGCGACGGCCGCGATGTCCCAGATGTCCCGCTCCGAAAAGCCCACCGCGCGCAGCGCCTGCCGGTCCGCCTCGCCGATCGTCGCACTGGCCTTCGTCACCAGCACCGCGAAATCCAGCATCGCGCGCTGCCGGGCGTCGAGCGGCGCCACCCGGTAGTTCATCGCGATCATCTCGCCCAAGCCCGGATCCCCCGACAGCACCCGCAGCGCCGCCCCATGGGCGACGAGGCAATAGAAACACCGGTTCTCGGCCGACACCGCCACCGCGATCATCTCGCGCTCGAGCTTCGAAAGCCCGCTCTCCCCCAGCATCAGCTCGTTGTAGAAGCCGCTGAACGCCCCGAACTTGCGCCGCGTCGAAGGCATAGGCGCGCAGCACGTTCGGCACGAGCCCGAGCTTCTCCTGACAGATCTCGAAATAGCGCCGGATTTCGTCCGGAAGCGGATCGAGCTCGGCGAGATCGAGGGCGGTCGGGCGGGTCATGGCTTCTCCTCCGGGCGCACACGGTAGTGATACCGCGAAATCTCCTCCATCCCCAGACCCCCATAGAGCGCGCAGGCCGGCGCATTGGCCGCCGTCACCGCAAGTGCCAGCCGCGTGGCCCCATGGCGCGCGCCGAAACTCGCCGCTGCCCGCGTCATGCGCGCCCCGAGACCGTGACGCCGGGCCTCCGGCGCGATCTCGAGCGCATGCAGCAAGGCGGTATCCCCCGCGACCGCCACGAAGCCACAGCCCGCCGGCCGGTCGCCGCGCCGCCCCATCAGCCAGGTCTTCGGCCCCCCGGCCCGCGCCATCACCGCGAGCCGGGCCGGGCCGATGCCGCCCCCGGCCCATATGGCCTCCATCACGGCGAGCGGCCCGTCGCAGAAGATCGTGCGCTCGTCACAGGCCGCGAGCGCGAGATCGGCCACCGGCGCGGCAAAGATGATCGTCGGATCGTGCTCGCGGTACCCCCGGGCGGCAAGCTCTGCGGCCAGATCGTCCTGACCGGCCGGCACCTGGAACAGCGGCGCCTGTCCCAGCGCCGCCATCGCCCGCTCCGCCGCAGCGATCTCGGCCCCTTCGGCCACCCGTCGCGCCGCCGAGACCCGCTGGCCACCACCATCGCCCCGCCGGATCAGCCAGCCCTCCGAGAGGCTTGCCTCGGCCGGCGGCCATGTGGCGTCGAGCGCCGCGAAGATTTCCATCAGATCACCGCCACTTCACGCAGGCTTGCCGCAGCGTCCAGCCGCCCGAAGCCCAGCGGCCCAAGATCGAGGCTCACCCAGCGGCCATGGGCGATCCATTCCGCCAGCCCGCGCCCCACCCCGGCCGCCTGCTGCAATCCATGCCCGGAAAAGCCGTTGGCGCAGAGGAAGTTCTCCACCTCCGGATGCGGCCCGACGATCACATTGGCATCGACGATGTTCATGTCGTAATGCCCGGCCCAGAAGCCGGCGAGCTTCAGCGCCTCGAAATGCCGCGACCGCGCGGCCAGCGCCGGCCAGACCACCTCCTCCCAGAGCGCGTGGTCGGGCTCGAAATCCTCCGCATCCACCGCCGGGTCGGGATCGGGCGGACAGGCCGCGAGAAACCGCGCCCCCTCCGGCCGAAACCATACGCCCGAAGGATCGATCACCAGCGGCAGCGGGCCGGGCGGCGGATCGGCCGCGTGATAACAGAAGACCGTGCGCTTGCGCCGCTCCACCGGCAGCGCGATCCCGGCCATCGCCGCCACATCGGCCCCAGCACCTCCGCTCGCATTCACGAACACCCCGCAGGCAATCCGCCCGCCCGAAGCCAGCCGCGCCGCCGCGACGCGGCCGCGCATCCTATCCAGCCCAACCACCCGGTCCGCAATGTAACTCACCCCACGCGCCCGGCTCCGGTCGCGAAAGGCCTGCATCAACCCCATCCCGTCGAACCAGCCCTCCCCCGAGAGGCCCAGCGCGGCAAGCCTTACGTCCGCCGTCTCCAGCGCCGGATACCGCGCCGCGAGCGCCTCCGGCCCCATCAGCGCGATATCGGCCCCCTCGGCGCGCTGCATGTCATGCCGGTCCCGCAGCCGGTCGGCCTGCGCCTCGGTCGCCGCGAGGTAGAGATAGCCGTTCTCCACGAAATCGAGCCCGAAGTCGCGGATCACCTCCAGCCCGAAGGCCGAGAGCCGGATGTTGAGCGGCGTCGAGAATTGCTGCCGGATCCCGCTCGCCGAGAGCGCGGTCGCGGCCCGCGCATGGCCCGGATCGGCCTCGACCACCACCACCCGCCCGTCGAAGCCCGCCTCCGCGAGGTAATGCGCGACGGCGCAGCCGGTGACCGCCCCGCCGCAGATCAGGACATCAGCGCTCGTCATCCGGATGGCCCGTCGCCGCGAAACCGCCCCCCACCACCTTCGACACCAGCCCCGTCGGATCGGGCCGCTCGGTCCGCGCCCGCACCGCTTCGGCGAAGCCGTCGGCGCTGTCGCGGGGCCGGAAGCCGATATGGCTCGCGCGGTCGTTCGACACGCCCTTCTGCGCATTGTCCGAGGTGCCGTAGACCACCGAGAAGCCCACCCGCGGCGCGGTCAGCGCGGCCTCGGTCAGCCGCACGCAATCCGCGAAGCTGAGCCACGACCAGAGCATGCGCCGGTCCGCCGGCTCCGGAAAGCACGAGCAGATGCGCAGGCACACGCTCTCCAGCCCGAACTTGTCCCAGTAGAGGCTCGCCAGATCCTCGGTGAAGGTCTTGGTCAGCCCGTAGAACGTGTCGGGCCGGTGGCGCACCTCGGTATCGGGCACGCTGTCGACATCGTGGAAGCCCACCGCGTGGATCGAGCTGGCATAGACCACCCGCTTCACACCCAGAAGCCGCGACGCCTCGTAGACATGATAGGTCGCCGGCAGCGTGTCCTTCAGGATCTCCTCGAAGGTCTGCTCGCGCGGATGGCCGGCGAAATGCAGCACCGCATCGCAGCCCTCGACGGCGGCGAAGGCGGCATCGCGGTCCGCGAGATCGCATTCCACGACCTCCTCATGCGCCGCAGCGCCGCCCATCGGCCGGATGTCGACGAGCCGCAGCGTGTCGGCGAGATGCGGCAGCCCGGCGCGCAGATGCGCCCCGAGACTGCCGGCCGCCCCGGTGATCAGGATCCGTTCGTATTCCGCCATGGCCGCCCCTTCCCGCTCCCGCACCGCAAGCTTCGCGCTTTCGCCGCCGATGGCAAGACCCGGCCCGGAAAACTCCGGCGCGGCGGCGCTATTGCAGGTCGAGCACCACCCGACCCTCGATCTCGCCGGCGCGCATCCGGTCGAACACCGCATTGACGTTGTCGAGCTTGTCCCAGCTGAAATGCGCCGCGACCGCACCCTCGCCGGCGAAGGCCAGCGCCTCGGTGAGGTCGAGGCGGGTGCCGACGATCGAGCCGCGGATGGTCAGGCGCTTCAAGACCACATCGAAGATCGGCGTCGGGAAGGTGCCCGGCGGCAGGCCGACCAGCGCCAGCGTGCCGTGGCGGCGCAGCATGCCGATCGCCTGGTGGAACGCCGTGGTGCTCACCGCCGTCACCAGCGCCCCGTGCACGCCGCCGATCTCGCGGTTGATCCAGCCCGCCGGATCCTCGCTCTTCGCGTTCACCGTCGCCTCGGCCCCGAGGCTCCGCGCCAGCGCGAGCTTGTCGTCGGCCACATCGACCGCGACCACCCGCATCCCCATCGCCCGGGCATATTGCACCGCCATGTGCCCCAGCCCGCCGATGCCCGAGATCGCCACCCACTGGCCGGGCTTCACCTCGGTTTCCTTGAGGCCCTTGTAGACCGTCACACCGGCGCAGAGCACCGGGGCCGCCCCGCCGAACTCGAGCTTGCCGGGCAGATGCCCCACATACTCCGGGTCGGCGATCACGTAATCCGCGAAGCCGCCATTGACCGAATAGCCGGTGTTCTGCTGGCTCTCGCAGAGCGTCTCCCAGCCGCCGACGCAATGCTCGCAATGCCCGCAGGCGGTGTAGAGCCAGGGCACGCCCACCCGGTCGCCCTCGCGCACGCCGGTCACGCCCGCGCCGATCGCCGCCACCTCGCCCACGCCCTCATGGCCCGGAATGAACGGCGGCGTCGGCTTGACCGGCCAGTCGCCGGTGACCGCATGGAGATCGGTATGACAGACGCCGCTCGCCATCACCCGCACGAGGATCTGGCCCGGCCCCGGCTCGGGGCGGTCGATCTCGCGGATATCGAGCGGCTTGCCCAGTTCGGTCACGACGGCGGCGCGCATGGTCTTGTTCATGTCGGTCCTTTCCCCATTGATCAGGAGGGGCGGTCAGCCCGCCCCGTCGCGCGCAGGATGCCACGGTCCCGCAGCACTTCCATGACGCGGATCAATTCAGGCCGGTGAAGATGAGCTCAGCGCGGCCGCGCCGAATGCTCGACGGTGCGGATGAAGACGTCGTTGTCCGCGCAGAGCCGCAGGATGCTCTTGGGCGGTGTGACATCGGTGAAGAAGCCGTCGAGATCGGCGAGGCTCGCGATCCGCACCGGGGCCGCCATGTTGAACTTGGTGGCATCGGCGACGAGATAGCTCTTGCGGGCGTTCTTGATCAGCGCCTGCGCCACCCGCACCTCGCGGAAATCGTAGTCGAGCAGCGACGCCATCCGGATCGACCGCCGCCGAGCCGATGATCGCGTAATCCACCTTGAACTGGCCGATGAACTCCGCCGTCACATCCCCCACCAGCGCCCCGTCCGAGCGCCGCAGGATACCGCCCGCGACGATCACCTCGCAATTGGGCGAGGTGGCGAGGATGTTGGCGACGTTGAGGTTGTTGGTCACCACCATCAGGTTGCGGTGCTTCAGCAGCGCCCGCGCCACCGCCTCGGTGGTCGTGCCGATATTCATGAAGATCGACACGCCGTCCGGGATCTGCGCCGCCACCATCCGCGCCATCGCATCCTTCTCGGCCGAGGCGAGGCTGCGCCGGTCTTCGTAGCCCAGCGCGATCACCCCCGAGGGGATCGTCGCGCCGCCGTGCACCCGGGCGAGCTGGCCGATATCGCAAAGCTCGGTCAGGTCCCGGCGGATCGTCTGGGCGGTGACGCCGAACTTCGCCGCGAGATCCTCGACGGTGACCTTGCCGGTCTGGCGCGCGAGGGTCAGGATCTCGGAATGGCGGAAGTTCTGGGCCATGCAAACCTTCGTGCGGCGACACGGAAACCCTAGCCGCGGCACGGTTTGCTGACAAGAATGCACGTCCCCCGCAGCCCGAAAACCGCAGCGCTCGCCGAAAACACACAAGCACAAGCCGGACGAGCGCCTGCCCGTGGGATGGCGCCCCAACGCCTCCGCGATGCGCTTTATGCCACCACACACATCCTCCGCCCCCGCGACGCGCCAACGCCCCCAAAGCGCCAGCCCGGTCACGCCGAAGGCGTGCCATCCATGATCGGCGCACCTCCGGTGCGACACCGGGCAGGCGCTCGCCCGGCGCCTTCGGCTCGATTCCGGGCGGGATGGCACAGCGCAGTCGGTGCCACGCAGAAACCGAACCAAGATGATGCGTCGTGAGCCCAATCACCCCGGTTCAGTCCGCCCCCGTTTTGCTCTAAACCGAACCAAACGCCGCGCAAGCCGGCGCCGCAGCGGAGGACACCCCATGAGCCACATTCTCGCCATCGACCAGGGCACCACCTCGAGCCGGGCGATCGTCTTCGACGCCAACCTCGCCATCCGCGCCTCCGCCCAGGAGGAATTCCCCCAGCACTTCCCCCGCTCGGGCTGGGTCGAGCACGATCCCGCCGACATCTGGTCCACCACCGCCGCCACCTGCCGCGCCGCCATCGAGCGCGCGAGCCTCCGCCCCGGCGACATCGCCGCCATCGGCATCACCAACCAGCGCGAAACCACCGTCGTCTGGGACGCGAAGACCGGCCAGCCCCTGCACAACGCCATCGTCTGGCAGGACCGCCGCACCGCCGAGATCTGCGCCGCGCCTCCGCGCCGAAGGCCACGAGCCCATGGTCACCGAACGCACCGGCCTCATCCTCGACCCCTACTTCTCCGGCACCAAGCTCAAATGGATCCTCGACCAGGCCGAGGGCGCCCGCGCCCGCGCCGCCCGCGGCGAGCTCCTCTTCGGCACCGTCGACAGCTACCTCGTCTGGAAGCTCACCGGCGGGGCGTCCCACGTCACCGACGCCACCAACGCCGCCCGCACCCTGCTCTACAACATCCGCGAAGGCCGCTGGGACGCCGACATCTGCGCCCTCCTCGACATCCCCCTCGCCATGCTGCCGGAGGTCCGCGACAGCGCCGCCGAGTTCGGCACGACCCGCGCCGACCTCTTCGGCCGCGAGATCCCCATCCTCGGCATCGCCGGCGACCAGCAGGCCGCCACCGTCGGCCAGGCCTGCTTCGAGCCCGGCATGCTCAAATCCACCTACGGCACCGGCTGCTTCGCGCTGCTGAACACCGGCGACACCCTCGTGACCAGCCAGAACCGCCTGCTCTCCACCATCGCCTACCAGCTCGACGGCAAGCCCACCTACGCGCTCGAGGGCTCGATCTTCATCGCCGGCGCCGTGGTGCAATGGCTGCGCGACGGCCTCAAGATCATCCGCCACGCCAGCGAGACCCAAGCCCTCGCCGAACAGGCCGACCCCGACCAGCAGATCTACCTCGTCCCCGCCTTCACCGGCCTCGGCGCGCCCTGGTGGGATGCCGAGGCCCGCGGCGCCATCTTCGGCCTCTCCCGCGGCACCGGCCCGGCGGAATTCGCCCGCGCCGCCCTCGAGAGCGTCGCCTACCAGACCCGCGATCTCTACGAGGCGATGCGCGCCGACTGGGCCGCCACCGGCGCCGATATCGGCGACGCCACGCTCCGCGTCGACGGCGGCATGAGTGCGTCCGACTGGGCGATGCAGAGCCTCGCCGACATCCTCGGCGCCCCCGTCGACCGCCCGAAAGTGCTGGAAACCACAGCCCTCGGCGCCGCCTGGCTCGCCGGCATGCGCGCCGGCCTCTATCCCGGCCGCGCGGACTTCGCCCGAACCTGGTCCCTCGACCGCCGCTTCGAGCCCGCAATGGCCGAAGACCGCCGCGAGGCCAAATACGCCGGCTGGCGCGACGCGGTGCAGCGCACCCTCAGCGGCAGCACGACGCCCTGAACTCACCTCCCGCCCCGCCCCGCGACACACGCCCCGGCCCCGAACAACCCGACCGCCCCCGCATGGCCCCGAAACCACCGCAGCCCCCCATCCCCCGGA
>CAVQAX010000029.1:0-59969 GCA_963710515.1 uncultured Alphaproteobacteria bacterium
CGTGGAGCCACGACGCCCGGCGCCGGAAGCATCTGCGACTGCCGCCAGAGGTGCTCAAACGCATCACCCTGGTGATCCAGACCCACCTCGTGTTGAGGGGGATCGACCAGTCCGAGTGGATCCGAGCAGGGCATCCGAGCCTCCACGGTCTGGCCCCCATCAAACTCCTCACCGACACCACCGACCGGGTTGCGATCGCTCGCGACGCGGCGCTCGTCACGTTTCGGGTGGACAAGCGATGCTCATAAACCGACGTCAAAAGCTCAAACTGGAGCGCAACGGCCGGGAGAGCACGGCAGCGCTGGACGCCGGTAAGGCGCCGCCGGACCACCAACCGGTGATCCGCCTCGCGGCCGGGTGGGCGGGGTGCTCGTGGCTCGTCACCGAGATGCATGAGGGCGACAGACTCTACGGCCTGGCGGACTTCAACGGGACGCTCGAACTCGGAAGCATATCGCTGAAGGAGCTTCGCAGGGTGCGCCCGAGGATCGTGAGGGACCGACGCTTCCGGGCCAAGGGAACCCTCTCTCAATACACGATCAGGGCACGCGACGCAGGCAAGATCCTGATCCACTGACCAGGGTGCCTAAAACTTTTCGCACATCGCGGCGGGCGACGGCGGGTCTGTCGTTCGCGATATCAGACCAGGCCAATTTCTTCTTCGTAGCCAGTGCAATGACGCGGCGGCACAACGAAGGAAACACTTGGAATGACGACCCAAAACGACCGGCCAGGGTGCCGGAATACCTGCGCAGGATGCCCGTTCCGGAACTTCTGCCTCGAGCGCTACTCGGAATGGGTGTTTGAATTCGGAAGCGCCGAAGAACTCGACAAGCTCGCAGACGGCACCCTCGAACTCCCCAAGAAATGAAACCTGAACGGCCGCCCCTTGGGCGGCCGCTTCGTTTCCAGGATCCGTCAATGAACGCCAATACCAAAACGCTCTCCGCCAGAATGATCGCCGCCGCCAAGGGGCACATCCCCACGGACGCGCTCGCCTGCCCGGACTGGGGCCCGGAGACCGTCCGGAGACCCGCGTTCGCGCACTGGGACAAGGCCCGCCAGAGGTTCAATATCATCGAACTTGTCGAGGGCGCCGACTGCTGTGAGGCATGCGGCAGGAAAGATCTGGAAACCGAGACCATCTTCGTCTCGCGCCGCATGGTGCTCGCCGCCGCCAGAGCCCTCGTCGCCCAGGATCCTCCCTGTCTCTTCCCGCCGAGGCCTACGCTTTCGACTGCCCGCGCTGCGGCTCCGACGAAGTCCGGATCGCCGTCCTCGCAGCTCCTACGACCCGGCATTGGACGGATGGTCTGCTGGGGACCGAATCCCAGACGGCAGCGTGTGCGGTGCATGCGGCCACGGTGTCGAGCCGGAGGTCCGACGCATGCGGCCCGAGGAGCGGTCGGAAGCGGCGCGCGAACTGCGCCGGGCGGCGCCGGAGGCCGAAGTCACCAGGAAGACGGTAATTCGGCTGGCGGAGTTCCTGGGCGGATGAAGCGCTTTCACGAAGCGCGCGAGGCTCTCGACCGCATCGAGACCAGGATCCGCCAGATGACGGATCCTGAGCTCGACGCCCTCGCGGAGAAGCGGGTGGGGGTTCTTCCAGACGTATCTCAAATCCTGGTCGCCGACGAGCGTCGGCGCCGCGCGGGCCTCACCGCGCACCAGCGGATCGACGAGCTGCGGGCGCGGAAGAAGTGAGCGGTGAAACCGTCTCTCAACATCTCTGTGCCATCTACAATGACGGGGAAAACGGTCGGGGGGCCGAGGGATGTATCTCACGCAGCATCAGCGCGTCCGCATCTTGCGGATGCTTCCGAATGCCGTCTTCGATGATCTGCCAGGCGAACCGCCAGATACCTGTCGTGTCGGTCTCCCGGATCTGTGTCGCCGTGTGGAACCAGGACATGGTCCCGGTCGTCGGCGTCGCCCTGACCAACATCGAAGGCCTCCCGATGGTCGCTTGTTGCGACCTGTCCGAGGCGATCCGCGGCGACATCGCCGCCGCCCTCGGCGTCGAGCCGCTGACCATCCCCGGCATCATCCCGCACCGGATCCTGATCGAAGGGCGAGGATGATTTTCGTGCAGTGATCTTGGGGACCACCTGCCCATCAAAGAAAGACAGGGAGGGAACCCGGATGGGGATTTTCGGCAGACACGCTCGTGTCCTGGACGCGGCACCACGTGAGGACGTGAAGCGGGAAAAGGCCAACGGGGGCCGTGCGCGAACGAAGCTGGACGTCTCGTTCGGCGACTTCGACCCGTCGGCAGAAGCAGTCGAACAGCAGCGCGTGGACGCGCCCAGCATGGAGAGCAATTGAAATGAGAGACGAAGACATCCCGGCGCTTTTCGAAGCCCGACTGAACTTCTACGAAGCCGGCCGGATCCTGTACAGCAAGCTCTTGGTCACAACCGAACCGAGCGACGAGCAGGAGAACAATCTTGAAGACGCGAGGATGTATGCCTCGCAGTCCAGTGCCTTGCTCATGACTGGTCCGGAGCTCGAAGCCGCCGACAAGACAGCAAAGGGCATTCTCGCGAACGCGATCTCGGACGAGATTGCCCGCAGATCAAAACTCACCGGCCACCAAGGCCTCCAGAGACCGGTGCTCGAACGAAAGCCCGCCGGGACCGCCAGCTCCGGGTCGATCGGATCCGCAAGCCGATCAAAGACCGGGAGATCGAGCTGGACTGACCTCGGCGCCTACTTTTGCTGCCGTCCAGAAAGCCGGTTTGTGTAGCAGAGTGTGGAGCAGATTTCGGGTCGCGCGGCACCATATCTGGTGCGAAGGGCACTCGAACAGGCCCAACGTCTTGAATTGTTTCACACACCGAAAAATGCTATGTGGGGGTATGGCGGACTGGGGAGGATTCGAAACCCCGACCCTTCTCCTTGATTCGTAGTCAAGTACTCTATCCAACTGAGCTACCAGTCCATGAGGCAGAGGTAATCCCCGCATCCAGAATTTGCAAGTGACAAACCATGGCCATCCGGCAAAAGTCGGACAGCGCGGCGTAGGACGGATGCCATTGGCCCGCATCGGAATAGATGCGTCAGTTCCTGAAAGTGTTGCTCCTTTCTTCGTTTCCCATGCGCTCACCCGCTCCCTGCCAAACGGAGCATCCGCTTCCGTGTTCAAAAAAACTGTGCTCAAACAGTCGCCAATTTCAGTTTGGGCCTTGAGGCATGGTCTGGGTCAAATTGGATAATCGATCTCGAGTTCTAGGCGTCGGGTAGACGGCTAGAGTCAGTGTTTGGGCTGGGTCCTGCTGCAGGAGTTCGAACACGTGCTGCCCACTGCGCGTAGGCGCCGGTAGATCATTGATCAGCTTTCTGAGATCACGCGCGTCAGAAGCCTACCATTGATCATTCAGTAGAGGAATTTCGCTCTGTAGGAGGGAACTTCGTTTTGCCCGAAACTTCTTCCAGGAACGCTTCCGCTGCCAGATCCGGTGACAGACGCCCCGACGCGATTTCGTTCGAAAGGTTTTTGCGAAGGCTTGCCGCCGTCCTATCCGCATTGATCCGGGCAATTAGCCCAGTTTCGATGGCGTGGCGGAACCAGGCCAGGTTCTGTGAAACGCGGTTCTTGTCCCAGGCTCCGGAGGATTGCCGCTCCGCGGCAAGGCGACTGACGAGGTCCCACGCCTCCGCCATTCCGTCGCCGGTTTGAGCGGAAACGGTGCGTGCGCAGGGGAATCCCTCTGGATCGCCGGGACGTCCGCGTAGGAGCCGCAACGCCCCGGCATAGTCGGCGCAGGTGCGGGTTGCCTGATCCTTGAGATCGCCGTCCGCCTTGTTGACGAGAATGATGTCGGCCATTTCCATGATGCCGCGTTTGACGCCCTGCAATTCGTCGCCGCCTCCCGGAGCCAACAGCAGAACGAATACGTCGGTCATTTCGGCAACCATCGTTTCCGATTGGCCCACGCCGACCGTCTCCACCAGCACCACATCGGCACCCCACGCTTCGACGAGGAGGATCGTCTCGCGCGTTCGCCGGCCTACGCCGCCCAACGAAGTCTGACTCGGAGTTGGCCGAATGAACGCCTCCTTTCGCCGGGAGAGTTGTTCCATCCGGGTCTTGTCTCCGAGGATGGAGCCTCCGGACCGTGACGAGGACGGATCGACAGCCAATACCGCGATACGGCCGCCGCGATCGATCAGCATCAGCCCCAGCCCTTCGATGAAGGTCGATTTTCCGACACCTGGGGTTCCGCTGAGGCCCACGCGGAGCGCCGAATTCCCTCGTTCAGGCAGCTCGGCCAGCAACGCCCGAGCCGCGGCCCGGTGGTCGGCACGGGTAGATTCTACCAGAGTTATAGCGCGCGCCAAAGCTCGGCGGTCTCCCGATGCCAGCCCCTGTGCGAGCGCCTCTATATCGCCGTTCATCACCGTTTTGGCGTCTTTCGCGTGTCCGGCTCACGCAAGCGTGGCCAGGTTTCGTCCGGATGCCGCTTGGTGTTCCATGGCAGCTTTGGCATACACCAAGGCGCTGCGACCCGTGTCAATACCGCTAGCACCAGAACGCGCGACGGAACGACCCCTCCCGGAGGACTTCTAATGCCCTGCAAACATCGCCTTCCACTCACAATGTTGCTCGCTGCGTCTTTGTTCATGGTCACGGAACCGGTCCAGGCACAATCATACGATGCGACCTTCGATTTCTTTCTCGCCGGCATTCGCGCCGGCGAGCTGAAGTTCACGGGACAAGAATCCGGCGGCCGCTACACCGCAGCGAGCAGCATCCGCTCGGCCGGCATGGTCGGCATCTTCGCCGATTTCTTTTTTGACGGCTCGGCGACGGGATCGGTGACGGCCAGCGGCCGGGTCGTGCCCGACAGTTTCGTATCCCGTTCAAAGTCGCCACGTGCCGAGCGTGACACGCGCATCGAGTGGCAAGGTGGTGCCCCGGTGAGTGTATCGGTCGAACCGCCGCGCAGCAGTTCACCCGATCCGGCATCCCAAGCCGGGACGCTCGATCCGGTCTCGGCTGGTTTCGCCCTCTTTCGCGACGGCCCGGCTGGCGAGATATGCGACACCCGCGTCGATGTCTTCGACGGATCGCGCCGCTCACGCCTCGAGCTCGGTGCACCGAAGCTCGGTTCCGACGGCGAAATAAGCTGTGCTGGCCGCTATGCGCGCTTGGAGGGTGAGGAGCATTCGATGTCTGCAAAGCAGGATCACGGATTCAGGCTGGTATTCCGCGCCAATGGCGATGGCGTCGCGCGCCTCGAGCGCATCGAGGCGCCAACCGGTTTTGGCACAGCAGTGGCCGAACGCCGCCGCTAGAGCGAGCATGTCGGGCCTGCCTATCGACCCAGTCCTGCCGGAGCTCACACGAGCACTGAAGGACAAGGGCTGCGCAGTGCTGCAGGCGCCACCTGGAGCCGGCAAGACCACTATGGTGCCGCTCCATCTTGCCGCATCAGGAACGATTTCTGGGCGCATCCTGATGCTCGAGCCACGAAGAATTGCCGCGCGCGCGGCAGCGGAGCGCATTGCCGGTCTACTGGGCGAGAAGCCCGGCGCGGCGGTCGGTTATCGGATGCGGGGCGCTTCGGTGCCGGGCCGGCGGATCGAGATCGTGACCGAGGGGATCCTCACGCGGATTCTGCAGCGCCACCCGGATCTTCCTGGAATTGGATGCGTGATTTTTGACGAATTCCACGAACGGTCGCTGCAGGCCGATCTGGGGCTGGCGCTGGTCCTCGAGAGTCGTGCTGCCCTGCGTCCGGACCTGAGACTTCTGGTGATGTCCGCCACCCTCGACGCAGAACCGGTCGCGACGCTCCTTGGCGATGCACCGGTGATCACAGCGGAGGGTCGCGCCTTTGAGGTCGAGACCCGTTGGCTTGATCGGCCACGCGGTGCTGCATCGGGGCGACGGGATTCTCTGGCCGTCGACACTGCGGATCTGGTCTTGGCGGCACTTGGTGAGACCGAAGGTGGCGTTTTGGTGTTCCTGCCGGGACAGGCGGAGATTGAGCAGACGGCGGGCCGGCTCTCTGCGCGGTTGCCGAACGGCGTCCATATCCAGAAGCTCCATGGCGGCTTGGGGCTCGAAGCCCAGCGTGTGGCCCTCGCGCCGCTTCCGGCGGGGCGTAAGTTGGTTCTCTCAACGGCGATCGCGGAAACCTCTCTCACCATACCCGATATCCGCGTCGTCGTGGATGCCGGGCGTGCCCGGCGGCCCTGCTTCGATCCCGGCTCCGGAATGTCGCGGCTGGTGACCGAGCGTGTCACCCGGTCTGAGGCGGAGCAACGCAGGGGTCGCGCCGGCCGTGTCGCACCGGGCTGGTGCTACCGGCTCTGGTCCCGCGGAGAAGAGGGCGCGCTCATGTCCCATGCGCCGCCTGAAATCGCCAGCGCTGACCTTGCCGGGTTTGCTCTCGACCTGGCGCAATGGGGGGCGGACCGCCCCGACGCGCTCGCGTTCCTCTCGCCGCCGCCGGAAGCCGCCTTCTCGGGCGCCCGCGAGCTCCTTCATGATTTGGGAGCTCTCGGCTCTGAGGGTCGGATCACTGATCATGGACGCCGGCTCGCTGAAATTCCGCTCCATCCCCGTCTCGCCCACATGCTCGTCGTCGCGTCGCAAAGCGGTGCGCGCGATCTCGCCGCGGACATCGCCGCACTGGTCGGTGCCCGTGATCCGATCCGCGGTTCATCCGGACCCGCGCCGACAGATCTTGCGATCCGGCTTGCAGCGCTGCGCAGTCCAGACCGGGCTGAAAGAGACCATCCGATCCGAGTTGATCGCGGGGCGATCAGCGCGATCCGGGCAGAATCGACGCGCCTGCGCAGGCAGGTCGAGACGGGAAAAGGGCTTGGCGCAATCAGTGCCGGTGCAGTGCTATCGCTCGCTTATCCGGACCGTATCGCACTGCGCCGGTCAGGGACAGCTCCGCGCTATCTGCTCTCGGGCGGCAAGGGCGCAGTATTGCCCGAGGCCGATCAGCTCGCCGGTGTGACGCTGCTTGCGGTGGCCGATCTGGACGGCGATCCGACCGAGGCCCGCATTCGCCGTGCCCTTCCGGTTTCCCTCCCGGAGGTTCGCCTGCTTCATGCCGATCGCATTTCCCCGGTGCAGGTCTGCGCGTGGTCTCGCCGTGATCGCAAGGTGGTTGCGCGCGAGCGACTGATGCTCGGCGCACTGGCGTTGGAAGATCGGCCCTGGCCTGATGCGCCACCCGAGACGGTGGCACGTGCCCTGCTCGACGGCGTCGGCGATCTCGGCCTCGACTGCCTGCCTTGGAGCGACGCGGCCCGCCGCCGGGCCGCGAGGGTTGAGTGGCTTCGTGCCCGCGGCGTCGGGACGCTTCCCGACATGTCGCCCGACGGGCTCGTGGCAAGCCTGTCGGTCTGGCTCGCGCCGTGGCTCGGAGGAATGTCCCGCTCTGCCGATCTTGCCGGCCTCGATCTTGACGCGGCCCTCGCCGCGATGCTCGACAGGTCCAGTGCAGAAGAGGTCGAGCGGCTCGCACCGCTCGAGATACAGGCTCCGACGGGAACGCGGCTCCGGATCGATTACGCAGGGGACATGCCTGCGATCTCGGTGCGCCTGCAGGAAATGTTCGGGCTCACTAGCCATCCGCGGCTCGGTCCAGATCGGGTGCCGTTGGTGATTCACCTATTGTCTCCAGCCGGGCGCCCGGTCCAGACCACCACGGACTTGCCGGGCTTCTGGTCCGGCTCCTATGGCGACGTCCGACGCGAGCTGCGTGGGCGCTATCCGAAACACTCCTGGCCTGAAGATCCGACGACCGCAGCGCCGACCCGGCGGACCCGCCGTCACAGCGCTTGAGCGAAACGGATTGCGGTGATCTACTGGCCTTTGCCAGTCAGGCCAATGCATCCTTGGGAGGATCAAGATGAACGCACCGCTTCGTGAGCCGAGTTTCCGCGAATCCGTCGAAGCGATGTTCAACCATGCTTCCGGGCTGATGGATATCTCCCCAGGGTTGAAACAGAAGATCGGAGTTTGCAATTCGACATATACCGTGCGCTTCGGCGTTCGCCTGCGTGGTACCATCCACACCTTCACGGGCTACCGATCCGTGCATTCCGAGCACATGGAGCCGGTCAAGGGCGGAATCCGCTTTTCACTTGGCGTCAATCAGAACGAGGTCGAGGCGCTCGCAGCCCTGATGACCTTCAAGTGCGCACTGGTCGAGGTGCCTTTCGGCGGTTCGAAGGGCGGGCTCAATATCGACCCGCGCGAATGGGACGAGCATGAGATGGAGCTCATCACCCGTCGCTTCGCCTACGAACTCATCAAGCGCGACCTGATCCACCCGAGCCAAAACGTGCCGGCCCCCGACATGGGCACCGGAGAGCGCGAAATGGCCTGGATGGTCGACCAATACCGCCGGATGAATACGACCGACATCAACGCCTCGGCCTGCGTGACTGGCAAACCTCTCAATGCCGGCGGGATTGCCGGTCGCGTCGAAGCTACCGGGCGCGGCGTGCAATATGCGCTCCGCGAGTTCTTCCGTCACCCCGAGGACGTCAAGATCGCGAAGCTCGACGGTAAACTCGAAGGCAAGCGTATCATCGTGCAGGGCCTAGGAAATGTGGGTTATCACGCGGCGAAGTTCCTCTCCGAGGAGGACGGGGCCAAGATCATCGGTGTGATCGAGCGCGACGGCGCCGTGGTTAATCCAGACGGAATCCCGATCGAGTTCCTGCGCACCCACATCAACGCCAACGGCGGCATTAGTGGGTTCCCGCGCGGTGCCCACGTCGAGGACGGTGCGTCGGTGCTGGAACACGACTGCGACATCCTTATCCCGGCAGCGCTCGAGTTCGGTGATCAATCTCGGCAATGCCGAGCGTATCCGTGCTCCGCTGATCGTAGAGGCGGCGAACGGCCCGATCACAGCGGGCGCCGACGAGATCCTGCGTCGCAAGGGCACGGTGGTCATGCCCGATCTTTACGTCAACGCCGGCGGCGTGACGGTGAGCTACTTCGAATGGGTCAAGAACCTGAGCCACATCCGCTTCGGTCGGATGCAACGTCGGCAAGAGGAGGCCCAGAATGCGCTGCTCGTCGACGAGATCGAAAGGCTGCTTATCGCGGGGGGCGCCAAACAGGGGCTCAGCGACCGGTTCAAGGCTGACTATGTTCGCGGCGCCGGCGAACTGGAACTCGTGCGCTCAGGCCTCGACGACACCATGCGCACCGCCTACCAGTCGATGCGCGAGGTTTGGCATGGCCGCAAAGACGTGGAGGATCTCCGCACCGCCGCTTACGTCGTATCCATTGGTCGCGTTGCCGCAAGCTACCGTTCGAAGGGGCTTTGAACTCTGAGATCGCCACCGTTCGATCCGGGGGCGGTCTGATCCCTTGGGCCTTTGCTCGTCAGGCGGCGGGCATCGTGGTTTCGACCAGCCTTGCCCAATAGGAGCAGCCGACCGGGATCGCGTCATCGTTGAAGTCGTATTGCGGATGGTGGAGTTTTGCACTGTCACCATTGCCGACGAAAATGAAGGCACCGGGGCGGGCTTCGAGCATGACGGAGAAATCCTCAGCGCCCATGACCGGAGGTGCATCGGTGTCGACGTTCGCGGCCCCTGAGATCTGGGCGGCGACCCGGGCGGCGATGTCTGTTTGGGCGGGATGGTTCACGGTTACCGGATCGCCCCGATCATAGTCGAGGGTCGCGTTCGCGCCATGAGCGCCTGCGATGCCGGTTGCGAGTCGTTCAATGCTGGCTGGGATCGCGTCGCGGACCTCCGGATCCAGTGCGCGGATGGTGCCCAGGAGGACGACGCTGTCGGGGATGACGTTGAAAGTGTTGCTGCAGGTACGGATGCTCGTGACGGAAACGACGGCAGGTCTGAGCGGATCGAGGCTGCGCGATACGATCGACTGCAGTGCCACGACGATCTCGCTCGCGACCAGCGTCGTGTCGATGCACTCGTGCGGCATGGCCGCGTGACCTCCGCGCCCATTGATCGTCAGGGTGAAGCGGTCGCTGGAGGCCAGAAACGGACCGGGGCGGATCGCGAAGTTGCCCAGCGGCAGTCCGGGTGAATTGTGCAGCCCATAGACCGTCTCGATGCCGAAGCGCTCCATCAGGCCATCGGCAAGCATTTCCTGTGCGCCTCCCTGGGTCTCCTCGGCGGGCTGAAAGATGACGACCGCCGTGCCATCGAAATTGCGGGTTTCGGCGAGGTAGCGCGCGGCACCGAGCAGCATGGCTGTGTGGCCATCGTGACCGCAGGCATGCATCGCGCCTGAAATGGCGGAGGCGTATGCGAGGCCAGTTTCCTCCTGCATCGGTAGAGCATCCATGTCGGCGCGCAGGCCGATCACCCGCCCCGATTCCACGCGCTCACCCCGGATAACGCCGACGACGCCGGTTCGACCGATTCCGGTTGCGACCTCGTCGCAGCCGAAAGCTCGGAGTTTGTCGGCCACGAAGGCGGCGGTGCGGTGCGTCTCGAAAGCGATCTCGGGATGGCGGTGCAGGTCCTGGCGCCAGGCCGCAATTTCCGGGTGCTGGTCGGCAAGGCGGTTGAGAACGGGCATGGGCAGCTCCCCTCAGGCGGCAAGGCGCGCGATCAGCCGGCGCATCATTGCTGTACAGGCTTCAAGCTGCGCGGTCTCGATGTATTCGTCGGGCTGGTGGGCCTGGGCGATGGAGCCGGGTCCGCAGATGACTGTGGAAAGGCCGGCCTCCTGGAACTGGCCGGCTTCTGTCTGGAACGGCACGGCGTTCCGGCTGTTGTCGCCGGTGAGCGCGCGCATCAGGGGCTCCGCGATGCCATCCGGTTCGGGGCTGAGACCCGGAGTCTGCATCCTGGTCTCGATGTTGATGCCCGCATCGGGATGGATCTTTCGCATTCCGGCGGCAAGGCGGTCCGCCTCGGCGCTGATGCGCTTGCGCCAATCATCGACGCTTTCCTCCGGGATCACACGAACTTCGCCGGCGAAGCTGCAGTCACGTGCTGTTATATTGGTGGCGGTGCCGCCGTTGATCATGCCGACATGGAGCGTCGTCCAGTTCGGGTCGAGGTCGCCGGGCTTCGCGCTTGCGGCGTTTTCATGGGTCCGGTCCTCCATCCAGGCGATCAACCTGGCAGCAGTCATCACCGCCGAGACGCCGGTATGGAGAAGGCTCGAATGCACCTCGTGTCCGTGCAGATGGGCGCGAAAACCCCAGCTGCCCTTATGTGCCGTGACCACCTTCATCGAGGAGGGCTCGCCAACGATGACCGCCGAGGGGCGCGGAAAATGGGCGAGCATGTCGTCGATCATTTCCGGGGCGCCGAGACAGCCGGTTTCCTCGTCGCGGCTCAGTGCGATGTAGATCGGACGCCTGAGGTCCGCCGCGCGCATTTCCGGCGCGAGGGAAAGCGCCGCTGCGCAGAAGCCCTTCATGTCACAGGTTCCCCGGCCAAACAGGCGCCCGTCGCGCTCGGTCAGCACGAAGGGATCGCTGCTCCAGTCCTGGCCTTCCACCGGCACAACGTCGCTGTGCCCGGACAGCACGACCCCACCTTCGACGTCGGGGCCGATGCGAGCGACAAGACTGGCCTTTTCGCCGGTTGCATCGGGGATGCGCCGCAGAACTGCGCCATGGTCCTCGAGATAGCCGGAGACGAAGTCCACCAGATCAAGATTGCTGCGCGAGGACACCGTCGGGAAGCCGACCAGGCGGGCAAGCATTTCACGTGCAGACAAGACCGGGGCCATTTGGAGTTCCTCATCGAGGGTTTCGTCGACCCTGTGTTCCGGAGCCGAGGACGTCAAGGCGACCTACAGACCCGCGGCATTTTCGCAACTGCAACAAAATGTGAGCGTATGCACAACGGTATCTACACTGATCGCCCCTATCTCACTTGTGGAATAATGTCGAAAGGACGCCTGATGGCATATGGCTTGCCACATATCAGCTTCGTCGGCTACCCGGTCGCAATTCCCTGTGCCGGTCACGCCGGGCTGGGGTTCCGCGAGGCGGCACCCAGTGATGCCGCGGCGATCGTGGCACATTATGCCGATCTCGATCCGGTTGACCGCCGCTTGCGGTTTTGCGCTTCCTTGACGGAACACGGTCTGAACCGTCATGTCGATGGGCTGTGGGACCGGAGTGGCTTCGTGCTCGCTGCCCTCGATGGGCCGCTCTGGCGCGGTCCGCTTCATCGCGCCGGCACGGTCCGAGCTGTTGCGGAGCTTGCCGTTGACGGGCGGGAGGCGGAGCTTGGCCTGAGTGTTGAGGGCAGTCTGCGATGCCGCGGCGTCGGAACCTACATGATTCAGACGGCTGCGAGGCTGCTTGCGCCGCGCGGCGTGAGCCGCATCGTGGCCTACACCCTTCCCGGCAACCAGTCGTTCCTGACGCTGGCGCGCGCGGCGGGAGCGGGGATCGTCACGGGAAGCGACGAAGTCGAGGTCGTCTTCGAAGTTGACCAGCTGGCTGCGGCGTACCTCGTCCGTCGCCTTTCCGATCAGGTATTCCGGCCGGTAAACCCACTGCGAACGGCAGGCGGAATGACCCGGAGTTCTTGATGTGCCGCGACATTCGGGGCACAAGGATAGCATGAGCTGGCGCCCTTCCATTGCTTCGATCTGTATTTGCCGCTGACACCAGTCCGCGGCCAGCATCCCGTTTCCAAATTCGGTTCGACGTGATAGCCCGCCGCGGGACACCCGCGAGGACCGAACGGCCATGACCGAGATCCGCCTCTACAACACCGCCACGCGCCGCAAGGAGCGGCTGAAGCCGGTGCGTCCCGGCCATCCGTCGATGTATGTCTGCGGGCCGACCGTCTATGACCGCGCCCATATCGGCAATGCGCGCCCTGTGGTGGTCTTCGACGTGCTCTACCGGCTTCTGCGCCACGAATATGGCGCCAATAACGTGACTTACGTGCGCAACTTCACGGATGTGGACGACAAGATCAACAAGCGCGCGGCCGAGACCGGGCGCGATATTCGCGAGATCACCGACGAGACGATCGATTGGTATCACGCCGACATGGATGCGCTCGGCGCCCTGCGGCCGACCCATGAGCCGCGCGCGACCGACTACATTGCGCAGATGGTGGCGATGATCGCCGATCTGGTGGCGCGCGGGAATGCCTATGAGGCCGAGGGACATGTGCTGTTCTCGGTCGGCAGCTTCCCTGAATACGGCGCCCTGTCGCGACGCTCGCTGGAAGACATGAAGGCCGGTGCGCGGGTCGAGGTCGCTCCCTACAAGCACGATCCGATGGATTTCGTGCTCTGGAAACCCTCGACCGGTGACGAGCCCGGCTGGGACAGCCCGTGGGGCCGTGGCCGGCCGGGATGGCACATCGAGTGCTCGGCCATGGCCCATGACCTGCTCGGGCCGTCCTTCGACATCCATGGCGGCGGCATCGATCTGGCCTTTCCCCACCACGAGAACGAGATCGCCCAGTCCCGCTGCGCCCACCCGGAAGGGCAGCTTTGCCAGCATCTGGATGCACAACGGCTTTCTGAACGTCGAAGGCGAGAAGATGTCGAAGTCGCTCGGCAATTTCTTCACCGTGCATGATCTCCTGGAGCAAGGGAGTTCCCGGCGAGGTGATCCGCTTCGTGCTGCTCTCGACGCATTACCGTCAGCCGATGGACTTGGACGGAGCGGAAGGTGGAGGAGCCGCCAAAACGGACACTGGCGCGTGGCGGACATCTGCACCGACGATGCCAAAACTGGCAAGCCCATCTCCGGCAGCTGATCCGGGCGCTGAGCGATGATCTCAACACCGCTGAGCGATCGCCGAACTTCGACGAACTGTTCGAACTGAAGATACTGAAACCCTGAAGTGCTCGGCTGAAATTCTCGGACTCCTTGGAGAGGCCTTAGCTGGGATCATCCGCGCGCGTACGTGCGTCGCGCAGAAGGCGGATGGTCCCGAACAGCGAGGCAGCGACATTACGCTCAGATTGGTCCTGACATCGCAAGGGCGCTGGAAATCGTTCTGCGCCGAGAAGCTGCGAGACGCGAAGAGAACTTCGTGAGAGGCTGATGAGCTTCGAGAACGAGCTCGAGACTGGCAGGCGTGGAGATCGAGGATACGGCCGACGGACCGACGCGCACGAAAATCCAGTCTCGAACTTCGACCCTGCCAAAAGCTAGACGAACAGCTGCAAATGACCCGCGAACGCCTCTACCTCTACGACACCACCCTGCGCGACGGTCAGCAAACCCAAGGCGTCGACTTTTCCACCGATGACAAGATCGCCCTGGCCAAGGCGCTGGACGGGCTGGGGATCGACTATGTCGAGGGCGGCTGGCCGGGGGCCAACCCGACCGACAGCGCGTTCTTCGAGCGTGCGCCGGGTCTCGAGCATGCCCGGCTTGCGGCCTTTGGCATGACCAAGCGGGCAGGGCGGTCGGCGGCGAACGACGATGTGCTGGCAGCCGTCACCAATGCGGGCACGCCGGCGGTCTGTCTGGTGGGCAAGACCCATGACTTTCACGTGGAGCAGGCGCTCGGGATCACGCTGGAGGAGAACCTCGTCAACATCCGCGATTCGGTGGCGCATCTGGTCGGGCAGGGGCGCGAGGCCTTGTTCGATGCGGAGCATTTCTTCGACGGCTACAAGGCCAATCCGGACTATGCCCTTGCGTGCCTGCGCGCCGCTTTCGAAGCCGGAGCGCGGTGGATCGTGCTGTGCGATACCAATGGAGGAACCCTGCCGTCCGAGATCGGGGCGGTCACGGCCGCGGTCATCGAAGCCGGCATTCCGGGTGACCGGCTCGGCATTCACACGCACGATGACACCGGCAATGCGGTGGCCGGTACGCTGGCGGCGGTCGATGCCGGGGTTCGGCAGATACAGGGCACGCTGAACGGGCTTGGGGAGCGTTGCGGTAATGCAAACCTTGTCAGTCTGATACCGACGCTGCTTCTCAAGGAACCTTATGTTTCACGCTACGAGACCGGGGTGCCGGTGGACCAGCTCGGCGATCTGACGCGGGTGTCGCGCCTGCTCGATGACATCCTCAACCGGATGCCCGATGCCTCCGCTCCCTATGTCGGATCTTCGGCTTTCGCGCACAAGGCGGGGCTGCATGCCTCGGCAATCCTCAAGGACCCCACCACCTACGAACACATCCCGCCCGAGCAGGTGGGCAATGCGCGCGTGGTGCCGATGTCCAATCAGGCCGGCCAGTCGAACCTGCGCCGGCGGCTGAAGGAGGCCGGGCTGGCGGTGGAGCCGGGCGATCCGCGGCTCGGGCGCATCCTCGAGGACGTGAAGGCCCGCGAGGATCGTGGTTTTGCTTATGATAGGGCTGCGGCGAGCTTTGAATTGCTGGCGCGGCGTGCGCTTGGGCAGATGCCGGACTATTTCGAGGTCGAGCGCTATCGGGTGATGGTGGAGCGGCGGGTGAATGCGCGGGGCGAGATGGTGACCGTTTCGGAGGCGGTGGTTGTGGCGCGGTTTGGCGGCCGGCGGGTGATGAGCGTGTCCGAAAGTCAGGACCCGGTGACCCATGCCGATCAGGGGCCGGTGAACGCGCTGAGCCGCGCCCTTGCCAAGGATCTCGGGCCTTATCAGAGCTTTATCGACGACATGCGGCTGGTGGATTACCGGGTGCGGATCACTTCGGGGGGCACGGATGCGGTGACGCGGGTGCTCATCGACTGCGAGGACGGCAAGGGGCGGCGCTGGTCGACGGTGGGGGTTTCGGCCAATATCGTCGATGCGAGTTTCCAGGCGTTGCAGGATGCCGTGCTCTGGAAACTGATCCGCGACGGGGCGCCGGTCGCGGCGTCGGTCTGATGAATCGGCGGGGCTGGAAACCGGCTGGATTCCGGCTGGAAACCGGCTTGCCAAGTGGCTTGCCAGTTGGCTTGCCTTGCGGGGCGCGACCGTGAGCGTCGAGGCCTGTGCGGCGATGGTCGAGAAGGGCGATCCGGATCGCTGGCGCGCGGCGATGACCGCGCCGCCGGACAAGCGGGGCGGATTGATGGCGCTTTATGCCTTCAATCTCGAGGTCGCCCGGGCGCCCTGGGTGGCGTCGGAGGAGATGATCGCCCAGATCCGTCTGCGGTGGTGGATGGATGCGGTCGAAGAGGCGGTCTCGGGCGCAATGGTCCGACGGCACGAGATCGCGGAGCCACTCGCCGACGCGATCCGGACCGCCGACCTGCCGCAGAAGCTGTTCGACGAGATGATCGCCGCGCGATTGACTGACGCCAGCGCCGATCCCCACGCCGACGCGGCGGCGCTGACGCGATACATCGAGCGCACCTCGGCGCATCTCATGGAACTGGCCGCCCGGTATCTTGGCGCGCCGGAGGCGGCACTGCCTGCCGTGCGGCGCTACGGCTACGGCGTCGGGGTCGCGGCGCTCTTGCGGGCCTTGCCCGAGTTGCGCGCGCGCGGTCGCGACCCGCTTCCCCCGGGCACCGATCTCGCCGCCCTCGCGCAGAGCGGACTTGCAGCGATCGGCGATGCGCGCGACGACCGGGCCAAAGTGCCCCCCGAGGTGCTTCCCGCGCTGCTGCCGGGGTGGCTTGCGGCCTGGCGGTTGCAGCGGGTCGTGGCGCAGCCGGACGCGGTGATGGCGGGCGGTCTCGAAGTTTCGGAATTCCGCGCCCGGATGGGGCTCCTGCGAACCGCGCTGACCGGCCGCTGGTAGCCTTCAGGTCGGGCGGCGCAGCAGCGCGAGCCAGATCAGCGCGCCACCCGCAAGGGCCAGCATGGGGATCATCGCGAGGTTCACCGCCTGCCAGCCGCTCTCGACGTTGCCGCCGGAGCAGTTCATCAACCCGCCCGATGCGAGCGAGGCGAGGCCGACGAGGCCGAACACCGCGAAATCGTTCATGCCCTGCACGCGTCCGCGTTCCTCGGGGCGGTGCGCCCCGGTGAGCATCGCGGTCGCGCCGATATAGCCGAAGTTCCAGCCGATCCCCAGCAGCACGAGAGCGATGTAGAAGTTGGTGAGTTCGACGCCCGAGAGCCCCACCAGGCCAGCGGCTGCGAGAATGGCGAGGCCGATGGCGACGATCCGCTCGACACCGTAGCGCGCGATCAGGTGCCCGGTGAAGAACGACGGCGCGAACATCGCGAGCACATGGGCGCTCACCACGTTGGCGGCTTCCGCCGTGCCGAAGCCGCAGCCGACCACGGCGAGCGGTGTCGAGGTCATCACGAGGTTCATGAGCGCGTAGGACACCATGCCGCAGATCATCGCGACCGCAATGCGCGGCGTGCGGATGAGATCGCCGTAGCTTCGGGCGGAGGGCGCGTCGGCGTGGGCCGGCTTCGGCGTGGGGCTGTCGAGCAGCAGGAACAGCCAGACCCCGGCGATGTTGAGCGCCATCGCCGCAAGATAGGCGCCGGCGAAGGGCACCGGATTGAGGGCGTCCTCGGTCAGCTTGACCAGTTGCGGGCCGACGATGGCCGAGGCCAGACCGGCGGCCATCACCATCGAGATCGCCTTCGGGCGATAATCCTCCGAGGCGCCGTCGGTCGCGGCGAAGCGGTAGAAACCCTGCGCCGACATGTAGGTGCCGGTGAGCAGCGATCCGAGCAGGAACACCTCGAAGGAGCCGATCCAGAGCGCCCAGGCACAGAGGGCCGAGCCGACCGCGCCCCCCGCGGCACCCAGCATGAAGCCGGTGATCCGTCCGTGGCGCTGCATGATGTTCGAGAGGATCGGTGCCGACAGCATCGAGCCGAAGACGATCAGCGAGATCGGCAGGGTGGACCAGCATTTGTTGGGGCTCAGCACCTGACCGGCGAGCCCGCCGAGGATGAAGCTCACCGGCATCTGGCTGCCGAGGATCATCTGGGCGGCCGCGAGAACCTTCACGTTGCGGCGGGCGCGGGCATCGGGATCGGGCAGGGGCGTGTCGAGCGTCGTCATGGGCTCGCTGATACTCCGCGGTCGGGGGCGTTCCAAGGGGTATCGATGCCCCTTGGGGCTGGTCACGGCCGCGCGGTGCGGTCAGGGTGTCACCGAAATGGAGGCGGCGGATGGTCGGGCGCATCATCGAGACCCTGGACGACGTGGCCGAGGGCGCGGACTGGCTGGCCCGGCGCGAACCGCGCTTCGAGAAGGCGCTCGAAGCGACCGGACCGCTTCCGTTGCGCCGCCGTCCGGACGGCTTTGCGACGCTCTTCTCTGCGATCGTCAGCCAGCAGGTCTCGACCGCGGCCGCGGCGGCGATCTGGGGCCGGGTCGATGCGCTCGGGGCGACGAATGCCGCGGCAATCATCGCCTGCGACGATGCGGCGCTGCGGGCCTGCGGTCTGTCGCGCCAGAAGATCTCCTATGCGCGCGCCATCGCCGAGAGCGGCATCGACTTCGCGGCCCTCAGAACGATGCCCGATGCAGCGGTGGTCGCCGAGCTTACCCGCATCAAGGGCATCGGGGTCTGGACCGCGGAGATCTACGCGATGTTCAGCCTCGGCCGCGCCGATGTGTTCGCTCCGGGCGATCTCGCGCTCCGCGATGCGGCACACCGGCTGCTCGAGCTCGAGACCCGCCCGAGCGAAAAGGCCCTGCGCGAGATGAGTGTGGCCTGGTCGCCCTGGCGCTCCGTCGCGGCGCGGCTGCTCTGGGCCTATTACCGGGTGCTGAATGACCGCGAAGGCGTGGCTTGATGTCGGCCCTTGCGGAGGCCTGTCCGGTCTGAAACCCTGAGCCCTGAAGTCGAACAGGTTCGAGGACTTTTGCGCCACATGACCAAGCTTACCGGGCCGGAGCGCCCCGCCGCCTCCGGGGCCGCCGACAGCCTCGTGATCTTCCTGCATGGCTACGGGGCCGACGGCAACGATCTGATCGGCCTTGCCGAGCCCCTGGCCCCGCATCTGCCGAACACGCGGTTCATGGCACCGAATGCGCCCGATCGCTGCGCCAACAATCCGGCCGGCTATCAGTGGTTTCCGATTCCCTGGCTCGATGGCTCCGATCCCGCATCGGCCGGGATCGCCGCCGGGAAGGCCTTCGCTCTGCTCGATGGCTGGCTCGACGAGGTGGCGGCCGGCATGCCGCCCGAACGCACGATCCTGCTCGGGTTCAGCCAGGGCACGATGATGGCCCTGCAGGTCGGTCTGCGCCGCAAGTCGCCGGTCGCCGGGATCGTCGGATTTTCCGGGCGTCTGCTCGAGCCGGCGCGGCTGGCGGGGGAGATCACGGTCAAGCCGCCGGTTCTGCTCATTCATGGCGACGAGGACCCGATGGTGCCGTTCGCGAGCCTGTCGGAGGCGGCGGATGCGCTGGTTGCCGCCGGGGTCGAGACCTACACCCATGTCTCCAAGGGAACCGGCCACGGGATCGCTCCCGACGGTCTCGGTCTTGCGCTGCAGTTCATCCGCGACGTTCTGGGCAAGCCGGCAAGAACGTGAAGGCGGCATTTGTCATGAAACGGCAATCTCGGCGTGGCACGGTTCGGTGCGGTGACGGGCCCCATGTTGGGGCTTGTCTGGACAGATCGGCGAGATATAGTTCAAGGAAGGCGGGCCTTTTGCGTTGTGCCTGACGCGCACGGCAGGTGGTCCGGATAGACGGAGTGGCCATGCTGCATAACGCCTATACGCCGAGTTTCATTCGCCAGCCGAGCGGTCGACGCGACCATCCGGCGCTTGTCCTGAACGCCGATTATCGTCCGCTCTCCTATCTGCCGCTGTCGCTCTGGCCCTGGCAGGAAGCGGTCAAGGCGGCCTTTCTGGACCGTGTCGTGGTGCTTGCGGAATACGACAGCGTCGTGCGGTCTCCGTCGATCGAGCTGCGCATTCCGTCGGTCGTCGTGCTGAAGGAATACGTGAAGCCTGCGCGCAGCACCGCCTTTACCCGCTTCAACCTGTTCCTGCGCGACGAATTCACCTGCCAGTATTGCGGGGCGAAGGATCACCTGACCTTCGACCATGTCATCCCCCGGTGCCGCGGCGGCCGGACGACATGGGAAAACGTGGTGGCGTCCTGCGGGCCCTGCAACCTGCGCAAGGGGGCCCGAACGCTGCGACAGGCGAGCATGAGCCTGCGCCGCGCGCCGCGCCAGCCATCGCCCGAACAGCTTCAGAACATCGGCCGGAAGTTTCCGCCCAACTATCTCCATGACAGCTGGATGGACTTTCTCTACTGGGACGCCGAGCTCGAAGCGTAGGCCCGCAGCCACAGCACCGCCAGCGCCAGTGAGGCGAGCGCGTTCCAGCTCGCCATCGACAGGCCGAACATCTGCCAGGCCACTTCGTCACAGAGCACCACTTCGGTCGCGAGCAGCTGGTCGACCAGCGCACCGGCATCCATCGCTCCGAGATCGGGCGCCGTGCAGCTGTCCGGGCCGGGCCACCAGCCCCGCTCGACGCCGGTATGATAGGCACCGAGCCCGGCATTCACCGCCATCGCGCCCGCACCGAGCAGCGTCCAGGCCCGCGTCGGCAGGACAAGGATCCCGATGCCGGCGAGGATCGCGACCCCATGCGGCCAGCGCTGCCAGATGCACATCGGACAGGGTGCCAGCCCGCCTGCGTATTGGAAGAGAAGCGCCGCGATCAGCAACAGCGCGGAGCCTGCGGCCGCGCCGAGGCTGATCTGCTGCATCGGGCTCAATGGAAGAACCCGATCGCCACGAAGCCGCCGACCAGGGCCACCATGAACACCGTGAAGACCAGCCCGAGCCGTTCCTCGATGAATTCGCGGATCGGCTCTCCGAATCGCCGCAACAGCGCGGCGATCAGGAAGAAGCGCAAGCCCCGGGCGAGGATGCTCGCCACCATGAAGACCCCGAAATTGAGGCCCGTCACGCCCGAGAGGATGGTGATCACCTTGTAGGGGAAGGGTGTCACGCCGGCGATCAGCACCGCCCATGCGCCCCAGTTGTTATAGGTCGTGCTGAATTCCTCGAACCGCGCGTCCTTGCCGTAGAACTCCAGCACCGGCCGGCCGATCTGTTCGAAGAAACCCCAGCCGATGAGGTAGCCGAAGGCGCCGCCCAGAACCGAGGCCAGCGTGCAGATCCCGGCGATGAGCCAGGCCCGATTCGGGCGGGCGATGATCAGCGGGATGAGAAGCACGTCGGGCGGGATCGGAAACACCGAGCTTTCGATGAAGCTCACGATCGCAAGCGCCCAGAGTGCGTGGGGCGACTGCGCCAGCGACATGGTCCAATCGTAGAGCCGGCGTAGCACTGTTTTAACACCTTGCGGGGATATCTGGACCCTAGCACCACGGACCGGCCCCGCCGTCAAGGCGACAAGGTCGTAACCGCATGCAGCGCGAGACGGAGGACGAGGAATTGAGCCGCAGCCCGAGTGTCTCCGCGTCGCCCCAGGGCGGGGGCCGCAGCCGCGGCGGCCTGATGCTGACCCTGCTCGGAGTGGTTTTCACTACCGTCGCCGGTGCCCTTCTCTGGACACTATTCCTGACTGACGACCGGGAGATCGCGGGCCCCACGCTCACCTCCGACCGGGCCGAAGGGGTCTCGCGCCGGATCGGTGTCGCCTTCGACGATACGGTGGCGACATGGCAGCGCTTCTTCGCCGAATCCGACGGGATCCGGCCGCCGCCACCGCGACTGGTGATGTTCTCGCGCGGTCAGCCGTCGCCGTGTTCCGGGGCGGAACCGGCCTCCGGCCCGTTCTTCTGCCCCGTGGACCGGGTGGCCGCCCTCGATCTCGAATTCCTCGACATGCTGGAGGTCCGGATGCGTCGCGAGGCCGCCGCCGGCACCGCCATCGTGGTGGCGCGCGTGGTGGCGGGCTATGCGCAGGGCATTCTGGACGTGCCGGATGCCGCAAGCGGTGCCGGGTCGAGGCGCTTTCTTCGCGACCATTCGCTACAGGCGGATTGTCTCACCGGCGTCTGGGCGGGCCTGGCTTCGACGCGTCTCGGGACGGTCCCGCCGGGCTTCTACGCCCGCCTGATCGCCCGTGGAACCAGCGTTCGCGATGATCCGCTGCGCCGCGGTGCGGATCCGATCCAGACCCTTGATCTGTTCGCCAATCAGGACGCCGCAGCCCGCGAGGAAGCCTTCCGCCGGGGATTGAATGCGGCGAACCCTGCCGCGTGTCCCGGACCGGGCCCGGCGCCGCGCTGAGCCTGCCTCAGGGCCGGTCCCGGTTGATCGGCTCGAGCGCGCCGCGGCGCGGCGTGCCATCGGCCTGGACCGGCAGCGCCATCCGCAGGCAGGTGCCCGTCTCGACCCACATCCAGGCGTTTCCCTGATAGTCGACAGTGCTGCTGCCGGGTTCCTGCCGGTTGTCGATGCCGTCGTTTTCGCCGGCTTCCGCCACGCCGAAGCAGCGTTCCTGGCCGTCCGGCGCATTGCCTGACTGCGCCTGCGCCAATCCGGCGGCAATGAACCACACCGCCAGGATCTTCGTGGCACTTGCGCCGGCGCGGGCCATTCCATCTGAAAACATCACATATCTCCTGTCCCCGCGTCCCGCGGTCGGCTTCCGTCACCGCGCTGATCCTGTTATCGGAGCGGCGTGGAGGTCAAGTCGGGGAACCCGAAGGATGGAGTCAGAGGTCTTGAGCGAAGCCGTCTCGGCGCCCGTCGGCGGCATGCTCGTCGTGGGCGGGAACCTGGTGGCTCGGGGCGGCCCCGCAATGGTCGCGATCGTGCTCGTCTCGATCCTGCTCCTGACGGTGATCCTCTGGAAACTCTGGCGACTTGTCGTCTCGGGCGCATTCCGCCGCGACAAGGCCGAGGCGGCCGTCAGGGCCTGGACCGCCGGTGACGTGTCCCTGGCGCGGGGGCAGGCAGGCGAGGCGCGGGGCATCCGGGGGCGTGTGGTCGGCGCCGCCTTTGCAGCCGTTTCCAGCCTGCCCGAGGCGCAGGCGCGGGCCGAGACCGAACGCGTGGCGCGCCGGGAGCTTGCGGACCTTCGCACCGGGTTCCGGCTGATCGAACTGATCGCGCTCGTCGCCCCGCTTCTCGGTCTGCTCGGCACCGTGCTCGGGATGATCGCCGCCTTCCAGGCGCTCGAGGCCTCCGGGGGGGCGGCCGATCCCGCGACGCTGGCCGGCGGTATCTGGGAAGCGCTGATGACGACGGCGGCCGGCATGGTGGTGGCGATCCCGGCCTCGCTGGCGTTGGGGCTGTTCGAGGGAATCGAGGAGCGGGTCCGGATCGATCTCGAGGATCTGGCCACCCGGATCTTCACCGCGCGGTCCCCGGTTGTGCTGGCGCAGGCCGCCGAATGAATGAAGGCGCGATTTCCCTCGGCCAGCCGCGGCGGCCGCGACGCCTCGGTCTCACGCCCCTGATCGACGTGGTGTTTCTGCTCCTGGTCTTCTTCATGCTCGCGGCACGATTCGGGGCCGAGACCGGCATTGCGCTGATCGGTGCGGGAGGTGAGGGAGCTGCGTGGGAAGGTCCGCCGCGGCTTGTCGCCTTGACCCGCGACGCGGTGCTGCTCAATGGCAGCCCGGTCGCTGCTGCGAGCCTGCCGGAGGCCCTCGCTCCGCTGATGCCTGCGCGAGACAGCCTGATCGTGCTGCGCGCCGGAGAGGATGCCTCCGTCGACCGGTTCGCCGAAGTGCTCGGGGCCCTGGCCGCAAGCGGGTTCGGCAATGTGGTGGTCGTCGAATGACGGGGGCTTTCAGTCTCTCGGAGCGGAAGACCTCGCGGCGCCTCGAGCCGGTCTTGCCGATGGTCAATCTGGTGTTCCTGCTGCTCATCTTCTTTCTGATGACGGCGATCATCGCGCCGCATCCGCCGCTGGAGGTGCGCGAACCCGAGACCGGGGGCGCGGCAGGATTCGAGCCTGCGAGCCTGCGGGTCGCCGTCGCGCCGGATGGCACCGTGCATTTCGGCAATTCGACGGGGGCCGCGGCCCTCGACGATCTGACTGTTGCCCTTGAGGGCGCGTCGGGACGGCTGCCGGTGGTCATTCACGCCGACGGTGCTGCCCCCGCGCTTGCCGTGGTGCGGCTGAATGCCGCGCTTTCGGAGCTGGTTGACGACCCGGTCTGGCTCGTCGCGGAGCCTGCGCGATGATGCGTGCGTTCGAGCTCGTGGCGTTTGGTATGGTCGCGACCGGTCTCCATGTCGTTGCGGTCGTGCAGTTGAGCGATGCGCTCCCGGGCGGAGCCGCCCCCGCGGCCTCGGGATCGGTGGAGACCGTCATGCTCGCTCCGGCCGATACCAATCTGCGTGACCTCGTCGCGGATTGGGAGACACCGCCGGCCGTGGCGGATGCAGCCCAACCCGTGGCGCCGGATGCGACCGCGCCGCCACGGCCTGACCTCGCGCGAAAGCTCCCTGATGTGCAGGCAGATGCGCCGCGGATCGCCGCGCTCGAGCCCGTGGACGCAAGGTCTCGGTCCAGTCGTCAGCCTGACCGCGCTGCCGAAGTTGCCCCGCTTGCGCGTCCCGAGGATCTGCGCCGCGCGCGCGTCGAGCCGGCTGCCGCAACCCCGGGCAGCGCCGGGCGAAGTGCCGCACCGGCGGCGCAGGCCGCACCGGCCGGCAATGATGCCGGTCTTGAGGCCGCCCATGCCGCTGCCGTCCGCGGGGCGCTTGCACAGGCCCGGCGCTATCCGGATCGGGCACGGGATCGCGGGATTGTCGGCCGCCCGGTGCTTGCCCTCGAGCTTGACCGCTCCGGACGGCTTCTCGGCGTTGCGCTGCGTCGCTCCTCGGGCTCGGATATTCTCGATCGCGCCAGCCTCGAAGCCGCGCAGCGCGCGCGTTTCCCCGTCGCACCGCCCGCACTTGCCGGGCAGCGCTTTTCCTACGAAGTGGGCGTCGTCTACGCGCTCGACTGAACCCGGAGGCTCCGTTGACCGACGTTCCGCAATCCGACCCCGCGCCGCCGATCCTGTGTCGCCTGCGCGTCCTGCCCAGTTGGCTGGATTACAACGGCCACATGACCGAGGGGCGCTATCTTCTGGTCTGCTCGGAAGTGACCGACGCGCTGTTGGCCCTGATCGGCGCCGACCGGACCTATGTCGCGGGCGGTCACAGCTATTACACCGTGGAAACCCATGTGATGCATCTCGGCGAGAGCCATGCCGGCGAGTTGCTCGAGGGCTCGGTTCAGGTGCTGGATTTCGATGCGAAGCGCATCCATGTCTTCGTGCGTCTTTGCGTCGACGGCAAGCCTCGCGCGACGCTGGAGCAGATCCTGGTGCATGTCGATGCCAGGGCCGGTCGCGCGGTTCCGGCGCCCGAGCACATCCTGGAAAAGCTTGAGGCAATTCGCGGCATCCCATTCCGGGATGCCACGTCCCGAGTCCGCTGGCCGCAGCGTCGGAATGAGCCGGCGCTGAGCCTGGCTCAGCCGCGTCCCTTGGGATGGGCGGCCTCGTAGACCTCCATCAGCCGCGCGGTGTCGACGCCGGTATAGACCTGCGTGGAGGCCAGGGATGCATGGCCCAGGAGTTCCTGAATGGTGCGCAGGTCGCCACCGGCTTCCAGGAGATGCGTGGCGAAGGAATGCCGGAGCGCGTGGGGTGTGGCGGTCGATGGCAGGCCGAGCTGCATTCGCGCGGATTGCATCACCTTCTGCACATGGCGCTGGTTCAATGCGCCGCCGCGAACCCCGAGAAAGAGCGGGCCGGTGGCACCGGCTTCGAGGGGGCAGAGGTCGCGATACTTCTCCACGGCCGCCACGGCGACCGGCAGGACCGGGACGATGCGCTGCTTGCCGCCCTTGCCGGTGATTCTGAGGACATCGGAGAGCGGTGCATCGGACTGCCGCAGCCCCAGCACCTCCGAGATCCGCAGCCCCGAGCCATAGAGCAATGTCACGATGGCGGTATCCCGCGCCGCAACCCAGGGCTCGAGGCTCTGGGCCTCGACGGTCGCGATCAGCGCGCGCGCCGCCGTGCTGTCCACCGGCCTTGGAAGGCGCGCCTTCAGCCGCGGCCCGCGGGTTGCACTGACGGCGGGGGCGGGGAGCCCGCGGTTTTCCGCCAGCCAGGCATGGAAGCCCTTTACCGCCGAAAGGGCGCGGGCCAGCGACCGCGCGGAGAGCCCGCGCCCGCGTTCATGCGCCATCCAGGCCCGGATATCGGAGGTGGAGACCCGCCCCAGTGCCGCCCGCGCCGCAGGGACCGCCGAAATGTCGGGTCAGGAAGCCCAGATAGCCCGACACATCACGGCGATAGGCGGTGAGCGTGCGGGGGCTCAGGTCCCGGATGCCGCCGAGTTGCGTGAGCCAGGCCTCCAGGAGCGCGACGGCCCCTTCGGAGGCCGCTGTCTCCGTCATGTCAGCCAGCGTCGCAGGGCCCGTTCGAACACCCCGGCGAAGAACGCCAGAAGATCCGTGCCCTGATCGGCGTGGAACCGGTCCGGTTCGACCGCCCCGAGCGCGAGCAGTCCGGGTCGGCGTCCGGCGCCGAGATCGAGCTTCAGCACCGCTTCCGACCGGATCTCCGGGGCCATCTGGCCGTAGAGGTCCGGGGAGGCCTTCACGAGCTGGCGGAGCGTGACACGCCGCCCGCCGAGACCGCGTCCTTGCGTGACGTAGGATTCGGCACCGCCGGCTGGCAGGGCAAGGATCGCGTCCCGCCCGGGCCCCTGCGGTCCGAGCCCGATACCCGGCACCGCGCCGGGCGCCTCCAGCCCGAGCCTTACGGAATCGACGGCCAGAATGGTGCCGAGATCGCGGCTCAGCACGGTCAGAAACCCGGCGAAATCCTGCGGGTCGAGCACGGCGAGACAGGCCCGATGCACCTGATTGCTGCCGGCCACGTTCTCGTAGGCCGCCGCCAGAACCTCGCGATGGGTGTCCTCGAGCTTGTCGAGCCGATCCTCCAGCCGCTCGACCAGCACGCCCCGCAGGTCGACCACCTTGCGTCCCTGCGCTGCCGCGATCGGCCTTGACCAGGGCCCGCATGAGGTCCGGATCGTCGAGCACCAGTCCGGGCTCCGCGAGCAGCCGCGCGCGCAGATCGTCGGCGCTCATGGCGACGTCCCGCTCCGATGCCGCCGCTTCAGGCAATTTTCTGCCCGGTCGCGGCCCAGTCCTTCAGGAAGCCTTCGAGGCCCTTGTCGGTCAGGGGGTGGGCGGCCAGTGTCTTCAGAACCGAAGGCGGGCAGGTCGCCACATCGGCGCCGGCGAGCGCGCTTTCACTCACATGGTTTGCCGAGCGGATCGAGGCTGCGAGGATCTCGGTCTCGAAGCCGTAATTGTCGTAGATGATCCGGATGTCGCGGATCAGTTCCATGCCGTCGATGTTGATGTCATCGAGCCGACCGATGAAGGGCGAGATGAAGGTGGCTCCCGCCTTCGCGGCCAGAAGCGCCTGGTTGGCCGAGAAGCAGAGCGTCACGTTCACCATCCGGCCCTCGCCGGTGAAGGTCCGGCAGGCCTTCAGCCCGTCCCAGGTCAGCGGGACCTTGATCGCGATGTTGGGCGCGATCTCCGCGAGCTTGCGGCCCTCGGTCAGCATGCTCTCGTAGTCGAGCGAGACGACCTCGGCGCTCACCGGCCCGTCCACTTCGGCGCAGATTTCCGACACCACCTCGATGAAGTCGCGCCCCGACTTCTTGATCAGGCTCGGATTGGTGGTGACACCGTCCACGAGACCGAGAGCGTGGAGCTCGCGGATGTCGTTGATTTCGGCCGTGTCCACGAAGAATTTCATTGCGTGTGGCTCCCGCTCGGTATCCTCAGGGATTGTGGTTCGGGGAGATACTAGCCCAAGGTGTGGTGCGATGAAACAACTCAATCTCCTCGATCCGTCGGTCTCACCTTGCGATTTTTCCGAAGGTCAGGTGGTCGCGGTCGTGACCGCGGAAGGGCTGGACCGGATCCTCGACTACCGCGCTCCCGCGGAGGGCGTGTCAGTCGGCGATCTCGTCGAGGTGCCGCTCGGTCCGCGCCGGGTGCTGGGGTGCGTCTGGGGTCCGGGGGCGGGTGATTTTCCCCCGGAAAAGCTGCGTGCGGTTGTCCGCGTCGTCGACGTGCCGCCGCTGCGCGAGGAATTGAGGGCTTTTCTGGAGCGCGCAGCGGATTACACGCTGACGCCGCTGACCCAGATGCTGAGGCTTGCGACGCGGATCCCCGCGCTCGCCGATCCGCCCTCCGCCCGGTCGGTACTGCGGCTCTCAGGGCTCGCGCCGGACCGGGTCACGGATGCTCGCACACGGGTGATCAGGGCCCTCGAGGAATACGGCAATCTCGGCATGACGCCGGGAGAGGTCGCCCGAACGGCCGGAGTTTCTGCGGGCGTCGTCAAGGGCCTGGAAGCACAAGGTGTGATCCTGCGCGAAGATGCGCCGCGGGATCCACCCTATCCTGTGCTCGATCCGGCAGCGGGACGACGAACCCTGTCGCCGGCGCAGGAAGCCGCGGCGGCGGAGCTCTGCGCCCGCGTCGCCAGCAATTCCTATTCCACGACGCTCCTGAAGGGCGTGACCGGCTCCGGCAAGACCGAAGTCTATCTCGAAGCCGTGGCCGAGACGCTGCGAAGCGGCCGGCAGGCCCTGGTCCTTCTGCCGGAAATCGCGCTCTCGGTCGAGTTCCTCGACCGGGTCGAGGCGCGGTTCGGGGCACGACCCGCCGAATGGCATTCTGGGGTGACCCAGGCCGCGCGTCGCCGGGCCTGGATCGGCGTTGCGACCGGCGACGCGCAACTGGTGGTCGGGGCCCGTTCGGCGCTGTTTCTGCCCTTTGCGGATCTTGGCCTTGTCGTCGTCGACGAGGAACATGACAGCTCCTACAAGCAGGAGGACGGGGCGCGTTATCATGCCCGGGACATGGCCGTGCTGCGGGCGTCGCTCGAAGGTGCGACCGTGGTGCTTGCCTCCGCGACACCCGCGCTCGAGACCTGGGCCAATGCCGAGGCGGGCAAATATGCCCGGATCGATCTGCCCGAGCGGTTCGGCACCGCCGAGCTGCCGGACATGCGCGCCATCGACATGCGGAGCGATCCGGCCGAGGCCGGGCGCTGGATTTCGCCCCCGCTCGAGGCTGCGGTGACCAGTCGCCTTGCGGCCGGCGAACAGGCGCTGCTGTTCCTGAACCGACGCGGCTTCGCGCCCCTCACCATCTGCCGGGCCTGCGGTGCACAGGTCGGCTGCGATCAATGCGATGCCCGCATGGTCGAGCACCGTTTCCGCAAGCAGCTGGTCTGCCACCAATGCGGGGCGACGAAACCGGTGCCTCTCACCTGTCCCTCCTGCAAGGTCGAGGGGAAGATGGCAGCGCTCGGGCCCGGCGTGGAGCGGATCGCCGAGGAAGCGGCCGCCCTCTGGCCCGAGGCCCGCCTCTCCATCCTGTCGTCGGACCTCGCCGAATCGCACCGGGACCTGAAGGAGCGGATCGACGAGATCGCACGCGGCGGGGCCGATCTCATCGTCGGAACCCAGCTCGTCGCCAAGGGCCACAACTTTCCGCTGCTCACCCTCGTCGGCGTCATCGACGCTGATCTCGGCCTGCAGGGCGGCGATCTGCGCGCGGCCGAGAAGACCTTCCAGCTCGTCCGGCAGGTGGCGGGGCGGGCAGGGCGGCACGAGCGCCCCGGCCTCGCGCTGGTTCAGACCCATCAGCCCGAGCATCCGGCGATCCAGGCGATCCTGTCGGGCGATGACGAGGCGTTCTGGCGCACCGAGGCCGCGATGCGACAGGCGACCGGAATGCCGCCCTACGGGCGCCTCGCCGGCGTGGTGCTGAGCGGCCCCGACGAGGCCCGGACCTGGGACGCGGCGCGGGCCCTCGGCCAGCAGGCGCCGATCCTCAACGCCGCCGGGGCCGATCTCTTCGGACCGGCGCCAGCGCCGATCGCCCGGGTCCGCGGCCGGCACCGCATCCGCTTCCTCGTGAAGGCGCCGCGCAGCGTCGCGCTGCAGCCGGTGCTGCGGGACTGGGCGGCTGCGGTGCCGCTCGCATCCAATCTCCGGCTGGTGATCGATATCGACCCGCAGAGCTTCTTCTGAGCGCTCAGCGCTTCGGCGGGTGCAGGGCGATCTGCGGGGAGTCGGCGCAGCCGTAATCGGTTCCATCCGCCAGGAGGCACAGGCCCCGGAGCCGGTCGGGATCGAGCGCCCGGGTTCCGGCGAGGCGCTTGGTCAGATCGAGTTCGTCGAGATAGTCGGAGCAGATCGCGTGGTAGTAGTTTTCGCGGCGCCACTCCGACCCATACCACTGTTCGAAGGCGCCAAGCGTGCTCTCGGCCACCGTTCCGCCTTCCTGGCGGATTTCTGCATAGGCCGTGGCGATGTCGGCATAGTTCGGCATGTCCAAGAGGCTCTCCCAGATCGCCGGGTCGCTCTCCCGGGCCTCCCAGGCGAAATGGCTGACGATGGCCTGCGCATCGGCCTCGAGCGCGAAGACATGCCGCACGGTTGCCCGGCGCGACAGGTCGGGATCCGGCAGAAAGCCGCGGTCGATCTGATCGAGATGCCGCAATTCGTGGACGACCAGCAGCGTCATCAACGGCTCTGGCAGCCCGGTCTTGAGCACGATCGCATTGGTGTCCGGGGTGAAGAAGGCCCGGCACTCGAGCAGGGCGCTCTCGAGGCAGAGATCGGTGCCGCGGGCGATCCGAAGAGCGGCGAGTTGCCGGGCGATCGGCGGTCCCGATGCAAGTGCGCCGGCGACGCCGGCAAGGCGCTCGACCTCGGGATCGAGCACTTCGGTTTCCGGGCCCAGTCCGAGGCAGATCGGTGCCGCACCAACCGTCGGCGGCGCGACGACCAGGAGCCATGCGAGAGCGAGCCGCGGAACTGTGCGAAGCGACATGCGGAATACCTTGGGACAACTTGCCGCGTCAGGATGGCACGGTGGCGCGTTTGGTCGCAATACCGCGCTCGTCTCCCGGAGACGGGAGGCCTGAAATCCGGCTGGCATTCGGGTCGGCTGCAAGCTAGGAGGACCGGGCTCCAGTCACCCGAAGGCCGTCCATGTCCGAGCCCCATCCGACCATCATCCCGCAGCCCGGCATTCTCGACATCGCGCTCTACAAGGGCGGCGATGCGCGGCTTGACGGCCATTCGGACGTTCTGAAACTCAGCTCCAACGAGAACCCGTTCGGTCCCTCGGCGCGGGCGATCACCGCGTTCCGCGAGGCCGCGGAGGGCCTGCATCTTTACCCCGACAGTTCGCACGCGGCGTTGCGCGCCGCCATCGGCGCCGCCCATGGTCTCGATCCCGAGCGCATCATCTGCGGGGCGGGTTCGGACGAGATCATCGCCTTTCTGGCCCAGGCCTATGCCGGCCCCGGTCGCGAGGTGATCCATACCGAGCACGGCTTCGGCATGTACCGCATCTCGGCGCTCGCCGCCTCCGCCGTTCCGGTCGAGGTTCCGGAGCGGGCGCGTCACACCGATGTCGATGCGATCCTCGCCGCCTGTACCGCGCGCACCGCCCTCGTCTTCATCGCCAATCCCAACAATCCCACGGGCACGATGATCGGCAGCGAGGAGGTGGCGCGGCTTGCGGAGGGCCTGCCGCCGCAGGTGCTGCTCGTGCTCGACGGGGCCTACGCCGAATACGTGCCCGGATTCGACGCACATGCGAGCCTGGTGGAGGCCCGTGACAACGTGGTGATGACCCGCACCTTCTCGAAGATCTACGGCCTCGGGGGGCTCCGGATCGGCTACGGCTACGGGCCCGCCCATGTCGTCGAGGCGCTCGGCCGGGTCCGGGGGCCCTTCAACCTCTCCACGCCGGCACTCGAGGCCGCCCGCGCCGCCGTCGGAGACGCCGCCCATACCCGTTTCTGCTGCGAGGAGAACGCGGCGAACCGTACCCTGCTCTCCGACGGCCTCGCGGCGCTCGGCATCCCGTCCGACCCTTCGGAGGCCAACTTCGTGCTGGCCCGCTTTGCGGATCCGGCCACCGCCGAGGCCTGCGACGCCCATCTGCGCGGCGCCGGCATCATCGTGCGCCGCGTTGCCGGTTACGGATTGCCGTCGGCCCTGCGCATCACCGTGGGCTCGGAGGCCGCGGTGCGCCGGGTTCTCGCCGCAGTCGCCGATTTCACCGGGGCCGAGCCGTGAGCGGTCCGTTCCGCCACGTCGCCCTGATCGGCCTTGGCCTCATCGCATCGTCGATTTCCCATGCCATGCGCCGCGCCGGCATGGAGGCGCGCATCAGCGGCTATGCCCGCTCGCCCGAAACCCGCGACACCGCGCGGCGCCTTGGCCTTTGCGAGGTCGAGGACAGCGCAGCCGCGGCGGTCGACGGCGCGGATCTCGTGATCCTCTGCGTGCCCGTGGGCGCGATGGAGGCGGTCACCCGCGACATCGCCCCGCATCTCGCTCCGGGTGCCGTGATCACCGATGTGGGCTCGGTGAAGCGCGCGGTGATCGACGCCGTCGCACCTCATCTGCCCGAAAGCGCGACCTTCGTCCCGGGCCATCCGCTCGCCGGAACCGAGCATTCCGGCCCGGCTTCGGGCTTTGCATCGCTTTTCGACAATCGCTGGTGCCTGCTCACGCCGACGGCGGGAACCGATCCGGACGTCGTCGACCGGCTCACCGCGTTCTGGACCGCCCTCGGTGCGAAGGTCGATCAGATGGACCCCGACCACCACGACCTCGTGCTCGCCGTCACCAGCCATGTCCCGCATCTCATCGCCTACACGATGGTCGGGGTGGCGGACGATCTGAGCCGCGTCACCGAGAGCGAAGTCATCAACTATTCCGCCGCCGGCTTTCGCGATTTCACCCGGATCGCGGCCTCGGACCCGACGATGTGGCGCGACGTGTTCCTGTCGAACCGCGAGGCCACGCTCGATATCCTCGGTCGCTTCACCGAGGAGTTGTTCGCGCTCCAGCGCGCGATCCGCACCGGCGATGGCGACCAGCTGCATGCCTATTTCGAGCATACCCGCGCCATCCGCCGCGGCATCATCGAGGCGGGACAGGACACGCCTGCGCCGGATTTCGGGCGGGTTCTCGCGGGCGCGGCAAAAAGCGGCTGAGACGGCGCTCAGTTTCCGGCCAGCGGCATCGCCAGTCGCGGGGCCGCGCCGACCGTCACCGGACCGATCCGCGCACGACCGTCGGCGAAGTCGAGCGGCACTTTCAGGCTCTCGGAATCTCCCGTCAGGGTCGCGATCAGGTCGAGCCCGCCGCGCAGCGCGCCTGCGATGCCCGGGGGCAGATAGCCGCCATCCTCCGCGACGGCGACCATGTCGCGCCAGTTGCGCGCCCGCAGATCGAGGCGGCCTTCGGCGAAGCCTTCGGCATCGACCGTCAGCCGTCCCGCGCCGCGCAGGTCGAGCTGCCCCCAGGTCGCCGTGGCATCGCGCAGGACGACCTCCTCGATCCGCGGCCCGCCCGCCTCGATGGTCGGCTGGTCGAGATCGCTGTCGAGGCGCAGGGTCATGTCCAGCCGAAGCCGGCTCAGTTCATCGGGCAGCGCACCGCTGTCCCCGGCCATCCCGGAGGGCAGCTGCACGTCCGCGGCCTCGAACAGCACGTTGTGGGCATGCGGACCGATGCCGGCTTCCGTCGCGCGGCTCGTCGTGAGCGTGGCACTGTCGATGCCGGCTTCGGTCCCGTCGCCGCCGCGCAGCCGCATGCCTTTGATCTCCACGGCGGTCCGGTCGAGCGTGAGGCGTGAATTCGGCAGGAAGGCCACGGTGCCGGTCATCACTTCCGCGGTGATTTCGGTCGTGCCGTAGGGCGAGGCGACGACCTGGGTCCCGGGCCAGTCGAGATTGAATTCCGTCGGCTGATGGGCCGGCGAGGCGATGGCGAATGCCTCCGAGGTCCAGCTCCAGCCCGAGGCCGGATCGGCGAGCCTGAGCCCGGTGATCACCGTGTCGTGGCGCATCGGAAAGCCCGAGACCGAGATATCCGTCGCCTCCGCCACCCAGCCCGCCGCGCGCTGCTGGTCGAGCCAGTCGTTCAGGGCCCGGTCGCGGGTTTCGGCGACGAAATACCACCAGCCCGCGACGCCAAGCCCGGCGGCGACCAGGATTGCCAAGATCAGGCGCATGACCTACCCCCATTGCGATCGGCGCGGGATAGCGCAAGCGGACCCTTGGGAACAAGCGGAATGGATGACGGCGATCTCTGGGTATTCGGCTACGGGTCGCTGATCTGGCATCCGGGGTTCGATTTTGTCGAGAAGCGCCCGGCCTGCCTTTCCGGCTACCGGCGTTCGTTCTGCATGAGTTCGGTGCATTACCGCGGCACGCCGGAATGCCCGGGCCTCGTGCTCGCGCTGGACCGCGACGGCGCCGGCGCCTGCCACGGCGTCGCCTACCGGGTCGCCGCACCGGCCGCCGAGGCCACCATCGCCTATCTGCGCGAGCGCGAACTGGTGTCCTACGCCTATCAGGAGGCGCGGCTGCGGGTCGTGCTTTCCGGCGAGGACGCCGAGGTCGAGGCGGTCACCTACGTGATGAACCGCGAGCATTCCCAATACCGCGGCGACCTCAGTCTCGAGGATCAGGCCGACGTGATCGCACGCGCGGTCGGACCGCGCGGCCCGAACGCCGACTACCTGATGAACACCGTCGAAAGCCTTGAAGCCCTGGGCCTGGAGGACGCCGATCTCGTCAGGCTCGCGGAGCTCGTGCGGGCGCGCCGCGCACGGTCGTAAGCCGGACGGCCGGTCCCGTGTGCCCGGCGGGTCAGTCCGGGGCGACGTTGCCCGGGCGGGTTCCGCCATTCGGCAACCGGTCGATCACCTGCGCCACTTCCGTCATGTTGCGCACCCCGAGCTTGCCGCGGATCGCCGCCAGATGCGTCTTGACGGTGTTCTCCGACAGCCCCAGCCGCTCCGCGACGGCGCGTTTGCTCTCGGCCAGGGGGGCCAGTCGCGCGACCCGCGCTTCTGCCGGTGTCAATCCGAATGCGGAGACGAGGGCATCCGGATCCGCCAGGACCGGGGCTGCGACCGGATCGCGGATCACGAGGATCGCGCCGGCGGCGGCGCTTCCGGGCAGACCGGCCGCGCCGATCGCCGGGAAGACCTCCAGCAGATAGGCTGCGAGACCCGAGCGGCGCGGCACCGCAATCGGCCCGCCCGTGGCATTCGCCGATCCCGGCGACTGGCACGCGCGCACGCGTTCAGTCAGGCGGACCTGCGGCGCTCTGGTCAATCGCAGACAGCCGCGATCCCGCCGCAGGCCGTCGCGTGCTGCGAACACCTCCTCGGCAGCCGCATTGGCATAGAGCACGCGCAACTCCGGATCGACGATCACGACGCCCTCAGAGAGATGATCCATCGCGGAGACGAGGCTTGCCTGTACCGTCTGGCAGCGGGCGATCTCGCCGCGCAACCGCAGAGCCCGACCGATATGCGGCAACACCCTCTCAAGCTCGCGGACGGCACTCGCATCAAGCGCCTCGCCCGCCCCGATGCGCAGCGAACCCTCCGGACAGAAGCTCTGCGTCCCGAACGGCGACAAAGAGGTGATGAATCGAGATGTCCTGAGTCAGCATCGCGGCCTGAAACAGCGGCGTTCGCAGCATTTCCTCTTCCGAAACGAAATGTCCGCGAGTCCATCGCGCGCGCGACAGGCATCGTCATCGTTGCACGGATATCCGGATTGTGGTCGCGGGTTGACGATGTCATCGTCCGAGAATCCGGCTTCGGCATGGAGATGCGTTTCGAAGTGTAGTGCCCAATGGGATGCCAGCATCTGGCTTCCGCGGGCTCGCCACGGCCAGCATGATCGAAGCTCCGTCAAGCCGGGCCGTCAGTGCTGCGAGCGCTTCGTCCCAGGAGGCTTCGCCTATTGCGGCATCGTAGAAGTGCGGAATCGGATCCGGTAAATCATTCTGCGTGGTGTGCATGTAAGGATGCCCCCCAATGGTGTCGCGTTCGCGGTGATCTGCGCACTGCTCAAGAAATAATCAGTTACAAAATGACTAGCGCGTGGTGACGTTACACGAATTTCGACTGATTCTCACGCGCAATCCGATTGCTCCGGAAGCGATCTTCAAATTTGGATCGCTGTTGCTGCTCCCGTGACATTTTTATGGCTGCGAGACGCGAACTTGACCACCTGTCGCCACCAGACCGGCAAACCGGTCCAGACGGTTTCGATAGCATTCAGCCCACGCGTTCAGGACGCGATTTCAAGTCCTGGAGGCCGGTTCTTTATCGGGCCATTTCGGGATGTCGTCTTGCCGGAATTTCGGGGCTTGATAGCCTCATCCGTCCGCAATCTCTGCCGCTGCTCCCGGGATGCGCTTCACCCAGACCACGATACCGTCAGCGGCGATGACCCGTACGCGCTCGCCGATCTCCGGGGTCTTGCTCCCTTCGAGCCGCGCCGGCCAGGGCACGCCGTCGATGACCACCCGGCCTTCGTGGAAGTCGAAGCTCTCGACCAGCGCTTCGCGGCCGACAAGCTGCTCGCCGCGGCGGTTGAGCTTGCCCGCGCCGTCGCCCCGTGCGTCGTTGCGCAGGACAAGGGTCCGGCCGATCGCCAGAAAGATGATCGTCCAGAGTGCGAAGAACGTCAGCTGCCCGCCGCCGGACAGCCCCGGAACCAGCCAGAGGAAAAGTGCTGTCAGGAACGCCGCGAGGGCCGACCAGATCAGATAGGTGGTGACCGTCACCATCTCGAAGGCCCCCAGGGCGATGGCCAGCGCCACCCACCACCACGGCGAGATGCCCTCGAGGAGCCCGAGAAACGGCAATCCGCTCATGAGGGTGTCCCATCGGCAAGCTTGCGGGTGGCGCGCGCGATCTCGCCGATCCCCTCGATCGAGCCCAGGAGGCTCGAGGCCTCGAGCGGGATCATCACGGTCTTCGCATTGGGGCTCGCGGCGATATCCCTGAGTGCCTCGGTGTATTTCTGGGCCACGAAGTAGTTGATCGCCTGGATATCCCCGCGCGCGATCGCCTCGGAGACCATGGTGGTTGCCTTCGCCTCGGCCTCGGCGGAGCGTTCCCGCGCCTCGGCGTCGAGGAAGGCCGCTTCGCGCCTTCCCTCCGCCTCGCGGATCTGCGCCTCCCGCTCGCCTTCGGCCTTGAGGATCGCGGACTGCTTCTGTCCCTCTGCCGTCAGGATCTCCGCCCGCTTCAGCCGCTCGGCCTTCATCTGCCGCGCCATCGCCTCCGAAATGTCCGGCGGCGGGGCCAGATCGCGGATCTCGACCCGGATCACCTTCACGCCCCAGGGCGTCGACGCGGCGTCGATCACGTCGAGGAGCTTGAGATTGATGGCATCCCGGTTCGACAGCGCCTCGTCGAGATCCATCGCGCCGAGCACCGAGCGGATATTGGTCTGGGTGATGTTCCGCAGCGCGCTCTCCAGATCACGGACCTCGTAGGCCGCGCGCGACGCATCGACCACCTGATAGAACGCGACCGCATCGGCGACCACCATGGCGTTGTCGCGGGTGATCACCTCCTGCTGCTCCACGTCGAGCACCGTTTCCATCATGTTGATCTTCGTGCCGATCCGGTCGACCACGGGCACGAGAAACCGCAATCCGGGCTCGAGGGTGCGCGTATAGCGACCGAAGCGCTCGACGGTCCAGTTGTCGCCCTGCGGGACGGATTTCACCATGGTCAGGATCAGGATGATCACGAAACCGAGGATCGCGATCACCGGGGCGCCGATGGCTTCCATGTTGCTTGTTCCTGTGTTGGGGCCGAATAGCGCCGGTAAAGTCCGAACTGGTGAACAGTCCGTTAGGTTTTGCGGGGGATTGTGCTGCAACACAAGCCGGTTGGAAAGCCTTCCGGCGCGGCGTAAGGTTCCGCACGAGGCAGGCAGGAGATCGGGCAGGCATGGCTTTGGCACCGAAGGCTGAACCGCAATTCTCGCAGCCGGTTCGGCAGATCGTCACGATGTTGCTGGTGCTCGGACTGGCCACCGCCGGTGCCGTGCTCATCTATCCCTCGGTCGCACCGGTCTTCCTGTCGTCGCCGTGGTTGAACGGATTCATCGTCCTGGTGTTTCTTGTCGGCATTGGCACCTGCTTCTGGCAGGTGACCGGTCTCGTCTCCTCGGTCAACTGGATCGAGAGCTTCGCCGCCGACCGCCCGGGCCATGAATTCACCAAGGCCCCGCGCATCCTCGGGTCTCTCGCGGCCTTGCTGTCGGAACGCCGGGCGCGCCGGGCGCTCACCTCCTCCTCGACCCAGTCGATTCTGGATTCGGTGGGGACGCGCATCGAGGAACAGCGCGATCTCACGCGCTACCTCATCAACCTGCTGATCTTCCTCGGGCTTCTTGGCACCTTCTACGGCCTCGCCACCGTGGTTCCGGCGGTCGTCGACACGATCCGGTCGCTCGCTCCGCAGGAGGGCCAGAGTGCGATCGAGGTCTTCGACAACCTGATGACCGGCCTCGAGGATCAGCTCGGCGGCATGGGCACCGCTTTCGCCTCGTCGCTCCTGGGTCTCGCCGGGTCGCTGGTGGTGGGGCTGCTTGAGCTGTTCGTCAGCCATGCCCAGAACCGCTTTTTCCGCGAACTGGAGGAATGGCTGTCCTCGATCACCAAGATCGGCCTTCCGGGCATCGAGAACGAGGAGGCGCTCACCGCCGGCAACGTACTCGCGGTGATCGGCCAGACCGCCGAGCAGATCGACGGGCTGCGGGAAGTGGTCGAGCAGAACGTCGCGCGCTCCTCCGCCGCCGAGGCGCAGATCATGGAGCTGGCCCGGATCATGTCCGAGCAGAAGCCGCCCGAGATCGATGTCGCGGTGCTCGAGCGCATCGCCGTTGCCCAGGAGCGGGTCGCGGCGCTGCTCGAATCCCGCGATGACGATGCCGGGGCGCTCGATGCGGAGACCCGCGCGCGGCTGCGCTCGATCGACACCCAGGTTCTGCGCATCCTCGAGGATCTCGCCGCGGGCCGGCAGGATCTCGTCACCGAAATCCGGCAGGACCTTGCCGGCCTTACCGAAGCTCTGCGCGGCGTCGCCGGTCAGCGGAGGCTCTGAGCCATGGCGCTGCGCCGGCGCGGCAGCACCACCCGCTTCGCGGCCTCGATCTGGCCGGGCTTCGTCGATGCGATGACGGCGCTCATTCTCGTGCTGTTCTTCGTGCTGTCGATCTTCATGATCGTGCAGTTCGTCCTGCGCGACACCATCACCGGGCAGGGGCGCGAGCTTGACGAATTGTCGCTGCAGGTCGCCAATCTTGCGGATGCGCTGGGGCTCGAGCGGTCGCGCGCCAACACGCAGGAGGCGCTGGTCGCGACACTGACCACCGAGCGCGAGGAAGCCGCCGCCCGCATCGCCGATTTCGAGGCGCAGGTCGCGAGCCTGATCGCCCGAAACACCGATCTGACCGGCGCGCTCGAGGCCTCCGAGGCGCAGAGTGCGGAGCGTCTGAGCGCGGCCGAGGCGCTGGAAGCGTCGCTGGCACAGGCCCGGACCGAGATCGATGCGCAGACCGAGGCCGCGCGGCTTGCGGCAGCCCGGCGCGAGGCGCTCGAAGCGATGGTCGCCGATCTCGAGGCCGATCGGGAAGGATTGCAGGGCGAGCTTTCCGAGGCGGAGGCGGCGCGCCTCACCGAAGCGGCGGCGGCCGAGGCGTTGCGCGCGCGGCTGGAGAATGCCGATGCCGAACTGACGGCGATGACGATGAATCTCGAAGCCGAGCGCAAGCGCGCGGAGGAGACGCTCACCTTGCTGGCGGCGGCGGAGGCGGCGCGCAACCAGCTTGTGGAGTCAGAAGAAACCGCCCTGACCGAAGCCGAACGGCGCGCGGCGGCCCTCGCGCAGGCCGAGGCCTTGCTGTCGGAGGAGCGCCAGATTTCCGCCGAGAGCCAGCGGCAGGTGGCGCTTCTCAACCAGCAGACTGCGGAGTTACGCTCGCAACTCAACGAGTTACAGGGCCTTCTCGATCTTGCGGACGCCGCGGACGTTGCGGCACAGGTCCAGATCGAAAGGCTCGGCGCCAATCTCAACGCGGCTTTGGCACGGGTGGCCTCCGAGGAACGCGCCCGGGCCGAACTCGAGGCGCGCGAGCGGGAGCGCCTCGAAGCCGAGGCGAAGGATCTCGAACGCTACCGCTCGGAATTCTTCGGGCGGATGCGCGAGATCCTGGGCGAGCGCGAGGGTGTCGAGGTTGTCGGGGACCGGTTCGTGTTCGACAGCGAGGTGCTGTTTCCGGTCGGGTCGGCAACGCTCGGGGAGGCCGGGCGGGAGCAGATCGCCCGGGTGGCCGAGGTCATTCAGGACGTGTCGGGCGACATTCCGGAGGAGATCGACTGGATCCTGCGGGTCGACGGGCATACGGACCGGGTGCCGCTCGGGCCGGGGCGGGCCTTTGCGGACAATTGGGAGCTCAGCCAGGCGCGGGCGCTTTCGGTGGTGCGCTACATGATCGACAACGAGGGCATTCCCGCGGACCGCCTCGCGGCGACCGGATTCGGCGAGTACCAGCCGGTCGATACCGGCGACTCTCCGGAGGCGCTGGCCCGCAATCGGCGCATCGAGCTCAAGCTCACCGAGCGCTGAGACGCCGCCCGTCAGGGCATCGGGATCTCGTTGGCGAAGTGCGGCACATGGTAGCCGCGCTGGACCGCCGGGCGCTCGGCGATCCGGACGTACCAGTCGCGAACGTGAGGGAAATCAACGAGTTCGACCTGCTGCCATTCGAAGCGCGAGATCCAGGGCCAGATCGCCATGTCGGCGATGGAGTAGCTGTCGGCGACGTAGTCGCGCCCGGTGAGCCGGTCGTTCAGGACGCCGTAGAGACGCAGGGTCTCGGCGTGGAAGCGGGCTTCGGCGTAGGGGGACTGGCCGGGATTGTGTTTGAGGAAATGGTGGGTCTGGCCGAGGGTGGGGCCGAGGCCGCCCATCTGCCACATGAGCCATTCGAGGGTGCGCCAGCGATCGGAGGCGGTGGGGAGAAATTGCTGATGTTTTTCAGCGAGATAGAGCATGATTGCGCCGGATTCCATCAGGGTCTGTCCGGTGTCGTGGTCGGTGATGGCCGGGATCTTGGCGTTGGGGGAGATCGCGCGGAAGGCGGGCGTGTGCTGCTCGCCCTTGGTGATGTCGATGGCGTGGGTGGTGTAGTCTAGGCCCAGTTCTTCGAGCAATATCGAGACCTTGCGGCCGTTGGGTGTGGTCCAGGTGTAGAAGTCGATCATGCTCGGAGGGTCCTTTTTCGCGCTGTGCCGCCGGGCGGCGGGGCCGAGCCTACACCGGCGGGGGTGGGGCGGGGCAAGGGTGAAGGGGCGGGCGGAATCGGCTGTATGCATCCTGTATGCATTCGGTACGCATCCTGTACGTACAGGTGCGCCGGCGCCCGGGGCCGGAATGGGCCGGTGGCGCAGGGCGCGTGGCGGTGTCGGGGCCGGGTATCGACCGCGCGGAATGCCCTTTAAGTCGGCGGGTTTTCGCCTTATCCGGGGGCGCATGAAAACCAAGCCGCTCGCCTTTGCCGTCCATCTCTTCACCGGGACGGGTGCTGCCTTTGCCTTGCTCGCGGTGATCGCGGCCGGACGGTCGGACTGGCGGCAGATGTTTCTCTGGCTCGGGATCGCGCTTCTGGTCGACGGGCTCGACGGGCCGCTGGCGCGGATGGTGGACATCAAGCGCAATGCGGCGAACTGGGACGGCGAGCTGCTCGATCTGGTGATCGACTACCTGACCTATGTGTTCATCCCGGCCTATGCGCTGATCTATTCGGGGCTGCTCAGTCCGGGCTGGGGGATTGCGGCGGCGCTCGGGATCACGTTGAGCGGAGTGGTCTATTTCGCCGATGTGCGGATGAAGGCGGAGGACAATTCCTTCGTCGGATTTCCCTCGGTGTTCCAGATGCCGCTTCTGGTGCTGATGACGTTCAATCCGGCGGAATGGGTGTCGCTTGTCACCGTGACGGTCCTGGCGCTGGCGCAGTTCACCAACCTGAAGTTCATCCATCCGGTCCGCACCGAACGGATGCGGGGCGTGAACCTCGCGGTGATGGGGCTCTGGGTGGTGTTCGGGGCCTGGTCGGTCTGGGCCTATTTCGATCCGCCGGGCTGGGTGCAGGCGGGGCTGCTGGCGAGCAGTCTCTACCTTTTGCTGGTCGGCATGATCTTTCAGCTCTTCCCGAAGCGGGCGGACTGAGCGCTCGCGTTCAGAAATCGAGGCCGAGATGCGCCGGCAGGGCGCGATTGGCGGCCTCGAAGCGCTGGCGCAGGCGCGCCTTGATCCCGGGGGCGAGGGTGAGGGTTGCTCCGTCGCGGCGCAGGCCCCAGCTGTCCTGTCCGGTGGCGAGCTGGTTGCGGGGCTCGCGCATCGCGGGCCGCTTGCGGTTAGGGTCGAAGAGGGGCGGGCCGTCGAGGAAGTCCTCGATGGCGCGCGTCGACTTGTAGGGCCGGGCGATGAGTTCTTCGAGCGAGACGACGTGCACATGCGCGTCGCCGAGGACGTCGGCGAGGGCTGGCGCGCATCGGGGCGTAGTCGAGCCAGGCGAGCGGGCCGTCGAGCGTCTCGCCGGCGCAGATGGCCTTCATGCGGCGCTCGAAATCCGCCTGGCCGAAATCGGGGAAGTCCTTCGAGGATTCGGCGTAGCGCGAGGCCAGCCACTGATCCTGCCGGCGGATGCCGACGATCAGTTTCACGGGCAGGAGCCGGCTGTCGAGGCCCCGGGCCAGCGCGGCGATGCGCTGTGCCAGCCCCGCCGGGGTGGCGCCGGCGCCGTGCCAGAACCGGGTCGGGCTGATCGAGATGTTCTCTTCGGTGACGAGGACCGGCCGGTCGTCCTCTGCGAGCAGGTTCAGCCGGCTGCGGATGCGGCGCCGGAGCAGGGCGGCCCGGACCGGGTCGATGCGGGCATAGGTGCGGAAATCCCGCGCCAGGTCCAGCGCCTCGCCCCCCATCGTGCGGTGGACGAAATGCGCGTTCGGCATGTGCCGGAACACCCGGTGCTGCAGGAAGGTCGTGCCGGTTTTCGGCAGACCGACATGCAGGATCAGCACGGGCTCAGCCGAGGGCCGCGTCGCAGCGCGCGCAGGTCCCCGGATGGCTGTGGGTGCCGACATCGGGCAGGATCTTCCAGCAGCGGGCGCATTTCTCGCCCTCCGCGAGGCCGGGCAGCACGGCGACGCCGGCGATCTCGTCGAGCCGGAAGGCGGACTTCGGGGCCGGGGCATCGGTGAGGGTCAGCGCGGAGGTGATGCAGAGATCGGCGAAGTCGACGCTTTCGAGGGCGGCGCGCATCGCCGGATCGGCGACATGGACGACGGGGGCGGCCTCGAGGCTCGCGCCGATGCGCTTTTCGCGGCGCTCGACTTCGAGGGCGCCGGTGACGACGCGGCGGGCTTCGCGGATGTGGCGCCATTTGGCGGCGAGCGCCGCGTCGCGCCAGGCGGCGGGCGTGTCGGGGAAGTCCTGAAGATGCACCGAGGCGTCCTCGCCGGGGAAGCGTTCGAGCCAGACATCCTCCATGGTGAAGGCGAGGATCGGGGCGAGCCAGGTGGTGAGGCGGTGGAAGAGGATGTCGAGCACGCTGCGGGCGGCGCGGCGGCGCAGGCTTCCGGCGGCGTCGCAGTAGAGCGCGTCCTTGCGGATGTCGAAATAGACCGCCGAGAGATCGACGGTGCAGAACTGGAAGAGCTGCTGGAAGACGTGCTGGAAGTCGTATTTTCCGTAGCCCTCGCGCACGACGGTGTCGAGTTCCGCGAGCCGGTGCAGCACCCAGCGTTCGAGCTCGGGCATCTCCGCAGGGTCGACGCGCTCGGCCTCGGTGAAGCCGTCGAGCGCGCCGAGGAGGAAGCGCATGGTGTTGCGCAGGCGGCGGTAGCTGTCGGCGGTGCCCTTGAGGATCTCGGGGCCGATGCGCAGATCGGCGGTGTAGTCGGATTGCGCCACCCAGAGCCGCAGGATGTCGGCACCGTATTGCCGGATCACGTCCTCGGGGGCGACGGTGTTCCCGAGCGACTTGGACATCTTCATGCCCTTCTCGTCGAGGGTGAAGCCGTGGGTGAGCACGCCGTTATAGGGCGCGCGGCCCATCGTCCCGCAAGCCTGCAGCATCGAGGAATGGAACCAGCCGCGATGCTGGTCGGTGCCTTCGAGGTAGAGATCGGCGGGGCGGCGGCCGTCCTCGCGGTCGCGCAGGACGAAGGCGTGGGTGGAGCCGGAATCGAACCAGACGTCGAGGATGTCGGTGACCTTTTCCCACTCGGCGGGGTCGTAGTCGTTGCCGAGGAAGCGGGCGGCCGCGTCGTCGCGGAACCAGGCGTCGGCGCCCTCGGTCTCGAAGGCCTCGACGATGCGGGCATTCACGTCCGGGTCGCGCAGGATCTCGACCTCGCCGCCGCCGAGGCGCTTGACGAAGCAGGTGAGCGGCACGCCCCAGGCGCGCTGGCGCGAGAGCACCCAGTCGGGGCGCGCCTCGATCATCGAATAGAGCCGGTTGCGGCCGGTCTGCGGCGTCCAGGTGACGAGCTCGTCGATGGAGCGCAGGGCGCGTTCGCGGATGGTGGTGCCGTAGGTGTCCATGCCGTCACCCAGCGGCTTGTCGATGGCGGCGAACCATTGCGGGGTGTTGCGGTAGATCACCGGGGCCTTGGAGCGCCAGGAATGCGGGTAGGAGTGCTTGAGGCGGCCGCGGGCGGCGAGGGCGCCGACCTCCTGGAGCTTGGCGATGACGGCGGCGTTGGCCTTGCCTTCCTTGCCCTTGCGGTCGAAGATCTCGAGGCCGGCGAAATGCGGCACATGGGCGGCGAAGGAGCTGTCCTCGAGCACGTTGTGGGTCATGCGGTCGGCGAGGCCGTTCTTCACGAAGAGCTCGTAATCGTCGGCGCCGTGGCTCGGGGCGCAATGGACGAAGCCGGTGCCGGCGTCGTCGGTGACGAAATCGCCTTCGAGCATCGGCACGTCGTAGCCCCAATGCGCGTCGGAGTGGGCGAGCGGGTGGTCGAGGATGGTGCCGGTGAAATCGGGCGCATCGGCCAGCCGCTCGAAGGCCGCGACGCGGGCGGAGGCCATCATCTCGGCGGCGAGCGGGTCGGCGAGGACGAGGGTTTCGCCGGGTTTCACCCAGTTGTCGTCGGCCGCTTCGGTGACGCGGTAGAGGCCGTAGGAGATGCGGCCGGAGAAGGCGACGCCGCGGTTCGAGGGGATGGTCCAGGGCGTGGTGGTCCAGATCACGACGCTGGTGCCGTGCAGTGCCTCGGGGCCGGAGGCGACCGGGAACTTCACCCAGATCGTGTGGCTCTGGTGGTCCTGGTATTCGATCTCGGCCTCGGCCAGCGCGGTCTTCTCGACGGGGGACCACATGACGGGCTTCGAGCCGAGATAGAGCGATCCGTTCATCACGAACTTCATGAACTCGTCGGCGATCACCGCCTCGGCGTGGAAGTCCATCGTGAGGTAGGGGTCGTCCCATTTGCCGGTGACGCCGAGGCGCTTGAATTCCTCGCGCTGGATGTCGATCCAGCCTTCGGCGAATTTGCGGCATTCGGCGCGGAGCTCGTTGACGGGGACCTCGTCCTTGTTCTTGCCCTTGGCGCGGTACTGTTCCTCGATCTTCCATTCGATCGGCAGGCCGTGGCAGTCCCAGCCCGGCACGTAGCGGCTGTCGCGGCCCATCATCTGCTGCGAGCGCACGATGAAGTCCTTGAGGATCTTGTTGAGCGCGTGGCCGATATGCAGATGGCCGTTGGCGTAGGGCGGGCCGTCGTGGAGGACGAAGGGCTCGCGGCCTTCGGCGGTTTCGCGCAGGCGGTCGTAGACCCGCAGGCGCTCCCAGCGGGCGAGCCAGTCGGGTTCGCGCTTGGGCAGGCCGGCGCGCATCGGGAAGTCGGTCTTCGGCAGGAAGAGCGTGTCTTTGTAATCGGGGGTTTCGGCAGACATCGGGGAGCGTCCGTTCATCGGGGAAAGGGGGCAGTCGCGCGCGGGTCCGGCGTCCCTGAGGCTTCAGAGCGCCGGGGCGGTAATTCGAATGCCGATGCGAGGATCCCTGAACATGGCCGGGGGTATAGAGGCCGGGCCGGGCTGCATCAATCGGCTTTTTGCGGGAACATGCCGGTCAGCGCCCGGCGCATGACGTTCGAGACGTTGGGGCGGGGCAGGGCGTCGAAGGGGAGCGGGCGGCAGACCTCCATCGCGGCGATGCCGACGCGGGCGGTGAGGGCGCCGTTGATCACGCCCTCGCCGAAGCGGCGCGAGACGCGGCTGAGGATGCCGCCGCCGGCGACGGAGCTGATCATGTCGTCGCCCACCGCGACGGCGCCGGTGGCGATGAGGTGGGTGGCGACGGTGCGCAGGAGGCGCCAGGAGCCGAAGAAGCCGGCATGGGCGCCGTAGATCTCGGCGATGCGGCGGATCATGCGGATGTTCATCGAGAGGGCCGCGAGCACGTCGGCGAGGGCCAGCGGGATGAGGGCGGTGGCGCCGGCGACGGTGCGCGCGGCGGCCTCGATCTCGCGGCGGGCCTCGGCGTCGAGCTGGGCGAAGAGCGTGCGCTCGGTCTGCTCGAGCATCGCGTCGGCGTCGAGCATGTCGTCGCGGGTCTCGGTGAGGCGCTCGATGCCCCAGGCGACGTCCGGGCGGCCGGCATAGAAGCGCGCGAGGCTCTCGGAGAGGGCGACGGCGGCGTCGCGGCTCTGGCTGCGCTGCACGTCGGCCGCGGCCTTGCGGAAGGTGTCGAGGCGGGCGAGTTTGCGGAAGGCGAGCATCTCGCGCAGGATCTGCACGAGCACGATGAGGGCGAGCAGGGCGGTCAGCACCAGGGCGACCATGCCGAGCCAGGGCACGCGCACCAGAAGATTGGTGATGTAGTCGTAGGCGGCGACCGAGAGCACGAGGGTCATCAGGCTGCCGAGGATGGGCAGGAACCAGCGCCGGGCGAAGGAGGGCTTGCGCGCGGCGATCCGGGTGACGCGCTGCATGGCGGCACCCGTCGGCTCCTCCTCGGGGGGCGGCGGCGCGTCGGAGGGGTTTGCCGCACTGGCGGCCGGGAGCGTGTCGGCGGCGATCACGAAGGGGGCGTCGGGGCGCGCGTCATCGAGGCGGGTCATGCGAGACGATCTCCGATCAGGAAGTCCGCGGCGCGATCGAGGCGGATATGCGGCGGGCCGTCGCCCGGAGAGAGGGTGAGCTTGGGCGGCGCGAAGCCCGAGACCTTGTAATCGGTGCCTTCCCAGATGCCGACGCCTTCGCGCGCCGGCGAGAGGATCGCGGCGGGGTGTTCGGGCAGGGTGCCGGGGAACATCGCGGCCTCGGCGCCGGTCTCGATCAGCCGGCCGCGCACCACGTCGATCTCGCGGCCATTGCGGGTGATGGTCTGCTCGACGGTGGCGCGCAGGGCGGCGATGGCCATGGCTTCGGTGCGGGCGCCACGGAACTGCGCGCGCTCGCGGGCCTCGCGGACCATCGCTTCGGTGATCGCGGCGAGGCGGGCGTGCTGGCTGTGGTGGAGATAATCGGCCTTGGTCGCGGCGAAGAGGATGCGGTCGATGCGCCGCCCGAGGATCGGGGCGAGCCAGGAATTCTGGCCGGGCCGGAAGCAGGTGAGGATCTCGGCCATCGCATTGCGCAGATCCTCGACGGCGCGGGGTCCGTCATGGATTGCGCCGAGGGTGTCGACGAGCACCACCTGTCGGTCGAGCCGGGCGAAATGGTTGCGGAAGAACGGGCCGACGACGAGGCGCTTGTAGGCCTCATAGCGGCGCTCGAAGGTGCGCCAGAGCGAGTTGCCGGGGTTCTTCGCGGGTCTGGGCAGCGGCGAGAAGGTCAGGGCGGGAGAGCCTTCGAGATCGCCGGGCATCAGGAACCGGCCCGGCGCCATGCTCGACAGCCCCGCCTTGCGCGAGGCGCCGAGATAGGCGGTGAAGGCGGCGGCGAGGCGGTTGGCTTCCGTCTCGTCGAGGGCCGCGCCGGGGTCGCCGGCTTCGATCAGGGCGAGCCATTCGGCGGCGAGATCGGCGCGGGCGGGCTTGCGGGCGTCCTCGAGGGCGGCGCGCGACCAGGCGTCGAAATCGAGGTTCATCAGCGGCAGGTCGAGCAGCCATTCGCCGGGATAATCGGTGATGTCGAGATGCACGGTCTTCGGGCCGCTCAGCCCCGACAGCAGGCCGGTGGGCACGACCTTGAGCGAGAGGCGCAGGGTCGAGATGGTGCGGGTGCTCTGCGGCCAGCGTGGCTCGGAAGCGGTCAGCGCCGCGAGATGGTCCTCGTAGGCGAAGCGCGGGATCGAGTGGTCGGGATGGGGCTGGAGGAAGGCCGAGCGGATGCGGCCCTCGGCGGCGGCCTTGAGTTGCGGCATGCGGCCGCGGTCGAGCAGGTTGGCCACCAGCGAGGTGATGAACACCGTCTTGCCGGCACGGCTGAGGCCGGTGACGCCGAGCCGGATGACCGGATCGAAGACGAGCGAACTGACGTCCTCGATGGCTTCCTCGACCCGGCGGGTGATGCCGTGGGTGATGCTGTAGAGATTCACGCGCGGGTCCTCGCTTGGCGCAGTGGCCCCCACCTAGTCACTTTCGCGAGGACCCGCAACGGCACCACCTTGGCAGGGGCGCTGGCGCGCGCTAGGGGACCGCCATGCCGCGCTATGCCTTCCGCATCGAATACGACGGCCGGCCGTTCCGGGGCTGGCAGCGCCAGCCCGGCCTGCCGAGCGTGCAGGAGGCGCTGGAGACGGCGCTGTCGCGCCTCGATCCGGCGGCACCCGTGGTGACCGGGGCCGGGCGGACCGATGCCGGGGTGCATGCGCTGGGGCAGGTGGCCCATGCGGATCTGTCGCGGGACTGGGCGCCGGACCGGCTCTGTGCGGCGCTGAACGCGCATCTGCGGCCCGCGCCGGTGGCGGTGGTGGGTGCGGCGCAGGTTGATGAGGCGTTTCATGCGCGGTTCTCGGCGCAGGAGCGGGAGTACCGGTTCCGGCTGGTGGCGCGGCGCGCGCCTCTGACCGAGGATCGGGGCTTCGCCTGGGCGGTGCCGCGGCCGCTCGATGGCGGAGGCGATGCGCGCGGGCGCCGTGCATCTGATCGGGCGGCACGATTTCACGACGTTTCGCGCGGCGCTCTGTCAGGCGAAGAGCCCGGTGAAGAACCTCGACGTGATCGAGATCGCGGAGATGGCCTTTCCGGCCGGGCGGGAGTTCCGGTTCCGGCTGGTGGCGCGGTCGTTCCTGCACAGCCAGGTGCGCAGCATCGTCGGCACGCTCGAGCGGGTGGGCGCCGGGGCCTGGAAGCCCGAGCGGGTCGGTGCGGCGCTGGCGGCGCGCGACCGGGCGGCCTGCGGGCCGGTGGCGCCGCCGGACGGGCTGTCGCTGATGCGGGTCAGCTATCCGGAGGATCCGTTTCCCGAGGACGCCTGAGGGCCGGGGATTTCGGGTTGCTTTCGGCCAGTGCGAGGCGGGCGACGGCGACGAGGGCGGCGTGGAGCTCGGGGGAGGCCTCGCCGGCCCGGATCCGCGTGGCGAGGTCGGCATTGGCGGCGGCGAGGGTCTCGGCCGGGGTGAACGGGGAGAGCAGGTCGAGGGCTTCGGCGCGGTGCTTGGCGCCGGTCTCGACCTGGCGGGTGGCGATGGCCAGGGCGTTGAGCGCCATCAGGGCCTGGTAGCGGGCGGGGCCGGTGAGGTCGGGCAGAACGTGATCGCGCAGGGCGCGCTCCGCGAGGCGCAGGAGGGCCGGGGTGTCGGGGGTGTCGCGCATGGTCAGGCGGGGCCGGTGGCGTCGAGCAGGGCGCATTCGAGCTCCGGGACGAGGTGGCCGGTGAGGGCGAGCTCGAGGCTCTCCTCGCCGCCGCTGCGCTGGCGTTCGGCCTGGTGGAGCGCGATGATGGCCCAGCGGGCGAGGGCGATGGTCTGCCACCAGTCGATCCGGGCGGGCTCGGGCAGGGTGCCGCCGGCGGCGGCGTAGGCGGCGAGCAGATCGGCGCGGGAGCCGAGGCCGCCCGCCTCGAGATCGGGGCGGCGGAAGCGCCAGCAGGCGGCGCAGAACCAGCCGAGGTCTTCGGCGGGGTCGGACCAGTCGGCGAATTCCCAGTCGAGCACGGCGGTGAGGCGGCCGGCTTCGGCCATGATGTTGCCGGTGCGGAAGTCGCGGTGGCAGAGCGTGGCCGGCACGGGCGCGGGGGCGGTGCGGTCGAGGGCGGCGAGGCCCCATTCGAGGCCGGGGTGGTGGTCGGGCAGGCGATCGAGCAGCCCGCGCAGGAAGGCGATGGCGGCGCGGGCGGGGTCGCTTGGCGGCGGGCCGAGCAGGTCGCGGGCCGGGACGGCGTGGATGCGGGCGAGTTCGCGGCCGCAATCGGCGACGAGGTCCGGGGCCGGGGCGTCGGCGGTGAGGCGGCGGGGATCGGCGGTGCCGGCGACGTGGCGCATCAGGAAGAAGGCGCTGCCGAGGGGGGCTGGGTCGGTGCAGAGCGCGACGGGTTCGGCGACGGTGACGCCGGCGGCGAAGGCGGCGTCGAGCAGGCGGTATTCCGCGGCGCGGTCGTGGCTCATCGGCAGGGTGGAGGCGGCGTCGAGGCGCAGGACGAGGTCGTGGCTGGCCGGCCATCGGGCCGCCGGTGACCTCGACGGCGAGGCGGTGATTGTCCTGGATGGCGCCGCCGGCGAGGCGGCGGGGTTCGGAGACCTCGACGCGCTCGGCCTGCCAGGCGGTGCCGAGCCAGGCGGCGAGGGCCGGGCGCATCAGGCGCCCCAGTCCCAGAATTGGGTGCCGCGGGTGTCGAGTTCGCGGCTCAGCACCATGCGGTGGACTTCGGAGGCGCCGTCGACGAGGCGGGCCTGGCGGGCATAGCGGTAGATCCATTCGAGCACGGTGTCGCGGGAATAGCCGCGGGCGCCGCAGAGCTGGATGGCGGTGTCGACGGCCTGGTGCAGGGCTTCGGAGACGACGACCTTGGCCATCGAGATCTCGGGGCGGGCGCGGTCGCCCCGGTCGAGTTTCCAGGCGGCGTGCATGGTCAGGAGGCGGCCCTGCTGGATGGCGAGGGCGGCGGCGCCGAGCTTGTCCTGCACGCTTTCGCGGTCGGCGAGGCGGATGCCGAAACCGGTGCGCGTCGCGGTGTAGTCGCGGGCGATCTCGAGGGAGCGGCGCGCGAGGCCGAGCCAGCGCATGCAATGGGTGAGGCGCGCGGGGCCGAGGCGGATCTGGGTGACCTTGAGGCCGTCGCCGACGTCGAGGAGGCGGTTCTCGTCGGGGATCTCGAGGCCGTCGAAGATCAGCTCGCAATGGCCGCCATGCTCCTCGGGGCCCATGATCGGGATGCGGCGCTCGATGCGCCAGCCGGGCTGGTCGCGGTCGAAGAGGAAGGCGGTGAGGCCCTTGCGGGGATCGTCGGAGGTGCGGGCGACGAGGACGAAATGTTGCGCGGCCTCGGCGCCGGTGATGAACCATTTGCGGCCCTCGATGCGCCAGACATCGCCGTGGCGGGTGGCGGTGGTGCGCATCATGCCGGGGTCGGAGCCGGCGCCGGGGGCGGGTTCGGTCATGGCGAAGGCGCTGCGCACGCGGCCCTCGACGAGGGGGGCGAGCCAGCGGGCCTGCTGGTCGGGGCGGGCGATCTTCGCGAGCATCATCATCGTGCCGTCGTCGGGGGCGGCGCAGTTGAAGCAGACGGGGCCGAAGATGCTGCGGTTCATCTCCTCGTAGAGTGCGGCCTGGGTGACGTGGTCGATGCCGAGGCCGCCATGGGCGCGGGGGAGTTGCGGCGCCCAGAGACCTTCGGCGCGGGTCAAGGCGCGCAGGCGGGCGAGGGGGGCTTCGGCGATGTTCTCGTGCGCGTCGCGGGCGGCGGGGTCGAGCTCGAGGGGGATGATCTCGGCATCGACGAGGGCGCGGACGCGGTGGCGCAGGGTCTCGGCGTCGGGGGAGAGGGCGAAATCCATGGCGGTCGTCCTCCCTAGAGCCCGCTGACCGAATGGCCGCCGTCGACCACGATGGTGGCGCCGGTCATGTGGCGCGATCCGGGGCCGGCGAGCAGGAGCAGGGGCGCGGTGAGATCGTCGAGGGTGCCGAGGCGGCGCTGCGGGATGCCGGCGATCATGCGCCGGCCGGCCTCGGTCTCGAAGAAGCCGCGGTTGATGTCGGTTTCGACATAGCCGGGGGCGAGCGCGTTGACGCGGATGCCGTCGCGGGCAAGCTCGACGGCGAGCTGGCGGGTGAGGTGCTCGAGGCCGGCCTTGGCGGCGCAATAGGCCGAGAGATGCGCGGCGACGCGGCGGGCGGCGATGGAGGTGACGTTGACGATGGCCCCGCCCGTGCCGGGGCGGCGCATCCGGGCTGCGGCCTCGCGGGCGACGAGGAAGGCGCCGCGCAGATCGACGGCCATCACGGCATCCCAGGCGGCGGCGTCGGTGTCGGCGACGGGGCCGGCGCCGGCGATGCCGGCATTGTTGATCAGGAGATCGACGGGGCCGAAGCGGGCCTCGGCGGCGTCGAAGGCCGGGGGAATGGCGTCGGCATCGGTCACGTCGAGGGGGATGGCGGTGGCGCGCGGGCCGAGGCTTGCGGCCTCCGCCGCGAGGCTCTCCCGGCGCCGGGCGGCCAGCACGACCCGGGCGCCGGCGGCGTGCAGGACGCGGGCGAAGTGCAGGCCGAGGCCGCCGGAGGCGCCGGTCACCAGCGCGGTGCGGCCGGTGAGATCGAAGGGGTCCGGGGTCGGCGACACCGGGCTCAGCCTTCCGGGGTGGCCGTGCCCGCGCCCGCGGTGCTGGGAGTGGCGCTCGGAGTTCCGGTCGGCTGGCCGTCGGCCCAGAGGCCCTCGTAGACGGCGCCATCGGCGAATTCCATGCGGCCCTGGCCTTCGGGGCGGCCCTCGGCGAAGTTGCCCTCGTAGACATCGCCGTTGCCGTAGACCGCGCGGCCCTGACCGCTGAGCACCCCGTCCTGCCAGCTGCCTTCGAGGATCTGGCCGCCGGGCATGGTCATCCGGCCGGGGCCGGCGGGCTCGCCATCGGCGAAATTGCCCTCGTAGCGGGTGCCGTCGGGATAGGTGGCGACGCCTTCGCCCTCGCGCACGCCCATGTTCCAGGCGCCGTCATAGACATAGCCGTCGGTGGCGATCAGGCGGCCCGATCCGTGGTTCTGGCCGGCGACGAACTCGCCGTCATAGATCAGGCCGTCCGCATAGCGCGCGGTGCCCAGCCCCTCGATCACGCCGGCATTCCACGCGCCGGTGTAGCTCGAGCCGTCGCGGTAGGTGATCTTGCCCTTGCCGTGGGGCAGGCCGTCGACGAAGGCGCCCTCGTAGACCGCGCCCTTGATCAGGCCCTCGGCTTCGGGGGAATAGGTCAGCACGCCCTCGCCATGCGGGCGGTCCGCGAGAAAGCCGCCCTCGTAGACGCTGCCGTCGGGATAGGTCGCGCGGCCGATCCCGCTGCGCCGTCCGGCGGCCCAGTCGCCGACATAGCCGGTGCCGTCGGGGGATTTGAGCGTGCCCGCGCCGTCGCGCTGGTCGGCGGCGAAACCGCCCTCGTAGGTTTCGCCGGAGGGCGCGACGGTGCGGCCGAGGCCCTGGCGCTTTCCGTCGGCGAAGGCGCCTTCGTAGCGGGTGCCGTCGGGTTCGATCAGGATGCCCTCGCCGGCGATGCGGCCGGCCATCCACGCCCCTTCGTAGCGGGTGCCGTCGGCGCTGGTGAAGGCGCCGTTGCCCTCGGGCTGGCCGGCGACGATATCGCCCTCGTAGAGCCCGCCGTCGGGATAGGTGATGCGGCCCTGGCCCTGCTTGACGCCCGCGACCCACTGGCCCTCGTAGACGTGGCCGTCGGGGTCGGTGAGCGTGCCCATCCCGTTCTGGGCGCCATCGGCGAATTCGCCCTCGTAGCGCATGCCGTTGGCGTAGGTGGCCACGCCCCGGCCATGCACGAGGCCGTCGCGCCAGCCGCCCTCATAGGTGCCGCCGTCGGCGTAGACGATGCGGCCCTGTCCCTCGGGATCGCCGTCGACGAAGCTGCCGGTATAGACCGAGCCGTCGGGGAAGGTGGCGCGGCCCTCGCCCTGGATGCGGCCCTCGACCCAGTCGCCGGTGAATTCGTAGCCGTTGGGCAGGCGGTAGGTGCCGCTGCCGTGCTGGCGGCCGTCGAGAAACTCGCCCTCGTAGACGCCGCCGTTGTCGTAGGTCTTGGTGAGCCGCTCGCTCTGGGCGGCGGCCGGGACGGCCAGAAGCAGAAGCGCGCCGGACAGGGCGGCGCAGAGGGCCGGGGCTCGCATCAGGGGGTCTCCTCGATCGTCTCGTTCGCGGCGTGCGCGGCAGGGGCGGAGCTTACGGAGCCGGTCGCGTCGCGACAATCACTTTCGGACCCTGCCGGGGTGCCGGGGGGCGGGTGCTCACGCAGCTTTGTCCGCCGCCCTTGTCAGTGCGGGCGGGCTCCCTGTATGCGGGATGCCGGAAAGATCGGGGAGATGAGGGCATGCGCGACACGTTTCGCCTGACGATGGCGCAGCTCAATCCGACGGTGGGCGATCTGGCCGGAAACGCCGCCAAGGCCATCGCCGCCCACGGCGAGGGCCGCGCCGCCGGGGCGGATCTGGTGGCGCTGCCGGAGATGTTCCTGATCGGCTACCAGCCGCAGGATCTGGTGATGAAGCCCGCTCTGGTGGCCCATGCCCGCGCCGAACTCGACCGGCTCGCGGCCGCCTGCGCGGAGGGGCCGGCGCTCGGGATCGGGCTGCCGGTGATCGAGGGCGGCAAGCTCTACAATGTCTATGCCGTGCTCGAAGGCGGGCGGATCATGGGGATGGCGCGCAAGCATCACCTGCCGAACTATCATGTCTTCGACGAGGTGCGGCTCTACGAGCCGGGGCCGATCTCGGGGCCCTTCGGCATCGGGGGGGTGCGGGTCGGCACGCCGATCTGCGAGGACAGCTGGTACGAGGACGTGGCCGAGGCGATGGCCGAGAGCGGGGCCGAGGTGCTGGTGGTGCCGAACGGCTCGCCCTACCGGCGCGGCAAGTTCGACGTGCGCATCGGCCACATGGTCGCGCGGGTGGTCGAGACCGGGTTGCCCTTGGCCTATCTCAACATGGTGGGCGGGCAGGACGACCAGGTCTTCGACGGCGGCTCCTTCGTGCTCAATCCCGGCGGGGCGCTGGCGCTGCAGCTGCCGGTCTTCGAGGAGATGGTGGCCCATGTGGACTTCACCGCGACGCCGGAGGGCTGGCGGGCGGCGACCGGGCCGCGCGCGGTGCATCCGCCGATCTGCGAGCAGGATTACCACGCGATGGTGCTGTCCTTGCGCGACTACATGGGCAAGACCGGCTTCAAGAAGGCGGTGCTGGGGCTGTCGGGCGGGGTGGACAGTGCGATCGTCGCCACGATTGCGGCGGATGCGATCGGGCCGGAGAACGTGCGCTGCGTGATGCTGCCCTCGGAATACACCTCCGCCGAGAGCCTCGCGGATGCGCGCGCGGTGGCGGAGGCGCTGGGCTGCCGGCTCGACACGCTGCCGATCGAGGCGGCGCGCGCCGCGGTGACCGAGACGCTGGCGCCGCTCTTCGCGGGGCTCGAGGCGGATGTGACCGAGGAGAACCTGCAGTCGCGGCTGCGGGGGCTGATGCTGATGGCGCTGTCGAACAAGTTCGGCGAGATGCTGCTGACGACGGGCAACAAGTCGGAGGTCGCGGTGGGGTACGCGACGATCTACGGCGACATGGCCGGCGGGTTCAATCCGATCAAGGATGTCTACAAGACCCGGGTCTTCGAGACCTGCCGCTGGCGCAACGCCAACCATCGGCCCTGGATGATGGGGCCCGAAGGCGCGGTGATCCCGGCGCGGGTGATCGAGAAGCCGCCCTCGGCGGAGCTGCGCGCCGATCAGAAGGACGCGGACAGCCTGCCGCCCTACGAGGTGCTCGACGCGATTCTCGAGCGGCTGATCGAGGACGATGCGGCGGTGGCGGAGATCGTCGCGGAGGGCTATGAGCGCGAGACGGTGAAGAAGGTGGAGAAGCTCCTGTATCTCTCGGAATACAAGCGCTTCCAGTCCGCGCCGGGCACGCGCATGACCCGCAAGGCGTTCTGGCTCGACCGGCGCTATCCGCTGGTCAATCGCTGGCGCGATCCGTCCTGAGAAGGACGGGCCCGGGCGGATGGGACCCCGGCGGGTGGAACAGGGGAGCATGGTGATGAGGACGGCCCTGGGGCGGCGGATGCTCTTCCTGCTTGTTGCTCTGGCGGCCCTTGTCGTTGCGGCCGCATCCGATGCCCGCGAGGTGCGCGTCGGGGTCTTCGTGACCTCGCTCTCCGGCATCGATGCGCGGGACGGCAGCTACCGGATCGAGGGTTATGCCTGGTTCATCGATTCCGAGGGAGTGTTCGAGCCCGACCGGGACATGCAGATCCTCGCCCGCGCGTCCTCCTCGGAGGTGTTCCGGCGCACAATGCTCGAGGATGGCGCCTCCTACACCGCCATCCGCTTCGGCGCGATGATGGATCAGGCCTTCCAGATCCGCGACTATCCGTTCGACAGCCAGTCGCTGCTTTTCGCGATCGAAGCGGCGGACGTGGATTCGGAGATCACCTTCGTGCCCGACGAGGGCGACTCGCGTATCGCCGATTTCGTCCACGCGCCGGGGTGGCGTGTGGCGGGGCTGTCCCTCGCCAGTGGCGAGATCACCTATGACACCGGATTCGGTTACCGGACGCCCGGCGCGACATTCTCGCGCCTGACCTTGACGGTCGATCTCGAACGCAATCGCTCGCTCCTGCTCTTCGAGAAGTTCACCGGCTTTTTCGTCGGGCTCATCATCACCGCCGCGGTCTTCGCCGTTCCGCCCATGGATCTCGGCATCCGCGTGGGAATGATGACGAGCTCGATCTTCGCGGCGGTGTTCAACCGCTATCGGCTCGAGGACGCCATCGGGTTCGACGCGGTGTTCGGGCTGGTCGACCAGGTCTCGTTCCTGACCTTCAGCACGATCCTGTCGGTTCTGGGCATCTCGCTCCTGTCGCATCACCTGGGACCCGAGGGCCGGCGGGAAACCGTGGCGTCGCTCGATCGTCGGCTTGGTGGGGGCGTGATGCTGATCCACGTGGCCCTGATCGCCCTGGCCTTCGCCGTCGCCATGCGCTGAGCCGGTGCGGTCGCCGCATTCCCTGTGGGCGGCTGCCTCTCCTGGAGGGTGCGGCGGCTTATTGGGTCCAGTCGTCGATGCGGCGGATGTCGTCGTCGGACCAGCCGAGATGATGGGCGATCTCGTGGACGAGCACATGGGCCACCAGCGCGCCGAGGGCGATGTCGCCGCGATCGATCCATTCCTCGAGGATCGGCCGGCGGAAGAGCCAGACGATGTCGGGGCCCTCGGGCTGGTCGAACACCGATTTCTGCGTGAGGGCGATGCCGTCGTAGAGGCCGGTCAGCTCGAAGGGGTCGTCGATCTCCATCTCCGCGAGGATGTGATCGGGCGCGAAATCGGCGGTGCGGATCAGCAGGTCGGCGCAGGCGGTGCGGACTTCCGCGGGGAGGGCCGCGAAGGCGTCTTTCGCCAGATCGTCGAAATCGGCCAGCGACGGGGCGGTGAGGTCGGGGAGGGGCATTGCTGTCCTTGCGGGGCTTCGGGGCGCGCGGGTCTTTGGTGGCATGTCCGCCGCGCGGGAGCAATTGCGGCACGGCGCGCGCGGGGCATGTCGCCACTTCATGCGGACGGCAAGAGCGGCTAAGAAGCGTGCCAAGGAGATCATCCCATGACCACGACCCGTTTCGCGCCGTCGCCGACCGGCTATCTGCATGTCGGCAATCTGCGCACCGCCCTCCTCAACTGGCTCGTCGCGCGCAAGGCCGGCGGGCGCTTCCTGCTGCGCTTCGACGACACCGATCCGGAGCGCTCGAAGGCGGTCTATGCCGAGGCCGCGATCGCCGATCTCGACTGGTTGGGGCTGACGCCGGATGCGGTGTTGCACCAATCGGACCGGCTGGCGCTCTATGCCGACGCGGCGGACCGGCTTCGGGCCTCGGGGCATCTCTACGAATGCTTCGAGACGGCCGAGGAGCTCGAGTTGCGGCGGCGCGCACAGCGGGCGGCGGGGCGGCCGCCGGTCTATGACCGGGCGGCGCTGAAGCTGGACGCCGGCCAGAAGGATGCGCTGAGGGCCACGCGGCCGGGGCATTGGCGGTTCCGGCTCGACGGGGCGCGGACCGCGTGGACGGACGGCATTCTCGGGGATGTTTCCATCGACAGTTCAAGCGTTTCCGATCCGGTCCTCATCCGGGGGGACGGGCAGGTGCTCTATACGCTGGCGAGCGTCGTCGACGATATCGACCTCAGGATCAGCGATGTGGTGCGGGGTGCGGACCACGTGACCAACACCGCGACGCAGATCCAGATCATGGCAGCACTGGGGGCGGAGCCGCCGCGGTTCGCGCATCATTCGCTGTTGACCGGGCCGGCGGGGGAAGCGCTCTCGAAGCGGCTGGGCACATTGGCGCTGCGCGATCTGCGGGCCTCGGGCGTGGAGCCGATGGCGCTCCTGTCGCTGCTCGCGCGGCTCGGGACGGCGGATCCGGTCGAGGTGATCGCGACGCGCGAGGCGCTGGTGGCGGGGTTCGATCCGGCGCGGTTCGGAACGGCGCCGACGAAGCTCGATCCGGCGGACCTGCCGGCCTTGACGGCGCGGTATCTGCACGGCTGCGAGGCCGACGAGATGGCCCCGGACCTGGCGGCTGCCGGCGTTCCCGAGGCGCAGGCGGCGGCGTTCTGGGAGGCGATCCGGGGCAATGTGGCGGTGCGGGGCGACATCGCACAGTGGTGGAATATCTGCCGGGATCCATCCGAAAGCGTTGTGGATCCGGAGGATGCGGAGTTCGTCGCCGAGGCGATGGCGCTGCTGCCCGACGCGCCCTGGGACGGCGAGACCTGGGGGCGCTGGACGGCGGCGGTGAAGGCGGCGACCGGGCGCAAGGGGCGCGGATTGTTCCGCCCGCTCAGGCTGGCGCTGACGGGGCGCGAGGCCGGGCCCGACATGGCGGCGTTGATGCCGTTCCTCGCGGGGCGCCATTGAACGGCGCGGTGGTGCGGATTACCTATGCGCCTGTCGGAATGTAAACGGAGGGCGGGACGATGGGCGTGCGGATGACGTGTCTGGCCTGCGGGCAGGCGAACCGGGTGCCGGAGGCGAAGCTTGGCGCCGGGCCGAAATGCGGGACCTGCGGCGCGCCGCTGGCGGATGGCAAGGTGCGGGCGCTGACGCCGGACGTGCTCGCCAAGGCGGTGCGCGACGATGTGCCGCTGGTGGTGGATTTCTGGGCGCCATGGTGCGGACCGTGCCGGATGATGGCGCCGGAATTCGCGAAGGCAGCACAGGCGCTGGCGCCGGGCGTGCGGCTTGCCAAGATCGACACGCAGGATCATCCGGACGTGTCGCAGAAGCACGGCATCCGGGGCATCCCGGCACTGATCGCGTTTCGGGGCGGACGGGAGATCGCGCGCGCGGCCGGGGCGCAGCAGGCGTCGGCGATTGCGGATTGGGTGCGGGATGCGGTGGGGGCGCGGACGGGCTGAAGCGCCGGTGCCGCTTTTGAGTGCAGGCACGAAGTATGGCCTGCAAGCCGCCGGAAAGTCCGGAGGAATGCCCGGTGGCGCAGACGCCGCCGGGCAGGATCGTGTCAGTCGACCAGCGAGATGTTCGTCGCCGATTCACGGCCGTCGCGGCCGGTCTCGAGGTCGAAAGTGACCTTCTGGTTGTCGTCGAGGCCGGTCAGGCCAGCGCGCTCGACGGCGGAGATGTGAACGAACACATCCTTGGAGCCGCCTTCAGGCTGGATGAAGCCGAAGCCCTTGGTGGAATTGAACCATTTCACGGTGCCTTTGGCCATCGTGAGGTCTCCTCTTTCTCATGCTGCCCGCATTGGTGCGGCAGCCCGGCACAGTCAGAGCATAATCGTGTGACTGCGGCCGGTTAGGGAGACAGCGGTCGATCGTGATAACATCGCAGGCAAGGATATGCCTCATTCGGCCGAAAAAATCAAGACCCGTGCAACAGGGTTAACGCCGTGGGAGGGGGCGCTGGCTTGGCGCTGCGCCGCGCCCCGGCCGATGTCCGTACAATTCGATTTAAGCTTTTCATGGCATTCTGACCTGCGAAGGACAGACGGACAGAGGTCAGGAATGGACGAGACGAAACGCAGCACCAGCGCGGAGCGCCACTACAACCGCATGCTTCTCGAGATGAGCGAGCTCGAGACCTGGAACCGCAATCGCAAGCTCAAGGAGGCACATCTGCCGGAGGCGTGGCGGGAAATCGCGCGCGAGGCGGA
>CAVQAX010000030.1:0-63392 GCA_963710515.1 uncultured Alphaproteobacteria bacterium
CTGGCCGGCGGCAGTTTCAAGTTTCCCCGGCAAGCGGATTGGTCTAATCAGGCCTTCGAAAGCCCAAGGGCAGCAGTTCGAACAGGAAAAGCTCAACATGTCAGCAATCATCGATATCGTGGGGCGGGAAATCCTCGACAGTCGTGGAAACCCCACTGTGGAGGTGGATGTCTTGCTCGAAGACGGTGCCATGGGCCGTGCCTCGGTTCCATCAGGTGCCTCAACTGGTGCACACGAAGCCGTCGAATTGCGTGACGGCGATCCCGAGCGCTATGGCGGAAAGGGTGTGACCAAGGCGGTCAAAGCCGTAAACGAAGCGATCTGCGATGCCCTGAACGGTGTCCCGGCACAGGAGCAGGTTCTGGTCGATCGGATCATGTGCGAGTTGGACGGTACGCCGAACAAGAGCCGGCTCGGGGCGAATGCGATCTTGGGCGTAAGCCTTGCAACAGCTAAGGCTGCAGCCCAGAGCCAGGGTAGCCCGCTCTATCGCTATATCGGTGGTGTCGGCGCGCGGGTGCTTCCGGTGCCCATGATGAACATCATTAATGGCGGCGCACACGCCGACAATCCGATCGACATCCAGGAGTTCATGATCATGCCTGTGGGGGCGGACACGCTTTCAGACGCGGTCCGGATCGGCGCCGAAGTGTTCCACAACCTCCGCAAGCAGCTCTCGGCGGCGGGTCACAACACCGCCGTCGGAGACGAGGGTGGCTTCGCACCCAACCTCGGCTCTACGACCGAAGCCCTTGATTTCGTGATGAAGAGCATTGAAGACGCCGGCTTCGTTCCCGGTGAGGACGTGTATCTCGCTCTTGACTGCGCCGCGACCGAATATTTTTCTGACGGGCTCTATGACATGACCGGTGAAGGGATGCGCCGCAGTCCAGCGGAAAACGCAGATTATCTCTCCGGACTTGTAGACGCCTATCCGATCATCTCCATCGAAGACGGCATGTCGGAAGACGACTGGGAAGGCTGGAAGCTCCTGACGGAGCAGATTGGCGACCGGTGCCAACTTGTCGGTGACGATCTTTTCGTGACCAATACAGAGCGACTGGGCCGCGGCATCTCGGAGGGCATCGCCAATTCGATCCTCGTAAAGGTAAACCAAATCGGCAGTCTGACCGAGACCCTCGACGCAGTGCAGATGGCCCATCATGCGCGATACTCCGCTGTGATGTCGCACCGATCAGGCGAGACCGAGGACAGCACCATCGCGGATCTTGCCGTCGCCACCAATTGCGGACAAATCAAGACTGGCAGTCTTTCGCGTTCGGACAGACTCGCCAAATACAACCAGTTGATCAGGCTGGAGGAGGATCTGGGTGGAAGCGCGGTCTATGCCGGGCGCGATATTCTGCTTCGCTGACATAGCCGCCATCGGAACCGCACTGTGACGAGTCCTCACGAAGAGCGAGCGAGCACCAAGCTCTATCTGATCACGCCGGCTGCGCCACAGATGGCCACACTGCCAAAGTACTTTCGAGTTTACTGGACGAATTTGAAATAGCCTGCGTGAGGATGTCAGCTTCGGTAGGGACCGAAGATCAGTTGAGGCGGATAGCAGATACCTTGCGTGACATCTGCCACGCACGCGACGTACCTCTGGTTATCACCGATCACTACAGAATGGCTAATGCACAGGGTCTGGACGGGGTTCACCTCACTGACGGCGCGCGCAACGTCCGCTCCGCTCGAAGGGTGCTGGCACCGGACGCGATTGTCGGGGCCTACGCCCGCGCCTCACGGCATGAGGGCATGAACGCGGCCGAGATCGGAGCAGACTACGTCAGCTTTGGACCCGTCAGCCAGTCCAGTCTTGGCGACGGGACGCTTGCCGGATCCGATCTGTTCGCCTGGTGGTCCCAAATAATCGAAGTTCCAGTAATAGCCGAGGGCGGATTTACGCCAGAACTCTCAGGGGACCTCGCGCCGATCACCGATTTCATCGCGCTCGGCGAGGAGATCTGGTCGCATCCCTCCGGACCACAAAATGCTTTGGCAGACTTCATCGCGCGTCTGGGTTAAGCCGTTCAAATTCAGTGCGTACCATTCTTTCAGCAACTCGCGCAGCTTCCTTTCTGTCGCGCAATTCGTTGAGAGATAAGGGCTCAAGAAAACTCAGGATCACCAGTCCGTCCGAGGACCGTGCTAGAACATCACAGACATGAGTCCCGAAACTGGCACCGCCCCACCAAGCATAAAACGAATCCGGCAGATCATTCCTTGTCTGATATTGGATCACAACGGGCTGCACTTCGATCTTTCCCCGCAATTCTGGTGCAACGAAGACTTCGAAGAGCGAGGATCGGAAAGGCAGTACCCGGAGGCCGTCGCTACTTGTCCCCTCCGGAAACAGGGCCAGTCGATCGCCTTGCAACAACCGGCCCCGTAGACCATCCCCCTGCCCTCGCACGGCCATAGGGTTCCGTTCGATGAACAAGGTTCCGATCGCGGCGCCGATGGTTCCGATCACCGGCCAGCCGCGTACATCGGCCTTGGATACCAGAAAAGGTGCAACAGCCGCCTGCAGAGCGATGATATCTATCCAGCTGGCATGGTTCCCGACATAGGCTCCGGGGACAGAGATCGGCGAACCGATGACCCGAAGGCGCAGTCCAATCAATGGCAGTGTGATCCTGGCCCAGAGCCGGACAGTCTTGGTTCCGAACCGGCTCACCGGTCGACCGGCAAAACGCGAAAAGATGACATCGAACGCTCGTGCAAACAGAAAAACCAGGAAGAGCACCGTCAGCGTTACTAGAGCGAACAGGGCACGCCAGGACATTTGTAGATAGTCGGCAAATCTCTTCGGGGGCAGGCTCGGCTGCTTTGCACCGTTCCATGTGGGCGTCATGTGGGATTTCGCTGCTGGCGTTCGTAGAAGGACCGGTGCTTTTCCTTCATCTGGACCGTGTCCATAACGATGCAGACATCGATCGTATTGAACCGGCGGTCGATATAGGCGCCTTCGCCAACACAGCCACCGAACCGCAGATAGGCCTTTATGAGGGTTGGGATGGACTGAAGTGCGCGGGTGGGCTGAATGTCTTCGATGAAGGTCCGGTTCATGCTCAAAAATCCATCTGGTAGAGCACGTACGCGAAGACATTCCGGCGCCAGGTGATTATGGTGCAACCACGACAACGCCTCTTCTATGGGCGAGGGATCGGTGCCTGCAAAACTCGCAACGCCGAAGAGGATCTCGATACGGTGCTCCAGAACATAGCTCGCAAGCCCGTTCCAGAGCAGATGAAGCGCCGGGCCGCCACGGTGTTCTCGGGCAACACATGACCGACCCAGTTCCAGCGAATGCCGGCCAGATTCGAAAATCGGCTCAAGATCGTATTCGGAGGCGCTGTAGAAACCACACCCGGCTTTGGCCGCGTCGTCGCGCATTAGACGATATGCGCCGACGATCCTGTCCATCGGATCGGGGATCTCCGGTGACTGGTCCACAAGAATAAGGTGGTCAAAAAAGCTGTCGAAACGGTCATATTCCCGCCTTGTCGCGTGCTGCATCGGACTGGCGCGTGCACCCAGTTCCTCGACGAAGACACGATAGCGCAGGCGTTCCGCCCCGCGACGCTCGGCCTCGGTCTCGGCAAGCTTCACACGGTAACGGCTCAGGTCGATCTGCATGGAATCTCCGTCGGCGGCGGGCCACCAGATGACCTGCGACGCTTGCGTTTACGGTGCATTAAGACTTGTATGTGACGCCTTGATCAATGGCCGTGCGTTCAGAGTTCCGGCACGAGCTTTATGCGGGATCCATCGATGACAATCTTCCCGACATGCTCGAAGTTCACAGTTATCCTCTGTCCGATTGCGGACTGGACCTGGCCAAGACCCCAATCCGGCTTGTCGGGATGCCGCACCAGATTGCCTGGCTCCAGAAATTCGTTCATAGCCGGCCCGATCCCGCTCGGCGGCGCTGAAGGGCCAATTCGATGAACGAGCATGACCTGGCGTCGATGGTCAGCGCCAGATTGTGCCATGACCTGATAAGCCCGCTCGGAGCCATCGGCAACGGACTTGAGTTGCTGCAATTGTCGCCCGGCGCAGGCGCCGAGGAAATCTCTCTCATTTCGGACAGTCTCGGCAGCGCCTTGGCCAAGCTGCGCTTCTTCCGTGTTGCATTCGGCCCCGCCGATAGCATCGCGCGGATATCCGGTGAGGAAGTTTCATCGATCACGGAAGAGATGTTTTCCGGTAGGGTCAAGGTGGTTTGGACCGAACTTCCGGGTGATGCCGGTCGGGCATTGGTCAGGCTGGTGTTCCTCTCCATTCTCTGCCTCGAGAAGAGCTTGCCAATGGGCGGAACCGTACACATCCTGATGTCGGAAAACACCGGGACGCTTTCCGTCGAGGGACGGCGCGTCACAGTACCGGAAGAACTCTGGGCGCACCTCACACAAGGAAGCCCGGCTTCCAACCTGCGTTCCGACGGCGTGCAGTTCGCAATGCTTCGAAAACTCCTCGAGGCCAACCAGACCAGCTTAACTGCGTTGTATTCCGACACGAGCGCCTCGATCACGCTTGGCGCAATGGCAACCGAGACGGCGTGAGACCAGCACGATAGCGCGCTGCGTTCCGCCGATAGCCTTTGGCGGTTTCACTGATACCCTTGATTTCCTCTGCGCTCAGGTCGCGAACGACCCGAGCGGGACGTCCCACGGCAAGCGTGCCTTCGGGAATGACCTTGCCTTCCGTAACCAGCGAACCCGCACCGACCAAAGAATTGGATCCAATCACCGCTCCGTTGAGGATGGTGGTCCCCATCCCGACAAGGCTCTCGGCCTCGATCGTACAGCCGTGGAGGATCGCCATGTGTCCGATCGTGCAATTGGGGCCTATCTTCAGCGGAAAACCCATATCGGTATGGCAGACGGTCCCGTCCTGGATATTCGAACCATCGCCCAGAGTAATGGTCTCGTTGTCGCCGCGCAGCACGGCATTGAACCAGACCGAAGCCCCCGGTCGCAGAATTATTCGACCGATCAGGCGGGCACCGGGCGCGACCCAGTATTCTTCGCTGTCGGGAAGCTGCGGCGCAATGCCATCAATATCATGGAAACTCATCTCGATCGCTCCTCGAATTCGGTGTTCAGACGATTGACCAACAGCATCAGATCAGGGCGCCGTTCGCGGCGCAGGCGTTCAGCCTGGATGACGGCTCGAAGCTCGGCCTCGCATTGTGCGAGATTCTCATTCAGGAGCACATAGTCATATTCGGCCCAGTGGCTTATCTCGTCGCGCGACTTCTGCATACGTCCCGCGACCACGGCGTCACTGTCCTGCGCTCGGCTCCGTAGGCGGCTCTCGAGTTCGGCTATTGAGGGCGGCAGGATAAAGATCGAAACCACCGACTCCCGTAGCGGAGAGTTCCGGATCTGCTGTCCGCCCTGCCAGTCCACATCGAAGAGCACATCCTGCCCGCGACTGATAGCGGCTTGTACCGGTGCCCGCGGCGTCCCGTACAGATTGCCGAAGACCTCAGCATGCTCAAGCATGTCACCGGCCTTCACCATGTCCTCGAACTGCATACGGCTCTTGAAGAAGTAGTCGCGCCCCTCTTGCTCACCGGGCCTCGGCGGACGCGTGGTGGCCGAAATCGAGAATTGCACTTCGGTATCGAACTCAAGGAGCCGCCGCGACAATGTGGACTTGCCCGCCCCAGAGGGCGACGACAGGATTATCAGCAGTCCGCGACGTGACACGGCGCCAGTCATCGATCACTCCACATTCTGGATCTGCTCGCGCATCTGGTCGATCGCCACCTTCATGTCCAGACCGATGCGGGTGAGCTCCGCGAATTGCGCCTTAGAACAGAGCGTGTTGGCCTCGCGATTGAACTCCTGTGCGAGAAAGTCCAGTTTCCTCCCGACGGCTGCGCTCTCCGCGAGAAGGCCGCGCGCCGCGACCACATGCCCTGCAAGGCGGTCAAGTTCCTCGCCAACATCAATCCGCACCGCGATCAGGGCAAGTTCCTGAGCGAGCCGGCCGGCGTCCACCTCGTGCTGAGCCACTTCAAGCACAGCCTCCAGCCGCACTCGCAACAAGTCGCTGTTCCGGGCCGAGCGCGCCACGACGGCGAGGCGCGCCAATGCGATCAAGCGTTCGATCGTATCGACCCGCTCTTGAAGAAGTTTCTTCACAACATCTTCCCTCATCGGCGCGCGCCGATGCGAGATCGGAAAGCAGTCTTGGGATTTGCAGTCCGATCGTCTCCAACAGCCGTGCGTTTTCCAAAAGGGGCGGCGAATCTGCCTCAATCACACCACGCACGGCAAGAAGGTCCGTTGCGCTGGGGTGAACAAGTTCGAGGCCGCGTGCGGCAGCCGAATGCTCCGCAAGAAGTGTCGCCTCGATGGCAAAAGCAAGCGAAGCGGGATTAACCCGCAACTGCCCCGAAGTCGTAGGGCAAACACAATGCAAGCTGATTGAAATCGTTCCGCGCGAGAACGCTTTCGCCGCAGCATTGCGCAAACTTGCCTCAAGTGCCTCGAACCCGTCCGGGAGCCGCAGACGCAGATCAAGGCCCCGGCCATTTACGCTCCGGGCCTCCCAACCCCAGGTCCAGCCTTCCGCTTCTCCAGCAAGAGTGGCGATTCCTGTCATCGACGAAAGTGGCATCAAATCCTCAGTTCGCGTTAGGCGCGAGTCTTCGCTTAACATTTCCCTCTTTTTGCGGCAAATTAAGCGTAAGGCTGCAAAAGCCGCGACTTTGCGACGGTCGTCGTATAGCTTATGAAGAAAGCGTTTACCAATGCGGCTGCGTAGAGAGACGCGGTGATCTTGGACAAAGGCAGGCTGGAACGAGTTTCGATATGAACGATCTCATGCTGTCGTCTCTAAAGAACTACTGGGAGCGCCTCCGGGCGGGTCGCATCGCGCCCTATCGCGCGGAAATCGATCCGCGTCAGTTCGAATCCGCATTGGAGAACATGTTCATTGTCGAGCGGGTCGGCGACAACAACATGCGCATCCGCCTCGCCGGAATGAAAGTCTGTGAAATGATGGGCATGGAGGTTCGCGGCATGGAACCCGGATTCCTGGTCGATGCCACGGATCGAGAGCGATTCGAGCGTCTTCTCAACGTGGTCATGCTTGAACCATCCGTTGTTGAGTTGAAACTGGAGGCACCTTCGCGGGCTAGCCTGTTCGGCGCGACGATGCTCCTTATGCCTTTGCGGAGTGACTTTGGCGACGTAAACCGTGTTCTCGGGTGCGTTTCCGGCGAGAATGATGTTTTCTCGCCGCCCTTGTCCTTCTCGATCCGTGACGTCGCGGTAACGCCGATCGAACCGAGCCAGAGCACCGAGTCCGGCCAGAAAATACCGGGCTTCGCGGAAACGCAGACCGGGTTCGAAAGTTCTCTGTCCGGCCCGAAACTCCGGAGCATCGAAGGCAACCCCAACGCCAGCACCGGCAACCGCGAAGCCGGACGAAAACCGAAACTTCGGGTGATCGACGGCAAGTGACCTAAGATTATCCGAGAGTCTGCCAATCCGTTTCGGGAATGCCCTGAAGCGCCAGAAGCGCTGTCAGATCGGACCAGTAGAGCACCGCATCCGCAGCGGCTACGAGCGTCGGCTTCGCGCGATAGGCCACGCCCAGGCCTGCGGCAGCAACCATGTCCAGATCATTCGCGCCGTCACCGACGGCAAGGACATCGGAGCGTCGTAGTCCAAGTTTTCCGATTTCAGAATCGAGTGTGGCGAGTTTCGCAGCCCGTCCAAGAATGGGCCTGCCAACATCACCGGTGAGACAGCCGTCTTGCAGGAGAAGCCGGTTCGCCCGGTGCATGGCGAACCCAACCGCCTCCGAAACGCGTGATGTGAAGTAGGTAAACCCACCCGAAACCAGCGCCGTCGCCGCGCCGCGCGCGCGCATGGTCTGAACAAGAGTTCTTGCACCGGAGTTCAGTCGGATCCGCTGGGCATAGCAGGATGATAGATCGGACTCGGTCAGTCCTTTCAGGAGACCAACACGGGCCAGAAGCGCTGCTTCGAAGTCCAGTTCTCCGCGCATCGCGGCCTCGGTGATCTCCGCGACCTCCGGCTTGAGACCGGCGAAATCAGCCATCTCATCGATACATTCGACGTTGATGATCGTGGAATCCATGTCTGCAATGAGAAACAGCTTTTCCCGATCCGTGACCGACAGGACGTTGGCATCGACTTCGGAGCGGCCCGCGATGGAGCGCAGAGTCTCTATGCTTGGCGCGGCACCATGGAACTCAATCTGCACCGCCGACCGAGCGAGCCGCGCGGGCTCGCCAGGTATGGCACCGGCAGCTTCGAGTGCAGCACCGACTTCTGCCACCGTGGCGTTCGGAATGGTCGCCGATCCTGTCAGGACCAGAACCTGCCGCTGAGGCGCGTCGTTCATGCAGCGTGTTCGATCAGACCGCGGCGCGCTGCGCCTGCAGACGCTGGTGCAACATGTCAGCGACCAGAAAAGCGAGTTCGAGAGACTGCGCCGCATTCAGGCGAGGGTCGCAAGCGGTGTGATATCGATCCGAAAGGTTCTCGTCCGTGACCGCCCGAACACCGCCGGTACATTCCGTCACATCCCGGCCGGTCATTTCGAAATGTACTCCGCCCGGAATCGTGCCCTCAGCGGAATGGATCGCGAAGAACTCGCGGACTTCGCGGAGAACCCTATCGAATGGCCGTGTCTTGTAGCCGCTGTCGGACTTGATCGTGTTTCCATGCATCGGGTCACAAGACCAAACGACTTTCCGCCCCTCGCGTTCGACGGCTCGAATAAGTTTGGGCAAATGATCGCCGACCTGCCCTGCGCCAAACCGCGCGATCAGCGTCAGGCGCCCGCTTTCGTTCGCCGGATTCAGACGATCGATCAACCTCAGCAGGTCGCCTTCCGTAATCGACGGGCCGCATTTCAAACCGATCGGATTTTGGACGCCGCGACAGAACTCGACATGTGCACCGTCAGGCTGACGCGTGCGATCGCCGATCCAGAGCATGTGTCCCGACCCCGCGACCGGAAGACCGGTGGTGCTGTCCACGCGACAGAGTGCTTCCTCATATTCCAGCAACAGCGCCTCATGGCTTGTGTAGAAGTCGACCCTGTGAAGCGCCTCCGAAGTCTCGGATTGCACGCCCGCCGCCTGCATGAAATCCAGCGAATCCGAAATGCGGTTCGCGAGCTTGTGGTAGTCTGAATAGCCGCTCGCACCTGCTGTGAAATCCAGCGTCCAGGAATGCACGCGTGTTATGTCGGCGAAACCGCCCTGAGAAAAAGCTCGAAGCAGGTTCAGCGTCGCGGCGGCCTGCAGATAGGCCTGCAGCATTCGCTGCGGATCCGGGGCACGCGAAGCCTCGGTCCCCTCGAACCCATTGATGATATCTCCCCGATACGACGGCAGTTCTATCCCACCTACCACCTCCGTCGGAGCGGAACGCGGCTTCGCAAATTGACCCGCCATGCGGCCGATCTTCACCACCGGGCATTTGGCGCCAAATGTGAGGACGACGGCCATCTGCAACATGACCTTGAAGGTGTCGCGAATGTTGTCGGCCCGGAATTCGGCAAAGCTCTCGGCACAGTCGCCACCCTGAAGCAGAAATGCTCGACCATCGGCGACGGCAGCCAGTTCGTTGCGAAGCCTGCGCGCCTCGCCGGCGAAGACCAGTGGAGGATAGGACGAAAGGCTTTCTTCGACCCGGGCGAGCGCCTCCGGGTCGGGATAATCAGGCATCTGCACCCGCGGAAGGCTCCGCCATGCGGACTTGCTCCATTCAGCGCACATCGACCCGGCTCCCCGTCTGTTTCCAACCTCGGGAGCCGTCTATAAGTGCGCAATCCCCGCTTGACCATACCCCGAAGGTCGCGCCGATTTCTCCTTGACGTCTGAGAGGCCGAACGGCCAAGTCGAGTACCCTGATCTAGGCAGGCTTGACCACATGGGCGATACCGACCAGCCGCGCGCGGAGAAAGTGGTTTTTCTTCTCCTCGAAAGGTTCACGCTTTCGGCTTTCGCCGGAGCGATAGAACCCCTGCGCCTTGCGAACCGCATGGCGGATCGGACGCTCTACGAGTGGCAAGTCTCAAGCGAGACCGGTGGTGCGGTCTCTTCTTCATGCGGACTTTCCGTCGGGACCGACTCGCCATTGATCGAGGTGCCGCGCGATGGGACGATTATTGTCTGCGGCGGTTTGAACGTTAAGGCGGCGGCTACTCGCCCGGTCCTCTCCTGGCTGCGACGCGAGGCCCGCCGTGGCCCCGGTGTGGGGGCCGTGTGCACGGGCGCCCACGTCTTGGCTGCGGCGGGATTGCTGGATGGCCGTCGCTGCACCATCCACTGGGAAAATCGAGACAGCTTCGAGGAAGACTTCCCCGACATCGAGTTGACCCAGAACATCTATGTGATCGACGGCAACCGCTATACGGCTGCCGGCGGGACTGCCTCAACGGATCTGATGCTGCGACTGATCGCCCGGACGCACGGTATCGACCTTGCAAACCTTGTCGCGGATCAACTCATTCACACGACCCTTCGTTCTGACCGGGACGAGCAACGTCTATCGATCCCCACGCGGATCGGGGTCCGACACCCCAAGCTGGCTTCGGTTATCCAGCGCATGGAGTCACATGTCGAAGATCCGGTGTCGCCGGCCTTGCTCGCGCAGGATGTCGGAATGTCCACACGTCAACTCGAAAGACTGTTCCGCCGCTACCTGAACCGCAGTCCCAAGCGGTACTACATGGAGTTGAGACTCCAGAAAGCCCGCAACCTCTTGCTGCAGACAGACATGAGCGTAATCAATGTCGCGCTTGCCTGCGGTTTTGCTTCCCCATCTCATTTCTCGAAGTGCTATCGTGCCCTCTACAAGACCACACCTTACCGCGAGCGCGGATCATCGGTTGGCGGTCCCTGATCTGGACGCGGCCAGAACCGTTGCCTGACGTCGCTGAAATGCCGAAGGGAGAGAGCGTGGCGGACAGCATCGTGATCGTCGGGGCAGCCCGCACGCCGATGGGAAAATTCCAGGGTGCGCTGGCCGGATCAACGGCGGCCCATCTGGGCGGCACGGCGATTGCAGCCGCTCTGGATCGGGCTGGGCTCACCGGTTCCGAGGTTGACGAGTTGCTCATGGGATGCGTGCTGCCGGCGGGACAAGGGCAGGCGCCGGCCAGACAGGCTGGTTTCGAGGCCGGTTTGCCTCAGACAGTGCCGGCAACGACCATAAACAAGATGTGCGGTTCGGGAATGAAGACCGTCATGATGGCGTATGATGCGTTGATGTCAGGGAATGGCCGCGTGATCGTCGCCGGCGGCATGGAGAGCATGTCCAATGCGCCCTACCTGCTCCCGAAGATGCGCACCGGCGCTCGGGTCGGGCATGCGGCCGCTCTGGATCACATGTTTCTCGACGGTCTGGAAGATGCCTATGATCGAGGGCGCCTGATGGGAACCTTTGCGGAGGATTGCGCCACCGCCTTCCAGTTTACGCGAGAGGCGCAGGACAGTTACGCTTTGGCGTCCCTCGTTCGGGCACTCGAAGCACAGGAATCCGGACACTTTGCCAAAGAGATCGCTTCCGTTGCGGTCTCGAACCCTCGCAATGAAACTGTAGTTTCGGATGATGAACACCCTCGCGCCGCGCGCCCAGAGAAAATTCCGCAACTCAAACCAGCCTTCCGCGGGGACGGTACCGTAACCGCCGCGAATTCATCATCGATCTCCGACGGCGCAGCGGCTCTCGTGCTGATGCGCGAATGCGACGCACGCGCCAGCGGAGCGCCTATCCGGGCGCGGATCCTTGGCCACTCAAGCCATGCACAGGCTCCGAACGAGTTCCCGACAGCACCGGTGCCCGCAGCGGAAAAGCTATTGGAGAGGCTGAACCGGAAAGTCGTCGATATCGATCTCTGGGAGGTCAACGAGGCATTTGCCGTCGTGCCGATGGCTTTCATGGCGCGCACCGGAGTTCCGCATGAAAGGCTCAACGTGAATGGCGGAGCCTGTGCGTTGGGCCACCCGATCGGTGCCTCCGGTTCGCGGATCCTCGTCACCTTGCTCGCCGCGCTCGAAAGCCGCGATGCCGCGACGGGCATTGCCGCGATCTGTATCGGAGGCGGTGAGGGCACCGCCATCGCAGTGGAACGTGTCTGAGCCATGATTTTGGGAACCACAACCCCAGCACTCGTTACCGGCGGCGCTTCCGGACTCGGCGCCGCGATTGCACGGTCCCTTGGCTCAACGAGGCTGCCCGGTCACCATTCTCGATCGCGATCTGGAAACTGGCACGCGCATCGCCAGGGAGATCGACGGCTTGTTCCAACCTGTCGATGTGACTGATGTGGCTGCAATCGATACCGCAATCGCGGCCGGTGCGACTGCGCTACGGAGCGGCCCGCATCGCCGTGAATTGCGCCGGGATCGCGCCGGCCGCGCGGAGCGTCGACCGCGATGGCAAGCCACATGACCCGGACCTGTTTGCCCGGGTGATCGGCATCAACCTGATCGGCACGTTCCTCGTCGCCACCCGGGTCGCCGCAGCCATGGCACCTCTCGAGCGGATGTCAGAGGACGGCGAGCGCGGTGTCATCATAAACACCGCTTCGATCGCCGCTTTCGAAGGCCAGATCGGCCAGATCGCCTATGCGGCCTCCAAGGCCGGCGTGGCCGGAATGATCCTGCCCATGGCCCGCGATCTCGCCGTTCACGGAATTCGCGTCGTCGCGATCGCACCCGGCATGTTCCGCACCCCGATGGTCGACGGCCTGCCGCAGGAAACCCAGGACAGCCTCGCAGCACAGGTTCCGTTTCCGAGCCGCCTCGGCAACCCGAAAGAGTTCGCGAGCCTCGCGCTTGAGATCATCGCAAATCCGATGCTCAACGGGTCGGTCATCCGCCTCGATGGCGCTATACGGATGGGACCGCGCTGATCATCGGACGACCCGAATGACACAATCCTCTGCGAAGCACCGTGGCGGAACTCAAGCGGCTCCTCGTGCAACGTCCGCACTCACGTCCTTCTGCGCATCGGTCAGCAAATCGAGCAGACCGGCAGCGAGGTGTGGCGCATCGATGGTCTCGCGGGCGATGTCGGAAAGCCGTCTGTCTGAGAGCATCTCTCCGACGGATCCGAGAAACTGCGCGCAGTAAGCGATCGTTTCCGCGTCGTGCACCCGGCAGGCTTCCTGCAGCAAGGCGCGGGCGCGTGACAGATCGTCGGCATAAGCCGCCTTCAGGGATGCTCGGTCCGACAGGTCCACCACCCGCTCATCCGGAGCGCGCCTGGTTTCGACATCGGGCAGCACGCTCAGAATGCACTCCTGGAAGTGACGCAAACTGGAGATCGGCTTTTCGAGACACGCTGCTGCGCCAGCTGCCATCGCCTCATCCTGCCATGCGGAGCGATCGTGCCCGCTGAGCGCAATGATCCCGCCCATCGGCTTAGAAGTCGAGGCAAGATGCCGGATCAATGCCATACCATCTCCGTCAGGCAGACCAAGATCAACCATCACGACATTCGGCCGATAGATTGCGAGATGCCGGCTTGCGGCATGCAGACTGTCCGCACGGCGAACCCGGGCTCCGCTCTCGGCGGCGAACAGCCGTATCGCTTCGGAAGCGCTTCGACTATCCTCCACGAGCAAAATGGTGACTGCAAACAGACATTGACGGCGGATCTGAAGACCAGCACCTGCATTAGGAAACACACTCATCACCTCGGTACTCCATTACAAACCGGACCGAAGGATTTGAAACGAGTGTCCCTAATAAGCACTTAACCGTTTTCGACGCGCCCTAAGGAGCTTGGTACCCCGCCGGTCATGCCGGCGGAGCGCGTTCATGCCGTTTTTTGCAGCCGCGTCAGGCGGCCGACGCGACAGCGCGTCCGGTAAGCACCTTAACGAGATGCGCGCGATACTCCGGGGTTCCGTGCAGATCCCCGATCATGCCATCGCTGTCGATAGACAGTCCCGAAATGGCATCCGCACTGAAGTGTGCGGACAGTGCCTCCTCGGCGTCCGTCCACCGGAATACACCGCTCTCGGAAGCTCCCGTCACGGCGACACGGACACCGTCGCCAAACTTGGCCACAAATACGCCAACAAGCGCAAAGCGCGAAGCCGGCTGGAGGAACTTCTGGTAGTTTGACTTTTCCGGAACCGGAAACCGCACTTCCGTGATGATCTCACCCGGTTCCAAAGCCGTGGTGAACATCCCCTCGAAATAGTCATCCGCGGCAATGGCGCGATTGTTCGTTCGGATCGTCGCTCCGGAAGCCAGCACTGCCGCAGGGTAGCAGGCCGAGGGATCATTGTTGGCGAGGCTTCCGCCGATCGTACCCCGATTGCGCACAGCAGGGTCGCCGATATGGGCCGCCAGCATGGCGAGCCCCGGATAATGGGATTGCGCGGCAACCTCGGCATGGGGTGTCGCCCCTCCGATGCAAATTTTCCCTTCATCATCCCGGCAGATTCCGCGCAGCTCCCGAATCCCGGTCAGGCTGACGAGCTTCGACGGACTGGCAAGGCGCTGCTTCAGCGACGGTATGAGGGTTTGCCCTCCACCCAGTGCCATCGCCTCCTCGTCCTGAAGAAGGTCGATCGCGGCGGCCACGGAGGTCGGCTTCTCGAATTCAAAAGCGTACATCTCTTCGATCCCCTTCTTATTCCGCTGCCGCGGCGGCTGAGTTCATGGCAGCCCAGACCCGGGCCGGCGAAACCGGCATGTCGATATGGCGCACGTCATGACCACCACTCTGGAGCGCATCGATCACGGCATTCACGACAGCCGGCGGTGATCCGATCGCTCCCGCCTCCCCGCATCCCTTCACCCCGAGAGGGTTGTGGGTGCAAGGCGTGACGCACGAATGATCAACCGTGAACATCGGCACGTCATCGGCGCGCGGCATCGCGTAGTCCATGTAGGAGCCTGAAATAAGCTGCCCGTTCTCGTCGAAAACCGTGTTCTCGACCAGTGCCTGCCCGATCCCTTGCGCAACACCGCCGTGGACCTGACCCTCGACGACCATCGGGTTGATGACATTGCCGAAATCGTCCGCAGCGGTAAATGCGACGACTTCCACCTTGCCCGTCTCGGGATCGACTTCCACTTCGCAACCGTAGGCTCCGGCCGGATACGTGAAGTTCGCCGGATCATAAAAGGCCGTCTCCTCCAACCCAGGCTCGATCTCGTCAAGCGGGTAATTGTGAGGTACGTAAGCCGCGAGCGTCACGTCACCCCAGGCCACTGATTTATCGGTCCCGGCGACAGTGAACTGGCCGTTGGCAAACTCGACATCCCCTTCAGCGGCTTCCATGAGATGCGCGGCGATCTTCTTTGCCTTCGCGATGATCTTTTCCGTTGCACGCACCATGGCCGAGCCGCCGACCGCAATGGATCGCGATCCGTAGGTGCCCATTCCGAAGGGAATCCGCCCGGTATCGCCATGAACGATATCGACCTGTCCTTCGTCGATGCCAAGCATGTCGGCGACGACCTGAGCGAAGGTGGTCTCATGTCCCTGACCGTGGCTGTGCGAACCCGTCATCACGGAAATGCTGCCGGTCGCGTTGACACGAACCGTCGCACTCTCATAGAGCCCCGCCCGCGCACCCAGCTGGCCGACCAGATGAGACGGCGCGATTCCACAGGCCTCAATCCATGTCGAGAGGCCCCAGCCACGCAGCTTGCCCCGCGACGCACTTTCCTTGCGACGTGCCTCAAAACCGGCGAGATCCGACAGCTCGATGAGCTTGTCGAGCGTCGCATGGTAGTTGCCAACATCATAGTTGACCGCGACTGGCGTCTGGTACGGGAACTGCTCAGGCTTTATGAAGTTCTTCCGCCGGATCTCCGTCGGATCGATCCCCATCTCGCGGGCTGCCATGTCGATCACACGTTCGAGCTGGAAGGTCGCCTCGGGACGCCCTGCCCCACGGTAGGCATCGACCGGCACGGTATTGGTGAACACCGCCTTCACGTTCACATAGACCAGCGGAGTCACATACGGCCCCGCCATCAGGGTTCCATGCAGATAGGTCGGTGTGCAGGCCGCGAAGGTGGAGAGATAAGCGCCCATATTTGCGTATGTCTCGGTGCGGACCGCTTGAAAGTGTCCCTCGGCATCGAGCGCCAGCTGGATCCGGGTATGGTGATCGCGGCCCTGCGCGTCGGAGATGAAGGCCTCCGAGCGCGACGAGGTCCATTTGACCGGCCGCCCGACCACCTTCGAGGCATGGGTGACGAAGGCCTCTTCGGCGTAATGGTATATCTTCGACCCAAATCCGCCACCGACATCCGGCGCAACCACCCGGAGCTTGTGTTCGGGCAGCCCGAGCACGAAGGCGCCCATCAGCAAGCGAATGACATGCGGGTTCTGGCTGGTCGTCCAGAGGGTATAGCCATCGTCGGCGGCGTCGAACTCGCCGATCGCACAGCGGGGCTCCATGGGATTGGCGACGAGCCTGTTGTTGACCAGATCGAGCGTCGTGACGTGATGCGCCTTCTCGAAGGCCTCGTCGACGGCCGCCTTGTTGTCTTCGATGAAGCCCCAGTCGAAGCAAAGATTGTCCGTCAGGTCGGAATGAACCAGCGGAGCGCCGTCCTTGATCGCTGCCTTCATGTCGAGGACCGCTGGCAGTTCCTCAATATCGACCACGATCGCCTCCGCCGCATCGCGAGCCTGGGCGTAGGTTTCCGCGACCACCGCGGCAATCGGATCGCCCACATGGCGCACGAAATCTTCAGCGAGGATCGGGTGGCGCGGTTCCTTCATCGGCTGGCCGTGCTTGTCGGTGACCGCCCAACCGCAGGGGATGGAACCCTTCTCGCGAAAATCGTCGCCTGTGAAGATGCGTATGACGCCGGGCATTCCTTCCGCGTCGGACGTGTCGATCGCGGTGATCTTCCCATGGGCCACGTCGGACCGCAGGAAGTGCACATAGGTTTGGCCGGGCCGGTTGATGTCGTCGGTATACCGGCCTTTGCCGGTCAGAAAACGCACGTCTTCGCGCCGCTTCGAACTGGCGCCGATCCCGCTATCCTTGGGCATGTCTTTCTCCCTGAGTGATTTCTCTTGTGCTGTCCCGCACAGTTCTACTCTGCAGCTACCGGCCGCGCATTGAGGTCAGCTGCCGCAGCGAGGATCGCCTTGACGATGTTGTGGTAACCCGTGCACCGGCAGATGTTGCCTTCCAGGTATTCCCGCACGTCCTTTTCGCTCGGATCGGTGTTTTCCTTCAGGAGAGCCGCAGCCGACATGACCATGCCCGGCGTGCAGAAGCCGCACTGCAAGCCGTGATGCGTCTGGAACGCCGCCTGGATCACTCCGAGCGAGCCGTCCGCATTCGCCATCCCCTCGATCGTCGTGACCTCGGCGCCGTCGAGATCTGCCGCAAACAGGTTGCACGCCTTGGCCGAGGCGCCGTCCACATGGACCACGCAAGCACCGCATTGCCCCGTATCACAGCCGACATGTGTTCCGGTCAGCCGCAAATCCTCCCGCAGAAAGTCAACCAGCAGCTTGCGGCCTTCGACCTTCCCCGTGACGGACTTGCCGTTCACGGTCATCTTGATATCCAGCATCATCTTCTCCCTGTCAGGCTTTCTTCAGTCCGAGCCGGCCGAGCCAACCCTTCTTTTTACCGTCATCTGGCACGGCGTCATCGGTCGGCGCTGCGGCATCTGCCAATGCGGCCTCCGGTTCGCCCAGCGGTCCGTCGACCGCGGTCTGGAAATTCGTGAAGAACTGGTCGGCCATCTTCTTGGCGAAACCGTCGATGATACGGCTCCCCAACTGGGCAAGCTTGCCACCCACCTTGGCGTCGACCTCGTAAGCTAGCTCGGTGCCGCCATCGTCGGAATCAACCAGACTGACGCGCGCCGCCCCCTTCGCAAAGCCAGCCGCCCCGCCCTTGCCCTCTCCGGAAATCGTGTAACTTTCGCCAACAACAATGTCCGACAAAGTCACGTGACCCTTGAAGGTCGCCTTAACCGGGCCGACCTTCTGGGTAACGGTGGCAGCGTAACCCTCATCTACCGAACCCGTGAGTTCCTGGCATCCGGGGATGCTGGCTTTCAGAACCTCCGGATCGTTCAATGCGTTCCATACCGTCATGCGATCGGCCACGATCACACGGTTTCCGGACAAATTCATGAGTTCCTCCCGTTATGTTTTCGGGAGGCTATTTCGCACCGGGTTTCAAAGCAATAGGACAAAGGGTGCGGACTGATGCACGGGCGCGTGCGGGCAGTCTGCTTCACTCGAGGGTTTCGAGCGTCCCCAGCCGCGGCCGAACATAGGCATATTTGCTGAGCATGTTGCCACCTCCCGACACCGAGAAGATCGGAGCGTACTGGAAGTGCGTCTCGGCGACGATAAGGGTCTCTCCAGGCACCATGGTGAGCACGTCCGGCAGAGTCGCAGCACCGCCCGGCACACCGATCTCGCTCTCGACTTCGAGGCTGCCGGCTCCCGTCCGTTGCCAGTTGATCATCGGATCCCCCATGGCGTCGGCCGTGACGCTGGAGATGATCGCCTTTCCGTCGCTGGCAAAGTCGAAGGGCTCGATCAGGGAGTCGAAGGCCAGAAACATCATGTCTAGCTGATCGGCGGTCAGCGTCTCGTCGCGGGCAGCGAGGTCAGCGACGATGAAGGTGCCGTTCTGGAGCTTCTGGGTCACCATCAGCAGCCGCCCGACTTCCACCGTCCCAATGATGAGCGCCAACAGGATTGGCAGGATGAGCGCGAATTCCATCGCCGCAACACCTGACGTGCTGCGCCTGACGTCTCCCAGCCAGTGCCGGATTGCCGTGGTGCTCATGTGCCGCTTCCGAGGATGTAGGGCTCATTGCGCACCGCAACGCTCGAGACGTGCCGGACACTGTCGCCCAGAATGGCCTGCATGATCGGCGTCATGATGCCCCAATCGTAGGAGACGGAATACACGACGACATCGTTCGGACCACCAAGACCGGCAGCACCCATGTCAGGATCCCAGGTGCCGTTGCCGTTTACATCGGTGAAGGGCTCACCCTCGTCATACGACGCCGATCCGTTGTCATCTTCAAAGGGCTCCGGCTCGCCGATATCGGCGAAACTGCCATAGACCAGCGTGCTGATCTCGACGGACTCCATATCGACCAATCCGTAGGTGTTCTCACCGACGATATCGAGCACCCGCTCCTCCCGACTGATTCCACTGGAGGAGCCGCCGGTGATCCCGAATCGCGAGGCCTGCAAGACAGCGCTCTCGATGGAGGACCCGATAAAGATCACCACGGCGATCTCTATTGTCCCGATAATCATCAGGATGAAGACCGGGAACACGATCGCAAATTCCACGATCGTGCTCCCGCCGGTATCACGGAACAGACGCGGCGGAAAAAGCGCGCGCAGTGTCATTCGACGATCCGCAGGTTCGCCAGCTCGCCGCCGATGGCCCGGAAGGCCTGCGCGAGCTGGGCGTTGGTCGGGGCGTGATAGTACATGGCGGGTGTCGTCGCGCAGGCTCGATAAAGCGCCTGATCGCTGGAATCGGGAGTCGTACCGAAAGTGATCGAGTAGACGCGGATGCCTTCCGCCTTCATCTGTGCACAGGTGCTTGCAAGGCGGGCATCCAGGATTGGTCGGCCCTGAGCCGTCGTCACGACCCCAAGGTTCTCGACCCTCCCGTAGGCCGTGAAGTCAGAAGCAGGTCCGCCGCCCGAATAGTGATCATAGAATTGGTTGTGGCCATCCGTCAGAATTACCACGACCTTTTCCATGAATGGAGTATCGTAGTCCAGAGGGTGGGTGGCAGGTGTCTCTCCGCCCCAGAGACCACGCCACGTGGGCGAGATCGTCCGCCAGCCCCAGGAAAGACCAAGATTACCGGTCGTGCCTCCCCGGTGCCACGGACCCATGTTTCCAATGGCCGCCTCGATAGTGGCGCGCGACGGTGTCAGCGGGGTGATCTCGGGCCCGCACCCCAGGTTGGGGCCGCGGCCGTTATTGCGGTCCTCCAGATCTAGCTTCAGCGGAGGCCATTGGTTGTCACCAGCTTCAGCCGTCAACTCATAGAAAAACGATGTAAACAGCGCGGTTGCCGGCGTCGCATCGGTTTCATCGAAGGGATTCGCCCGCGCCATCACGCAGCCTTTCCATCCCGGGGTAGAGAAGTCGCCCGGCGCAATGTTCACCCGATCATTCGGATCCAACCATCCGGTCCGTGCGGCACCAATATTCACGGTCGCTGTATAGGGGACCAAACTGATCCAGAAATTGTCGAGCTCGGTGTCGTCACCATAGATCATCGAGACGAGATCGTAGGCCGCGGCCTGCATGGCATCGAACTTGGAGCCGTACATCGAGCCGGTATTGTCCATGACCAGCGCGAGTTCCATTCCGGTCGTCATGCGGCGGATAACAGTGCGCGCAGTTACTGTCATGGTGTCGCGCCCGAAAATCCGCATGAAGATCGTCGGGGCCTCTGCCTCGACGGAAAGCGTCACGAACTGGCGGCTGTCGTCGAGCTCGAACCTGAAATCGGTCACCGTCGCCAACTCACCATCCTGGAAATTGGAATCGAAGTACTGCCGCGCCACCAGCTCCGCACTGTCGTTCAAGGCCACCCGACCCGCCGCCAGCCCGGCCGCATCGAGCGACTTCGACATGCGGCTCTTCATGAGGTAGCCCAGCGAAGAATCCGCCGCGAGTCCGACGGCCCCGAAGATGGGCAGCAATGCGAGGGCGAAAATCATCGCCACCGCGCCACTGGAGTCTCCGAAGAACCCCTTCCAGAACCTGCCAGGATTGACATTCAGCCGGCTGATCATCGCATGCCCCCATTCAGGCTTTTGTGGCCGACCCTCGATTACTTTCGCCGAACCGGCCCGCATGCGACATTCCTGACATGTCATGCTGAACGGGCAGTAAAGAACCGACCACTCAAGCATTTGAAAACAATTACATATTTATGAAATTCTGTGATTAACCAGACGTTTACCGAAGCTTTGCCTTCGCAGCCACGGCGCGGTATCTTAGGTTGAGTGAAGGGTCACAGATCAAGTCGGATTACGAAATGCACATGGAACGCCGCCAATCGCCCAGATACAACGTCCTGCGACGTGCGAGGATCGTTCTGCCCGGTGGTCACTGCACGCTGGCCTGCGTCCTTCTCGACATGTCAAAGAACGGCGCGCGGATATCGACCGACGAATGGCTGACCATGCCCGACGCGTTCGAGTTGCGCCTCGATGACGGGAACAAGCGCTTTGCCGAAGTGCGATACCGGGATCTCAAGGTCGCCGGGATCCGGTTCACGGATGTCTTGCCGAAGACAGCCAGCGCCGAGCATTGAGACACCAGCTGATCACAAGATTTGCAACGTCACCAATACGCCGCCCAAGGCTATAGCGACACCATAGGGAAGCGAATCCGCCGAACCTGCTGAGGTCCGCCCGCCAACCTCCGCGCTCCGCGGCGCATCAGGAAGAAGCAGGCAAGGGCGCCGCCAGCCAACACGGTTGAGATCAGGAATTCCACTGTTCCCGCCGTCCCGAACCATATCGATGCCGCGGCCATCAACTTGACGTCGCCGCCGCCCATCAAACCCGTGGCGAAGAGTGCGATTCCGCCGAGAAAGACCAGTCCGGCCAACGCCAGGTCAAGACCGACTGCAGCCATCCCAGATCCGGCCCAGAGATCTACCGCAAGACGCACCAATCCCAGACACACCAAGAAGACCACCAACGAATTGGGGATCTGGCGCATTCGAATGTCGGTGATCGCAGCCCAGACGAACGCGCCAAGCGCGGCAAGAGCGAGCAGTTCGGTCAAGACGAAAACTCCCTGCGGATCGAACGAAGGTCTGTCCGGATCCGATCATCCTGCCCGAGCATTGCGAATTCGTAACCATGCCCGAATGCCGGCTTCGCTTAACGCCAAATTAATGGCTGCAGGTCAGCATTAATCGGAAGTTAGCCATGAAAAAACGGTTGCGAGGCATGCGATCATGACAAGATCCCTTTTCAAGAGCGGCCGGATGATCTCCGGCGTGACGGCACTGTCGCTTCTGGCGGCCTGCAATGGCGCGGGTCTCGGTGGAGGCAGTTCTTCCAGTGACAGCCTCGCCGACCGCGCCGCAGCATCGGGCGATTTTTCGACGGCCGCCGAACTCTACCGCCAGGCATTCGAAGCCAACCCGAACTCCGTCGATGCTCTGGTCGGGCTGGGGAAGAGCTACACCGGCATGGGCCAGTTCACACGGGGCGAAACAGCGCTTCTGGAAGCCAAGAGCCGCAGCCCGCGGGACGCGGATGTGCTTCTCGAGCTCGGTCGCTCACAGATCGCAGGTGGGAAGTCTGAGGCTGCACTCGTCAATCTCGACGCAGCCCTCAAGCGCCAGCCGAGAAGCATTCCGATCATCACGGCACGCGGCATTGCCCTCGATCGCCTGAGCCGACATGCGGAAGCGCAGTCGAACTACCGTGTCGGACTTGCCATCGATCCGGTGAACTTCGCGCTTCTGAGCAATCTGGGGCTGTCCCTCGGCCTATCCGGCCAGACAGGAGAAGGCATCCGCATTCTGCGCGAACTGATGCGCGACAACGCGGCGTCCCAGCGGACCCGCGGCAACCTCGCACTGGTCTACGGCCTTGCCGGTCGGGACCGGGAGGCGCGCGCCACCCTCGCGAACGATCTGTCGCCGAACCAGATCAACAGCAACATTGCCTATTACCGCGAGCTTCGCGCCCTGCTCCAGGCCGGCCAGCCCATCGGGGCTTTACAAAGATAGAACGCAGAAGAGGCGCGCGGAACCTGCCCGCGCGCCCTGCCCTCCAGCGTCAATTGTGTCAGTTCATGCCGATGAAATTGTCCATCACGTCGAGAATGGCCGGACCGATCAACACGACGAATAGCGCCGGCAGGATGAACAGCATCATCGGCACGGTCATCGTCGCGGGCAGCCGTCCTGCCTTTTCTTCGGCGCGCATCATCCGCTCGGCACGCTGCTCCTGGCTCAGCACCTTGTAGGCACGTGCGAGCGGAGTTCCGTACTTTTCCGCTTGTATCATCGAATTGACGAAGGCGTTGATAGCCGGCAGCGGGGCCCTTTCGGCGAGGTTCTCAAGCGCTTGGCGCCGCTCGGGCATGAAGCTGAGTTCCATCGCCGTCAGATTGAGTTCCTCACCGAGCACGGAGGACTTGCGGTTCGTTTCGGCCACGACACGCTTGAGAGATGCATCGGACGCAAGCCCGGCTTCCGAACAGATCACCAACATGTCGAGCGCGTCAGGAAGCGACTTGCGAATACTGTCCATCCGCTTCTGCTGCATGTTCTTGAGAATGATATCCGGCAACTTGCTGCCGAACAGACCAACCACCAGGAGCGCGGCCGCATCGGCCCCCGCCCCCCGGCCGATCGGATCAAGCCCGTAGATGTAGAGAGCGCCACCCACCAGAAACACCAGCGGCGAAACCAGCTTGAAGAAGGTGTAGATGATGATGGCGTCCCGGGACCGGAATCCGGCGCTTATCAGGAGAACTTTCTTGTCTCGCGTCTGTTGCCCCTTGAGCGGCGAGAACTTTTCCGAGGCCCGCCGCAGCAGCTTCACTATGCTGTCCTGCACGATCGAGCCCTGCTTTTGACCGGCTTTCCCGACCGTTCGGCTTCGGGTTCCAGTTGCGAGTTGCACACGGTGCGTCCTCGCCCGACGTTCAGCCAGCCAGGACCCCGCGGCCCCCGCCAACAGCGCGAGCGAGAAAAGTGCGGTCAGGGCGATGACGATCTGCGGGCTGATCTCCATACTCGTTGCTCCTACCTAGATCTCGAACTGCGTCATGCGCCACATGACGAAGGCGCCGACCGTGATGCTTGCGAGTCCCATCAGCAGCATCTTCTGGCCACGCGGGTCCTGGAAGAGCGGCATCACGTATTCGGGCGACATCACGCTCAGAAGTCCGAGAAGCACGAAGGGCAAGGCACCGATTATCATGGCGCTGGCCTTGGCTTCCGATGAGATTGCGGCGATCTTGAGCTTCATGCGCTGCCGCTGACGGAGCAGATCCGCCAGATTGTTCAGCGCTTCCGCGAGGCTGCCCCCGGTCTCGATCTGGATCGAAATGCACACTGCGAGGAAGTCCATCTCGGGCCGGTCGATGACGCGTGCAACGTTCCAGATTGCCACGTCAAGCGACTCGCCGAGCCGCACGCGCTCGCTGATCGCCCGGAAATGAGTGCCGATCGGATCGTCGAATTCCTCCCCCACCGAGGCGATGCACTCGATGACGGGCAGGCCGGACCGAATACCGCGAATGACGGTGTCGAGCGCGTCCGGCAACTGTTTCATGAACTTCGCCGACATCCGGTCGCCAAGGAACTTGACGATGTTGTCGACAACGAACATCCCGCCGAATAGCGACGGCAGGATCAGGGCGGGCAGCGGCACGCTACTCGCGGCCGAGGCACCGAAGGCGATGAGGCCGGCCACGACGAACGAAATGGCCACGAAGGTCGGAACCGAGATCCCGAGCCCCGCCCGGCTGAAATTTGCCTTCAGACGGGTGGTGTCGAGCAAGGGAATGAATTTCGCGAGACCCTGCGTGATCGTCTCGAGCGTATTGGCGTCCTTGCCATGACGCGCGAGCGTGAGCCGGGCCTCGTCGAAGTCGATCCGCCCGGACATTCTTCGCTGGCTGACGCGCGCGAGCCGCTTTCGGTACTTGGCCTGGATCCGCAACACCACGGTGATGATGAAAAGCCCCAGCCCGATCACGACCGATACCGAGGCAACGAAGATCACGCCCGCGAGGACAAGGCTCAGTTCCCCTTGCATCCCATCGCCTCCATCAGCCGGTGTCCGAGCCCGAAATACTCCGCGCGCGGCATGAAGTCGGGACGCAGATTCGTGCACTCGTAGCGCCCGATCAGATCACCGTCGGCGTTCTCGCCGTCATAATGGTACTTGAAGAGATCCTGGGTGGTGACGACTTCGCCTTCCATCCCGGTGATCTCGGTGATCTGGGTGATGCGACGCTTGCCGTCGCGCATCCGGCTGATCTGGATGATCATGTGAATGGCGCTCTGGATCTGCTCGCGGACGGCCTCCGCCGGCAGCTTGAAGCCCGACATGGCGACCATGTTCTCGAGCCGGGTGAGCGCATCGCGCGGTGTATTGGAGTGGATCGTGCCCATCGAGCCGTCATGGCCGGTGTTCATGGCCTGCAGCATGTCGATGGCTTCCTCGCCACGAATTTCGCCAAGGATGATCCGGTCGGGGCGCATACGCAGGGCGTTCTTGACCAGGTGGCGCATGGTGATCTCGCCCTCGCCCTCCACGTTGGCCGGTCGGGTTTCAAGCCGCACCACATGGGGCTGCTGAAGCTGAAGCTCGGCCGCATCCTCGATGGTAATCGTGCGCTCGCCGTGATCGATCATCCGGCTCATCGCGTTCAGGAGCGTCGTTTTGCCCGAGCCGGTTCCGCCCGAGATCAGGATGTTGAGGCGCGCGCGTCCGGCGATCTTCAGTACGGTTGCCATGTCGGCCGAGATGTTGCCCTGCCGGGCCATCACGTCGAGGGTGATCTCCTTCTTGGAGAACTTACGAATGGAGATCGTCGGTCCGTCGATGGCGAGCGGCGGGATGATGATGTTGACGCGGCTGCCGTCCTTGAGACGGGCATCGACCAGTGGCTGGCTCTCGTCGACACGCCGGCCGACCTCGGTCACGATCCGGGTGGCGACATGGATCACATGGGCGTCGTCGCGGAATTGCACATCAGTCAGATCGACCTTCCCGCCGCGCTCGACGTAGACCATCTTCGGACCGTTCACCATGATGTCGGTCACGGCGTCGTCGTTCAAGAGTGGCTCCAGCGGGCCGAGACCCACCATGTCGTCAACCAGCAACCGCACGATCGATCTCAGCTCGGTCGCATTGAGCTGGATCCGGAGGTCGATGATGATCTCCTCGACGATGCTCGCGATCTGGTGGCGCAATTCGTCCGGTCCGAGGGAGGATGCCACCGAAATGTCGATCCGCTGCATCAACAGCGGCATCACTTGCGCCTTTACCTGAAGGGCGCGCACGTTTTTCTGTTCCGGAGCGGACTTCGTTTCCTGGTCGGCGAGCGGATCGTTGAGCGGGTCGACCTGCTCCACGACCGGCGCCTGGCTGGCTCGCGCCGCACTGCGCTCCGCCTGCAACACGTCCACGACATCGCGCAGCAACTGCCGCTGATCGGCTCGGTTCGGGGCATCGGGCCGCTCTCGAACCAGGTCCTCGAGCACCTCGTTGACCTTTTCCGCGAGGTCCATCGCGCTCGCCGACTTCAGTCCTTCGGGCCCGAGGCTCTGTCGCACCCGCTCGGCCGCAGCGGACCGCAACACCGAGAGCGATTCGTGTCCCGGGACGGCCCCAGCCGCGTCAAATCCGTCTTCCATGGGAGGTTACCTCCTTTTGGCTCGGCGGCTGAAGAGACCGGTCTTTTTCTTGGCCTCTTCAGGGACGCCGGCGAGCTCGATACAGAGCCTGTGAAGATCACTTGCCATCCGGTGTTTCGGCTCGACCGCGACCAGCGGCTGCCCCTTGAGCGACGCATTCGCCATCGCCTTGGTGTCGACGGCGAAAGTGCAGCGCAGGGGCGTCTCCATCCCGGCCTCGAACTCCTTCGGGCTCACGTCCGGCTTCGCGGTCACCTGGTTCGCGATGACGTGGATCTTCGCCTTTCGATTGCGCGACCGCAGCAGCTTGCTCAGACGATTGGTGTCGCGCAGGCTCTGCAGCGTCAGTTCCGAGACGATCACGATGTCGTCGAACCGGGTGAAGAGTTGCGCTTCGCGCATGACGAAGTGCCGCGGAATGTCGAGCACGGACATGTCGAAGTTCGCACGCATCGTATCCGCCAGCATCAAGCACCTTGTCGTCGGTCATGCGCACCGCGTCGTCGAAGGCCTCTTCGGTCGCGAGCACGTGCAGGCTTTTCCCGAACTTCGCCATGGCGTTCTGCAGGAACACCTCGTCGACCCGCTCGGGATCGTCGAATGCCTCGCGCAGTCCGCGTGTCGGCTCGATGTCGAGGGCGAGCGCGATGTTGCCCGAATAGATATCCATATCGACCAGGGCGGTGCGCCGGCTGAGCTTTTCGGCCATCATCCATGCAGTGTTGATCGCCAGCGTGGTCACCCCGACGCCGCCACGGGCGCCGAGAAATCCCACGACGCGGCCAAGCGGCTTCGCCCCGTCGCCCGGCTGCTCGAGCCGCACGAAGACCTCGCCGAGAATATCCGCATCGATCGGCTTTACGAGATAATCCCGGACACCGGCCCGCATGATCCGCCGGAAGTAGTTCACGTCGTTGGTGGAGCCGAGCGCCATCACCTGGCTCCCGAGGCGGGTCAGCTCGATCAGGCCCTGCTCGACCTCGTCGATCGGCTCGCCATCGATATCAACGATCATGAACCGCGGCGGCGGCGCCACCCCCAGAAGCCGAAGGGCCGTGGAGAGCCCGCCCTTGCGAATGTTCGAGACAGCCCAGCCGCGCTGCTCGGCGACCGCCTTAGCCGCCACGGTCGAGGCATCGTCGGACAGATAAGCTGCGAACGGCTCGCGCTCCGCTTCATCCTCTTCGAAGGACATGCCTCCGGTCGTCTTGAGTGCTGCCTGTGCCATGAGGTCAGTTTCCTCCCGTCACAACGCTGAGCGGACCACCGTCCCGGACACGGCCGGCGCGGTAGCGCTCGACAGCCTGCACCGCAGCAATGCTGTCGGAACCCTCGAGGCGGCGCGGGTCGGTAAGGTCACGCCCTTCGGACGCCATGTTCGCGATGTTGACCGCATTGGTGCAGCCGACGTTCAGCCGGTCCCGAAAGAACTGGCTGTCGTTGAAGTCGCGCCCCATAGACGGGCAGACGACCCGCACCTCGCTGTAGCGATTGACCTGCACGAGCACGACATCATTGTCCGGAGCGGCCAACGGGAACCCGGTCCGGGTCATGAGCCGGATCCGTGCGGGCGTCCCGGAGACCGCCTTGACCGCTGCGGTCTCGCGCTGACGGTCCAGGGTCTCGAATCCGGTCGATCCCAGGTAGACCAGAATATCGTCCGAGGGCCGCAGGATCAGCGACTTCAGCACAGCGTTCACCCGTGCGCTCTCGCCGCGCGCCAACTGGGCGCTATTGGGCTGGAAGAAGAGATTCTGTTGAACCGAGGACGGATTGGCTCGGTACTCGGCGCCGGCGAACTGGTGATCGGGCCCGTCCTGCATGGTGCAGGCCCCAAGTCCGAGCGTGAGGGCCAGTCCCGCGCCGGCGAGTGCCAGCAGACGGTGGCCGCGATGAGGGTTGCGTGTCATGTCGCTCTCCCTTTCCCTGCTCACTCGAACACGAAGCCGTTGGAGCCGTAGAGCTCGCGGCGTCCGATCCGGTTCTGAACCTGGGTGGTGGCCTTGGTGTTGCCCTGGAAACGGCCGAACAGGATCCGTTCGAAGTCGTTGGGCGGGACGTAATTGTCGATCGGTGTCTTGACCCGTGCCCGTGTGGTCGGGTTGACGATGATCGGCGTGACGATGATCACCAGCTCCGTCTGGCCCCGGCGATACCCGGAAGACTTGAAGAGCGCGCCCAGCACCGGGATCTGGCCGAGGCCCGGAACCCTGGCCTCACCCTGCGAGGAATTGTTCTGCATCAACCCGGCGATCGCGAAGCTCTGCCCGCTGGCCAGATCGACCGTGGTCTCGGCGCGGCGGGTCACCAGCGAAGGTACGTTCTCGTTCTGGCTGAAATCGAGATCGCTGACCTCGGTTCCGACGTTCAGGCTGATCCGGTTGCCGTCGAGGACAGTCGGCGTGAACTTGAGCCCGATGCCGTAATCCTTGAACTCCACGTTCGTCCCGTTGTCGCTCACGGTCGAATAGGGATACTCGCCACCGGCAAGGAAATTGGCCGGCTCACCGGAACGCGCGGTCAGGTTCGGCTCGGCCAGGATCGTGACCAGACCCTCCTCGGAAAGCGCCCGGAGCAGAACGTCGACGCTGAAGGACCCTGCCGTGTAATTGGCCGTGGCCGTGTAGCCACCAGGGCCGACCCCGCCCCCGCTGCCACCGAAGAAACCCAGCGCAAGGTTGCCCGTGCTCACACCGACACTGTTCCATCGAATGCCGAGCTGGCGATCGACGTTGCGGTTCACTTCGGCGATGCGCACCTGCAGGTTCACCTGCGTCGGAGCATCCACGTCCATTCGGTTCAGCACCTGACTTGGATCGTCGACGAACTGGCCGGCGACTTGCATGATGTCGGCAGCCTGCTCGGGCGAAGATACCTGGCCGGTGATCACCAGCGACCGGTCCACCGTGGTGGCCGTCACACTCTGGCCCGGCGCCACACGCTTGAAACCCGCATTCAGCGCCGTCGTGTTGTGCGTGACCCGAATGACCGCGGACATCAGCACGTTGTCGAGGTCGTCGACCGCAAACAATGTGGTTTCACCCACCCCGATGCCGGTCAGATAGAGAAGCCGCGGCGACTTCACCTCGATGTCCGCGACATCGGGGTTGGCCACGAACAGGCTGGAGAACTCCTGGTCGACCTTGATGAGCTGACCCGTCCCGACGATGAGGGAGACGTTCTTCTCGGTTGCAGGCTCGACGAGTTCGAACCCCTGGGCGGGAACCGGCGTGGGGACCGGTGAGATCATCAGCGCCGCAAACAAAGCGGTCGCTCGGCCAAACCATTTACTCATGACACTTCTGCCTTTCTTGCGATCCGTTCTAGTCCGCGGTGTTCAGGGAAACCGCCTCCGCTGCGGTCGCCAGGTCGGCGGCCGTCTCAAGTGCTCCGATATCGACAGCATTGCTGCTCGTGCCCCGGACGATCTGCACGCGGCTGGTGCGATCCTCGATCGGCACCGGGCTCGTCAGCGCGCCGGCCGGCAGTGTTGTCTGGGCCTCGGCCTGACGCTGCAAAAGCGAGGTCACATCCGAGTCGAGCGTCATCGGGCGCCCTGAAACCGCATCCGGCCCGGTCCGCAGGAAGGGCACGAGAAATTCCGGCACATCGGAGGTGCCAGCCGCCTCGGCGCGCGCTTTCATCTCCTCGGGGCTTCCGCCGTCCTGGACCGAGTTCAGGATCAGCGAGAGATCCCCGAGCTGGGTCGCAAGCGTGATCATTTCGGCCTGCTGCGGCGTCACCTGCAGCGTCGCGGTGCGCGCGATCGGCGGCGTGATGACGTTGCCGTCCTTGTCCTTCGGATGCGTCTGTCCGAGCCGCTGGTCGAGTGCCAGAACGCCCAGGTTGCGCATCACGGTCTCGCTGGCCCGGATGTCGCGCTCGGCGTCGATGAGATCGCCGGTCACGGAATAGGTCAGGATCACGTCGACCCGGTCGCCCGGCATGATGAGCCCGGCAATACCCGCGGTCTCACTGATCGGGATCGAGATGGCCCGCATGCCCTGCGGCAACACCGCTGCGAGAAACCCGCGGTCACCCGGCTGGACAACCGCCGATTTGGCGATCGGAACGCCCCGCGGCAGGACCTGGCGCGCCACACTTCCGGCGAGCGCCGCCCGTCCGGCATCATCGGCGCGGATCATCTGCTCGGAGACGGCGGCTTCCGCCAGCTCCATCGTTCCGAGACGCTCGATTGCAAGGATCGTCCCGGCGGGAATATCACCCGCCGGAACGAAAACGTCGACACCCGGGGGAAGCTGCACCTCGGTCGCGGCGGTCTCGACCGTCCGGTCAGGAGCAAGAAGTTCTCCGAACAGGTAGTAGCCAGTGCCGCCTGCCGCGATCAGAGCCGCGAAGATGAAGAGATACAGTCTCATGTGCGTTCTGCCCCTGGGTATCCGAGCTGATTTTGACCGGCCGGATCTTCCGACCGGTCAGTTGTTCCAGCGAACCAGATTAGCCGCCAGGCGCCGGATCCGCTCCGCCGCCACCGCCGCCGCCGCCGCTGCATTTGCGCCCTCGAGCGATGTCTGGACGTTCTCGAAGGTCGCTTCGAGTTCACCGCTCATCGTGCCGAGAACGGTGATCAGGGCCACAGCCACCAGAGCGGCCAGTAAACCGTATTCGATGGCAGTCGCGCCTTCCTCGTCTTTCCAGAGACGACGGGCAAAATTCAGTGCTTTCATGTCTGCTACTCCTGTACTACTGATTTCCGGACGTGTGATTTTCACACAGCTTGACATTACAGAACAAAGCCGGAAAATCAACCGAACAATACTTATACTTTCGGTCGATTTTTCCATTAAATACGACAAACCATTTAGACCCCGTTAATTGCCGCGCGCTCTTTGCTACAGCCCCGGACATCAGAAGCTCTGCGGCAAATCATTCGGTCCCGGCACCACCTTTGGCGCGGTCTCGGGGGATGGAGCCGAACTCGCTGGAACCCACTCATCAAGGAGCGCGACACGGCCGTTGCCTGGCATTCGGTCACTGGAGGACGCCGTTCGCATGGCCTCCGGAACCGCACGGATCGCCGGACCGGATGCGGCTTGCTGCCTGGTTTCGGCCGAGAGCTCCTCGCGCGCCCCTCGCGCTTCGGCGAGTACCGCACGAACGTCGATGATCAGGGGAGCCCGCGTCAGGCGGGTCCGGCTCTTGCGTGGCGCCAGCGGTTTGGCCTCATCCTCCGGCATCGCCGTCGCAAGCAGTGTCGTACCCAACCCTGACCGGATCCGGTCGAAGCGGGTCCGGTAAATGTTGGCGAAATGCGGTGTTCGGGAATGGTAGGAACCGGCAGCGCGCGACCAGTCGCCGCTCTCCGCATAGAGATCCCTGAGAAACGTGCCGGCGTAGCGCGCTCCGGTCACCGGATCGAACATCGCTTCGAGCGACGTGAAGTTGTGGCCGTGCCAGCGATAGTTGATCTGGAAGCAACCGACATCGAAGCTCTTGCGGCCCTCCGCCAGGCTGGTCCGCGCGAAATGCATCGCTTCTTCGCGCGTCTTGAACCAGTAGCCCTGCCCTTCCCGATTGATTGCCCAGGGCCAGGGACGAAGACGGCCATTCTCCTTGCGCCCGGTCTCGGTCAAGGAGATCGCATGGAGCACTTCCTGCGGCACACCGGTGTCGCGCGCGCCCTGCGCGATCGCCGCCTCGCACCGCGCCGATTCGCGGTCGCTGGCCTCGAGCATCGACGAAAACGAAACCAGAACAAACGCAATGGCGACAAGCACTTGCAGAATGCGCTGAACATGGGGCGCCATCGGCGGTGACTCCGAAAAGAGAGAACACCTCGAACACTAGAGGACACGCGTTGTAATACCGTTAGAGAACTTCCGACAAGACGCGTCACAATCTACGGAAATGATCCAGAAACGGCGAAGCCGGACGCATTGCGCGCCCGGCCCACCGGTGGTCTGCGTGAGGGTGGCTCAGTACCTCAGGATCGAACCCGAATCCGGCATGCGCCCGGTGAGAACCTGCTGGATTCGGCCCAGCCACCCGGCGCCGCGATCATATCTCGACCGCACCATCTCGGGCAGGGCGATCGCCCGGTTCAGCTGGACGCCCCAGACATCCTCGATATAGCGGCCCTCGGCCTTCATCTCGCTCAACAGACGCATCGCCGAGGCATAGCCGTCGCCGATCTCCCGCCGCAGGATCTGCATCAGCCGCTCCTCGACGTCTTGCGCCATCTTCGCGTCTCCACAGATCACGAAGCGACAGTCCGGCCGGCGCAGAATGTCCCAGACGAACGCCCCATCGGTATCGATCGCATCCTGGACGTAGGCCTTCGAGCCCCCCTGGCGGGACAGCGCCACCGACAGCCGCCCGAGATGACCCTCGCGTCGCCACGCGATCAACTGGTCGCGCTCGAGGAATTCGCTCTCGTCGCGGCAACCGAAATAAAGCGCGACGGGGTTCTGGACGCCCGACCTGACGCCCCGCGCGACCCGATCCTCGAGCATCCCGAACAACGGAGACAGCCCGGTTCCGGCACCCACCAACAGCAATGGACCGGCGAAATCGTCAGGCAGATGATGCGCCGCCGGCTTGATCTCCACATGGACAGCGGCCCCCGGTTCGATCCCCGCCAGATAATGCGAGGCCAGCCCTTTCCGGACGCGCCCGTCCCGCTTCGGCTCCGACAGCACGCCCGCCATGATGCGCGGTGCCCGAGGATGGAGCACCGGGCTCGACCCGATGGAGTAGAGCCGCGGACGGATCCGCGGCAACAGATCGATCAGCACATCGAGTTGTGGCACACAGTCCGGAAACGCGTCGAACAGATCGAGCACCGTGTGATAGGTTTCGCCCAGCCAGTCGGTCAGCTGTCGCCGGGTCGTGTCGGTTTCCTCGCGGTCGAGGGTCTCGATCCAGCGTTCGAGCTGGAGCTGGTCATCCACGTCCCGACTGATCGCCCGCATCGCCCGCATCAGCTCTTCCGGAGCGGCTGGCATCGAGAGATCCAGATCCCGCGCGAGCAGATCCTTCAGCGGAACCGGGTCGCGATACCGCTCGAAGCTCGAGGCCGCGCCGCCGACGATGCGCACGGATGCCTCCGCCGGATGGCCCAGATGCCGGATCACACCCGCAACCAGCGGCGCCGGGTTCTCGGGATGAACCGCGACATGGTCACCGGCGCGATAATCCGGTCCGGCATCCCCGAAATCGAAGCCGATATGCCGCGTCGATCTCAGCCCGGGCACATCGCTACGGATCATCTCCTTGTTGAAGACGACACGCGCCGTCGCCGATGGCCCATCGGGCGCAGCACCCGGCGAACTTTCCAAGATTTCCACTTGCGCGCCTGCAGGCGAACCCGAGGTGGCAAGCGCATCGGCCTGCCAGCGCTTGGCGAACATCTCCAGCCATTGCTTGACGGTATCCGCCTGGCCGGCGATCTCGTCGGCGGTCTGCAACGCCGCACCACGCCGGGCACCGGCCGCCGCAAGAGCCCTGTCGAAAGTCACTGCCGCTGCGCAGAAATTCGGATAGATCCGGTTCCCGATCCCGAGAACCGCATACTCCAGCCCGTCGAGCGCGTCCGGCTTGCAGCCCTTCAGCCAATCGAGAAACGCCACGGCGTTGCCCGGCACATCGCCATCGCGACAGGTGGACGCGATGACCAGCACGAAAGTCTCGTTGCCAAGCTGATCGACATCCACCTCATCCATCGACAGCACCAGCGGCGCCAGTCCCGCGAGGCGCCGCGCTGCCTGACGCGCATAGCCCTCGGCCGTGCCGGTCTCCGAAGCATAGAGCACGAGCGGCCGCTGCGTCCGCGCGGCGACCACAGGCATCGGCCTTACCGGACAGACGTCACGCTCCACGACCGCCCAGCGGTCTGCGGCATAGGCGTAGGACGGGCTGAGGTGAAAGTCGCGCATCTCGTGGTGCCAGACCGGAGTCGTCGATCCGCCGGCGGCCGGCGCAATCCAGGACCATTGCGCCGGACATTCCCGCCCGGCCTTCTTCTCGCGCTTGTCATGGATCATGAACTGGCGGGACGCCGTCTGATGATCGACAAGCGTGATCCGCGCCTGCTGAAAGGAATGAATGACCGCGACATTGAGCTCGAGAAAGGCGCGATCGCGCCAGAGGGTGGCTTCGGAAGAAGTATCGAGCCCGAAGACGGCCGCGATCTTCTCGGCCTGGTCGTAGCGATTCTCCTCCCAGAGGTTGCGCGCGATCTCGGTGCCCATGAACCAGCCGTTGAACGGCAGGCAGCCGTAATCAACACCACCGATATCGAGGCGGAAATTGGCGATAGCCGGAACCGCGCACCATTTCAGCCCGAGCGCCGCTAACCCCGGATTGTCGGGATGCGTGATCGGGACCTCGAGCACATCGCCATCCCCCCAGTCGTAGAGCCGGGGATCATGGCCCGGCACCTCGACCACGACCGGCAGGATGTCGAACGGGCCCCGCTCGGCGGGCGGTTCCCAGCCAAGCTTCGTGATCGCAGTGGTGAGATCGACATTCGCCCGATCTCCGATCACCGCGCCATCGTCCCCGACATATCCCGCATAGCGCACCAGCTGGCTGTTCCAGATGCGCGGGCCCCAGCGCTCCTGCGGCCGCGTCGGCCGGAACACCGTCATGACGATCTCGATGTTGCCACCGTTGGTCGCCTCGTCGAGATGCGCCCGGCATTCCGCGAACATCGCGTCCGGGTCGCTCACATGACGCCGGTCCCGCACCACGAGGTTCTTCCACGATATGCGCCCGATGCATTTGGGCGCATTGCGCCAGGCAAGCCGTGCGCCGTGCTCGAGTTCCTCGAAGGTATGCGTGTAGGTGCCGGTGGCGCGGATCTCGTGCACGACTTCCGACCAGCGTTTGGCCATGCGCGCTTCGGACCAGTCGAGCTCGACGGCAATCTGATCGAGAAACGAGCGTGCCTCTTCCAGCAAGCGCTCCTGAAGCGCCATCGGCTCCGAGATGACCCGGATCACCCGGCGGAACAAGACACCCCAGCCCCGGCGCATCCGCGGCGTCAGCGGCGCACCGAAGGTCGAGATCGTGTCGAGAAGCGGCCCCGCCAGCTTCTCGTAATCCGCGGTCGGGATCTGGTTGACCTGATGGACCGAGGCAAGGTGCCGCAACTCGGTGCGCAGGTTGCCGTGCCGTTCAGCCGCCCGGCCGAGAAACACCACGGTCTCGATCAGGTGGCGCGATAGCATGTCCATGTCGGCGGTCCGAAAGTGCCGCAGAACCTCCGGAAAGCTCCGGAACAGGGTCTGATAGAAGAAGATCCCTGCTTCCTGAGGCCGCGACAGCATCTCCTCGGCCCCGGCCCGCATCTCGGCGATCGTCTGCGCGTCGAGGGCCGCCTCTTCGTCGGCGGCGATGGACAGCATCGGCTCGCGCACATGCTGCGTGAAGAACCGACCCAGAGCCGATGCCAAGCCCCTTTCGAGATCGGCGCGATCGTACTCCTCGAGATAGGGCGCCTTGCTCATCGCCCAGAGGAAACTCGACCGCGCCGCATCCCACTGCGCCGCCGTCATCCCGTAGGCCGCGAAGAACGCGCCACATTCCTCGATGCTCTCGCACCGCGCCTTCCGCGCGCAGGGCGAATCCCGGTAGCCCTCCTTCAGCGCCGTCTCGGTCGTCCGGTCGAGATCACGCACCGACAGATCGAACAACCGCGCGAATTCGTGGGGGGCCTGATCGATCGAGATGCCGAACTGCTCCACCAGATCCGGCGCATCGATCAGCAGCCGCTCGAAGAACATCTCGATCAGCATGTCATCGAAGGCGATGAACTTGGTCCAGCAATCCTTCACCAGAACGATATCAGGCGCGCTCAGGGGCCCGGTCTCCTGCTCGATGCCCTGACCGGGCACACGGAGAGGCGCACCGACTTCCGCGTCGGGTACGCGCGCAGCGCTCGTTCTGCTCATGGGACGTCCCTCTTTCCGATCTCCCGCCCCCGATCGCAATCCGGTCCGTTAAGGGGCGCTTAAGGATCGCCAGTCTATGCATTCAAGAGTTAAGGCATCGCCAATATACGCATTCAAAAACAATGCGGTGTCAGGGCAGTCGATCGGCGACCGGAAAGTTTGGCGCCGGCTCGAAACAGGAGCAGCGCCGTGTACGGAATGATCCATCAGGCCGCGCGCACCATGGCCATTGCCCATCTCGGCGAAGACGGCTGGACGACCTTCGTGAAGCAACATGCGCTGAGCGACGAACACTTCATCGGCGTCGAATACTACGATGACGCCGAGACGATGCGCCTCGTCGAACTGATCGCCGCCAGGCTCGGGCTCCCGAGGGACGAAGCCCTGCGCGAATTCGGCCATCACTGGATCGCCTTCGCCGGATCTTCCGCCTACGGCCGGATCCTCTCGATGGCCGGAGACGATCTCGCAGGCTTCCTCGAGAATCTCGACCGCATGCATGCCAGCATCAAGTCGACGATGCCCCTCGCCCGCATGCCGTCCTTCCACATTATCGAGAACGGCGGCGACACCATGAAAGTGCTCTACAGGTCCGAACGCAGCGGGCTCGCGGCCTTCGTCGAGGGCATCCTCGCGGCAGTCGCTAAGAACTTCGGCGAAAACGTCGTGATCACGCGCCCGGACCCGGACCATGACGACGGAACGGTCGCCTTTCTCATTCAGCGGAGCCCCGAACCTTGACTGCCCCGACTTCGCTTCCAGACACCAGCCTCGACCTTCAGCTCGATCCCGCCGATATCTCGCGGCTCTTCCCCGGCTTCATTCTCGTCTCCTCCGAGGGCCGGATCGTCGATACCGGCCCGTCGCTCGAGGCGCTCCTCGGCGACAGCCTCGCGGACGTGGCCTTCTTCGAGCGCTTCCATGTGGAGCGCCCGGCCGGGGTGTCCGATATCGAGGGCCTGCGCCGCCGCGGATCGACGCTCATCGTGCGCCACACCGGTGCCACGCCGCTGCGCATGCGTGGTGTCGCGCTCGACCGCAAAGAAGGACTCTGGCTGCTCTTGGGCCATATCCCCGATCTCGACATGCTCGACAACGGTCCGCAACTGCATTTTGCCGATTTCTCGCCCACCGACGGCACACTCGACATGATGCTCGCGGCCGAAATGCGCTCGGGCCTTCTCGCCGAAGCCCGGGCGCTCGCAAATGCGCTCGACGAACAGAAGAAGGCTGCCGAACGGGCAAACGCCGCCAAATCGGTGTTCCTCGCGACCATGAGCCACGAGATCCGCACCCCGATGAATGGCGTGCTCGGGCTGGCCTCCATCCTCGCGGATACCGAGCTTTCCGCCGAACAGCGGCAGATGCTCGACGTAATGGTCTCGTCCGGCAACGCGCTGATGCATGTGCTCAACGATGTGCTCGACATCTCGAAGATCGAGGCTGGCCATCTGGACATCGAACGGGTCCCCACCGATCTGGCAGCTCTCGCCGAGGCTGTGCGCCAGCTGTTCGGTCCGGTTGCCCGCGACAAGGGTCTCGACCTCGAGATGGAGATCGATGCAGGCGCCGGCTGGTGCAGCGCCGACCCGGTCCGCCTGCGACAGATCCTGGTGAACCTCGTCTCCAACGCCATCAAGTTCACCGATACCGGCAAGGTCCGGGCCCGCGTGGCGCTCGTCGAGGATCCCGACGAGACGCGGATCGTCATGATGGTCCGCGATTCAGGCATCGGCATGTCCGGCGAGGCGATGGAGAAGCTTTTCCAGCCCTTCGTGCAGGCCGACAGCTCCACCACCCGGCGGTTCGGCGGCACCGGTCTCGGCCTCGCAATCTCGAAGAAGCTCTGCCAGCAGATGGATGGACAGATCCGCGTAGAAAGCCGTTTGGGACGCGGTTCGACGTTCCACGTGGAGATCCCCTCGCACGTCGTGCCCGCGCCCGAAACCGCCACCGAAGCCGCCGAGGAGCGGCCCCGTCCGGACTTCACCCCGCACATTCTCGTCGCGGAAGACAACGAGACGAACCGCTTCGTGCTGTCGCTCTACCTCAAGAAGATCGGCATGACCTACGAAATGGTTCCAACCGGTGCGGATGCCCTTCAGGCCTGGGAGAATAGCCGCTTCGACCTGATCCTGATGGACATCGAGATGCCGGTCCTCGACGGATTCGAAACCACCCGCGAACTGCGCCGGCGCGAGATCGCCTTCGACCGTCCCAGTTGCCCGATCATCGCCCTGTCGGCCGACGTCATGGCGGAAAACCGCGACATGGCCCTCAGTGTCGGCATGGACACCTTTCTCACCAAGCCGATCGAGATCGAACGCCTCGGCAACGCGATCTGGGCACTCATCATCCGATATCTGGATGAACGCGAACCGGCCGCATCCGGCCGCCGCGACCGCGCCTGAGAATCGGTCCCACTCCGCGGAGATCCGGGCTGTCCGAAAGACATCTCAGTTTTTTATGACAATATTTCAATTACTTGAATAGTCACAAAACGGCCAACCAGCGGACATATAAAAGTTAAGGCTCGTGACTAGCGTGCGGTTGCGAAGGGATCGCGCCAATCGCGATCTCCACCGCGCGTGCCGCGGTTCCCGTAGGAAACCAAAGGGGAATTCTCATGAAAACCAGCCTTTACGCTGGATCAGCCGTCGTCGCCCTGATCGTCGCCGCGTCTGCCGCCTCCGCCCAATCCCGCGATCAGGTGCAGATCGCCGGCTCTTCGACCGTACTGCCCTATGCATCGATCGTCGCCGAAGCCTTCGGCGAGAACTTCGACTTCCCGACACCGGTCGTGGAATCCGGCGGCTCCTCCGCGGGCCTCAAGAAATTCTGCGAAGGCGTCGGCGAGAACACGATCGACATCGCCAATTCCTCGCGCGCCATGCGTGAAGCCGAAGTGGCGGTCTGCGCCGAAGCCGGCGTGACCGACATCATCGAAGTCCGGATCGGCTATGACGGGATCGTCTTCGCCTCCAAGGCGGACGGCCCGGAATTCACCGCCTTCGAGCCGACCCACTGGTACAACGCCCTCGCCGCCGAAGTGCCGGTGGACGGCGCGCTCGTCGCGAACCCGCACAGCTCCTGGACGGAAGTGGATGCCTCCCTCCCCGAAGTCGGCATCTTGGCCTTCATCCCGGGCACCAAGCACGGCACCCGCGAAGTGTTCGAGGAAAAGGTCCTCCTGCAGGGATGCGAGGATTCCGGCGCGCTCGCGGCGATCCTCGAGATCAACGGCGGAGACGAGGATGCGGCGGAAGCGACCTGCATGGCAGTCCGCACCGATGGCAAGTCGGTCGACATCGACGGCGACTACACCGAAACCCTGTCCCGCATCGATGCAAACGCGGAAGGCATCGGCGTGTTCGGCCTCGCCTTCTACGAGAACAACACCGACAAGCTGAAGGTCGCCACCATGTCCGGTGTCGTGCCCTCGACCGAGACGATCTCCACCGGCGAGTATCCGGTGTCGCGTCCGCTCTTCTTCTACGTCAAGAAGGCGCATATCGGCGTGATCCCGGGCCTGAAGGAATTCGCCGAGTTCTTCGTCTCCGACGCCGTGGCCGGGCCGAACGGTCCGCTGGCCGCCTATGGTCTCGTCTCCGATCCGGAGCTTGCCGCGACGCAAGCGATGATCGCTGAGGAGCGCGTCATGGAAGCACCCGCCTCCTGATCGATTGCGGCGCGGCCCGGGCTTCTCCGGGCCGTGCCCCCTTACCCCCTGCGGCGGTGACCGAATGACCATCGGCCTTTTCTTCACTCTGCTTCTGGCCCTGTCGGTCGTCGGCTTCATCGTCGGACGCCAGAGAGCTGCAGCAACCGCCGGCGGCGACATCACGACGCTGCACTCCCGTCAGACCTATCACGGCATGAGCGTCGGACTGGTGACCCTGCTCGCCGGTCTCTCGGCCTGGCTGATCTGGATGGCGCTGTCGGCCGTCGCACCCGGCCTGAACAACCCCTGGCTCCGCGGCCTCATCTCGCTCGCGGCCGGTCTGGCCGCCTTCGCGCTCGCCTTCGGCAAGATCGACCGCGATTTCCGTGCGCGCAACTTCGTCGAGCGCATGGTTCTCGGCATCCTGATGCTGGCCTCGTCGATCGCGATCCTCACGACCCTCGGCATCGTCATGTCGCTGCTGTTTGAAACCTTCAACTTCTTCCGGCAATACTCCTGGACCCAGTTCTTTTTCGGCACCGAATGGTCGCCGAACTTCCGGGGCAACAGTGATCTCGGGATGCTTCCGCTGCTCTGGGGCACGCTCTACGTGAGCGCCATCGCGCTCGCGGTCGCGGTCCCGATCGGTCTCATGGCGGCGATCTACCTCACCGAATACGCCAGTCCCCGCCTGCGCTCGGTCGCCAAACCGGCCATCGAGATCCTCGCCGGCATTCCCACCATCGTCTACGGCCTCTTCGCCCTGATCGTCGTCGGCCCGATGCTGCGGGACTATTTCGCGCAGCCGCTGGGCTTCGGGACCAGTTCGTCCTCCGTCATGACGGCAGGGCTGGTCATGGGCATCATGCTGATCCCCTTCGTCTCGTCGCTGTCGGACGACATCATCAATGCGGTGCCCCAGGCGATGCGCGACGGCTCCTACGGACTGGGCGCAACGAAATCCGAGACCATCCGTCAGGTCATCCTGCCCGCCGCCCTGCCCGGCATCGTCGGCGCGATCCTGCTCGCGGCCTCGCGCGCCATCGGCGAGACGATGATCGTCGTGCTCGGCGCCGGCGCCGCGGCGCGGCTCTCGCTGAACCCCTTCGAGGCGATGACGACGGTCACGGTCAAGATCGTCAGCCAGCTCACCGGCGACACCGACTTCGCCGCGCCGGAGACCCTCGTCGCCTTCGCCCTGGGCATCACCCTCTTCGTGATTACTCTCGGCCTGAACGTCCTCGCCCTCTACATCGTGCGCAAATACCGGGAGCAGTACGAATGACCGACGCAACCGATGCCGCCGGTAGCACTGCCACCGTCAAACACTCGCTCCTCGTCTCCGGTGATCGCACCCGATCGCGCAACGCCGCCGAGAAGCGTTTTCGCGCCTACGGGCTTACCGCGATCATCATCGGCGTCCTCGCTCTCGTGCTGCTCGTCGGATCGATCCTGTCGAACGGCCTTCCGGCCTTCAGCCAGACCTTCATCAAGGCAGAGATCTATCTCGACCCCGCCGTGCTGGATCCATCCGGAGAGCGGAACCCGGAAGAAATCGCCAAGATCCTGACCTTCAGCTACGACGGCCTGATCAACGCTTCCCTGAGCGGGCTTGCGGCCGAGATGCAGGAAGAAGCTCCTGGCCTGACCGATGCCATGCTGAGCGGCATGATCTCCGGCGCGGCAAACGCCGAGCTGCGCGACTTCGTCATCGCCAATCCCGAGCGCATCGGCGAGACGATCGAGTTCGAGTTCCTCGCCAATGCCCGTATCGACCAGTATCTCAAGGGCAATGTCGACCGCATCAGCGCCGCCGCCGACAGCCGGGTAGATCCCGCCCAACTCGACGCGGCCGACGCGCTCGTCGCCGCCGGAGTGATGGAGAAGCGCTTCAACTGGAGCTTCATCACCGCGCCGGACGCGTCCGAGAACCGTCCGGAGGCGGCTGGTCTCGGGGTCGCCCTCATCGGGTCGTTCTACATGATGCTGATCGTGCTCGTGCTTGCTCTGCCGATCGGCGTCGCGACCTCCATCTACCTTGAGGAGTTCGCCCCGAAGAACTGGATCACCGACGTGATCGAGGTGAACATCTCCAACCTCGCCGCGGTGCCCTCCATCGTATTCGGAATCCTCGGCCTCGCGATCTTCATCAACTTCATGCATCTGCCCAATTCGGCACCGATCGTCGGCGGTCTCGTGCTCTCCCTCATGACGCTGCCCACGATCATCATCTCGACGCGCGCCTCGCTCAAGTCGGTGCCGCCCTCGATCCGAGATGCCGCGCTCGGGGTCGGCGCCTCGCGGATGCAGACGGTGTTCCACCACGTCCTGCCGCTTGCCATGCCGGGCATCCTGACCGGAACGATCATCGGTCTCGCCCAGGCCCTGGGCGAAACCGCCCCGCTCCTGCTCATCGGCATGGTGGCCTTCGTGCGGGAGTTTCCCTCGGCGCCGCCGCAGGGATTCTTCGAACCGGCGACCGGACTGCCGGTTCAGGTCTACAACTTCACCCAGCGCGCCGATCCCGCCTTCGTCGAGCGGGCCTCCGGTGCCATCATCGTGCTGCTGATCTTCCTCGTGGTGATGAATGCCATCGCGATCTATCTGCGGCAGAAATTCGAAGTCAAATGGTGAGCCGAAAGGAAACGGGGTCATGTCCATGGTAGCAGAGCCGAACACTCCCGGAGCCTCGACCCGCGGGGAGCCCACCATCCGACCCGACGCGCCCGCGCGCGGCTCCGTAAAGGTGGCGAGCCGCAACGTGAACGTCTTCTACGGAGAGAAGCAGGCCATCGACAACGTCTCCATCGACATTCCCGAAAAGATGGTGACGTCCTTCATCGGTCCGTCGGGCTGCGGCAAGTCGACCTATCTGCGCTGCCTCAACCGGATGAACGACACGATCCCGATCTGCCGGGTCACCGGCGACATCAACCTCGATGGCGAGAACATCTACGATCCGCGCATCGACGTGGTCGAACTGCGCGCCCGTGTCGGCATGGTGTTCCAGAAGCCCAATCCGTTCCCGAAATCGATCTTCGACAACGTCGCCTACGGCCCCCGGATCCACGGCATGTCGAAATCCAAGACCGACCTCGAGGAAATCGTCGTCTCCTCGCTGAAGCGCGCCGGCCTTTGGAACGAGGTGAAGGACCGCCTGCAGGAACCCGGCACCGGCCTCTCCGGTGGCCAGCAGCAGCGGCTCTGCATCGCCCGTGCGATCGCCACGCGGCCGGAAGTCGTCCTGATGGACGAGCCCTGCTCGGCGCTCGACCCGATCGCCACCGCGATCATCGAGGAGCTGATCGACGAGATGCGGACCAACTTCACGATCATCATCGTGACCCACTCGATGCAGCAGGCCGCCCGCGTCTCGCAGCGCACGGCTTTCTTCCATCTGGGCAAGCTGATCGAGGAGGGATTCACCGAAGACATCTTCTCGAATCCGACCCGCAAGCAGACCGAAGACTACATCACCGGCAAGATCGGCTGACCCGCCTCACCCCGACTGGCCGAATTGAAAAGGGGCGTCGGTTCGACCGACGCCCCTTTTCCAATTTCGCGATGTCGCGCAACTCACTCGGCTGCGTTGGCTTCCAGATAGGCGAGAACGTTCTGGATTTCCTCTTCCTTCCGAAGCCCGGCGAATGCCATCTTGTTGCCGGGGATGTAACCCTTCGGGTCGCCGATGTAGTCGTGGAAGGTTTCCTCGGTCCAGACGAAGCCTTCTTCCCTCTTGGCGATGAAGGCGTCGGAATACTTGAAGTCCTCGACCGACGCGATCGGCCGGCCGATGACGCCGTTCAGGACCGGGCCAACCCGGTTCTTGGCATCGGCGCCGACCTGATGGCAGGCCTTGCACTTGTTGAAGACCTTCTCGCCAGCAGCGACATCGCCGTCGGCGGCGAGGCCGGGAGTGGCGAGGCCGGCAGCCATTGCCGCCAGGATAAGGCCGGTACGAATGTTCATCGAAATTCCCCTATTCGTTTCTCTGTGTCTCGGGATGCCCCGTAGGTAGCCTACAGATCAATCCCGGCAAGTGTACCGGGTTCCCCGGTTTCCGTCCTCCGGACGCCCGAGCGCCCGGAAACCCGGTATCGTTACTCCGAAACAACCGACAAATGAACACTTATTCCGCATCATCCCCTGCGACAAAGGCATGCCTTTGCGGCTTTCGTTAAGACAGCTTCAGGCGAGCCGATGCTTGGTCCCAGCGCCATCACGACGCGTGCCGGTCTCAGGCCCGCCGTGCACCGACCTGCGCCAGGCCGATCAACCCGAGCACCTTCGCCTCGATATGCTCGGCGTTCATGGCCGCGGACTCGTACATCTTCTCCGGGCTGTCGTGGTCGATGAAGGTATCGGGAAACACCATCGAGCGGAACTTGAGGCCAGCGTCGAACACGCCCTCCTCGGCAAGAAGCTGCGCCACATGGCTGCCGAAGCCGCCGATCGCACCCTCCTCGATGGTGATCAGCGCCTCGTGGCGCCCCGCCAGATCGAGGATCAACTCGCGATCGAGCGGCTTGGCGAAGCGCGCATCGGCGATCGTGACCCGGATCCCGCGCGCCGCAAGCGCCTCCTCGGCCTTGAGGCATTCCGCGAGCCGCGTGCCGAAGGACAGGATCGCCACCTCGCCGCCGCCCTCGCGGATCATCCGGCCCTTGCCGATCTCGAGCGGCACGCCACGCTCGGGCATCTCGACCCCGACGCCCTCGCCGCGCGGAAACCGGAACGCCGAGGGCCGGTCGTCGATCGAGGCCGCCGTCGCCACCATATGCACAAGCTCCGCCTCGTCGGCGGCGGCCATCACCACGAAGCCGGGCAGGCTCGCGAGATACCCGATGTCGAAGCTGCCGGCATGGGTTGCCCCGTCCGCGCCCACGAGCCCGGCCCGGTCGATGGCAAAACGCACCGGCAACCGCTGGATCGCCACGTCATGCACCACCTGGTCGTAGCCGCGCTGCAGGAAGGTCGAATAGATCGCACAGAACGGCTTCAGCCCGCCCGCAGCCATGCCCGCCGCAAACGTCACGCCATGCTGCTCGGCTATCCCCACGTCGAAACAGCGCTTCGGAAACCGCTCGGCAAAGAGGTTCAGCCCGGTGCCGTCCGGCATCGCCGCCGTCACCGCCACCACGCGCTCGTCCTCTTCCGCCTCGCGGATCAGGGATTGCGCGAAAACCTTCGTGTAGGACGGCGCGTTGGAGGGCGATTTCTTCTGCTTTCCGGTCACCACGTCGAACTTCGCGACGCCGTGATAGCGATCCGTCGAATCCTCCGCCGGCGCGTAGCCCTTGCCCTTGCGTGTCAGCGCATGGATCAGCACCGGCCCGTCCGCCCGCGCCCGGACCGCGCGCAGGATGGTCAGGAGCTGCTCCATGTCATGCCCGTCGATCGGCCCGACATAGGAAAACCCGAGCTCCTCGAACAGCGTGCCGCCAACCACCGTCGCCTTCACCAGCTCCCGCGCCCGCTTGGCCCCTTCCTGGAGCGGCCGCGGCAGAAATCCGACAGCACCCTTCGCGGCGGCCATGAAGTCCTGGAACGGCTCGCCGGTATACATCCGCGAGAGATAGGCCGACATCGCCCCTACCGGCGGGGCGATCGACATCTCGTTGTCGTTGAGGATCACGAAGAGCCGCTTCTTCATGTGCCCCGCATTGTTCATCGCCTCGTAGGCCATGCCCGCCGACATCGCCCCGTCGCCGATCACCGCGATGGCGTCGCCCACATCCGGCACACCCATATCCCGCGCTACCGTGAAGCCGAGCCCCGCGGAGATCGAGGTCGAGGAATGCGCCGCACCGAACGGGTCGTATTCGCTCTCCGAGCGCTTGGTGAACCCCGACAGCCCGCCGCCAGCCCGCAGGGTGCGGATACGGTCCCGCCGCCCGGTCAGGATCTTGTGCGGATAGCACTGATGCCCGACATCCCAGATCAGCTTGTCGCGCGGCGTGTTGAACACCGCATGGATCGCCACGGTCAGCTCGACCACGCCCAGGCCCGCGCCCAGATGCCCACCGGTTTCCGACACGGCGGAAATCGTCTCGGCGCGCAATTCGTCCGCCAACTGGCGCAGCTGATGATTGCTCAGACCCTTCAGGTCCGACGGCACCGCCACACGATCCAGCAGCGGCGTTTCAGGTCGTGTCTCGCTCATTCTTCCTCCCCGCGGTCTGCGCCGCGCCCCCTCAGCCGCCACGCGTGACGGCGAATTCCGCAGCACCCCGCAAACGGTCGGCAGCCGATCCGTAAGGCGCAAGATTGTCACATGCACGCGCAGCCAAGTCACGCGCCTTGTCGCGGGCCCCCTCGACGCCCAGAAGCGACACGAAGGTCGCCTTGCCGGCCCCTTCATCCTTCCGCAGCGCCTTGCCGGCTGCTTCCGGATCCCCCTCGACGTCGAGGATGTCGTCCTGAACCTGAAAGGCGAGCCCCAGATCAGCGGCATAGCGCCGCAACGGCTCGGTATCGGACCGCCCGAGCAATGCGCCGGATTCCGCGGCCCAGACGATCAGCGCCCCGGTCTTGAGATCCTGAAGCGCCGCGATCTCGTCGACCGAGAGCTGTCCCGGCATGGTCTCCGCCGCGAGATCGAGCACCTGCCCCCCGACCATGCCGTCCGCACCCGCCGCCTCCGCCAGCCCCGAGACCAGCCGCATCTGGATGCGCGGATCGATGCCGGCCTTCGGGCTCGCCAGGATTCCGAAGGCCAGCGCCTGCAACGCGTCACCCGCCAGCACCGCGGTCGCCTCGTCCCATTTCACATGCACCGTCGGCTGGCCGCGCCGGACCGCATCGTCATCCATGCAGGGAAGATCGTCGTGGACGAGGCTGTAGGCATGGATGCACTCCACCGCCGCCGCATTGCGCAGTGCCTGCGCCACCGGGACCCGGAACATGCCGGCCGTCTCGAGGGCCAGAAACCCGCGCAGCCGCTTGCCGCCCCCGAGCACCGCATGGCGCATCGCCGCCCCGAGCTGCCCCTCGGCCCCGGGCAGGAACCGGTCGAGAGCCTGATCGATCTGCATGGCGCTTTCGCCCAGCGCCGTCTGGAATGCTGCCCGCCTGTCCGCCATCGGCTCAGGGAATCTCGACGTCGTGTGCCGTAACCGACCCGTCGGCGCCCTGGGCGATCTGGCTCACCCGGGTCTCCGCCGCCTTCAGCTTCTCCTCGCAAAGCGCGCGCAGATCGGCGCCCCGCGCGTAGAGTTCGATCGAGTCCTCCAGCGGCACATCGCCCGATTCGAGCCGAGCGACCACCTGCTCGAGCTCCGCCAGGGCCGCCTCGAAGCTCATTTCCGCCAGCGCCGGTGTCTCATCCGCCATTTCCGCGCTCCATCAGCACCCGCATATGCGCCAGCGTCGACGAGGCGAGCGCCGAAAGGTCATAGCCCCCTTCGAGCGTGGAGACGACCCGTCCCCCGCAATGTTTCGACGCGAGGTCGCAGAGCCGGTTCGTCGCCCAGGCGAAATCGCTCTCCACGAGGTTGAGGTTCGCCAGCGGATCGCGGGCATGGGCATCGAAGCCCGCCGAGATCAGGATCAGTTGCGGCGCATGGGCGTCGATCGCCGGCAGCACCACATCCTCCATCGCCGCGCGGAACTCGGCCCCGCCCGCCCCCGGCGGCAGCGGCACGTTGAAGATCTGCCCGTGCGCGCCCTTCTCGTTCTCGGCCCCGGTGCCCGGATAGAGCGGCATCTGCTGGGTCGAGGCGAAGACCACCCGCGGCTCGTCCCAGAGCAGATCCTGCGTGCCGTTGCCATGATGCACGTCGAAATCCATCACAGCGACCCGTTCGAGCCCGTGCGCCTCGAGGGCGTGCAGCGCCCCGATCGCCACATTGCCGAACATGCAGAACCCCATCGCGGTCGTCTTCTCCGCATGGTGGCCCGGCGGGCGCACGGCGCAGAAAGCGTTCTTCACCTCGCCCGCCATCACCATGTCGATGCCCCGCACGATCGCCCCGGCCCCGCGCCGCGCGGCGTCGAGCGTGCCCGGACACATGAAGGTGTCGGCATCGATCGGCACGATGTCATGGGTCGGCGCGCGCGCCTTGAGCGCCATCAGATGGATCGGCGGATGCGCCCGCAGGATATGGGCATCCTCCGCCAGCGGCGCTTCCTCGCGGACGAGATAACAGAATTCCTCGCCCTCCAGCACCGCGAGCACGGCCTTCAGCCGGTCGACGCATTCGGGATGGCCAGCGGGATTCACATGGCCGAGACAGTCGGGATGGGTGATGAGCGCGGTATTCATCGCGCGACCATATTGGCCGCGCCGCCGGCTTTCAAACCTGAAATGCACGGATTGCAGGCAGATCCCGCCTCAGCCCGCCGCCTGCCAGTCGCGCACCGCATCGAGCGGCCAGAGCAGCATCAGCACGTTGAGCGCCAGACCGTCGCGGATCAGCAGCGTCGTCGCGACCTCGAAGGCCAGCGCCAACGCCACGATCAACCAGACGGGCAGACGCGCCGCCATCCAGAAGCCCAGCGCCATCGCACCCATGTCCGCGACCGAGTTCAGCACGCTGTCGCCATAATACTCGTAGGAGATCGTCACGGCGCGGTAGCGGTCGATCACGGCATCGGTGTTCTCGAGGATCTCCCAGCCCACCTCGACGACCATCGCGATGAGAAACCGCCAGCCGAGCGGCACCCGCGGCAGCGCCAGATGCAGCAACCAGTAGAACAGGAAGCCGTGGATCAGATGTGACGGTGTATACCAGTCACTCAGATGCTGCGAATTCTCCGAGCTCGCCACCACCCCGTGCCAGAGCCGGATCGTACCGCAGGGACAGATCAGCGACCGCCCCATCAGCAGGAGCGTGGCCGCGGCCGCGATCACCACGGCCGCCGACAGCAGCCAGGGCAGACGGCTGTCGGTCTGCACTATCCGGCAGTTTCGGTCTGAAACAGATGTGCGAACCGCTCGCGCAATTCCGCCTTCTGAACCTTGCCCATGGTGTTGCGCGGCAGGGCCGCGACCCGCTCGACATGGCGCGGCAGCTTGAAGCCGGCAAGCCGCGCCCCGAGCGCGCCCGCCAGATCGCCCGGTTCGCGGTCGCCGACCACGACCGCCACCACCGCCTCGCCGAAATCCGGATGCGGCACGCCGATCACCGCGCTCTCCGCGATGCCCGGCAGCGCGTCGATCTCCGCCTCCACCTCGCGCGGATAGATGTTCAGCCCGCCCGAGATGATCAGGTCCTTCTCTCGCCCGACGATGGTCACGTAGCCATCCGCTCCGATCGTCGCGAGATCACCGGTCACGAAATAGCCGTCCGGCCGAAACTCCGCCGCGGTCTTCTCGGGCATCTGCCAGTAGCCCTTGAAGACGTTCGGCCCGCGCACTTCCAGCACGCCGACCTCACCCGGCAACAGCTGACGCCCCGTCTCGTCGCAGACCCGCAAGCCAATTCCGGGCAGCGCCGGCCCGACCGTGCCCGCCCGCCGCTCGCCGTCGAGCGGGTTCGAAGCATTCATCCCGGTCTCCGTCATGCCGTAGCGCTCGAGGATGCGATGCCCGGTCCGCGTCTCGAAATCCCGGTGCGTGGCGGCCAGCAACGGCGCGGATCCCGACACGAAGAGCCGCATGCTGCGCACCGCATCGCGGTCCAGCCCCGGCTCCGCCAGCAGCCGCGTGTAGAAGGTCGGCACCCCCATCAGCACGCTCGCCCGCGGCATGAGCGCCAGCACCTGCTCCGCATCGAATTTCGGCAGCAGGATCACCTTGCCGCCGTTCATCAGCATCAGGTTCAGCGCCACGAAAAGCCCGTGCGTGTGATAGAGCGGCAGCGCATGGATCAGCACGTCCCCGGTCCGGAACCCCCAGAGCCAGTGCAGCGTGGCGACGTTCGACCAGAGGTTGTCATGACTCAGCATGGCGCCCTTCGAGCGCCCCGTGGTGCCCGAGGTGTAGAGGATCGCCGCGATGTCGTCGCCGCGCCGCTTGGCGATCAGCCGCTCCGACGGCAGGCCCGACGAATCCGAGACCAGGGACCCCTGCCCATTGGCCCCCAGCGTGTAGAGCCAGGCCCCGGCCTTGCGCGCGAGCGCCCCCACAGGCCCCTCCCGCGCCGGATCGCAGACCACCACCTTCGGAGAGGCATCGGCGATGAAATACTCGAGCTCCGCCACGGTGTAGGCGGTGTTGAGCGGCAGATAGACCGCACCGGCCTGCAGAACGGCGAGATAGAGACAGACCGCCTCCACCGACTTCTCCACCTGCACCGCCACCCGGTCTCCCGGCGCCACACCGGCGGCCGACAGCGTCGTCGCGAAGCGACCGGCCTGCGACAGGATCTCGGCGAAACTCACCGATTTGCCGGTCTCGGTCTCGAGGAACTCCGCCGACCGATCCACCGGAAAACCGTCCGACAGGCGCTTGAAGAGATTCCCGTTCATGACACCCGCCTCCCCGGCGACAGCGCCATCAGGCTCAGGATCTCGAACAGGATCTGCGCCCCGGCATGGGCGGTATTGGCTGTCGCGTCGTATTGCGGCGCCACCTCCACCAGATCGCCACCGACCACGTCGATCCCCGCCAACCCGCGCAGGAAGGCCAGCGCCTCGCGCGTCGTCAGCCCGCCGACTTCCGGCGTTCCCGTGCCCGGCGCGAAGGCCGGATCGAGCGCGTCGATGTCGAAGGAGACATAGACCGGGCCCGCGCCCACGACCTCCCGTGCCTTTGCGATGACGGCGCTCATGCCCATCCGGTCGATCTCCTCCGCGTCGATGCAGGTCATCCCGCAGTCGCGCGCGAACTGGTAAAGATATCCTGAAGCCCCGCGCAATCCGACCTGCACGGTTCGCGTCGGATCGAGCACGCCGCCCAGCACCGCATTGCGAAACGGCGCCCCGTGATGGAAGCGCGTGCCCTCGAACGGACCGCCCGTATCGGAATGCGCATCCACATGCACCATCCCCACCGGACCCGCGCGCCCCACGGCCTTCAGGATCGGAAAACTGATCGAATGATCGCCGCCGACAGTCAGCGGCCGCACCCCCTGCGCCACCATCGCCGCGATCCAGGCCTCGATCTCCCCGTGACCCTCCTCCAGCCGGTAGCGGCTCGACACCGGCGCATCGCCGACATCAGCCACCGCCATCTCGTGAAGCGGTGCCACCCCGAGCGCATGGTTCCACGGCCCGACCCGCTCGATCGCCCGCAGCGCCCGCGGCCCGAACCGCGCCCCCGGCCGGTTGGTGACGCCGAGATCGAACGGCACCCCCGAGAGCGCCACGTCGAGTCCGGAGAAATCCGGCGCCGCCCCGTCAACCGTCCGCACCGGCGCGTCGAGAAAGGTCGGCGCCCCGCCGGCATAGGGCGCGGGCCGCGCCCCGCGCGAGAACAGCCGGTCCGCAACGGCCTGGAATCGCGGCTCGTGCATCTCGCCGCCCACATCGCCGCCGTATTGCGCGATCAGCTTCTGCCGCGCCGCCTCGTCCCAGGCCATGCATTCTCCCTTCGATGAAACCGGGGCCGGCCCGTCCCGACCGGCCCCGCCCGTTGCGCCCTATTCGAGCGCGAGATCGGTCACCGCATGCGTCCAGGCGCCGACCGGCTCCACGGTGATCACCGGATCGGAGCCCGCCGACAGCAGCGTCTGCACCGTGCGCTCGTAATCCGCCGGATCGAGCGCGCCGTTCGAGCCCGCCGTCAGCATCGCCACCTCCGACATCATCCGCTTCTGGTGCTCCTCGGTCTGGGCCCCCGTCGCATCGTTGTCGAGCACGATCATCGCCGCGTCATCGGGGTTCTCCTCGGCCCATTTCCAGCCCTTCATCGAGGCGCGCACGAACTTCGCCATCGTCTCGACGAAAGCCGGGTCCTCCAGCCGGTCCTCGAGCACCCAGAGCCCGTCCTCAAGCGTCGCGACGCCCTGGTCCTCGTACTTGAACACCGTCAGGTCCTCGGGGCTCAGCCCGGCATCGATCACCTGCCAGTATTCGTTGTAGGTCATCGTGGAGATGCAGGCGGCCTGCTGCTGCAAGAGCGGATCGACGTTGAAGCCCTGCTTCATCACCGTCACGCCATCCTCGCCGCCCTCGGTCGGAATGCCGAGCGACGACATCCACGACAGGAACGGATATTCGTTGCCGAAGAACCAGACCCCGAGCGTCTCGCCCGGGAAATCCTCCGTCGTCGTCACGCCGCTGTCGTTGCGGCAGGTCAGCATCATGCCCGACGACTTGAACGGCTGGGCGATGTTGACGAGCGGCAGCCCGCCCTCGCGCGCCGCCAGCGCCGCCGGCATCCATTCCACGATCACGTCGGCCCCGCCGCCCGCGATCACCTGCGGCGGTGCGATGTCCGGCCCGCCCGGCTTGATCGTGACGTTGAGCCCCTCCTCCTCGTAGAAGCCCTGCGCCTCGGCGACGTAATAGCCGGCGAACTGCGCCTGCGTCACCCATTTGAGCTGCAGCGTCACGTCCTCGGCCGAGGCAGCCCCCGCCAGCATCAGGATCGCGGCCGATGCGCCCGCAAGTGTCTTCTTCATTGGTAGCCTCCTTGTTGAACCCGTTGTTGAACCAGTTTTTTTCGCAGTCTGCGATCACGCCCGCTGCGCCGGATGCCAGAACGTCACCAGCCGCTCGATCAGCGCGATCCCTCCGTAGAAGGCCGAACCGACCAGGGCCGCCACCGCGATCTCGGCCCAGACCATGTCGAGGTTGAGCCGCCCGACCTCGGTCGAGATCCGAAAGCCCATCCCCCGGGTCGGCGACCCGAAGAACTCCGCCACGATGGCACCGATCAGAGCCAAAGTCGTGCAGATTTTCAAGCCGTTGAACAGGAACGGCGCCGCCGCCGGCAGCCGCAGCTTCCACAGGCTCTGACCGTAGCCCGCGGCATAGGTCCGCATCAGGTCCGCCTGCATCCGGTCGGTCGAGGCCAGCCCCTGCACGGTGTTCACCAGCATCGGGAAAAACACCATCAGCACGACGATCGCCGCCTTCGACTGCCAGTCGAACCCGAACCACATCACCATGATCGGCGCCATCCCGATGATCGGCAGCGCCGCCACGAAATTGCCCACCGGCAACAGGCCCCGCCGCAGGAAATCCACCCGGTCAGCAAGGATCCCGGTCAGGATCGCCGCCCCGCAGCCGATCACGTAGCCGGTCAGCGCCCCCTTGAAGACCGTCTGCACCACGTCGCCCCAGAGAATACCTGCACTCGCCACCATGCGCGCCCCGATGGCCGAGGGCGCCGGCAACAACACCGGGCTCACCTCGAAGAGCCGCACCACGAGCTCCCAGAGCACCAGCAGCGTCACCCCGAACAGCACCGGCGGTCCGAACCGCCCCAGCGCCGTCGAGGCATTCGCCGCCAGCCGCACATTCAGCCACCAGGCCCCGAGCCAGAGCGCCACCACCAGCAGAACCTGCCCGCTCATGCCCGCACCTCGGCCCGGCTTTGACAGCGCCTCCGCGACCTGTCACGCCAAGCCGCATGGCCCGCATCAAGCCGCCCCTTGCCCTCACCGCCACGGAGGCCCGCCGCCTCTGGCTCCGCGCCCAGCGCCTCGACAGCCCGACGCCATTCGGTGCGGGCGCGCAAGCGGTCCGCGCGGCCATCGAGCATCTGGGCTACGTCCAGATCGACACGATCCACGTCATCGAACGCGCCCACCACCACATCCTCTGGAGCCGCATCCCCGACTACGCCCGCACCGATCTCGACACCGCCCTGAGCCTCGAGAAATCCGTCTTCGAATACTGGGCCCACGCGCTGGCCTATCTGCCCACCCGCGACTACCGCTTCTTCCGCGCCGAGATGAAGCGCCAGCGCAGCGCCACCACGCGCGGCTTCGGCGCCGTCTCCCCGGCCGATCTGCGCCGCATCCTCGCCCGGATCCGCCGCGACGGCCCGCTCTCGATCCGCGACATCGACGACGACCCGCGCGTGCCGAAGGACCACCCCTGGGCCAGCACCAAGCCCTCGAAACGCGCCCTCGAATTCGCCTTCTACACCGGCGATCTCACAATCAGCCGCCGCGACGGCATGCTCAAGACCTACGACCTCACCGACCGCCATTTCGGCTGGGAGCGCCCGCCCCGCGCCGCCACCGAAGACGCAGGTCCTCGACTACCTGCTCGACCGCGCCCTGCGCGCGCAGGGCGTCGTCAGCCTCGATTCGATCTGCCACCTCGACGCGCCGCGCAAACCCGCCATGGCCGCCCGCATCGAAGCCCGCCGCCTCGTCCCGGTCGAGATCGACGGCAGCCCCCGGCTTCTGGACAACCCGCGCCACCGCCGAAAACCTCCCCGGCCCGGCCGACACCGCGCCCGTCCACATCCTCTCGCCCTTCGACCCGCTGATCATCCAGCGCAAGCGCCTCAGCCAGATCTTCGGCTACGACCATCTCTTCGAGGCCTACGTCCCCGCCGCGCGCCGCCGCCTCGGCTACTTCGCCCTCCCGGTCCTCGTCGGCGACCGCATCCTCGCCGCCATCGACCTCAAGACCGACCGCACCGCCCGCAAGCTCCTCGTCCAGAACTGGCACTGGACCGAAGGCGACCCCGGCCCCCAGACCCGCGCCGCCATCGACGAGGCCCTGCACCGCTTCGAAGCGTTCCAGCTCGCCCCCTGACATCACGGCCGCGCCCCCATCGCCCGGAGCGTGATCCGCTCGACGAGCCCGATCAGCGCCACCAGCCCCGCCGCGAGCAGTGCCGCCATGAAGAGCGCCGACCAGATCTGCACCGTCTGCCCGTAATAGCTCCCCGACAGCATGCGCGCGCCCAGCCCCGCCACCGCCCCGGTCGGCAACTCGCCGATGATCGCCCCCACAAGGCTCGCCGCCGCCGCCACCTTCAGCGAGGCGAAGAGATAGGGCAGCGCCGCCGGCCAGCGCAGCATCCGGAAGGTCTGGCTGCGCGAGGCGTTCCAGGTCCGCATCTGGTCCATCAGGATGCGGTCCGGCGCGCGCAGCCCCTTCACCATCCCCACCACCACCGGAAAGAACGACAGATACATCGAGATCACCGCCTTCGGCAGCAGCCCCGACACCCCCACCGAATTCAGCACCACGATGATCATCGGCGCGATGGCGAGGATCGGGATCGTCTGGCTCGCGATCACCCAGGGCATCACGCTCGCATTCATCGTCCGGTCATGCACGATCCCCGCCGCGAGCAGGATCCCCAAGCCCGCCCCCATCACGAACCCCAGAAGCGTCGACGAGAGCGTGATCCAGGCATGCCAGAGCAGATTGCGCTTCGAGGTGATGCACGTGCCCACCGTCGAGTTCCAGAGCTCCACCACCACCTGATGCGGCGCCGGCAGCTTCGGCCGGTCCTGGCTCCAGGTGTCCGCGATCAGCGCGCGCCCCGACAGCTCCACCCCGTCCCGCCCCGCCTGATCGAGCGCCCAGGGCGCGTTCAGCAGCACCGCGCCGACATACCAGAGCACCAGGATCGCCGCGACGACCACGAGCACCGGAAACGCGGTCCCCGACACCAGCCGGCTCCACAGCCCAGAATTCCGCGGCGAGACAAGTACCGCGTCAGCCATAGTCCCAACCTGTCGCCGACGTCACCCAGACGCACAGAGGGCAGCGGACGCGCCGCGGGGAGGTCGCAAAGCGGCCGCCCCGGGGGGGCGGTGCGTCCGCTGCCCGGGCCAGCGCCCGGGCGCCCCGGCCCCCACCACGCGCCACAACCACGACCGCCTCACCCTGGACGCAACAAGGCAGGCCCCTCACACCTCGTCCCCCATGCCCGCCCGCAGCCCGTCCCGCACCCGCGCCGCAATCTCCAGAAACGCCGCCGATTCGCGGATATGCAGCGGCCGCTCCCGCGGCAGCGGGCTCTCGATCACATCCGTCACCCGCCCGGGCCGGGGCGACATCACCACGATCCGCGTGCTCAGATAGACCGCCTCCGGAATCGAATGCGTCACGAAACAGATCGTCTTGCCCGTCCGGTCCCAAAGCTCCAGCAACTGCTCGTTCAGCCGGTCGCGCACGATCTCGTCGAGCGCCCCGAACGGCTCGTCCATCAACAGGAGATCCGCATCGAACGACAGCGCCCGCGCGATCGACGCCCGCTGCTGCATCCCGCCCGACAATTGCCAGGGATACTTCTTCCCGAACCCCGAAAGCTCGACCATCTCCAGCACCCGCGCCACCCGGCGCTCCCGCTCCGCCCGCTCGAAGCCCATGATCTCGAGCGGCAGCGAGATGTTGCGCTCGATACTCCGCCACGGAAACAGCCCCGCCGCCTGGAACACATAGCCGTAGGCCCGCGCCTCCCGCGCCGCATGCGGGCTCATCCCGTTCACCGTCAGGCTGCCGGCGGTCGGGGTCTCGAGATCCGCCGCCACCCGCAGGAACGTCGTCTTCCCGCAGCCCGACGGCCCGATGAACGACACGAAATCGCCCCGTTCGATCGTCAGGTTCACATCCGTCAGCGCATGCACCGGCCCGTCGCCGGTCTCGAAGGTCAGCCCCAGCCCTTCGGCCGCGATCACCGGAACGCCGCCGGCCACCGGTGCCTCCGCGGCCAGGGCAGCCTCCGCCGTCCTCACACCCCGCTCGCCGGAATGCCCGACCGCACCACCGGCCGCGGCGCCGTCAGCTCCTTCCAGCTCGACAGCGCCCGGTTCACCGACCCGTTGGCGGGGCGCTTCACGAACGCCCCGTGCCCCTCCTCGGTCCGGATCTCGCCGTCATGCACCGCCACCTGCCCGCGCGTGAGCGTGAAGCGCGGCAGCCCCTTCACCGCCTTGCCCTCGAAGACGTTGTAGTCGATCGCCGATTGCTGCGCCGCCGCGGTGATCGTCTTCGCCTTCGCCGGATCCCAGACCACGATATCGGCGTCCGAGCCGACGAGGATCGCGCCCTTGCGCGGATAGACGTTGAGGATCTTGGCGATGTTGGTCGAGGTCACCGCCACGAATTCCTCCGGCGTCAGCCGACCCGTCGCGACCCCGTGGGTCCAGAGCATCGGCATCCGGTCCTCGAGCCCGCCCGTGCCGTTCGGGATCTTGGTGAAATCGCCCAGCCCGGTCCGCTTCTGGTCGGTCGTGAAGGCGCAGTGGTCCGTCGCCACCACCGAGAGCGAGCCCGAGGCCAGCCCGTTCCACAGGCTCTCCTGATGCTTCGCGTTGCGGAACGGCGGCGACATCACCCGGCGCGCGGCATGGTCCCAGTCGGCGTTGAAGTACTCGCTCTCGTCGAGGGTCAGATGCTGGATCAGCGGCTCGCCCCAGACCCGCTTGCCCTGCATGCGCGCCCGCCGGATCGCCTCGTGCGCCTCCTCGCAGGAGGTATGCACCACATAGAGCGGCACCCCGGCCATGTCGGCGATCATGATCGCCCGGTTGGTCGCCTCGCCTTCCACCGCCGGAGGCCGCGAATAGGCATGGCCCTCCGGCCCGGTATTGCCCTCCGCCATCAGCTTGGCCTGCAGATCGGCGACGATATCGCCGTTCTCGGCATGCACGAGCGCCACGCCGCCCAGCTCGGCCACCCGCCGGAACGACGCGAACATCTCGTCGTCGTTCACCATCAACGCGCCCTTGTAGGCCATGAAATGCTTGAAGGTGGTGATGCCCTTGTCGCGCACCACCGCTTCCATCTCGTCGAAGACCTGCTCGCCCCACCACGTCACCGCCATGTGGAACGAATAGTCGCAATTCGCCCGCGTCGACTTGTTGTCCCACATCTGGAGCGCATCCAGCAGCCCCTGCCCCGGCGAAGGCAGCGCGAAATCCACCACCATCGTCGTCCCGCCCGACAGCGCCGCCCGCGTCCCGCTCTCGAAATCGTCCGAACTGTAGGTGCCCATGAACGGCATCTCGAGATGGGTATGCGGATCGATCCCGCCGGGCATCACGTAGCAGCCGGTGGCATCGAGCACCGTATCGCCGGAGAGCCCCTTGCCGATCTCGATGATGCGCCCGTCCTCGATCAGGACATCCGCCTCGTAGGAGAGGTCGGCGGTCACGACGGTGCCGTTCTTGATGACAGTGCTCATGATGTACTCCCGAGTGCCGAACGCAGGCTTGCAGCATGGAAGCAGCCGCGCCAAGGTTCAAGCGGCGAGCGACCCGGGAACAGGTCCGAGCCCGCGACAAAGGCCGTCGCTGACCGGATTGCCCACCTCGCAGACGTCGATGCTTCAAAAAGCGCCTGCCGTCCCAGCATCCTGAGATCCGCCGAGACGAGATGCCGTTGCACGACATCCGGTTCTGCAATCATGTCCCGTATCACATGCAGCGGCACGGCGCCTTCCCCAGCCCCATGTCACCCACGCCCAGCCCCGGCTCGACTGGGGCGAGCTGTTTCTCGCCTGCGCCTTTGCGGCAGGAGGCCGAGGACGTCGCCCCAGTCCAGTCGAACCTGCGCCGCCCCGAGCGCGCGCGGAACCTTGCGAAAGGCTCAGTAGCCCCCGAAGCCTCCACCGAAATCGATCGTGCCCGCCGGAATTGGCCGCGCCACGGTCACGATCCGGAGCGGTGCGGGCCGCAGTTCCACCTCGCGGCCGTAGAAGCGGTGATTGACGATCTGCCGGAACGCCGGCACCGCGAACACCGAGACCCGCCCCGCATCGAACCCGTCCCCGGAGTCCAGCACATCGGTGCAGACCGGCTCGGCCCCGCGCTCGCGATCCGGCCGCGGCTGGCCCTCATTCCCGAACACGTCGATCACCTTCGGCCCGCGCTTTTCCACCAGCTCGCAGAAGGCCACCGTGCCGCCCGCGCCGTCCACCACCCAGGCCTTGTCCTCGCCCTCGCGCAGCAGGCTGAACGGAGCCGCCATCGCTCCCGCCGCCGCAGCCGTCATAGCCGCCGCGAGCAGTCCCGCGCGCAGGACGTTCTGTCCGATCATCATGGTTTTCCCCTTACTCCACACATGCCGGCCACCCCGACCGACCGCTTCAGAAGACCATTCTTCGGCCCGTCGGGCAAGTGCGGCCGCATCTGCCCACGCGGAGCGGGAAGACACGCTCCATCACTGCGCGTAATCCGGACACTCTCGGTCCAGAATGCGTTTCATCTCCGCGAAATGCGCGAATTCCGCCCCCTTGTAGGTCGCCCAGTCCCGCGCGACCGCCTCGGCCAGATCGTCCGGCATCACCGCGAGCTCCTGCCCGGTCTGATAGGCCAGAACCATCTGCCGCGCCGCGCGCTCGAGGTGGTACATCGCATCGAACGCCTCCGCCACGGTCCCGGCCACCACCGTCACCCCGTGGTTCTGCATCATCAGCACCGAACGGTTGCCGAGCGTGCCGGCGATCCGCGCGCCCTCATCGGCCTCCGAGGCGATCCCGCCGAACTCCCGGTCCACGGCGATCCGGTTGAAGAACCGCGCCGTGACCTGGTCGATCGGCCGGATCACCGGATCCTTCAGCGTGGCGAGCGTCGTGGCAAAGGGCGGGTGCAGATGAAGCACCACCCGCGCCTGCGGCAGCTTCCGGTGGATCGCCGCATGGATCGACCAGGCCGAGGGATCGGGCGCATCCTCCCGCGCCATCGTCGCGGGATCGTCCGCATCCACCAGCAAGAGCTCCGACGCCCGGATCATCGAGAAATGCCGCCAGCGCGGATTGACCAGAAACCGCCGCCCATCCGCCGACACCGCCGCCGAGAAATGGTTCGCCACCCCCTCGTGCCAGTCCGCCCGGGCCGCCAGCCGGAACGCCGCCGCCAGATCGATGCGCAGCTCCGTCTCGTCCATCACGCTGCCGTCCATGTCTCTCTCCCTGTTCTCCGGATGCATCGACCTCGACCGTCATCTTCCAGCTGCCTCGAAACCGACTGCCCGGAGAATCACTCAGCAGGAGGACCGGCCAAACCGAGACATTTCCGGGGCGCCCGACTGATGATCACAGCCTCCCATCGCCGGAGGCGCAACTCGCGCGCGTCCCGAGCCGCAGCGCCCCGGGAGACCGGCCAGCCCCCGGGGCGCCCCGTCCCTCAGTCCCGAGGCGCCGGCGCCACCCGAAGCTGCGCGGTGCTGCGGTAGAGCAGCCACAGCGTCAGGGCCACCACGATGAGCTCCGCCCCCAGCATCAGAAGGAGCGCCATCATGCTGAGCGCGTCGATGGCGGAAATCGACTGGTCGCCGATCGCCGGCGCGATCATCATGCCGACCTGCGGGTTCGCGAGCATGAGGAACATCATCCGTCCCACGGCTCCGATCAGCAGGCCCAGAGACAGGAACGCGCCGAGCGCTCCCGCCCAGAGACCGGTCCACAGCATCTTCTTGACCCGGGCAAATGTCGGCCGCTCGGTCTCGCTTGCGATCCGCGGCCCGACCGCGGCGTAGCGGCGACACCAATACGTGGTGAAAACCAGCACCGCGAGGCTCGAGAACGACAGCACATTGCGCATCCCGACCCCTGCCGCCGCGTCCGATGCGGGGCGCATGCTGAAGACCCAGAGCCCGAAGACCACCGTCAGCACCAGCAGCACGAACTGGATCCAGAAGCCGAGACGACCAATTCGCTCGAAAAGCCGTCCGAGTTCCGCGGGCCGCTCCGGTTGCCAGGGGTCCATGTTCATGGTCAGCGTGTCCTCCTCTCGGCGTCCCGGTCGAAAACCGACCCTCACTCAGACCGACATTCCCCGTCCGGCCCGCCGCTCGGGGGCAAGATCGGCTGATTTCGCCCGCCGATCAAGTGCCTGTTGCGTCCGCGGATGTGCGCCGGTCGCATCAACGCCCGAATGTGGACGGCTTGCGCGGCGCATATGCGCCGCCCCGGTTCGACGGTCCGGGTCCTCCTCCCGGCGGACAGACTTGCCCTGCCGCCGCCCTGCTCATTCGATCACCCAGCGGGTCCTGCGCAGGCGGTTGGTGCCCGCGCTCAGCGGATCGCCGCAAGAATGACCCCGACCATCCCACCGGTGACCATGACCCCGAGCCAGCCAGTAGCTGACGGCGCGGACACGGCGCTCCTTCGCCCAAGCCGAGCGCCCGCCACATTGCCTCTCCGGAAGATTCCCGCCCACCGCCAGACGACAAGGCCGAGCTGCCCACCTCCGAAGCGACCGCGCCGGAAAACCACGCTCGGCCTCGCCTCACGCCACGATCTCCGCCGTCTCCACAACCGCATGAAACAGCACATTCGCGCCCTTCTCGGCCCAGTCCGGCGTGATCTCCTCGGCCTCGTTGTGCGAGAGCCCGTCGACGCAGGGGCACATCACCATCGCCGTCGGCGCCACGCGGTTGATCCAGCAGGCATCGTGCCCCGCCCCCGAGATCAGGTCCCGGTGCGAATAGCCCAGCCGCTCCGCCGCCGCCCGCACCGCCCCCACGCAGCCCGCATCGAACTCCACCGGATCGAAGCCGCCCACCTTCTCGAACGCGACCTCCAGCCCCATATCCGCGCAGATCTCCTGCGCCCCGGCCTTCAGCCGCGCCTCCATGTCCTCGATCACCGCCAGAACCGGCGAGCGGAAATCCACCGTGAACACCGCCTTCCCGGGGATCACGTTGCGCGAATTCGGAAACACCTCGATATGCCCCGCCGCCCCCACCGCGTCCGGCGCATGCCCGAGCGCGATCTCCTCGACCAGCTCCAGCACCCGCGCCATCCCCAGCCCCGCGTTCTTCCTCAGCGGCATCGGCGTCGAGCCGGTATGGCTCTCCTTGCCGGTGATCGTCACTTGCGTCCAGCTCAGGCCCTGCCCATGCGTGACCACCCCGATATCCTTGCCCTCCGCCTCGAGGATCGGCCCCTGCTCGATATGAAGCTCGAAGAAGGCATGCATCCTGCGCGCCCCCACAGCCTCCTCCCCCTTCCAGCCGATCCGCGCGAGCTCGTCCCCGAAGCGCTTCCCCTCCGCATCCACGCGCCCATACGCCCAGTCCTGGTCATGCACGCCCGCGAACACCCCCGAGGCCAGCATCGCCGGCGCGAACCGCGTGCCCTCCTCGTTGGTCCAGTTCGTCACCACGATCGGATGCTTCGTCCTGATCCCCAGATCGTTCAGCGTGCGGATGATCTCGAGCCCCCCCAGCACGCCGAGCACCCCGTCATACTTGCCGCCCGTCGGCTGGGTATCGAGATGGCTGCCCACATAGACCGGCAGCGCGTCCTTGTCGGTGCCCTCGCGCCGCGCGAACATCGTGCCCATCTCGTCGACGCCCATCAGCAGGCCCGCCGCGTCGCACCAGCGCTGGAACAGCGCCCGCCCCTCGCCGTCCGCATCGGTAAGCGTCTGGCGATTATTGCCCCCCGCCACCCCCGGCCCGATCTGCGCCATCTCCATCAGGCTGTCCCAGAGCCGCGTGCCGTCCACCCGCATGTTCTCGCCGAAAACCGCCATCCCCGTTCCTCCACCCATGCCCGCCGCATCCGCCGCCCTGAAAAAACCCGTGCCCAGAGCGCCCTGCTTCGGCTAAGCTCCCGACCGGAGACGCCAGTCTGAAACGGCGCCCGTGAAAACGCAATGCAATGGGGAGAAACGCATGTCCGACAACCAGAAAACCTTTTTTGCCGGCGCGGTCGGCGCCGTCGCCGGTCTCGTCATCGGCCTCGTCGCCGCACCCTCCGGCCCCGACATCGGCGAGATCGAGGCGGTCGTCGCAAACCGGGTCAATGCCATCGAGACCGCCCGCGCCGCGGACATGGAAGCGCTGATGTCCGCCCAGACCGCCCTCACCGAACGCCTCGACGCGGTGGCCGCCGAAGCCTCGGCCTCCACCGGTGCCGTCTCGCAGCTGGCCGAGGACATCGGCGCGCGCGTCGAGGGCCTCGGCGCGGAGATCGGTGCGCGCGTCGCCGGTCTCGGCGATTCGGTGAACTCGGCCCTCGCCGAAGCGAACGCCGCCCAGTCCTCGGCCCTCAGCTCGGTCCTCACGCGCCTGCGCGGCGCGGAGGCCGACGCCCCCGAAGCCGGCGACACCGCGACCGCCGAAGCCGCCCCGGCCGAGGCCCCCGCAGCGGCCGCCCCGGTCTCCGGCAGCGGCATCGGCGAGACAATCCTGCTCGCCGACGGCGCGATCCGGGCCTTCGTCTCGCGCATCGACGAGGCCGCGCAGCGGGTGCGCCTGCAGATCAACGGCGAGACGACGGACCTCGGCGCCGGCGACGAGATCGACGTCTCGGCGGGCGGAACCGATTGCCGCCTCGGCGTGAGCGGCATCGGCGGCGGCCAGGTCGCCCTCGACGGCACCTGCGGCGACGCGCTCGCGGCCCCCGAAGGCGCCACGCCCGGCGCGACACTCGCGCTGGCCGACGGCACTGTGCGGGTCTTCGTCTCGGGCATCGATGCCGCCGGCCAGACCGCCCGCATCGCCATCAACGGCACCGTGACCCGGAAAGCCGGCATCGGCGAGAGCATCGACGTCGCCACCGAAGCCGGCCCCTGCGCCGTCACCGTGACCGGCATCGACCGCGGCCACGTCAGCCTCGCCGCCGCCTGCGGCGGCTGAGC